>CBDETI010000014.1:0-386495 GCA_965242775.1 Cyclobacteriaceae bacterium
ATGAACGGTGATGCCAAAACTGATATTTACTTTACTTTTTTCAGTAGAACGGGACAGGATGGATTTATTTCCACCATCATCAATGAGAACTGTGTAGTACCGGTTGTTGACCCTTTGACTGGCACTTATTGCAATGGGGATGGCACCACGATTAGAGCAACTAAAATCAACGGAGCCACCTACAGTTGGGACGTAAGTGGCTCAACCGCTGCAAGCACTACGGACGAATTGGACATTTCCACAAATACCTCCGATATCACTGTCCAGGTAACTTTGAGTACTGCACATGACGGCTGCTCACAAGCTTCTTCCTCCCTCTCCTATCAGCACGATTCTGGGAGCGCTCCAGCTGTACCCACAATTACTACCTCAGCAGCAATTTGCGTTGGCACAACAATCTCCCTTTCCACAAGTGCCACTGCGGGAAGTTATTACTGGACTGGGCCAAACGATTTGGATACGGTTGTTTCGGCAGCGACATTCGAGATACCAAACTCAACTGCGGCCAACAATGGTATATATACATTGAGAACCCAGGCGACATCAAGCAATTGCATTAGCCAGCCAGACTCAATTGCCATTGAAGTGTTCTCCGTGCCAAGACTCACAGTCATTAATCAGGATGACGATCGGTTTTGCGCCGGAGGCCAAGCCAATCTATCTGCCCGATCAGTTGGGGGGTTTGACTATCAGTGGCTGCAGGACGGGTCAGCCGTTACTGATGCCACCACCTCGGCCTTTGTCGCCACTTCCAGTGCCGCCTACAGTATCAGGCTAACAGATAATAATGGCTGTAGCGAAACATCAGAATCACTCGCTATTCGGCAGGCAAGCCCACCGGAAGCATCGATTGCCGGAGACGAAGAAATTTGTGTAGATGTAGCGCTCCTTTTGGGATCGGAATCTATCGGAGAATCCGACCTGACCCTGAACTACAGCTGGACATTTGTGGATGCCTCAGGAAACGAAGTTGGTACTGCCGCCGATAGCGCCACATCATTCACTAATGGCACCGCGGGACTTTACGTTGCAAACCTTACCGTCGGGTATGACGAGATATCTAATTGCTTGGACACCTCGCAGAAAAATATAACAGTTTCGGAAGTTCCGACAGTACCAATTATTACGCCAAATGGGACTGAGAAATGTCCTAGCGACAGTCTTCTAGTCGAAATGCCCACAGGATATAGTTCATACATCTGGGTTGATGTCACTGATGGCGCGATGGATACATTGTTTCGCTACACCGATTCCGACTCGGCTTTCGTTTTGACACAGGCTGATGAAAGCCTTACCACGATCCAAGTCACTGGGGTTACACCGATTGGGTGTACCGTGGTTAGTACACAAGACATTCAAAATTTTGCAAATTCCGGTGTATCCATAGTTAGTGCGGAATTTGACATTGTGGATGACGTTCTTACGGTGCCTCCAAGAACTAACGGTGTACGACTTGAAGCTGTGGGAGCGGAAGATTTGTTGTGGGAACCAACTAATATTTTCACAGACTCACTTGCCGCCTCAGTAACTGTATTCCCTCGCACCTCGACCCAAGAAATAACGCTTACGGGGACAGATATTAACGGCTGTCGAGAATCCATGACTATCACCCTACAGAATGACAACCTCGTACCTCGAACAGGATTCTCCCCCAATGGTGATGGAATTGGGTTTGAATGCTGGGAGATTCTCAACTCTTCGAATATGGCGGGCTGCTCCGTATTTATCTTTGACAATAGAGGTAGAAATATTGTAAATGAAGATTCACCCTTTGAAAATGACTGTGTTTGGGATGGAACAAGTGGGGGTGCTCAGATGCCCGCGGGCCTCTATTATTATGTCATGAAATGTGAAGATTCCCAACTGGACCAAAGTGGTACAATTCTCCTGGGACGCTAGCCGGCTTCCAATCATCCAAAACTTGGATAATTACAATTTTTTAACCTAAAAATACAGGCTTCTAAAAAGTTGTATCTTTATGCTCAGTTTAGGGCAATTATGCCTTAATTGAAGATCAAAATAATTTACGAGGTTACCAGTATTGTACAAATCGTATATATAATAGTATTTTATCGCCACTACTTATTACCATGAAATTCAACTGGAAAATTCCCCTTTCCCTTTCGCTGATAATCGTGTCTCTGAACGCCTTTTCGCAGGAAACCTCTTGCGACGATGGTATAGACAATGATGGCGACGGGTTTGTCGACTGTTTTGATACGGACTGCTCAGGAGGTGCAAGCTGTACCGACTTCTTCTTCGGTAACAGTGTCGTTTGTGAAGATGAACCGACTGATGATCCGGCATTTGCTATCCGAGTTCAATGGGGCTCCCTCGAACGATCGGCAAACAGCCATGCCACACCAGCCATTGGTGACATTGATCAAGATGGAACTCCAGAGGTCGTGGTATCAAATAAGCAGGATGATAAGGTGGTTGTTTTGGATGGTGTCACCGGATCAACAGAATTCGAAATCCCGCTTTCATTCGAACCAGAGAACGCCGTGGCGATAGGCGATATCGACGGGGATGAGTGTGCGGAAATTTTCATTAATGAGGATAGAGGAAATGGTGACCTGGCTGCATTCGACTGTGAGGGGAATCAATTGTGGACTGCAGTAGTTGGTGATGTGGTAGGGCTTATTGCTCTCGCAGATTTCAATCAGGACGGTGTTGCAGAATTATACTATGGCGATGAAATCCGGAATGCTACCACAGGAGCTGTTATTATTGCTGAGGCCGGCAACATGGAAGTTGATTATGTACAGGGCTCCATTGCGGTTGACATTCTGGATGATGCCGAATGTACCGATTGTGCAGGATTGGAACTTATCACCGGTAATGAAATTTGGGCTATCAATATAGGTGCCGGTACTAAGACACTGGTCAAAGACATGAATGACGCCATAGCAGCAAAAGCTGGTCTAAGTGGCACTTACCATCCCAAGTGGTATGGCAACTGGGGATCGCAAAACTGGTCCAGCGTTTCGGTTGCGGACTTCAACCTCGATGGTAACATGGACGTGCTCATGCCCGGTGCTTTGGGTAGTAACTATAGTGGTCCAACAACTATCTTCTTTTGGGATGTCGCGAACAATTTTGTCAGTACCTACTCCGACCCTACTAATAATCACGTCAGAGGGGCGGGTCGAATAAATATTGCCGATGTAGATGGAAATGGCGAACTGAACGCCAACTATGTATCGGATCAAAAACTCTATTCACTCGAACTGGATGCAGACGATGAACTTACCCCCTTTTGGATCAAGGGGGTCAAGGAAGGTTCTTCAGGGTTCACGGGGTGTACCCTTTTTGACTTTGATGGCGACGGTGCAGCAGAGACAGTATACAGAAGTGAGAGTCAGCTACTCATCATCGACGGTACGGACGGTACTACAAGAAATACCGCTACTTGTATTTCCAGAACGCAGGAGGAATATCCAATTGTAGCGGATGTCGATGGAGATGCTGCCAGCGAAATCATTGTTACCTGCTACGCAAATGACGCGTTGAGTTTTAATCCTTATTCTAGTAATACTCCCCGAGGCCACGTTCGAGTGTTTGAATCAGACGGGGAGGTTTGGCAACCATCTCGAACTGTTTGGAACCAGCATGGCTACTTCAATGTGAATGTTGATGACGATTTGCGTATTCCCCAGGAACAACAAAACCACATTAACATCTTCGGTACTGTAGATTGCGAAACCGGTGCAGTTGAAGATCAACGACCCCTCAACAACTTCCTGACTCAATCGACCATCCTGGAAGCCGATGGTTGCCCTTCATTTGTTTCTCCTGATATTAATCTTCTTGGAGGAGCAACAATTACTGCTACGCAGGCCAGCTGTCCCGAAACTGATTTTAATGTAACCTTCCAGGTACGGAACGACGGAGATACCGATCTGTCAGGCATCCTGCCAGTAGCCTTTTATTCAGGAGACCCTGTCAATGATCCAACGAGCGAGTTGGTATTCACCAGCACGTACTTGCTTTCCAACTTTGTAATTGGCGAGACGGAAACCATCAACATGACCGTGGAAGGTCCGGGAGGAGATTTTGAAATGTACATCGTGATCAATGACGCAGGTCAATCACCATTGATCACATTAGGAACCTCGAGCATCCCGGAATGTGAAGTGGACAACAACATAGCGTCAGTCAGTGTTACATCTATTCCCTTCCCTCTCACGGCGGAGGTTGTCAAGGACAATGAAAATTGTGATCCTGCCGCCGCTAGTAATGGCCAGGCGCGAGCTTATTATTTCGGAACGCTTGGTGGTGAGCTGGAAACAATCTACTTAGAGACATTCGAGGATCTTGCGGTGGGTACAACCAGCGACAATGGCGATACTGACTGGTCAAGAACCAAGGCCAGCAACACTGACTATGCTGCCGTTAGTACCCGAATCGGTAGCAGCGCATTTGAAGCGAATGATACGGATGGTAATGTGAACTGGAGATCAGGTACGATTGATATCTCCGGACATTCTGATATCAGCGTTACCATGGACCATACTGCTTCCACCAAGATGGAGCAGTCTCAAGATAATGTCCGCGTTTTCTACTCTATTGATGGTGGATCCGAAGTTCAGTTTGCAGAGTATAAAGGAAGTTTTGGGTTCGAGCAGACAGTGATTACCGGCCTCAATGGTTCTACCTTGAACTTACGGGTTAGGATGCGCAACACAGCAAATAATGAAAGATATTACCTCGATAATGTTAATGTCACAGGATCAGTTCCTGAGCGCACCGGAGAGTTTACCGAAGCTGACGGATTCACATTCTCATGGTATAACGAAGGAGATTATTCTACTGTCCTGAACGAGGGAAGCGAATACAACGGCATGGTTGATGGCACCTATGACGTAATAGGTTTCTACACCAACGGAAATTGCTTTTCTGATACCGCTACAGTTGTGATTGATGTGGTAACTCCCGATCCATTCACGGTCAACGCGGTTGAGGATGCACCATTGACGAATTGTATTGTGCCTGATGGCGGAGCTTCGGTCTCGGTCACAGAATTCGACGGAACGGTCACCACTTCAGGTTATACGTTCACCTGGTTTAATACCGATGATACAAGTACCCCAATTGGAACCGGTACGTCAATCAGTTCAGCTAATGCTGGTAACTATCTGGTTCAGGCTCAGAATCAGTCGACACTTTGTACAGAACAAACAACTGTAGAGATCACATCATCTCAAACACCTACGCAATCGCCCACCTTGGTGTCAAAAACGGATATTACCAGCTGCTCCGATCCTACCAACGGCTCTGCCACGGTGGAGGTAACAGGAGAAGACATAAACGACTTCTTTTTCGAATGGTATGATGGAGGCGCCATCGGGCCTACGGTAGCTCACTCCGGTACTGGTGCTGCAGGTGCGACTTATTCAGGTCTATCAGTTGGGAATTATACTGTCACCGCCACGAGCGCCTCAGGGTGTGCATCTGCCCCCCTGGTTGTGCCAATCGGTTCTTCCGTTACCTTCCCTACCCCTGCCACCCAAGAGGTTTCTCCTAACACAAATTGCGACAATGCCGATGGTATCGCATCAGCAGACGGTGATGGCGCGGGAACTGTTACCGGTTTTGACTTTGAGTGGTACGCCGGTAACAACACACTTGCTGAGAACCGACTGCCTGCAGCATTGACCGGGACATCTCTGTCTAATGATGACTCACAATTGAATGGAGCCCCATCTGGAAGGTATACGGTAATTGTCACTAATGAAACTACAGGTTGCTCTACCACAACTACAGTGGACGTGACAGACAACTTCACCGAACCATCATTTGAAAACATCTTTGCCGACGTAGCCACTGACAATGCGGTCGATTTCGAAGGACAAGCGCATGTCGAAATACCACAAATTATTGCTGGTATGAATGCAGTGACCATCTCTTACTGGGTGAACCTGACGGCAGATAATTATTCAAACGATCATCGAATCTTCTCTTCCGGAGGAACTGGAGAATCTCAGGTCCTGCTGTGGTCTGATAATCATAATGGGCTGGCCTTTGTAATGAAGACTCAGAACGACGGTGGTAGAGGAAGAATTAACACTAGCTATAGCGCCACCGGCTGGACTCAGGTTGTTGGTACTTGGGATGGCACAACTGGTGACATGAGAATATACGCCAATGGTGTCCTCCTTGGCAGTACTAATTACGTAGGGACAGGCCTCGGGATAATTGACACTGGTAACCCCATGTATATAGCAAGAGATGGTAACCTTGGTTCGAAGAAATTTGAAGGAACAATGGACGAGTTCCGTATTTACAACAAGGCACTTTCACAATCGGAAATAGTTGCTCAAATGTGTACAGAGTTGTCTGGTACTGAAGATGGTTTGGTTATTTACTATGATTTTGATGGACTAACTCCTACGTCCCCTACGGTTTCGGATTTAGCCACGGGTGACGGCTCAACAGATGGCAGTTTTGAAAGAACCGGACTTGGTGGAGGCGGAAACGGATCTGTGTCATTCCCTGCAGCTGAAATCGAATGTGCCAACGCAGACCTTACTCCGAATTCTAGTTGCGATGCTGCAACACCAAATGGTGAGATAGATGTTTCAGGTGTAATTACACCAAGTACCGATACTTATACTTTCACTCTCTATAGCGGATTTGATGTATCCTCTCCAATTACCTCTAATTCAACTGGGGTATTCACTGGTTTAGCCGGTGGGTTCTACACAGTCTCTGCCAAAAGCACTACCTCTGATTGCGAAACAAGCCCAGCTACTATCTCCTTAGCCGATATTGAAGACCTTCCCAGCATCGTCACTGCTACGACTTCAGATGCGAACTGTGGGTCCAGTGGTGCTGGAAGCGTTGATGTTACATCCTCGTCATCAGGCACGGAACCTAGCTCCTATACCTACACAATTTACCAGGGAGCAAGTACCTCAACCGTTGAGCAAGGGCCAACCACTGTAAATGATGGAGCCACCGGTTTGACCTTCTCAAACCTTACTGACGGTGTTTACAGAATTGTGGTAGAAAACGATGATCTTACCTGTTCAAGTTTTGTTGACATAACAATCGGTGACTCGTCAAGCGATCCTACTCTATCAGCGTCAGGATCTAACAATGTTTCCTGTGAAACACCATCAGGTAGCATATCAGCAGATGTGGCTGAAGACTTAACTTTTGGAGATACTGGACATACTTTCAGATGGTATCTTGGCGATACTGTCGACCCAGACAGTCTTATCGCTGGCGAAAGCGGAAACACCTTAGACAGCTTGGGTGAGTTCTCATTCGAAGGGACTGTATCCCGAACAGATAATTCCTACACGGTAGTAGCAGTAAATAATACCACTGGTTGTGAGTCAAACGCTGTGACTATCGACATTTTCGATGAACCTTATACACCAATCATTTCCATTTCACAAACAGCGAGCAATGATTGCGGTGGATCGGTTGGCACTGGTATCCTAGTGGGCACTGTGTCGCAAACCGATGATCCCGGCCCTTATGACGACACAAATTCTGATTATGATTTCACTTGGTATACAGGCAGCGACACCACCTCCGGAACTGTGGTTTCTGCCAGCGCCAGTACTATCTCCAATCAGGTTTCAGGTAACTATACACTCCGTGTAGAAAATGTCAGCACGGGCTGTGTTGCGACGCAGACTGTTACTCTGAATAGTGTTCCAGTTAGTCCGGTGATCACACTAGAATCTTCAAATAACAATTCACTTTGCCGAACGGATAGCCTGGATGGACATATTGATATTGCTGTTTCATTCGACGGCAGCAACGTTACGGATTTCACCGGCTACACATTCGCCTGGTATAGTGGTCCAAATACAAGTGGAACGGCGCTAACTGATGGTTCGGTTTCTGCGGCAAATAGCATTCCAAATGGCACCACGACAGACTCTTTGGCAGGCATTGGCGAAGGTCAGTATACTGTTTTAGTTACAAGTCCTAATGGATGTACTGACGAGGCAACCTTTGCTATTACTGACGGAAATCAGGTACTTCCCACTGCAACACTTTCGAGCGTTGGGTCTGGCACTATTCAAAACACAGTCTGCGATACCACTATGATCGCTGACGGTGGAACTTTTGATGGAGCGATTGATATCACCCCGGATGCTGGGACCGATACCGACTATACTTTCACATGGTACTTCGGCCAGTCTACGGCAAACGCTGATTTGCTGGGGACAAGGCTTCCCAGATCCACCATCACTAATAACAACACCACTATCAGCAACATCCCTGGCGGAACATATACTGTGGTGATGGTTAACAATACGACCAACTGTTCCGATACGCTCGAATTCGCAATGACGGATAATACCGGGACCGCTCCCGCTATTGATGTCACTACAGAAGGAACCGATTATGTAGCTTCGGACGTCACCGAATGTAATGGCGGTACCGACTATCCAAATGGATACATCGCACTCAGAGACATCACCCCCGCCTCGGCAGATGGGTACTACTTCCAGTGGTACATCGGTACCGATACTACTGGTACACAAATAACCGATGGATCAGATATCGAACAACAACGATCCGGTGGAGGGGCTACTGCCGGATACAACGAACTCGTAGCTGGGGCTAATACAGACTCACTCTCCGGACTCGATCCAGGAGACTATACCGTCATCGCTATCGACTCGGCTTCCGGGTGTTCTTCTACCCCAAGGACTTTCACCATCGAGGACATGCCCGATAACCCTACTGCTACCCTCTCAGGGCTGGGAACAGGGGCCGGTACTTCTCAAAATAACTCCGTCTGTGATACCACTTTCGTAGCCAATGGAAACTCTTTCAATGGTAGAATTGATATCACTCCAGATGCTGGCATCGATACCGACTATACTTTCACATGGTACTTCGGACAGTCTACCAATGTTGCTGACCTGCTAACAACACAACTCCCCGATGCTACCATTACCAACAATGGAACTACCATCAACAACATCCCAGGGGGGACTTATACCGTCACCATGCTCAACAACACTACTCAGTGTTCTGATGACCTGGAATTCTCTATCATCGACGATACCGGGACCGCTCCCGCTATTGATGTCACTACAGAAGGAACCGATTATGTAGCTTCGGACGTCACCGAATGTAATGGCGGTACCGACTATCCAAATGGATACATCGCACTCAGAGACATCACCCCCGCCTCGGCAGATGGGTACTACTTCCAGTGGTACATCGGTACCGATACTACTGGTACACAAATAACCGATGGATCGGATATCGAACAACAACGATCCGGTGGAGGGGCTACTGCTGGATACAACGAACTCGTCGCTGGGGCTAATACAGACTCACTCTCCGGACTCGATCCAGGAGACTATACCGTCATCGCTATCGACTCGGCTTCCGGGTGTTCTTCTACCCCGCGCACTTTCACCATCGAGGACATGCCCGATAACCCTACTGCTACCCTCTCAGGGCTGGGAACAGGGGCCGGTACTTCTCAAAATAACTCCGTCTGTGATACCACTTTCGTAGCCAATGGAAACTCTTTCAAT
Organism: Cyclobacteriaceae bacterium; assembly: GCA_965242775.1. Taxonomy (GTDB): domain Bacteria; phylum Bacteroidota; class Bacteroidia; order Cytophagales; family Cyclobacteriaceae; genus JAWPMT01. Next base: position 9,522 of record CBDETI010000014.1, read on the forward strand.
GGTAGAATTGATATCACTCCAGATGCTGGAGTCGATACCGACTATACTTTCACATGGTACTTCGGGCAGTCTACCAATGTTGCTGACCTGCTAACAACACAACTCCCCGATGCTACCATTACCAACAATGGAACTACCATCAACAACATCCCAGGAGGGACTTATACCGTCACCATGCTCAACAACACTACTCAGTGTTCTGATGACCTGGAATTCTCTATCATCGACGATACCGGGACCGCTCCCGCTATTGATGTCACTACAGAAGGAACCGATTATGTAGCTTCGGACGTCACCGAATGTAATGGCGGTACCGACTATCCAAATGGATACATCGCACTCAGAGACATCACCCCTGCCTCGGCAGATGGGTACTACTTCCAGTGGTACATCGGTACCGATACTACTGGTACACAAATAACCGATGGATCGGATATCGAACAACAACGATCCGGTGGAGGGGCTACTGCCGGATACAACGAACTCGTCGCTGGTGCTAATACAGACTCACTCTCCGGACTCGATCCAGGAGACTATACCGTCATCGCTATCGACTCGGCTTCCGGGTGTTCTTCTACCCCAAGGACTTTCACCATCGAGGACATGCCCGATAACCCTACTGCTACCCTCTCAGGGCTGGGAACAGGGGCCGGTACTTCTCAAAATAACTCCGTCTGTGATACCACTTTCGTAGCCAATGGAAACTCTTTCAATGGTAGAATTGATATCACTCCAGATGCTGGCATCGATACCGACTATACTTTCACATGGTACTTCGGGCAGTCTACCAATGTTGCTGACCTGCTAACAACACAACTCCCCGATGCTACCATTACCAACAATGGAACTACCATCAACAACATCCCAGGGGGGACTTATACCGTCACCATGCTCAACAACACTACTCAGTGTTCTGATGACCTGGAATTCTCTATCATCGACGATACCGGGACCGCTCCCGCTATTGATGTCACTACAGAAGGAACCGATTATGTAGCTTCGGACGTCACCGAATGTAATGGCGGTACCGACTATCCAAATGGATACATCGCACTCAGAGACATCACCCCCGCCTCGGCAGATGGGTACTACTTCCAGTGGTACATCGGTACCGATACTACTGGTACACAAATAACCGATGGATCGGATATCGAACAACAACGATCCGGTGGAGGGGCTACTGCCGGATACAACGAACTCGTCGCTGGGGCTAATACAGACTCACTCTCCGGACTCGATCCAGGAGACTATACCGTCATCGCTATCGACTCGGCTTCCGGGTGTTCTTCTACCCCAAGGACTTTCACCATCGAGGACATGCCCGATAACCCTACTGCTACCCTCTCAGGGCTGGGAACAGGGGCCGGTACTTCTCAAAATAACTCCGTCTGTGATACCACTTTCGTAGCCAATGGAAACTCTTTTAATGGTAGAATTGATATCACTCCAGATGCTGGAGTCGATACCGACTATACTTTCACATGGTACTTCGGACAGTCTACCAATGTTGCTGACCTGCTAACAACACAACTCCCCGATGCTACCATTACCAACAATGGAACTACCATCAACAACATCCCAGGGGGGACTTATACCGTCACCATGCTCAACAACACTACTCAGTGTTCTGATGACCTGGAATTCTCTATCATCGACGATACCGGGACCGCTCCCGCTATTGATGTCACTACAGAAGGAACCGATTATGTAGCTTCGGACGTCACCGAATGTAATGGCGGTACCGACTATCCAAATGGATACATCGCACTCAGAGACATCACCCCTGCCTCGGCAGATGGGTACTACTTCCAGTGGTACATCGGTACCGATACTACTGGTACACAAATAACCGATGGATCGGATATCGAACAACAACGATCCGGTGGAGGGGCTACTGCCGGATACAACGAACTCGTCGCTGGGGCTAATACAGACTCACTCTCCGGACTCGATCCAGGAGACTATACCGTCATCGCTATCGACTCGGCTTCCGGGTGTTCTTCTACCCCGCGCACTTTCACTATCGAGGACATGCCCGATAACCCTACTGCTACCCTCTCAGGGCTGGGAACAGGCGCCGGTACTTCTCAAAATAACTCCGTCTGTGATACCACTTTCGTAGCCAATGGAAACTCTTTTAATGGTAGAATTGATATCACCCCGGATGCTGGGACCGATACCGACTATACTTTCACATGGTACTTCGGACAGTCTACCAATGTTGCTGACCTGCTAACAACACAACTCCCCGATGCTACCATTACCAACAATGGAACTACCATCAACAACATCCCAGGGGGGACTTATACCGTCACCATGCTCAACAACGCTACTCAGTGTTCTGATGACCTGGAATTCTCTATCATCGACGATACCGGGACCGCTCCCGCTATTGATGTCACTACAGAAGGAACCGATTATGTAGCTTCGGACGTCACCGAATGTAATGGCGGTACCGACTATCCAAATGGATACATCGCACTCAGAGACATCACCCCTGCCTCGGCAGATGGGTACTACTTCCAGTGGTACATCGGTACCGATACTACTGGTACACAAATAACCGATGGATCGGATATCGAACAACAACGATCCGGTGGAGGGGCTACTGCCGGATACAACGAACTCGTAGCTGGTGCTAATACAGACTCACTCTCCGGACTCGACCCAGGAGACTATACCGTCATCGCTATCGACTCGGCTTCCGGGTGTTCTTCTACCCCAAGGACTTTCACCATCGAGGACATGCCCGATAACCCTACTGCTACCCTCTCAGGGCTGGGAACAGGGGCCGGTACTTCTCAAAATAACTCCGTCTGTGATACCACTTTCGTAGCCAATGGAAACTCTTTCAATGGTAGAATTGATATCACTCCAGATGCTGGGACCGATACCGACTATACTTTCACATGGTACTTCGGACAGTCTACCAATGTTGCTGACCTGCTAACAACACAACTCCCCGATGCTACCATTACCAACAATGGAACTACCATCAACAACATCCCAGGGGGGACTTATACCGTCACCATGCTCAACAACACTACTCAGTGTTCTGATGACCTGGAATTCTCTATCATCGACGATACCGGAACCGCTCCCGCTATTGATGTCACTACAGAAGGAACCGATTATGTAGCTTCGGACGTCACCGAATGTAATGGCGGTACCGACTATCCAAATGGATACATCGCACTCAGAGACATCACCCCTGCCTCGGCAGATGGGTACTACTTCCAGTGGTACATCGGTACCGATACTACTGGCACACAAATAACCGATGGATCGGATATCGAACAACAACGATCCGGTGGAGGGGCTACTGCCGGATACAACGAACTCGTCGCTGGGGCTAATACAGACTCACTCTCCGGACTCGATCCAGGAGACTATACCGTCATCGCTATCGACTCGGCTTCCGGGTGTTCTTCTACCCCAAGGACTTTCACCATCGAGGACATGCCCGATAACCCTACTGCTACCCTCTCAGGGCTGGGAACAGGGGCCGGTACTTCTCAAAATAACTCCGTCTGTGATACCACTTTCGTAGCCAATGGAAACTCTTTCAATGGTAGAATTGATATCACTCCAGATGCTGGCATCGATACCGACTATACTTTCACATGGTACTTCGGCCAGTCTACCAATGTTGCTGACCTGCTAACAACACAACTCCCCGATGCTACCATTACCAACAATGGAACTACCATCAACAACATCCCAGGGGGGACTTATACCGTCACCATGCTCAACAACACTACTCAGTGTTCTGATGACCTGGAATTCTCTATCATCGACGATACCGGGACCGCTCCCGCTATTGATGTCACTACAGAAGGAACCGATTATGTAGCTTCGGACGTCACCGAATGTAATGGCGGTACCGACTATCCAAATGGATACATCGCACTCAGAGACATCACCCCCGCCTCGGCAGATGGGTACTACTTCCAGTGGTACATCGGTACCGATACTACAGGCACACAAATAACCGATGGATCGGATATCGAACAACAACGATCCGGTGGAGGGGCTACTGCCGGATACAACGAACTCGTAGCTGGGGCTAATACAGACTCACTCTCCGGACTCGATCCAGGAGACTATACCGTCATCGCTATCGACTCGGCTTCCGGGTGTTCTTCTACCCCAAGGACTTTCACCATCGAGGACATGCCCGATAACCCTACTGCTACCCTCTCAGGGCTGGGAACAGGGGCCGGTACTTCTCAAAATAACTCCGTCTGTGATACCACTTTCGTAGCCAATGGAAACTCTTTCAATGGTAGAATTGATATCACTCCAGATGCTGGCATCGATACCGACTATACTTTCACATGGTACTTCGGGCAGTCTACCAATGTTGCTGACCTGCTAACAACACAACTCCCCGATGCTACCATTACCAACAATGGAACTACCATCAACAACATCCCAGGAGGGACTTATACCGTCACCATGCTCAACAACACTACTCAGTGTTCTGATGACCTGGAATTCTCTATCATCGACGATACCGGGACCGCTCCCGCTATTGATGTCACTACAGAAGGAACCGATTATGTAGCTTCGGACGTCACCGAATGTAATGGCGGTACCGACTATCCAAATGGATACATCGCACTCAGAGACATCACCCCCGCCTCGGCAGATGGATACTACTTCCAGTGGTACATCGGTACCGATACTACTGGTACACAAATAACCGATGGATCGGATATCGAACAACAACGATCCGGTGGAGGGGCTACTGCCGGATACAACGAACTCGTAGCTGGTGCTAATACAGACTCACTCTCCGGACTCGACCCAGGAGACTATACCGTCATCGCTATCGACTCGGCTTCCGGGTGTTCTTCTACCCCAAGGACTTTCACCATCGAGGACATGCCCGATAACCCTACTGCTACCCTCTCAGGGCTGGGAACAGGGGCCGGTACTTCTCAAAATAACTCCGTCTGTGATACCACTTTCGTAGCCAATGGAAACTCTTTCAATGGTAGAATTGATATCACTCCAGATGCTGGAGTCGATACCGACTATACTTTCACATGGTACTTCGGGCAGTCTACCAATGTTGCTGACCTGCTAACAACACAACTCCCCGATGCTACCATTACCAACAATGGAACTACCATCAACAACATCCCAGGGGGGACTTATACCGTCACCATGCTCAACAACACTACTCAGTGTTCTGATGACCTGGAATTCTCTATCATCGACGATACCGGGACCGCTCCCGCTATTGATGTCACTACAGAAGGAACCGATTATGTAGCTTCGGACGTCACCGAATGTAATGGCGGTACCGACTATCCAAATGGATACATCGCACTCAGAGACATCACCCCTGCCTCGGCAGATGGGTACTACTTCCAGTGGTACATCGGTACCGATACTACTGGTACACAAATAACTGATGGATCGGATATCGAACAACAACGATCCGGTGGAGGGGCTACTGCCGGATACAACGAACTCGTAGCTGGGGCTAATACAGACTCACTCTCCGGACTCGATCCAGGAGACTATACCGTCATCGCTATCGACTCGGCTTCCGGGTGTTCTTCTACCCCAAGGACTTTCACCATCGAGGACATGCCCGATAACCCTACTGCTACCCTCTCAGGGCTGGGAACAGGGGCCGGTACTTCTCAAAATAACTCCGTCTGTGATACCACTTTCGTAGCCAATGGAAACTCTTTCAATGGTAGAATTGATATCACTCCAGATGCTGGCATCGATACCGACTATACTTTCACATGGTACTTCGGGCAGTCTACCAATGTTGCTGACCTGCTAACAACACAACTCCCCGATGCTACCATTACCAACAATGGAACTACCATCAACAACATCCCAGGGGGGACTTATACCGTCACCATGCTCAACAACACTACTCAGTGTTCTGATGACCTGGAATTCTCTATCATCGACGATACCGGAACCGCTCCCGCTATTGATGTCACTACAGAAGGAACCGATTATGTAGCTTCGGACGTCACCGAATGTAATGGCGGTACCGACTATCCAAATGGATACATCGCACTCAGAGACATCACCCCTGCCTCGGCAGATGGGTACTACTTCCAGTGGTACATCGGTACCGATACTACTGGTACACAAATAACTGATGGATCGGATATCGAACAACAACGATCCGGTGGAGGGGCTACTGCCGGATACAACGAACTCGTAGCTGGGGCTAATACAGACTCACTCTCCGGACTCGATCCAGGAGACTATACCGTCATCGCTATCGACTCGGCTTCCGGGTGTTCTTCTACCCCAAGGACTTTCACCATCGAGGACATGCCCGATAACCCTACTGCTACCCTCTCAGGGCTGGGAACAGGGGCCGGTACTTCTCAAAATAACTCCGTCTGTGATACCACTTTCGTAGCCAATGGAAACTCTTTCAATGGTAGAATTGATATCACTCCAGATGCTGGCATCGATACCGACTATACTTTCACATGGTACTTCGGGCAGTCTACCAATGTTGCTGACCTGCTAACAACACAACTCCCCGATGCTACCATTACCAACAATGGAACTACCATCAACAACATCCCAGGGGGGACTTATACCGTCACCATGCTCAACAACACTACTCAGTGTTCTGATGACCTGGAATTCTCTATCATCGACGATACCGGGACCGCTCCCGCTATTGATGTCACTACAGAAGGAACCGATTATGTAGCTTCGGACGTCACCGAATGTAATGGCGGTACCGACTATCCAAATGGATACATCGCACTCAGAGACATCACCCCTGCCTCGGCAGATGGGTACTACTTCCAGTGGTACATCGGTACCGATACTACAGGCACACAAATAACCGATGGATCGGATATCGAACAACAACGATCCGGTGGAGGGGCTACTGCCGGATACAACGAACTCGTAGCTGGGGCTAATACAGACTCACTCTCCGGACTCGATCCAGGAGACTATACCGTCATCGCTATCGACTCGGCTTCCGGGTGTTCTTCTACCCCAAGGACTTTCACCATCGAGGACATGCCCGATAACCCTACTGCTACCCTCTCAGGGCTGGGAACAGGGGCCGGTACTTCTCAAAATAACTCCGTCTGTGATACCACTTTCGTAGCCAATGGAAACTCTTTCAATGGTAGAATTGATATCACTCCAGATGCTGGCATCGATACCGACTATACTTTCACATGGTACTTCGGGCAGTCTACCAATGTTGCTGACCTGCTAACAACACAACTCCCCGATGCTACCATTACCAACAATGGAACTACCATCAACAACATCCCAGGGGGGACTTATACCGTCACCATGCTCAACAACACTACTCAGTGTTCTGATGACCTGGAATTCTCTATCATCGACGATACCGGGACCGCTCCCGCTATTGATGTCACTACAGAAGGAACCGATTATGTAGCTTCGGACGTCACCGAATGTAATGGCGGTACCGACTATCCAAATGGATACATCGCACTCAGAGACATCACCCCCGCCTCGGCAGATGGGTACTACTTCCAGTGGTACATCGGTACCGATACTACTGGTACACAAATAACCGATGGATCGGATATCGAACAACAACGATCCGGTGGAGGGGCTACTGCCGGATACAACGAACTCGTCGCTGGGGCTAATACAGACTCACTCTCCGGACTCGATCCAGGAGACTATACCGTCATCGCTATCGACTCGGCTTCCGGGTGTTCTTCTACCCCGCGCACTTTCACTATCGAGGACATGCCCGATAACCCTACTGCTACCCTCTCAGGGCTGGGAACAGGGGCCGGTACTTCTCAAAATAACTCCGTCTGTGATACCACTTTCGTAGCCAATGGAAACTCTTTCAATGGTAGAATTGATATCACTCCAGATGCTGGCATCGATACCGACTATACTTTCACATGGTACTTCGGCCAGTCTACCAATGTTGCTGACCTGCTAACAACACAACTCCCCGATGCTACCATTACCAACAATGGAACTACCATCAACAACATCCCAGGGGGGACTTATACCGTCACCATGCTCAACAACACTACTCAGTGTTCTGATGACCTGGAATTCTCTATCATCGACGATACCGGAACCGCTCCCGCTATTGATGTCACTACAGAAGGAACCGATTATGTAGCTTCGGACGTCACCGAATGTAATGGCGGTACCGACTATCCAAATGGATACATCGCACTCAGAGACATCACCCCTGCCTCGGCAGATGGGTACTACTTCCAGTGGTACATCGGTACCGATACTACTGGTACACAAATAACTGATGGATCGGATATCGAACAACAACGATCCGGTGGAGGGGCTACTGCCGGATACAACGAACTCGTAGCTGGGGCTAATACAGACTCACTCTCCGGACTCGATCCAGGAGACTATACCGTCATCGCTATCGACTCGGCTTCCGGGTGTTCTTCTACCCCAAGGACTTTCACCATCGAGGACATGCCCGATAACCCTACTGCTACCCTCTCAGGGCTGGGAACAGGGGCCGGTACTTCTCAAAATAACTCCGTCTGTGATACCACTTTCGTAGCCAATGGAAACTCTTTCAATGGTAGAATTGATATCACTCCAGATGCTGGCATCGATACCGACTATACTTTCACATGGTACTTCGGGCAGTCTACCAATGTTGCTGACCTGCTAACAACACAACTCCCCGATGCTACCATTACCAACAATGGAACTACCATCAACAACATCCCAGGGGGGACTTATACCGTCACCATGCTCAACAACGCTACTCAGTGTTCTGATGACCTGGAATTCTCTATCATCGACGATACCGGAACCGCTCCCGCTATTGATGTCACTACAGAAGGAACCGATTATGTAGCTTCGGACGTCACCGAATGTAATGGCGGTACCGACTATCCAAATGGATACATCGCACTCAGAGACATCACCCCTGCCTCGGCAGATGGGTACTACTTCCAGTGGTACATCGGTACCGATACTACTGGTACACAAATAACTGATGGATCGGATATCGAACAACAACGATCCGGTGGAGGGGCTACTGCCGGATACAACGAACTCGTAGCTGGGGCTAATACAGACTCACTCTCCGGACTCGATCCAGGAGACTATACCGTCATCGCTATCGACTCGGCTTCCGGGTGTTCTTCTACCCCGCGCACTTTCACTATCGAGGACATGCCCGATAACCCTACTGCTACCCTCTCAGGGCTGGGAACAGGGGCCGGTACTTCTCAAAATAACTCCGTCTGTGATACCACTTTCGTAGCCAATGGAAACTCTTTCAATGGTAGAATTGATATCACTCCAGATGCTGGAGTCGATACCGACTATACTTTCACATGGTACTTCGGACAGTCTACCAATGTTGCTGACCTGCTAACAACACAACTCCCCGATGCTACCATTACCAACAATGGAACTACCATCAACAACATCCCAGGGGGGACTTATACCGTCACCATGCTCAACAACACTACTCAGTGTTCTGATGACCTGGAATTCTCTATCATCGACGATACCGGGACCGCTCCCGCTATTGATGTCACTACAGAAGGAACCGATTATGTAGCTTCGGACGTCACCGAATGTAATGGCGGTACCGACTATCCAAATGGATACATCGCACTCAGAGACATCACCCCCGCCTCGGCAGATGGGTACTACTTCCAGTGGTACATCGGTACCGATACTACTGGTACACAAATAACCGATGGATCGGATATCGAACAACAACGATCCGGTGGAGGGGCTACTGCCGGATACAACGAACTCGTAGCTGGGGCTAATACAGACTCACTCTCCGGACTCGACCCAGGAGACTATACCGTCATCGCTATCGACTCGGCTTCCGGGTGTTCTTCTACCCCAAGGACTTTCACTATCCAAGACGCCCAAGAATTACCAACGGCCACAAAAAATACTGGAAGTTCTAACGATAATACGGTCTGTGACACCTCCCTGAATTCTTCAGGTAGATTTAATGGTACATTGGTCGTTGAAACTGCGGACGCAGCATCCAATTATACCTACGCCTGGTACCAAGGAACCGATACGACAAGTAGCGTGATCCCATCAGGTACAACCATTGTCGATGCAGATACAACAACCGCCGGAACTGCTTTTACATTAGATAGCATACCTGGAGGTACTTACACCCTCTTGCTGACAAACAATACTTCCAATTGTTCCCAGCTCCTTCAGTTCTCTATAACTGATTCGCCATTGACAACTGCCATCAACACATCAGATGCCTCAGATGTCGACACTACCCATGTTTCAGTGTGCGTGGGTCATGTCTCCTACCCTAACGGATCCATTCAGTTGAATGACATTGTCCCGGCGACAACCAGCGATTTCGACATCAACTGGTATTGGGGAACCTCCGTCAATAGTTCTAACATTATCAATGACGGTGATCGAACTCGCGTTCTAAAAGGAGATGCATCAGCTACAACTGATGTAACAGTAGATCTCTCCGACTCAACTTTCCTAAGGAACGTGGATCCAGGAGATTATACGGTCCAAATTATTGACCGGGAGACAGGATGTACTTCGGCAGAAGTAACTTTCACTGTCAATGACATTACATCCAACCCGGTTGTGACCGTGGACAATATTCAGGATGATTACAATTGTGATGTTGCCTCGCCGATAGGCATCGCTGCCGTCAATACCGGCGCCACCTACAACTATGAGTGGTACCAAGGCGCCACCACCAGCTCATCCAATTTGGTCAATACAACGCTTATTCCAACTGTTACATTTAGCGCCAATAACGATACGGTCTCCAATATCCCAGGAGGGTTGTACACAGTAAAAGCAATAGATGCTGCGACAAACTGTTTCACAACAGCTCAAGTAACAATATTGGATACTGAACCTTCGCTCGATCTAACGCTTTCGCAGACAGCTCAATCCGATTGTTCGCCAAATGGAGTTGCGCAAGTAACGGCAGTGAACCTTACATTCAGCGACGGAACACCGGATTCTGCCAATGTCGCCTTCTCCCCTACGTTCTCCTCAAGTTATGAGTTCCAATGGTACGAAGGGTCGGACACTACTGGTACAGAACTGGGTACTGCCGCAGTGCAGAATAGCCTTACAGCAGGATTCTATACAGTACTTGTGACACTTCGTGGCACCTCTTGTGTCAGTAGCGCCGAGACAATAGAAGTGGTGGACGATATCAGCGATGACGCTCCAACAATTGTCATTACTGCAGATGTGGTCCCAAGTAGCTGTGACGGAGAAAACGGAGAAATTTCCGCAGTAGTAACAAACAATCCGAACCCTACACACTCATTCACTTTCGAATGGTACGAAGGCTCGGACGATTTTGCCAATAATGAATTAACAGGATCGGCAAATCGACTCACGACCGGAGAAAACCTAGCCAATAATCCTAGCGGTAAAGTGGTAGATGTGAATATCAACGCAGGAGTGGGTACGACAGGTACAGCCGAACTGGACTCACTGGTTGCCGGGCTTTATACCCTAGTCGCCATCAACCAGACAACTCAATGTCGATACCAAACTGTATACGAGCTTCCGTTCAATGGAATACAGGCAACAACAACTATCACCATTGAGGATGTGGATGAATGTCCGGATAATGGAGAAGCCCGAGTCGCTCTTGCGGACAACATTACCATAAATGGTACTGTCGGTGGTACTTTCAACTTACTTGATACCATTGAAAATGCTGGATCTACTGCGTTTGCAATTGTTAACGACACCACAAACATCAGTGGCGGAGAAATACAGGCCTCGGTTGTTTCTGGAACCTTCGGAATTAACGATAACATAAACAACCTTTCAATAGCAGGGACTATTACCGCAACGACTATCTCTGACATAGGTAGCAGAACCGGTACAGACGCAATCGAAAACTATACAATTTACCTATATGCAGGTAGTGGTGTTCCGGCGGATCGTTTTACGGCATATAATGTGGTCAATTCGCAGGGAACTACGCTTCGCTTCCCATATTCTTTTGACGCAGCAAATGGTGACCTGTTCGATGGTGATGGAACTTTAATCAATGATGGTCCAGGAATTACAGGAGGGTCCGAAGCCACATTCAGTAGTCTGCCGTCGGGTTCCTATACAGCTATCGCTCGCGAATTATCTAGTTTCAGCGCATCAGAATGCTGGACACTTTCCGCTACGGATACCGTGGCTCAAAAGGCGTTCTTCCCGCTTCTGGATTCGGCATCTATCACAAATAACTCTATCTGTGATGAATCCTTTGTTGGAAACAGTAATGGAGGCGTATATGTCAGAGCGAAACTTGATCCGGATGATTCAACAACAACCGGCATTAATTTCTACTGGTTTGACGGTTCTGATGTCTCCGGAGGAGCCGTGGAAACTTTTGCAGACAATGCCGCTCCATTCGAAGACTCTTATGGCAATGCAGGAGACACACTTCAAGCAGGAGATTATACGCTGGTTTTAGAGACTATTTCCAGTATTACGGGAGCGAACTCCTGTTACTCGGATACTATCACATTCACGGTACAGGATGACCTTGAAGTACATACCCTAACGGCCGCATCCGTTACAAACCTGACCGATTGCGCTCCAACTAACCAGGGAGTTATAGATATTGACAATAATGCTTATGTAACAGGTTCAGTAGGTGACTATCAGTACCAATTTTATGATCAAATCAATCCGGCCAATATCATTCAGGCATACGGCGGAGGCACATCCATCAGTGGACAAGAGCCAGGTTTCTACTATGTAACAGCTCGTCATACTGCTACTGGTTGTGTTACTGATACCCTTGAGGTTGAAATAGATAGTCTTACCACCCTACCTGAGGTCGCTCTGAATGTTGTAGCTATTGATAGTGCTTGTGTGATTACAGTTGGGGATGATGACGGTCTCGGCCAAATCCGATTTGAAATTTCCAATATGACGGCAACTGCCGGTGACTACTATTTCAAGTGGTTTGTAGGCACTGATACTACCACGGAATTGACCAATGTAGGTGGAAGGATCGAAAATATCACGAGCACCGAGAACATTGGAGCCAGCGGCACATTCGTGGACACACTCAAAAATGTGGACGGTGGAACTTATACGCTTGCTATCATTGACAGGTCGAAACCAGACAGTGTATGTTCGGTATTCTCTACCGTTGTTGTTGATGAAGACATTGCCGTTGTTTCTTCTTCGGAAACCGCTGGAGATATAATAGCAATGAATAATACCAATTGTAGCAATGCAAGTCCAAATGGCTACATAAAAATCGATAGTGTTAGAGAAGATGGTGTCGCTTATGCCATCAACAGCAACTATTCCCTGAATTGGACTGCTCAGCCCAATGGATCCCTTCAGACGGTCACAATTGCAAACGATAGTATCAGTGGAGTGAGTGCTGGTACTTTCACGCTGGAAATCACCAATACCATAACAAATTGTGTTAGTGAGGAAATCACAATTATAATCTCAGACTCTACAGCTAACCCAGTCATCATCCTTGACAACATTCAGGATGATACTTTCTGTGATGCGACCGCTAACGTCGGGGATGGCACCATACAGGTTTCTATCGATGGAGCCGGTGGCGTCAATGTCAATGAATACAGATTCGAATGGTGGGTAGGTACTGATACCACCGTAGCTTCAGGTACCAGACTCTCCTCTCTCGAAGGGCTTGGGGCTTCTACTGTCGATATCGATCTGGTCACTAGAGCGGACTCATCGCTGGTAACTGGACTGCCTTCAGGTACCTATACCGTCGTGGCTATCGATCGTAATGATCCGTTCAACCAGTGTCGTACTGGCGCTACTTATGTGCTCTCCGAAGACAACCCTGTACTCGAAATCCGTACCTCCGATATCGTTACCAAAAACAATGACAACTGTGGGGGTACTGACAATGGATACATATCCATCAGAGATATATATGTCGATGGCGTCGCTGCTGATCTATCCACTAACGGTGCTGACTTCTCTTTCTCTTGGTCAGCTAACACTACCGCTGAAGATGGTACACTACAAACTGTCAATGCTACTTCCGATAGTGTCGCTACCCTCGGGGCAGGTACTTACACCGTAACCGTAACAAGAGACGGGGCCGGGCTCGATCAGTGTGTATCCGCTTCTATCGATATCACTATCTCCGACTCTACAGCTAACCCTGTCATCATTCTTGACAACATTCAGGATGATACTTTCTGTGATGCGACCGCTAACGTCGGGGATGGCACCATACAGGTTTCTATCGATGGAGCCGGTGGCGTCAATGTCAATGAATACAGATTCGAATGGTGGGTAGGTACTGATACCACCGTAGCTTCAGGTACCAGACTCTCCTCTCTCGAAGGGCTTGGGGCTTCTACTGTCGATATCGATCTGGCCACTAGAGCGGACTCATCGCTGGTAACTGGACTGCCTTCAGGTACCTATACCGTCGTGGCTATCGATCGTAATGATCCGTTCAACCAGTGTCGTACTGGCGCTACTTATGTGCTCTCCGAAGACAACCCTGTACTCGAAATCCGTACCTCCGATATCGTTACCAAAAACAATGACAACTGTGGGGGTACTGACAATGGATACATATCCATCAGAGATATATATGTCGATGGCGTCGCTGCTGATCTATCCACTAACGGTGCTGACTTCTCTTTCTCTTGGTCAGCTAACACTACCGCTGAAGATGGTACACTACAAACTGTCAATGCTACTTCCGATAGTGTCGCTACCCTCGGGGCAGGTACTTACACCGTAACCGTAACAAGAGACGGGGCCGGGCTCGATCAGTGTGTATCCGCTTCTATCGATATCACTATCTCCGACTCTACAGCTAACCCTGTCATCATTCTTGACAACATTCAGGATGATACTTTCTGTGATGCGACCGCTAACGTCGGGGATGGTACCATACAGGTTTCTATCGATGGAGCCGGTGGCGTCAATGTCGGTGAATATCGTTTCGAATGGTGGGTAGGTACTGATACCACCGTTGCTTCAGGTACCAGACTCTCCTCTCTCGAAGGGCTTGGGGCTTCTACTGTCGATATCGATCTGGCCACTAGAGCGGACTCATCGCTGGTAACTGGACTGCCTTCAGGTACCTATACCGTCGTGGCTATCGATCGTAATGATCCGTTCAACCAGTGTCGTACTGGCGCTACTTATGTGCTCTCCGAAGACAACCCTGTACTTGAAATCCGTACCTCCGATATCGTTACCAAAAACAATGACAACTGTGGGGGTACTGACAATGGATACATATCCATCAGAGATATATATGTCGATGGCGTCGCTGCTGATCTATCCACTAACGGTGCTGACTTCTCTTTCTCTTGGTCAGCTAACACTACCGCTGAAGATGGTACACTACAAACTGTCAATGCTACTTCCGATAGTGTCGCTACCCTCGGGGCAGGTACTTACACCGTAACCGTAACAAGAGACGGGGCCGGGCTCGATCAGTGTGTATCCGCTTCTATCGATATCACTATCTCCGACTCTACAGCTAACCCAGTCATCATCCTTGACAACATTCAGGATGATACTTTCTGTGATGCGACCGCTAACGTCGGGGATGGCACCATACAGGTTTCTATCGATGGAGCCGGTGGTGTCAATGTCAATGAATACAGATTCGAATGGTGGGTAGGTACTGATACCACCGTAGCTTCAGGTACCAGACTCTCCTCTCTCGAAGGGCTTGGGGCTTCTACTGTCGATATCGACCTGGTCACTAGAGCGGACTCATCGCTGGTAACAGGACTGCCTTCAGGTACTTATACCGTCGTGGCTATCGATCGTAATGATCCGTTCAACCAGTGTCGTACAGGCGCTACTTATGTGCTCTCCGAAGACAACCCCGTACTCGAAATCCGTACCTCCGATATCGTTACCAAAAACAATGACAACTGTGGGGGTACTGACAATGGATACATATCCATCAGAGATATATATGTCGATGGTGTCGCTGCAGACCTATCCACTAACGGTGCTGACTTCTCTTTCTCATGGTCAGCTAACACTACCGCCGAAGATGGTACACTACAAACTGTCAATGCTACTTCCGATAGTGTCGCTACCCTCGGGGCAGGTACTTACACCGTAACCGTAACAAGAGACGGGGCCGGGCTCGATCAGTGTGTATCCGCTTCTATCGATATCACTATCTCCGACTCTACAGCTAACCCTGTCATCATTCTTGACAACATTCAGGATGATACTTTCTGTGATGCGACCGCTAACGTCGGGGATGGCACCATACAGGTTTCTATCGATGGAGCCGGTGGCGTCAATGTCAATGAATACAGATTCGAATGGTGGGTAGGTACTGATACCACCGTAGCTTCAGGTACCAGACTCTCCTCTCTCGAAGGGCTTGGGGCTTCTACTGTCGATATCGACCTGGTCACTAGAGCGGACTCATCGCTGGTAACAGGACTGCCTTCAGGTACCTATACCGTCGTGGCTATCGATCGTAATGATCCGTTCAACCAGTGTCGTACTGGCGCTACTTATGTGCTCTCCGAAGACAACCCTGTACTTGAAATCCGTACCTCCGATATCGTTACCAAAAACAATGACAACTGTGGCGGTACTGACAATGGATACATATCCATCAGAGATATATATGTCGATGGCGTCGCTGCAGACCTATCCACTAATGGTGCTGACTTCTCTTTCTCATGGTCAGCTAACACTACCGCCGAAGATGGTACACTACAAACTGTCAATGCTACTTCCGATAGTGTCGCTACCCTCGGGGCAGGTACTTACACCGTAACCGTAACAAGAGACGGGGCCGGGCTCGATCAGTGTGTATCCGCTTCTATCGATATCACTATCTCCGACTCTACAGCTAACCCAGTCATCATCCTTGACAACATTCAGGATGATACTTTCTGTGATGCGACCGCTAACGTCGGGGATGGTACCATACAGGTTTCTATCGATGGAGCCGGTGGCGTCAATGTCGGTGAATACAGATTCGAATGGTGGGTAGGTACTGATACCACCGTAGCTTCAGGTACCAGACTCTCCTCTCTCGAAGGGCTTGGGGCTTCTACTGTCGATATCGACCTGGCCACTAGAGCGGACTCATCGCTGGTAACTGGACTGCCTTCAGGTACCTATACTGTCGTGGCTATCGATCGTAATGATCCGTTCAACCAGTGTCGTACTGGCGCTACTTATGTGCTCTCCGAAGACAACCCTGTACTTGAAATCCGTACCTCCGATATCGTTACCAAAAACAATGACAACTGTGGGGGTACTGACAATGGATACATATCCATCAGAGATATATATGTCGATGGTGTCGCTGCAGACCTATCCACTAACGGTGCTGACTTCTCTTTCTCATGGTCAGCTAACACTACCGCTGAAGATGGTACACTACAAACAGTCAATGCTACTTCCGATAGTGTCGCTACCCTCGGGGCAGGTACTTACACCGTAACCGTAACAAGAGACGGAGCCGGACTCGATCAGTGTGTATCCGCTTCTATCGATATCACTATCTCAGACTCTACAGCTAACCCAGTCATCATCCTTGACAACATTCAGGATGATACTTTCTGTGATGCGACCGCTAACGTCGGGGATGGCACCATACAGGTTTCTATCGATGGAGCCGGTGGCGTCAATGTCAATGAATACAGATTCGAATGGTGGGTAGGTACTGATACCACCGTAGCTTCAGGTACCAGACTCTCCTCTCTCGAAGGGCTTGGGGCTTCTACTGTCGATATCGATCTGGTCACTAGAGCGGACTCATCGCTGGTAACTGGACTGCCTTCAGGTACCTATACCGTCGTGGCTATCGATCGTAATGATCCGTTCAACCAGTGTCGTACTGGCGCTACTTATGTGCTCTCCGAAGACAACCCTGTACTCGAAATCCGTACCTCCGATATCGTTACCAAAAACAATGACAACTGTGGGGGTACTGACAATGGATACATATCCATCAGAGATATATATGTCGATGGCGTCGCTGCTGATCTATCCACTAACGGTGCTGACTTCTCTTTCTCTTGGTCAGCTAACACTACCGCTGAAGATGGTACACTACAAACTGTCAATGCTACTTCCGATAGTGTCGCTACCCTCGGGGCAGGTACTTACACCGTAACCGTAACAAGAGACGGGGCCGGGCTCGATCAGTGTGTATCCGCTTCTATCGATATCACTATCTCCGACTCTACAGCTAACCCAGTCATCATCCTTGACAACATTCAGGATGATACTTTCTGTGATGCGACCGCTAACGTCGGGGATGGCACCATACAGGTTTCTATCGATGGAGCCGGTGGCGTCAATGTCAATGAATACAGATTCGAATGGTGGGTAGGTACTGATACCACCGTAGCTTCAGGTACCAGACTCTCCTCTCTCGAAGGGCTTGGGGCTTCTACTGTCGATATCGATCTGGTCACTAGAGCGGACTCATCGCTGGTAACTGGACTGCCTTCAGGTACCTATACCGTCGTGGCTATCGATCGTAATGATCCGTTCAACCAGTGTCGTACTGGCGCTACTTATGTGCTCTCCGAAGACAACCCTGTACTCGAAATCCGTACCTCCGATATCGTTACCAAAAACAATGACAACTGTGGGGGTACTGACAATGGATACATATCCATCAGAGATATATATGTCGATGGCGTCGCTGCTGATCTATCCACTAACGGTGCTGACTTCTCTTTCTCTTGGTCAGCTAACACTACCGCTGAAGATGGTACACTACAAACTGTCAATGCTACTTCCGATAGTGTCGCTACCCTCGGGGCAGGTACTTACACCGTAACCGTAACAAGAGACGGGGCCGGGCTCGATCAGTGTGTATCCGCTTCTATCGATATCACTATCTCCGACTCTACAGCTAACCCTGTCATCATTCTTGACAACATTCAGGATGATACTTTCTGTGATGCGACCGCTAACGTCGGGGATGGCACCATACAGGTTTCTATCGATGGAGCCGGTGGCGTCAATGTCAATGAATACAGATTCGAATGGTGGGTAGGTACTGATACCACCGTAGCTTCAGGTACCAGACTCTCCTCTCTCGAAGGGCTTGGGGCTTCTACTGTCGATATCGATCTGGCCACTAGAGCGGACTCATCGCTGGTAACTGGACTGCCTTCAGGTACCTATACCGTCGTGGCTATCGATCGTAATGATCCGTTCAACCAGTGTCGTACTGGCGCTACTTATGTGCTCTCCGAAGACAACCCTGTACTCGAAATCCGTACCTCCGATATCGTTACCAAAAACAATGACAACTGTGGGGGTACTGACAATGGATACATATCCATCAGAGATATATATGTCGATGGCGTCGCTGCTGATCTATCCACTAACGGTGCTGACTTCTCTTTCTCTTGGTCAGCTAACACTACCGCTGAAGATGGTACACTACAAACTGTCAATGCTACTTCCGATAGTGTCGCTACCCTCGGGGCAGGTACTTACACCGTAACCGTAACAAGAGACGGGGCCGGGCTCGATCAGTGTGTATCCGCTTCTATCGATATCACTATCTCCGACTCTACAGCTAACCCTGTCATCATTCTTGACAACATTCAGGATGATACTTTCTGTGATGCGACCGCTAACGTCGGGGATGGTACCATACAGGTTTCTATCGATGGAGCCGGTGGCGTCAATGTCGGTGAATATCGTTTCGAATGGTGGGTAGGTACTGATACCACCGTTGCTTCAGGTACCAGACTCTCCTCTCTCGAAGGGCTTGGGGCTTCTACTGTCGATATCGATCTGGCCACTAGAGCGGACTCATCGCTGGTAACTGGACTGCCTTCAGGTACCTATACCGTCGTGGCTATCGATCGTAATGATCCGTTCAACCAGTGTCGTACTGGCGCTACTTATGTGCTCTCCGAAGACAACCCTGTACTTGAAATCCGTACCTCCGATATCGTTACCAAAAACAATGACAACTGTGGGGGTACTGACAATGGATACATATCCATCAGAGATATATATGTCGATGGCGTCGCTGCTGATCTATCCACTAACGGTGCTGACTTCTCTTTCTCTTGGTCAGCTAACACTACCGCTGAAGATGGTACACTACAAACTGTCAATGCTACTTCCGATAGTGTCGCTACCCTCGGGGCAGGTACTTACACCGTAACCGTAACAAGAGACGGGGCCGGGCTCGATCAGTGTGTATCCGCTTCTATCGATATCACTATCTCCGACTCTACAGCTAACCCAGTCATCATCCTTGACAACATTCAGGATGATACTTTCTGTGATGCGACCGCTAACGTCGGGGATGGCACCATACAGGTTTCTATCGATGGAGCCGGTGGTGTCAATGTCAATGAATACAGATTCGAATGGTGGGTAGGTACTGATACCACCGTAGCTTCAGGTACCAGACTCTCCTCTCTCGAAGGGCTTGGGGCTTCTACTGTCGATATCGACCTGGTCACTAGAGCGGACTCATCGCTGGTAACAGGACTGCCTTCAGGTACTTATACCGTCGTGGCTATCGATCGTAATGATCCGTTCAACCAGTGTCGTACAGGCGCTACTTATGTGCTCTCCGAAGACAACCCCGTACTCGAAATCCGTACCTCCGATATCGTTACCAAAAACAATGACAACTGTGGGGGTACTGACAATGGATACATATCCATCAGAGATATATATGTCGATGGTGTCGCTGCAGACCTATCCACTAACGGTGCTGACTTCTCTTTCTCATGGTCAGCTAACACTACCGCCGAAGATGGTACACTACAAACTGTCAATGCTACTTCCGATAGTGTCGCTACCCTCGGGGCAGGTACTTACACCGTAACCGTAACAAGAGACGGGGCCGGGCTCGATCAGTGTGTATCCGCTTCTATCGATATCACTATCTCCGACTCTACAGCTAACCCTGTCATCATTCTTGACAACATTCAGGATGATACTTTCTGTGATGCGACCGCTAACGTCGGGGATGGCACCATACAGGTTTCTATCGATGGAGCCGGTGGCGTCAATGTCAATGAATACAGATTCGAATGGTGGGTAGGTACTGATACCACCGTAGCTTCAGGTACCAGACTCTCCTCTCTCGAAGGGCTTGGGGCTTCTACTGTCGATATCGACCTGGTCACTAGAGCGGACTCATCGCTGGTAACAGGACTGCCTTCAGGTACCTATACCGTCGTGGCTATCGATCGTAATGATCCGTTCAACCAGTGTCGTACTGGCGCTACTTATGTGCTCTCCGAAGACAACCCTGTACTTGAAATCCGTACCTCCGATATCGTTACCAAAAACAATGACAACTGTGGCGGTACTGACAATGGATACATATCCATCAGAGATATATATGTCGATGGCGTCGCTGCAGACCTATCCACTAATGGTGCTGACTTCTCTTTCTCATGGTCAGCTAACACTACCGCCGAAGATGGTACACTACAAACTGTCAATGCTACTTCCGATAGTGTCGCTACCCTCGGGGCAGGTACTTACACCGTAACCGTAACAAGAGACGGGGCCGGGCTCGATCAGTGTGTATCCGCTTCTATCGATATCACTATCTCCGACTCTACAGCTAACCCAGTCATCATCCTTGACAACATTCAGGATGATACTTTCTGTGATGCGACCGCTAACGTCGGGGATGGCACCATACAGGTTTCTATCGATGGAGCCGGTGGTGTCAATGTCAATGAATACAGATTCGAATGGTGGGTAGGTACTGATACCACCGTAGCTTCAGGTACCAGACTCTCCTCTCTCGAAGGGCTTGGGGCTTCTACTGTCGATATCGACCTGGTCACTAGAGCGGACTCATCGCTGGTAACAGGACTGCCTTCAGGTACTTATACCGTCGTGGCTATCGATCGTAATGATCCGTTCAACCAGTGTCGTACTGGCGCTACTTATGTGCTCTCCGAAGACAACCCTGTACTCGAAATCCGTACCTCCGATATCGTTACCAAAAACAATGACAACTGTGGCGGTACTGACAATGGATACATATCCATCAGAGATATATATGTCGATGGTGTCGCTGCAGACCTATCCACTAACGGTGCTGACTTCTCTTTCTCATGGTCAGCTAACACTACCGCCGAAGATGGTACACTACAAACTGTCAATGCTACTTCCGATAGTGTCGCTACCCTCGGGGCAGGTACTTACACCGTAACCGTAACAAGAGACGGGGCCGGGCTCGATCAGTGTGTATCCGCTTCTATCGATATCACTATCTCCGACTCTACAGCTAACCCAGTCATCATTCTTGACAACATTCAGGATGATACTTTCTGTGATGCGACCGCTAACGTCGGGGATGGTACCATACAGGTTTCTATCGATGGAGCCGGTGGCGTCAATGTCGGTGAATACAGATTCGAATGGTGGGTAGGTACTGATACCACCGTAGCTTCAGGTACCAGACTCTCCTCTCTCGAAGGGCTTGGGGCTTCTACTGTCGATATCGACCTGGCCACTAGAGCGGACTCATCGCTGGTAACAGGACTGCCTTCAGGTACCTATACCGTCGTGGCTATCGATCGTAATGATCCGTTCAACCAGTGTCGTACCGGGGCCACTTATGTGCTCTCCGAAGACAACCCTGTACTCGAAATCCGTACCTCCGATATCGTTACCAAAAACAATGACAACTGTGGCGGTACTGACAATGGATACATATCCATCAGAGATATATATGTCGATGGTGTCGCTGCAGACCTATCCACTAACGGTGCTGACTTCTCTTTCTCATGGTCAGCTAACACTACCGCCGAAGATGGTACACTACAAACTGTCAATGCTACTTCCGATAGTGTCGCTACCCTCGGGGCAGGTACTTACACCGTAACCGTAACAAGAGACGGGGCCGGGCTCGATCAGTGTGTATCCGCTTCTATCGATATCACTATCTCCGACTCTACAGCTAACCCAGTCATCATCCTTGACAACATTCAGGATGATACTTTCTGTGATGCGACCGCTAACGTCGGGGATGGCACCATACAGGTCTCTATCGATGGAGCCGGTGGTGTGGATGTCTCCGAATACAGATTCGAATGGTGGGTAGGTACTGATACCACCGTAGCTTCAGGTACCAGACTCTCCTCTCTCGAAGGGCTTGGGGCTTCTACTGTCGATATCGATCTGGCCACTAGAGCGGACTCATCGCTGGTAACTGGACTGCCTTCAGGTACCTATACTGTCGTGGCTATCGATCGTAATGATCCGTTCAACCAGTGTCGTACCGGGGCCACTTATGTGCTCTCCGAAGACAACCCTGTACTCGAAATCCGTACCTCCGATATCGTTACCAAAAACAATGACAACTGTGGCGGTACTGACAATGGATACATATCCATCAGAGATATATATGTCGATGGCGTCGCTGCTGATCTATCCACTAACGGTGCTGACTTCTCTTTCTCTTGGTCGGCTAACACTACCGCTGAAGATGGTACACTACAAACTGTCAATGCTACTTCCGATAGTGTCGCTACCCTCGGGGCAGGTACTTACACCGTAACCGTAACAAGAGACGGGGCCGGACTCGATCAGTGTGTATCCGCTTCTATCGATATCACTATCTCAGACTCTACAGCTAACCCTGTCATCATTCTTGACAACATTCAGGATGATACTTTCTGTGATGCGACCGCTAACGTTGGAGATGGCACCATACAGGTTTCTATCGATGGAGCCGGTGGCGTCAATGTCAATGAATACAGATTCGAATGGTGGGTAGGTACTGATACCACCGTAGCTTCAGGTACCAGACTCTCCTCTCTCGAAGGGCTTGGGGCTTCTACTGTCGATATCGACCTGGTCACTAGAGCGGACTCATCGCTGGTAACAGGACTGCCTTCAGGTACCTATACCGTCGTGGCTATCGATCGTAATGATCCGTTCAACCAGTGTCGTACCGGGGCCACTTATGTGCTCTCCGAAGACAACCCTGTACTTGAAATCAGGTTAGCAGACATAGCTATCTATGACGATACTAATTGTGATGCATCTAACCCTGACGGAGGTGTTAGGATTAGCCAGATTTACGTTGATGGGGTAGCTACCGCGGTGGATGCCAATTACCAATTCACATGGACCAGCTTATCCACTGGTAGTAACATTCTTTCAACGGTTGGTACAGCACAAGATTCTGTGAATTCTTTGCAAGCGGGCACCTATACCGTGCAGGTCGATAATATCACAACGAACCTATGTGAGTCAGTAGGTGTAAATGTGGTGGTCCCTGAAACGTTGACTGATCCACTCAACACCTTGGTGTCGACTACCGATAACACCCTTTGTAGCCCTGCTACCAACACTGGCACGGGAGGACTTGAGGTGACTATCGACGGAGCAACAGATCTTGGTGACTACTCAATAACCTGGTATCGCGGCTCGTCTGCAACAGCCGGCAATGAGCTATTCATAGCAGCAAATCAAGGCTCTGCTGACTCAACAGCAACTGGTACCACAATGGAATTGGATTCCCTCAGTACCGGCACCTATACAGTGGTCGTGGAACTAGATTCAACAGGCTGTAGTACAACAAGCAGTTATGATGTCGATGATAATTTGACCATACCAAGTTTCAACATTCAGACATCTAATATTGTACACAATGCAAACTGTAGCACACTTGCTAATGGTAACGGTTCAATCACAATTCAGGACTCTGACATAACCGCTCCAACCGGAGCCACTCTGTCCGACTTTACCTGGGAATACGATAATGGATCTGGATTTACTACGATAACCCCTTCCGGTGGATCGTTGGTGCTGAACAACTTATTTGCAGATACTGTCCAATTCCGTGCCACTTACAACGACACGAACTGTGAAAGCACGACGGTAGAGGCGATCATTCAAGATCAGTCATTTGAGCCTGTTATCACAGTCAACAGTATCGTCGACAACATCGATTGTGGTGGAGGTAATGCTTCAGGGTCAATTCAAATCACAGCAGCTGAAGATGACGGCACAACCGATACTTATGGATTTGAATGGAGAGATAACTCGGGCAACCTATTGACTGGTATTTCCGGAATCACCATCAGCAACTCCGGCGCTAGCAGTACGGTAAGTGGATTGGGAGCCAGCACTGCCGATACTATAGTGGTCACTGTCTACAATCCCGACGTTGCATTGAGTGGTTCCACTGGATGTTCGGTATCGCAAACATTCGTAATTGCTGAGGAAACCCTCAACCCTATCATTACGAGTTTTAGTGCCAACAACAACACGATCTGCAGTACTACCGGAAATGCTTCTTTCGAATTATTTGCTGCAACGCTTGATGGTAATACAATCGATTCAACGGAACTCGAAAACAACTATACACTTCGAGTTTATAGCGACGCATCTCTAACCACCTTGGTGAATGATGGCAATACCGCAAACGGCCAGCTATTGTATGACAGCATACCACATTCTGATGGCAATACGTTGACCTACTATGCAGTCCTTACGCTGGATTCGACAGGGTGTGCCAGCTCGTCGCTACAATTCGATATCGAAGACAATCCGTTGGATCCAGTAGTTCAAATCAGCATTGTACAACAAGATTCAACTTGTAGTGCGAGTCAGGGAACAGGAATTCTAGTTGCTACAGCAGATGGTCAAGATGACTCGAATGGTGACTACACTTTCGATTGGTATGATTCCAGCGGCAATTTCATTGTTTCAAATGATACATTGTCAAATCGTTTTGCAGGCACCTATGAGGTCCGAGTAACCAATAGTAGTTCTGAGTGTAACACCACAGGTACGAATGTGGTGCTAGATAATGTTGAACAATCTCCGGTGATTACGGATGTTGATGTAACTGAAGCCACAACCTGTACGGGTAATGGAGTCTTCACTGTGACTGGGGTAAGCATCGCGACTACAGACAGATATCGCTTTGCATTCTATGATTCCAATCCTTTGAGTGGCTCCCCTACTGCCCTTCAAAATACTACCAGCAATTCGTTTACCACTGCGCAGCCTGGTGTTAGTTACTTCGTTGTGGGTACAGATACGCTATCAGGATGTACAACTGACGTATTCCAGGTAGACTTCTCAACCGATAGCGTCTCATTCCCTGTGGTCGTATTGACTAGCTTCGAAAACCAGTCCAATTGCGATCCTGGCAATCCTAATGGTGAATTGACAATTGAGGTTGACGGGGGAGCTGATATTGCCAACTACACTATTACGTGGACGGACGATTCAGGAGCAACATTCACGGACTCTAACCCGTCCACTACGACTTCCTTGATCGACAGTCTGACTGCTGGCAACTATATCTACTCAGTAGTCAATAATGCCACAGGATGTACTTCATCGGATACAATATCACTGATAGATGATATACCACAATTCTTATTATCGGTGAGCTCTTCTGACAATACCTTCTGTGTGGATGCCAATGGTCAGGTTGGAGCAAGCGTTGTACCGATACTGGACGGGGCCTTTGGTTCCACAACGGTATTCACTCGTAGTGCCGAATTCTTCTGGTTCACCGGAGACATTGAAAGCCCCGTGATTGGAGATCAAGATTATACTGGAGCTATCGTCTCAGGCCTTGAAGCGGGAGTATATACCGTTATTGCCAGGGATCTCGACGATCAGTTCTGTATATCTGAGCGAGCCGTGGTAACCGTGGAAGATGCGACAGTGGATCCTATCTTTACGATAGATATCCTTAATCATTTGACTATTTGCTATGAAGATCAACCAAATGGATTGGCTCAGATTTCCGATAGCCCGGATGTTCAATTCTATGATTTTGAATGGTACAGGGATTCTATATCCTCTGGTGATCTGATATCGACCAATACAATTGCAGATTCTTTGACAATTGGCACCTATGTAGTGGTAGCCACTGAAAGGTCTACAGGTTGTACTTCGATAGAAACATTCGATATCATAGACGATACGCCAATCATAGCAGATCCAACAGTCATTCTACTTGAGGGCAGGACGAACTGTCTGGTGCCTGATGGTCAAGCTGTTGCCAACTCCGGAGGTCTGACAGATGGCATAAGATTCGACTGGTACGATGCCAACGATCCGGACGTCATTTTGTTCACTGGAAATGAAATAGCGTCGTTGGATACGATTACTTATGAAGTGGTAGCCACCGATATAGCAACTGGCTGTGTGTCCGGTCGAAGTACGATCACTATTCCAAACGCTATCACCGATCCTACCTTCTCGATCGTGACCAGGGAGTCGCTGTGTTTGCGAACGGAAGATGGTTCCTTCAACCAGTTCACTGGTCAGGCTTTTGTTGCCATTGAAGATCTTGGGTTTACAGTTGATTCTGTCACCTACTTCAATAGCGAAGGCCGCGTTATACTCGCATCAAGAGGAGACGAGACACTCATTGACGTAGCTCCTGGCTTCTACACGGTGAACTTCAGAGCAAGCAATGGTTGTGATTATTCAGGATCGTTCGAAATCGAGGCAAACATCAGAATTTACAATGGTGTCTCTGCCAACAATGATGGATTAAATGACTTCTTCCTGATCGACTGTCTGGATTATTTCGAGAATAACAACGTCCAGATATTCAACAGAGAGGGTGTGAGAATTTTCGAAATTGACAACTATGATAATATAGATAACAGATTCTCTGGCGTTTCGAATGTAAATGGAGTAAGGGAACTACCTGCGGGAACCTACTTCTATATTATCGATAAAGGAGATGGTAGCGACTTGATACAAGGGTTTTTAGAATTAGTTAGGTAAATTAGGATCATGAAGATGAATTTGCGAGGATGGTTCCTTGTGATTGCCAGCATAGCTTCAGTTAGCGCATTCGGCCAGCAAAGGGCGATAACTTCAACTTATATGTTCAATGGGTTGGTTTTGAACCCAGCCTATTCAGGTAGTTTGAATGTGCTTTCCATTACGGCAGTCCATAGAGATCAATGGGTCAACGTAGACGGAGCGCCACGTTTTCAGGTTTTCAATGCGCACACTTCCCTTCTATCCAATAGAATTGGTGTCGGGCTTATCGCCTCGAAGGATCAGGTGGGTGTACATGAGGACACAGGCTTGTACGGCACGTATGCTTACAAAATCAGAACACAGTTCGGCATTTTGGCAATGGGGCTCCAGGGAGGTTTCAACAGTCGCAACTCGGACTTTAGCAACTTGGCACTTCTTGATTCCAGTGATCCGGCACTGAATGGCTTGCAATCTAACTTCACACCAAACTTTGGTACTGGCCTTTATTTCGCAAACCCGGATTTTTTCATTGGAGTATCTGTACCATACATTCTAGAAAACCGGGTTTATCGGGATGTAGCGCAAAGCGAGCTTATTACTACTGTAAGAGATGAGGCTTTCTTTGAAAGCCGTGAAAGTCGTTACTACTACGGTACGGTAGGTGGTGTGATCCACCTAAGCAGCAGTATAAAACTCAACCCCTCCGTTCTTCTTCGTAAGCAGGAAGAGCAGCCTATTGGGTGGGATATAAATGTGAATGTGATCTTCGAAGAGATCGCCTACGCAGGGGTCAATGTTAGACGCGGCGGAGATATGACATTTCTAGCGCAAATGATTCTTAACGAAAACTTCAGAGTTGGCTATGCTTATGACGCCATTACCAATGACCTGAACGACTACTCAGCGGGGAGTCATGAAATTCTGGTCAACTACAGAATTAAGCTCCGAAATTTCAAGAAGGATCCGCAGTGTCCGGTATACTTCTAATTTTTTGACTTGCTCAGATCTCCTAGTATTGAATTTGTAATTGAAAGCAGCAGGCTAAAAATCAGCGCCCACCAAAATCCATCTACATAAAACCCAGAAACCAAGGCGTCGGCTATTAAGATCACCACGGCGTTAATAACCAGCAAAAACAGTCCTAAGGTTAAAATAGTCAGTGGAATAGTGAAAATAATGAGCAAGGGTTTTATTAGAGCATTAAGGACAGAGAGTATCAAAGCCAAAATGACCGCTGTGAAAAAATCACTGATCTGAACACCGGGGAGCACATATGAAACAATGATTACTGCTACCGCGCTCAGAAGGGTTTTGAGAAAGAAATTCATTGATTCCAGGATTTAATTTCTGATTTCACCTCCTTGATTCGTTCTTGAAAACCAGCAGGTGTATAGGTAATGTCGTCTACTGTCACCAGGCCAAGAAACTCCATAAGATCACTGGGATGATCGATGGACTTACCATCCCAGGTTACAAATCGCAGTGTAGTCCACATGATATTCTTCAGGTGCTGCTTGTTCTCATCAGTCATGAAATATTCTACCACGACAGTATTTTCGCTGTGCCATACTATTCGCGAAAAAATCTTCACCCACTCCCCCATTAACGCCGAACGCAGGTAAGCGATCTGGTGATTGTACACAACCCAAATCGCTTGATATTCCGTGTACAGCTCGGAGGTCTTAAATTGATAAAGCTTCGCAAACTGATCATCCCTCGCATTAAAGTAGTAATCAAAGTACTTAGCATTGTTGAGATGTCGCAACGGGTCACAATCCTGAAACCTTATGGTCACCAGTGACTCGGTAACCTTCTGATACGATTCGCTTTTCTTAATTGGTAGCATCCCTATTCTTTATTCCTGAAACCAAGAAGCATATTTTATGTAATTCCCCGAGATCCTGGAAAGCATCTCAAGATTTCTATCATCAACTTTCTTCACCATTTTCGCAGGTGCCCCTGCGTAAATTACACCGGGTTCGATTTGAGTTCCTTCAAGAACCACCGAACCAGCCGCAACGATAGCACCAGTACCAACTACCGCATTGTCCATCACAATAGCCCCCATACCAACCAGAGAGCCTTCCTGCAAGGTACAACCATGTACAATGGCATTATGACCAATGGAAACATTGTCACCAATGGTCGTCGCTGCCTTTTCAAAAGTACCGTGGATCGTTGCATTATCTTGAATGTTGACGTTGTTGCCAATACGTATCGCATTGACATCTCCCCGAACCACAGCATTAAACCAAAAGGTACATCGCTCGCCAGCCACAACATCCCCTATCAGAACCGCCGTTTCTGCCAACCAACATTCCGCTCCAACCTGCGGGTGAAAACCACGTACATTTTTTATTATCGCCATAGAAGTAATCCAATTTCCTTAAACATACATTTAATTTGCAGCTTTTTTAGCAACCCTTTTAATGAAGCGCAATACGCACGTCGGTCTATCTCTCATTTTTATTGTTCTCGCCAGTTGCGGCGACATCAGCAGGTCAAATGCAATTGAAACTACATCCCAGGTTTCGAGTATCCCAATCGTCACAAATAAATCAATACTCACCTGGTCGTCTAAGGAGGGGCAAACATTAAGGGATGGCTATTTTCTATTAGACAGTGGCTCCATCACCCAGGACTCATCGGCCATCCTGGCTGCATATATGGAAGGATCCGGTAAGCAAATTTTTGTTGTCAATGACACTGTCCCTGTTGATATCTCTCTGGATTTGCACACCATCCGAATATTCGATCAGTTGGAATTAAAAACCACAGAAATAACAGTGGACTCCAGTTTCTTCCTAGACTCACCGAGCCATTTTGCACTATCACGTTTAAATATCAATGGACTTGCCCGCGAAGTTCCGGTACCCATCGTAATGACAAGGGAAAAACAAAACATCAAATTAGAAGGGCGAATTTCACTGAGTGGCGGGCAAATTGCTGAAAATTCCAATTTAAAGGACTCGAACATACACCTAGGTTTTGTGCTCTACGGCAATCTGTAGAAAACCTGACAAGTTGTCATATTGAGCTACTTAGTAACTATTTTTGCTTGGAATTTAAGACCATGGATCAGTTGATTGAGGATATTGAGATTTTGTCTGCAAACCAGCAGCAGGATCAATGTGATGTTAGAATAACAGAAGACAAAGGGTTTTCGGGCCGAAAGCTCTTTATTGAGAGTTATGGATGCCAGATGAATTTCTCGGATAGCGAAATCGTAGCATCCATTCTTGAGAAGGAAGGATTTGGAACTACGTCCAAGTTTGAAGAAGCTGATCTGATTCTTCTCAATACGTGCTCCATACGGGAAAAAGCGGAATTGACCGTTAGGAATCGGCTGAAACATTTCAACGCAGTAAAAAAGGCGAATCCCGATGTTACTATCGGAGTGCTTGGTTGCATGGCGGAACGCCTCAAGTCGAAATTACTCGAGGAGGAAAAAATAGTGGATTTGGTAGTCGGCCCCGATGCATATAGGGACCTCCCTAACCTGATTTCCAAAACAGACGAGGGAGAAAAAGGGGTCAATACTTTCCTATCACGTGAAGAAACGTACGCGGACATTGCTCCGGTGCGGTTGGGTTCCAATGGTGTCACGGCTTTCATTTCAATCATGAGAGGCTGTGACAATATGTGTTCTTTCTGCGTGGTACCCTTTACCAGAGGGCGAGAAAGAAGTAGAGATCCTCAGTCCATCATCAGCGAAGCTCGCGACCTATTCAATCGTGGATACCGTGAAGTCACACTGCTCGGCCAAAACGTCGACTCCTACAAGTGGTCAGAAGAAGAAAATAATAAGGCCAAGCTTGAAAGGTCTGGAAATCAGGAAATAATTGATTTTGCCCAACTACTGGAAAAAGTGGCGCTGGTGCATCCCGATTTACGGATCCGTTTCAGTACCTCCCACCCCAAGGATATCACCGACGAAGTACTGCTGACGATGAAGAAGTACGACAACATTTGCAAGTACATTCACCTACCTGCTCAAAGTGGTAATTCGAGGGTACTCAAGCTGATGAATCGCACCTACAGTCGTGAGTGGTACATCAATAGAGTAGATGCTATCCGGAAAATTCTCGGCGAAGATTGCGGTATAAGCTCCGACATGATCACGGGGTTCTGTACCGAAGAAGAGTCCGAGCATCAGGACACACTTAGCCTAATGGACTATGTCCAGTACGATTTTTCTTACATGTTCTTTTATAGCGAAAGACCAGGCACGCTGGCGGCGAAGAAATACGAAGATGATATTCCCTTGGAAATCAAAAAACGGCGACTGAAGGAGGTAATTGATAGACAGCAAGAGATCTCACTCCGGCGAAATAAAAGGGACATTGGTAAAACATTTCGCGTATTGCTGGAGGGAACAAGCAAACGCTCTCAGGAACAAATGCAGGGTCGAAATTCTGCTAATAAAGTAGTGATCATTCCGAACAAGGGATTGAAAAAGGGAGAATATGTCGATGTTCTCATACACGACTGTTCCGCGGCAACGTTATTTGGAGAGGTAGTATAAATGGATTATAAACAAGAAGCAGAACTGCAAACCGTCAAACAGCGGTTCGAGATTGTTGGCACTTCTCCCCTATTGAACAATGCCATCAGAGTTGCCATGCAGGTTGCGGCGACTGACATGAGCGTTTTGATCCAGGGGGAATCCGGTTCCGGTAAGGAATCTTTTTCCAAAATCATTCATAGTCTTTCATCGCGCAAACATGGCCAATTCATAGCCATCAACTGCGGAGCCATCCCAGAAGGGACAATCGATTCGGAATTATTTGGACACGAAAAAGGGGCCTTTACAGGTGCAACAGACAACAGAAAAGGCTATTTCGAAGTGACGGACGGAGGCACCATATTCCTGGATGAAATAGGAGAAATGCCTCACAGCACCCAAGCCAGACTCCTGCGGGTCCTGGAGAATGGTGAATTTATCAAAGTCGGCTCTTCCAAGGTCCAAAAAACCAATGTTAGGGTCATAGCAGCCACCAACGTAGAGCTGCAATCCGCCATTTCAAAGGGAAAGTTTCGGGAAGACCTATATTACCGATTGAGTACTGTACCTATACGAGTACCCGCACTGAGAGAACGAGGCGATGATGTCTTGTTGCTATTTCGGAAATTTGCGACCGACTTCTCAGAACGGCATAAAACGAAGCCAGTCCACCTTACCGAGCAAGCCAAAGAGCTCATCAAAACCTATCGTTTCCCAGGAAATATTAGACAGCTTAAAAACCTCGCAGAACAGATAAGCGTACTGGAACTGGACCGGGAGATCGACGAGGAAAAGCTGCTCCGATACCTTCCCAGGGAATCCAACAATCTTCCTGCGCTGATCGACAATAAGCAAGAAAACGAAAGTTATAGCGAAAGGGACCTCTTGTACAAGGTACTTTTTGATATGAAGAAAGATGTTACCGACTTAAAAAAGCTTATTTACAAGATGTTGGATGGCAACCCATCCAGGCAAGATATTTTGCAGGAAAACCAGCACTTATTCGACGAGGTAGGTCAGGCCCCTGCCAACGACGAAATTGCAAGTCCTGCTGCACCTCTGTTGATTGCAAAGCCCGGCGATGAGGAGTCCTTCGATGAAGTATACGAAGATGTGGTACACCTACCGCAAGAGGAAGACTCGTTATCAATCGAAAAAAAGGAGAAAGAACTGATCATCAAGGCCTTGCAGAAAAATAACAATAAAAGAAAGTACGCAGCACAGGACCTTGGAATCTCTGAAAGAACGTTGTATCGAAAAATCAAGCAATATGAAATTGAAAACGATTAGCTATTCCTTGTTGCTTTTTGTTGTGGTTTCTGGTTGTGGAGTCTATGGTTTTACCGGAGCATCTATTTCCCCGGATATCCAGACCATTTCCATTCAGACGTTTTATAATAATGCAGTGCTGGGACCTTCCAATATGAGTGTTTCCTTCACTGAAAAGATCAAGGATTATTACCAGCAGAACACCTCACTCTCCATTGTAGATCAAAATGGCGACCTCCAGGTAGATGGCTACATCGCCGATTATAAAATTACACCGGTTGCTGCCAATTCTTCACAAGGCCTCGGAGCCGACGTAGCCGCACTTTCTCGACTTACGATTACTGTTTTCGCTTCTTATATTAATGTCAAGGATGATACTTTCGACTTTGAAAGGCGCTTTAGTTTCTTCGTAGACTATGAACAGTCCCAAGATCTTGCGGCCATAGAACAGGATCTGGTGGAAGAGATCTTCGATCAAATCGTCATTGATATCTTCAATGCCTCGGTAGCAAATTGGTAAATTTTTATAACTTTAGTGCCTAACCTTCCGACGATTTTTTTGTGAACAAACAGAAGTTCATCGAGTGCCTTCGAGATCCCTCGAAAATCAAAGACAATGAAATAGCCGAACTTGATCAGTTGATCCGGGAGTATCCCTATTTTCAAGGAGCCAGGGCCCTGAGTGCAAAAATTGCCAAAGAACGCAAGCAAAAAGACCTAAACGTCAAAATTGCCTCCGCCGCCGTTTATGCCACAGACAGGATTTTGTTAAAGAGATTTGTCAACGATCATCTATTTTTCATTGACACCAAAGAGGAAGTAAAGGCAAGGGAGGAAGCAAGAGCTGCTGCTGCAAAAGTCGCGCCTCCAAAGGCACAACCCAGTACCAAGCAAGCACCAGTTGGAGGAAAGACGACAGAAAAAAGACCGACTACCGGCCCGAAACCTGGAACTGGGAAGCCCGCACGCCCCTCTTCTGAAGGAGTCGATAAAGCTAAAAACCTAGATCAGGCCAAACAACCGGTTCTTAAACCAAAAACACCTCCAGTCGAAAGTGAGCCCGTTCAGGATTTCAATCTCGACGAATTGATCGAAGAGATTTACGCGGATATCGAAGACCTGAAAAAATCGAAAGCCCGCTTCCTGGAAATTGAAAAGAAGATCGAAGAGGAAGAAAAAATAAAAGAAAAGCTCGAGGATCAGGTAAAGGTTGAAGAGGAGGAAAAAATTGAAGAAGGCAAGGTTGAAGAGAAAGGAAAAGCCGAAGAAACAAGCATTGAAGAGGCTACAACCGTCGAAGAGGATGAAAAGGAATTTTTAGATGCAGTTAGCGCTGCTATTGAAAAAGCCTCCGGCTCGACCTCACCAGCCAGCCCGGAACAGCCAAAAGACAAAGCACCGGAGGAGAAGTCAGGTGTAGCAGAAAAACGAGCTAAGGCCATCGCAGCTTCCGAAGAAAAAGCGGTTGAAGACAAAACGGCCGCCAAAGTTGAAAAACCGGAACCTGAACCGGCCAAGCCTGCGGAGGATACGGAAGGCAAAGCAGATAGCGAAGAAAAACCGAAAAGTTCGACCGGAGCATCAAAGACAAAGAAAACAACCACCAAGAAGACGAAATCAGTCGCTAAAGCAGAGGAAGACACGACAGAAGAGTCAACCAAAAAGACCACCAAGAAAAAAGAACCACAGAAGAAAAAGACTGGAGCTTCGGCAAAAACGGCGGCAACCAAAACAAAGAAGGCGTCCACAAAAGCAAAAACGGAACCCACTGAATCCGAAAAGCCAAAAGCTTCCAGAAAAGCTAGCGCAAAGGCTTTACCGAAGAAACAAGAGCAGGATGTTTCAAAAACAAAAAAACAGGTCCAGGAACTAGAGGAATTAGCAGATAAGGACCCAAAAGAAGCAGAGAAGTTTGCAATCGAAAATAACTTTCCCCTTAATGCAGAACCCGCCGCAGAACAGGCTGAAGACGACCAAAGCAAGGGTTCGAAAAAAGCGGATAATAAGGAGGAAGCCAAAACAGAGGAACCTGATAGCAATACCCTGAAGGTAGTTCGTAGGAAATCTGGTAAAGTACAATCAACTACTTACGAAACGAGGAAAACAGAGAGCGAGGAAAAGAAGATCATAGACGAATTCATCACCAAGAGCCCTTCGATTTCAAAGCCCTCCAAAGATGATCTGGAGGAGAAAAAAGAAGACCTGTCAGACAAGAGTACCAGGTTTCAGGCTGACATTGCCTCAGAATACCTTGCGGAAATTTATGCTGAGCAAGGCAAAATGGATAAAGCCATTTCCATCTACGAGAAACTCAGCTTGAAATTTCCCGAAAAAAAATCTTTCTTTGCGTCGCGAATTGCAGAATTGCAATCCAAGAAAGATTAAAATACGGAAATGTACGGAGTTATAGTTGGGTTAATCATTGTCATCGCCATTTTTCTAATTCTTGTGGTTTTAGCACAGAATCCGAAAGGTGGAGGTCTTTCTAGTCAATTTGGTGGTAGCGGCGCTTCTCAGATAATGGGTGTCAAAAAGACTGGTGACTTTCTTGAAAAAGCCACATGGGCAGCAGCCATTGCCATATTGGTTTTATCACTGGCCACCAACCTGTTTATTGAAACAAATACCTCAACAGTTCCGGATAGTCCAAACATTAATAACACGCCTGCTCCTGCTATCCCTTTGAATGATGCAGGAAGTGCGGTCCCTATTGAGGACCTTACCTCTACTGACGACTCTCTCTAAATTGACCTTTTGCCCAAATGTCTCATCAGCAGACGTTTGGCTATCGGCAATACTGTGGCATCCTGAGGAAAAGCCATTTTATAAGTCACCGCATACGTTGCCGGGTTAGGCAATGAATTGTGCGCCCTGGATAGATCAACTTTAACCTGCTCCAGAGATCGACTCAGATCTGTAAAATCTTTGGTCAGGAAAGTGACGTTAATTCCTCGATACCTCTCCGTGGAACTTTCAAAAACCGACATTTGGTATCTATAAACCGACAAATCCCGCTTACGGTCCTCATTGAGAAATAAATACCCCTCATCATCGTAAACAGGCACAACCCCTACCGGCTCAAACTCCAGGTGTTCTTCTACAAAATCATAAATCTCCTTTCCCTCCTCTATAGCCTCCTGAAACCGCGGCAAGGCGAAGGAAATAATCTCCTGCAACTCCTGCAATACTTCTGACTCCTTCACAGCAAGCTCATAAGAAATAGATAGGTTTTCCACATCCAACTCCTGCGCTTTACGGGGAAATTTTTCACGTATTGATTCCCTACTGGTTTTAACCTCCTGGAGGTTACCAAAGTGAAATATTAACTCACCTAATGAAGGGTACAGATTAGTCTGACGAAACTCTTTTCTTATATTCTTGAAATAGGACAGCAACTGGTATTTCTTATACTCAAAATCTATTAATCCTTCCGTTAACCAGTTTGCGTTTAGCTTTTGCATAGACCCTTCAATTGTTCTGTCATATAAATTAAAGACTGTGCAGGACTTTCACAACCTGACAGATGTAAAGGGAAGACTGAAAAAATGTCACTGTTTTTTCTAAAAAACTGACACAAA
Source organism: Cyclobacteriaceae bacterium (assembly GCA_965242775.1). GTDB lineage: Bacteria > Bacteroidota > Bacteroidia > Cytophagales > Cyclobacteriaceae > JAWPMT01. Next base: position 46,581 of record CBDETI010000014.1, read on the forward strand.
CTCAGATTGGCATGGGATATGATCAAGGGCAGGAAGAATCACAAATCTGAAATATAGCGTAATAGACATGTCAAAAGTTAGCTTTAAGCCACTTGCCGATAGGGTTCTGGTGGAACCTGCGGCAGCAGAGGAGAAAACAGCTTCAGGAATCATTATCCCTGACACTGCGAAAGAAAAACCTCAAAAAGGTACCATCGTAGCAATCGGTTCTGGCAAAAAAGACGAGCCTATCACCGTGAAAGAAGGCGACACTGTCCTTTATGGTAAGTATTCAGGCACTGAAATTACTATAGACGGCACCGAGTATTTGATCATGAAAGAGGCAGATATCTACGGAATCATTTAAACAAACAACTCCATTTTAAAAAGAAGAAAAAATTATGGCAAAAGATATATTCTTTGATACCGATGCTAGAGACCAACTCAAAAAAGGAGTTGACACACTAGCAAACGCAGTAAAAGTCACTTTAGGACCCAAGGGAAGAAATGTAATCCTTGATAAAAAATTCGGTGCCCCTACCGTAACAAAAGATGGCGTTTCTGTAGCTAAAGAAATCGAGCTGGAAGAAGCAATTGAAAACATGGGCGCTCAACTGTTGAAAGAAGTGGCTTCTAAAACTGCCGATGATGCAGGTGACGGAACTACTACAGCGACTGTCCTGGCTCAATCTGTATTTGCGCATGGCATCAAAAACGTTGCTGCTGGAGCCAACCCAATGGATATCCGAAGAGGCATCGACAAAGCCGTTACGAAAATTGTAAGCGACCTGAAATCTCAATCAAAAGAGATCTCTACAAACGATGAAATTTCGCAAGTAGCTACCGTTTCTGCCAACAACGACGCAGAAGTGGGGAAAATGATCGCTGACGCGATGGACAAAGTGGGGAAAGATGGAGTGATCACAGTAGAAGAAGCAAAAGGTACTGAAACTGAGGTGAAGACTGTTGAAGGTATGCAATTTGACAGAGGCTACCTATCGCCTTACTTCGTTACCAACACCGACAAAATGGAAGCGGAACTGGAGAGCCCATACATCTTGATCTATGACAAGAAGATCTCCAATATGAAAGAATTACTTCCCGTATTGGAAGCAACTGCTCAAACTGGCAAGCCACTCTTGATCATCGCGGAAGATGTAGAGGGCGAAGCATTGGCCACGTTGGTAGTGAACAAAATCAGAGGTGCGCTTAAGATCGCTGCTGTAAAAGCGCCTGGTTTTGGAGATAGAAGAAAAGCTATGCTCGAGGATATCGCTATTCTTACAGGCGGCACAGTCATTTCTGAGGAAAGAGGATACAAGCTTGAAAATGCTACCATCGATTACTTGGGAACTGCAGAGAAAGTAAATATTGACAAAGACAACACGACCATTGTCAATGGTGCTGGAACAGCAGAAGATATCGAGGCTAGGATCAATCAAATCAAGCAGCAAATCGAGAACACTACTTCCGATTACGACAAAGAAAAATTGCAAGAGCGATTGGCGAAGTTGTCTGGCGGTGTAGCGATCCTTTACATCGGAGCAGCTACTGAAGTAGAGATGAAAGAGAAAAAAGACCTGGTTGACGATGCACTGCACGCTACACGCGCAGCTGTTCAGGAAGGTATAGTCGCTGGTGGTGGTGTTGCCCTGATCAGAGCGGCCGCAGCATTAGACGGACTTGACCTGGAAAACGCTGATCAGAATACTGGTGTATCTATCATCAAAGCTGCTATCGAAGCTCCTTTGCGAACGATCGTTGAAAATGCTGGTGGTGAGGCTTCTGTAGTTGTAAATGAAGTACTGAACGGTAAGGATGACTATGGATACAATGCGGGCACTGGCGAATATGTGAACATGTTCGGTGCAGGTATCATCGATCCTACGAAAGTGACAAGACTTGCTTTGGAAAATGCAGCTTCCATCTCTGGTCTACTATTGACCACTGAAGCGGTAGTGGCCGATCAGCCTGAGCCAGAAGCTCCAATGCCTGCTGGCGGCGGAATGCCAGGTGGCATGGGCGGTATGATGTAATCATCAAAGCTCATCAATTCATATCGAAATCCTCCTTCCGGGAGGATTTCTTTTTTTACCACGGTTCCAATTATTGATAATTCTAAAGATGACCCGCTTCTTGCAGGATCTTTACCCACAATTGGTAACCAGCCTCATTCAAATGTAGCCCGTCGGTCACAAGGTCAGCTCTCATCCGCTGCCGATCATCTAAAAACCAGGGGAACAAATTGACAAACTCCACCCCTCGCTCAACGGCTACCCGGTACAACAACTGATTGGTCATTAAGATGTGATACTCCTTGTTGTAGTGCTGCGGGAATCCCGGGAATTCTACGTTCACAGGAAGTATGCTCTGAAGAAAGATCTGGGTCTCAGGGCTTCCAGACTGAATTCCGCGCAAAATCTTGTCCACATTATCAGCGATTACCGCCCCCGGAATGTCTTTCCCTATATCGTTAATCCCGATCAAAAGAAACAACTTCTCTGGCTGTCGCACGATGATATCATCAAGCCTGTTTAAAATTCCATATGCAATATCTCCACCGATCCCACGGTTAAGCGTATTGTTTCGACCTGTTAGTTGCGCCCAGTCACCACCTTCGGTGATACTGTTGCCCAGAAAAATAATTCCTCCGTTTGTCATGGGTTCCTCTGAAAAAAACTCCAGGCGGTTTTCATGGTGATGCATAATGAATGGTATTGTATCAAATAGCCGTTGATTTGTTAACTTTTGCCCCATAACCTCATGCATCGTAGCAAGAAGTAGAATAATCATTAGCTTTTTCAATATTCAGAAGTGTTAGACCAAGACTTAAACTAGTGAAAAAAATTTTATCCAAGAAGGCGTTACTTTCGTTAATTCTCGAGTTTATTTCGGTGGTATTTGCGGTATTATTGGCGCTTGGCTTAAACTCATATAAGCAAACGCAAGACCTGAAGGCTGAGAGCAAAACGCTTACTTTGAAAATCCTGACCGAGTGCCGTCGCAATATGACAGAACTGGATTCCGTCAATATGCAAAACAGAGACTATCTGCAGTACCTCGATTCCTTGATAGCAATAAAGGATCAAGTGAAAGGTTTCCGAATAGATTTCTCTAGCGAATTGCTTACCAGCAGCTCGTGGCGATACACCCAAATATCACCGGCCTTCAATTATATGGACAATGACTTTTTAAACGCCGCTACGATCACCTATGAATTGCAGGAATACTATATGCAGATATCCAGCAAAATGGTTCAAAATATAGGCGAGATGATACTTTCGTCTGATGGTGTAGAACCCGCCACACTGTTAGAAACATGCCACTACTACACCAGGAATATACATTATGCAGGTGAACAACTTCAAGAGACTTACGGTGATTTCCTGAACAACCACGATAGCCAAAAGGAATAAAAACATCGTCTGAAAACAAGTCTTCGTATCCGCTCATTACAGATTCATCATCAGAAGTCGGTCAGCGGCCAAATAACATGGTTATCGAAAGCGAGATTTAGTTATCTTCGGGGGCTAAATTAACCCCAACTATTAACCCCCAACTCATCATCTCATGTACATAGTTGTCACCCTAGGCTATCTGATAATACTCACAGGAATCATCATTTACAAAAGCCGGGCCGTCAAAAATGAAGACGATTTTGTAGTTGCTGGAAGAAATGTACCTGTTTACTTACTCGTGGGCACCCTGGTCACAACCTGGATCGGATCAGGTAGTCTGTTTGGCACTGCTGGCTTAACCTTCCGAACCGGCTTCTCAGAACTTTGGTTTTCGATGGGAGCCTGGATTGGTATCTTGGTGGTATACTTCATAGCCGCCAGGGTCAGAAAGATCTCCCAATATACTTTAACAGATATCCTGGAGCGCCGATATGCCCCCATTGCCCGCCTTTTGGGTACCATCACCATCATATTAGCCTACCTGATCATCGCCGGGTATCAATTCCGAGGTGGTGGTCGGTTTATTTCCATTCTTACGGAAGGTGCCATCAGTCCCGAGACGGGGACAATTATCTCAGGCGTTGTGATCATTTGCTTTACAGCCCTGGCTGGTATGGTATCTATTGTATCTATTGATATATTCAATGGAGCCATTATGATCCTCGCCATTATCATGGCCGTGCCCTTTGCACTTTCTTCACACGGAGGCTGGGATGAGGTGGTCGCAACTATTAGCGCCGTGAGCCCAGACCATCTATCTCTGACAGAAGGTCACAGTACCAGTTGGTACATAGGGATACTCCTACCAACGCTATTGCTATTGCTAAGCGAGAGCAGTGTCTATCAGAAGTTCTCATCCGCAAAAGATGCAAAAGCAGCTAAACAAGCAGTTTTTGGCATGTTTGTCGGTGTTGTATTAATCGAATTTTTGATGTGTGCCCTGGCTGTTGTTGGCTTTGCGATCTATTCCGACGACCCACGGTTCTTCCTGGCAGATGGATCGATCAATCAGGCCATGTCAGAAGAGATCATACTCAGAATCGGCTTTGAGCAACTTCCAGCCTACGTAGGGTCCTTGCTATTCGCAGGAGGAGTCGCCATCATACTTTCCACCGGCAACACTTTCCTCATGGTCACCTCAACCAACGTAAGCAGGGATTTGATAGAGAAATATTTCTACAAAACCGACGATAGCAACAAGAAACTAATGATCCAGCGAATAGCAGTAGTAGTCTTGGGATTACTCGCCTACCTGGCTGTTACGCAGTTTACAACGATACTTCAAATGGCCCTCATCTCCTATACGATGATTGGCGCATCACTCGCGCCAGCACTACTCGCCACCTTCTTCTGGCGCCGTGTTACTAAGGAAGGTGGCATTGCCTCCATTGGTGCTGGCATGATCACCGTTATCACCATCACGATTCTGAATTCTGTTTACGAAACCTCATCCCTGGATGTGGGCATCATGCAGTTCCCTTTTGACACGGACTTCATAGCTATACCAGCAATCATTGTTTCCTTAACCACATTAATCGTTGTGAGCCTGCTTACCAAACCCACTGACAAAGCAATCGTGGATCAATTTTTCGAAAAAGCCGAGTAGCGAAATTTCGCTAACAGAGAAATTCTTTTAAATTTGCAGGAACAAACGATATATCCCTGCAATGAAAGAATTTGGATTAAAATCTCAGAAAAAGGACCTCTCTTCCCTGGGCATTAAAGTAGCGGAAGCGCACTGGAATCTAACGCAGCCAGAACTGATAGAGCAGTCTATTAGCATGGGTGAAGGACACTTGTCTGATACCGGAGCCCTCACAGTAGATACTGGCAAGTTCACGGGAAGATCGCCAAAAGATCGATTCATTGTAGAGGATGACACCACAAGGGATTCTGTTTGGTGGGGCAACATTAATATTCCAATTTCCGAAGAGCACTTTGATCGAATCTTCAATAAGATGATCGGGTACCTCAAGGAAAAGAAGGTATTCATTCGCGATATGTATGCAGGTGCTGACAAGACGCACCGGCTGCGTGTAAGGTTTATCAACACATTCGCCTGGCATAACCTCTTTACCTACAACATGTTCCTGCAACCAGAGGAATATAAGTTGAAGGAATTTGACCCAAATTTCACCGTCATTTGTTGTCCAAATTTCCAGGCGGATCCCGACACAGATGGTACCCGTCAGGAAAACTTCGCAATTGTCAACTTCTCTAAAAGGATCATCCTAATCGGAGGCACGGAATATTCCGGAGAAATGAAGAAAGGGATTTTTTCCGTACTCAATTACCTGCTTCCCACCGAAAGTAACGTGTTGTCAATGCACTGCTCGGCCAACATGGGCATCGAAGAGCGCGACACAGCTATTTACTTTGGCCTGTCAGGAACCGGAAAAACCACCTTATCCGCTGATCCTAACAGACTCCTCATCGGCGATGACGAACACGGCTGGACTGAAAAAAATGTATTCAACTTTGAAGGGGGTTGCTACGCCAAAGTCATTGACCTTTCAGAAGAGAAAGAACCCGACATTTGGAACGCCATTAAATATGGTGCAATCATTGAAAATACACGATTTGAAGAGGGTAGTAGAAAAGTAGACTATCACAATTCCACAGTTACTGAAAACACACGAGCTTCTTATCCGCTTGAGCACATACGAAATGCGATTGAACCGTCGATAGGTGGGATCCCAAGGAATATTTTCTTTTTGACTTGTGATGCTTTTGGCGTCATTCCACCGATCCAGCGACTCTCTAAAGGTCAGGCCATGTACCACTTCATTTCAGGTTACACTTCAAAAGTGGCTGGAACCGAGGCTGGTGTAACAGAACCCCAGCCTGCATTCTCAGCATGCTTTGGTGCCCCTTTCCTACCCTTGCACCCAACTAAATATGCGGAGATGCTCGGTCGGAAAATGGAAGAATATGACGTAAAGATCTGGCTGGTCAATACCGGATGGACCGGTGGCCCATATGGCGTAGGTGAGCGGATCAACCTTAAGTATACCAGAGCTATGATCACCGCGGCTTTGAATGGGGTCCTGGAAAATGTTGGGTACCGCAATCACTCAATATTTGGCGCTGAAATCCCATTGACATGTCCGGGAGTGCCTTCTGAGATTTTAAGCCCTAGGGAGACCTGGAAAGATGATATAGCCTTCTACAAGCAGGCAAATGACCTGGCTGACAAGTTCAATAACAACTTTACGAAGTTCGAAGAATTCGCAAACGAGGAGATCATGTCCGGTGCTCCCAAGCGCAATACGAAATATGTCTAAAAGCTAGCTCGCGTCGCAGCAATTTTGGTCGATATTTGTCGACATGAAAATAGCTGTAATCGCTCACGATGGCAAGAAGGCGGAAATGGTCGCCTTCTTGCTAAAATGCAAAGACAAGCTCTCTCAAGCCCAGATAGTAGCCACTGGCACAACTGGTTCCCATGCAGAGAAAGCAGGCCTGGAAGTACATAGGTTTCTATCAGGGCCCATCGGTGGTGATGCGCAGATCGCCGCGTTGGCGGCAGAAAAACAACTTCAAGCAGTTTTTTTCTTTCGGGACCCGCTCGACAAACATCCGCACGAGCCAGATGTCCAAATGCTATTGCGGATTTGCGATGTGCATAACATCCCCTTAGCCACTAATCCAGCTACTGCACAATTGGTGATAGACGGGTTGATCAAAAATTAGGTCATCAAAGCTCCGGCGATTGTGCCAGTCATCATGGTTGCAATGGTTGCCGCGAGCAGGGCTCTTAGGCCCAGCCTGGAAATATTACCTTGCTGGGAGGGTGCCATTCCGCCTATTCCGCCTATTTGGATCGCAATGGAACTAAAGTTGGCAAAACCACAAAGTGCATAAGTGCTAATGATGATAGACTTTTCATTGAGAACCCCTGATGCCGCCATTTCGGAAAGGCCCAGGTAAGCAACGAACTCATTGACGGCTACTTTTTGCCCTAAAAGACTACCAACCGCCAGGGACTGACTCCAGTCAACACCGATGATCCAGGCAAAAACTCGAAATATCTGTCCCAACAAATACTCTAATGAAAGGGTCTGAAACGTACCGGCGGTAGAAGACTCAATTAGGGCATTCAGCCCAACAAGCGAACCGATTGAACCGAGTGCATAATTAATAGCCGCAATCAACGCAATGAAAGCCAACAGCATGGCTCCAATGTTCAAAGCAAGTTTCAAACCTTCGGCGGCACCTGTAGCCAATGCATCAATCAGGTTGGCCCCCATTGATCCTGAGGAAACCTTCAGATTGGTATTAATCTTCTCACGGTGCAACTCTGGAATAATGATTTTAGCCATAACAATGGCAGCGGGAGCATTCATGATAGAGGCACTCAGCAAGTACACTGCAAATCGCTCTTGCTCAGCCGGGTCGTTTCCGCCAAGAAACGTAACGTAGCCCGCTAACACTCCTCCGGCAATCGTCGCCATGCCGCCTGTCATGAGACACATTAACTCGCTCATGGTCATTTTTGGCACAAATGGCCGAACCAGAAGTGGCGCCTCCGTTTGTCCCAGAAATATATTTCCCGCAGCAGAAAGGGCCTCCGCACCTGATAGCCTCATTGACCTGGTCATTACCCATGCGATACCTTTGACAATGATTTGTAAAGCACCCAGGTAATAGAGCCCCGTAGTAACCGTGGAAAAGAAAATGACCGTCGGCAAAACCTGGAGCGCAAACACCATACCTATATTCTCCGGGTCAATTAGTCCACCAAAAAGAAACTTGGCGCCATCATTTGAAAAACCTAGAATTGTCACAAATTGACTGCTCACCCAATTGAATCCGTTCTTCACAAAACCAACCTGTGTGATCAATAGTCCAAAAACGACTTGTAGGACAATACCTGTCAGAACTAGCCGCCAATCAATGGTTTTACGGCTTGTTGAGAATAGATAGGCGAAACCAATCAAACATAGGAGACCAAGCAAGGCTCTGATATAATCCAAGGCTTCCTCTTTTTAGTGGGTCAATTTCTTCTATTCAATTCGTCCCTGATCTTAGCAGCCTCCTCGTAGTTTTCATTCCCCAAGGCCTCGTCCAACATCTCATTCAATTTGTCCGATGACATGTCGCTAAGTTTGGTCGGTTCTTTTTCGGCGGTGAGCTCCTCAATCTCACTTGCCACCTCAGAATCCCCTTCTTCCGTGAGCACAATACCCGCCTCATCCAAGATATCTTCGTTGGTATAAATATCCACATTGAATCTCAGGCCAATCGCTATGGCGTCCGAAGGACGCGAATCAATTTCTATTCTCCCGTTTTCACCTTCGCAATAAATTTTAGCGAAGAAGACTCCTTCTTTCAGGTCCGATATGTAGACTTCCTTGATGTCGAAGTTAAAATTGTGGGCAAATGATCGAAAAAGATCATGAGTCATCGGTCTATTAGGTACGATCTTTTCGATTTCTATCGCGATAGCCTGTGCCTCGAACATGCCAATGATAATGGGCAACCGACGATTGCCCCCCGACTCGCCCAGGACCAATGCGAAGGAACCGGACTGGGATTGGCTCGAAGACAGTCCCAAAATTTCCAGTTTTATTCTATTCGACATTATCCTGCTTTGATTGCTTCGGTCAATTTAGGAAGCACCTCGAAGGCATCACCCACCACACCATAATCCGCTGCCTTGAAAAATGGCGCCTCCGCGTCCTTGTTTACCACTAATATGTATTTGGAGGAATTGACACCTGCCAAATGCTGAATAGCTCCACTGATGCCTACTGCCACATACAAGGAGGGCGAAACTTTCACACCAGTTTGACCCACATGTTCGTGGTGCGGACGCCAATCCATATCCGAAACTGGCTTGCTACATCCTGTAGCCGCTCCTAATGCCTTGGCTAAATCTTCAATCACCCCCCAGTTCTCAGGGCCCTTTAGCCCTCTACCGCCAGACACGACAATATCTGCTTCGGGTAGCAAGATATCTCCCTCTGCTTTTTCGCGAGAAGTCACATTTACTGCGAAATCCGTTGCTTCATTGCTTGGAGCAAAAGTTTCTATTGATGCGGCTCCCCCATCCTCTTTAATAGGTACCGCATTCTTTTTGATGGTGAGGATCACTTTATCTCCCTCCACCTTAGTTTGAGCAAAAGCCTTTCCGGTGTATATGCTCCTATTTACTACGAATCCATCGGAAGTATCCGGCAGGGAAACGACGTTGGAGACCAATGACGCATCGGTTTTAATAGCTACTCTGGCGGAAATCGGATCGCCTATGGAAGATTTCGCCATTACCAATAGGTTAGCGCTTTCAGCAGCCATCGCCTGTGCTATTCCTGATGAATAAGCCATAATGTTTGGCTGAGATAATTTCTCTTCCGAAACGTGCAATACCTTGCTGGCACCAGCTGCACCTACAGAGGCTAATTCCTCCTCTGCCACCTGACCAAATACGATTGCGACTACATTTTCATCGACAGCCGCAGCGTAACTGACAGCCTCTAAAGATGATTTTTTTACACTGCCTTCGTCTAATTCTACAAATGCTATAGCTGCCATTATATCACTTTTGCTTCGTTCTTTAACAATTCTACCAATTCACCCAGGTTATCCGGATCGATCATTTTCACCTCTCCCTTTGGCGGAGGTAATTGGAATTCCTTCACCTTGGTTTTTACAGTTTTATCCGCAGGATCGATTACGTTGAGCGGCTTGGACCTTGCCGACATGATCCCTCTCATATTAGGTATTTTCCACTCGGCGATAGGTTCCTGACAACCCGCCACAAAAGGTGTGTTCAACTCAAGATATTCTTTCCCTCCTTCTATTTCTCTGGAGATCTTGGCAGTGTTCCCATCCAGATCCAGTGTCATAACGGGCGATACCGACGGTATCCCTAGCATTTCACCGACCATTCCATGGACTTGACCTCCATTAAAATCAATAGACTCTCGTCCCATTAAGATAAGGTCGTAAGCACCGTCTTTTGCAACCTCCGCGATTTGCTTGGCAACAAAAAAAGCATCCTCCGGAAATGCGTTGATTCGGATGGCATCATCTGCGCCAATCGCCAATGCTTTTCTAATGGTGGGCTCCGTTTCGGCTTCCCCTACATTCAGAACTGTAATGGAACCACCTGCTTGTTCTTTCAATTCCACTGCGCGGGCCAGGGCATAATCATCGTAGGGACCAATAATGTATTGGACACCTGTCGCATCAAATTTCGTATTGTTGTCTATGAAGGCAATCTTCGAAGTTGTATCAGGGACGTGCGTGATACAGACCAGTATTTTCATAAATAAAGAAAGGTGTTTGATCTAATTTAGAGCCGTGAAGTTAGTCAATATTGCTTGATTAAAAAATCACTGATCATGAAGGAAAAACGTGTCGCCATGCTTGAAAAATACCTTTCTGAAGACCCTGGCGACGTATTTTCGAAGTATGCGCTCGCACTGGAATTAGTAAACATCAATCCCGAAAGAGCACAGGAATTGTTTGTGGAATTGTTACAGACTCACGCCGATTATACACCGACTTATTACCATGCTGCACACTTCTTTTGGGAACTAGGCGAAAACGAAAAGGCCGAAGAAGTTTTTAAAAAAGGAATTGCCCTACTGCAAGCGGGGAAAGATCAAAAAGCTTTAAGCGAACTTCAAAATGCTTATCAGAATTTTCTATTTGATGACTGATCGTTGCGTCAGTTGTGGTAATAGTCTTGTTGCCCAAACCAAATCGCCGCTCATATTAGTAATTTGTTAAATCCTCCAAATACCTTCTGCAATCTGACCGCCATTTACTAATTTAAGTCTTGAGAATCTGTTTTGGATTTCAATACTCACTAAAGAATGGCGAACCACCTTCCGAAAGGGAATTTCCTTTTCGTCCCTGTAAGTTTGGATGCACTATTTCTACGCCAAGATCAAATGGCAGCGGAAGGATTTGCCGACTTCAGTAAGCTTCCGTATACGGATACCAACCAAGATTTCAACCCTGACACAGCTAATATCAGCGAGAACATCTTATCTCAGCCGCTGAATAACCTGAATCTCCAACTTAAAGCGGGTGTGCACCTGCACTGGCAGTTACCTGGTGCGCTTGCTAAGCAGACGGACACGACCAATAATAGCATCGCGGCAAATGGGTATCCAAAAACGCCAAACAGATGGCTGATTGTCAAAGACGGAACTCCTCAGTACATGGTGGAAAGTAATTTCCTTCACCCCGCTACCAACGACGGAACACTCGGATACGTCACGATTCCGTCAGCTGCTGTTATGAACGAAGCCACCTCCTACCCGCAGCGATTCAGGTACCTGGGGCGGCAGTTAACTTACGCTGAATGGCAGCAGGAGAGCAATGCAAATGAATACTGGGGGAACCTAACCGCTGCTGGCTACGGCGAGCCCACGTTCGCAAGTTTCTACCCCAACTGCCATAGCGTTTTCGGTGCTTTCGATAGCGTCATTCCCAAGAAAACTATCACCTACGAAGTGTACGGCTGGTACGCGGAAACCGCTGACGACCCACTGTCCCAGCTCATTCTGCACTTGGATAGCGCCGAAGTGAATACCATTCAGGAAGCCGTATCTGCTGAGTTTGGTTGGGCCTTTGATGAAAATATTATTCCCCAGCAATTGATTTGCTATGGACAGGCGCAGGTTAGCCCTGACAATCAACCGGAGCAGACAGCAGAAATCAGCCTTTTCATTTCAGACAATCCCTCAAGCGCCCTCATAGCTTGCCTGGCCGGTAAGACCCAGGAGGAGGCCGTGGTTAGTGAACAACTGGAAGCGATTCTATTAAATGAGCAGTTTGATTACACAAGCCCAGACTTTTGGGCAAAAATCCAGGAAGCACGAAAACTGAAGGGTTTTGCCAAAATCACAGGAGGAATCCGGTGGATACTTAAGCATAATAATCAGGCTACGGAAAATCAAGCTCCTCAACAGCTTCCGGAGCGTGTTTTAGAGTTGCTTCAAGATTTAAATCAACAGGAGGCATCCCTTGACCAGCTCAAACAGGAAATGGGAGATCGACAACAGCAGTTGTTTGCGGATTGGTATAAATACATGATATGCAACTATCCTCCGCTTGGCGAAGAAAACGACTTCCCTGACCCCAACAGGGTGAAGTTCTTTTTAAAACAGGAGGCCCAGGATCTGTCCGAGATCATCAATAGTCAATATGCTGCAGCAATTGATCAACGGGACGGTGCGGTGGAGGCTTTGGCGACGGAATGGCTCAAGTACAATCCAGACCAGGATTTGCCGTTGAAGGATGTCCCGGCTCCCCGCTATTATCAACCAAATGAACCTTCGCTCCTCATAATCGGCCTGGACTCCAGACCTGAATTGACAAATAACGGAGCACTCACCTGCCAAGCAGTAGATCTGGATTTAGCTGAATTAATCGCAGGCACAGTTGACCTTCCGGCAAATTTGATTAGACAGTATGCCGAAAGCGGCATCAACACCTCTGGTGGTTTTCCTCTCTTTTTCGAATGGCAGGCTACTTTTTCGGCTGCCGCGGATGGATCCAACCTGTCGACAAAAGACCGCAACTATAGCGAGTCTTATATAGGTAGCAATTTTCAGCAAGCTACAAGGTTATTGGATTGGCAAGCTAAGAGTCCTGAGAATGTGGAACAAGGTCAAAACATCTATACCGGCCGATCCTATCTTGACCGGAAAGCTGGAAAAGGACTACTTCTCGAAAAACTAACTGCTTACCTGGAGACCTGGGTAGTACCCTCCTACCAAAAGGCAAAGAATATCTCTACCGAAGCATCGGAAATATTACAAGATCATTTCGATGATTTCAAGACATGGGTAGAATCGACCTACGCATCAGGGTTTAGTGAAATGCCCTATTCAGCAACTTCTGCTTACGCCAATCTGCAAGACTTGTCACCAGTATCCCAAGTCCTGAGTGGATACAACGATACGCTTCTGATGCGCAAGCTCACCCTCCAGCTAGCGATAGAGGATCCCATCGGTTTTGCCGACAATCAACAGTTTGCCACCGAAATTGCCGAGGCTGTGAGTGGCAATATTCGCCATGCTCCTCAGCCCCTGGTGGATTTTAATCCGATCCGCGGCGGACAACTGGCCATTACACAACTTAACATTATTGACAACTTCGGCTTGGGTCATCAAGCATCCCTAAAAGACCAAACAACTTCTTTACCTCCTCGATTCACGCAAGCTTGTCGACTGGCCACACAATGGCTCGATGGCTCTGACAGTCTTACAGAGCTGACAGATACACCTGCTTCATCTCCAATTTGTGGCTGGCTGCTTCCCAATAATCTGGATCAAAGCCTGATGGTCTATGACCATGTGGGACAGGGCTTGGGAGCCGTCACAATGAACGAATCCCAACGATGGCAACCTAATCCCGGTGACGCCAACCCAATCAGTGTAGCTCAAATTCAAAACCCGCCGCTGCAGGAAATAGTACAGTATATCCTCAGCCAGGATACCTCGTTCTTGAGTGCTTTTCTGGCCACCCTGAACAGCGGTCTTGAAAATATACAACCAACCAATTTCAAACAACACGTGGCCAAGGCACTTCTGATGGGCAGTCCGATTGCTGTCACCAGGCTACAGGTATCCCTGGAAGTCAAAGGTGATTTGGCGACAGATCAGAGCTGGGATGCCTTTCGACACACCTTACAAAATGGAATTCGGAATACCCATGGCTTTGAACAAGTACAAATCCCGACGGTTATTGGCAGTTTCGACCAATTGGATGATGGGGTTCTTGGGTTTTGGGAAGGCTCGATAATGGATCAGGAAAATGTTGTTTTTAACGCGGTAGCCAGCACAGACAAGGATACCCCTTCCAATATCCAACCTCATAGTGCTGCCGGCAATCCAGTGACTTTGACACTTAGCCAGGCACCAATTTTACTTACGGTTCTCATGGATCCGCGAGGGAAACTCCATGCTTCCTGTCCGGTGCTACCCACTACTGCCTTGGAAATACCGCCATACATGTATGCCCACGCTCTCGAATCCATACAAATCGGATTCCTGACCGCACCGATCCTCACTGGCGAAAACATTGCATTACCGGTTCCAAATGAATCTGGTTACAGTTGGTCCTTCAACCAATTGCTCAATGATGGTAGTTGGCATCAATGGGCGCGGCAAGGAATTGTGACACTTTCACAGGTGACTGGCAAGTTCCAAAACGGAGCGGAATTATGGAGCGAGATGATAACCTACCAATGGATAGCTACAGCTGATAACTCAAGCGACGAAACAGCCCGGATAGTGCCAAAAGACCAAAGAAAAGAGCCACAAGATGGTGCGGCTTTGCTGGCTGTATCAACGGCCATGGAAAGTTTCCTGGACGATTTAATATTAGGTATCGCCGACGCTAAAGCACGCTTCGTTCCGGAAATAAGGATTCGCGAAGGGTGGTTAAAGCTCACGCCAAACCAGGACATGACACAAGGTCAGGAAACAAACGAATAATGAATTTAACTAGCAAGAAGATATGAGCATCCTATTAAAATCGCTGAATGCGCCTACGCCGACAGTGACACCTTTCCGAGCAAGTATGCCCCTAGAAATCACTGCACTGGATGATAGTCATCAGTCCCTTTTATTCATCACCGGAGGTGCAGGTAAAGATTTAACGATCACAATTAATAATGTCTCCCAACAAGATTACGAAATTCCCGCACTTACCGGGCAACTCTCTGCAACCAACTATCAGCTGGCCATCCGTTTCCGTCCGGGTACCTTGAGTGCGCCTACATCAATCAATATAAAACCCACTGATATCAAATGGGCACTCACACATGTGAGGGAGAATGATGGTGTGGATACGCTCTATTTCGACAGTGGTGAAATCCTGCAATTAGGGATGGGAAAGCCTATATCTTTCACCTTACGGCAAGTCTTAGCTGACGGCATGATGGGAGCCCGGACAACCCGCGTAGAATTTAGTTACCTCAATCTTTTACCTACTTCTGGTAGCAACCTGCCACCTCTTTCGGGCACGCTCTCTCAAACCATGCGAATTATCAATGCCGAAGGTGTGGATGCCAGTCCCTTTTATTTCGGTGTGCTTGGCACGCCAACTGTTATTAATGATGGACAGACATTGAATGATATCACGCTGATTCTCGGCGTTTCAGGCCAACTGGATCTTTCACTTTCCTCAGATACAGAGGCTCGCACTCAAATCGTTGTATCCATCGAGGGTGATGATCCAGGCAACGGCGTGAAAAAACCGTGGACACTGGCCAGCACTGCCAACCTGAGCAATCTGGAAGTCAAAACCGTCGCCTCCTCTCAAATAGAAGATGATACGCTAGAGACAAAGCATGAACCCGCTACCTGGACCGAAAGCAAAGTCAAGGGAGATATCGCGGCTTGGTCCTTTGAAGCATCCGTCGGTGGTTACCTGACCCTGGACAGTCCTTTGGTGATACAATTGAGCGGGTTGATCACGGACTACCCCATCGGCTTGGCAACGATCCGGCTCAGCTATTACAATGTGCCGGGGTATTGGGATGGGACGCAATCAACGCGTGTAATCAAATCAAGCATTGGTAACGACGTACCACCCTCTTTGAAAACTCCTCCGCCACTTGAGAAAATGCAAATGCAGGCAGATGTAGCCATTGGCGGGTACTATTTACAAGGGACGAATAACGTCCATGTACCCTACGGTAGCTTATCCGTCAACAAAATCCAGCCAAACGGAGGAGTCAATGGTGTTGAAATAGGCGATTTTGCCAACGACGACAATACCCAGTGGGCAAAAGTGACGTGGCTAAGGGATTTTAGCGCAGGCGGCACATGGGACGAAGGGCTCATTAAAGTCGGTAAAGAACAGAAAGCTTGGGGTGGAACGGAGCCTTCTGCTCATTTTGGACGGGGAGGGTTTGGTATCCATACCAATGAATCCAGGGAGGTTGGCTTCTACACGACTGGTTTTAAGCCCATGTTGATTTGTGAAGGAGGTACCGGAAATACCTATGTGGCCGGGAAATTGGGTGTCGGGTCAGCACCTAACAAGCCTGATGCCAGTAGCCCTGAGTTGGAGGTAATTGGGGATGCTCAAATCACGGGTCGGTATCAGGACAAAACAGGAGATGTGATGCCTGTGGGGGCGATAATTGCATACGGTGGGAGTACGCCGCCTCCCGGTTGGCTTATATGCAATGGCGAACCCGTGCCAACATCATTTACAGAGTTGATCCAGGTACTGGCGGGTTCCGGCGCGACAAAAGCCAAAACCCCTGACCTTAGGAGCCGATTTGTGGTAGGTGCAGGTCAGGGAGCCGGTCTAAGTCCTTATGATTTGAATGCTGAAGGGGGTGAAGAAACACATAAACTGACCATTCCGGAAATGCCGTTGCATGCACATGCAATCTCCTACCCGTTAGACTGGTCGGGTACCGGGGATTCATCGGTTGACAAAATATTCACACCCAACAAGGATATTGTCTCTAACCCACAAAAGTGGACCAACGGAAGAGGTGGAGATCAACCCCATAATAATCTTCCGCCCTACTATGCTTTAACCTATATTATTAAATGTTGAGAAGTATGAGATTGAGAAAAAACTCAGGGGCGCTTAGAATGGCACAAGGAATTAAGGCTTATTAAGCAAGTAGCTCTATGAAACGGAAACTAGATTCATAGATAAATGAAAGTTGATTAAACGAATTTATGCTAATGATATGTCACTAAAAATACTAGCCTGGAACATTGAAAAGTTTGGGAAGACCAAAATGAGTAATCATGGAAAGGTTATTTGTGAAGTCATTAGAAACTCAGAAGCTGATATTGTAGTAATCCTGGAGCCTACAAATTCAAATGAAGTACTTAACCTGGATGGCTGGGCTCCGACGAAAGGAAATGGATATGAGGGCATTAAAAATTTGTGGGATGATTTAAACGAAATGGATACTGACCATTATTGGAATATGATCAATCCTTTAAACCTGGGAAGTGAGGGAAGAAGTGAGCTTGTCGGGGTTCTATTCCGAAATGAGAAGAAAAAAAGTGCGTTAATGTTTACCGGACCCTGGGTTTTTTCCAATGCTTACAGGAGCAACACCACATATGCTGACACGAAATGGGATATTAATGAAATTGAAAACACAGCACGCTCGGTTTGCCCTCACAACTTTCCTTATGCCGGCAACTACCCTAAACTTGTTTTTTTACCTAATCAAGATAATCTAGTTGCAAGTGGGATAAAATACTTCGATCAAAGCAATAAAGAAATCTCTCATCCAAAAATACCGACTGAAAGCAATTATAATCCAGGGATCGACGCAGGGAAGGTAGCAGCCCAATACTGTTTCTTTAAGAACGGCGATGAAATTGGTTTCCCTCAAGGAAGACTCTACGACTTGAACCCTGATACAGGTGGAAAATTAGTGGAAGATACTTGGTCTATGAGTCCTCCTGGTTCAAGAGCACCATTTCTTACTACATTTTATTTCGACAATGGTACCACAAAATTTAATTTGAAATTATTGTCGGTACACACTTCTCCTAGCTCAGCAGGAACAGCCATGGATGAAATACGCAAGATTGTTGAATTAACTGCCCCAAACGGGAAGGATGAAATATGTGTGATTTGTGGTGATTTCAATGTTGATAGCTTCAAGGATAATGACAGCAGGAACCTCTATGATATTCCGAATTTTGCCCTCGGCCTTGAATCCAAGAACGGCAATGCAATCGACGTTGAAAGAAGACCGTATTGTTTAACCCATCTTTTAAACGTTTCAAAGAATGCAGATGAGATGGACAATTATGCTAGACTCATCTATAGTAAAGTAACATTCCCATTGAGCATTCCGGTGAAGAAGCAAAAGGAATTATTGAATAATCTCAAAGAAGCTATAACAAGTCTATTGTTAATATTTAGTTATACGGTGCGAACAGGTCAGAACTACGATATCACTAACTATGCATCGAAAATTAAACAGAAAATAGCAAACTATAAGGGGGCTCTTGACCTGAAAAAAAATCGCGGCATAATTCAAAGAGCTTTGAAAGAGGTCGAAGAAGCAGCCAAATTAATTGTTTTCCCAACTCCATTCACTACCTCCACGCCAGGTAACACCACAACTTCAGATGTAGTAAATAAAATAGAACAATCGCCAGGAGGTCTTCTACCAAGCAATGGCTTTTGTGGTAGTCCCGCATGGTTGCGTCATTCGGCAACCTACAATGGTTCAATTGACAATTTTTTAATAAACAGAAACAATACGGGCGCTAATTATCAAGCTTATGTTTTTAATATATTATCGGGCACTAAAGGCCGACCAAGCCATTTTGACTGGTTGACACCAAGAATTGACTACTATCAAATGAACAAATGGGATACGAACGACCTGACAAGAGCCCAGGATAGAACTGATCCAGCCGCTGCAACACACCACCAGACTTTTCTTACGCAGTTTCAGGAACGACATAAAATCTCTGATCATTTGCCAATTATACTTGAAATAGGCTAACACCATTATGCCCTCGATAAGTACTCTATTTAATACCATATTAACCCGGCATGAAATAAGTTTTTCTGTTTTCGCTGGGTCTGGATTCATAGTAAATAATCAACTAGATAAGCTCCTTGCCGATGCATTTACTCTAGGCACAACTGGTGTTTGTAACATCTCCAGTGTTAGCCAGAAAAGCTTATCAGAGACGCATCTGGATATTTCATGCAAAGTGGTTTCGGCGTGGCATCAGTCAAATGTACCTGCAGAGATAACTATTACTTCAGAAGACAATGGCCATGCTACCATGGTTATCGTCATCTCTTTCAGTAGACAAAAAGAATTTCAAGAATATTTTCCCTTTACAAGAGGTTATCCTTTCACTCAGCTTTTCACACTTTTTAATACTCCACAAATCATCTTCTCTTCAGAGCAGGGTGCGATTAGTAAGAAATGGAATACCTCACTAATTGCCGGGCTGAATTTTGTTACAAAATGGGATCCTTCCAGTCTTACTGGTTTAGGCACCCTATTTAATTTGGGCAGTGACAACAATTTAATCTTTAGGGGTTCTCTCGATCCATCTCTACTTAATTACACTCCAAACTATTTGGGAGAGGGGGTTTCCTATCCCGCCATGGCTCTGGAAATGACCCTTCCAAAAGACATTGCTTTGCCTAAACCTCTGAATTCTATTCAATTAAAATCACCTGCCATTTTTCTGAGTATTTCTGATCCCGGTGATTTGCCTTTGGAGGGTTGGTTATTTCCTGGTCAGCAGAAGGTATCTTTTGGCTTACAGGTTATTATTAACGTGGGCACATCAATAGAATACCTATTGAACGCAGAAATCGAGAGAGCATCCGGAAAAGATGTCTTTTCTAATGACTATATCCAATTTCAGTTAGTTGCTGATGCTTCCAAAACACTCACCCTCGGTGATCTTTCAGACTTGGCTCTTGGAAGTGAAATTTCTCCTGATAGTTCAATAAAGACGTTTTTTAACCAAATCAGTCTGAATGATTTTCGCATCACATTTATTGGTGCTACACCTGTGAGTATCTATTTCATGATTGGAACGCCTCCCGAAATGAGCTACGATCTTATAGAGGGACTGGTGATGCGCAATATCAACCTTCATCACACAATCAACAATCCTACAAAAAATAAAAGTACAGCGACTACTTATTCAGCAGATCTTGATTTCTCCTTAAATGATTTTAATGGTGTATTCGAATTGGAGATAAGTAGCGACCTTAAGCAAATTGGTGGTAGTTTCTCTGGGATATTCAACCTAACCGACATAATTGCAGATGTGGTGCACATCCCAAACAATTTCCCGGAAATTACTTTTATAAACTTTGGTATTAGTCTGGACAAAGAACAGCGATTCTACAGCTTTTACGCTGATGCAGAAGTGGTTGGAAACGATATTCCAACTTCCATGCCCATTAACAGCGAAAAGACCTTTGATGCCAACCTTAACTTTAGCCTTCAAAGTACTCAGGGTAGTAAGCAATTTTCGTTGAGAGGAGGAGTCACAATCAACGACTACTATTTTCAATTGCAGATAGCATTAATCAAAGGTAATTGCAGTTTTCAAGCTTATTATAAAGCGTCTGGTTCAGGTTTACAGGTAGGGACCTTTCTCAATGATTTTCTAACAGCCCTGGAGATCGAAAACGCTTTCACCACTTTCAGACTAGACCAATGGGATCTTGATCAATTTAGCTTTAGCTACGGTACGGGAACAAAAGATTTATCCTGCCAGATTGAGTTTGGGAAGAGTGCAGGCGAGATTGAAGGTTTACCCGCGAATGTGTCTACTGGTGATACAACGTCCTTCCAAATAGATTATAATGGAAATTCCAAAAACTTCACCTTCTCCTGCGCCACCACCCTACCACTTAACGGTAAATCGCCTACTCTCCTTCTCGATATCAACCTCACACACAATCAGAATACCTATGAAAAGTCATTTGAAGGCAAGCTAACACTGGCTAACAACGTCTTTGACGTGAAATTCGATGAGGTGCAGGACACAGAAAAAAGTAGCCTGCTCCTGGGAAGTTATTCCGATCCTGATGGCAACGGCATCAATGTCTCTGATCTCGCCGCTGACCTGGGGGTAGAAATTGGCTCATTGGGTGGTCTCAGCATCAATGACATTGCCCTCGCACAGGCATCTGCCAGTGGAAAGAAAACCAGCGTGCTCACGGCGAGTTTCAAAGGGGGCTTTGATTTGACAAACCTGCCACTAGTCGGTCGATATTTCTCCAAAAACGAGAAGGTCCAATTCAATGTCCAACCGATACTTTTTAAAGACGGAATCGGTGATCCTAAGGTCATCGCTCAAATCAGTGCGTTCGTCACTCAGCTAGGTCTCAATTTTCCGGATAAACCCAAAAGTGGAGAACTGATCGCCACACTCACGGTAGGTAACGACGTGATCCATCTGGATCAATACTCTTTCAAGTCCAACGGCAATAATATCTCCAATGATAGCGGTCAGCAACTGACATCCGTGGCACCTGGGCCTTCCTCTCAGCCCATCGCCAGTGGGAATATCCAATGGTATAAACTACAAAAGACCTTCGGACCACTTCAATTGGAGAAAGTAGGGCTAAATTTTACCAAGGGCGATCTGGAGTTTTTGCTGGATGCTTCTCTGTCAGGAGCAGGACTTACCCTCTCACTTATCGAATTGAGTATCTCCTCTCCTATCACCGACTTCAAGCCTTCCTTTGGCATTAAGGGCATCGGCATAGATTATCACAAAGATGACGTCAGTATCGGTGGTATGTTCCTCGAAGATGGTGACGACTATGATGGGATGGCGCTTATTGAAACAGATGCCTTCAGTCTCTCCGTACTAGGTTCTTACACGTCATTAAATGGTCACCCCTCCCTATTCCTTTATGCAGTGCTGGATAAGTCGTTAGGTGGGCCAAGCTTCTTCTTTGTGACGGGGCTTGCCGCCGGATTTGGCTACAACCGCAACCTGCTTTCCCCCACGATCAGTCAGATACCCAAGTTTCCGCTCGTAAGCTTTGCTGCAAACCCATCAGCCGCTCCAAAGAACTTGACCGCCGCTTTGACGAGTATGCACACCTGGATACCTCCACAGGTTGGAGAGGAATTTTTTGCTGTAGGCGTACGATTCACCACCTTCGAGATGATCCAATCCTTCGCCCTACTCACAGTGAAGTTGGGTCAGTCCTTCGAAATTGATGTGTTGGGTTTATCGACGCTCATTGTCCCGACACCTGATCCCACAGTGGAGAATCCGCCATCTCCCCTGGCCGAAATACAAATGGCGGTTAAGGCATCTTATGTCCCTGCCAAAGGATTTCTAGGGGTGCAGGCCCAGTTGACCTCCAGTTCCTTCCTCCTTTCCAAAAATTGTCATTTGACAGGCGGTTTCGCCTTTTATTCCTGGTTTTCAGGAGTTCACGAAGGTGATTTTGTGATTACACTAGGGGGTTATCATCCTAAATTCACAGTACCTTCCTATTATCCCCAAGTACCCAAACTAGGGTTTGACTGGAAGGTAGACAACCACCTGTCCTTATCTGGTCATGTCTATTATGCGCTGGTTCCGCATGCTTTAATGGCCGGTGGCGCTATGTCTGCAACTTACGACGATGGCAATTTTAAAGCCTGGTTCGACGCAGGTATTGACTTTTTGATAGCGTGGCAGCCTTATCACTACACAGCAGACGCTTATATCGATTTGGGTGCCTCCTACACTTTGTCAATTTGGGGCATCCATCATACTTTCAGTGTTCACTTAGGTGCGGACCTGTCCATTTGGGGCCCCGACTTCTCCGGAATTGCTACACTTGAAATTTGCGGCGTTCATTTGCATGTATCTTTTGGTGAGAACAGGAAAACAATCAAACCCCTGACCTGGGATCAGTTTGAGCAAAGTTTTCTACCAAAAGCCAATCAAATTAGCATTAAGGCAACATCAGGTTTGATAAACCAGGTAGGCGATGAGTTGGTATTAGATCCTGACGCTTTCATGGTGGAAGTCAATACGACGGTCCCCCTTAAATCTCTATCCTCCACGGAAGAGGTGACACTCGGAACGGGTTCCGGGGATGCGACCCCTAATTTTGAGTTTGGCATTGCGCCAATGAACAAATCCAGTGATGAAATAGAGAGTGATATTCAAGTCTCTTTCGCCAAGGGTAACCCAGGTGACTTCAAAGTAACTCCCATTTTGAAAAGCGTTCCTACCGGATTGTGGGGCCAAACCGACAACCCGGGAGTGAATGATCCTGCTTTTATAACAAACGCCTGTACTGGTCTGGTCTTGAGTCAACAAGATACTCCTGATCCTGGTTCTACTCAGGCGATCGAAAAAAGTGAGCTGGCCTTCACTACAACCGGGCCTGAATATTTTCAGTGGGGCCAAGTCTTAGAAACTAACCAGGACAAGGGTCTTTTGGCACGTATGACAATTGCCAATGACCTGGGTAACGTGAGCACCGAACGCCAGGAAATATTCTCAGTGCTTGGCTTTAGCACCAACGCAATTACCATGCACAACCCTCTGGAGCTAGCCAATGAATTACTGGCTGATCCTGAAATTCTCCAATTAGCATACCGAAAAGGATATGGCCAATAATCTCAAAGGAAAAATAGAATTCATAGCAAATCAAGCGCCTCAGGTAAAGGATGGTAAGTACGATTTGACGGTATCTCAGACGGTAACAATATCTGGCACGAAGCAAGACATCCCTGCCGCGACAGCTTCTTTTTCGATCGCTGGTCCGCGTGTTGCGCTCAACCCAAAAAATGTCAAAAGTGTATTTCCCCCCGCCCGATCTTTCGGAAATTACGCCAACGTACTACCGCATATATTACTAACCGCTACAACCCTTCCCTGGCAACGGGGAATCTCTTCTAACGCTGCAAAAACCACTCCGTGGATGGGCTTGCTGGTCTTCGACGAAGCACCTGATGAATCAACAGTGCAAGTCCAAAACCTCATCCCGAAAAGCACAAAAAGCCCGTTCTACGGGCCCGGTTTGGGCACAATAGCAGGTTTAACACCTACGGATAAAGTCCAGGTTATTGACGTGAATTGCGGCTTGTTACGAAATCTCCTGCCCTCAGCTTCGGATCTGGAGTTTCTGGCCCATATCCGTCAACCCAAGAACGAATCCGGAGACAATGACGGTGACCCATTTTCGGTGATTGTGGCCAACCGACTGGTACCTTCCAGTGGAAAAACCACCATTCACTTGGTTTCTTTGGAAGATCGGTACTCCGGAGAGGGTTTTGACTTCCAGGAAGCCAAATCCAGCGACCAAATCAGACTCATTTCCCTTTACAAATGGAGCTTCAGTACCATTTCTGAAAAGTTTGATTTTCAAAAGGTGTTAGCTGCGGTCAGTACGGATTCTTTACAATTACCCGCTACTTCCGAAAACCCGAAAGTACAAGCCATGTTGGGTAGTGGCAAAGTGGGTTTGCCTCATGAGTTTCGAAACGGAGATCAATCCGTTTCCTGGTACAGTGGACCATTTCGACCAGATACTGCCTCTGCAAATTCAGGAGCAGCCTCGCTCCCTACAAATGGTGACTCGTTGCTGCAGTTTTATCATGACATGGGTATGTTTGACGTGTCCTACGCAGCCGCTTGGGAGCTTGGTCGCCTGCTGATGCTCAATAACAAAAGTGTCTCGCAAGCGCTGTTTTTATGGCGATTAGAAACGAGCCAAGCGCAAAATATGTCCGCAACAAAGGCTAAGGCGCCGCACCTAATTTTTGGAGGAACGAAATCGGATCAGGACAGTTTAGTCGTTGCCACACTACCCAAAGAGGTTTCTAATTTTTTGAGCGATCTCAGTAAACTGAAATACATTCCCTTTCAGTACCTGGTTCCAGTCGAGGATATGCTCCCAGTGGAGTCGATTAGATTTTTTCAAATTGACGCGCAATGGATCCAAAGACTCCTGGAGGGGGCATTTAGTATTGGTCAGCCTCCTGGCACCACCGCCGGAACGCCTGAAACGAATGTTGGTGCTCTGACAGGTTTTCTGTTGAGGTCTGAGGTAGTTGCCGGTTATCCCCATTTAGAGGTTACAGGATATCTTGAGCAGATTGGTAATAACCAGCCAGCGGATGAGTCATATGTCGCCTATTCACCGGTGAGGCAGGAAGCGCTTTCACCCAATGTATTGCTTTGCCTCTTCGACCGGAATATCCAAACCTACGATGTACACTTGAAACCCGAAGTTTTGCATTTCGGAATTGATCCCGGTAATCAAAAGAAACTTAGGAATAAGGAAGGGGAAATGACAGAAACTGTTGCTTCGGTAGCTGTAAGCAATGGCAGAATTGACGTGAGTTCCTTGGCTACTGAAATGAGTGAGAAAATCAAGTGGCCCGGTCGTTTTAATTCCGCCGAATTCGCCCTGGAAATGATTGAGGGTGTGGAAAACGTGCGTTTTACTGTGAAGTCAAATTAAGCACGGATCCTTACCACGACCTTGCCAAAGTGGTCTTTGCGGGTGAACCTGTCAAGCGCCTCATCAATTTGATCAAGATTGAAAATTTTATCCAACTGGGGTTGAATATTGTGCTGGCTAACAAAGGAGATCATCTTGCCAAACTCTTCGTCGCTACCCATGGTGGACCCGACTAGCGATACTTGGGACCAAAATAGCCGCTGGATATCAAATGACTCTGGTCTACCTGAGGTAGCACCATAAACCACGATCTTGCCCCCGGGCTTTACTACTTTCAGGTAATCGTTGAGGGAATTACCTCCGGAGCTATCAACAATGACGTCAAAAGGCCCAGATTCAAGTGCTTTCTTCTTCCAGTCGGCCTCTGTATAAAGAAATCCTCCCTCGGCACCCAATAACTGTGCTTTTTCAATTTTCTCGGTGGAACCACTTGTCACATATACTTCAGCTCCCAAGGCCCTGCAGAAGAGAATGGCAAACTGTGCCACTCCGCCACCAGCTCCTGTTATAAGTACACGCTGGTTCTTTGTGATACGCGCCTGTGTCAGGCAGGCCCTATATGCTGTCAATCCCGCCAAGGGCAAAGCAGCAGCCGATTCCTCTGCCAGGTGAGCGGGTTTTTCCACCAATCGGTCTGCATCCACGACCAGCCACTCCGCGAGGGTCCCATTGCTAGGCATTCCGAGTATGGTGTAACTCTGCGCCTGCGCGGTTTGTGAGTTTCCCCAGTTTTGATTGGGGTTGATCAGCACTTTCTTCCCTATCCACGCCTGCGGCCCCTCTTCCACCACTCCCATTCCATCAGAACCAAGAATCGCACCCTCACGAATGCCAGGATACAGGGATTTCGTAATCCAATAATCCCGTCGGTTCAAGGCCGCGAAACTGATCTTCACCAGGCATTGATTGGGATTTGTTATAGTGGGCTTTGGCACCTCCCGAATAGCCACCGTACCTTTTTCATCGACAATAACAACTGCTTTCATCTGGAATAGCGTTAGTAAGAAACGATATCAACTGTCTCTAGAAAGGCATATCCTCGTCGGATTTGTTTTCATTGGCCTTACTTGGCAGGGTGATGGTAAAATCACTATTAGAGCCGTCGGTGGGGAAAGACCTGCCGTAAGTATCGGCAGTTCCCAGGTCATCTAAATCCGTGAATTTGGTGAACTTACCAATGAATTTAAGCTGTACATTTTCCAGTCGTCCGTTTCGGTGTTTCGCGATAATCACCTCTCCAGTGCCATTTAGTGGCATTCCTTCCTCGTCCTGGGTTATACCATAGTACTCGGGACGATACAAGAACATAACCATGTCCGCGTCCTGCTCAATGGAACCTGATTCCCTCAAATCCGATAGCTGCGGTTTTTTGTCTCCGCCCCTTGTTTCCACTGCTCTACTCAATTGTGAAAGCGCCAGGACCGGCACGTTTAACTCCTTGGCAATACCTTTCAACGCCCGGGAGATAGAGGCTATTTCCTGCTCTCTATTGCCCCCAGCATTTTTAGTGGTATCACCGGTCATCAATTGGAGGTAATCTATGATGATCAAACTCACACCATGTTGAGCAACTAATCGACGACATTTGGCGCGAAGCTCCAGTATACTTAGTCCCGGCGTATCGTCGATAAAAATGGGCGCATCTGAAAGTTTAGCCGTTTTGTGTAGCAACTGTTCCCACTCATAGTCCGCCAGGTCTCCTCTTTTAATTTTTTCACTCTCCAACTCCGCCTCTGCAGAGATCAACCTATTCACCAGCTGAACAGAAGACATTTCCAGTGAAAATATCGCAACGGGTTTCTTAAAATCGATTGCGGCATTACGCAGTGCAGAAAGGACGAATGCCGTCTTACCCATACCCGGGCGCGCAGCAATGATCACCAAGTCTGAAGGTTGCCATCCGGAAGTCACCCGATCCAATGCGGTAAACCCGCTCGGCACGCCTGTGAGACCGTCTTCTTTATTTTTACGGTCTTCTATCTCCTGGATCGCCAAACCGAGCAATGCGCTCATTTTGTCGTAATTCTTTCTTATATGTGATTCGGATACATCGAATAAAGACTGTTCCGCCCTGTCTAGCAATTGAAATACATCCGTCGTATCCTCGTAGGCATCATGTTGGATCTCCGAAGAGATTCTTATAAGTTCTCTCTTGATGGATTGCTCAGCTATGATTCGAGCGTGATACTCAATATTAGCAGCTGAATTTACTTTTGAGGTAAGTTCAGCAATATAATAGGCTCCACCGACTGCTTCAAGCGTACCGCTCTTTCGTAGTTGATGAACAACCGTTTTGAGGTCTACCGGTTCGCTGTTGTTGAAAAGCTGAACAATGGCCTCATAGATCTTTTGATGAGCATCTTTGTAGAAACTCTCAGCCTTAAGTATATCAATTACTGTGGATAAGGCGTCGCGCTCCAACATTAACGCACCCAGAACTGCCTCTTCCACTTCAACTGCTTGAGGGGGTAGCTTCCCAAGCTGTCCTGACAATTCCGAAACACTTATTCTTCTTGGTGATTTTGAACTCACTCTCAGGGCTTCAGATTTGCCACTATCCATAGGTTTATTTATTAGATTATTACCGAACTAAGAACCATGGCAAACCTAGCACATCCGAGTCGTTCGAAGGCCGATCGAAATCATTAAAGTTACCCGCCAACAATCCACAGGCACAGGTGGAAAATGATAGCAGTTATCAACATAACGAAATTTGGATCAGATTGAATTTATCTTATTTTAGCCTTTTCCTAATAAAGCATAATGCCTGTACCATTTGACAAAATCGAGGATAAGCAACGAATAGTAATCATTGACGATGAGGGAACTACGGAGATCATAGATATTGTCTCAAGAGTACTTAAAGCAAACAGTCGTTCGTTTGACTGGTGGAAAGCGGATGGCACTCATTCCATTACAGATAGCGCTCCGATTGTTTTGATTCAGGGTGATTACCACATGGAAGCCAATACGCACAAGGCAAAATTCCTGAAGTATCAACATCATGTTATCGTTATACATCATGTAAGTGACAGGGTGCGAGGGCAATATGAAAATTTTGAAAGCTACGTGGCTCAATATGAGGAATTGGCCGACCAAACGCCAAAGGGTGGCACTATTTTATACAACCAAGAGGACCATGTAGCCAACCTGGTAGCTGGCGAACGCGAAAGGGACGATATCAAGTTGATAGAATATAAGAAAGAAGACAACTTGTCGATGATGGAAAGTGCCGCCAAGGCAGTCCTGAGAAGAATTGGTATCACAGAAGAACTTTTTGACAGGGGCTTGACCTCTCACTAAATCCGCTCATTTTGGAATTGAACCTAAAGAATCCCGTGGTTTTCTTCGACCTTGAAACTACAGGAACTAGTATTTCTCAAGACAGAATTGTAGAAATAGCCATGATCAAGGTCATGCCGGGGGGTGAGGAAGTAGAGAAGACAAGGCGGATCAACCCTGAAATGCACATCCCCAAGGAAACATCTCTCATCCACGGGATTTATGATGAAGACGTAAAAGACGAGCCTACCTTTAAGCAGGTGGCCAAATCCATGGCCCAGTTTTTGGAAGGGTGCGATCTGGCCGGGTTCAACATACTCAAGTTCGATGTGCCGATGCTTGTAGAAGAATTTTTGCGAGCCAAGGTAGATTTTGAAGTCGATCATCGCCGACTGCTCGATGCGCAGAAAATCTTCCACATGATGGAAAAACGCAATCTCAGTGCTGCGCTAAAATTCTATACGGGCAAAAAGCTTGAAAATGCGCATTCGGCCATGGCGGATACCAGAGCTACCTTAGACGTTTTTCTGGCGCAACTAGAACGATACGATGGTCAGGAAGTCGAAGATCTACTTGGAAAAAAAGTGGGCGTTATCGCCAACGACATGGATGCTATCCATCAACTTACTAACAAAAAAATGATCGATCTGGCAGGTCGAATGATCTATGATCAGGATGGGTTGGAACGCTTCAATTTTGGCAAACACCGAGGTAAGCCCGTCCTTGAAATTCTTGAAAAAGAGCCCAGTTTCTATGACTGGATGATGAAGGGAGACTTTCCACTGGACACGAAGAGGAAACTCACCCAGCTACGCCTCAAGGGTTTTGGTGGCAAAAGGTGAAGGCGCAAACAAACGGCACCTCCACCTTCTAAAACAATTTTTTTACTCTTCCCTAAGCGATCGCACCGGGTTAGAAGCAGCCGCCGAGTAAGACTTCAGTCCAACGACAAATACAGCAGTAATGATGGTTAGAAAACCAGCGGTGACGAAAGGTGCAAGCCCAAGGGACATTCGGAATTCAAAGTTATCCAGCCACTGATCCGAAAAATAGTAGCCTATGGGGACAGCTAAGAGCGCCGCTACCAAAACAAGTCTGGAAAAATCCATCACTAATAACGACAAAATGGAAGCGACGGAGGCTCCGTGCACACGCCTCACTCCTATCTCCTTGGAGCGTTGTTCAGTAGCATAGGCGGAAAGCGCAAGTAAGCCCAGACAGGAGATAAAAATAGATATCCCTGCAAATATGCCTGACAACTTCCCTATCGTAATTTCTGCCTGATAGCCCTCGGCGTACACCCGATCCAGGAACTCATACTCAAAACCAAAACCAGGATTCATTTCCGCGGTGATTGCTTCGATTCTTTGGAGTGCCTCTCCCGGCGAACCTTGCAGCCGCACAAGGCTATAGGCAGTACTCGTAGGTTCAATGCAAGTAATGATCAAAGGAGCAATGGCCTCATACAGATTCTGCATGTGGAAATTCCTGACCACACCAACAATTCGGCCCTCGATACCCCAGAACGAAAGCTTCTTTCCAATAGGGTCATCAAAGCCCATCAAGTCGGCTGCTACCTCATTGATGAGGAAATTAGTGGAATCACTCGACTGACGTTCAAAGTCCCGACCTTGTGCGATCTCCATACCCATCGTACTAATGAAATGCTCATCTGTCAGGATTACATTGATCTCATATCCGGCGTTTGCAGGTTTGCCTTCCCAGTTGGCCGAACTCGTTGATCGACCATACCTGATGGGATTGCCCGAAGCTGCGGTCACCGCCTGCACCTGTGGTATTTGTCGCAGTTCTTCTTGATAGGTCAATACACGGTTGTGCAAATCACCTTTCATGCGGACGGCCACAATGTTTTCTTTGTCCAGTCCCAGATCTTTACTCAAAACATAATTGGTTTGCCCAAAAACCACGAATGTGCCAATGATGATGAAAGTGGAAATGCAAAACTGAAAAATGACCAGCAATCTTCGGAAATGCAGTGCCCAGCCGGAAGATTTTGCCAGACCCTTCATTGAATCCACCGTATTGAGAGATGGCAGAAGCACTGCGGGATATATGCCGGATAATAAAGTAACTGAGAAAATTAGTGTCAGCAGAAATAGCCAAACTTGAGGATCAAGTAAATCCAAGGTCAACATCTTTCCAGTAAGCTCATTGAAAAAAGGAAGAACTAAAAACACCACAACCACCGATACCAAAACCGCCAGAAAGGAAAGCGCAAAGGCTTCGAAGAAAAACTGTGTTGCCAAGGATGGCCTGGACGCCCCCATGGTCTTCCGTACTCCCACCTCTTTTGCTCTGCGCGCGGCCCGAGCTGTCGCAAGATTCATGAAGTTGATACATGCCAGGACCAGGATAAACAGCGAAACAAAGGACATTATCCTAACATAAGTGATCCGCCCCCCTACGATCTGTCCATTTTCAAATGTGCTGTAGAGGTAACGTTCCTTGTATTTTTGAATGACAAGGGTCTCATCTCCGGCATTATCATTGTCCTGTGTATGATCAAGGATCTCACTATATAGGCGCTCCGCCACCACATTTGCGGTCTCCTCGTTAGCAGTAGTGAAAAAGATGGCAAAACTGCCATTCCCCCAATCATTGACCCAACTGTTGCGACTGTAAAAAGCCTCGGCAACACTGAGCCATTCAAAGTCAATGGAAGATCCCATTCCCGGATCCTGAAAAACACCGGTGATTTTCAAATCATAAGTATCGTCTATTCTCAGCGCATAGCCCATGGCCTGCTCCTTCCAGCTATCACCAAAGAGTTTTTCTGCCAAATCCACCGATATCAAAATCGAAGAAGGATCCGTCAGGCATGTAGACCGGTCACCAAGAACTAATTGATAACTGAACAAGTCCAAAAATGACTGGGTAACAATCCTACCTTCCTCCTCGGTCCGTTTGTCACCGACTTGTAGCAGGTAGTCAGTTGGCCAGCTCATCTGTGCCACTTCCGAAACTTCAGGATACTCTGCTCTCATCAGATCGGCAACTGGCTTGGGTACTGTATAAGTGGTATTGACTTCTCCACTTGTTTGTCGCATGTTTCTAAAAACCTGATAGACATTGTCTCTTTCGTGGAATTGATCAATTGAAATCTCATCGTGCACCCAAAGCAGGATAAGCATGCTCGTGGCAATTCCCACGATAAGTCCGAGCAAATTCAAAGCAGTGTAACCCTTATACCTCAGGGCATTTCGCAATGTGATTTTTAAGTAATTTTTTAACATACCAGTGTTGGTTAGTCCGTTGTTTATTTCGAAATTTTTGATAATCCCCGGGCGAAAGAGAAAAAACACATCTCTCCAGTACAGCCATTGAGCTTTGGATCGATTCACCGCCGCCCTGGTCGAGAAAAGCTCAGCGATATCTCCCTCTACATCCTCCAGCATTTCTGGGTCGCAGAACCACTTGAGAAGTTTTCTAGGGAAAGAAGGCGGTATAACACCCTGATCACTCATCGCGCAATGCTTGAACAGGATTGGCGTAAGTGGCTCTTATTACATGAAAACTGATAGTGGCCAGTGCGATGGTCATTGCTCCCAATCCACCCAGAAGGAACACCGTGGGATCTATGGCAATGCGATAGGCAAAATTTTCCAGCCAGTCAGTCATAAACAAATACGTGATAGGCGCTGAAATTATAAAAGAGACCAAAATCAGAAGCAGAAAGTCCTTGGATATCATAACCATCAATTGCCGGATGGAAGCTCCTAGAACCTTTCGGATGCCGATCTCTTTGATGCGTCTTTGAATGGAAATAGAAGCCAATCCAAACAAGCCCATACATCCGATTAATATGGCTAGCGTTGCAATGATGCTTATGACGGAGCCTAGCTGCTGATCCGTTTCATACAATTGATCGAAATGTCGGTCGAGAAACTCGTAATCCATGGGGTAGTCTTGCACAAACTGCCCGTAGACTTCTTCTACATCCCGAATACCTTGCTCAAGATTCTTACCATTCAACCTCACTGTCATTTCATCGTACCACCATTCCGTATGCACCACCATAACAAGCGTATTGACTTCATGGTGGAGGGAGTTAAAGTTGAAGTCTTTGGTCACACCGATGATTGTGCCCAGCGAATCATCCGGGTAATGGCCATGGCCAATTTTGCGTCCGATAGGATCCTCAAAACCAAGCTCTTTGGCAAAGGACTCATTGATTATAAATGAAAGACCATCATCCTGGCTGTATTCATCCGAAAAGGTTCGACCGGCAATCAACTCTATATCATATACATCCAGGTAATCGTAATCCACGTAAACCCCAGATGGCGAGATGGACACAATACCGGTATCATAGGCTACTTTGTACCCCCATTGATGGAGATTATTACCCAGGCGCTGACCTGAAGCAGTAACTCCCAATACAGACGATTTTTTCTCTAACTCTGCCTTTATTTCCTCAAAATCATCCTGCATCTCAGGGTTCATGTCCACCAACATGACGTGATCTTTGTTGAAGCCCAAGTCCTTCGACTTCATAAAAACGAGTTGCTGCACCACAACGAGCGTACAAACCATCATGCCCAGTGCCAGTCCAAATTGGAACACGACCAGTGAACTTTGGAATGCTGTTTTTCCTTCACGAACCTTACCGTTTCTCAAGACCTCCATTACTTTGAAAGAAGAGAGTCTAACAGCGGGATACAATCCGGCGACAAGTCCCAATAGAAAAGTGATGGCCAGTCCCGCACCTAGCAACTTCCAATTGAGAAGGAAAGTGACCAGGTCCAACTGCCGGCCGATCAAACTATTTAAAACAGGCAAGGCAAGGGACAAAATGACAATGGCCACTAACAAGGCCAGGAATGCTAGTACAATTGACTCCACCAAAAATTGTTGAAACAACTCCCCGCGGAGTGCCCCTATTGACTTTCTAACCCCCACTTCTTTAGATCTATTGCGCGCCCTGGCAGTAGTGAGGTTGGTGAAATTCACTGCAGCTATTAACAGTACAAAAAGGCCGACAAGAATAAACGTGTCAATATAAACGCCATTGAACTTTCGGTAATTATTGTAGTCGTGATGAATGCTCATCGAAGACAGGTGCACGTCTGCCAACGGCTGTAAAAACAACTCATAGTATTCATTCGTATTTTCGTCGCCGGTACTCCGAGTAAGGTAGTCTGGAAATCGAGCAGTCATTTGCTGCAAGTCTGCGTTCTCGTTTAGAATGAAGTAAGTGTTCAGATAATTACTACCAAACCGACTGTTGAATTCCTGCATGCTCTCCACCGCTGATGAGATGGATACGATCATATTGAACTTCAAATGCGAGTTTTCGGGTACGTCGGCCAGTATCCCCGTCACCGTGTGTTGATGATCTTCCATTTCAAAAGTCCGCCCAACCACATCCTCCTCCCCAAAAAGAGCCATCGCGATTCCTTTGGTAAGAACTACCTGATATTTTCCGTCTAAAAGTGTCTGCCGGTCGCCATGCAGAAGTTGAAAATCGAAGACTTGCAAAAATGTGCTATCAACACCAGCCACTCTATCTACAGTGAGTGTTCGCTCTCCAATTCTCAGTAATCGTTCGCTCCAGGACCAGAAACGAGTAAAGTTTTCAATTTCCGGGAAATCCTCCATCATCGTAGGGCCCATACCCGGCATGGAAAGCGCCACGTCCTGGGTATTCGTACCTGGAAAGCTCTGTACCTCACAAAGCCGATAGACATTTTTTGTATGAAACGAGTCGAATGAAGACTCGTCCTGGACAAACAAATAAACAGCAAGGCAAGTAGCAATACCAATCGCCAGGCTCAAAATGTTAATAGCAGAGAACACCTTGTATTTCAACAAGTTTCTCCATGTGGATTTAAGATAGTTTCTGACCATTCCGTTGTTTATTAATCCGTTATTTATTTCGAAGTTTTTGACGATACCAGGCCGAAAGAGTAGCAACACGTCCTTCCAGTAAAGCCACGTAGCCCTGGCCCTACTCTCGTGTGCTCTAACAGCAAACAATTCGCTTATGTCTCCTTCCACGTCTTCCAATAGTTCTTTGCTACAAAACCATCTCAGTAGTCTGGTAGCTAAGCGCGGAGGAAGCATTTCCGAATTCATAGAAACTTAAAGTCGAAGGCTACAGAGGGAATTGCTCCCCATAGTTGCTTGCGCGTTTCCATCACCTCGTCCAATTCCTTTTTCCCGGCGGGTGTGACCTTATAGAAACGCTTCCGCTTACCTCCTCGCACTGCAGTGGCCTCCCCGAAAGCCGAAGCAAGCAAACCTTTTTTCTCCAGCCGACTTAAGGCCGTTCTCATAGCTCCGACACTGACCTTCCGACCCAGACGGGTTTCAATGTCTTCCTTGATCGTAATCCCGTAGGCATTTTCGTACAAAATCGCTACGGTCAAAAGAACGATCTCTTCAAACTCGCCTATTCTATATTTTCCCATTTTTTATTAAAATCCTAAACGTAGCTTAAATATAAAAATCCTAAACGTATCTTTTATTAAATAGGTTATCCTATAGATCAAAATAGTGAGATAGATCTGAAAATAGTAGTGACATTGTAACTGCTCCTAACCATCGCATTGTGCCTTCCATCACAATCTGGTTGTCGAGCCTTTTTCAATTGTAGCTGTCGACGTAAATTGTGAATCGAACAATCCAAAAAATGAAAAGATCACTTATACCTTTAATGCTGATCCTGGTATTCACCGTACAGGCTCAGAGGAAGAAGTCTGCTCCTGAACCGGAGAAGACCCTATTTGAAAAAACGGCGATGGGTGCCCTGAAATTTCGGAACATTGGGCCAGCGTTGACCTCCGGCAGAATCAGCGATTTTGCCATAGACACTAATAATCCAAAGGAATATTACGTGGCCACTTCGTCGGGTGGTGTCTGGAAAACAAGCAATGCCGGCACGACATTTACTCCTATTTTCGATGGTCAAGGTAGCTATTCTATCGGCTGTGTGACCATCGACCCCAACGACAAAAATGTCATCTGGGTGGGCACTGGTGAAAACAATAACCAACGAAGTGTCGCTTATGGGGACGGCATCTACAAATCAATAGATGGCGGCAAAAGCTGGAAGCATGCAGGCCTCAAGAACTCTGAGCACATTGGAAAAATACTCGTTCATCCCAACAATTCTGATGTAGTATATGTCGCAGCTATCGGCCCACTTTGGAGCAAGGGCGGGGATCGGGGTGTTTATAAAACCACCGATGGTGGTGAAACCTGGAATGCTATACTCACAATCAATGAACATACCGGAATCAATGATATTGTGATGGACCCAAGAGACCCTGACGTAATTTATGCATCAGCTTACCAGAGGCGTAGACACGTTTTCACCTATCTGGGCGGAGGACCTAGCTCCGGAATACATAAAACGACCGATGGAGGGGCTACCTGGAAAGCTATCAACAAAGGCCTTCCAGGGGTTGACAAGGGCAGAATAGGCCTGGCAATAGCCCCATCTAATCCAGAAATCATTTATGCGATCGTAGAAGCATCCCAAGGTAAAGGGGGCTTCTTCAAGTCCACAAATCGAGGCGCGTCATGGGAAAAAGCCGGAGGATACTCATCTAGTGGAAATTACTACCAGGAGATCATCGTCGATCCTGTCGACGCCTCAAAAATCTATGCGATGGACACATGGGCCCAAATCTCCGTGGATGGCGGTAAAACTTTCAAAGTATTGGGTGAGGTGGCTAAGCATGTGGATAATCACTGCATGTGGATTGATCCAACAGACACAGATCACTTTTTAATGGGTTGCGATGGTGGTATCTACGAAACATGGGATGCGGCCAGAACATGGGATTTTAAGGCGAATCTTCCGATCACACAGTTCTACAAAGTGGCACTTGACAATGCCGAACCGTTTTACAATGTCTATGGCGGAACCCAGGACAATTTCAGTCTGGCTGGTCCATCAAGATCTGTTAGCGGGAACGGCATTTCCAACGAAGAATGGGTCATCACGCATGGTGGGGATGGCTTTGAAACGCAAGTGGATCCCACAAATCCCAATATTATCTACGCCCAATCCCAGTATGGTGTGCTTGTTCGATACGACAGGGCAAGCGGCGAGGAGATGGCCATTCAGCCTCAACCAAGAAAGGGTGAAAACAGCTACAGGTGGAACTGGGACGCTCCCTTGGTCATTTCCAAGCACAACAATAAAAGATTGTATTTCGCTGCTAACAAGGTTTTTCGTACCGACGACCAGGGCAACAGTTGGCAAGTCATAAGCGAGGACCTAACCCAACAAATCAATCGCAATGAGTTGGAGGTTATGGACCGGGTGTGGGGTATAGATGCGCTGGCAAAAAATGGTTCCACTTCGCCCTACGGAACAATCGTAGCCATGGATGAATCGGCACTCAACGAAAACCTGCTTTACGTAGGCACCGACGATGGTCTTATCCAGGTCAGCGACAATGGTGGAGACTCCTGGACCAGGATCTCCAGTTTCCCTGGTGTACCTACTAGAACCTACGTCAACATGGTTTTAGCTTCTCAGCACGATGAAAATGTGGTCTATGCCTGCTTTAACAATCACAAAAACGGAGACTTCAAACCCTATGTTTATCGAAGTAATGACAAAGGGGCCTCCTGGACGAACATTACAGCAAATTTGCCGGTCAGAGGCTCGTCCTACGCAATTGCCGAAGATCATGAGGATCCAAATTTGCTTTTCGTGGGTACGGAATTTGGGGTTTTTGTTAGCAACACACGTGGCGCCAACTGGAAACAACTGAAGAGCGGCGTACCTACCATTGCCGTCCGCGATCTGGCTATTCATCCGAGAGAAAATGATTTGGTCCTCGGAACCTTTGGCAGGGGGTTTTATGTACTTGACGACTACTCGTCGCTTCGGAATGTGACCGACGAGACACTTCAAAAGGAGGCACATTTATTTGCAATAAGAGATGCCTGGCTCTATGAGAGCAGTTATCCAATGGGCCTTCCAGGCAAGTCTTTCCAGGGAGACAGCTATTATCAAGGCGAAAACCTTCCCCCTTCAGCTCTATTCACCTATTACTTGAAAGATGACATCAAGTCCCTGCAAGATCAGAGGAGAGATAGAGAAAAGGATGTCAAAAAGGATAACGGTGACAACTCCTACCCCTCCTATGAAGATCTGAAAATGGAGCGAGAAGAAGCTGCGCCGCAGTTACTGTTCACGATCATGGATGCCAGCGGAAACATCGTGAGAAAAATCACGAAGAAACCGTCAAAAGGTTTGAATAGACTTTCCTGGGATTTGCGATTTTATGATACTGATCCCATTTCATTAGCTACTCCTTCTTTTTACAATCCATGGGGAAATCAGGATCGGGGGGTCTTGGTGGCTCCAGGAGAGTACAGCGTCACACTTTCCAAGATCGTTCGCGGAGAGGTTACCGAGCTCGCTCCAGCACAAACGTTTGCTGTCAAATCCTTAAATAACACGACATTGCCTGCTGCAAACCGACAGGAACAATCGGAATTCCAACAAAAGGTAGTGGCTCTCAATGGATCGGTAGGCGCGGCACGACAAACGGTCCGAGAAGTTCAAAATCGTATGAGACACATCAAAGTAGCAATACTACGTGCCAAGGTAAGTCCAACATCGGACCTACCTTCTCAAGCTGAGGCACTTGAAAAAAAGCTAAGGGATATTCAGCGTGAACTTAATTTCGACCGGGAAGCTGCCACATTGGATATTGGCAAACCTCCTACAGTAGGCAACAGGGTCGGATTTATCGCCTATTCTGTATTCAATTCCACCTCCTCCCCGACTAAAACCAATATGGACAGTTATGAAATCGCAGTGGAGGAGTTTGGACCATTGCTTAAGCGAATTAGGGACCTGGTCACTGAAGACCTTGCCAGCCTCCAAGAAGGTCTGTTGGAAGTCAATGCACCTTATACACCATATGCACTCCCAGGTGTCCCAGAATTTAAAGAGTAGGCTTCAATAGGAAGCGTATCAGCAAAACCGACATCAGGCATGGTGTCGGTTTTTTTTATCATGCCGACAAAGGCCTAGATCTTGACGTAGATATTGCGCTTTTCCATCCACCTGGCTACCAACCAACAAACTGTGGTAAAACTGAGGGCAAAGAGCAACGACCCTAGCGGCGTACCAAAACCGATCGGCTGAAACAAATTCTGATAAAACCAGGAATATGCATTCTGACCGGATACGCTGATTGTAAAAAGCATAGTCGTCAAAACAGAAGACAGCATGTAAATGAATAATGGGTTCTTGCCGAAAGTATTAAAAACCCGAAATTCCAATTTCCTGGGAGCCAACTCCATTAGAAATATGATCACGCCCAGGATGACACAGTTCAAGCCTCCAGTCAACAAAACAAAGGAGCTCGTCCACAATTTCTTGTTAATGGGAAAAGAAACATCCCATAAGTAAGCAACAAACATTAGAGAAACGCCAATAAGCAAGATTTTGGCGAGCGGTTCGTAACCACCTTTATTATCTCTGAGGTAAATGCCAACCAGATAACCAAGAAATACATTGACCGTCGCCGGCAGCGTGCTCAACAAACCTTCCGGATCGAATGGGATTCCCTCGCCTCCATACAGATGATTTGCGCCGAAGATCCAAAGATCTAATTTCAATACAGCATTTCCCTCCAAGGTCAAGTCACCAAACCCTACCAGTAATCCCCAATAGGCCAGCAACATAGCCACCGAAACGTAAACAAGCTTTTGCGGAGTTAAATGGTACACAAATGGCAATGCAACCGCATAGCAAAGGGCAATTCGCTGGAGTACTCCCATAAACCGTGTTTCACTAAACGGGCTTAAAGACAAACCACCATCTGAAGACTGCAGGAAAGGAAACCAGGAAAGTAAAAACCCGATTAAAAATATTAGTACTACTCGCTTCAAGGCCTTGAGGTAGACCTCCCGACCGGTCATGTGCTGCCACTTTAAACTGACAAAGGCCATCGCATTGCCTACAGCAAATAAAAAAGAAGGAAAGACCAGGTCTGTTGGTGTAAAACCATGCCACTTAGCGTGTAAAAGCAAACCAAAAGTGTTTCCCCAATCGCCAGGAGTATTGACGATAATCATAAAGGCAATGGTCATGCCCCGAAATATATCAAGTGCCTTGAATCTCATGATCGATCATATAAAACCGTATAAATCAATGCGGAAAAGGTAAACAACTTCAAACCATCACACCTGTCATACATGTTCCAAGCCTACAGGAGAGATGTAACCTGGGCAGTTTTGAAGTATTGGTAGCATAACATCATTCAGTTATTAGAAAAGATTATAAAACAATTATCTGTGAATTAGGCTGGGATATTTGTAACTTACTTAATTACACCTAACTAACCAGATCGGAAATGTTCTTACCTAACACTTTGAAAATCTTAGCTTTAGGGTCGATGGTGGTATGTATTTTAAGCACATGCCAACAGCCGTCGCCCTCTAATCTTGTCTCTACCGCCTACTTAGCGGCCCCTCCGCCGGGCCAGGTATTGCTTACACAAAGTTTGGATCTTTCAGTAGACCCACCTGTTTGTAAACCGGGTAATCCTTGCGCGAATTTGACCCTGACTTCTACCGCGGGTGCTATTTATCGCAGCGATTTCAACACATGGTCGCTTGTTGGAAGTTCTGAGGGGATAACCCTGGACCTTAACCTGACCGCACCCTTGCCGGTAGTGCTAACCTTCAATGTAGCAGCGGCGCTTGTTGCTGGCCAGCCTAATTCTCCAGTTAGCATTCTAGTTAACGGTGATACACTCGTACGCAAATACGCCGACACCAATCCCAATTTCCATCCTGTGGCATGGAAAATCCCCACTTCACTTGTGCAAGCCGGTAGCAACACGGTCAAAATAGCCCTTACTCCTGATGCTACCGTGCAATACTTCATAAATGCCATTACCGTGGCATCTTTTGACGAACCCGAAAGAGTGATATCAGAAAATGGTGTGCTTACGAGTGAC
This sequence comes from Cyclobacteriaceae bacterium, assembly GCA_965242775.1. GTDB lineage: Bacteria > Bacteroidota > Bacteroidia > Cytophagales > Cyclobacteriaceae > JAWPMT01. Next base: position 87,199 of record CBDETI010000014.1, read on the forward strand.
TTATACGTGCAGTTTGGCTTAGCTAACATTACGGGAGCACTCGACGCAAGCGGCAACCCCGTGAGTAAGGAAATCTGGACGAGGGCCTATTCGCTGATGCCGCCACAGCCAGACCCTTCGGATACATCAAAATGGCTACCCGGCGAGGATTTGGTCCCGGGCCCCACACTGGTATTCAAGCCCAACGATGTAATGAATATCAACTTCGTTAATAACCTTAATCAAGAGAGGTCGCAATGGCTTCAGGATTTTCAAGGCAGTATTGCACCCAGCAATCCGGATGATATCAAACAGCATATCGGGCATGAAGTAAACATTCCACACAATGCGGACAACACCAATCTCCACACACACGGTTTACATGTGGATCCCAGAAGGGACAATGTGACCTTGCTGATCATACCCGAAGACGACAGTCCCGACAATTACCATGGTGGTTTGAAAAGCACGATACCGAATGCGATCGGTAGCCAGGTGCCAGGAGGACCTCCCGGAAATGGAAAGTACTGGACGTGGTTATATTCCTATAAAATTCCAGCTGATCACATGCCAGGTACACACTGGTTTCATGCGCATAAGCACGGTTCAACTTCTACTCACGTAGAAAATGGCATGGCAGGTACTTTCGTTTTAAGGCCCGAAGACGATTCCAACACCTTCGCCCCCGGTTTATGGAATGACGACCCTGACCTTACACATGACCGGGTAATGGTCCTGCAAGAAATTGCGAACTATGGTATCCAGCAGGGTTCTGGAGATGCGAAGGACGTTCAGCCTGGAACACCGGACATTACGGTAAATGGCATTCATCAGCCAACATTACAATTGGGAAAAAATCAAATTGAGCGATGGCGTTTCGTCAACGCAGGAGCTAATCACCGGACCTCCAGCTACATATGGCTAGGAAAGCAAAACGGTACCTTTCAGGATTCAGTCGGTGGCAAACTTATTAATATTCCGTTGTTTGAAAACGCCGTTCCGGAAAACGATGGCCCAACCACCGCCCAAATGTATTTGGTTGCTTTGGATGGCGTAACATTGGACAGCCCTGTAAAAATCACAGCAGGCAAGCCCCTGCTGGTTGCAGCTGGGAATCGTGCGGATGTGCTCGTTAGGATACCAGATGATGGTAACTATGCTATATTCAAGAATTTCCCACAAGCTCCTGCCACCGTCAAAAACAAGGCTCAGAACCCTGGAGGCTATGCCATCCCTGCTGCCCCCTCCCCTATGAATACAGATTCCTATAACCTTGGGAGTAACTTCAAGGGCTACAAAAAAACCTGGCGTTTGCAACCGAAGAGCAAGGATACGATCATTTCTATGACTCCTATGCTTTCAGGAGCCCTAGACCCAAATAATAGGAACCTCATCAATATTGACCTTCAGAATTTAGGTGATGCGCAATTTGAAGGTATTGGATGGCAACCTGCAACACATGGTGGCGGTGCCATCGATAATCAATTGCTATTTCACGTGAACACGGTAGATCTGGCTATCGAAAATGGATCCATTCCAAATGACCTAAGTACTGTCGACCTGAGCCCTTTCAGCCCTACCGGCAGTGCTAAAAACCTAACGTATATCAACGGAAGTGGCCAACCACAAAGAGGACAGGCCCCGGGATACGCGTCGCCAATTGAAGACTCGGACGTAACCACACCTCCTCAGGTTATGGTCTTCGACTTATCCGGCGTACAATTCGATTACGAAAACAGTGCGCAAAACGGCATCAAGCAATTTTGGCTCAACGGCAGACAATTTAACCTGGAGGATTATGTCGGAAACACCGACGCCAATGACCTGATCCAAACACCTATTCCACAGGAGGTCAAACTCGAAAATGGCACGTCTATTGGAACCTATAATTATGCCTCCACCTCTCTGTGGACTAACCAGATTTCAGGGCTCGATAGCAATGCCTATTGGACAAACCCTGGTTATTACATTCCCATTATTAAATCTGATACTGGTGATTTTTACACCTACAACTATGAGGCGCAAACGAGCAAGCCCGATTACGATGATTTAACCGGTGGTATCGCCGCGAGTCAGCCGACATCCACAACGGCTCAAGAATGGCTACTTATTAACAATTCAGACGTATTTCACCCATTCCACATACACATAAGTCCATTCTTTGTTACGGAAATTGGTCAGCTGAATTATGACACGGCAAAGGCTTCGTGGGAAACACGGTATATCTATGACGATCCCTATGGCACTGAGCCGACACGACAATCGTGGGAAGTTCAGGTAGATAACAGTGCGGTGGACTATGTAGTAGGTACCTGGTGGGATGTCATCATGATTCCTCCTCACGGGTATGTGAAGCTAAAGACATGGATCAATGTACCCTGGCAAAGCGATGACAATACCATTGCCGAAAACACCAACAATGTGGGAAGCTGGGTTTTTCATTGTCATATTCTGAGGCATGAAGATCGCGGAATGATGATGGTGGTGAAGACGAAGAAAAAGTAGAACTAGTAATCAACACTGAAGGGGCTTTCGCCCCTTTTTTTTGAATCTTAGACTCCTTGCTGAGTTGCCTTTTCCCGATTCGGGACCATTGAAAACGATATCGTAGCCCAATCGCTTAAAATCCTCAGTGGTTAAGACCTAGTTCGCTTACCTTAGAGACCTGGTCGCAATTTCTGTTATTATGGCAAAAACTATCATCGTCTCCAATCGACTACCAGTGAAGATCAAACAAGAAAAAAATCAACTGGTTTACGCTACAAGTGAGGGTGGGCTTGCCACTGGTCTCGGTTCCATTTACCGAGAGGGGGACAATATTTGGGTCGGATGGCCTGGACTGGCAGTTACAAAGGCCGCCCAAAAGGAGGAAATAGCGTCATATTTATCTCAGGAAAGCATGAAACCTGTGTTTCTCAGTGCTTCGGAAATAGAGGATTTTTACGAAGGCTTCAGTAACGAAACGCTATGGCCCAATTTCCATTATTTCAATCAATACACTGTTTACGATGAGTCCTTGTGGCGAGCCTACCAAAAGGTGAACAGGAAATTTGCTAAGGAACTGGAAGATGTGATCGAAGATGGAGATACCCTCTGGATCCACGACTATCAATTACTGCTGTTGCCTGGATTGGTTCGAGAGCAAAAGCCCAATGTGACCATTGGCTTCTTTTTGCATATCCCTTTTCCCTCCTTCGAGTCGTTTCGCCTGCTACCCTGGCGCAGGGAATTACTCAATGGCATGCTTGGATCGGACTTTCTCGGCTTCCACACCTATGACGACATGAGACACTTCCTTTCTTCGGTGAACAGGCTGGCGGGTTTGGGGAATTCGAATGGACAAATCAATGTGGGCAACCGACAAGTATTGGCTGATGCGCTTCCCATGGGAATAGACTTTGAGAAGTACGCACAAGCAGCGGCCTCACCCGAGACATTGGAACGCGAAGTTCGATACCGCACCTCGATGGGTAACCACAAGGTAATTTTGTCCATTGACCGTCTGGATTATTCTAAGGGCATTCCGCAACGCCTCCGAGCTTTCGAGCAGTTTCTGACCAAATACAGTGAATACCGCAACAAGGTATCGTTGCTCATGGTCCTGGTACCATCTCGCGATACTGTCCCAAAGTACAAGCAACTGAAAGAGGAAATTGACCTGCTGGTCGGCCGTATCAATGGCAAGTTCGGGCGCATGAACTGGACGCCCATTCACTACTTCTATAGAAGCTTTCCCCTTCCAGCACTTTCAGCCTTCTATCGCATGGCCAACGTGGCACTTGTCAATCCCATGCGAGATGGAATGAACCTGGTATGCAAAGAGTACATCGCCAGCAAACTAGACAAGAAAGGTGTACTCATCTTAAGCGAAATGGCCGGTGCCTCCAAAGAGTTGTCGGACGCGATCCTGATCAACCCTAACGACATCAATCAACTGGTAGAGGCGCTGAAGGATGCCCTGGACATGCCAGTGGAAGAGCAGCAACGCCGGATGGACATTATGCAAAAATCCATCAAGCGATACAACATACACCGGTGGGTTGAACTTTTCATGTCGCGACTTCAGTACATCAAGAAAGAACAAGAAAACTTCAAGACCAGACCCATGACTGAAGAGGTCCAGGAAACCATCGTGGGTAGCTACCTGGCATCCAAAAAACGCTTACTGTTTTTAGATTATGACGGTACGCTGGTCGGTTTCCATTCTAACCCGGCAGACTCGAAACCAGATAAGGAACTACGGGATATTCTTTTTCAACTAACAGGAAATGAAAAGAATCAGGTAGTTGTGATCAGTGGACGAGACAGGCATACCCTGGAGGAATGGCTGACTGATTTTCCAATTGACATTATCGCAGAACACGGGGTATGGTACAGGCCACACAAAAAGGATTGGTCCCTTTTCTCCAATTTGACAGACAAATGGAAGGAAGCTGTCAGAGAGGTACTCGATGGCTATGTAGACCGGACACCAGGCTCTTTTGTAGAGGAAAAGGATTACTCCTTGGTATGGCATTATCGAAAAGTCGAAACCGGTTTGGGAGAAATCAGAACAAGGGAATTAACAAGCCATTTGAAATACATTTCGTCGGACCAGGATTTGCAAGTTTTGGAAGGTGACATGGTTGTGGAGATAAAAAACAGTCAAGTCAACAAAGGGAAAGCTGCTTCCAAGTGGCTCGATCACTACAAGGCTGATTTTCATCTTGCGTGTGGTGATGACTGGACCGATGAAGACACTTTCAAGGTCATGCCCGATGATGCCTTCACAATAAAAGTCGGAGGGCTCTCTTCGGCAGCTAAGTATCGAGTCGAAAATTTCAAATCAATCAGAAACCTGCTAAAGAGACTGTCTTAGCCTCTCCGGTCAACTTTTTGTCTACAAGCCACCCGAAAACTTCTTCATAGGTGACCTGAATTTTGCTTCGATGATTGATCGTAATCGCTGTGTTGCGGCCAAAGTCAAAACCTAAAATTCTTTCACCGATGAAAAAAATACTATTCACGCTCTGCTTATATGGGCTATTTCTACATGCCAATTGCCAATACAACGGAGTTGCACCCACGCGATGTTATATCGAGATTGGAGCGGGAACCTCGCTAATCCATTCTCCTATTATGGAAGATGGAAGGGTAAATACCACGCCAACCCATGTTTACGCAGAGCTTGGCCGATTCAAAAACAGATTTGCTATTAATTCAAGCTACAATTTTGGAACAACTTACAGCGCCCGAAGTACTCGTACCACAGCCAATTTGCTTACAGTAGCCGCAAAAGCGGATATTGTTGCGATCCCTGTCTTTCGTGACAGTTATGCGGTTCTTTACGGTTTAGCCGGACCCACGGTGGGGACGTATCAGTGTATCGACGTACAAGACGCTTCTTCGCAAAACACTAAGGAAACCAGGTCTAGCATGGGTATTTCTACCGCGATAGGTGCCCAACTGGAATTTGACAGGTTCGTTGTTGGCGCCAAAGGCCTGTTGCACTCCGACAAAGTACAGTTTGAAAATAGTGCTACCCCGACCAACGTGGGCTCCTTTCGGGTCCAATTGACGTTAGGCTTTAAGATCTTCAGCCCAAATGAATACTCCTGCTCGACTTACAATTAGACGTTAGTAAAAGTCAGGTTGATCGAGCTTGTTGGCGATCCTGGTAGCTGCATTAAGCAGGCCAACATGGCTATAGGCTTGGGGGAAATTCCCCCACATACTACCATCAGCGGCTTTCACGTCTTCGCTAAGCAATCCAAGATGATTGCTATAAGAAATGAGGTTTTCGAAGTAATCGATAGCTTCTTCAACTCTCCCAACACAGGCTAATGCCTCCACATACCAAAATGCGCATATCAGAAAAGTAGTCTCTGGTTCACCGAAATCATCGGTGTGCTTGTACCTGTAAAAGAGCCCTTTTTCCGCATGAAGCTCCTGTTCCATCGCCTTGAGATGATCCTTCGCCTTTTGCGAGTTTTTCGGCAGGTAATTCATCATTATCAGTTGCAGTGTACTTGCGTCCATTCGATCTACGCCGACCGCTTGAGCATACCCCTTTTTACTGGACACATAACACTTTTCAATCATGGCGGCAGACTTCAATTTTAACTTAGCCGCCAGATTTCCAATGTTATCGTCTTTCAAAACCTTGGCTATCTTCATGGCAGCACTAGAGCCTGCCCAGTGAAATAGATACGTATAACAGTGATGTTGTGCCAGGTTCCTAAATTCCCACAAACCAGCATCCTTCTCGTCGAAGGTCTTCTCAATCATCTTTAAGGTCTTAAAGATCAATTCTGAGGTATCAAACCTTTCCGTAAAAATGATCCTATAGTCGTTGAACAGTGGCAATAAGGAGATCAGCACCTGACCATATACATCGTTCTGGATATGGGTATAAGCCTGGTTTCCCACCCGCACGGGAGTATTTCCTTGATAGCCCACGAGATCAACTGCATTCTCTTCTAGCTTTTTCTTTCCGGTGATGCTGTACAATGGTTGATAACGGTCTGACTCTTCCAGCGTGGTATTGAGTATGTAATGAAAATATTTTTCAGACTCTTCGAAGTGTCCAATGTTATTGAAAGCATTGAGTGTATAGAAAGTATCACGCATCCAGCAATACCTGTAATCCCAATTCCTACCACTTCCTGGTGATTCAGGTAAGCTGGTAGTAGCTGCGGCGATAATAGCTCCTGTATCCTCATATTGATGAATTTTTAATATGAGTGCTGACCGGATGGCTTGTCGTTGGTAAAAGTTCACAATACTGGCCGTCTTCACCCAATTCCTCCAATATTTAGTGGTTTTATTCAAAAATGTTTCCACGGTCTCTTCCAAAGACGCCTCCAGCGGAGGGCCCCAGGTCATGACGAGATACTTAGTTTCATTTAGCGTAAAACTCTGTTCTTCCATAACATAATTCAGGGAGATATTGGTGGTCAGCCGCACATGGGATTCAAGATCGAGGAATCGGATATGGTTACTACCCATGCTGTGTTCTGGTTCTACGCGCCCATAATCACCTTTGGGCCGGCACCTGACGATTACTTGTGGGTTCCCTTTCACACGCTCAATTTTTCTTATTAGCATGAGCGGCTTATAATATCTATCCTGTTGATAGAAACGTGGCGCAAAATCTGTGACACGGTAAACACCCGTTTCTCCTTCCACCTCGGTACAAAGAACATTGGTATTTTCCACATAGTATTGAGAGCTGACCAGCTTTGAACCCGTCGGTTTTACGGAGAATGCACCTCCCTTTTCTTCATCAAGCATACCGCCAAAAATGAAGCTACTATCGAAACGCGGCCAGCACATCCAGGCGATGTTGGTGTCGGTGTGTATGTGGGCGGTATAGGCACAGTTGCCAATTACTCCATAGTCGTAAGTATGTCGATTCATAGGTTCACGCGGATAAGCATTCAATTATGCGATATTAATAAAAAAGAAGAGTTATTTTAATGACTCAATCAATTAAAATACCAATAGATTAAACGAAGTATAAGTAAACGAGCTTTTTATTCCAAAAAAGAGCAACCCTGATGAGTGCTCAGCTAATTCGAGCTTTTGGTTATATTTGATGCAAGCCGTCTAACCCATGTTTAGAAAGTTTTTCAAGAATCGCCAGGTAGGCATTCTGGTAGACATTATTATCGGGGCCATCATCTACGTGTTGCTCCTTGTAACCTTGGTGAATGTCGAGAAAGTAAGTGACCAATCTGCACTGACGACATACGCTAACGCCTTTTGGTATTCTATTGTCACACTGACAACTGTAGGCTACGGGGATTTGTTTCCGGCTACTGTTTATGGTCGAATTATCGGCGCGGCTTTCGTGCTTATGAGTTTGAGCGTTCATATCGTGCTCATAGGCACCTTCGTAAATCTAATGACCACCTTCAAAGAAAATAGAAAATTGGGACTCAACGGAACAAACTTCACAGATCATGCAGTGATCATCGGCTGGAATGACTTTGGTAAAATGGTGGCAGACCAACTCGCGGGAGTCAACAAGAAAATTGCCATCGTCACTAATGAGAAAGATGATATTGACTTCATCCAAGAGGTGTACGATTCGAAAAGTGTTTTCACGCTTTTCAGTGACTATAAGAGCCTTGAGCTGCTAAAAAAGGTCAACATCTCACAGAGCTCCATTGTATTTGTAAATTTCGATAGTGATACCGAAAAGCTGGTTTTCATTGTTAACATGAAGAAAATCTACCCTGGTCTGGATTTTGTCGTAACGCTGGAGAATGGGGATTTGAAGAACACTTTCATCAATGCGGGTGTCACAAACACGATTTCTAAACACGAAATCTCATCCAAGCTTTTGGCCAGTTATATGTTTGAACCCGATGTTGCCGCTTACAGCGAATCCATTATGTCATTTGCTCAAAGTGAGGGTGACTATGACATCAAACAACTGTTGGTCACGCCCACAAATCCTTTTGTAGGCAAGGCCTATCAGGAAGTCTTTTTTGAGTTAAAGAAAAAATACAATTCCGTGCTCATTGGGATCACTAAGCGCGACAAATACGGCAAGAAAAAACTGATAAAAAACCCATTGGGTGACCTGAAAATCGCTCCCGGTGATTATCTGGTATTGATTATGAATGGCAAGGCATTCAAGCTGTTGAGGAAAGTCTTCAATGTGGAAGAAGGCGTGTTCAAAGAGAAAATCAAGAGATCATGAGGCTGCAAACCGCTATACTCTCGATACTCGTGGTAGTTGGGATTTGGTCTTGTGAAAACAGGGCGATTAACGAAGGGGAAGAATTCAAACCAAAAGAGATTCACGAAAAGATCGATTACCATTTTGATAACATAGAGGTAGATGGCATTGAGTACCTCATCCTCTCACGGGATAACAACAATCCTCATGAGGGATTTGGATTTATGGCATTCCGTGCCAATAGTCTGGTGCAAAAGCAGGATTCAATATTAGCTTATATGAGGGCGATGGCTGAATTTCAGACTGAAATCCACGCCAGACTCTACAATCAATCTCCTGAGCAGTCGAGAGCTCGATTCGACGAATTACTCAATCAATCGCTCAACGAATACCCAGAACTGTCCAAGATTGGCAACAAAACCTTCAGAAGCGACGCCAGATAAAGTCTGTCGGACTTATTGAAAAGTCCGAAGATAGTTGTTGACTGAAAAGGAGTTTCTAGTCCCTACTTAAGTGTACCAAAATAAGTCCGAAGGTCCTTGAGCACCTGAGATATTTCTGGCGTCACGGAGATGGAATCGACAATATCTTTTGCTACTTTCTCAGCATCAATCAATTCGTCTTTGTCCCGGAATACCTCATCGAGGATATTACAATCGTAAATAAGAGACATCAAAACGACAAAAGAAGGTGTGGGTTTGGCGCTTTTGAAGACCATGGCCCTCAGTATATTTCTTATTTCCTTTTCGAAAGCATAATTAGCATTGCCCATTCGCTCAGATAACGGGATCCACAACAGCTTGGTGGCTTCTCTTTTCAGAATACCCCGCTGGGAGAGCAACTCATCAAAATCCTCTTGAATATCCTTGAAATGGCTTGACAACTTTTTCACCTGACTCACGACATCCGATCCCTCCTTTAGCTTGTGGAGAATGTTATCTAAAATGATGTTGCCAGTACCATTGCTATCAACAATATGTATGTTACCAGCTTTGAGCTCTATTTTCTTGGTAAGGTGAAGTTCAAGTATCCCAGCGCTCAATACTCCCGGCACTATTGTCTTCTCCGCGGCGGAAAGCAGTCTACCTTCCTCATCATCCAAAGCGATGAGATATAATCCTTCTGCTATGCTTAATTTCATTTGCTCGTTGATTTAAAGCACCATCTCATGACAGTGCTCAGAGTTAGGTTTTTTGTCAAATCGGTTGAATCCGCAAATTTATTGTAAAAACTTACTTTTTCAATAGCATGGGTATAGTTAAACCCTGCACCAGAATCGAGAATACCACGCAACAGTAAGTTGTAAATAAAATAATGTTCTTTACTTCTTCTGGTATACCAGCAACATCTGAAAGGGAAAGCGCCAAGGCAACGGAAATACCCCCTCTCAACCCTCCCCAGGTTAGGATCTGAATGGTCTTAGGTTCAAATTTTCTTTTGAGAGAAAGAATACCAATTGGAATTGAAACGCCTAATAATCTCGCAAAAAGCACAATCATAATGCCCACAATTCCTACGATAATCATATCACTGGAGAATGTTTTGGCTATCACGATCATCTCCAAGCCAATAAGAATGAAAAGAATCGCATTCAGTGCTTCATCGAGCAGGTGCCAAAATTTAAACACGTATTCCCCTGTAGCATTCGCTAAATTCTCGTCTCGTCCTTCGTTTCCGATGAATAATCCCATCACCACCATAGCCAAAGGCGCGGAAACGTGTAGCAATTCGGCAATACGGCCGCCCACCATTACAAGTGTCAGCGTTACCAGCACCTCCAACTCTACGTGATCATTGTCAATGAAGTCCAGCAACCTGAATCCCAGAAATCCAAAAATCGCTCCCATGAGGACACCTCCGATCACCTCTTTTCCAAAAAGCATCGCAATATCCGAAGCTCCGGGAGCTGTTGCTTCAACCGCCGCTTCGGCCCCTCCATGATGCATAGCCTCAGGAGCGGCGATACCAAGAATGGTCAGGAACACCACGACTCCTACTCCATCGTTGAACAATGATTCCCCGGCAATCTTCATCTCGAGATTCTTGGAAAGGTTAAATTTCTTAACCAGTGCCAGTACCGCAATCGGATCAGTTGGGGAGATCAAAGCACCAAAAAGCAGGCAGTAGATCAATTTCATTTCATACCCCAACAACGGAAAAATCCAGTATATAAGGTAACCAACTATAAAAGTTGACATCAACGTTCCTAATGTCGCCAGGGTAAATACGGGCACCCTTTCCTCCATCAGTTTCTTCAAATTGATACTTAATGCACCCGCGAATAGCAGGAAATTGAGCATAACATTCAGGAGTACTTCCTGAAAATCAAACTCTTCTATAATAGACTCGGCGACTCCCGTCAAAGCCGGAAAAATCCAACCTAGCAAAAGGATGACAACAGACATCATAAGCGCTATTGCCATCAAGCCAATCGTGGACGGAAGCTTAAGAACCGTTATGTTTATTAAGGTAAAAACTGCTGCAAGAAAAATTAGCAGCGTGATTAGGTCTAAAATACTCATTGGCGACGTGCAGAATGCATCCCTGTTTAACGGACCCAAAATAAGGATAAAAATATTACAAAAAAAATATGCAAGGGTTGGAATGACTGCTCTAAATTGGGCTGACATATATGTTTAATCATCGAATAAGCACTTTTCAACCCAGTTCGATAGTGCAAAGAGCCCTACATAGTTTTGTAATATTCTGTGTTTGTATTTTTTCTTTTCAATGTTCTTCTGTCAAAAAGCTGGCGATAGAGCGGGACTTAACCCGAATCATCAATCAATCTGACATCTTTCAAAGCGAGTTGATAGGCCTCTCGATTTATGATACATATAATGAAAGGTTCATTATTAACATAAATGAGGACAAATACTTAACTCCTGCATCCAACACCAAATCTTTCACACTGTTCGCCTCCGCCGGGTACCTGCAAGATTCAATACCCACTTTCGCATATAGTGTTCGTAACGACAGTCTCATCATACGGCCGCTCGGCGACCCAACCTTCCTTCACTCCGATTTTGAAGGTCAAAATGCATTTAGTAGTCTCAAGGCGCTTTCGCAAGGCACGGTCTATCTCTCTTATCCTGAAACCTCACTACCAGCATATGGACCGGGTTGGGCATGGGATGACTTTTCATATGAATTTCAAGCCGAGAGAAGCCAATTTCCAATTTATGGCAATGTAGTTAATGCCACCATCACTAACGGTGAGCCGGAGATTGTGCCTTCCTTTTTTGAAGATTTTGTAGACTTCAATGACACACAACCCACGGGAAGGGTACGAGCCGAAAACATTTTTAACATCAACGCTTCTCCAAAAGAAGGGGACACACTAAGCTGGAAAATCCCATTTCGCACCTCCAGAGAGTTGAACCACCAGCTTTTGGCGGACACGCTTGGTAAAACAGTGAAACAAATAGATACTAACTACTACCTGGAGGATACTATCTATAATGGTCGGGCACTACCTCTTTATGCGACCATGATGCTCCGGAGCGATAATTTTTTGGCAGAACAAATGCTCTATATGGGTGCCGCAGGGAATGGCCACCCCTCAATCGCCAAGTATGTCGAAGAACTAGGCGAAAGGCGTTTGGTGTTCCTGCCAGACCCATTGATCTGGGTAGATGGATCCGGCCTGAGTCGATACAATATGGTGACGCCACGGAACCAAGTCGCGCTGCTAAGCAGGTTTTTGAAAACAATGGACTGGGGAACGATTCAATTAATTTTCCCCAATGGGGGTGTCAGCGGCACGATCAAAAACTGGTATGCCGGAGAACAGCCATATGTTTTCGCAAAAACTGGTACGCTCCGGCATAATCACTGCTTGAGTGGCTTTCTAAAGACCAGGTCTGGCAAATTGTTGATCTTCAGTTTCATGAACAATCACTTTACCAGACCGGTGACAGAAGTAAAATTGGAAATGCAGCAGATACTGGAAAAAATCAGGGACGCTTATTAATTCTCATATTTTTGGATCAGCCCTCCTGTCAGCCTCATCAATGTTACCTGCGAATCGAGCAAATCGTAGATAGATTGCAGCCTGATCGTTGCAGCAGCTAAATTGTTGTTCTGTACCGTGCGATAGTCAAATGAATTGATGGATCCATTGCGAAACCGCTCTTCCGATATTTGTAAGTTCTGAACAGAGGCCTGATACCTTCGGTCATTGATGTCAAACAATTGTTTCCTTACCCGGTATTGGTCCAGGGCCTGTACCAAATCTCTGCGAATGGAAGCCTTTAGCCGATCAGTTTGAATATTTGCTATATCCTCGCGAATAATCGCCTCCCGAATCGCTCTGTTGACCCGTCCACCCTGGAACAAGTTCCACGAGATCGTAAAATTGACTCCATAATTGAAATTCTCATTGTTTCCTGCATCGATCACCGCACCCGTCTCTTGATCGGTACGAAATTGCAGCGGCCAATCACTTATATCCTGCCTGTTTCTGGTCCAGGAATAGTTAGCTCCCAAATTGAGCGTTGGATAACGGTCCAACTGACGTAATCGGGTTGTGGATGCCAATACCTGCTGGGTCAGGTACTGCTTTTTCAAATCGACATTCTGTGATTCAATCTGCTGTGAAAGGTCCTCATACGTAAGTTCATTGTATTCGACCTCCAGATCATCCGTAAAATTGTATTGCCTTGCCGGGTTGGGCTCATCCAATAGAAAATTCAGATTGGAAACGGCATTCTGGTAGGTGAGCAGTTGGTTGACGTAATTGACACTATCCGTCAGGTAGTTCCCCTCCTCGAGCAACAGATCGGTAGTTACGGCTGTTCCCACCTCGGTCCTGGCTTGCAGCAAGTTATATTTATCCCGGCTCAGTTCGAGCTGTTTTTCAAACTCCTGAAGGCGTCTGAATTGCAGCACAGCGCCATAGTAGCCAAGCACAATAGCCTGAATGGTATTGGCAACCACAATATCCGCATTCCCTTCTGATTCTGCTTGCATTTGCTCAAGCTGCCGCTTTCCTACCGTAATATTGGCAACACTCAGCAGATTCCAATCGACGTTCACTCCCGGCTGTATTTGGGTGGTGTTGGTCTTGGCCAGGATAGCAAATGGACTCAGGGCCTCTCTATTGTCGAAAGTATTTCTGCTCCCCTGCAGACTAGCGGACAAAGTAGGAAACAAACCACCCCAATTATTATTCATTTGGGCGATCTCGACATTGCGACGTTCTACTTGTATATCAAAATTCCTTTCCAGACCTACAAGCACCGCATCATTGAGCGATAGGTCGTTTTGTGCCATGGTCGGCAATACCAACAGGGCACAATAAGCTATTATGAATATTCTTTTCATGTTGATGTCGGAAAATGGTTGTTGAATTAAGCGGACTCTTTGTATTCCTCGAGGCGCTTCATATCCATTAGCACGCGTTCCACGTCTTCCCGTGCTGGCTTTTTGCCTGTCCAAAGCCACTTGAAAGTCCTGAGGATATCATTCATAATCAGAATGAACACCGGGAAAAACAGGAGGATAAGGAATGTCCCAAAAAGCACGCCATAGGCTACCGAAATAGCCATTGGAATCAGAAACTGAGCTTGAAAACTCGTTTCCTTGATCAATGGAAACAATCCTGCCACGGTGGTAAGAGAAGTCAACATGATAGCTCTGAATCTTGCGATTCCAGCTTCATATGCCGCTTGATATACGCTTAATCCGTCATCCTTCACCAGCGAGTTAAACTTAGCCAGGAACACCACCGCATCATTAATAATTACCCCGGACAGAGCAAACATCCCCCAGGCGGATAATATGGAGACAGGAAAATCACCATCCGGATTGATCCAGGACTCGATACCGTGTCCAAGCATGGCACAAAACCACCCTAAAGGCACCATCATCAAAATCAAAAGCGCCTGGTAAAATGACCTGAAAGTAATCATGAGAATGAACAGAATGACAATGAAAGCTGCCCCAAAGTACAGACCTATCTCACGGCCTGCGCGGGCACTCTCCTCCGACTGCCCACCATAGTCGATTTTAACTGAAGGGAACTCGGCCCGAAGTTTCGGAATAATATTATCCTGTACATTTTTGATAACAGGGGGCACTTCCCCAAAGGGGTCAACCATCTCCGCTTCTACCGTTACCGCCCGGCTAGTGTTGAAGTGTCGTAGACCTGCAATTCCTCGTTCCACCTTATAATCCGCCAATTGTGAGATTGGAAACTGCTGACCGCTGGTGGTTTTTATTTTCACATCTTCCAACTGTCCAACGCTAGTCCTTCCCGAGTTAGGATATCTGACCCAGACGCGCAATTCATCATTGCCTTTCATGAAGCGCTGCACTTCCTCGCCAAAAAACCCTTGACGAATTTGACGAGTGATAGCATTATGATCGAGTCCAAGAAAATATGCCTCAGGACGAAGGTCAAACAGCATTTCCCTTCTACCAATGGCTACATTATCCTCCACTTCTTTCAGCTCCGATACTTGCTGCAATTCTTTCTTAAGGAAATCTGTAGCATCACGAAGCTCCTGGTAGTTTTTCCCCATGAGACGAACTGACACGGGTTTCCCGAATCGATTGCCTCCGCCAACATTAAATTTCTCGGCGCCCTGTACCGGTCCGATCTCCTCTTGCACACGCTCTATCAAGTCAAACTGATTGATTCCAAAGTCATCTAACTCACCGTACAAGACAAAAATCGAACCCACATGAGAGCCAGACTCCCCTGCCCCAAAACCCACATTGGTGAAGGTATAATCGATGATATCGGTCCCAGTTTCCAACTCCTCTTTCAAAGCGTTGTTGGTTTTCCAAATAGCTTCTTCAAACTCCCGAAGGTATCTCTCCACCTTATCCTCTCGCTCACCGGGTTTGAAGGCGATGTTTACAACAAATTGATTGAAGGGTATCTGAGGAAAAAATGTAGCCTTAATCTGGCCACCACCAAGCAGTCCACCTATGATCACAACAAAACCAATAACCGCTGCTACCGATACTGTCCTATACCGCATCGTGAAAGCCAAAGCACGGCCATATATTTTGTGTCTCATGTAGTCGATCACATCACTAAGTGCCTTTCGGATTTTGTAGCTTCGAGTATCTTCTTTTTTGACTTGCAAAACGCGTTTGCTAGCCAGGTGAGCTGGAAGCACGAAAAATGCCTCGAGCAAAGAGAATCCCAAACTGAATATCACTACAAAAGCCATATCTTTCAAGAACTCAAAACCTCCCGTCAACAACAGCAAGGGGGTGAAGGCTACAATGGTAGTAGTAACGGAAGTAATTACCGCTGGCATTACCTCCAAGGTCCCATTTACCGCAGCCTTGATTGGGTTTTTAGTCTTTTCAAAGTGGGTATAGATATTCTCGGCTATCACAATGCCGTCATCAACCAGAATTCCGATAACCAGTATCATGCCGAAAAGGGAGATCATATTGATCGTGAGACCCACAAAACTCCCAAGAATGAACATACCCAGGAATGACGAAGGAATGCCCCAGGCCACCCAGAAAGAAAGCCTTAAACTCAGGAATAATCCCAATGAGACAAGAACCAAAGCAAGTCCGATAATGCCATTGTTTGTTAAGAGTTCCAGCCTTTGATTGAGGATCTTCATGAAATCCCAGCTGATGTTTAGCTCCACTGCCGAGTGTTGCTCGTTGAATTCTGTAACGTATTCCTTTACTGCATCGGAAATTACCTTCAAGTCTTCGGTCTCTAACTTTCGTACCTCAATAAAGACAGCCTCACGACCGTTCAAGAAAGCTTTAAAAGGCTGATCCGCAAATTGCTCTGTAACTAGCGCCACATCACGCAAGCGAAGGCTGCTGCCATCAGGATTACTCCTTATTACAATTTCACTGATTTGTTCAGCATCCGTCTGCTTAGCTTTTGAACGGATAAGTATCTCCTCTCTCGAAGACTTGATGGACCCTGCCGATATATCCGAATTGTTAAACCTTACCGCATTGGCAACATCATCAAAGCTCAGATTGTAACGTCTTAGTGTCTCTTCTGAAACCTCTATGCTAATTTCGAGCGGAGGAAATCCTGTCACATTTACCTGACTCACTTTGCCAGTAGCCAATAATCCGTCCTCTACCTCTTCAGCGTAGTACTTCAAAGTTTTCAGGTCTACATCACCGGTAAGACCTATCCACTGAGCAGTAGACATTTGTCGTTGCTTGAAAATGATAGGTTTTTCAGCACCGGCCGGGAAGGAACTAATGCCATCAACTGCATTTTTTACTTCCGTGTAGATCTCGTCGATATCGAAATTGTCAACGATCTCAATCGAGATATTCATTGAGTTCTCAGATGATGTAGAGGTGATCTCTTCTATACCGGCAATGGCTTTCAGCGACTCCTCGATTTTCAAGGTAACACCCTCCTCCATCTCCTCCGGAGATGCTCCGGGGTATGCAACCGTGACATTGATAAAACTATCAGGTCTTGTTGGGAAGAATGACTTGTTCGTACTTACCAGCGCCAATATGCCACCCAACAAGGTAATCGCGATGACAATATTGGCGAGTATTGGATATTTAACAAAATGTTCAATTACTCCTCTCATGACTTACTCATTTGAAGGGTTAGCAACTGCTTTCGCCAGATCACGCTCGGTATTACGCTTATTCTCTAAGTCAATATCCTTGTCTTCCAGCTTGAAAGCTTTCATATTATTATGCGCATTGATCAACGGCTCCACTACCAAATCGCTGCCTGCGGCTAAACCACTGAAAATGGCAGACTCTTTCTGCAGTCTCATCACGTTGATTTCTTTCTTCTTTAACAGGGTGTCTTCCAGAACAAATACCTCATTGCCGTTATAAATAGCGCTTCTGGGCATTATCATACCATCTTTAATAATTCTTGCTGGTATGGCAGCCTGCAGGAACTGACCATCGTAAATCTTTTGATTGCTCTGCTCGATAGCTATGAAAACATCAACAGATTGCGTGTTTTGATTAACAAAATCGCTTATACGAAGGACCTGACCTCTCCAATATTGTTGAGTCTCGTCACTATAGATTTTGGCATCGCTGCCCTGCTGGATCCAAGGAATATCTTTCGTTTCAACACTCACCTGAAGTTCGTGCAGGCCGGAGCGAATGATCCTTCCAATCTTCGTCCCGGGATTTACAAATGCTCCTGTTTCCATGGTCACCTCCGCAATGCTGCCATTGAAAGGCGCGTAATACCTATGTTTTTTCAGTCGTACCTCCGCCCCTTTAATGGTATAGTAGGTCGAATAGATTCCTTTGGTGGCTAGGAAAGTCTTTTCTTTTTCAGACTCGACCTTTGGCAACTCCGGAAAATCCTTGTCAATATTGAGCGACGAAAAATATTCCTGCCACGCATTGTAGTTGTCGTTAAAATCGATCTTCAGATCAGGTAGTACCGCTGCCAAATCCCGTAAGAAGTTACTCTTCTGCGCCTTGAGATTAAGCTCAGCTTCATTGTCGTCAATGTAAAAGAGCAAAGTTCCCTTGCGAAAGTTTTGGCCTTCTTTTAACCGAATATTGCCTTCATACATGCGCCCTCCTACCTCAGACAACAGATCGAGTGATTGCGCTGTTTTAACGCGGCCATACGCAACCACATCTGTTTGGATATCTTCATATTTCACGTCGGTGGTTCGAACATATTTTTTTATCTCCACCGCTTTCTTTTCCTCTGGAGATTCTTTCAAGCTCGCCAGGTAAGAGCTGAGTCCGAAAGACCCGAACAGTACGCCCAGCGTGGCTCCAAGGATAATAAATTGTCTTTTCTTCATTTCGAGTAGTAGTTAGGACCTAAAAAATAGGGATGGTTGTTTCCCCCTTACTGACTGGTTTTTCAAAGAATTTGTTACACCGATAAGGGTTTTCTTGATGAGCGGAAAACACCAACTGTGACGAGCTGTAGGCTATCGGCGACGAACTGTCGATAATCACAACTGAAAAACACAGAGGTATATCCACTACTAATGCTTTTTTGGACGATAATCATGGTACGAGTTGAAGGCAAGTGGAACGTTAAAAATTGTAATAACTTATTCTCCGATAAGGCCCTTACCGAAACCGTACCTCCATTATTGCACCCTCAGGTGTGTTGTCATGAATGGCTATCTCCGAATCGCCCATTTTTTCCAGGCATTTTTTTACCACATACAATCCCAAGCCCGTTGCGGTTTCACCATCCGTTGGTCTGGTAGAGAGTTTAGAAAATTTCTCAAAGGCAAGCTCTTTTTCCTGGTCCTGGAATCCCAGTCCTTCGTCCGCCACAGTAAATATGGGAAAGGACTCATGTTGAAGTTTAACTGTCACTTTCGATCCCTTTGGTGAGAACTTAGCGGCATTAGTCAAAAGATTGGTAATAACCAGGTCGAAATAAACTTTATCGCTGGTATAAAGCTGACCAGATGCCGAAAGGTCTATCTCGAGGCTGATTTGCTTCTTCTCGAATAATGGGCGGTGGTCTTCTATGATTGACGAGATAGAATTGGATAAGTCGATTGGTACTGGCACTAATTCACGAGACTCGCTCTCGAACTCCTCCACTTCCATAATTCGGGCGATCATATCACTCAGCTGCCATCCCGCTCCTACAATCAGTTTAGCAAACTCCTGCAAATCCTCATCTTTCTCAAGATCCTTTTCCAGGAGGTCGGCAAAACCGATGATCCGACTTATTGGAGATCGCAAATCATGCGAAACAATCCTTATGAATGCCTTTTTCTCGGCCAATAGTTCTGCGATTCTTTGGTCCCTATTGGCCAACGCCTCCTCCAATTGGTTGATGTCTTTCAAGTTTTCGCTCTTGTTCCAGCCGCAATTTATTCACATCGGTAGTTATTGTGCCACTTATCACTAATTACTTATTTACTTCCTCCCCTAAGCCTATCTTCAAGGCGATATTTCACACGATACATTAACCTAGATGAAAAACGCACGATCAACACTTCTCTTGCTACTCGTCCTCACCTTACTACCCTGGAATAGTGAGGGCCAAAGGCGTAGCAAAAATCAGCCAAAGGGCACCCAATACCCACTTGAGCTTTACGAAAATCTGCAGTGGCGCAGCATCGGACCTTTCAGAGGCGGAAGATCTGCCGCTGTTACCGGGGTACCTAATAAACCCAATCTTTATTATGCCGGCATGACTGGTGGAGGCGTTTGGAAAACCACCGATGCAGGCAACACCTGGGAAAACATCTCAGATGGATTCTTCGGCGGCTCCATGGGCGCGGTGGCAGTAAGCGATTGGGACAACAATGTCATCTACGCTGGTGGCGGAGAGGTTACCGTCCGAGGCAACGTCTCCTCGGGAGATGGCATGTGGAAATCAGTGGATGCAGGTGTTACCTGGCAGCGCGCTGGTCTTGAAAAGTCGAGACATATCCCAAGAATCAAAATTGATCCGAAAAATCCGGATATTGTCTACGCAGCTGTGATGGGCGACCTCTACAAGTCCACCGACATGAGAGGTGTATATAAAAGTACAGACGGAGGAAAATCCTGGAGACGTGTACTTTTTGCCAATGCCGACGCGGGAGCAGTAGAGTTAGCCATGGATCCAAATAACTCCAGAATACTGTATGCTTCTACCTGGAGAATCCGAAGAACGCCTTATAGCCTTGAAAGTGGTGGACCCGGGTCTGCACTGTGGAAAAGTACTGATGCCGGTGAAACCTGGAAAAATATTTCCAAAAACTCCGGACTCCCCGGGGGCATCTGGGGTATCTCTGGCGTTACCGTTTCGCCTGTCAACTCCAACCGGGTATGGGCTCTCATCGAAAACGAAAAGGGCGGTGTTTACAGATCTGATGATGCTGGCAAGACGTGGACACTTACCAACAAAGAGAGAAAATTGCGGCAAAGAGCATGGTATTACACTAAAATTTATGCGGATACACAAGATGAAGATCGAGTCTATGTTATGAACGTCCGATATCACAGGTCAAAAGATGGTGGTAAAACTTTCGAAACCTACAATGCGCCACATGGTGATCACCATGACCTGTGGATAGCTCCCGAAGATAACCAGCGAATGGTCATTGGTGACGATGGAGGCGCCCAAGTCTCATTTGATGGTGGAGAAAACTGGACTACTTACCATAACCAACCGACCGCTCAGTTTTATCGAGTGACCACAGATGATGCTTTCCCCTACCGAATCTACGGGGCACAACAGGACAATTCAACAGTGAGAATAAATCATCGGACGAATGGATGGTTTATTGGTGAGCGAGATTGGGAACCAACTGCCGGTGGTGAAAGCGCCCATATAGCTATTGATCCTGAAGACAATGACATAGTATACGGTGGAAGTTATGATGGATTTCTAACGCGAGTAAACCATAAGACGCAAGAAATTCGCGCCATTAATGTATGGCCAGATAACCCGATGGGGCATGGCGCTGAGGACATGAAGTATCGATTCCAATGGAACTTCCCGATCTTCTTCTCACCTCATGATCAAAATAAGCTTTACACTACCTCCAACCACGTCCACGTAAGCACCGATGAAGGCCAATCCTGGCAAGTCATCAGTCCCGACCTGACCAGAAATGATCCCACTAAACTTGGGTCCTCGGGAGGTCCAATCACCAAAGACAATACGAGTGTAGAATATTATTGTACGATTTTCGCAGCGGTTGAAAGTCCGCAAGAAGAGGGAGTGATCTGGACTGGTTCAGACGATGGATTAGTTTACATCACCCGAGACGGTGGTGAAAATTGGACCAATGTTACCCCCGCCGGCATGCCCGAATGGATGATGATCAACAGCGTTGAAATAGATCCTTTCAATAAGGGCGGCGCCTACATTGCCGGCACAAGATACAAGCTGGGAGATTATACACCCTACCTATACAAAACAGAGGATTATGGTCAGACATGGAGGAAGATCACCAATGGCATTGGTGCAGAACACTTCACCAGGGTCCTCCGAGCAGATCCAGTTCAGGCAGGTCTCTTGTACGCGGGTACTGAAAATGGCATGTATGTCTCGTTCGACGATGGCACCTCATGGCAACCCTTGCAAATGAACCTCCCCGTGGTTCCTATCACAGACCTGGCCATTAAGAACAATAACCTGATAGCTGCAACACAGGGTCGTAGTTTCTGGCTCATTGATGACCTAACGGTTCTGCATCAGCTTTCTAGCGAAGTAGCCACTAAACGTCATCACCTGTTCCAGCCTATGGATACCTACCGCCTGGGGGGTGGTGGAGGACGTAAGTCCAAAACGCAAGGCACCAATCACGCCGGAGGAGTACTCGTCCATTTTTTTGTGAAGGATACTGCCGCTGCGGACACCATTCAGATTTCATTTCAGGAAAACGATGGCGATCTTATCAGGACCTTCTCCACTCATCCTGACAAAGAAGCCGATGAAGCGCAACTAGAGGTAAACAAAGGCCTGAATACCATGAACTGGAATATGAGATATCCTGGGGCCAGCACCTTTCCAGGGATGATCCTATGGTGGGCGACAACAAACGGTCCACAGGCGGTGCCTGGTGATTACCAGGTAATCATGTCTGTAAATGGTGTAGAGCAGCAAGCTAAATTTAAAATTGTGGCAGACCCCAGGTCCAGTGCCACACAAGCGGATTTAGAAGAACAGTTTGCCTTCCTCAACGAGGTAAAGGAGAAGCTTTCAGAAACTAATGATGCAATTAAAAAAATAAGAGCCGCGCGAACTCAGATAAATGGCGTAATGTCCAAAATAGAAGATGAGGAAGTGAAAGAAATGGGTAAAACCATTCTTACAGATATGAAAGGCATTGAGGAAGCGCTTTACCAAACCAAAAACGAGTCCCCGCAGGACCCACTTAACTTCCCAATAAAGCTAAATAACAAATTGGGCCATCTAGCTTCTCTGGAGGGTATTGGGAATTTCAAGCCAACTGACCAGGCCAGAGCTTACCAGAAAGAAGTCACGGCCCTGATAGACGAACAGCTGAAGGCGCTGAAGGAAATATTCTCCACCAGAATAGACGCCTTCAATGACAAAGTAGCTGGGACTGAATTCAAGGCAGTGCAACTGGAAGAATAAAATAAAACAGACCACTATGTAAAAGCGATGAGAAAATACTCATCGCTTTTTTTATGGCCCGGAATCCTCCATTTTTATTACACAAAACGTTACCTTAGTGGGAGTCGTGTTTTCTGATCTTACGACGCTTCACTTATGCAGAGATTTTATCTCATAAATTGATCACCAACAGTTTAGCTTTTTTATCCTTGCAGTCTCAAACAGGTTCACATGTATAGTGTCGTCATTGTAGGAGGTGGAATTGTGGGTCTTGCTTCTGCGTTAAGACTAAAAGAAGCTAACCCCAAACTCAAGATTGCCATTCTCGAAAAAGAAAAGCAAATAGCTACACACCAGACAGGTCATAATAGTGGAGTAATTCATTCTGGCTTGTATTATAAACCTGGCAGTTACAAGGCAAAGAATTGCACGGAAGGCTATGCCAACCTGCTAAGCTTTTGTGAAGAAGAGGGAATCCCGTACGAGTTATGCGGGAAAATTGTAGTTGCTACTTCTGAAGAGCAAATGACTGCCCTTCAGACTTTGGAAGATCGCGGAAAAGCCAATGGTCTCACAGGCATTCAAAGGCTTCACAACCTGGAAGAATTACAAGCGCATGAACCCCACGTTAGTGGTCTCGGCGGCCTCTACGTTCCCCAGACCGGCATCATTGACTACAAGTTGGTTACAGAAAAATATGCAGAAAAATTCAGGCATTTCGGCGGTGAGATATTCCTTGGAAACGAAGTGAAGAAGATCGTCTCAAATAGCAATAAGTTACTTACGGTGGCTGCGACCCATGAAACGCTCACCACCAGATTTGTGATTCATTGCGCAGGACTTCACTCGGACCGGGTGGCAAGAAGAAGCAACTTGAAAGTAAATTATAAGATCATCCCTTTCAGAGGTGAATATTACCAGTTGCGCCAGGAAAAGGAACACCTTGTCAAAAACCTTATTTACCCGGTACCTGATCCGAATTTTCCATTTTTGGGAGTTCACTTTACACGGATGATCAATGGTGGGATTGAAGCGGGCCCCAATGCGGTATTGGCCTATCGCCGCGAAGGCTACAAGAAGTCAGATATTCATCTAGGGGAACTAATGGAGAGTCTGACGTATCGTGGGTTCAGAAAAGTCGCAGCCAAATATTGGAAAACAGGTTTAGGAGAGTTTTATCGTTCCTACTCAAAAGCGGCCTTTACAAAAGCGCTTCAGCGCCTGCTTCCTGAGCTCGACAAAAAAGACCTGATCCCAGGCGGATCGGGTGTCAGAGCGCAGGCCTGCGATAAAGAAGGGGGACTAATCGATGACTTCCTCATCATTGAGGACGAGCGTGTTCTCAACATTGGCAATGCTCCCTCCCCGGCAGCCACTTCCAGTTTGGCAATTGGGCAGCAAGTAGCGACTATGACGCTTGACAGGATCGGATAGTGTTCTCCATTTGACACTCTGAAGGAATAGCTTTGTAACAAGCCAACTGTTCGTTTCGCTCTCCCGTACGGAGAAATAGAGATTTCAACTTAGACATATGAAAAAGTATCTTGCCCTCATGCTCTTCGTCACATTCATCGGTGGTTGTACAGCGCAAACTGATAAGAATGTGGCTGCAACCGATGACGCCAACATCCCCAATCAAGCTCAGTGGCAGTTGAGTAGTGAAGAATGGAAATCACGACTGACCGATTTCGAGTATTACGTACTTAGGGACAAGGGTACGGAGCGGGCTTTCAGCGGAGAGTACTGGAACAATAAAAAAGAAGGAACCTACACATGTCGAGCTTGTGGGCTGGCCCTTTTCGCTTCTAAAACCAAATATAAATCCGGGACAGGATGGCCAAGTTTTTACGAACCAATCAAGTCAGCCTACGTTGCCGAAGACTCTGACTTTCTGCTGGGTTATAAACGAACGGAAGTGATGTGTGGTCGTTGTGGGGGTCATCTTGGCCACGTATTTCCCGATGGGCCCAAACCTACAGGCTTGCGATATTGCATCAACTCCATCTCCCTATCTTTCGAGGCCATGAACGAGAAATCAAACTAAACCGAGGTATTCTTCCATAAACCAGCTAGCCTGCAATTCCATCCAACTGGAGGTAGCGGTTTTGGTAAATCCCACATGGCCACCCTTTGTAGGTGTTTTGAGGAAGATATTCTTAGAAGCTTCTGTCGCTGCTAGCGGATAACAGCCACCCTGAAGTAAGGGATCATTTAATGCATTGACAATCAGAGTTGGCACCGTAACTCCTTCGAAAAACTGATCACAAGTAGCCTCCTGATAAAATTGGTTCAAACTCGAAAAACCGTGAAGAGGAACAGTATATCGATGGTGAAAATCATCAAAGCGTGTCATTTTTTCCAGGCCTGCAACATCAATCTCGCTATGTATTTCGCTTTTTAGAAGAATCTTTTTCTTGAGCTTTTTTAGAAATCTGGTCTGATAAAACCTATTAGCTTTCCTTTCCAACGCCAAGGCACTATCCTTTAAGTTGCATGGGACAGAAAAAGTAACCGCGCCTTTAATCTCCGGCGGCCTTGAAGACTCACCAAGGTACTTCAAAGTCATGCTGCCCCCCATGGAAAAGCCCATGAGCACAACAGTTTCAAATCCCGTGGACAGACATTGCGCGACTACTTGACCCAAATCCTCTGTAGCGCCGTGATGATAAAACCTTGGCTTGCGGTTCATGTCGCCACTACAGCTCCGGCAGTTCCAGGCCAGCACAGACCATCCTCTTCGATGGAAATACGCGGCAGGTCTTCGGACGTAGTGCCTGTCAGAACTACCTTCCAGGCCATGACTGATTATAACTACCTTTTTTCGGTCAGCTCTCAGCCAGTCCAGATCCAGAAAGTCCCCATCTTCCAATTCCAATCGCTCCCGTTCATAGGACACCTGTGGTGCCTTGTTCCAAATCGAGGGAATTACGGTCTCAAAATGACCATTCATCAAATACCAGGGATTGCGATAAGATTTATCGGTTAGAATTGGCATGGATCTACGTCTCTGGCAATGTTTTTGCTTGAAGCACCAAGGTTTAATTCGGTGAAAATAACCAGTATAAATGGTGTTTCGTACTTTTGGCGGTCGAATATGAAGATGAAGAATTGGAGCCGGGTTGGTTGGGCTGTTACGACCCTTTTGTGCTCTTTCTGTTTAAGCGGTCAGGTAATTCGAGTAATTGATGAGAATTCTCAGCGTCCCGTTCCTGACGTCTTTCTGGTGCATGAGAACCGGCAATTTGCAAGTTTTACAGATTCATTTGGAAAGGCGGATATATCCGAATTCCCCAGTCAAGGCAAGATCATTGTTCAGCACCCTTCATATGGCAATATCCAAACGGACAAAACCACGCTAGCGGAAAATCAACTGGTCCTAGTATTAAGTGAAAGCGTACAGCAGTTTCAAGAAGTGACTGTTTCGGCTAACAAGTGGAAACAAGCCAACACGGAAGTACCCAACGAAATTCTTTCAATCTCAAGAGAAGACCTCCAATTTGACAACCCGCCAACTTCAGCGGAAATCCTATCAAACAGCGGTCAGGTATACGTTCAAAAAAGCCAGCTTGGAGGAGGGAGCCCCTCTTTGAGAGGGTTTGCGGCTAACTCTGTCTTGCTTGTTGTGGATGGTATCAGGCTCAATAATGCTATTTATCGCAGCGGCAATTTGCAAAATGTGATCAACATTGACCCGCACATTGTCGAAAGCACTGAAGTGGTTTTTGGGCCAGGGTCAGTCATCTATGGAAGCGATGCGCTAGGTGGTGTGATGGATTTCAGAACAAGAACTCCGAGGTGGACATTTGAAGGCGGGACCGAAGCACATTTAAACGCGCAGTTCAGGTATGGCTCTGCGGCCAATGAACGAACAAGCCATTTTGACGTGACAGTCGCACAGGAAAAAGTCTCTTATTTCGGCTCAATTTCATTTACGGCCTTTGACGATTTGAAAGCAGGCAAAAGGAAGTCCGATGCCTACGAGGGGCATTTTGAAAGGAATTTCTACGTTGACCGGGTCAACGGCCAGGACGTACTATTGATTAACGACCAACCCGAATTGCAAAAGAATTCCGGATACAATCTGGTGAACGCCTTACAAAAGATACGTTGGCGTACTTCAGACCGTACCGACCTAACATATAGCTATTTCATTAGCACCACGTCGGACATTCCCAGGTACGACAGACTTACTCAGCCGCTAAATAACGACCCTGATTCGCTCTTGAATGCTGAATGGTATTATGGACCTCAGTCCTGGCAAATGCACGCTATAAAGTTTAGCTCCTACGCGCCAACCAATCTTTATGACCAAATGCAAAGTACGCTCTCCTTCCAGTTCTATGAAGAAAGCCGACACGACCGGAGGTTTGGAGATAATTTATTAAGAAACCGTAAGGAAGAGGTAAACATCCTTACTTACAACCTAGATTTTGAAAAGACCTGGAAAAACGGCACTTTATTCTACGGAATTGATGGATTCTGGAATGATGTAAATTCCCAAGCTCAAAGACGTAATATTCTGACGGGAGAAACTTTCTCAGCAAGTACCAGATATCCAAATCAGGGGAGTCAATTCTACTCCATCGCATCTTACGGAAACTATAAATGGTCCCTATCGGACAAAGTAATTCTTAATACCGGATTGCGTTACAGCGTTGTACGTCTGAAAGCAGAGAATAACGATCAGGATGTAGCCCAGGTGGAAGACGAAAACATTGCCGCCTTGGCATCGAACCGCACAAATTCAGTATCGCTCCTCGATGAGGTAGATCTAACAAATCAAGCAGTCACCGGAAGTGTGAGCCTGATCTACAATCCAAGTACGAAAACCAAGTTAAGTGCGATTATTTCTTCTGGTTTCAGAGCACCAAACGTTGATGATGTCGGCAAGGTTTTTGAGATCGACGGAGACGCTATAGTAATTCCGAATGCGGACTTGAAACCAGAGTATTCCTACAATCAGGAATTGGGCTTGGAACACCAAATTACCGATTTGGTGAAATTCAAACTCGTGGGTTACCACAGTTACCTTACCAATGCTATCGTTCGGGGTGAGGTGGACTTCAATGGTGCTGAGGCCCTTTCCTTTGATGGAGAGCTCCTGGACCTACGCTCTCAGGTCAATGCCAGCCGCGCTCGTATCTATGGCGCGTCCGCCAAAGTCCGCATTGATTTAAGTGAGCATTTCAAGTTCAGTTCGACAATTAATATTAATGAAGGAGAGCAGATCGATAACAATGAGCCGATTCGTCATGCTACCCCAGTATTTGGAAGGAGTGCCCTTGCTTACGAAAAGGGAACATTCAGGTCAGAGTTCTTCGTTGACTACCATGCAGCCAAGGGACCCGACGGAATACCAACCAGCGAAATTGTGGATAAGGCCTATCTATATACCGATGACGGGAGTCCGGCTTGGAACACACTCAACCTCCGGTTGGGGTATTCTCCCTCCAAGTATGTGACTATGGAATCGGGAATAGAAAACATCTTAGATCAGCACTACAGAACCTACTCCTCGGGGATAAGCGCCGCCGGAAGAAATATCTATTTCTCGATCAAGAGTAGTCTCTAGCCCTTTACGTTGACATTAAAAACCCTCGAGATGTTGAATCCGAAATGGATATCGCCATCGAAAAAATTGCCTGTAGTTTCACCAATAAAGCCTGGCTCGTTCATTTGCTGCGCATTTGTCAGGTGTAGCTGGAATACGTGACCTCCGGTTTCCAAGTCAAAGCCGATTGCGAATGAATTTCTATATATGTCACTTTTACCAGTCAACTGCGGATACACTTCAGCGTTGATTGCCAGCCTCGTATTCAGTTTTACCCTGCCTCCTATCCCGATAGCTACTAGATCATTGGCATCTTCCGGAGTTAAAACAAGGTTACGGTGAATCCAGGTAGGCATTACCTGCAAAGACAAACTGGGATTGAATTTTCTTGCGAAGAGCACCTGATAAGAATAGGCATATCTATGCTTTGAAGTATAAGGCGCACCGTCATTGGGGAAGTCATTGGTTTGTGATATAGCAGATACAAATCCTGTCATAGTTAAGGGCATAGAAGTCGACTGCTTCAAAAATTTGTACTTCACAAACCCATCGTAAACTTTGTCAAAGGAGGATCGTCCCAGTCCCACGTTCAAATCGTTGGTAATGCCGTATTCCAGGCCGAAACGAATAGAGGAATTATCCAAGCCGAAGAGCTCGTCTACTCCGGTATTGACTCTCCCAAACCTGTGACTGATTACAAATTCCAATACCCCCGCGGTACGAGTCTCAATGGAATGCCCGTTTATCAGCCTGGTACTTTTGAAAGTCGCGGTAGTGTATCTTTCCTTTTCTTCTTCGCCTTCATTTAGCAAATCCATCAGATCATCCTGAGCCTGGGCCAAGGAAGTAATAAAAAGGAGCAGGATAAATATCTTAGTTTTCATAAGGCGCATAGGTAAATTGTACAGTTACTTCTACCTCCTCGGCAATGTTATAAAAGACCGCCTTCGGAATCTTGACCTTGTAGTCTTCCAAACGCACAGGAAATACTGCAGAAACTTCTACCTGGTCATCAGCATAGTTAATTTCCCCATTTATTTCTACCTGATTCGTCACTCCGTGAATGGTCAATTCTCCGACGGCTACAACCTGGGACAGACCTTTAGTTCCTGACCAGTCCTTTATCGTGGCTTTCAAAGTGGACTTTGGATATTTCTCCGTCTCAAGGTAGTTCTCATTGAAATGCTCTTGCATTAATTTCTTCTCAAACTCGAAAGATTCGATGGGTACTGAGAACACAATATCACCGGTACTGGCATCAAATATACTCCTGGCCTCATTATTCACTGCGTCGATGTTTTCAAGCGGAGCTTCCGAAAAGAATTTGATCATACTCTCGCTACTCGTGTATTTCTGCGAATAGACCAGCAAGGAGGATAGCATAAAAATGCTCACAGAGCAACCTCGGAGCAATGATGTTTTTTGAAAAGGAAAAGTCATGTTAATTCAAATAAAGCTGAAAAAGAGTTTAGGCGCACGGCTAACTAGTTGTCTTTCGCGCCGCTATCCACCCAACAGGCTATCATTTCCATCGTACGGGCATCCAATGGGTTTGATGGCGGCATGGTACCAGCTGTGACCCTGGCCTTAATCCTTGTTGCATTAGCTATGATGTCATCTCTGTTCTCAAATAGCGGCATTTGTCTGTCCAGGTGACAACCGGAAAGCGCACAATTGCTCTCAATAATCGGTTGGATCGTGTCTTTCAAGGATATTTCCTCGTCGCAATCTTCGGCGGCGTTGTTGCCACCAGGATCCACCTCATTGTCATCCCCGCAACTGAAAAGCAGCAGCGCCAGCAACAGATAAGTGTATTTTCTAATTAGTTCCATGAGTTGCTGTCTATACTGGTGCTTCCATATGCTCGGTTGCCTCTATTACTTCCCAAGTGTGATCAGAAAGTAATCTCACCCTCCCGACGTACTCCTGATAGGGGAAACTTTGGCCCCACTCCTGTGGACTGATCATCGACAATTGATCCTTCCCGGATTTTTTTTGATAAAGAAAATATTCTTTTCCAATGACCGGCTGAAAACCCATTTCCGCCAAATAAATCCTTTCCGACATTTCAACGCGCTTCTGCAGATATTTGGCCTGGTCTACAAGCGTCTGCATCTGTTCAAAGAGTTGTTGGAATTGTCGATCTGTCTGATCATGCATTGCAGCTACTGCATTGCCTTTGATACGGCCTTTGTCTTCGGGCTTGATAATAGCACTGCCCACGGCATGTGCATATTCAATCAATCCGGGATAGTCCGCAATCTTCTCCTTTTCCTTCTCCAGGTCAATTTTAGAAACGTCTATTTTCTTTCGATCAGCCATTGTCGTCAACAATTCTCTCTTGGAGATTTTTTTTGGCGCCAGGCCAGGTGGTCCGGCTACTTATGTCTATACCTATTAATAACATCACTAACAGGAAGATGGCGGCAAGTATGAAAAATAATTTCTTCGACCTCTTCATATTCTATTGAACCAGCTACAACTTTGGGCTTTAGTCGTAGATACATACTAATGAATATTAAAGCCAAACTACTCGAAAAATTTGATACTCAGAATATCTCTGAGACCTTCCGCAAACGGGAATTTGTAGTCGAGTTCGCAGAAAACCCCCAATATCCGGAATATTTGAAATTTGAGCTAATACAAAGTAACTGCGAACAGATTGAGGACATTCCAGTAGATAGTGATATTTCAATCACCTTCAACCTCAAAGGTCGCAAATGGACAGATAAACAGGGAAAAGTTGTGTACTTCAACAGCCTACAAGCCTGGCGAGTCGAGCTAGCTGAAAACAGCGCTATGGATGCGAGCACAGCTGACCAAGCCCCACCTCCGGATGAGACCTGGATGAGCAATGACGCCTCGGATGATGACGATCTTCCTTTCTAGAAGCGTTTCTTCCTGAAGGTAATGGGTATGTAATCGTCAGTAGGTATACCAATATGTGCCAATTCCCATTCGGAATTGTAGGTAGTCACCAGGTTTTTAATGCATTCTACTCGATCCTCGGTCGGGAAAGGACATTCCTCCCAATAGAATATTTCCACGCGGTAATTATATTGCTTCTTTATTCCATTGATCCGAACCTCAACCTCAATGTCCTGTTCTTCGTTTAGTTGTGGGATTTCAATTCCTATTACGCCCATACTTCTAATTGGTTTTTCATATATGACACAAAAAGTATACCTGTTCTCCTAAACAATTGAAAAACAGGTTTTTATTGAAAAATAGCCCCTATTCTGGTGACCGATTTCTAAACAACATATTGTACGATTTAACCCATTTATGATCATATCTAGGACATCATTTTGGTTTTCGGCGCTTGTAGCTGCGTTGCTTTGCAGCCAGTGTACGGATTATAAAGACAAATCAAAACGTCCCTCTCCTCCCGTATCTGACACTTCGTTGGTTCAAACAGCACAAGTCATTGTCGATTACAGCAGTCCAGCAGTGAAAAAAAGAAAATTATTGGGTGGTCTCATACCTTATGGCAAAATATGGAGGACAGGTGCGAACGAAGCAACGACATTTTCCACAGACAAGGACCTGCAAGTAATGGGCAAGTCACTGCCTCAAGGCAGGTACTCCTATTTTACAATCGCTTCCAAAGACCATTGGATCATTATTTTCAATAAGGAATGGGATCAGTGGGGATCATACAATTATGATCAGGATCAAGATGCGATCAGACTGGAGATTCTACCCTATAGAGTGGATGAATTTGAGGAACGTATGCGTCTATATTTCGAGGAGGAGGAACTTGTTTTTCATTGGGGAAACCTGAGATACAGCCTCGAGCTTCAGCAAGAGAACTAGCGTCTCCTTATAGTCTCGTTTACTATCCTCACAACCAAGGCCGTCATCTTTGTAAGGGTCTCGGGGCAATCCTGGATCATAAACCGCTTCCGCATGAACTGAGGATCTATATAGCCAATGTAGACATCTCCATTTTCCTCCCAAACCATGAGTTTGAGTGGCAGGTCCAAAGCTGAGGTCTGTTCGCAATTGATCAGGTCAGTGGTCAGGTCCGGA
The DNA here is from genome assembly GCA_965242775.1 of Cyclobacteriaceae bacterium. GTDB lineage: Bacteria > Bacteroidota > Bacteroidia > Cytophagales > Cyclobacteriaceae > JAWPMT01. Next base: position 119,431 of record CBDETI010000014.1, read on the forward strand.
TCCTCAAAAAGAATCACATTCGTCGAGTCTATTTCATGACCCTTCTCGATAGCAATTTCATGGTGATGAACCGTTTCAAAAAACTTCAGTCCCTTTTCGTCAATGATGCTCTCAATCTTCGCAGTGGTCGCATCCACACTCAAATGACTCTTGAAAATTGTCAAATTCTGAGCTTGACTAAAAAAAGAGACAAGAAGAAGAAGCAAGGTGGCGGTTTCTTTCATTTCATTTCTTTCTTGCATGCCGAAATTACACTTCCGACTCATAAAAAAAGAAGAATATCATTTTTAATGACAATATTTTTATCTTTTCCGTTTGACAAAACGATCCGCCTAAGAAAAAACTATAATGAAGTTATATCCTAAGCTTTTTTTAGCCCTCACACTCAGTTTCCTAATTGCTTTTGCCATTGCTTACTTTCTAGGCGGTGGTGAACCGGTAAGCATTGGAAGCCAGGCCATTGGCCTACTGTCATTTGGTATCATTTTCACTGTTCTGGTGATCGGATTGATCGTCAATCCGGTAGTGGCACTTAGTAGTAAAGCCAAAAGAATAGGTGAAGGAAATCTCGATATAGAAATAGAAGACCAGGGAAAAGACGAGGTAGGTATACTCGCCGGTCAGCTCAAAGCTACCGCGCTGGAGTTGCGCAAAGAGATAAGAGAGGAAAAGCAGTTAAGTGACCAACTAAGCGCCCAGAAAAGTGAGTTGGAGGAGCAAAAAAACAAGCTTGAGGTAGTAAATCAGCAGATCACTTCAAGTATATACTACGCGCAGCGAATACAAAACTCCATGTTGCCTACGCCTGGAGAATTGCGACGAAATGTGAGCGATTCTTTCATTTTTTTTCAACCCAAGGATGTCGTAAGCGGGGATTTTTACTGGTTTGAAAAAGTGCGTAGGGGACGAAATGAATATCTGATCATCGCCTGTGCAGATTGTACAGGCCATGGAGTGCCTGGCGCCATTATGTCTATGATGGGAGGCAACCAACTGACCAATATTATTTACTACCAGAATTATATTGAGCCACTTAAGATTCTTGCCCGACTCGACAAAGCGATCAAGTTCGAGCTCTACCGCGACGAACAAAGCACGCCAAAACAGGACGGTATGGAAATAATGGTGTGTGTAATAGACCTTGACTCTTTAGTAATGAATTTTGCTGGTGCCGGCATGCCCCTACTCTACTGGGATCAAGAGGAAATTAACATCATCAAAAGCCCCAAATTAATGGTTGGAGGAGTTGAAGGAGAGGATGAAAAGGAAGTGGAAGATCAATTCGAGGAATCTCAACTACAACTGAAAGAAGGCGATCGCATCTATTTATCTTCTGATGGGTTCCAGGACCAATTCGGGGGCGAGGATGACAAGCGGTTTATGGCCAAAAGGTTCCGGGACTTGCTCCATACTACGTCCGATATCAAAATGAAAGAGCAGGGAAATCAAGTAAAAGGAGCCTTTGAAAAATGGAAGGGCAATCAGGATCAGACCGATGATGTACTGGTCATTGGGTTCGAAGTTTGAAAGATTTTACGCGCCTATCCCCTGGTTGTAGATTGCCAGTAAGTCTTCATGGGATTCCAGATCGATCATCTTGCCATCTTGCAGCATGATGAACTTATCAGCTCCGTCAAAATACTTTTCATCGTGGGTGATCACCAGTAGGGTCTTCCCCTTGGCTTTTAGCTCCGGCAGCAAGGTTCTGTAAAATACCTCTTTGTAGTAAGGGTCCTGACTGGCCGCCCATTCATCGAACACGTAAAACGGCTTATTATCCAGATATGAAAGTAAAAGCGCCAACCGTTTCCTCTGTCCTGTGGAAAGCGAAGTGGTGGAGAGTTTATTATCCTTGATGGTCACTTTTTTATCAAGCTCCAGCAATTTCAAATACCTTTCCACGTCTACCTGCAATTCGCCGGAATCCAGGTGATCCAGGTGGTCAAATAGATAGAAATCTGTGAAAATGGCATTAAAGTTTTCCCGGTAAGCATCCAGGTTGCCTTTTTTCACGGCTGTATCACCCATTTGCACCTTTCCGGTTTCGGGAATGTACAAGCCACAGATAATCTTGGCAAGCGTACTTTTTCCACTGCCATTCCCACCTAATAAATAGACCATCTGCCCTTTTTCAATTTCTAATGAGATGGGACCAAGTTGGAAAAATTTATCCTCGCCCTCGTGAAAATACGTGTAGGTGATTTCATCAAGTTTCAAATAGCTTCCCTCCTTTTCGTCAAATGACGGTTCTTCCTCAGATCTGTTGATTTCCGCTTTCTCCAGGATCAGGCCTGTATCATTGATCTGTTCCAAGGCAATATCCGCCTTACCAAGAAATGGAAGAAACCCTCCAATATTGGACAAAGGTGAAAGGGTAAATAGCGAAATCATCAGGAATTGAGCCAGGGTTTCGAAACTCACGATTTGAAAATTATAGATCCCCACAAGCAGTAGACCAAAACCTAGGAGTAAGATCATTTCCGAGGCCCTCGAAAAAATAGAGATCCAAAGTCTTGCCCAAAGGTTGAACTCCCGCTGGGCTTTCGCCGAGGGCAGGAGCACGTTGCCAATAAACCCTTCCCTTAATCTGATACTCAGTAAAAGTTCTTTCAACCCAAAAACCAGACTCTTAAAATGTCCTACCAGATCTTTCTGCGTATCTCTGGATTGCCGCATGGTATACTTAAAATGGTTCAATGGGTGCTTGGTAAGAAAGTAAGCCATGGTGAAAAGCAGCAGAAAAATCAGGATCAGTTCCCATGAAATAAAAGCCATGTAAAAAACACAGCCGATTACCATCGCCAAACTTGTAAAAATGTTAGGTAGGCGATTCACGAAATCGTTAATGGTCGTGATATCATCCGTGAGAATAGTCAGCAGTTGGTTTTGTTTCCGCTCCATTTCTTTGAAAGAAGCTTTCATGATTTTCTTACTGAGATCAATTCTCATATCCAGCACTACATCCTGACTCAATTTCGTGATAGAATAAGTTGTAAGTACACTGGTAATCCCGTAGACAACCCATAGGCCCAGGAAAGAATAAACCAAAAATTGAAAATCTGCCAACTCAGTATTGATACCTTGATGGATCAAAGCAATCATACCAGTAAGGCACAAACCCGACACAACACCTGTTACAACAGCCACAATGAAGTCGAAAAGTGAAGTCTTGAGAAAAAGTAGCAGAACTTTCATGTCGTAATATCGATGGGCTTAGAGCCAGCCCTTGTCTTTGTAAAATCGAATGGCCTCTTCAAACCCAGATTCCAATGAATATTGAGGCGCAAATTTCAGCAATTTTTGATCAGGATGGTCATGAATGGTCCAATCTACGGCGATTAATTCCCGGATTTTTGCTGGGTTATAATGCCAAGATTTACCCAATACCCGATTGAACCACCAATTAACCGTGGAAGAAACTGCCTTGACAAGCCTCGTCGGTATATGGATGGTAAGGAGTCGCTTTCTGTTCAGGACCATTTTTATCGTCTTATTCAGCTCTCTCTGGCTGTAAAATAAATTATCATGGCCATAAAATGTTTTACCAGTCAGGGGCAGGGCTTCAAGCACGAGTGCCGCCAAATCGGAGGCATGCACAAAGGTCAGTTTTTGTTCTCTTTCACCAATGGTCAGGTTGATGCCTCGGTTGACTATCTGCACCAACTCCAAAAAAGCTTTGTCACCGGAACCATATACTGCGGTAGGTCTTACTATAACAAAAGGTAATCCCATAGCGCGCACCACCTGCTCCGCTTCATATTTACTTTTGCCATAATCAGAAATTGGGTCATCGAAACCTGCATAGTCGGGTCCCCTCGCCGCGAGACTAGATATGTAAAGAAAATTGCCCTCAAGCAGGTTTTGAGACTTCAGGGCTAGCAGCAGGTTGTTTGTCACAACGACATTACCGTTCCTATAGGTAGGAAGGTCAATGGCTTCGGTGACACCTGCATTGTGGATAACAGAGTGGAAAGGCCCATGATCAGTCAAGGCTTTCGCCAGGCTCTCAACATCTGTATAGTCTAATCTAAGAAATTCGCAAGGAAGGTCTTTGATCCTGTCAATTCGACTTTTCAACCTTGTCGCCGCTACGACCTGAAAACCCTTGGAAAGGGCTGCTTCTATCAAATGGCGACCGACGAAGCCATTGGCTCCGGTGATAAGTAACTTGCTGCTCATAGGGAGAATGCAAATGCCAGAAAGTTCCCGTGGTGCGACAAAGACAGGTGATTATCGAGCCTTTCATGCCCATGATAAAAATACGGCACTTGATTTTGGTCTTTGACGATGGACAATTGCGTTCTGCTCCGGCTGGTTTTTTTCGAGAACGCATCAATAGCGGCTGACCTGATGGCCTCAGCCTGCTGTTGATAATCTACATTGTCGATCTCCTTCACCTGTGAAAAATTGCTTTGATTTTCCCCGGAATAACTTAGTGCGTCAACATAGCGGTCCGTTATATGGGCCTGGCCATTGAACAAATACTGATCGCAAGCAATTGTGAAGGAAATAAGTGATTGGTTCGCTGTGATTTGCTGAAGCTGAAAGTCCAGGGGATTGAACCTAATACTGTTACGACCAGCCTGTACCACGGCCTTGAAGGCTGACTCTTTGATCGCCCACAAAAGCCAAAAATATTCATCCAGAGACTGGATCATCTCAATCTCTTCCGGATAAAAACTGGTTCTCTCGAGTCTTTGGTAATAAGCGGGTCTACGATTCTTCGCAAACCGTAGATCCACAATATCGTTACCCAGCGGCAACAGCTAACTTCGACTCTATAACATCGATGCTGGCACCTACTGAAATCATTTCATTGATAGACTGATCGTCAATCATGATATCAAATTCTGACTCGATATCTAATACAATATCCACAATATGAGCTGAATTGATTTTCAGGTCGTTCACCAAATCAGAGCTTTCAGTCATATTTTCGAAAGCAGAATTGTCTCCAACGTATGGCTGGATCAACTCTTTCATTTTCGTTAGGATGTTCTCTCTATTCATAATCCAAATTATTACGCAACTAATTATTTCTTGTTTCTATTATTTCCAGGTTTTCAGGGCCACACAGCAATTCAAATCACCAAATCCAAAGTTGGATTTGATGGCAATGTCAATTTCCCTATCTATCCTCTCGGTGGGTATTCGGTCCCAAGAAATCTTGTTTAGAATTTCCGGGTGCACCTCATCGAGGTTCAAATTGGGGTGAATGTAATTCCCTTTCATACCCAGTATTGTGGCGACCAATTCGATCGCGCCGGCACCACCAATGCAATGCCCTATCATGGATTTCGTCGCGTTGATCATCGGGAAATCCTCTCCCTGGAGCCCTAACGCGTTAACCCAATTATTTATTTCTACTACATCACCCTTCGTGGATGTCAGGTGTCCATTGATCAGGTCAATATCCTCCGGTCTGATGTCCGCATCCTCCAAGCATCCCTGAATACATCTCACTACACCATCCGGATTGGCGGCTGTCATCGATCCTCCATGTCGCTGCCCGCCGGTGTTCACAAAAGAGCCCAATACCTCGGCATAGATCGTAGCCCCTCTTTCCAACGCAGAATCCAGCTCTTCTAATAACAGTGCCCCCGCACCTGCACCCGGAACAAATCCCGCCGGATTGCTCGACATAGGCCTTGATCCAGCTTGCGGATCATCATTATATGCGTGACATAAAATGCGCATAGCATCGAAAGCTCCCCAGATGTAGCGTCCGTCACCTTCTGTACCACCACATAGCATTCTTTTCGCACTTCCTCTTCGGATCCAGTCAAACCCTTGGGCAACGGCCTCGGATCCGGTAATACAGGCAGATGAATTACTCATCACCCTATTTCCAAAACCCAGAATTTGATTGAGATAAGCGCTTGCCCCACTGCTCATACTTTGTGGGATGGCCGCCGCCCCCAATAACTTATGATTGCCCTCGTCAATAGGTGCAGTTTTGCTTGTGATAAAGCTATCTAAGCCCAACGCTCCCGCTCCAAAGGCGGCTCCGGTATCATAATCTGTCTCTTTGCTAAGTACCTCCAGGCCGGCATCCTGCCAGGCTTCTATTCCAGCAAGACAAGCATATAGAATGGCCCGATTTGTGATCTTTTTGGCAATATAAGCCGGTAACTTTTCAAGCAAATACTCGTCCGTCACATCAGGTTTACCGCCGATTTGACACCTGAAGTTGAGGTCCACCAACTCTTCCCAATGCGTGATCCCGGAAACACCATTTCTCAAAGCATTTTCGAACTGCTTTGTACCAATACCGTTTGGCGCTACAACGCCCATTCCAGTAACTACTACTCGCTTAGGCTGCATCGCTCCTCCTTTCTGTTATCATTCCCGACAATTCTCCTTGACAGACAATTTCTCCCGCCTCGTTGAGCATTTGAAAAGAACATTTCAACTTACTAAATCGAAAATATTGCTTAGTTGATTGTACAGTGACTTTCTCCCCTGGATACACAGGTTTCAAAAAATCCACATTTGCGGAAGAAAAAACTGGAACCACCTCTGCTTCCGGGCTCTCGCCTACCAGGAAAATCCCTAATGACACCAGTCCGATTTGGGCGGCTACCTCTGTAAGAATGACACCAGGAGTTAGCGGATTTCCAGGGAAGTGTCCCTCGTAGAAATACTCATCCTCCTGAAATGTGTAGGTACCTCTACTACCATTTTCATCGATTTGCTCGATAGCGTCAACAAACAAAAATGGTTTTTTGTATGGTAACTGACTGATTATCTGATCCATACAAAAAAAATTATTTCAACAGCGTCTAAAAAAAGTGCGCGCAAAGGCTTGTACGCCATAGTGTCTTCTCAGGTTTTTTTGGTTGTTCAGGGTAGAGCATCTTTCCTACTCCACACCCTTTACTTCGTAGGAAGGCAACCAAATCGAGACATACCCCCAATCGGTTGTGAAAATTTTCTCAAATTTTTTCAGGAATATTACAATTATAGGAGCCTCTCACCTCCGTCAGCCACCAATCTTGCTCCGTTAATCCAATTGGCTTCGTCCAGGGAAAGCATAAAAACTGTGTTCGCGATATCCTCAGGCTGCGTAAGTCGCCCTTGTGGATGGCTGGACTCCAACCGATCAATAATCTCGTCACTGCCGGGGATCAATTGCATAGAAGGGGTCACGGTCACTCCAGCTTCGATAATGTTGGCGTTGATACCGTGATGGGCGTACTCTATGGCGATATACTTTATGATGGCCTCCATCGAGGCTTTCGCAGCAGCTACTGCGGCATAGCCTTTCCAAACACGCGTGTCGCCAGAACTGGTCAAAGCGAGCACTCTCGCATGATCAGCAAATAGTTGCTGTTCCAACAGGGTATTTACCCAGGGAACCAAGCTGTAAGCCATATTTTCACTTGTGAGTGCAAAATCCGACTGACTCAAGGTACCATTGGGGTATTTGACAGACCCACCTTCACCGGTAGGGGTCATCAATTTCAGGTTTCCTTTGGCAATGGAATGAAGCAATACTTTGACTTTCCCTACGCCAAGTTGAGACTTCATCTCCTCGACGAGGGTTCCTATTTTTTCTGCATTGGTAGCATCAGCATTGAAATTGAGAACCTCCACACCCAACTTTCGCATGGATTCAAATTCTTGCTGCACTTCTTCCTCCTTGGATCGTCGCTCGCGATAGATTAAAACCAGATTCATGCCGGCACTGGCCAGTTTTTTTGCGGTAGCTAAGCCGATCCCACTGGAAGCCCCAAGGATCAGGCCCCAGTAATTTTTACCACTGAAGGTACTCATGCAATATTCTTTTTATAACAGCGGCGCCGTTTGTAAATCTCAGAACTTTCTTGGAACTCGTTGAATTGTGTCAGCACGTTTTGATTTTCTTCCAACATCTGGTTGGTGATAGCTGTTTTGATGCCTCTTTTGATGAAAGCCTGCAGCAAATCTCTAAAAATAATGGCAGTGACTCCAAATTTCTGATATTCCGGCAATACGCCTATCAGATACATGTCTGCAGTATCATTTTTTCGGAGAGCTTTTAGAATGTGGATAAATCCGAAGGGTAGCAAGTTTCCTCTGGCTTTTTGAAAGGCCCTGGTGAACGAAGGCATTGTAATCGCAAAACCAATAACCTTACCTTCATTGTTGGTGACAATACTCAACAAATCGGTCACCACAAAGCCGAGGTATTGGGCAATGTAAAACTGAATCTGTTTGTCGGTCAATTGCTGAAAACCATAAAGTTGGGCGTAGGCCTTGTTTAATACTTCGAAAAGTTCTTTGCCATATTTCTTCGCTTCGCCCTTATTCTTGAATTTGAGGCTCTTGAACTTGAATCGAGATTCTACGATATCACCACGCCGGATAACTCGCTGGGGAGCTTCTACCGGCACCTCACTTTTAAGTTCTACCCAATCTGTGCTTTTAGCAAAGCCAAGTGCCTCGAGATGATCTTTGTAATAGGGGTAATTGTAAATCGTTGCAATGGTGCCGGGGGTGTCAAAACCTTCGACCAGCATACCCTCAAAATCCATGTCGGTAAAGCCCATTGGTCCGTGAATGCCCTTGAGTCCTCGCGACTTGCCCCATTCGGCAACAGTATCAAGGAGCAGCTTACTTACCGATTGATCATCTATAAAATCAATCCATCCAAACCGAACAAGTTTCTCACGCTCCGCTTCGTGGTTATGGACGATACCAGCCACTCTCCCAACAACTTGCTCATTTTGATCCAGCGCCAACCAAAGGGAGGCCTCGCAATGCTCAAATGCCGGGTTTTTCTTGGGGTTCAGCACTGTGAGCTCATCCATCAATAGCGGCGGAACCCAATTGGGATTATCTTGATAAAGTGAAAACGGGAACTTGATAAAAACCTTCAGGTCTTTCTTGCTCTCGACCTTCTTGATTTTATACACTCGATGGTTCGTTTAGTGGAATATCTATTTCCCTAGCAATTTCATGTATTTTATTGATGGCCTGCTCGATTTGAGCCTTAGTATGTGTCGCCATCAATGAAAACCTGATCATGGTCTCTTCCGGTCGCACTGCCGGTGGTACGACGGTATTAACAAAAATATTTTCTTCAATCAGCCTTGCGGACATTTGAAAGGTCTTTTCATAGTCCCTGATATAGATAGGAATAATAGGCGTCTCTGTTGCACCAGTATCAAATCCCAGACTATCCAGTGCATCTTTGGCAAATTGAGTATTATCCCAAAGGTTTCTTAGAACGTCAGGGTCAGACTGCAAAATCTCCAATGACTTCATCACCGCCGCCACTGAGGCTGGCGTCATGCTGGCACTGAAAATGAATGACCTTGAGTTATGCTTCAAATAATTGATCGTATCACTATCACCTGCGATGAATCCACCAAGCGAAGCAAAGGACTTGCTGAAGGTTCCACCCATCAGTTCTACTTCCTCATTGCTGAGATTGAAGTGCGAGGGAGTGCCTCTTCCCTGCTCTCCTATCACCCCCACTGCATGCGCGCAATCGGAAAATACTGTCGCGTTATATTCTTTGGCAAGTGCCACTATTTCAGGAAGCTTGGCGATATCACCCTCCATGCTAAAGACACCATCCACCACGATCAGTTTAAAAGCCTCTTTGCCACATCCTTTGAGTTTCGCCTCGAGAGACCGCATATCATTGTGTTTGAAAAACACCGTGGTTGCCTGTGAGAGTCGACTTCCCTCGATAATAGAAGCATGATCGTGTGTATCTAGAATGATGTAGTCGCCTCTACCGGTTATCGTGGGAATCACCCCCAAGTTGACCTGAAAGCCGGTGCTGTAGGCAATGACGGCATCCCTTCTAAAAAATTCTGCCAGCTTCCTTTCAAGTTCCACGTGCAGGTCGATGGTGCCATTTAGGAATCTGGAGCCGCCGCACCCTGATCCGTATTTTTCCACCGCTTTGATACACGCCTCCTTGACCCTAGGGTCATTGTTTAAACCTAAATAACTATTGGAACCAAACATGAGCACCTTTCGACCTCTATACACTACCTCCGTTCCCTGATGGGACTCTAATTCGCGGAAGTAAGAATAAAAACCTAGCTCCTGGACTCTTTGAGGTTCTCTATATTTTCTAGTTCGTTCCCGTAAAGAACTCATTTAATTTCCCTTCGATTATGGTCAGTCAAAACAATTAGCAAAAGTGGGCGGGGCATGCAAGTGTGCAAATATAAGGCGAAGGGAATATAATTTTATCCTTCCATCCTAACCAAAGAGTTGTGCGTTCTGCACGATCTCCTGACTTACTTTAAAGAACTCACTGTGAATATTGAATGGCTCTTCATCATTGACGACCGGTTCATAGTGGCCATCCTCCAACATTGCGTAGGCATTAACATTATCCTTGAGGTTGTAAACCAGAATATTGATCGCCTGTTGCTTCAAAAAGTGATCTTTTACCAGGAACAATGATTCGAGTCGACGGTCAAAGCTTCTGACCATGACATCTGCGCTGCCTGAATAGACTTTCGGGTCACCATCATTGTGGAAGTAAAATATCCGGGAATGCTCCAGGTAATCACCTACTATTGAGCGTACCGCAATATTTTCACTAAGATCCTTTCGTCCTGGACGCAGGCAACATATTCCTCGAACAATAAGGCGGATTGGAACGCCCGCCTGGCTGGCCTCGTAAAGCGCTTCGATCACGTCTTTGTCCTGTAGGGAGTTTATCTTAATCACAATCCCCGCCTTGCGGCCTTCTAAGACATGATTCTTCTCCAAACCAATCAGTTCCACCAGTTTGTTACGCATGTCTCTGGGTGCCGTTATCAGGTTCTGATAGTTGTCCGGAAAGGAATGCCCGGTAATTACATTGAAAAATTCCTGTACATCATTAGCATAACCATCATCGGTAGTCATGTAGCCAATATCCGTGTAAAGACGACTCGTGGCCTCATTGTAGTTTCCACTGGACATGTGGACGTATCTCCGAACCTTTTCTCTCTCCTTTCTAACAATCAAAAGTAGCTTGGTGTGGGTCTTGAGCGATCCCACGCCATAGATGACGAAACAGCCGGCTTTTTGGAGCCGTTGTGCCTGTTTCATATTATTTTCTTCGTCAAACCGGGCTTTTACCTCAAAAAGTACCGAAACGTGCTTGCCGTTTTCCGCGGCTTGCAGCAAGGCCTCAATGACTCTTGAGTTCTTGGCGAGTCTGTAAATAGTAAGCTTTATAGAAAGCACATTAGGATCCTCCGCCGCTTCGTATAGCAGGTCCAAAAGCGGTTCCATACTATTGTATGGTTGATGCAATAGAATATCCCGGTCCTTGAGGATTTTGAAAATACTCCTGTCCGTATATTCGACCATACTGAGGGGCTTTACTGGTGCAGGCATTTCGGCTCGCAGATGCTCGAACTCAGCATGATTCACTATTTGCCAGAGGCCTGTATAATCGATTAGAGCCGGACGACTTACTACGACGAGGTTGTCGGGGGTCAGCTCATACCGCTCGACCAACTGCCTGATTAACCATTTATCATGATTGGTGGAGTGTTCAAGTCGGACCACTCTACCGGTCTTTCGGGTTTTGAGCTTGTTTTTTAGCTCATCGAGAAAATTTGATTCAATATCCTCCGAATCTTCCAATGTGAAATCACCATTCCTGGTGATACGAAAGAGTGTATACGAAACAAGCTTCACATTTTTGAAGAGCGCTTTGATATGAGTGCTTACAATTTCCTCAATTGGCACAAATAACCTGAGTCCTTCCCGCTCAAGTTCGTAGAATCTTGGAATGTTCTGCGGTATTTGAATGAAGGACATCTTTTTCTTTTCCTTCTTTCCAAGGTCCTTGGTCACCACGCCAAACGTGAGCACATTGTTCATCAAAATTGGGAACGTATGATAATTGTCATACACCATTGGCGTTAACATCGGGAAGACCATCCGGTCGAAGTATTTAGCCACCTCTGACTGTTCGGATTCCAACAATTGATCATAGGAAACAATATCAAACCCGTTCTCAACAAAAAGTGTGGCCATCCCTTCCGTATAATACTTGTTCTGATCGGCGCTGAAACTTTGCCACTCGGCAAAAAGGGCGTTTTTAAAAGCATGCGCGTGGAGGCCAGAGTAGTCAACCCGTTCTGACCCAAAATCCAGATAGTTGTACAAACTACCGACCCTTATCATAAAGAACTCATCAGCGTTGCTTGCCGTGATAGCCAGGAACTTCAATTTATCAATGACACTTCTGTCCACCTTTTTTGCCTGATCCAACACGCGACGGTTAAAATCAATCCAACTCAAATCCCTGCTGATGAGCGGGCTTTTTTTGATCAGCTCTGCTTCCTTGGTCTGCATTCTTCAAAAATATAAATGATGGCTGTGGGACGCAGAAATTCTAATTAAGATTTCGTTACCGTCGGAAATAATCTGGTATGCGGAAGAAAATTTATTAATAATTATATTTTTTATTTGAATAATACAATTTATATTTGTTAAGAGAGTTATTACTCTAAAACAACAACATGGTCAACAGCTTGGAATATCGAACAGAACTCATTTGGTACAATCCACAAACACGGTCTTACGAGTGTGGTCCTTGGATACGATACAACAACCTTACTCTCGAACTCGGCGAAGAGGGTTTTTCAGTGTTGTACGAGACCGATGACCTCACCGCAAGGCTGGCGCAAAAGATCGTCGCAGAGCTGAACGCGGCGCGCGTGGAGGACACCAAAGAAGAACTGATCCCCGCTTTTATATAAAAAAAGCTGCCCGCTGGGGCAGCTTTTTTGCTTTCTTTATATTTCTGGGGTTTATACCAAGTTCATATCAGACAGCACGGCATTCATCTTTCGAACGGCTTCTGCACTGGCTCCAAACTTAGACTTTTCATCTTCGCTTAGGTTATACTCCACTATTTTCTCCCATCCGTTTTTGCCAACAACCACAGGTACACCGATACAGATATCCTTTTGGCCATATTCACCATCGAGATAGACACAGCAAGGGAATAGCTTCTTCTGATCTCTCACAATACTTTCAACCAGATAAGCTCCAGCGGCACCCGGTGCATACCAGGCTGACGTACCGATAAGCTTGGTCAAAGTAGCTCCTCCAACCATAGTCGCCTGCACTACCTCCTCTTGCTGACTCTCATTTAAAAAATCGGTTACGGGAGCGCCATTGTAAGTAGCGTGCTTAATAAGAGGAATCATGGTTGTATCTCCATGTCCGCCTATGACAACTCCTTGCAGATCGTTAGGTGAGCAACTAATAGCCTCACTCAACCTGTACTTAAATCGGCTGCTGTCGAGAATACCCCCCATGCCGATGATGCGCTCTTTGCTCAGGCCGCTGGCTTTTGCAGAAAGGTAAGTCATCGTATCCATGGGGTTACTGATCACGATGATGATCGGATTGGGGGTATGCTTGAGTATATTATCAGTTACCTGCTTAACGATCCCAGCGTTGGTACCGATCAGTTCTTCTCTTGTCATTCCCGGTTTCCTGGGAAGCCCTGAGGTGATTACCACCACTTCGGAATCGGCCGTTGCTGCATAGTCATTGGTGGAGCCGATCACTTTGGTATCAAACCCATTCAACGTGGCCGTTTGGTTCATGTCCATGGCTTTTCCTTCGGCTAAGCCTTCTTTAATATCTAGTAGAACCACCTCCTCACATAATGATTTTCTGGCAATATTCTCCGCGCAAGTGGCTCCTACAGCTCCTGCGCCCACGACGGTAACTTTCATGTGTATAGTTTTAAAATTTTAAGGGCAACTTGAAAGTCGCTAAAAACATTCCATTCTTCCACCTTAAGAGTTAAGAGAGAATAGTTGAAGTTTTTCCCGATTCAAGCGTATTTAGGGTTAGACAAAATTGTGGCTCAAAACTACATTTGATTATTCCAAGGTCAAAAAAACAAGCAGCCCAAATTACGTCCGCACAACATCACTGTGGCCTATATTCTATTCTCAGTACCTGACCCGTTTGGTCTGTTATTCTGAATTTGTGACTTACCCGCAAACCAACGAGCCAGCATAAATCCTCTCCGGAAGTGAGTACAAGAACCCTTTTCTTCAAGGCAAGGGGCACTTTCGCATCAATGAGCAGATCACTTACTTTCTTACTACCTGTCATGCCCAGTGGTTGCAATTTATCCCCCGGAAGCCACGGCCGGAGTACCAGTGGGAAGTTCATTTTTGCCGCATCAAACATAGCTACATTCGAGTGAGAGCTTATCTCGTAATCCACACGCTCCAAGGATATATCAAGTTCCCCGCCTTCAATTTTAAATTTTCCCAGACCCTGCAAAAGCAACGGACGCAACTTCAGTTCTCCGGTTTCTGAAATAAGCAATTGCCCCCTATCAACGGAGGCGCAGTATTTCTCACTATAGAAAGTGGTTCCAGGCTGTTTTTTTGCCCGAATGATATTTTCAACCTCCAACAAATGAAATTGAAAAGGTTTGAGTAATTCTGTCAACAGCACAAAAGACCTGTCATCGTCTTCGAGCCAATCTAAATTCACAATAGTCAAACCGTTATTTACCTGAATTTTTGTATCCCGGAGTTTCTTAACCTCCAGGTTCAGAAGTTCTTCCAATCCTAAAAATCGTCGGCGCGAATGTTTGAAAGTACTAATTAGCGAGGGATTAATTTCATGAAGTACCGGGATGACGCGATGGCGAATTTTGTTTCTCTGGTACTTATCAGTGTTATTAGACTCGTCTTCCCTCCAGGAGATTTTCTCCTTGCTGGCATAATCCACCAACTCCTGTTTGGTCAAATCCAACAAGGGTCTTCTAATTTTTTCAGTTGCTGTCCTCATACCCCGCAATCCCTGTATGCCTGTCCCTCTGACCAGGTTAAATAAGGACGTTTCGAAATTGTCGTTTGCATGATGCGCTGTGACAATGTATTGCAATTGGTGGTCCTGCATCAGGGTCTCGAACCAACGATACCTGATACTTCTGGCAGCCATTTGTATGGAGTGCCCGTCTTGCCATTCCTGCGGCCCTACCTTCCGTACATGTAATCGAACCTTTAGGTCCATACAAACTGCTCTGACCAATTCCTCGTCCTTTTGCGAGTCGACGCCTCTCAGATCATAGTTGACATGGGCTACTTCAAATTTGTACGGCAATTGGTTCATGATGTGTAACAATACCATGGAGTCAACGCCTCCGCTTATGGCAAGCAACAGCTTATCCTCCGTCTCAAACAACTTTGTGCTATCAATGAAGGCTTTTACCCTTTTGACCATACCTGAAACCGCTTGCTTCACGTTTATTACTTTTGGCGGTCAAATTTAACCAGCCCAAGTGGCTCAATATGCACAAAAAATATACGCTTTTGCTTGTTCTCTTCTTGCCGGTACTCCTTGCAGCAGGCCAGGACCGGAAACCCAAGAAAATCCGCTACAAAGCAGAAACGTTAACTGTGGCAAAAAGAAATGGTGAAAAGTATCAAAAGCTTATAGACAATGTAGTATTCACACAAGAGGGTACGACGGTCTATTGTGATAGCGCTTACTATTTCAAAAAAACCAATAGCATGGAGGCCTTTGGGCGGGTGAAGATTGTGGACGATTCGGTAACCATTACTTCGGGGCGCCTCAATTACCGCGGCAATGAACGGCTAGCAGAACTAAGACAAAATGTGGTGTATACCAGAGGGGACAAGCAGATGTTTACTGATTTTCTGGATTACAACCTGGATTCAGAGGTGGCGAATTTCTTCAATGGCGGCAAGTTGCAGGATCCCACGAATGAATTGACTAGCATAATCGGCTATTTCTACGCGAAAAATGATCGGGCTATGTTTTACGATGAGGTCGTCCTTGTTTCACCTGATTTCACCCTTGGAACAGATACGCTACGTTATAACACCGTTACCAAAATCGCTTATACATATGGACCCACAACCATTGAAAACGAAGATGGAAGTAAGCTATTTTCAGAGGGCGGCATATTCCGAACAGTAGAGGATAAGTCAGACTTTGTCGATGGCAAAGTACAGACAGAAGATTACGAGTTAGCGGGTGACGAACTGTTTTTTGATGACATCAACAGGTATTACAAAAGCATAGGCAATGTGGTCTTAACCGCCAAAACCAAGGATGTGATTATTGTCGGTGATGAGGGTTTTTATGACAAAAGGAATGGTCTGAGTAAAGTTTACGGAAATCCCGTAATGAAGCGTATCCTAGAACAGGACACGTTTTACCTGGCTGCAGATACCCTGGTAGCTATTGAAAGTCCCTATGATTCGGCAGAACGAATTCTCGCTTACCATAACATTCGACTCTTCAAAAAAGGATTGCAGGGAAGGTCCGATTCAGCTTCCTACTTTCTTTCAGATTCGTTGATCTTTATGTACAACAACCCAATTCTCTGGAATGGGAAAAATCAAATAACAGCGGATACTATCAGCCTCGACGTAACCGAAAAAACGATAGAAAAGATGAACCTCTATCGCAACTCATTTCTGGTTGGTCAGGATACCTTGAAAAATTTCAACCAAATCAAGGGCAGGAATATGGAGGCGTTCTTTCTCGAAAATCTCATCGATTTTATTACGGTAGATGGCAATGCCGAGGGCATCTACTATGCTTTGTCCGAAGGGGATTCCGCCATTATGGGAATGAACAAGTTTATATGCAGCGAAATGCGAATTGGCTTTCGCGACCAGCAAGTATCCACCATTTCCATCTATGATAAACCTGATGCCAAGTTCATTCCTCCTCATGAGCTTACGGAAGAAGTAACACAACTGCGAGGATATTCCTGGCGGGAGCAGGAGCGGCCGTCGCTCTCAGATATTTTTTCCAAACCTGAGGTCACCGATCCGACAACACTACCGAATGTGGAAAAACCTGCCAACAGTTTGCCAAACACAAAGCCACCGGCTTTTAACCTACCCAAAAAGGCTGATGGCCGAAAGCTCCTAAAAAATGTTAAAAAGGTCGAAGGCAACAATGAATAATAAGAGAATCTGTTCTTCTTTAACTTTTATAGTTTTGCGGTCGATTTTATCGAAGATATGACGAAGAGGATTTTTCAGGTTTTTTGCGGGTTATTGATCATTGTTTCATTCTCCTCCTGTACGAAATTCCGAAAACTTTTGCGAAAGGGTGACTGGAAATCAAAGTACGAGGCCGCTATCAGGTATTATGAGAATGAAGATTATTACCGCGCAAGCCTTCTTTTTGAAGACATATTACCGATAATAAGGGGGACCGAAGAGGCAGAGCTCGGCAACTTTTATTTTGCCTATTGCCACTACCACGAAAAGCAATACATCCTCAGCGCCCATTACTTCAAAACATTCTACGATGTGTATGCCCGAAGCGACTTTGCTATGGAAGCTTTCTTCATGCATGGATATTCCTTGTATAGACAGTCCCCAAAATACAACCTGGATCAGACAAGCACCTACGAGGCGATTGCTGCCTTGCAAAATTTTATCAATAAATACCCATATTCCGACTATTCACCTCAAGCTGATGACCTCATAGACGAAATGCAGGTGAAATTGGAAAGAAAGGCCTACGATAATGCCATGTTGTATTATCAAATCAAAGGGCTCAAAGGCTTCCGGCCGGCATTGGTAATGTTTGAGAACTTTCAGAAAAACTATCCTGACAGCAAGTTCAATGAGGAAATCTCCTATCTGATGGTTGAGACCCAGTACAATTATGCCCGCCAAAGTGTTCCTTCCAAGCAAGAAGAACGTTTCAGAGAGGCCATTGATCGCTATGAACTGATGCTGGAACGATATCCGGAAAGTCAGTTTCTTCCAGAAGCCGGAGATATTTACCAGAAAAGTATTGAAGAATTAGCTAAATTTGCGGACCAAAAAAATAAATCTTAATGGCTACGGATCCATCAATTATTACGAGAGATAACGACAAAATTGCAGCTCCAACCGGAAACGTATACGAGTCAATTGCAATAATCGGTAAGCGTGCGCGACAGATCAGCACCAAGACCAAGGAGGAACTGAATGGAAAATTGGCGGAGTTTGCCTCTTCAGTCGACAACCTGGAGGAAATTTTTGAAAATCGGGAGCAAATCGAAATTTCAAAATTTTATGAGCGGATGCCCAAACCCTCTTCTATAGCCATAGATGAATTTGTGAACGACGAGGTGATGTTTAGGATGCCTGAAGAAGAGGCAGAATAATTCCATCATAATGCTCTCGGGCAAAAAAGTATTATTAGCGGTCTCGGGCTCAATAGCAGCTTACAAGGCCGCTTTTTTTGTGCGTCTTCTGGTGAAATCCGGCTGCGAGGTGAAGGTAATCATGACGGACAGTGCCAAAGATTTTATCACACCTCTGACGCTCGCAACACTTTCTAAGAATCCAACTCATAGCCAGTTTTTTGATCAACACTCCGGTGTATGGGACGATCATGTTGCCTTGGGCCTCTGGGCAGACGTGATGATTGTCGCACCGGCCAGTGCCAATACCCTGGCTAAAATGTCAAGGGGAATATGCGACAACCTCCTCCTCGCCACCTACCTCTCCGCGAAATGCCCGGTATTTTTTGCGCCAGCAATGGACCTGGATATGTATGCACATCCAGCTACCCAGGAAAACATTGAGAAACTTCAATCATTTGGCAACCTGCTGATAGAAGCCAACGATGGTGAGCTTGCCAGTGGGCTGCATGGAGTCGGCAGGATGGCCGAGCCAGAGGAAATGATAGAAGCACTTCGAAATTTCTTCAGCGAAAAAAAAAGCCTTAGCGGCAGAAAGTTCCTGATTACCTCGGGGCCCACCTATGAACAGATTGATGCCGTCAGGTTCATCGGGAACGAATCTACAGGCAAAATGGGTCTTCACCTGGCTCAGGAATGTGCCAACCGAGGCGCCCAGGTCACCTTTGTTTCCGGACCTGTGGGCAATTACCCTGAAGGATCAGGTATAGAAGTGATCAAAGTGCGAAGTGCCCGGGAAATGTTAGAAGCCACAAGCGTGAGTTTTCCTTCTCAGGACGTGTGTATCTTCTCCGCAGCGGTTTCCGATTACCGACCGGAACAGGCACATGATAAAAAACTCAAGAAAAATGGATCGGCCCTGAACATCTCCTTGGTAGAAAATCCCGACATTGCAGCAGAAATGGGTCGGAAAAAATCACCGGGGCAACTCACCGTCGGCTTCGCATTAGAGACTCACGACGAGCACCTAAATGCGGTAAAGAAATTAGAAAAGAAAAACTTTGATCTGATCGTTCTTAATTCACTTCGTGATCCGGGGGCAGGTTTTTCCCATGACACGAACAAGATCACCATCTACAACAAAGACAATAAAGCGTCAGCTTTTGAGTTAAAAACAAAGCAACAAGTGGCCCAGGATATTGTCAATGCCATAGAAGAAGAGTTGAATGCTTAGGATCATATCAGCCATAGTGTTGTTGGTTATAGCCATATGCCCCGTAAGCTCACAAGAGCTCAAGAGTCGGGTGATCGTCAATGCGGACCAGGTGGAGACCACCGAACGCGGTGTTTTCAGGGAAATGGAAGTAGAACTGACAGATTTCCTCAACAACCGCCAATGGACAGATGATCGCTTCGAAGAGGAAGAACGGATCAACTGCAACTTTATCATCAATATCTCTGGTATCCCCGGAATTGGCAGGTACGAAGCTTCGGTTCAGATACTCTCTTCCAGGCCTGTTTACAACACAGATTATGAATCAGTGCTATTCAATTTTGCTGATCGTGACTGGGCTTTTGAATATGTCTCCTCACAACCGCTTCAATTTAATGAGAACGTATTCATAAATAATCTGACTTCTATTCTGGCCTACTATGCTTATATCATTATTGGTTTAGACTATGACTCTTTTGAAGAGCTAGGCGGAGATATTTACTTTGAGAAGGCATGGCAGATAGTGACCAATTCCCAACAGAGTGGTTACCGTGGTTGGGACAAATTCAGTGATTCCAGGGCCAGAAATAGATATTGGCTAGCGGAGAGTCTGCTTAGCAACCAAATGGAACCTATTCGACGGGGATATTACAAATATCATCGACTCGGTCTGGATCAAATGAATGAGAAACCCGATGAGGCCAGAGCGAGCATCCTGGAAACGTTGGAACTCATCCAGCAAGCGAACAATACCCGACCCAGATCAATTTTCACCATCTCGTTCCTCGACGCAAAATCGGATGAACTGGCTCAGATCTTTACGGAGGGAAACCTGGCAAACAGGAGAAAAGCTTACACTATTTTAACAGAGATCGATCCCACAAAATCGGATATTTTTGAGGTCATGATCAAATGATCCGATAACCCTCATAAGTAGTGCCGAAAATCCAGGTAAGATTGAATTTACAGCAGTTAATCTCGTATGCGGGAAAGGACCAACCTATTGATTTCATATTGAAATCCGGTCAGGTATTCAGAGCAAGGTTATTGGAAATAACTGAGAACCAAGTCCGTACAAAGAACGCTCTGGGCCATAAAAAGACCCTTCAGGTCATGGAAATTCAAGAGATGTGGACTGATGCTAACCAGGAAATACAATGATCCAGTCACTCACCATACAAAACTATGCATTGATTGAATCGCTGAAGTTGGAACCCTCTGCTCAACTTAATGTGATCACTGGTGAAACGGGAGCTGGTAAATCAATTATTCTAGGAGCCATCGGTTTGCTCATTGGCAAAAGAGCCGACACGAAAGTCCTTTTTGATGGCGCCAAAAAATGTGTCGTAGAAGCCACACTGAACGTCACAAATTATGACTTACGATCCTTCTTCGACCAGCATGAAATCGACTATGACGATGAATGCATCATTCGAAGAGAAATCAATCCTAACGGAAAGTCCAGGGCATTTATCAACGACATACCTGTTACCCTTGATATTCTCAAGCAGCTTGGGCCGCTGCTAATGGATATCCATTCCCAACATGAATCGCTCGATCTTGGCAACAATATTTACCAATTGCGCATACTCGATCACTTTTCACAGCACCAGCACCTGCTAGCCAATTATGCCCTTGCCTACAAAAAGTTCAATGAAACCCAGCAGGAACTTGAATCACTGACCAAAAAAGCCTCGTTAGCGGCTAAAGAACTGGACTACCAACAGTTCATTCTGAAAGAGTTGGAGGATGCAAATCTTACAGCCGATGAGGAGGAGCGACTTACCACAATCTCACAGACGCTCGAAAATGCCGAGGAAATAAAGGAGCGACTGACTAACGTCGGCTACCTGATTGACGAAAGCGAGTCATCCATTCTCAACCAACTGCAGGAGGTTATGAGTCAGTTGAGCAGGATCACCTCCTACAATAACAATTACCAGAAAATTTACGAAAGACTTCAAAGTACGGCTATTGAAATCCGAGATCTGGTAGACGAAATTTCAACTGAAAACGACCAAGTCGTTCATGACCCCAACCGACTTCAAGAGGTGAAAGATCGGCTGGACATGATATTTCGGTTGCAGAAAAAACATGGAGAATCCACTATCGAGGGCTTGCTGCGCGTACAGGAAGCACTATCGACGGAGCTCGCTGATCTATCCGACATTGAAAACAAAATCGCTCACCTCACCAAAGAAAAGGAAGTCGCTCACAAGCACGTGATGGCATGCGGCACCAAGCTTTCGACCTCCAGGAAAAAATCATCGGCTTTATTATCAAAGGCGATAGAGGAAGTCATCAGAAGCATTGGGATTGAAAATGGCACCGTGGACATCCGGGTCGGAACTGTGGAACCAGGACCGAACGGTGTAGATAATGTAGAGTTTTGGTTTACTGCCAACAAAGGCACGTCCTTACAGCCTGTCAAAGAAGTTGCTTCCGGCGGAGAGTTTTCCCGATTGATCTTTGCACTGAAGTATCTGGTAGCTGATAAGACAGCACTTCCTACAATCATTTTTGATGAAATCGACACGGGAGTTTCAGGTGAAGTAGCCCGTCAAATGATTGGTTTCATGCGGAAAATGTCCAAAAATCATCAGGTCCTGGCGATTAGCCACCTTCCACAATTTGCGGCCGGAGCTGACGCGCATTATACGGTATACAAAGATCATAGCACCGAAAGATCGATAAGTCGCATAAGGCTGCTGAACGAAGAGGAGCGGATCACCAACATCGCTGGCATGATCGGCGGCAACAACCCAAGCCAAATGGCAAAGGAAAATGCCAAGGAATTGATAGATGACCTACTGGCATCCTAGCTACGCTATCCTTTGATTTCCCCGTACTTCTCGGACCACACACCTTCCAGGTCCTCCAGGGTCTTCCCTTTAGTTTCAGGGATGTATTTGAGTGTAAATAAGATCAACAATAGTATGAATGCGGAAAAAATGAAATATGGCAAAGACAGGTTCCACGTTTCCCCTTTATTCATTTCGCTTTCCGCCACAATAGGGAAGGAACGAGATACCAAATAATTGGCTGCCCATTGTGCAGCTACCGCCGCCGACATGGCCATACTTCGGATTTTATTAGGGAACATTTCCGCCAGGATCACCCAGGTTACAGGCCCAAGAGACATGGCAAAGGAGCCAATAAAAAGTAGTACTCCAATCAATGAAAGAAGACCAACATTTTGGGTCATTAGCGTAATTCCCAGCATCAGGAAACCCACAATCATTCCGACCGAACCAATGAGCATCAAGGGCTTACGACCTAATTTATCGACGGTGAACATTGCCACGAAAGTGAAGAGGAAGTTAACCCCAGCCAGCAACACCTGCTGTTGTAGCACCTGGTCCTGTCCAATGCCCAATGCCTGTTCGAAAATATCAGCACCGTAGTACAACACGGCGTTTATACCGGTAAACTGTTGGAATATCGAAAGCAGCGACCCAATTACAATTATTGGGAGCACACCTGCAGCAAATGCGGACACTTTTGAACTGGATTGTGCCGACTGAATGGAAGTTCGGGTCTCCTCAAGCTCATGCTTGGCAGCCTCTGCTCCATGAATTCGGCTTAAAACTTCTAGCGCCTCGTCATTCCTCCCTTTCATAGCCAGCCACCTGGGACTTCTGGGGACTATAAACAAAAGGCTTAAGAAAAGTAGACAGGGCAATAATTCCGACCAGAACATCACCCGCCATCCATAGTCAATATTGTATTGCTGTAGTTCTGCCACTTGCGCAGCACTCAAAACCGAAGTGTCTCCCCCACCGATGAAATAAGTCGCCAGGAAAACAACGAAAAAGCCAATTACGATAGCCAGTTGATAGTAACTAACCAAATTGCCCCGACGGTCCGCTGGCGCAATTTCAGCGATATACATGGGCGCGTTCATCGAGGCTACTCCGATACCCAATCCACCAATGATTCTGAAGAATACCAACAAAGGAATGGATTGCGGTAAAAACAGCGGTAGACCTGAACCCCAGGCAGACAGGGTAAATAAAATAGCAGAAATAATAAGGCTTTGTTTCCTACCAATCGCATTACTCACCGGGCCAGCAATAAGCGCTCCGAAAAAACAACCAAGCAACGCACTGCTTACGACCCACCCCTTCATGGCTGGTTCCAGTTCAAAGTACTTGCTAAAGTAAAATTGGGTGCCGTTGATTACGCCAGTATCATAGCCAAAAAGCAAACCGCCCAGCGCCGCCACACAGGTGATAAGAAGTATGAGCCTATTATTCAATTTCTTGTTTGGTTAGGTAATCTGACGAATATATATAAAAGTGCCTTGCCTTCCATTAGGATAATATAATTGAAATTTTATTTACGTAGTTAACTACATATATTTACAGCATGAAAGACGATTTTCTGGAGGAATTAGGATTTCTCGCCATTTCTTCAAGATTAAAGCGCGTCAGTGATCGCATGATCCACTCTGGCAGGGAAATGTACAAGCAATTGCAGCTGGATATTGAGCCGAATTGGTACATGATCTTACTTCTCTTGAAAAAGTCTGGCCCCATGGCCGTGACAGAGGTCGCCAAGAGACTTGGGCTCTCCCATCCATCGGTGATAGCCATTATCAACAAAATGAAGGCTGCTGGGTACCTCATTGGCACCAGCAATGAAAAGGATCGACGCAGCCAATTGCTCGAGTTGACGGGTAAGGCAAGCAAAGAACTGCCACGATTAGAGGCTATCTGGCAGGCGGGTACCCGTTCAAACCAGAAACTATGCGAAGGGCTGGAGGTCCTTGATATGTTAGAAAAACTTGAAAGCCGTCTTGCGGAGCAGGACTTCAAAACCAGAACCTTGAATGAGTACCAAGAACAAACTTCTTAGCGGCAGCCTGGATTTACCTGCAGCTGAATTCGCAGCACTACTGGACCAATGCCGGGACATTGTGTTGGAAAAATTTAGCACCATGGTCACGGACAAAGCCTTCAGTGGTCTGACGCCTCTAGAAATCCGCTCCTGGCTGGAAGAAGAACTTCCAACGGCCAGCAGTGACCCGGAGGAAGTGCTTGCGGTGACCAAGGAGAAGGTGGTGAAAACCGCCACGATGAACATGGGGCCGAACATGTATGCCTACGTTATGGCCGGCGGAACCCAGATATCCATTTTGGCGGAATTGCTAGCTAGCACCATCAACCAAAACGTTGGTAAGTGGCACCTAGCTCCAGTCATAAGCGAAATGGAGCAACTGGTAGTCAAATGGGCGGCCCAATTTATTGGCTACGAACCTAACGCAGCAGGTGTGCTGGTCAGCGGTGGATCAGCTGCAAATCTTACGGCCCTTACAGTCGCCAGGAATATTACGTTCGAAGCAGAGGGTGTCAGAGAAAGGGGCCTATTTGCGATGGCACCTCTAGCTGTCTACTGTTCGACCGAAACGCACAGTTGCGTTGACAAAAGCGTGGATATGCTCGGAATCGGGGCTAACCAGCTGCGGAAAATTTCAGTCACGGACGATTTCACCATTGACCTCCAGCAACTTGAACTTCAAATTGAAGCGGATAAAGAGAATGGCATCAGGCCTTTTTGCGTGATAGGAAATGCGGGCACCGTCAATACTGGAGCGATAGACCCGCTGGGAGCTCTTGCCTCAATTGCGAAAAAATACGACATGTGGTTTCATGTGGATGGTGCCTATGGCGCCCTGGCGGCCTCCGTGCATGAGAAGCGACCATCGTATGAAGGCATGCAACAAGCTGATTCCATCGCACTGGACTTCCACAAATGGCTATATCAACCCTTCGAAGCAGGTTGCGTTCTCGTAAAAAGCTGGTCGAGTTTCAAAAAGACTTATTACAAAAAAGCGTCCTACCTCTCGTCTGATATATCCGCTGATGAGCGCGTCGATTTTAATGAGTATCAATTTCAGCTGTCTCGCAACGCAAAAGCCTTAAAGATCTGGATGTCATTCAAAGTGTACGGCGCAGATTTACTCCGCCAAATGATCGCCAAAGACTTGAGTCTCACCAGGCACCTGGCTGATCAGGTGCAATCAGCAACAGACTTCTCGTTGAAATCTAACGCCACGCTTGGTGTTGTATGTTTTACCTACTTAGGAAGGGGTGGTCATGACCAGGAAACAATAGATAGGCTAAACACTCAAATTATTCCTGCCCTGGAACTGGATGGTAGGGTCTTTATTACCGGCACCCAACTCCAGGGACACCCCGTAATCCGAGCCTGCCTGATCAACCATCGCTTACAAAAAGAAAATGTTGATTTTCTCTTGAAAGTCATCCGAGAGGTAGGCACTAAAACAGAAAGTAGCCTGTAAATCACTCAATACCGACACACTGCCTGACGCTTACAGAAGATATTAAACGATCGTTTAGTATATTTACGTATGCCCTTGCAAAAAATAACGGAAGACGAACTTATCAATAAGTGTATTGCTGTATTTCGGTCGCAGGGGTACTATGGTACTTCTATGCAAGACCTGGCCGATGCCTGTGGCTTGACAAAAGGCAACTTCTATCACTATTATCCAAATAAGGAAGCCCTGATGAAGGGTGTCTTGAAGAAGGTTAATTCCTATTTCAGTTACCTCTTTTTCAAAAAGCTGCAAGAAGGAAATCGCCCGCTTGCTGAAAAAAAGCAGCTATTTAAGAAAAAGGCGCTTGAGATGTTCGACGAACAGGGAGGCTGCATCATGGGTAATACCGCCTTGGAATCAGCCCAGTGCAACAAAGAATTCCGACAACTCGTGCGAACCTTCTTCAGCCAATGGGTAACGGCCATGCAACAGCTCTACATCAAGTCCGGACTGGAAGAACAAGAAGCGCTGGAAAAGGCAACTCATGCCGTAGCACAGGTGGAGGGTAGCATTATGCTCATGCAAGTTTTTGAAGATCGCACCTACCTGGAAAAAGCACTGGACAAGGTGCTAGAATAATTTTTTTATACATTATTAAACAATCGTTCAATAAAATGACAAGCTTATTTCACAGACTCACTAAAAAGCCATTCTTCGGTAGGTTCATGGTGCCCTGGCGAAACCCAATTGACTATGATTTCTTGTGGAGAAAACAGGTGATAGATTCACCTTCCGGGGGGAAGATCATGGTTTGGACACAGGAGGCTCAAAGAGCTAACAAGGCCACCATCGTACTAGCCCATCAAATGGGAAAGCCTGCCAAGGGGGAATTTCTTAAAACAGGTCATGCGGAATTTTTACTCAAGAACGGCTACAATGTTGTCGTATTTGACTTCAACGGCTTTGGGGAGAGTTCTATGGGTAGTTTCTACTATCATCACGATTTGGAAGTTGTCGCCAACTACGCCAAGTCGCTCTTTCCTGGCGTACCACTTGCACTACATGGAGTTTCATTTGGTGCCAATTGGGGGTCTGTGATTTTAGGTCAGGAAAACAACCCATTTCAGGCGGCTATTCTCGAAAGTGGCGCAACTAACTTGCCGGCATTCTGGGTACACTACCCATTCGCCGCCAAAATGCTGCGGTTCCTTTATAAAATAGTGCCAAGCTATGCCCGGTATGCCAATTTTGAAAGTGCTATTAGTCATTGTTATAACTGCGATGAGATTCTATTCATTGCCGCAGACCCGGACAAGTATACCCCGGTCGAAATGACCGAAGCGATGCAAGCCAAAGCAAATGTGTTCTCCAAAATCTTGGTTTTTCATGACGCTGAACACGCCCAAAGTATTTCGTCGGAGAAGGAGCGCTACCTGCAGTCGACTTTAGCTTTTCTGGATAAGCAATTCTTATCTGTAAATACTCAGGGCCATCAGCAACTGCACCAAATAACAGCCTTTAGTTTATAGCAATTTCCTGAATCTCATCGCAAGCCTCATCTTCGCATGTGATTGCCTCGCCGATGGTTAACGATTGAAACTCAAACGCTCCACAACCACAGATGCCGGCACCTGTCTCCACAAAAGAGCCGAACATCTCGATTTCAAAATCCCCAAAAACGACGAGCAAAGTATCAAAGTTGGCCACTTGCAATTCAAATAAAAACTCGGATTGCTCGCGAACATAGGCCTCAATACCTTGTCTGTTGGTAACTGACAGCTCTTCCCCGATAGCGACAGGTTCGTTATTCTCTGTCAATTGAAAAGTAATGTCTTTAAAGCCAATTGGACAATCGATCAAAGAACAATCTACCTCCTCGGAATCATCTCCCGAGCAAGCGAACAAAACAAAAAACGCTAAAAACAATGGCCACCTCATGCGATAAGTCTTTAGCGTTTCCGGGCAAAATTCTTGCCAGACCTACTTGATCGGAAAATGTATTTCGGTTACTATGTCCTTGGGGGCAACCTCCACTGGATCGGAAACATACACTTCAAAAGGATGTTGCTTCTTACTGGACTTGAAGGCTTTATTTTGCTGTAGGTTCATTCCAGTGCTCCAGGCATTCCCCAGATGCTCATAGTTTCCCGTGTGACTGACGCAATAGGTATGCATTTCGGCTAATTCGCCTTTCTTATATTGAGACGGTAGGTTCGCCGGGAATTCCTTCACCGGAATAGCTGACGTATATTCTACCCTCTTTTTTACCATATCCCACTTATGGTACACAGTAAAAGGCTGAGCCACAATTTCGGCGTTATCGGCTGCCCATTTGCCGAGTCCTGCCAAGTCCTGTTCCATTTTTGGACCAATTTCGTCCATGGCACAGCTTGTGGTGACACCCACATACTTACACCCTGGGAACATCGTACTTCCCTTGATATCAACTTTGCTCGACACATTACCGGTTTCCATTAGCTCCTTCAACATATTCAAGCCCCGCTCATAATCCATTCCTATAAAGCCTTCAAACATTTTTTTCATCCAGAACATGAAAATCGGTAAACTGCTATCCATGAGCCACGTAACCTCCACACCCCCGTCTTTCTCAGCAAACTCAAACCGGACCTTCGCGTGTGACTTCCAAGGTTTCAAAAAAGTGAGATCATAGTTAATGCTCTTTTTCTCTTCCTCACTGGTAATTTTCATTTCGCCAGCACCTATCCGATTTCCCTCCCAACCATAAGATTTGCTGTCATCAGCGACGGTAACCTTCGCTTCAGGCTCCTGGATAAGCCAGGGAGACCAGGCTCGCCAGTTATTGAAGTCATTGAGTGTGGTATAAATTTTATCGATCGGCGCTGCGATGGTGGCGGATCTTGAGACGTGCATCTTAGGCATTTTAAAAAAAATTTAAGGTGATGGTATGAAGTTAATAATAATCATAATTTCGAAGAAAGATCACGCAGCTAAATGGACATAAGAATTGTCAAAAACACTGAAACCGATAGACTGTTCGACCTAATAAGAGAGACGTTTATCACCGCATTTGGCCCTGCCAATACCCAGGAGAACATGGATCAATACCGGGCTTCTCACCTTCAGGATGATCACCTATTACGGCAGTTCTCCAACCCCGAAAGCTGGTTTTACTTCCTTGTCGATCAGGATGACAATCCGATGGGTTACTTGAAACTGAACAAAGGGAAGGCCCAAAACGAAGACCTGTTCCCAAATGGCTTGGAAATTGAGCGCATCTACGTAAGCCAAGAGCATCAAAACAAAGGCCTTGGACAAAAACTCATTGATTTCTGCATCACCAAAGCGGAAGCGGATGGTTTCGATCCCTTGTGGCTAGGTGTTTGGGACCAAAATTTCGGGGCGATCAAATTTTACAAACGAAACGGATTCGTGCCCTTTGGCAAGCATTCGTTCTGGCTCGGAAGCGATCATCAGACTGACATTCTGATGAAACTCGAACCATCTTAACGACTTCCAGATGTTTCCAGGAAATGATGTCGCTGAAAAACGTTGGCCGGATTGGCTTTGAAGTGCTTGACGGTATTTCGACTGGCGAAACTGACATCCATGTCGTCTACACCGAAAACATAGGCGTTCAGCTCTACATTCATATTTACATTATGTGTAAGCACTTTCTTTAGCAAGCCCCAGGACTTCCGAACAGCCTTTTTTTCCTCCTGATCCAGTTCGGACACATTCAGTGTGATGTGACTGCCAGACACATAAGATTCATGTAGGTTAACTTCCACCTCACCCATACCAGAGAGGTCTAACAAACTGGAGGCCTGACCCAGAATGTGCTGCTCGAGCATTCTATGACCTTCTTTCGCCAACAGTTTTTCTTTTGACTCCTGGTCGCCTATTTCTACCTGAAAAGTACCTTCCAGCCACTCATCGGTGACCTCCAGGGAGGTAAACAAAATCGTGTCATAAACATTGAGGCTATAAAAACTGATAGGAAGTAGCATCATAGTGAATGTTTGATGCTCGCTGATGTGTTTTACAAATAGATCGATATCCTCCCCAACTTTTACATCTTTTCTCTTCAAATCGATCTTGTCCAGGTCAAACTGGTGGCCGCTCTTTAAAAGCACCTCGAGGAACTGCTTGCTTTGCGCCAGCTGATGCACAATATTCTCAACATCTTGGATATGATGTTCTTTGATGTACTCTTTCTTGGTCTCATTGACATTCTGGAAGTTTTGTCCATAACAAACGAGGATGAGACTGGCCATTAAAAGTGTCAGAAGCGTTTTCATGTCTATGGGGCATTGGCGTATCATACGAATATAGCAGTTGCTACAAGTCAAGCCAATTCTTTAAGATAAACAGGCGGATTTTGTCGATAAACAGGCACTATTCGCCCATAGGACTTAAAGTAACACTTTAACTAACTCCTTCCACATATTCCGCTGTACGGACACCATCTGCATTTTTTAACATCAGTGACCTGGTCAAATGGTATGGCAGGATCGAATAGTTCGCCTAACAGCTTTGAGATGGTTTCTTCGAACGATTCAAGATAGTCGCGGAATTCAAAAACTTGTTGCGCTTTGCGTCCGGGTTTTTCTACAATTTGCCACTGAAAATCGGTTTCGAAAAGGTCTCTGCTATTAAAGAGTCCCGGTTCGATCCGGTCATAGTTTCCCTTATAGGTTTTGTAAAAAAGATAGCTATAGAAAAACACCTGAAACGCTGCCTTATTCCGTTTCTCATCCTCCCTGTCGATGAGCGACTCCAGCGTCACAAATTCTCTGGAATCCTTTCCTGTTTTGTAATCAATAACCCGGACCGTACCCTCCTTCAGGTCTAAGCGATCAATTTTACCCTTGATCCCAACTTCCAGAGTTGTCCCATTTACATTGATTGGGAAGTCTACCACATATCCATCCTTCGTACTGGTTTCGAGGCCCAATATTTTGAAAGGCGCGTATTTTTGATCGACTTTCAGGATTTGGCGGGCAGTTTTTTTTATGATCTCCGCCGCTATCACATTGCGACCTTCCAGTTTGAATTTCTTTTCATTTTTGACATTGTAGTGTTGGATGAAAGCTCGGTTGACAGCACCATCTATATCTGCTTCCAAACCGAAAAAGTCGTTGGGATCTACAATATCTCGTTTTTGCTTCTTGATCAGATTCGCATAAAGAATCTCCATAGTGTCGTGAAGAATATTTCCAAAAACCATGGGACCAAGCTCCTCCTGCAGTTCTTCTGGCTCGTATAATTGCTCCACGTACTTGAAATAAAACCGTAATCTGCAATAGAGGTAAGTATCCAGCGCCGATGGTGTTAGCCGAGGTGTCCACTCATTCTCCTTAACCAGATAACGTTCTAATCTACTCATGACATCAGCGTCTTTCTGGATCAGAATGTCCTTCGGCGGATCAATCTCAATAGGATTGGCCAGTATGTTCTTCTTAATTTCGATTGTTGACTCGAATGCTAACTGCTGAATGAATCGGCTTATTTCCCCGTTGACATTAAATTCCGATACGGTATTGTAATAAACTTGCACATTTTCAGCGCGCTGAAGTAAGCGATAGAAGAGGTAAGCGTAAATGGCATCTTGATGCTCGAAGACTGGCAACTCAAAAGCCTTTCGAACATTATAAGGAATAAACGACCCACGCTTAGGGGTTGCAGGCCAGCTGTCCTCATTCATATTCAAAATGAATACATTCTTGAAATCCAGATTTCTTGTTTCCAGAACACCCATGATCTGCAAACCTTGCAGCGGCTCCCCGGTAAAAGGTACTTTTAGACTTCTGGCGAAACGTCGGAACAGTCTGATCAAAAAGTCATAACCAAGGCCTTCAGAACGATCCCCCATGAGCTCTCGCAGCTTGTCGATATGCTGATAGTAACGGCTTATGAACTCCAGCTCCAAGTCATGCCCACGGTCAGACCACTTGTCATGAAGCATCTGCAACACCTGCTGCAGATAGAGAAATGGATCTTCAGGTTCCTGGAAGAGCGTCGCCAGTACCTCCTTATCCGCCGGTAGTTCATCTTGATAAATAAAAATCAGGTTACGTTTTTTTACATCAGCGACAAAAGCTATCGCCTGTTTGCCAGCAATTGGCCTAACCAGGGGGTGTTCCAATACTTCTGTGACCGGCTTGTGGTAATAAGAAAAACCATGCACCACACTCGATCGCTTGGAAGATTGTAGTATTAGCAAGCTTTCCAAAAGGCTGAATACTGGCGTATCCTTGAGCGGATAGCCCATGGTAATATTGACATCAGTAATCGATTCCGGCAACGAATGCAATACCGGAAACAGCATATACTCATTGGGCAGGACAATTACAGTTTCGTTTGGCACAAAATCCTGCCTGGAAATCAAAGCCCGCAGATGCTCCGCCATGGCCTTGGCCTGTCCTACTTCCAGTGAAACACCAGTTGCTTCGATCTTCTTCAGATCCTTTATTTTGGCTGGAACTATGTCAGGGAAGGTAGATTTCAACGTAGGGTCAGCAGCATATTGTCTTAGAAAAACACCAGCTTCTTGCTTAGGATCCTTAAGGTAATAGGCGTCCACATCCCAAATCATCCTGGCACCGTTTTCAACCAGATTTTTAATGATTCCCTCTTCGCTCATGGTAAGCGCATTGAAACCCGCCAGGTAGATCTGTTTGTCGAAGAATACCTTTTTTTCCTCGATCGCAGCCAGAAATTGTTGATAGATCAGCCCACCATAACCTAATCGCTTATCGATAAGCATTTGCCGGAATTCATGATAGATCGGTTTGAGCAATTTCCAGGTGGCAAGAAATTGCTCCTGCGACTTGGAAGCCTCCGGCAAAAACGTACGCCAGAAGGATTGGATTATTCTCTTTTCCTCTTCATCCAGGAAATAAAACTGCTCATCCAATTCTTTTTGAGACTTGATGCTTGTAAAAAGGTTATCCGCATTGACTTGATAATGGTCAATCTCCTCAAAATCCCGTAGGATCATTTCTCCCCAAAAAAAGAAATTATCAAAAGTCTCTTCTCTGGATTGGTGCTTCTTGTATACTTCATAAAGCAGGAATACAGCCTCCAGTGTATCGAGTTTTCGAAACCCTGACCTGAAGAGAATGAAGTCCTCCAGGCTGGTAATCGACGGCATCCACACCGGCTGGTCGATAAGCGCTCCGAGCTCCTTTCTAAAAAAAAGTCCAGCCCTTCGGTTGGGAAAAACGACTTCTACTTTATCCAGCTGTCCGCTATGTGTAGCATAAATCTTTTGGGCGACTTCCTGGATAAATGACTGCATATCGCGAATGTAGTCTCTCCATTTATTTAAAAAAATGTCAATTCACTGGTCCAAAACATGCGAGGCAAATCGTCTAAGTTTAAATTTCGAATATAAAATCTACGAACACATGGAAGAATTCATGCTCCTCTTTAGAAATCTAGCCCCCGCGGAACCTTATTCCTCCTCCCCTGAGGAAATGGAAAAGTCCATTCCCATTTGGCAAAATTGGATAAAAGGCATTGCGGAAGAAGGCCGCTTTGTTTCTACGGCACCTCTCGAAAGGGATGGGATGTTCTTGACAAAAAGCAGTCAAACAGATGGACCTTATGCTGAAGTAAAAGAGTTCGTACTTGGTTACCTGGTCTTCAAAGCCAAAGACATGGACCATGCGCTGGAAACAGCCCGAGGCTGCCCCATGATCCTGGATGAGGGCGGGTCCGTCGAGATACGAAAAGTAGCAAACTTCCCGATGGAAGAGTGACGGAAGAATCATCGCACAAGACCCCAAATATTGATCATCTTTTCCGGCAGGAGTCGGGAAAGATGACTGCCGTATTGACCAAATTGCTTGGATTCGAAAAGTTGGAGGTAGCCGAGGACATTGTCCAGGACACCTTTATTCAAGCTTTTGAAAACTGGAAATTTAATGGAGTCCCTGACAATCCTCAAGGTTGGTTATATACTGTAGCCAAAAACAAGGCCACCGACTATCTGCGAAGAGAGCAAGTTAAGCGTCGGGTTGATACCAATCTCAAGACCGCCATACCGGTAGAGTATACCATTACTGCACATTTGGAAAAAGCTTTCTATGAGATAAAAGATAACCAACTGCAAATGCTTTTTGCGGTGTGTCACCCAGCCATACCCATGGATGCACAGGTGGCTTTGGCACTGAAAACGCTGGGGGGATTTTCCGCTGCGGAAATCGCCAGAGCCTTTCTGACCAACGAAGAAGTGATCAACAAGCGGCTGTATCGTGCCAAAGACAAAATACGAAAAGCAGGTATCAAGCTCGAAATCCCAAGTGGTAAAAATCTCGAACCACGAATAGCCAGTGTCCTAAAGACGATCTATTTGCTGTACAACGAGGGGTATCACTCCAGCAGCACCGAAACGGTGATCCGAAAAGACCTATGCCTGGAGGCCATGAGACTTGGTCTGTTGCTACATGAAGCCCAACTACCCGACAATAGAGATATCTGTGCCTTACTTGCCCTGATGTGTCTGCATACTTCCAGGTTTGAAAGTCGCATCAACGACCTGGGGGATCTAATTCCCATGGCAAGACAAGACCGGTCACGCTGGAATCAGGAGCTTATCCAACGTGGCATTGGCTACATGCAGTACCTCGATATTGATGCGATGGAAAGCACCTACCAACTGGAAGCTGCCATCGCTTACCTGCACACGCTGCCAGACATAGATGAAAAGTGGTCTGGGATGTTAGCGCTATTTGATAAGCTTTTGAACTTAAAAAAGGACCCGGTTACATACCTGAATTTCGCCTTCGTGCTCAATAAGGCAAGGGGTGCTCAGGAGGCTATCGAGTTTCTTGCGCGTGCAGAGAGCCTTCGCGAAAACTATCTTTATCAGGCCCTGATGGGGGAATTGCACAAACCGGTGGATAGCGGTCAGGCCTTCACATTTTTCCAAGCGGCTCTCACCAACGCACCACTGGAAGCCGAAAAGAAGATCATTCAACAAAAACTTGATGAACTGGAATCAGGTTAGGGACTATCACTCTCCCACCAGGGCTCTTGAGGTTGCTCCTGAGTTATCTCAAAGCGATACCCAATGTAAGGATGGACTACCTCAACCGGTTTTCCTTCGCTGGCAGCCTTTGCTCGCAATATCGAATCTCGCCAGTCATGTAAGGCCAGGTTGAAAGCACCCCAGTGCACCGGGAATATTACCTTCGCCCCCACATCTACGCCTGCCTGCACCGTTTCCTCAGGAAACATGTGAATATCCGCCCACCTTTCATTGTATTGGCCGCACTCGACCATGGCAAAATCGAAAGGCCCATATTTTTCACCAATCTCCTTAAAGTGCTTGGCGTACCCTCCGTCTCCACTGAAGTAGACGTTTTGATGGCTACCCTGGATGATCCAGGAGGCCCACTGTGTAAAATTTCTGTCCCCAAACCGGCGACCAGAAAAGTGCCTGGCGGGTGCAGCGGTCAATTTTACCCCCTCCAGTTCGGCGCTTTCCCACCAATCTAACTCTGTGATCTTCTCCGCTGGTACGCCCCACCGTTTCAAATGTTCACCTACTGCTAAGGGTGTGTAGAAATGCGCCACATGCGTATGGATTCTCGTGATCGAAAAATAATCCAGATGGTCATAGTGGTCGTGGGATATGATCACTGCATCTACATCCTTTACTTCTTCCAGTGGAATAGCCTGCTGATAGGGAAACCGCTTCGTCAAAAAAGAAACCGGGGAACTAGCGGGTCCCAGCATGGGGTCAATCAGTATTTTTTTACCACTCATCTCCAACAGCATAGCCGAGTGTCCATACCAGGTAAGATAAGCTGACGTGTCGTTGGAAGTGGTGCTGCCTTGCTTCCACTTCACCGGTAAGGGGCTATTGGGCGCTTTTTGGGTAGTGTTCCAGATATATTCTTTCAAGAGTCCAGGAACCTTACCAAGTCCCATGTCGAGGTTTGTCTCGACCTGATTTTTAAATAGGGTTCCATCGTAGTTAGGTGAGTTATTAAGTTCCGTGCGTCGTTCCTCTGACGGGATCGCTCCAAATTGTGGAGCGGTTTTGATGAAAATTGTTACCCCAACTGCAAAAAGTACGATGATACCGATTATCCAAAGAACCATTTTAAACAAAAATCTGAGAATTGCCATTGGAGATCAAATGTAACCTGTGATACCCAAATCGGCCAAAAACTCTATTCCAGGGAAATGTTCTGTCAGCCATTACGTTTCACCTGCTCCCATATCTCCTCACCCAGTTGATAGACGGCCATGGCATAAAGTGGGCTGTGATTATATCGAGTGATCACATAAAAATTGTGGAGACCAAACCAGTATTCCTCTCCGGATTCTAATTCGAACTCGATAAAGGATACCGTGGTAGCAGGCGCTAATTCTTCTGTGGGCATAAAACCCATTTCCTCATAAGCGGCGATGGTTTTTGAAGGTTTCATTTTACTTGTACCCGGGGACGTGGCTCCTTGTCCTGGCAGAATTCCCGAAGCTATCCCTTCTCCCTTTTTCCACCGGTGTACCTTGAGGTAATTGGCCACGCTGGCAATGGCGTCTTCGGGGGAATTAGCCAGGTCGCGTGTACCACCCTCGTCAAAACTCTTGGCATACGCCCGGTAGCTGCTGGGCATAAACTGACAATAGCCAATGGCTCCTGCATAGCTCCCTTCGATTTTATCTACGGTAAGATCTTCCTCCTCTGACAATATCAAAAATTCCTCCAACTCCCTGGTAAAAAAACGGCTACGTTTGGGATAGCCAAATGCGAGTGTAGCAAGGGCATCCAGCACTTTATAGCTGCCTTTGCGCTGACCAAAGTAGGTCTCCACACCTAAAATGCCCAAAATAACCCTCACCGGAACTCCCGACTGCTCACTCACTCTTTGCAGGGTGGTTGCATGTTTGCGGTAGAAGTCGACACCCGCAGCTACCCGCTCATCGGTCATAAAAATTCGACGATAGCGGTACCAGGGCATCCCTTCGGCCGGACGATTCATCTTATCGATGATCTCCTGTTGGTATGTGGCGGATAGAATGATTTCCCGTACCTTGTCCTCAGGCCACTCGTTGAGCCGAGCGAATCGCTCAATAAAAGCATCCTGAGCTTCTTCGTTGATTTGGCAAAAACTGCTAAAAGTGAAAAGGATCGTAAAAAGTAAAAGTGAATACTTGATCATGAATTTGTGCTTTTGTTTTTGCACTTGGAAAATGGAAAGGAGTAGTCGATTCGGCGAATTTAACAGACGTTTTTCGGTTCTCAATTCCCGGCGCTTAAAACTCGATTCCTTTTAGCTAAATCTTATATTCCAGGCAGGTCAGGCTACTTCTTTTACCAAAATCGGGTTCGTGTAGATCAAAAGGCCTTTCAACTTCTCATAACCCATTTGGCCAAGGATATCCAGGTAGTTTCTTACTTGCATTTCATCCTTATTGCTGACCGATCCTGTCTTGAAGTCTATAACGTACCAGACGTCCCCTTTTTTAACCATTCGGTCAATGCGATAATATTTACCCCCTGGTAGAATAACGGGCACCTCTCTCCTCACTTCGTCAACATGCTCAAAAAATGGCCTTACTTCCGGGTTATAAACGATCTCTTTGATGTCGTCTTCCGGAAAGTCCTCCTCAATGGTTCTGATTCCTGCTAACAAACCATGAATATCCACCCCTGCACGCTGGCTTTCCCAGTCCCGATCGCTCAATGCTGCCGCACCTTTCATTTGAATGGCAGCTTTTCCGCGCCAGGGCTGACTTTCATATCGGTCAAGTTTCCGTTCCAGGTTTTCTCTCAATTTTTCGGTCGCCTCCGGAAGTGCTCCAATCACGAGTTTCCCGTCCTTGGGCTGCCAATCAGCATGTGCCTGGATCAATTGAAAGCACAAATCCCCCACATCGGCAAGGCGGTTTGTTTTCGGCATAGCTCCAAAAGCAAATAACGACGTAACCGGCCTGGTCAGCGACACATAGAGCATATTTAAAGCATCGAGGTAAGCGGCTAACTTCTCTTGCCAGTATCGGCCTTTCCAATAGGTATCTTTCAATTTCGACGAATACCGAAGTGGAATTACCGGTAACTCGGAAAGCGGTTCTGCTCCGTCGGCGGCCACCCAAAGTATCTCTTGCTGACTGTAGGTGTCATGATCCAACTTCCAACTGAGGAAAGGCACAATGACGATGGGGAATTCCAATCCCTTGGCTTTATGGATGGTCAAGATTTTAATGGCGTTGTTTTCATCGGCGATCTGTATTGCCCGGTCTTTCCGCACATTCTCCCACCATTCCAGAAATGAAGGAATATCACCGCGCTCCTTCTTACTATAATCCAAAACGGCATCTTGAAATCCTTGTAAATAAGTGATCTCGCTGTGGATTTCATTTAACTCGAAAAGCTGGATGATGTTTTCTATCATCTCATAAAGCGGCAAGGTCTTAAGCTGATCTTTGCCATTAACAAAGGCCTTCGGGGCCCACTTCCTCCATTCCATCACATTGAAGAAAATGGCCTCGTCCGTCAGTAGTGAATCGGCCTGGATAAACCTTCGGTATTCAAATGCCCATTCCGCTAGCACGATCTTGTCTTCTTCATCTCGGAGCCATTTGATCAGGCTGATAATAAATTGCACGACATGGCTCGAGTAGAGGTAAAGTGCTTCGGAGCTGACCACATCATATTTCAGTGAGACATCCGCCTCTCCTGACTTTTTGTGGTTCATAAATGCGTCTGCAATAAGTTTTCCCTCCCCTAAAGTGCGAGTCAAAATGGCCACATCCCGCAATTCATACCCCTGACGTTGAACATGCTCGACAATGCCGATGGTTCGTTGAATTGCGTCTTTCTTCCAGCCTGGACCACCCTCCAAAAATGAAATTTCTACAAGACCTCCGGATTCTGTCCGTTCAGGTATTTGTTCGGCGGCCTGGTAAACATTCAATATTTCATGTAAGCTCTCACTACCTTCAAGTTCCGGAAAATGCGCTTTCGTAACGTCAGAAATCGAGGAGAATAGCCAGTTGTTAAAGGTTACAAGCTGCGCAGCGCTACGCCAGTTGGAAACAAGCTGAAATTCCTCGGTTTGATAGTCCCCGATCTCGGCTTTAACCTGACTATTGAGCAGCCTCCAATCGCCACCCCGCCAACGATAAATTGACTGCTTGCTATCGCCAACTATCATACTGCGATCACCTGAATCCACAGCGTTTTTCACAAGTGGGTTGAAATTATTCCATTGAAATAGCGACGTATCCTGGAACTCATCAATCAGGTAATGTTGAAATATACTTCCGACCTTTTCGTAAATGAAAGGTGTATCACTTGTGTCAATAATTTGCCGGAGAAAATCAGGTAAATCCGCAATTAGCATGACGTCATTACCATCCCGGTATTCCTGCATTTCGTCATTGATTGCTGACAAGATGCCAAACGTATAAAAATACCGATATACTTCGTTGATAGAAGTGTACGCCTCAAGGCCCTGGTCAATGTGCTCGATCAAGGCCTCATAGGCCGGAAAAATCCCCTCCTGACAGGCAGTGATCAGCAGTGGATCTTTGTTGCTTTCTTTGGTAAGCCACTTGGATAGGTCCCCTGCTGCAGACCTCCGGGTATCGGAAATAGTAAAATCCCCGTCAATCGCTTTCAGAAAAAGACCTGCCGGGCCACTACCCTTTCGGCTGAAAGCATCAAGTCCGCCAGCTGCTTCAACGGCTACCATTCCCGTTTCGGCCAATTTTCGGGCCTGAATTTGAAAAGCTCTTCTTTCCTGCCTCAGTCGCTTGAGGAAGCTCTCAAAAAAGTCCTTTTTGTCCTTTAAAGTAAAAACAGCTCGGGCATGAATCTTGAATTCGTCTTTAAGAATTTCTTTGGACAGGCTCGCTATGTCTGAGCGAAAATCCCAGGATTTACCCTCTTCAACCTTTTCTTCTGCAAATTGCAACAACCACTCCCGGACCTGTCTATTCTCTTCGTTACCAATTTTCGACAACAAGCTGTCGATGACCTCTTGCATGATTTTGTCGATATCAAGATCAATGCTAAACGTCCCCTGTAAGCCCATTTCCTTAGCAAACGACCTGATCACCTGATGGAAGAAGCTATCAATTGTGACCACCGAAAAACGGCCATACTCGTGAAGAATAGCTGACATAACCTCGGACGCTCGCTGGTTTAAAGCCTCATCGTTGAAGCCCAACTCCTTCTTCAGTTCGGAGCGCATTGGATGTTCCCTGTTATTAGCTAAGTCCCGAAGCACTGATAAAATTCGGGTCTTCATTTCCTCAGTGGCCTTATTTGTAAAAGTCACCCCAAGGATTCTCTTATACTCGTATACCCCCCTTAGAGCCAGTGTCAAAAAGGAAGAAGTAAGTGTGTAGGTCTTACCTGAACCGGCAGAAGATTGATAAATCTGGAAGGGCTTACTCACGGGAACCAAAATTCCGACACAGCTTTTTGTATCTCTTTGTAAATTGTGTTAATTTAATATTAACTAAAAATTACCTTAAAGTTAATATGACAAAGACCCTTATTGCCATTTTCTGTGTTTTGTTAGTCAGTTCCCCCACCTCGGGCCAGTCCAGCCGTAAGACGAGCCCACAGATCATCAACCTAAAGGAAACGATCAATAGCCAGGTCTATCCCAAAAGCTTGAAAAAGGAGCCCAAGGAAGGGCGAATCGTACTGGATATATGGCTTGATCGCGAAGGTGAAATCATGAAGTTTAAGACCATCATTGCCGAAAATGAGGAATTAAGGCAGTTTGTCGAGGAGCGTGTGCGGCACTTGAAGTTTTTGCCAGCACGCAATGAATTAGGTGTGGCCATTTACAGTAAGGTGAGATTGCCTTTTGAAATTTCACTGGATCCAGAGAAAAACCACAACTAATGTTAACTAAATATTATGAATATTCCTTTAGTTGATTAACTTTGAATTAACATTTAGATAATGATAGAGTTACCATGAGATTTCTAACAGTTTTAGTCGTGTGTGTATTGAGTTTTCAGGCCCTAGCCTCGGACCCTGGAAAGAAGAAGAAAAGCGAAGCTGTTGCGATCAAGCCCAGGGTAACAAACATTCAGGAAGTTATGGGCGGCGACATTTATCCCGTACAACTCCGTAAAGAAGGTATTGAAGGCGAGGTAATTGTGGAGGTTCTGCTGGACGAAGCGGGAGCCGTGCTGGAATACAAAGTATCGCATACTTCCAACGAAATGTTAGAAAAGTTGGTAACGGAGCGGTTAGAACTACTGCAATTCGAACCAGCCAAGAATGCTTTGGGTATGAACGTTCAGAGTAAAACGAAATTACCTTTCCAGTTTACACTGGATGTTGACTAGATAGTAATCAAGATTTTAAGAAGAG
Organism: Cyclobacteriaceae bacterium; assembly: GCA_965242775.1. GTDB lineage: Bacteria > Bacteroidota > Bacteroidia > Cytophagales > Cyclobacteriaceae > JAWPMT01. Next base: position 160,379 of record CBDETI010000014.1, read on the forward strand.
AAGCCGTTCAACCCTGGACGGCTTATTTTTTGCTCTGCTCTTCGAAATAAGCAAACTCGCGCATGAAGGATTGTTTGATGCGTTCATTCCCCAGGTTACCAATACTTCCAAGGTGCACATGCCGCAGGTCTCTATCTGCTTTATATTCTCCGGACTGAATTTGTCTTGCCACTTCATGGTAGGCATCCCGAAATGGCATACCTCCTTGAACAAGTACATTGACTAGCTCCACGCTGAATATCATGTCGTACTTTGAATCGTTCAATAAATCATCATTGACCTCAACCCCTTCCAGCATTAAAGATGCCAGGTCAAGACAGTCTTTTAGTGTAGCAAACGCTGGAATAAAACTCTCCTTTAGCTGTTGCATGTCCCTGTGGTATCCGGAAGGAAGGTTGTTGGTCAGGAGCGACAACTCATAGGGCAACGACTGAAGTTGATTGGCGCGCGCTCTTAGCAGTTCAAACCCATCGGGATTATGCTTATGCGGCATAATGCTTGAGCCTGTGGTATACGCTACAGGTATTTTAAAAAAGTCAAAGTTTTGGCCACTGTACAAACAGATATCCATGGAAAGTTTTGACAGTGTAGCAGCCACAGACGCCAAGGCCGTGGCAACTGATCTTTCCATCTTACCTCGGGTCATTTGGGCGTATACGACATTATGATCCGGGGAGCTAAAAGCGAGGGCTTCCGTCGTAAAATCTCTGTCTATAGGAAAGGATGAGCCGTATCCCGCCGCAGAGCCTAAGGGGTTTTTATTGACAATCTTATGGGCGGCCTTCAAAAGCGTTAAGTCATCCACCAGGCATTCGGCATAGGCGCCAAACCAAAGGCCAAAAGAACTAGGCATGGCTACTTGCATATGTGTGTAACCAGGCATCAAAACATTCTTATATTGCTCTGACTTGGCCAGCAGCACATCAAATAAGAAAATAATTCGCTCCGCAATAACCTCTAGTTCTTCCCTGGCAAAAAGCTTCAATGCTGTAAGCACCTGGTCATTGCGAGATCGGCCAGTGTGTATTTTCTTACCCAGATCCCCCAACTTTTCGGTCAACATCATTTCGATTTGGGAGTGAACATCCTCCACACCCTCTTCAATAACAAATTGTGATGAAACTGCTATTTCGAGCAAGCGGTCAAGCTCCTGCTGCAATAACTTCACTTCGGATTCTTTCAGTACACCAATATGGCCAAGCATACCGGCGTGGGCCTTGGAAGCTATGATATCATGTTTTGCCAGGAATAAATCTAATTCACGATCCTTGCCAACCGTGAACTGTTCAAATAGCCCATCGAGCTCCTCGCCCTTCTGCCAAAGTTTCATTTTCGTTGTGATTTGTATAACATGATAATTTCCTCTAAGAGTCTGATGTAGCCTATGATGCCATCTTGTAATTCATCTAACCTTATGAATTCGTCAGGTGTATGGCTCCTCTCCGACATGCCCGGACCCATTTTAATAGTAGGCAAAGGAATGACTGCCTGATCCGAAGTAGTTGCCGAACCAAACATTGGCAAGCCTAACCGCAACCCCGCTTCGTAAACAGGCGTATTTTCCGGCATTTGCGAAGGACGTAATCTGGTACTTCGGGCGTTCAAATCTGATGTGGTTACTCCTTGTAAGATACGCACGACCTCCTCATTGGTGTAAACATCAGTCGTCCGCACATCTACAACAAACTTGCATATATCTGGAATAACATTGTGTTGATATCCAGCTTCGATTTGAGTCACACTAACTTTTATGGGGCCAAGGTGGTTTGATTCTTTGTCAAATTGGAAGCGTCGGAGTTTCTCAATGTCTGCTATGGCTTTATACAGTGCATTTTCTCCAATGTCTCTGGCGGCATGTCCGGCCTTACCTTTAGCAAGTCCATCCAGCACCAATAATCCCTTCTCCGCTACCGCCATTTCCATGCGAGTTGGTTCTCCGATAATGCCATAGCGTAATGGACCCAGGTCCCGCAATATGGACTCAACTCCGCCATGTCCTGAAATTTCTTCTTCAGCGGTACACGCAAGCGCCAAGTTGAATGGAATAGGTTTGTCGTAGAAATGTGTAAATGCAGCAATCAAGGCCACCAAACATCCTCCGGCATCGTTGCTACCTAGCCCATACAATTTACCATCTTCCACCGCAGCCTCGAATGGGTCGCGGGTATATCCGCTATTTGCCTTTACAGTGTCATGATGAGAGTTAAGTAGTATTGTTTCGGCAGTGGGGTCATAAGATTTATTAAATGCAAATACATTATTACCCTTCCTGTGGGTTTTGATGCCTCGCTCCCGTAGAAAATTTTGCAGAATTTTGGCAGTTTCATCCTCTTCCCTGCTAAGGCTGGGAGTAGCAATCAATACTTTCAGCAATTGTAAAGCCTGGTGATATAATTCTTCCGAGTTTTTCATGGCGTCAACAAGGTAAATGGTCCCTGTCCTTCTAAGATGTCTTTGGTAGCTCCGATGGCGCCAATTCTGACTGACGACACTCCCGCCTTGATTGTGGAAAAGGCATTTTCAAGTTTGGGTAGCATACCTCCGATGATTTCGCCTCGAGCCTTCAACTCTTCGTACTGATGGAAATTAAGATGGGTAATCAGGCTCTTGGGGTCTTCAATGTTTTTCAGGACACCAGGAAAATCAAATAAAAATACCAAATGCGTTTCCATGGCCTCAGCCAGACATGAGGCGGTTCTAGAAGCGATGGTGTCAGCGTTGGTGTTGAGCAATTGACCATTTCCATCGTGCGTAATCGCATTTAAGACAGGTACGCTCCCCCCATCCATGAGTGCTCGTAGCAAGTCAATATTGACGGCCTTTATATCGCCGGCCCATCCGTAATCAACTTCACCCTGAGTTGGTCTTTTCTCTGCTAAAATTACATTCCCGTCAGCCCCTGACAAGCCCAATGCATCTATCCCGGCCGATTGCAACAGGGCTACCAATTGCTTATTGATCAAGCCTGCATAAACCATCGTCACGACCTCCAACATCCGATCATCAGTAATGCGCCTGCCATTCACCATTTTTGATGCTACGTCCAGGGCGCTCGCCACTTCGGTGGCCCTCCGGCCGCCTCCATGAACTAAAATCTTTGCGACAGGAGTGCTGGCGACATCCTGCGAAAAAGTCCGAATAGCCGCCTCGTCATCAAGTACGCTTCCAATTTTTATAACAAATGCCTCCTCCATCATGTATCGTGCAGCATTTCTGAAAGGACCGCTTGTGTTGCCCAAATACGGTTGGTAGCTTGTTCTATATGCAATGATGATTCACTATCCAGCACCCTGTCATCAGCTACGACGTTGCGCCGAATAGGTAAGCAATGCATGAACCGACCATTGTCCGTGAGGGCCATTTTGTCTTCTGTGATCTTCCAATTTCGATGTTCGCCTATTTTACCGTAAGCTGAATACGACGACCAGTTCTTAGCATAAACAAAATGTGCGCCATCCAATGCTTGTTCCTGATCGTGGAGAATATCAATACCCTGGCCAAATTGCGGAGACAATTCAAATCCCTCCGGAGCGGCAATGACAAAATCATAGTTGGTACGACTTACCCACTGAGCAAATGAATTGGCTACGGACTGAGGAAGCGCTCTTACGTGAGGAGCCCAGGTGAGTACCACTTTCGGACTATTGACGGCTTTGTTTTCTTCTATTGTCAAAAGGTCAGCAAGCGACTGTAGCGGGTGTAGTGTAGCCGATTCTAGGTTTATTACGGGTTTGCCGCTGAATTTGATAAAGGCGTTGATCACACTTTCCCGATAATCCTCTTCCCTGTTGGTCAGCGAAGGAAAGGCCCTAACACCTAAGATGTCACAGTAGCTACCCAGTACCGCCGTTGCCTCCCGTATGTGCTCTGCCTTGCCACCATCCATCACCGCTCCATCCTCAAACTCAAGCTTCCAACTGTCATCGGCAATATTCATCACGATCACCTCCATACCCAGATTTTTCGCAGCTCGGATCGTACTCAGCCGAGTCCGTAGGCTTGGATTGAAGAATATCAATCCCAATGTCTTTCTTGCACCAATTTGATCAGCAAAGGGTGCTTCCTTACATGCACTGGCTTTTTTCACCAGGCTCAACGGATCCGATACATCGTTGACGTCATAGAAATGCTTCATCTAAAGAACGGGGTTTGGTTTTTTATTGACAATTTTCTTCAGACTTTGAATGAAATCATCAACCTGAGACTGGGTTACGGTTAAAGGAGGTAACAATCGCAGCACGTTCGGGTTACCACTGGCTCCGGTAAAAATTTGATGATCAAACAAAAGTTCTTTTCTTGATTCTGCGACAGGGGAATGAAACTCCGCACCAACCATAAGCCCTCTGCCCCTTATCTCCCGAACGCCTTGAATAGCTTGCAGGCTTTCCTGTAAATATTTCCCTACAGATTCCGCACGTTCGACAAGGCTTTCTTCGTCAAGCACTTCCAAGACGGACAAGGTCGCAGCGCATGCCAGGTGGTTGCCACCAAAGGTGCTTCCGAGCATACCTTTCCATGTCTTCAATTTTGGATTGGCCAATACTCCACCCACGGGAAATCCATTTCCCATGCCTTTCGCCATTGTGATCAGGTCTGCCTTTACGTCTGTATGCTGATGGGCAAAAAATCTCCCGGTACGGCCAAAGCCTGATTGTATTTCATCCAGGATCAGCAGACTCCCAAACTGATCACAAAAACGTCGAACTTCCCTGAGAAACCCCTCTTCTGGTTCGTAGATTCCAGCAATACCCTGAATCCCTTCCACTATTACTGCGCAAACCGAAGCATCCATATTTTCTTTAAAAGCCTGAAGGTCATTCAGCGGCAGTCGGACTATGGCATTTTCATTGTCAAATTGCGTCTGAATCCTTGGGTTGTCCGTGGCAGCCACGGCCATAGAAGTACGACCATGGAATGCTCCCTCGAAAACAATGATTTTCTTACCCGAATGATTGAATGCTGCAAGTTTTATGGCATTCTCGTTGGCCTCCGCTCCAGAATTGCAGAGGAATAACTCATAGTCAGGATAACCACTTTGTTCCGCCAACTTAGACGCTAACTCCTCCTGAACAGGAATTTTCACAGAGTTTGAATAAAAGCCAAGCTGCCCCAACTGCTCCGACACACGCTTAACATATCTCGGATGACTGTGACCAATGGAGATTACCGCATGCCCCCCATAAAAGTCCAGATAGCGTTTTCCCTGACTGTCCCAAACGTAACACCCTTCTCCCCGCACAGGACAGATATCGTACACCGGGTATACATCAAGCATCTTCATGACTGAATTGTATTAATTTTTTCAAAGGAGGTCAACAATCCCTTGATCAAAGCCGAGCTTAGGCCCTGGTGCTCCATTTCATTGAGTCCTGCAATGGTGCACCCTTGCGGAGTGGTGACCTGATCTATTTCTACTTCCGGATGGTTGCCATTCTCAACAATGAGTCCTGCCGCGCCTTTGGCTGTTTGTACTGCGATCCGTTGTGCTTCTTCGGGGTGAAATCCCATTTCTATACCGCCCTGCGTCGCTGCCCGAAGATATCGCATAAAAAAAGCGATACCACTGGCTCCAAGTACCGTTGCGGCCTTCATAAGTCGTTCCTCGATCACCAAAACGTCTCCGAGCGCCTTGAAAATATCTACTACCATGCCCAATACTTCTCCTGAAGGTTCCTCCGAAGCGATACAAGTCATGGACTCGCCGATAGCCACGGCGGTATTCGGCATGGCACGAATGATGGGGATTTCCCCGATGACAGAAGTCCGAATTTGTTGAATGGGTACCCCGGTGGCCACTGATATCAGCACCTGGCCATCAAGCAGCGAGGGGGCGATTTCCTTTAATACGGCATCCACCTGCTTAGGCTGCACTGCCAAAACAATGACATCAGCGCCCATGACAGCCTCGGCATTGTTATGGAGGAGAGTAAAGCCCGCTTTTTCAAGCAAGTGCGGAGTGTCTTTCCTTTTGCGAGTCAGTACTACTTCGGTTTTCTGGAAAACACCTTTCTGCACTACCCCACTAGCAATAGCTTGCCCCAGGTTACCTGCTCCAATTATGGTTAGTTTTTTCATATTCAAAAGGCAATGGTTTTTAATTGAAGACCGATGGACTCATCGAACCCAAACATCAAGTTCATATTTTGGACAGCCTGACCCGATGCGCCCTTCAACAAATTATCAATGGCCGCGATCACCATCATTTGATCGCCATGTTTTTCCAGATACAGAATGGCCCGGTTAGTATTCACCACTTGTTTCAGATCAGGGTTTTGATCAACAATGAAAATGAACGGATGCTGGTCATAAAACTCCCGATAGTAGGCCTTCACCACCGCCAATTCGGCATCGCAATGGAAATAACTTGTGACTAAAATCCCGCGCGTGAAGTTTCCCCGATAGGGTATGAAGTGTATGGTTTCCTGAAAGCGCCGGTTTACCTGTACCAAACTTTCCTTGATCTCTGCCAAGTGCTGATGAGTAAAGGCTTTATATACACTCATGTTTCCATTTCGCCAGCTGAAGTGCGACGTAGCCGCCAGTTGCTGGCCAGCCCCGGTACTGCCGGTGATGCCAGAAATATGAACATCGGAATCAATCAGGTGATGTGCTGCCGCCGGTAATAACGCCAGTTGAATCGCGGTTGCAAAACAACCAGGATTAGCAACTCTATCGGACTTTTGGATGGCCTTCGAATTGATCTCAGGTAGTCCATAGACGAATCCTCCAGCATTGTTTCGAGCTCGAAAATCGTGACTCAAGTCAATAATTTTCATACTTTTCAGATCATTATTCTCCATGAACTTGGTCGACTCCCCGTGCCCTTTACACATAAACAAAACATCGAGTTTGGAAAAATCCAGGTGCTTACAAAACGTCAGATCCCAATCCATTAAATCCCGATGGATTTCTGAGATCATCTTGCCCGCCTGGCTTTCACTTTGTGCTTGGGTTACCGCCACACCCGGATGGTAGCCCAACAATCGTAAGAGCTCCCCTGCTGTGTAACCCGCTGCTCCGTAAATTCCGACGCGTACCTTATTCATTTGCATGTGTCTTTTGATAGATCATCATTTGATTACCGAAAATTTTCGCAAAGCCCCTTACGTCTTCTCCTGACCATCCAGCATTCATTTCTCCATATTTGCCGAACTCCGATTGCATTAAGTCATGTGGAGAGGCTATTCCCAGCAAAGTGAATTGGTAGGGTCTCAGCAAGAGTTTGACATCTCCTGTTACATACTTTTGAGAGCTGTGGAGAAAAGCCTCGATATCCCGCATCACGGGATCCAAAAACAAACCCTCATGCAAATGATGTCCATACAGTATGGACCATTGATCTTTTAGCAGCAGTTGGTGCTTAGAAAGTACGTGCTTCTCCAGGAGATGATGTGCTTTGATTATAATCGAAGGACCCGGAGCTTCAAACCCAACCCTTCCTTTAATACCTATGACGGTATCTCCCACGTGGATATCCCGGCCAATGCCATACCGACTACCAAGTGCATTTATTCGTTTGATGCATTCTACTGGCGCACATTGTTCGTTGTTGATCGCCACGGGTTCGCCAGCCTCGAAAGTTATCGTCAATTCTACCTCGGCTTCTTCAGTCAACTGGGAAGGAAAAGCTTCCTCAGGCAAATATTCATTGGAAGTCAGCGTCTCTTTCCCTCCCACGGAAGTTCCCCAAAGGCCCTGATTAATTGAGTACATAGATTTGGAAAAATCTCCCGTAACCCCGTGCTTCACCAAAAATTCGACTTCCTCCTCCCTTGACAATTTCAAATCGCGAATAGGTGTGATAATTTCTGCTTCAGGGCAAACGGTATTGAAGATCATATCAAACCGGACCTGATCATTTCCGGCTCCGGTGCTCCCATGAGCAATGGCATCGGCGCCCACGGTATATGCAAAATCCGCAATGGCTTTGGCTTGAAAAACGCGCTCGGCAGAAACAGAAAGTGGATAGGTATTGTTTTTCAACACATTACCAGCGATCAAGTATTTGATGCAGTTATGGTAATAATGCTCTTCTATATTTAATACCTCGCAATTTGCAAGTCCCAGTTGATGGGCCCTTGCCTTCAGAGCCTCCTCCTCACCGGTGCTAAAACCTCCTGTGTTTACCGCGCAGGCGTGTACTTCATAACCCTGTTGTTGAAGCCACACCGCACAAAATGTGGTGTCTAATCCACCACTAAATGCCAAAACAACTTTTTTCATAGCTTCGTTTTTTTTGGTTTCGGTTTGATCCACGAAGAGACCTTTTCCTTCATTACTTTCTTCTTTTTGGTCCATTGTTTTTTCTTCTCCTCCGGATCCAGAAGCATTCCTGTACAAAGACAATTCTTAAAATCTTTCGATTCCAAGATTTCGTAGTTCACACAGCTCTGACATCCCGCCCAGAACTTTTCGTCGTTCGTCAATTCAGAAAAAGTGACTGGTCGATAACCAAGGCGAGAGTTTATTTTCATCACCGCCAAGCTGGTTGTCAATCCAAATAATTTTGCCTTGGGAAACTTTTGTCGAGACAATTTGAAGGCCCGAGATTTAATACGCTCGGCCAGACCATTGTTTCGGAATTTCTCTGAGACAATCAATCCTGAATTAGCCACATACTTATCGTGCCCCCAGGACTCGATGTAGCAGAATCCCGCCAGCTCTCCCTGAGAAGAAATAGCGATCACCGCTTTCCCTTCTTCAATTTTTTGATTGATGTACTCCGAAGTGCGTTTGGCAATACCGGTACCCCGTTTCTTCGCACTCTCAGCGATCAGCTCTACTACTTGCTGACTATACACAGTATGTTCTTTGGTAGCAGGAGTTATAGCAAACTGCTCCATAGCAAAAACTTTGATTTGAATGATTAAGAAATAAAAAAGGTCGAAGGACAACCGCCACGTAGGCAGTATAGGAATAATATCAAGGCTAGCGCCTCGGAGAAAGAGATGGCCTGAAATTGGGCCTGAGTGTTAATATGGTCTTAGAAGACGGCAATTCAGATAGACTCTGCGACAGCAAAGTTTGCACAACTTTAGACAAACAGCAAAACGCATTACGAAAAAAATGTGGAAAACGATTGCGCTACTCTTGCCGCAAACCTTCGGCCGGATTCATATTGGCGGATTTAAATGTCACGAAAGTGATCACTAACCACGACATTACCAAGCAAGGAATCACCGCAAGAGCAACCAAAAATACCGACATGTCAATTCGCTGCGCGTAGCTAGACAACCAAGCATCCATGACGATTAGTCCCAAAGCCGAACCCAACACCACTGCCACAAGAATGGGCTTAGTCAGGTGCCAATTCAATAACATAATTACTTCTCTCACCGTAGCTCCCAACACTTTTCTCACGACCACTTCCTTCCTTTTCTGCCCCACCACCAGGTTGGTGAGACCAAGTAGTCCCAGACCAGCGATTACTAAAGCAAGCGTAACAAATAGCTCAAAGAGGTGACCCGCCCGAAATTCAGCTTGATATTGTTGATCATATTTTTCTTCCAAAAATTCGATATCCAGAATCCTTCCTGGCACCAGCTTCTGCCATACATCGTCGACCTCATCGAGAAAGCTCGGACCAAGGTGCTCCTCGTATCTCAAGGCTATACGTGATGGGCGCGTCGACTTATGTAAGACGGTTGGAACAATCGGCGACCGCAAGGACTGTGTGTAAAAATCCTCCAACACACCTACAATCGTAAATACCTGCTTATTGCCGTCAGTGCATCGCAACTTCTTTCCAATGGGATCATCCAAGCCAAATCTTCTAACTATGGCCTGGTTTACCAGAACCGCTGAGCTATCCAACTGGGAGCTAGGCGAAAAATTCCTGCCCTTTAGCAGCTTGATACCGAAGGTTTCTATAAATCGGTGATCAACCCAGAGCCGGTTTGCCTTGCTCTTGCCCTCCTGGGTCATATCTTCTGCCTTGTGGAACCACGGTGCCGCAAAAAACTGGTCTCCGGGAGCATTGTTAAAAGCACTGATATTTGCAACCCCTTTTATTCGGGACAATTCGCTAGCCAATACCTGGTCATCTGTCAATCCGCGAATATCCTTGATAATCAAGATATTATCTCTATCGTATCCGAGCTGTTGATTTTCAAAAAGATGTAATTGAGCGTTGACAATTAAGGTACCTAGTGCCAATGCAATGGCAATGGTAAACTGAAAAACGACCAAGAAGCTGCGAAAAAAACCTTTCTTTTCGCGGCGAGCGGCTTGGGCCAAAACACCTCTATAACCGAATTGAACCAGGACGGAAGCGGGATAGATTGCGGCAAGTGTCGCGCCAATGATGGTTGCGGCAAGCGCATAAAGCCAAAGCGTTGATTGCTGAAAAATCGAACCGGTTTGATCACCAAACATTGCTTGCATCCAAGGTTCCAGCAAATACACCAAGAGCACACTGATGCTCAAACCAAGAAAGGCAACCATATTTGATTCCAGAAAAAATTGCCCTCCAATACCACTTCGAGAAGATCCAATAATTTTTTTTATCGCTACTTCCCGCAATCGCAAATTGGCTCGAGCTGAAGTAAGGTTTGTGAAATTGACAAAGGCAATAAGAAGAATAAAGGCGCCAATAATACCAAACCAAACGACATACTGCAACACACCTCTCCGGCCACCATCAAAATTGAAATCGGAAAACAAGTAAATGTCCAACAGCGGCTGCAAGCCAAAATAATATTCATTCCCCCCCGCTATATAGTCCTGCCAGGATTGACCTGAAAACTCCCTGGCCACAGGATCAAAGTACTTTTCGTATATTCGGAAAAAATCTTGTTCCAGCTGGTGGGGGTCGGTACCTGATTTCAATTTCACATAGGTCCGATAGCCTGATAGGGTCCAATAGGCCATGAAATTCACCTTACTGGGATCGCTCCATTTATCATTTACAGTGCTTCGGATCACATTTGCGCTGAAGTGTGAGTTCCATGGAAGGTCAGCAATCACGGCTGAAATACGAAAAGTCCGTCCATCGGAGGTTTCGATAAATCTGCCTGCAACATGCTCCTTCCCAAAATACCTCATGGCAGTCGATTGGGTCAAAATCACGGAATTTTGATCGTCCAAAGCGCCTTCTTTACTACCGTCCAATACTTTCAAAGAAAACATGTCTATAATCCCTTGATCCGCTCTAATAACCTGAGTCTCTTTGAATAGGCGATCGTTTATTTGAAAAGTTAGAGGAGGTTCGGTTGCCCAACGAATAGCCAATTCCACCTCATCAAATTCTTCTTGAAATATCTTGGCCATCGGTGATGAGGCGAATGCCGCAGTGGAAACGGTGCCACCATAGGCCATATGATTGTAAACTCTAAAAATACGATCATTATCAGCCCAGTGGGTATCATAGCCGCGCTCCCGCAAGATATAATTCCCAATAAATAAGCAGCAAGTCATGGAGAGCGCAAGGCCGACTACATTAAGGATCATGTAGAGTTTTTGTCGGAGCAAGGACCTCCAGGCAAACCTCCAATGTAGCCGGACCAGGGCTACATTAGACCATGGTAACCTCAGTCTTTTGAGCAGCAAGGGGCGAAGTACCATCAGGAGTTGCCATGCCAACCTTGGATTCTTCCAATTCTTGTCAGCGACGTATTCCAGGAGATCACCCTCGATACCTTCCAAAAGATCACCCTTTACAAATAAGCTAAGAATGGCTCGTGCAAACAGCGGTAGTTGTTGTGGTGAAGTATTTGGCTTCGCTTTCATGAGTTCATCGCTTTGTCTCAATCATATCAGCCACTGCTAGTGTTGGGATCTTCGCCCACAGGGCCAGCTTCAAATCTCTACTCTTGCGAAGTGCGTTTTCGCCTGAAGTGGTTATTCGGACTATTCGCTTTCGTTTCCCGCCACGCTTACTTGACGTTTCGCCCATGTAAGTCTCGACAAGACCTTTGCGCTCGAGACGCTCCACCGTCGCGTGAATTGCACCAATGGAACAACGTCGACCGACTTGTGACTTTATTTCCTCACCTATCGCCAGGCCGTATGCGGAGTTACCCAGGCCCGCCACAACCAATAATACCAGTTCTTCAAATTCACCTAAGTGATCTTTCATTACAATTACTATTATCTACAAAATAGATATTATTACACGAATGTATATTATTTCTACTTAATAGAAAAAATGAGTAAAAAAAATCTCACCATAAATGACGAGATTATATCTTATTTAAATTGAGATACCTATGAAGGACTTGAAAGCCAATCCCATTAGCCCGGTGATCAGCATCGTCAAGCCGAGGCCTCTTAGCCCTTTGGGAACATTGGAATACTTCAATTTTTCTCTAATGGCTGCGAGTGCCACAATCGCTAACAGAAATCCGGTTCCGGAGCCAAACCCAAATGCCGTGGCTTCCAGGATCGTGTAGTCACGTTGAACCATGAAGAGTGACGATCCCAGGATTGAACAGTTTACTGCGATGAGTGGGAGAAATATTCCGAGAGAGCCATATAGTGCCGGTGAAGCTTTTTCTATTACCATTTCCACCAACTGCACCATTGCAGCAATAACAGCAATGAAGATGATGAATTGAAGAAACGTCAGGTCAATGGTAATAAAATCTGCACCTAACCAGGTCAGCGCCCCTTCTTTGAGGACAAATTCCTGCAGAAGCCAATTTAAGGGAACCGTAATGGTAAGTACGAAGACAACTGCTGCTCCCAAGCCAATAGCAGTTTTAACTTTCTTAGAAACCGCAAGGAATGAACACATGCCCAGGAAGTAGGCAAAGATCATGTTGTCGATAAATATCCCTCTAAGGGCAATATTGAATGCTTCCATGTTTAATTCTCTTCTACGTATCCTGTTTTAGATCGCTGTACCCAAATGATAATTCCAAGGATCATGAATGCCCCGATGGAATCTACCATCAGTCCGTTCGTAGGGAAAGATTCCCAACCCAATGCTGCAAATATTTTAAAGTCCCAGATGGATCCACTTCCAAAAAGTTCTCTGAAAAAAGCTACGGCCAGAATGATCCAAGCGTAACCAAATCCACTTCCAAACCCGTCAAGAATGCTATCATATGGCTTATTAGCCATGGCAAAAGCCTCCAGGCGTCCCATAACAATACAATTGGTTATGATCAACCCGACATAGGCTCCTAGGATTTTGTACATATCATAAGAGTAGGCTTTCAAAAACTCGCTAACCAATGTTACCAGTGTCGCAATGACCGCCAATTGCACGATAATCCTCACCCTATTCGGTATCAGGTTGCGCATGAAGGACACAATAAGATTTGAGAAGACAATTACAAAAACAACCGCCACAGCCATCACGAAAGTCGGTTGCATCTTTACCGTTACTGCCAAAGCTGAACAGATACCCAGAACCTGTACGGTGATAGGGTTATCTTCATTCAATGGATCAGTAACAAATTTCTTTCTTCGCTTGGAGAGGAGCGGTTCCGCTGGTTGCTTTACAACCTCCTCTTTTTCCAATTCTAAAGTTTCCGCACTCATTTTTATCCCTATTAGAAGTTTAATGCTACTTTTTCTCCAGCCTTTACCTTGTCCATAAAGGAAGTATAACAATCCAGGTAATGTTCGAGCATCACATTTACGCCCTTACCTGTCATTGTTGCCCCTGACATTCCATCTACCTCATATTCACTTAGTCCGGTGTTACCTTCTCCCTTGACCATGGTCACAGAAATCAACTCCGTACCATCAAAAACTTTTTTGCCTTTGTATCTATCCTGGATGACCTCCGAGGTAATCCGGGCACCCAGACCTGGTGTCTCCTGCTTATGATCAAAAGCAATTCCTTTGATCGTATTCAGGTCTTTTTCTAAGGCCAGGTATCCAGAGATCCAATCCCAAAGGCCTGCCCCAAACATTGGGAAGATATAAGCCTCAACTTCCCCAGCGTCATTTTTGAACATAAAGACAGGGTATTGCCGCTCGTCTCTCGCTACTTTGTAATTCTTTTGAATATTGACTTTTTCGGCCACTAAATCGTTACCCCTTTGATCCTTTTGTACAGGATTACCCTCAATGTCAACCACGATCGAAGAAATCCGCTCAGCGTAAATACGAAGGATTTCGTTCGGATCTTCAATGGCGGAAATGTCCATAACCGCCCCCAAAATTTTCTTTTTCGTATCCAGCTCTACCTGTTTGTCTTGCAGGGGTTTTAGACCCACGGAAGTCAAGGATAGTAGCCCTCCCAACACGATGGTTAGGATAGCTGAGAATACGATAACGTATGTGTTAGACTGCTGCACGTTGTAATCTTCGTTTTTTGTTTGCTTCTACTACAAAGTAATCAATCAATGGGGCAAAAACGTTCATAAAAAGAATCGCCAACATAATCCCTTCCGGGTATGCAGGGTTGACAACTCTGATCAGAACCGTGATCACGCCAATTAAAAACCCATAAATCCATTTTCCAGTTTCCGTCTGAGCAGCAGAAACAGGATCTGTAGCCATAAATACCGCACCGAATGCCAAACCACCAATAACCAGGTGATAATGCGCCGGCATCTCCATGAATGAATTGGCTCCTGCGGCATTGAAGAGTAATCCCATTAAGTAAGCTCCTGCAAACACTGAGAATATAATTTTCCAGCTGCCGACCCTGGTGAATATCAAAATCAGAGCACCGATCAGGCACATGATGGTTGAGGTCTCACCAATACTTCCCGGAATCGCTCCGAAAAACAGGTTTGAGAAATCCAACATTCCAGCGGACCAGTGATTGCCCACGGCTTCCATCATGGAACTGCCGTTTGCTGCTGCCTCGGCTCCGTAAGCGAGAATTGTTGCTCCCGAAAAACCGTCAACTGCCTGCGCATCACCAAAATACGTCCAAACATCCCCGGAAATCTGTGATGGGTAAGCAAAGTACAAAAAAGCTCGCGCTGTAAGGGCCACATTGAGAATGTTCATGCCCGTGCCGCCAAATACTTCCTTCCCAATGATCACAGCAAAAATGGTCGCTAGGGCCACTTGCCACAAGGGGATCGTTGGGGGCATTACCAAGGGAATCAACATACCGGTCACAAGGAAGCCTTCCTCGACAGGGTGGTTTCTTATAACACAAAAAGTGAATTCTACGGATAAGCCTACGGCGTAGGACACGACAACTATAGGCAGTACCTGGATCGCGCCAACAATAAATTTATCGATTAAAGTAGCCGCTACACCTGTCGCCAGATAATGCTGGTGCCCAACATTCCACATACCAAAAATCAAGCATGGTACCATGGCTATGATGACAGTTATCATCATTCTTTTCAGGTCGCCAGCGTCACGAATTTGTACACCGGTCTTATTGGTCACAATATCGGGACGAAAGAAAATAGTTCTATGACCCTCATACAGCGTGTAGAACTTCTCCCACTTGCCACCTTTCTCAAAATGTGGTTTTACGCTATCAAAGGCATTCTGCAAAAATTTCATTCCTAGCTATTTCTAAGTAATTCGATTCCTTCTCTTAATAAACTCTGCAAATCATTCTTTGAAACGTCAATAAACTCGCAAAGCGCAACATCTTCTTCCAGCAGCTCATAAATACCAAGTGCCTCCATCTCGTCATAATCGTTGGCAATAATGGCCTTGAATAGGTAAGTCGGCAACACGTCCATCGGAAGAACATCCTCGAATGCCCCCGTCATCACAAACCCTCGTTGTTCACCGTGGGTATTTGTCGTGACTTGATATTCTTTTTTCCCGCCAAGAAATGACAATAATCCAAATGACCTGTGAAAACTTAACTTGCTCATCGTTGGCAAAATCCAGCCAAAGAATTCTTCCTCATCCCCTTCCGGAATGACTGTGATTTGAGAATCATGGAAGCCGAGGTATCCATCCGAACCCACGGATTCTCCAGTTAACACATTACCTGATATAAATCTATTATTCTCACCCACAACTTTGCCGGCTAGGATCTTGCTAACCGCAGCACCTGTGTAAGTCTGGACGTATCCTGTCTCAGAGAGAGAAGACCCTGTAAGTGCAATAATCTTGGACGCATCATACTTGCCTTCCAAAAATAATTTACCGATTTGCGCTACACCATACGGGGTAGCTGTCCAAACGATCTCGCCTTTATTTATTGGGTCCAAATGGTGAATCTGGATGCCCACATTCCCGGAAGGATGAGGGCCACTAAATTTATTGATTTCCACGCCTTGTACCTGAGAAAACAGCCCAGAAACTTCTCGTTGGGCGCTCACATTCAGGTGAACCTTGCCGCTTGTGAGTTTTCTTAGTATTTCAAAACCAGCCTGGATGTTTTGCTCCTGCCCTTTGAGGGTAACATCAAAGTCGGGCGCCAAAGGATGGGTATCAAAGGCAGAAACGAATATGGCTTTCGGTTCTTCAGAGGCATTTGGAACCACCCCATAGGGTCGCTGTACCAGGTTGACCCATACCCCTGAAGACGTCATACTGGAAACAACATCTTCACGAGAAAGGTTAGCTATGTCGGAAACAGAATGAGTTGGAAACGACTCATACTCCATTTCCTTGTCAGCCAGTATTTTTATTTCAAGCAGTTTTCGCTTCTCCCCTCTAATGATCTTGACAATTTCTCCGCTCACCGGAGAGACGAATTTTACTTCCTCTTGCTCCTTGTCATACATGATAGGTGTGCCCGCTTTCACATTGTCACCTTCCGCAACCAACAGTTTTGGTCGTGACAATCCCTTGAAGTCAGTGGGTTTCAGCGCAAAGGTTTCGGGGGTTTCGCTTGTAAGTAGTTTATTGTCAGGTTTTCCCGTAATATTTAGGTCAAAACCCTTCTTCAATTTAATGGTTTGCGACATGTTAAGGAGTTGGTGTCTTCTTCAAAAACCGAGGCAAAAATAACTAAAAATTGTTCATAAAAAACGCGAAATATCCACAGGAAAAATGCCGATTATGTGAGTTATTAACTAACGGCAACTCATGATTGTTCAAAGGAAGGGAAGTGCTGTTGCGACCCTTTCCATCAACCATCTGGGTGTGGATGTCGCACCACAAATTCCGACGTGATCATCTTCCTGGATCCAGGTAGGGTCCACCTCTTTCTCGTTCTCGATAAAATAACTCCGGCTATTATGAGCTTTGCATACCTGATATAAGGCCCGGCCGTTGGAGCTTTTCCTTCCAGCCACAAATAATACCACGTCATGCGCCTTCGAAAAACGTTCCATTTGTGGTTCTCGGTTGCTCACCTGCCTGCAGATACTATCATTGGCCTGAAAATCCGGCTCGAACAGCTCGCCATTGGTCGATTTGATTCGCTCCTCAATCAATGATCGTAACCGGTAGAAACCAGCCGTACTTTTAGTGGTCTGACTAAACAGGATGATGGGTTTCGTGAAATCTATCTGGTCCAGGTCTCTGTCCTCGTAAACAATGATCGCACTATTGCGTGTTTGGCCGGTCAGGCCGATCACCTCGGCATGGCCGGGTTTGCCATAAATCACTACCTGACCTTGCTTCTCTTCCGCTTGATCATATGCGTGCTTCACGCGATTCTGCAACTTCAATACCACGGGGCAAGAAGCATCCACTAGCTCCAGATTGTTTTTTAGGGCTATTTGATAGGTTTCAGGAGGCTCACCGTGCGCACGTATGAGCACTTTGGCATTTTTGATTTCCGCGAGTTCCTCCCGGTCAATAACCCTGAGGCCTTTGGCATGAAGTCGTTCGACTTCCATCCTATTGTGCACAATATCGCCCAAGCAAAACAGTTTATTACCGCCAGCCATCTCGTCCTCAGCCATTTGAATGGCAAACTCCACACCGAAACAGTACCCTGAATTTTTGTCTATTTCAACTTCCATGTATGATGCCCTCCGCTATTTCAATAATTTGGTTGATCTGCTGATCAAAAGTTAGGTTTGATGTATCAATTTCGATCGCATCTTTTGCCTTACGCAAGGGACTTACCGCCCTTGTCGAATCAATTTCATCCCTCTCCCTAAAGTTATCTACTAGTTGCTGAAGTTCAACATTGGTCCCAAGTTCTTTCAGCTCTTTTTGTCTTCTTGCAGCCCTTACCTCCACATCAGCAACAAGAAATAGCTTCAGCTCAGCATCGGGAAAGACAACTGTCCCAATATCTCTTCCATCCATAACGATGCCTCCATTTCTGCCATATCGCTGCTGTTCAGCAACTAGTTTCTGTCGTACCTGCGGAAGGGCACTGACTTGGCTCACCGCTTTGTTGACGCTCATCGTTCGCAATTGATTATCTATGTCCTCACCATTGGCCAGCAAGTGGCACTCCCCATTGATGAAATCAAAATCCAACGTGATTTGTTCCAAGGTTTCATTTACCTGATCCAATACCTCTACGTCTATGGCTTTCTTGATGAAAAGGTAGGTAATGCCTCTATACATCGCCCCAGAATCGATATATCGATAATGTAAGTGGTCTGCCAGCGCTCGGGCCGTCGAGCTTTTGCCGCAACCTGCATACCCATCAATTGCGATTCTTATTTTCTTCATCTCAGCAATCCTTAACCGGGCATGGGATGGGTTTTCCCTTCTTCAATTTGCCCTTATAAGACCTGGAAGGCCCTTGTTTGCAGCTTCCAAGACTTCCGGCAACAACCAAAGCCATGAGAAGAACCATGAAGTAATTTTTATATCTGTGTGGTCTTTTCATCAAAAACTTTCAACTTCTACCGAACGATCAATTTTTTTCACAAGCCCCTGAAGGACTTTGCCGGGACCCGACTCAGAGAATTTTGTTGCCCCATCACCAAGCATCGCCTGCACACTCTGGGTCCACTTCACTGGCGCAGTAAGCTGCTTGACCAGATTCTGCTTAATTTCCGCCACCGAAGTATGGCCAGTTGCATCCACATTTTGGTAGATAGCACATCTGGGTGCCGCAAAGCTTGTTTCTTCTATGGCTTTCGCCAATACTTCCCTTGCCGGCTCCATCAGCGGCGAATGAAAAGCGCCACCTACGGGTAACATTAGTGCTCTTTTTGCACCTGCAGCTTTGAGTTGCTCACACGCTGCTTCCACTGCCGCCACTTCACCGGAGATAACCAATTGACCGGGGCAATTGTAATTGGCAGCCACAACCACTCCTGCAGTTTCACCACATATCTTTTCTACTACTTCGTCTTCCAAACCCAAAACAGCTGCCATTGTGGACTGCTGGAGCTCACAAGCCTGCTGCATGGCATCCGCCCGCTGGGCTACCAACTTCAGACCATCTTCAAATGAAAGCACTTGGGCTGCGACCAAAGCCGAAAACTCGCCCAAGGAATGACCCGCAACCATGTCGGGGGCGAATCCCTCCTTCACCAACGCATTGATCACACTGTGGAGAAAAACCGCTGGTTGAGTGACTTTCGTCTGCTTGAGTTCCTCAGGCGTACCCTCAAACATGATCTTGGTTATTTCAAACCCCAATACCTCATCGGCTTGCCTAAACAGCCCTCGGGCTTCGGAATTGGAGTCGAAAAGCTCTTTGCCCATTCCTGGGAATTGTGCCCCTTGTCCGGGGAAAACAAATGCGTGCATTAAGTCGAAATTTTGCCGCAAAGCTAGCAAACTTCCACAAGCTCCAGGTTAATTGAGTTAATTTAGGACAACTCCAGATTGAGTGTGTCCAGAAACTTGGACCGTAAGTCTTTGGTGGGTAACAGGCACTGGTCAGTTTTGCCAAACCAGCGGTATCGATTCCTGGCAACCCAACGATAAACAACATCCCGCAATTGACGTGGGATGATACTGAAGAAGGAGAAGAGACCACTCACACCTCCCAACTTTCTACCAATTTTCATCGCCGCGGTACTTTCTTCATACCAATTATTGCCTTCTACCAAAATGATAGAACTAAGCGAATTGGCTGGGAAACCAACTCTGGCAGCCAGCTGGCGGGCAAACTCCGATTGTAATGAGGCGTATCTGAAAATGTCAGCTTTATCCCGCTTCACAATAAACTGTACGGATGAATTGCACAGGTTGCATTCACCATCAAAGAGTACAATCAACTTATCCTTTATCTCAGTATCTGTAGCCATCCGTTCAACCGCTCTGTTCTTGCTGATGAAGCCAGCACATCCAATTCAACTTCCGCTGAGTAGAAATAGGTACCGGAGGGCACATCACGCCCTTCCTCAGTTTTACCATTCCAATTGATAAGAATACCTGCTTCTGACTCATCAGAATTATACTCAAAAATAGTCTTTCCGGTTCTGTCAAATAAGGTAAACTGTACACCAGTGATAAATCTTGGGCACTGGGAGTTGTCAAAGCCAGATATTGGATTGGCTGGACTACTAAACAATGGTGTAAAAACGTCGTTTCTGCCGTCGCTGTTTGGTGTAAACACATTGGGCAGCACGAAATTGGGACAATTGTCATTACAAAGTTCTTCGGTCAACTCACTCTCATTGCCTGATCTGTCCACAGCAGAAACGCGATAGCAACCTTTATATGAAGGCAGTCCCTCATGCAAGAAATTAGGCTCATTGACACTTGCCACTATTTCATAGTCTTCTTCATTGCCGGTGGAGGAAAAATAGACATTATAACTCACCACATCATCGTCACAAGCCTCCGCAGGATCATTGATCCAGGAAATTTCATTTTGAAAATCATTAAAGACACAAGTCTGGGAAGCCACTAACTCTTCACAAGCCAGCCCATCACTGATTTGAAGTGAAAGCGGTACACAAGGTGGAATAATGTCACTGGGACGGGCGCATTGAATCTGTGATCGGTTGATCAATGGAGCCGGCAATATGGGATTGTCATACCCTCCTTGTGCAGTAACAAAATAGCAGTAATCAATTTCCTCATCGAGTGGGGTCGCATTGAAGGATCCGTCATCAAAGTAAGTAAACCCTTGTTCGGCCACACGCACCGTATCAATGATGACTAACTGCGTGAGATCGCTTGCCAGCACATTGTCCCGATATACAAAATGAAGTGGATATTCGGGCAGATTATTGGACCAGGGCACCTGAGCTGACCAATTGACCTGAATTGCATTAAGTCCCGGTTCGAGTTCCAGTCTGACCGAAGAAGCGTGCGCACTACTATCTACAAAATTGTTGGCCCCGTCAAAAAGGGCAATGCGATATGAAACGGGTCTTGACAAGGTATTGACCTCTGTGTCTATAAAAAAAGTATCTGATAGATTACTTGCTACAAGTTCGGGTTGTCCTTCAAAACCAAAATTGTCGAGGCGATAAACCTCGTATGCGTATGGAGGTGGAAATTGAGTAGGATCTACTTCGTAAGGAGGTGTCCATTGCACCATCACAGAACCTTGCTCATCAGTGGTCTGGATATCTACATTCGTGATTACCGGGCTGTCAGAAAGCAAGGTGAGACACACCTCCTCTGAGGCGTAGCTAATACCACCATTTGGAAGTGGGAAAATAGCGACCAACCGATAACAATACTTGGCGCCCGGATCCAGGCCATCCCCATTGTCATTATCAAGAAACGATGTAATGCGGGCATCTTGCTGGCCAATCAGTTCGTAACCCGAGCCATCAGGTATGCCAACCAGGCACTCATCGCCCTCAAAGGCAAAGTCCCCTACCCGTCGCCAGACCTGGATGGATTCCGCATTGGAGCATTCATAGTCTTCCCAGTCCAATTGAATCGCCCTGCCGGAAGAAGGCAAAGTAGCCAATCCTTGTGGTGCCGGACCCACTACAGTAATTTCCCAGGCCTCGAAATCAACCAATGTAGGGCCTGTTATAATTGAATCTCCGGCTATTAGTCTTACAGGATTATCCGAAACCTTGAATTGAATAGCATAGGGCGCATTCTGAACATGACCGCATACGGTTTCCCACCTAAATTCCAAGGATCCTGGAGAAGCCTGGAATCTTGGTAGCGATGGCGGTGGCGCAAAGGGAGTGTAAGTAGCTGGGGAGGGCACTTCAAATGGTCCGCCAAAAGCCTCCAGTCTCACCGGATGGCCGTCTGGATCCGACCCGATGATGGTCTCTTCGATGAGGGTACCTGCCTCAACACAAATTGGTTCTGGTACTTGCAACTCAGGTTTTTCATTGTTTCCATTGGAGATAATTATTTGCATATCCCGCGTGACTGAGCCTAACAGCCGCGGCGTGCCTAAAATATTTCTCCATTCTTTTACCACAAAAGCCACATTGTATTCCGCACATTCCGTCGAACCCTCGGGACATTCAATACCTGTGAGGTTGAACACATCTCCTGGCGAGTCCCAGATCAGATCTCCGGTTACCGGATCAATCCTAAATGTCGGCGGCCCCTGCGTAGCTTCATTACCGGTAGCGAAGCTGGTATAAAACTCAGGATCGTTCGGGAATCGATAGTCAGTCACTTCAACATCCTTCGCTTGAAGTGGTATCACCAACTCATACGACAAACTATCCCCATCAGGATCAAAAGCTCCTGGGTTGTGTATAAATGAAACACCGCTAAGTCCGTCATCGATCGGTGGAACTGTAAGCTGCGGAGTGTTATTGATACCAAAAATGGGATCTATTGCTATGGTCGTAGAAACATAAAATGCCGTGTTGACAGAATTGGCCATATTGGAAATACCGCCGTTTCGGAATTCTTCCCGATAGCTCACAATATATGTAGCTGGTGCCTGATAAGTATGAACCAATCGAAACTCCACGCGCGAAATGGTACTGGTTACTTGCTCTTCCCTTACTTCAAAATTGCTGCTTATGACTGTACCGTCACCGAAATCAAAATCTCCACCACCGAACTGCACATTGGATCCATTGTCGCGGAACCCGACAAAGATGAATTCAAATGTCAGGGAGTTGTTATCTATTCTCCGGGCTACTATTTCTCCCGCACGAATGTGCGTCGCCCGAGCGGTGAATAAACAGAGCACTGCAAGGGCAAAAAACAAACCCAGTTTGATATTGAGTGGCGAGAATTTAAGAATGCTTTTCATATGCTAATCATCACAGAATCCGGCCTCCATACCATTATTAATGCAAAATGAGTAATAAAGTTCGAAGCACTAACAAAAACACTAACAAATTTCAGGCCCGAATGAATAACACCCTCAAGCAGGTCTTCCCTGAAGGAATTATCTTGGCCCTTGCAAGAACAATTGGTTTGTCGCAACTGTTCTTCCAGCGACAATTGATCAGACCTACCAAAAGTTCGCTTATTTAGAACCAGTCAAAATAGGGCAATCGATTGTTTTGCAAATAGTCGGGACCTAATTTTGGCAAAATTGCCTAAATGAAAATCATCTCTAATGAGTTGGACTAAAAGATTCGTTTCAAGTTCTATTGGCAGGAAATTTTTGATGGCGCTATCGGCGCTGTTTCTCATGTTTTTCCTCCTTCAGCATTTTGCCATCAATTTCACCTCGGTTTTCAGTGAGGATGTTTTCAACGAATTATCGCACTTCATGGGAACCAATCCCCTGGTGCAATTCTTACTACAGCCGATTCTGATGCTAGGGGTAGTATATCATTTCCTGATGGGCTTTGTGCTGGAATCAAAAAACCGTGCTTCACGACCTGTGAAGTATGCGCAAAACAAGGGTGCTGCCAATTCCACCTGGATGTCGCGCAACATGATCTACAGTGGACTTTTCATACTATTTTTTCTGGGGTTCCACTTCAATGACTTCTGGATTCCGGAAATACAGTACAAGTATGTTGACTTTAAGACCGAGGACCCTACAAGGTATTATGGCGAGCTGATCCATATGTTCCAAAATCCGATTCGGGTGGCGATATACATCCTATCATTTATATTCCTGTCCTTGCATTTACTTCATGGATTTCAATCTGCCTTCCAGTCTGTAGGTGCTCGAAGTGATAAATACACACCTGGTCTTCAGAAGTTAGGCCGACTCTACGCGATTTTCATCCCAGCAGGGTTTGTTTTCATTGCCATATTCCACTTTTTCATCAATAGTCACTAACACAGCATGAGCGTATTAGATTCGAAAATTCCCGAAGGACCACTTGCTGAAAAGTGGACCAGTCACAAGAATAATATCAAGTTGGTCAACCCGGCCAACAAAAGAAATATCGACGTAATTGTGGTCGGGACCGGCCTGGCTGGAGGCTCTGCTGCAGCCACCTTGGCCGAGCTTGGTTACAATGTGAAAGCATTTTGCTACCAGGATTCACCAAGAAGAGCCCACTCGATAGCCGCACAAGGAGGTATTAACGCGGCCAAAAACTATCAGGGAGATGGTGACTCTACTTACCGGCTTTTTTATGATACGGTCAAGGGAGGTGACTATCGCTCCAGAGAAGCCAATGTCCATCGATTGGCGGAAGTTTCTGCCAATATCATTGACCAGTGCGTTGCGCAGGGCGTACCATTCGCAAGAGACTATGGCGGGTTATTGGACAACCGGTCTTTTGGGGGCGTACAGGTATCCAGGACGTTTTACGCAAAAGGTCAGACTGGCCAACAGCTGCTTCTCGGAGCTTATTCGGCCATGTCCCGCCAAATTGGTAAAGGCAAGATCCAGATGTACAATCGCCACGAGATGATGGACATTGTGATTGTGGATGGCAAGGCAAGAGGTATCATTGCCAGAAATCTGGTCACCGGGGAAATCGAACGACATGCGGGCCATGCCGTTGTAGTGGCTTCAGGTGGCTATGGTAACGTCTTTTTCCTGTCGACAAATGCCATGGGGTCCAATGTGTCAGCAGGCTGGAAAATTCACAAGAAAGGAGCCTTCTTCGCCAATCCTTGCTTCACGCAGATTCACCCGACCTGCATCCCGCAGCACGGTGATCAGCAATCCAAGCTGACCTTGATGTCAGAGTCGTTGCGAAATGACGGCCGCATTTGGGTCCCTGCCAAAAAAGAAGATGCCGAGGCTATAAGGGCAGGCCAATTGAAACCCACCGAAATTGCGGAAGAAGATCGTGATTACTACTTGGAAAGAAGATACCCGTCTTTCGGTAATCTTGTACCCCGCGATGTAGCATCCAGGGCGGCAAAAGAACGTTGCGATGCAGGGTTTGGTGTGGGTACTAACGAAACCGGCGAAGCCGTATATCTCGACTTTGATGCGGCGATCATGCGGTATGGCCAGGAAGAGGCCAACGTTCAGGGTAATCATGATGCTTCTTCTGAACAGGTGAGAGCTTTGGGTGAAAAAGTGGTAGAGGCCAAGTACGGCAACCTCTTCCAAATGTACGAGAAGATCACAGCCGACAATCCCTATAAAACTCCAATGAAGATTTATCCGGCTGTTCATTACACCATGGGAGGTGTATGGGTGGATTATAATCTGATGACAACCATCCAAGGTTGCTACGCCATTGGCGAGGCAAACTTCTCCGACCATGGTGCTAACAGGCTGGGAGCGTCAGCGCTAATGCAAGGGCTGGCCGACGGTTACTTTGTCTTGCCTTATACCATTGGGGATTATTTGGCAGACGATATTCGAACTGGTCAAATACCTACCGATTCGCCTGAGTTCGACGAGGCAGAGAAAGCTGTACAGGAGCGCATCGACTTTTTCATCAATAATAAAGGCGAGCATTCGGTTGACTTCTTCCACAAGAAGTTGGGTAAGATCATGTGGAATAAAGTAGGTATGGCACGGAACAAAGAAGGATTAGCAGAGGCAATAACCGAAATCAAGGAACTCCGTGAGCAGTTTTGGAAGGAGGTCACTGTTCCTGGATCCGCCCATGGCATCAACCAGGAATTGGAAAAAGCAGGTAGAGTCGCAGATTTTCTCGAGTTAGGTGAACTCTTTGCCAGAGACGCGCTGGAAAGAAATGAATCTTGTGGTGGACACTTCCGCGAAGAATACCAAACGGACGAGGGAGAGGCCGTGAGAGACGATAAGAATTTCACCTATGTATCTGCCTGGGAGTATAAAGGAGAACCCGCAGAAGCCGTGGTACACAAGGAGCCACTTAAGTACGAAAACATTGAATTGAAGACACGTTCTTACAAATAGAAAATATCATGTCAGAGACAGCAGGATTGAACTTAACACTTAAAGTCTGGAGACAGCAAAACGATAAGGATCAGGGTAAAATGGAATCCTATGAAGTCAGCAATATATCTCCGGATAGCTCCTTCTTGGAAATGATGGATATCCTGAACGAGCAACTGATCGCAGAGGGAAAAGAGCCCGTAGCCTTTGATCACGATTGCCGAGAAGGAATTTGCGGCATGTGTTCTATGTATATCAATGGAGAAGCTCATGGACCTGGTAAAGAAATCACCACCTGCCAGTTGCACATGAGAGAATTTAGGAATGGCGACACTATTACGATCGAACCCTGGCGAGCAAAGGCATTTCCAGTAATCAAAGACCTAGTGGTGGACAGAGGTGCTTTTGACCGAATCATGGCAGCTGGTGGCTTTGTAAGCGTGAATACCTCTGGGAATACCCAGGACGCCAACGCCATTCCTATCGACAAGCACGATGCTGACAAAGCTTTTGACGCGGCTACTTGCATCGGGTGTGGTGCCTGTGTAGCTTCCTGCAAGAATGCCTCGGCTATGCTTTTTGTCTCCGCAAAAGTTTCACAGTTTGCTTTGTTGCCGCAAGGAAAGGTAGAAGCCAGAGAACGTGTTCAAAACATGGTTAAACAGATGGATGAAGAAGGCTTTGGCAATTGCACGAATACGGGTGCATGTGAAGTCGAATGCCCTAAAGGTATTTCGATAGAGAACATCGCCAGGATGAATAGAGAGTTCATCAAAAGCAGCATGACGTAGGCCTAAGCGCTAAAAAAAATCATACCCCGGTTAAAGCAATCGGGGTTTTTTATTTGCCTCAATTCCTTAACATTGCTTTGCATTCGGCTGACCGACAAAAATTTTACGGCTTGAGGATTTTCCTTTGGACATTATCCATCTTACTTCTGGCAGGGGCAGGCTTTTTCGCCTATAAGAAGCTCTCCAATGACAAGAATCTCTCGGCCTGGGGATTCATCCCAGAGAGCGCCGCGATCGTCTATGAATCCACCAGCGCCAATACCTCTTTATTAGAGCTTAAGTCATCAACGCTCTGGCAAACACTTAAACAGTTGGGAGGGTTCGAAAAATTGGAAGGTAATTTCGATCAATTACAACAGCTCACCAATGGTCAATTCGAGCAAATGTTTGTCGGAAATGATCTGCTGATCTCAGTACATGATGTGTCCCGTCATGACTTTGATTTCCTCTATGTGTTGGAAATTTCGAGCATCGGCGCCTTCCAGCAACTTCAAACCATTCAAAGTTTCTTTGAGAAAAGTACCTTCCGCAAAGAGACAAGGCAATACAGAGGGTACACTATTTCTGAAATCTCCGATGGTCAAAAGAAATTTGCCTTTATTTTCCACAAGAATTTCTTTGTTGGCAGTTTTTCAGCTTTCCTGGTGGAAGACGCCATTCGGACTTTCGAACAATCGGATGTCCTTTCCTGGCAAGAAATGTTTCCTGAGACCCTGCCTATCACAAAATTGACACAGGACCAAGGCGATGTGTACATAAATCTTAAGGAATTTGTAGACATCATTCAGCTTTATACCAGCAATCTGCAACTACAAATCGGACGTGCCGCCTATCTGGACTTGCAAGTGTCCGACAATTCCGTCGCATTTAATGGCTTTGTAATACCTGATGACTCGGTCCCTTCTATACTCTCACCCCACCTCGACATCATTCCAGGCAGTTTCGATATGACATCAACCATACCTCTCCCCTGCTCATATGTATTCCACTATTCTTTTCAAGATGCCGCTGCCTGGCGAGAACGCTTACGGATATATCTTGCCGCGACGGACAAACAAGCACAAAACGCCCGGAAAAACCTGCTAGAGATGGGTGATTTCGATGTTGACGATGTATTTAGTTATGTCGATGACGAAATTGGTTTGTTGCACTTTGAAGGTATTTCAGAGACAAAAAAGGCGTTGGTTCTGGAAGTAGCCGACCCCCCATCCGCCACTGCCTACTTTGACGAGTTGGCCACACGTTTTTCATCAACCCAAAGCGATACGCTCTATTCTGAAATCTATCAGAACTATGAAATCAAATTGTTCCCGGCACCCGAGTTCCCAGCGGCGTTGGTTGGTTCACAGGCGTTGGGCTTCAATTCAAGCTATTTCGCTTTTATAGGCAACAACATGGTTTTCGCAAGCGAACTTTACCTCCTTAAGGAGATTATCGCGGCAGTCAGCAATGAAAATGTTTGGTCTAAATCTCTGGAGAAGAATCAATTTTTAGCCAAAACCAATGAGGCATCTAATTTTTCGATCTACGTCAATACACCTGACTTTTGGCAAAAACTGGTGCGGAATGTCAACTCAAACTGGCAGCCTTATCTCAAAGCCAACGCCTCCTTTCTGAAAAGTCTGGACAATGTTGCCATCCAATTCAGCAACGTTGATGATCGGTTTTTCACCAATATCATATTGAGCCAGTCGGAACCTCCTACGGTAGGCACAAGGGAGACCGCTTTAATCGGAACGACGAAGTTCCCTGCTACGATCATCAGCAAACCTCATGTGTTCAGAACCGAGGCTGGCCAACTGCGATTTTTTGTCCAGGATTCTCTGCTGAACGGTTATTTACTGGATGAAAATTACAATACGATTTGGTCACTTCCCCTGGTCAACAAGGTATCGACCTCTGTTTTTCCATTGGACTATTATAAAAATGGCAACCTGCAGGTCGCTATTCTGGCTGAAAAATCATTGTATATCATAGATAATTCCGGGTCGCTTCTGCCCGGATTTCCGACGCAAATACAAGCCTTGGAAAAAGTCGACAAATTCACGCTAATTGATTATGATGGCAGCAAAAATTATCGATTGGCCTTTGTAGACGCTGAAGGAAATGTGCTTTTGACTGACAAAAATGCGAAACCACTGGAGGGATGGGATACGAAAAGTATCAATTCGGAAGTACTTACACCCCTTCGTCATGAAAGGATTGGCAAACGAGATGTTTTGTTGATGCTTACCAAACGTGGTGAAATCATGGCCTTTAACAGACGCGGAAATTTCATAACGGGCTTTCCCGTGGACCTTAACACGACGCTTACAAAAAACTATCATCTGGCAGTCGGCAATGATCTCCGCGCCAGCGAGTTAACTATAGTCACAGAAAGTGGTGAAATTGTATCACTTAACTTGGAGGGGAATGTAACCAAAAGGGAACAGCTCTATAAAAGTTCGCTCCAAACCACGTATGAATTAGTAGAGGATTTTAGTCAAAATCAGTTTCTGATTTCCTCGAAGGATCCTGAGCAATTGACATTTTTTGATAAGGATGGGCTGGAACTTTTCGCAAAGAGTTACCTGAATGAGGGTGAGATTACGATTCAGTTTTACAGAATATCCGCAGGGAAGGACCTGCTTATTGTAACACAAAATGACCAGGGAAGATCATACGCTTTTGATTTAGATGGTCAAATATTGGTAGCTGAACCACTTCCAACAGACAAACCTCTGAGTGTTATTTACAACACCAAGTCTGATTCATTTTCCATCTACTTTGTTTCCGGTTCCGAATTACGTCAGGTCGAAATGGCTGCCAACTAGCGCAGCAAAAGACAAACTGGCTGGGTAATTAGAAAATGGACCGGTCCCGGGAAGGGCCTTGCCCCAAACAAAAAGGGCCAATCGTTCAGATTGACCCCTTCGTCATGCTACTTTGTTAGTAAACTTTCATATATGCATTATTTCTAAGTATTTATTCATTTGAAAATTTAGACTTCCATTGTCTTCCATTTGCCTTTTCGAAAAATAACAATGCAAACAATGGCGTGGATGCTATGCGCTACCGCAATAGAGATAAAGACGCCTAGTTCCTTCAGGTCCAATGAGACTGAAAGCAAATACGCAAAAGGTATCTGGAAAACCCAGAACACAAACACATTGATTATCATCGGTGTTTTTGTGTCGCCGGCCCCATTGAAAGCCTGGCTAATTACCATTCCATAGGCAAAAAACAGATAACCCAGACAGATAATCTTCAACGAGTTTTCTGCTATTTCCCGCACGCGCTCCTGATCTGTAAAAAAACCGGTGACAAGTTCTGCCTGCCAAAAGAACAATAGCGCTACTAAGCCCAGAAAAACCATGCTATAAAAGGCCGTTCGCCAAACAGATTGCTCTGCGCGCTCAGGCTCTTTTGCTCCCAGGTTCTGACCCACCAAAGTCGCCGCCGCGTTGGCAAGACCCCAGGAGGGCAGGATAGTGAAAACGATGACCCGGAAGGCGATGGTATAACCAGCCAGCGCTTCGGCACCGAAGACAGACATCAATCGCACCAAAAAGATCCAGCTGGCGGATTCTATTAAGAACTGACCCATACCTCCTGCCGAAATTTTAAATATTTCGGCGATGGTTTTCAATCGGAGCACAACATTTTTTATACCGAGTTTTATTATCCCTTTGCCACCGAAAAGATGCCAAAGCTGGTAAAGCACACCGATAGTTCTGCCAATAGTTGTGGCCATAGCGGCCCCCATTACACCGAAGCCCTCGAAAGAACCGATCCCAAAGATCAATAAAGGATCGAGCACGATATTCAGGCCATTGGCCAGCCACAGCGACCTCATGGCAATGGAGGCATCTCCTGCGCCACGGAAAATGGCGTTAATCACAAAAAGTAAAACAATGGAGAGGTTCCCCGCAAACATGATCCGGGTATAACCCGCACCCTCTGCAATCAGGTCCTCTTCTCCCCCCATTAACCTCAAAATATGCTCTGCGCCAAAAAAGCCACTAAGTCCCAGTACCACAGAAATACCTAGTGATATCAGTATACCTTGAAAAGCGGCGTTGCCTGCGCGCTCCGGATCTTTCTCGCCAATTCGCCGAGCCACAATAGCAGTCAATGCCATACTGAGGCCAACAGCCACCGAGTAAATGATAAATAAAATAGACTCGGTGAGTCCAACCGTAGCTACGGCGTTTACGCCCACCTTAGCCACAAAAAAGACATCTACGACGGCAAAAAGGGACTCCATGACCATTTCTGCGATCATGGGAACACTCAAAAGGAAAATGGCCTTGTCGATACTGCCTGAGGTAAACTCCTTTTCAGAACCTTTGAGTGCAATAAATATGTATTTGAATAGTTTTTTTAAACTACTGATGGATTTCATCTGAGTAAAAAGTAAAATGTGAAAAGTAAGAAATAGGAAAAGTTGAACTGAGTTAGGAAAACTCAGCTGACGACAATCATGAACGGTATGTCATCTATCAGTAGCATGATGCAGCGAATATAGAACAGGCGATTGAGAAAACCATAATTTTTATTCGAGGAAGGCCGAAATAGTTGGCCATCGAAAAAAGTAGTCAAA
The DNA here is from genome assembly GCA_965242775.1 of Cyclobacteriaceae bacterium. Lineage (GTDB taxonomy): Bacteria > Bacteroidota > Bacteroidia > Cytophagales > Cyclobacteriaceae > JAWPMT01. Next base: position 191,631 of record CBDETI010000014.1, read on the forward strand.
AAATTCCCGCCGACTACTCACATTGAGTGTGAGGAATGTGCTTAATTTTAACATTCGTTTATCTTGCACCAAGAACACCGAGCCGCATATTCTCTAAAATGAGCGAAGAATCTCAGAGTCATTTTGACAAGCTATTAGATCGTCGACGGGATCCAGTGGATGGAACGCCTTATTTTTCTCCGTCCTTTTCAGAATACGAAGCGTATGGACCCTATACACGCTATCTTCTGGAAAGTGGTCAATCGATCTCCCGAGAATATAGTCGTCGACTTTTTAGGATCACTGGAAATCTTATCAGAAAATTTCAGCAGGAGGTCCAACACAAGAACTTACATATCGACATACGCTATCAGGGAGCAATTCAAAGTAATACACAAGTAGAGCTACTAGGAGATGTGGAGATTTTGGCGATTTTAAGGCCTACCCCAAAATCCAAGGCCTTCAAAAGCGTTGAGAAACTGGGCACCCTGCTCATGGGTACGCTTGCCAACAACGAGTTGTTTGAAAGGGTCGATTACAGTAACAAAATCAATATCGACCTGCAAACGAAGAACCCTGCCGCACGGATCTCGGTGTTGCCAACCATGTGGGTTGACACCCAGGCCTATTTCCAATCAAGGAGAGAAATCGACCGAGGTATTGCCGAATACGATTTCAACAGTCGCACCCGGAGAAGTTACTTGCCTTTTCGCAATATTGCGAGAATAAACCACAAGGACATGCATGCGGGTGGTAACTTAAAAAGACTGATCCGTATGATCCGATGCATTCAATTAGATGCTGACGACCCCATTAATCTCAACCACTACGAAATTTCTTGTACGCTTTTCAACCTGCACGAAAAGAAGCTGGGCGTTGATCCATCGTTCATGTTGACCTTACTTCCAAAAGTGAGTGTGTATCTTGAGAAGCTGGTCAAATTCAATATGTATCCCAAGGTTATTTCGCCAAGTCGGAAAGAATTGGTTTTTGGAAATCGTGAAGAAAAAGGTGAGGAAATAATGAAACTAAAGCAAGAAGTTGATCAGGTGATAGAAAAGCTTCATCAGGAATTGAGCGAATCGGGCAAAACAATTGAAGGATCTTTTGCCTACTATTGACCCTTCTTTAGAAAGCGGAGGATTCTTTCTCCCACCAGCCCGGGCTGCTCGAACGGGATCAAGTGACCTCCTCCATCTATATTATCGAAAATCGTATTGGACTGGGCTTGCTGCCAACGTTTCCAGGAGCGTAAGCTGATTATATCAGAATCAAAACCTCGGATAGCTAAGGTCTGATGGTTCATTTGCTTCAGCGCCTCCCACGGTGATTGCAACGAAGCATAGGTATGTGATTCCCACTCTTTGGTGTAGCGAAGGGCTACACCATCCTCTATCTCCTGTTGCACGTGCCGAACGTAATCCCACAAAATCGAATCTGGTATACGCGAAAAAACCTTTTTTGGTCGTATATAATCAAAAAATGCTTGGGTGTCCTTCCATTTGTCGGTGCGATTGTTGGCCACTCTGGAAGGAGGAATGACACGCCTCCGCCAGTCGGCCGGTATAAGGGCCGAAAGGTTAAAAATCCATTTCGGTAAAAACGGTGGTTCAATTAAAACCACCTTATCAAAAAGTTCGGGCCTTCTTAACGCAGCAAATATAATTTTCGCCGCTCCAAGTGAATGCCCTATTACATGCACCTGTCGCCAGTCATTCTCATCGAAAAATGCTATTAGATCCAACGACATTTGTTCCCAGCCAAATACTTCGTTGGTGTCAGCCGCAGGCCATAACCCTCTTGACTCCATTCCGATTACCGTAAAATCGCCGAGTAAGGGCTGCACCATTTCCTTGTACATTCCCGGCGGGAAACTATTGGCGTGTCCAATATGCACCAGGGGTCCTTGGCCTCCAAAATGGTGAAATGGGATCGGCATTGAACTTATTTCAAGCCCGCTCTTTTCAGCAGGGCATCCACGCTAGGCTCAGCGCCGCGAAATCTTTTGTACAGAACCATTGGATGCTCGACTCCTCCCTTACTCAGCACATTATCCTTGAAAGACCGAGCTGTTTGGCTATCGAATACGCCTTTTTCTTGAAATAAAGAGAAGGCATCAGCATCCAGTACTTCTGCCCATTTATAGCTGTAATAACCCGCTCCGTATCCTCCGGCAAAGATGTGACTGAACTGAACACTCATGCAGGTATTCGCTACTGATGGGAATAACTCTGTACTGCTCATTGCGCTTTTCTCGAAAGCTTCAACATCTTCAATGGAAGCAAGCACCTCACGATCCTCATCGTGGTAGGCCATATCCAGGAGCCCGAAACTTATCTGCCTGACAGTAGCGTAGGCCTCGTGAAAAGTAGAGGACGCTCGGATTTGATCGATAAGTACCTGTGAGATCGGTACGTCGCTCTTATAATGGCGCGCAAACATGTCCAGACAATCCTTTTCATAGCACCAGTTTTCTAGTATTTGTGAGGGTAGTTCAACAAAATCCCAATAAACACTGGTACCGGATAAACTTTTATAGGTCGTGTTTGCAAGCATCCCGTGAAGGGCATGACCAAACTCATGAAAAAGCGTCTTCACCTCATCAAATTTCAGTAACGAGGGATTGTCAGAAGAGGAAGGTGTAAAGTTGCAAACAATGCTCACAATTGGAATGATCCGCTCACCGTTCATTTTTTGCTGTTCCCGGAAGGAAGTCATCCAAGCGCCCGGTCGCTTCCCTTTTCTAGGAAAAAAGTCTGCCAGGAATATGGCGGTGGTATCACCGTTTTCCTTAACCTCATAAGCCTGTACATCAGGGTGATAGACTGGAATAGCTTTGTTCGGTTCAAAAGAAAGATCAAAAAGTTTCTCCGCAGTTTTGAATACCCCTTGAATAACATTTTCAAGACGAAAGTAGGGTTTGGTGATTTCATCATCCAGATTGAACCTTTTCTTCCTGAGTTTCTCTGAATAGTATGACCAATCCCAACGCTGAAGCTCGTGCTCAGCACCCAAATCCTTCATAAAAGCCTGGAGTTCCTTCACCTCCCCATCAGCAAAGGGCAGCGCTTTTTCCAGCAGGTTTGTCAAAAACGACCTTACTTTCGCCGGCTCCTCCGCCATCCGCTCTTCCAGGATAAAATCAGCATAATTTCTATACCCCAATAACTCAGCCAACTCTCCGCGCAATGCCACGATTTCCTTTACCAGCTGTGCATTGTCCCGCTCAGAGCCCAGTGCTTTGGACATGTAAGCTTTATAGAGTTCTTCTCTCAGGTCTCTATTGTCGGCATGTTCCATGAAAGGGATATAGCTAGGTGCCTGCAGCGTAAAGGCCCACCCCGCTAATTCTCTTGTCGAGGCTTCATCCTGCGCGCGTTGTATCACGTCAGCTGGTAAACCTGCTAAATCAGCCTCATTCGTGATATTAAGGACGTAATCGTTTGTTTCCGCCAGCACATTTTCTCCGAATTTCAAACCTTTTTGAGAAAGAGCCACAGTAATTTCTCCGAATCGACCCTTGTCTCCATCGCTCAGTGCAGCGCCACTCCGAATGAAGCTTTTGTAGGTTTTCTCCAGAAGCATCTTACGTTCCGCGTCCAGTTCCAGTGAATCCCTTTCCTCATAAACCCGCCTGATGCGTTCAAACAGTTGGGGGTTTTGTTTGATTTCGTTATTAAATATTGTCAGTTTCGGTGAGGCCTCCTGAGTAATACGCTGCATTTCGTCTGAAGTCTCCGCGGCATTGAGGTTAAACAGCACAGATGTAACCTTATCAATGCCCACACCACTGTTTTCCAGGGCCTCGATGGTATTTTCAAAAGAGGGTGACTCGGGCTGTGTCGCTATGGCCTCGATTTCTTTACGGGCCATCGCGATACTCTCATCCAGGGCAGGCAGATAATGTTCCAACTTTATTTCCTGAAAATTGGGAACTTCAAATGGAGTATTATAGATCTTTAAAAAAGGATTCTCTATTGACATTTCGATCACATTATATGCCTCAAAATTAGCACGGGAAAAGGTTTAAACCATCGCGTCAAACGACCGATCAAATAACTTTAGCAATTCTGTATTGAAATCGAACAGCACGGTGTACCACGGAGGACTAGTTTTAGGTCCAGCTGCTTTTAATATCCCATTAAGTGATTGATAATGAGTTAGTTAATTAACCCGGCACTTTATTTATCCTGTTTGTGGCAAATTGCGATCAAAATGAGTCTGTACAGAATAAAAATTGCCCTACGCCTGATGATCAGGCAGAAGTTCTTCACTTTTCTCAACCTGGCAGGTCTTGCTACAGGAAGTGCTGCTTTCCTTTTGATATTCCTGTACGTCACGGATGAGCTCAGTTACGACAAATTCCATGCGAACTCGGAGAATATCTATCGGGTCAACATGACTAACATTTGGATTGAAAGCCAAGCCATGTTTGGCTCGACAACCCCGGCGGTAGCAGCAGCAATCAAGTCCGAAGTACCTGAGGTACAACAGGCGGTGAGACTGCACATACCTTACCTGGAACAGCTGGTATCGATAGAAGACCCCAATGGCCTGGAACAATCTTATCGAGAGACCGGCATAATCGCCAGTGATGATGGTTTTTTCGATCTTTTTTCATTTGAAATGGTAGAAGGCGAACCCAAAACTGCTCTCCGTGAGCCTAACTCTGTTGTCATTACAAAATCGCAGGCTGATAAATATTTTGGTGAACAAAGCGCACTGGGCCAACAATTGGTCCTGGGCGTATCTCCAAACCATCGGGTCTTTCAGGTGACGGGCGTAATTGAAGATGTCCCTGAACAATCACATTTTGATTTCAAGTTATTGTTGTCGATGAATTCGTTTCAGCACATCATCAACCGCTCCAACTCATGGATATGGACAGGATTCGTGACTTACGTTTCCATCAACCCTGACGCGCGAATTAGCGAAGTGAATGCGAAATTGGCTGTTTTACCAGCAAAATTTGTTGGTGAAGAAAAAGCGCGCGAAAAGGACTGGACGCTGGCATTGCACAATATTGAAGATATCCACCTGTACTCTACCAACATACCCAATCGGTTAGGAACCGTGGGCAATATTCAAAATGTGATGATATTCAGTGCGGTGGCGCTGGTGATCCTATTGCTATCCTGTATCAACTTCATGAATTTAAGCACTGCGAAGTTCACGGCCCGTGCCAAAGAAATCGGCTTGCAGAAGGTGCTCGGAAGTTCTAAAACCAACATCAGGTTGCAATTTCTGGTAGAGTCACTTACCTACAGCTTATTCGCGGTAATCATTGGATTCGGGTTAGCTGAAGTGACCCGACCCTTCTTCAATCAGCTGGCGGCGAAAAACCTATCTCTCAATTTGTTTCAAAAGCCAGAATTAATCCTGGTAATGATCGGCTTGGTGTTTATAACCGGAATCACTTCAGGTTTCTATCCAGCCTGGTTTATGACCAGATTCAAAGTGATCGATGCTGTTCGCGGCAAAATATCCGCCAGCGGCTCCAAAGCGGGCTTCAGAAATATTCTGGTGCTTTTTCAATTCACGATATCGGTTGCACTCATCTCCGCCTCTATTTTGGTCAAGGATCAGTTGCAATTTCTTCAAAACAGGGACTTGGGATTTGATCAGGAAAGGGTGCTGGTCATCCCACACTTGGAGTGGATGAAAGACGGTGGAAAACTATTCAGCGAACGTGTCGTGAATGAAGGACTTTTTGAAAAAGCCGCTATTTCAAATTCCGTACCACCTCGCAGCTGGGATCAAGACAATTTCACACCTTTAAATTCCACAAAAACCACTGAACTCCCCGTAACAATAATTTCTGCGGAAGCCGAATTTGTGGATGTTTTGGGCCTGCCGATCATCGCAGGAAGAAGCTTCTTTGAAAGTGGAGATGGCGATGCAAACAAGGTACTGATCAATGAAGAATGTGCCATACAAATGGAGTGGATGAAACCTGGTGAGGACCCTGACAAGGTACTTGGCAGTCGAATGGTCTATTATGACGAAGAACCGTTTGAAATAGTGGGCGTCCTGAAAGACTTCAATTTTATGTCACTGCATCTTCCTGTTGAACCCATGGCTATTTTTCATCCCGATGCCCCGGTATTCAAGGGCATCTCGCGATTCCTGACGGTCCGTGTCTCAGAAAATAGTATCGAAAACTATGAAAATGTGATCGCCAGAACCAAGGACATTTGGACTGACCTGAACCCGAACCTTCCATTTGATTACCAGTTCATGGACCAATCCTTCGACAATGCCTTTGCCTCACAACGGAGGTTTGGCAACGTTCTGGACGCTTTCTCGGCACTGGCCATTTTCATAGCAGTATTGGGCCTGACGGGGCTGATAGCTTTTACAATCGAACAAAAGACGAAGGAATTCGGAATAAGAAAAGTGCTCGGGGCGTCAATCCAAAATTTAATTTCCATCGTAACGTTCGATTTTGTCAAGCTGCTGGTAATCGGTATGGTTGCTGGATCGGCTATGACCTGGTACTTCGGTAGTTCCTGGCTACAAAACTTTACTTACCAAAGCACGATCTCTCCTCGGATTTTTGTCATTGCAGTTTTGATGATATTATTTTTGATCATGGCCATCGCCTGGTTCATCGTACTGCAAACCGCCCGAAAAAACCCGGCTACCGTGCTCAGGGATGACTAGAAGTCGAAAGAAAGAACAAATCAAATGTCACTAGAATCCGTCACAGAGCAATTCAAGATTTTAGGGATTGACCATCGGATCATAACACTTGCTTCGTCCACTGCTACCGTGGACGAAGCAGCCAGTGAACATGGGGTGGAGCCAGGCCAGATTGCCAAAACCTTATCCCTTCGGGGCAACGACAAAATTTTACTGATCGTCGTTGGTGGAGACCGCAGAATTGACAATAAAAAATTCAAGGGCACCTTTAAAATGAAAGCCAGGATGCTGACTGCCGAAGAGGCGCTGGAACACACCGGACATGAAATTGGTGGCATTTGCCCTTTTGGGTTAAAATGCGATTGCGACATCTATCTTGATGACTCGCTACGGCAGTTTCAGGAGGTAATTCCGGCTGCTGGCGACCGCCACTCTGCCATCAGACTGACCCTGGCGGAGTTGGAGCAGTTCAGTCGGCCCCTGGCTTGGGTAGACGTGTGCAAATAAATCACTGCGCTATAAGCAATGAAAAAAGCCCAGGCAATCGACCTGGGCTTTTCTTGGTTTATTCACCTCCAGTAACGGAGACGGGAATCGGTGGAGGCCCCGGGGGAAGTATCGCTTTATACTTATAATCTCCCTTCCTCTGTGTGAACTCTGTTTTCACCTCTTCCAGTAATTTCTCATCCTCGAAAAGGTCTACCATTGTCATAGCTAAAGCTTTGGACGCATAGACCAACCCTTTATGGCCAATTGACATACCTCCGCAAGCTACCACAGCCCAAGAGTGCCACGGGGTGTCTTTAGGTGCTGTGGTCACGGACAAGCGTATTTCAGGCACCAACCAGCTTACATCGCCCACATCTGTAGAGCCTCCTCCTGGATGCTCCTGTGTTTCTTCCAGGGGTTTTACAGTCGCGTCCATGCCTACTTGTTCCTTACCTGTGGCCTTTTGTATTCCGTAGGCAAACTCAAGTTCTTCTTTGGTGTAAGATATGTTCCCAAGGTACTCCAGGTTCTTTTGCATAGCGCTACCACCTGCCCGGTTCACGAGCACTTCGTGCACTCCTGAGACCAACGTTATTTTATAGTCCACATTGGCCATAATGGACGCGCCTTCTGCGATCCGTTCAACTTGCTTCCAGACCGATTCCATACCCGCTCGTCGCGTGTCCCGCACCCTGGTCCAAATCTTTGTATAATCAGGCACAACGTTGACCACATCCCCACCTTTCATTATATGGTAGTGGATGCGAACTGTGGGCTTGATATGTTCTCGCAAATAATTAATTCCGGTGGTGTAGAGCTCTAAGGCATCACCTGCGCTTCGTCCATTCCAGGGATCTCCAGAGGCATGTGCAGCCTGCCCATAAAACTCAACGATGAAGTCGACCAGAGCCAGAGAACTTTGGACATTTGCTTCAATCTTAGCGCTTGGGTGCCAGTCAAGGCATGCATCTAAATCATCAAACAAACCCTCTCGCGCCATCCAGAGTTTCCCGAAGAATTTTTCCTCCGCCGGTGTTCCATAAAACCTGACAGTCCCTTCAAGCTTACCAGCTTCTATTTGTTCCTTGATCGCGACAGCAGCTCCGAGACTTGCTACGCCAAAAAGATTGTGTCCGCAGCCATGACCAGCACTTCCATCGTTTAATGGATCCTTATTTGGCACTGTTTTTTGTGACAACCCTGGTAAGGCATCAAATTCTCCCAGAATACCGATCACTGGTGAGCCAGACCCATAAGTAGCAGTAAATGCTGTGGGGATACCCGCCACGCCTCGTTCGACGGTGAAGCCCTGCGCCGCTGCATAATCCGCCAACAATTTAGCGGACTGGGTTTCTTCAAACGCTACCTCCTCATAGGACCAGATCTTATCACTCATGTCTATGTATTCTGCCTGATGTTCCTCGACAGAATTAATGACCGCCAATTTCGATTTTGAGGTTTTCTTTTGAGCAACGGCCATTGGGGTTATCATGGCCATGCCCAATATCAAAAACAATAATTTTCTCATATCTCTCTAATTAGGTTGAAAATTCTAGTGTAGAAGTTAGCTATTGCCCCACAAAAAACAAGGCATTAGCGAAAATGAGCTTGCCGTTGTACCAAAATGATCGGAAGAGCGGATTGTCTACCAGATAAACTATTTGTCCACGGCCACGGTCCTCCACACCGAAGACCATCGAATTTTCTGCGAACTCTCGTACGTACCTTCCGGCAAAACCGCTGACATGATCGTCTTGCGTTCGGATGTAACCCACATTCCAATCCTCTTCCAACAAGCCGTACCTGTTTTCACTGGTTTTCAAACTAAAATAATTTCCACGGTAACCATAAGCAAGCGGGTTGGTGGTATCCATCGTCACTCGGAAAACGGCACCTGGCACATAGTCCTGAATATATTCTCGCTCCTCATCAGCATACTTCAGGAGCTGCCTGGATGCCGCTATTTCCTCCTCGCGCTTTTCGAGTTTCTCTCGCTCCTCATCATTGCTATAATTCTCAAGGCTACTATATTCAGAAGTAGCATACTTGCCAACTGCGCCCTGGATCAGTATGAGTTTACCGCCAGCCCTAACCCAATCATCGATATTGCCCATGGCACTCCCTTGCAGCTGAGCGTACCAGCCGTCAGGTAAGACCAGTACATCATAATCGTCCAGGTTGGTCCTGCCGACGGACGATACATTCAGCACGGTCACGGGATATTTTATTTCCTGTTCAAAAAAGTACCAAGTGGCGCCAAACGACAGTGACGAGGTACTTTCCCCTGAAACCAGGGCAATGGCTGGTGTTTCGAGGTACCGAACCTCGTTAGAACCAATATCAGGTCCACTGGTTGAGAACCCTGTGGTAAGAACGGTTACGGGCTGCTCAAAATCATTAGCGAGCGAAATAAAACGCTCTTCAAAATTTTTGAAAGACTTGTTGTCTCGCCGAGCTACCACTACTGCTCCTCTTCCAAATGATTTGCCTGCCGACACAAAAGGCTTGCTGCTAAACCGCACTTTAAATTTATTCTTCAGCAGGGCCGAAAGAAATGTGGCATCAGAGAGATTGTTCCACTCGAAAGCAAACGCGTAGGATTTTTCCGGGACTGCATTAGGGGAGAATTCAACTTTTTCGTGACCTTCTGTTACCGTTATGGCAGTGGTAGAAGCATAAGCATCCAATCCATAAGCATAGGGGACAGACCAAGATGTGATATCATAGGTAAGAGAATCAGACCAGTAAGTATCGGGTTCAAATAAAACACTCAGCAAAACGGACTTAGGTTGATTTGTGCTCAAAACCAAATCGTCGGAGGAAATGGAAAATGTGCGATCTTGGTTCGAGAAGTAATGAAAACCCTTCAAATTTCGACCTGTAGCCGTTCCATATTTGATATCATGCGTATCTAGCCATGATTTCAGATCATCCATTTTTTCACTATCTCCAGCCTTAACGACATAGGTTTTATACTTGCCAGGAGGATTGCTCACAGCCTGATCAAAGTAAGTCTCAAATTCATTGAGCATCCTTTCTCGTTGATTATAAGCTTCCTCAACAGTTGAAACACCGGTGGTATGATGATGAGCTATCCTATCAGCAAGTGTAAGTGTGTCCATCTCTTGCGTATGGATCCCCAATCCTGCTCGACCCGACCCTCCCTGCTCATAGGTCATACCAATGGAACCATTGTAAGTGGGGTAGGTATCTCCGTAACTTGGGTAGAGTAAGTCAAATCTTTCTTTCGTGAAATAGAACCAATCGTTTTCATCAAAGTACCGTGCGTGATTTTTGCCTATGTCCACCTGAAACTGCCTTTGCCAATCAGTGATATGTTCATGATAAGGTTCCGCTGCAGGGGCGAAATAATACGGACTGTTGACACCTTGCTCATGGAAGTCCACATGGACATGCGGCAACCATTGATTATAGACCTTAATTCGGCGCTGGGATTCTATTTGTGTTTGCCATGCCCAGTCCCTATTCAAGTCAAACAAATAGTGATTGGCTCTGCCTCGCGGCCAGGGTTCTGCATGTTCCCGGGAATTGGGGTCAGGATTGTACGGCTGATTGCCATATTGCCAGTAAAAATTAACGTACCGTTCCCGGCCATCGGGATTGATACAAGGATCGATGATCACCACCATATCTTCCAGCCATTCTTCTTTCTCCGTTAATAGGGCGTGGATGGTTGCCATGGAAGCTTCGGTACTAACTGATTCGTTGCCGTGTACATTATAACTCAGCCAAACAATGCCCACATTGGTGCTGGGTTCTCCAGGTTCTATACCAGCTCTTTTCAGGTTGTCTTTTCTGATTTCTTCTAGCCTGGCAAGGTTTTCCTCACTGGAAACAAATGCCAATAAAAGCGGACGGTCTTCGTAAGTCTTGCCATACTCGATGAGTGTCACCTGACCAGATACCTGATCGAGGTGTTGGTAATAGTCCACAACGCGATGATTTCTTGTGAATTTCTCACCAAGTTCATAGCCAAGAAATTCTCTTGGGCTTTGTAATTGGGCGTGGGCTGAAGCCACTAAAATGAGTAACGGAAATAGGATGTTTTTCTTCATAGGTGTGATATCAATACTTCGCTTGAGGTTCGAATTTAAGCGAGCCCGGCACTAAGCCAAAAGCCAAATACATGAGTGGATTCAGTCCGTTTTGATTGAATGGAATTTTTCAAGTTCCCGATCCATGACCCTAAACCATAAGGGTGGCAATAGCGACATTAGCATCATACCTGGATATCCAGTAGGCATTTGCGGAGCGTCGGTCAAATGCCGTAGGACCTGATATTTGCGATTCGCCAGGTAATGATGGTCACTATGGCGTGAAAGTTCAAACAACATAACCCGGCCAACGACATGATCGGAGTTCCACGAGTGTGCGGGTAACACGCGTTCGTGCCTGCCATTGCCAACAGCCTTTCTTCGCAGACCATAGTGCTCAATATAATTAACGGTCTCCAGGAGCAGGAACCCCATAGTGGCGGCAAGTAAAAAATGTAGCAATCCCAGGCTACCAAACCAGAGATAAATAATGATACAGAAGGCAATCTGCAGGATTTGAAACATCAGCATTTCGTTGCGGAAAGACACTACCCGAAGTTCTTTTTTCTGCAATCGCTCCTTCTCAAGACGCCAGGCCGACAAGTAAGATCCATAAGTAGATCGCAGCCAGAAAGCATACAGCGACTCCCCGCGACGCGATGAAGCAGGATCCGAATCTGTCGCCACATGCTTGTGGTGTCCTCTGTTGTGCTCAATAAAAAAGTGCATGTAAAGTGATGAGAGCAGAAGCACTTTGGACATCACCCTTTCATATTTCTTCGAGCGATGACCAAGCTCATGCGCTACATTGATGCCAATTACACCACACATTAAACCCATGGCGGTGGTTCTGCCCAACCGATCCCAAAGCGTTAGTTGCTCGCTCACCACAGAGGAAAGAAACAAGTACAAGCACAGGAACTGAACAGGTATGACCAGATAGATCAGCAGGTCATAAAACCAGTCCTCTTTTCTTACAGCCTCTTCCGCTTCGGGAATATTGGTGGGATCAGGCTTGAAAAGAAGCTCCAGCAGCGGGATCAGAAGGAAGGATTCCAGCAATGGCGTAAAAGTTATCCAACCTGTGCTGCTAAATGACAGGATACATAGCCCTGGCAGAGTAAAAACAAACAAATACTTCAGCGCATGAATCCTTCGCTCCATCGAGGAAATTTACTAAAAATACCAATTATTATATGGCGTGCCTGGCACTTCAATGCAGTTTCTAGGCACTCCTTCTCACCAGTCTCAATTCCTGGTTGGGCACCAAGGAAATAAGTCCCATCGGTGTGATAGTATCCAGCACCTCCCATTTCGCCAGGGAAAGACATTGGCTTACTATGAAACGCACCTGATTAAATCCCACGGAAGCAGCTGGACATTTTCTATTTCCGACGCTGAAAGGCAGCAATGGTCCCTTACCAGATTCACGTTCAAAGCGATATGGATTAAAAGTTGTTGCATCGGGCCAATAGTCTCCATTTCGATGCAATGTGTAAAGGCAAACGGTAACAAATGCGCCTTTGGGGATGTGGTGTTCACCTAGCATTTGGGCTGCGCGAGCGGTCCGTCCTATGACCCAGGCCGGCGGATACAATCGTAATGTCTCGTTGATACAATGTACCAACAGTTGGCTCTGAGGTTGGTGTGCCTGAGCTTCTTGTAGTGCGTCTTGCAAACCCCTTCTTACAATTTCGTAAAGACACCAGATCGAGGCAAGGGATACCCCTTGTGTTGCATTGAGGAAAGTGCTTAAAACGGATTCAGCGGAGACATCAGCCTCCAACTTTTGTATCACGCGTTGGCCGAATAGCTGCAGTATCTCCATTGCCTGTTCAAACTGGTATTTGCCATCTTCAGGCAACTTTTTCGGATCAAAATTCTCCTGATGGGCAACGAATCCTTCGTAGATGGCGATGGCCCTCAGCAATCGGGACGAAATATCCCCAATATCCAGATTGAAATAGTTTAAAGCCGCGGATTCCAGCACCGACACTCCTATCAACCGGGATAAATTCAGTGTGGGTCCACCCTGGGATCGATAATTATAGTTGAGACAATCAGGCAGCGCGTCCGAGTAAACCTTCAACTCCTTCGGGCTTCGAACTCCCAGGGCTTGCTTACCAAAAGGTGTTAAATGGCCTGCTAATTGATGATATCCGTGAGGAGAAATTACATAGTCGTCCGAAGAAAGAACACGTCGCGCCAACTCTTGAGAATTCACCAAATATGACGGTTTTGAATAACAATTGTATTTCACCACCGGCTCCTTCTCGCGGCTCAATAATTCGAACAACTGCAAAAACTCCGTCACGGATTTCTTCAAATGATTCCGATTATCTTATACCGGAATAACCTCCTTCAACCTTTCTGACCAAACCAGATATAGCCGTTAGGGTTTGAAGCGGGCTTCTCTTTTGTTTTCATAAGGAAACGATGTTTTAGCGTCATGCCTACTCTTTAAAAGGTTTTTCGGCTTCCACCTGAAAGTTGTAATCTAAGTGGACCAATAACCGATGAAGTACCTAAATAGCTCAACCATCACCAGGAAATCGATCTGCAACAAGGCTAGAGGCTTTTGGTCATAAGGTCGTTCGGCTTAATTAATCCGAACGTATTTCCGGAGAGAAAAAAAACCCTACAGTTATTTGTCAGGTTCCTTACTTCAGAAATCCAATTTACCAAACCCGATGAAGTATCCAAGGGAAAGTCCAATACTGTATAAATTGGACTGATCGGGGATCTCGGTAGTTCGGTTATCAAAGTTGAAGACGCCACTGAAACTCACAGAGGAAAATGCCTCCAACTGCAGGGCGCCAAAAGGAAATGTTCGAAAGACTCCTAAAGAAAAACGTGCACCATATCCGTTTTCGGGATCTCTCGCGGCATCGTAAGTTTCAAAATCGTCACGGCCCAGCTGATCTTCCAAAGGTCTGTTTTTCTCGGAGCTATTGATGAGTCTTTCGTAATAGATACCCATGGTACCATAGACCTTGGTATTACCCTTTCCACCATACAGGATCGCCTCCAGCGGCACCTCCAGGTAATCCAACCGGACCGTATAGGGATCCAGCTGGTTTTCAGCACTAAACAGCTGTTTCCAACCGCGTTGTATGTAGTTGATACTACTCTGTAAACCAGCATTTATGCCAAGTTTTGACACATTCTTAAAGTTGAAATGTTTCACTACAAGGCCCGCATGGCCAGTTTGAGTGAAATCCGTGTCGATATTGACAGGCCGAACCGTATGAGCAATGTAAGCGCTGGAAAATTGACCACCTGCTCTTACCCCGACGAACGTTTTGCTTTGGGCTTGAGTAACCCAACCCACCACGATTAAACAAAAGAAAATGAGACCTCTCATAGGATGCCCACAAAATTAGCAGGAATGGACTGGGTTTCCCTCCAAAACGTAAATTGGACATTGAAATTATCAATAGCCCTATTGGTTTTTTGCATCCCGATGGTCCTTCAATGTTGCGAAGTGCTTATTTATATTCGCATGAGCCCTAGATACAAATACCATGATTGCAGTTGTAAGCCCCGCGAAAAGTCTTGATTTTGAAACTTCGATACATGTCAAAACAACGCAACCAAGGCTTCTCGAGTGTACGGATGAATTGATCGCGATCCTTCGAACAAAAGAGCCAGCCGATATAAAAGAATTAATGGATATAAGTGACAAGCTGGCTTCATTGAACGTGGAGAGATATCACGCTTATGAATCCGCCCATACTTTGACTAACGCAAAGGCCTCACTTTTTGCATTTCAGGGCGACGTGTATCAGGGACTAAATGCCGAAACCTTTGACGAAGGGGATCTGGAATTTGCGCAAAAACACTTTCGCATTCTTTCAGGCTTGTATGGCTTACTTCGACCGCTTGATCTTATCCAGCCATATCGCTTGGAAATGGGCACGAAACTGGCTTTTGATGATTACAAGACGCTCTATGATTATTGGGACCGGACTATTTTGGACCTGATGGCGGAAGACCTTAAAGCCCAGGGAGACCAGATCTTAGTAAACCTCGCGTCAAACGAATATTTTAAATCAATTGACAAGCACCACCCGGAGATACAAGTAATCGATGTGGAGTTTAAAGACCTGAAAAATGGTGCTTACAAAATCGTATCATTTTATGCTAAGAAGGCCAGGGGTTTGATGTCACGATACATCATTCAACACCGTATACAAGATCCGGAGCAGTTGAAGGAATTTAACTACCAGGGATACTATTTTGATCCCGATGCCTCGAGCGCTACGAAGCTCGCATTCAAGCGAGATGGCAAACCAGCCTAAACCCTTGGTGAATGTAGTCGGAGTGTATTTTTTGTCTACGAGCAAAAGGATGCTCCCTGCTGACACGCAATTTTTCGCTTACCCGTTTTTTAGAGAGGTATGTCACAACTGAAGGTATACCTTATCCCAGGGCAAGGCGCTGACGGACGTCTCTTCAATGACTGGCAATTCAATTGTGAGACAGAGGTAATTGAGTTTATTGTGCCGAAAAAGGGTGAATTGTTGCCATCTTATGCCGCTAGAATGGCTACCGTCATTGACACATCTCGCCCTTTTGCTTTGGTTGGTGTAAGTCTGGGTGGAATGGTCGCCATCGAAATCGCCAAGCAATTGCAACCAAAAGGCACGGTTCTGATCGCAAGCGCCAAGGTCAGCAAAGAACTCCCACCCATGTACCGGATGATGAGATATCTGCACCTACACAAATTATTCCCTGGCCGATTTTATATCCAATCCACCCTTTGGGCCCAACCGATTTTTGAACCCATGGACCCCATCCTTCGAAAATTCTGGGCTGGAATGATCAAAGCAAAAGACCCGATTTTCATGAAAAGAGCAATCCACGCCATTGTCAACTGGCAAAATGAAATCGTTCCACGCAATGTACTTCATATCCACGGTAGCAACGACCGTACTCTACCTATCAAGTGGGTATCGCCAGACATCATAATTCCTGGGGGCTCGCACGTGATGACGTTGACACACAGCCACAAGCTATCCTCGCTCGTAAACGATTACCTCCGTAAGTTTTCGTGAGCATGCTGATGAAGGATGGGTTACATCAACTCATCCAATTCCAGCCATCGCATCTCTTTTTCATCCAGCAGGTTATTGATTTCGGCGATCCGCTCCGACCACTTACTTAAAGATTCGAAATCGTCAGAGCCTCCATTCAAAAGGTCCGAGAGTGATCTCTTTTCTTCTTCCAAGGATGAAATTTCCTCGCTAAGCATTTCGTACTCTCTCTTTTCTTTGAAAGAAAGTTTCCTCTGCTCAGAGCGGATTTTGACTCCTTTATCACCAGTTTTTGTCTTTTCCGGCTGGCCCGCCGAAAACACTTCCGAGGACCGAAAGTCAGTGTAATTGCCCGGGAAGTCTTTGATGACTCCCTCCCCTTGAAACACGAACAGGTGATCAACCAAACGATCCATAAAATACCGATCATGTGATACGATCAGCAGACAACCGTCAAAGTTCAAAAGGTAGTCCTCTAATACATTAAGGGTAACAATATCAAAATCATTGGTAGGTTCATCAAGTACGATGAAATTGGGATTAGTCATCAGCATGAGAAGAAGTTGTAACCGTCGACGCTCCCCGCCACTGAGTTTACCAACCAGGCTGTACTGCTTCGCTGGAGGAAATAGAAACTGGTTGAGTAACTGAGATGCTGTGATCTCTGAACCATCGGCAAGCGTGATGTATTCCGCCACTTCACTGATTGTCTCCAGAACCTGTTTGGACGGGTCAAAGACATGGTCGTCCTGCGAATAATAACCGATACTTGTGTTTTGCCCGACCACCACCGACCCAGTGTCCGGTAAGATCTCCCCTAGTATCATCTTGAGGAAAGTGGATTTACCAACACCATTCGGCCCTACTACCCCAATGCGATCTCCTTTGCGGAAAACGTATTCAAACGCCTCGAAAAGGACTTTTTCATGGTAGGACTTGGAAACCTTTTTCAGTTCCAAGATCTTTTTGCCCTGTCGCTCGCCTGCCAGCTTGACCTCTAAGCGCTGATCATCCATTTTGCGTGATGCTTTTTTCTCCAATTCGTAAAAAGCGTCAATTCGGTACTTTGCTTTTGTCCCTCGTGCCTTTGGTTGCCTTCTCATCCACTCGAGTTCCTTTTTCATCAGGTTGCGTGCCTTGGCAATCGCGGCTTGCTCGGTTTCCTGACGTTCCTGTTTTTTGGACAAAAAATCCGAGTAGTTTCCCTGGTAACGAAAAAGTTGACCATGATCAATTTCTATAATTTCGTTGGTTACCCTATCCAGGAAATACCTATCGTGGGTCACCATAAGGAGGGTCAGGTTCTGAGATGCCAAGTAATTTTCCAGCCACTCAATCACCTCAATATCCAAATGGTTGGTGGGTTCGTCCAAAATCAGGAAATCTGGTTTGAGCACTAAGGTTTTCGCCAACGAAACCCGCTTCTTCTGCCCGCCGGAAAGGTTTGCAACCTCCTGATCCAGGTCGAAAATCCCCAGTCTTCCCAAGAGTTCTTTTACCTCATGTTCATATTCCCAGGCCCCAAGCTGATCCATTTCCTCAAGTAGTTGGTCAAGTTCGGACCCATGCTCTTCTCGCAAAATGGCCAACTCGTATCGTCTAATAAGTTCCAGTACCGCATTCTCGCCATCAAATATGACATCTCCCACGGTGGCGTCTTCATTGAGCAATGAGGCTTGTTGCAACATCTCCACTTTCAGTTCCTTTCGGAAAGAGACCCTCCCCTCATCAGCCTCTTCTAAACCAGCCACGATTCGAAGCAAAGTAGATTTACCACTACCATTAACCCCGACCAGTGCTACTTTTTGCCCTTGAGAAATGCCAAAAGTAAAGTCACTGAAAAGCAAATTCTCGTCGTAGCTCTTACTTACTTTTTCAACTGATAGGTGATTTGTGGCCATGGTATGTAGTTTGGAAAAAAGGGTTTCGAAGCTTTTGGAGGATTTCCTTTAGTTTCGTGGGCAAAATTAAAAACATAGCAATTTGAAATTCACATCTTTTGAACTCGACGGAGGGATCGAACAAGGAATAGAAGCACTCGGGTTTGAAGATGCCACACCTATTCAGGAGCTTGCCATCCCCGTCATATTGGATGGGAGGGATATCATCGGGTCTGCTCAAACCGGAACCGGAAAGACCGCAGCTTTCCTGATCCCAATTATGCACAGGATCGTAACCTCGACCTCCGCTAACAAGGTGCGTGCGTTGATTGTGGTCCCGACCAGGGAACTGGCTATTCAGATTGATCAGGCGCTGGAGGGACTCTCCTATTTCACAAATTTGAGTTCGATTGCCATTTATGGTGGCAACGATGGTGATAGTTTCAGTCGTGAGAAAAAAGCGTTGGTGGAGGGCGCGGATATTGTCATTGGCACTCCCGGGCGGCTCATCGCCCATTTATCCATGCCGTATGTGGATTTTTCCAAATTGGAGTTCCTCATACTTGACGAAGCTGACCGCATGCTCGATATGGGTTTTGCCCAAGACATTAATCGTATTATCTCGGCTACTTCAACGGACCGGCAGACGCTGCTATTTTCTGCTACGATGCCTCCAAAGATCAGGGCTTTGGCCAAGGAAATACTGAAGGACCCCGAAGAAATCAATGTTGCCATTTCTAAACCAGCTGAAAAGATCGTTCAGGCAGCCTTCTCTGTGTATGAAACACAGAAGATTCCATTAATGGAGTTTTTGCTGACCAAGAAGGCTCTAACCAGCGTGATTGTCTTTTCCTCCACCAAAGACGGAGCGAAGGAACTAAATCGCGCCTTGAAGAAACTCGGACTGAATTCCGAAGCCATCCACTCTGACCTGGATCAAAGTAAGCGGGAGGAACTGATCAATCTTTTCAAAAGCAGAAAGCTCACCATACTGGTTGCCACAGATATTCTCTCCCGTGGAATCGACATTGAAGATATAGAGCTTGTGGTCAATTATGATGTCCCCAATGATGGTGAAGATTACATCCACCGTATAGGGCGTACTGCAAGGGCCGCTTCACAGGGAGCCGCGTTTACCCTGATCAGCGAAGACGATCAATATAAGTTTGCCCGAATCGAAAAATTGCTGGAAAAGGAGGTAATGAAGGTTAAACTCCCTGCCCACCTGGGTGACGGTCCAGCCTACGAACCTAAAAAGCATCGTGGCGGGGGGCGCCGAAAGGGATATAGCAAAAGGAGATAACCCCACCTTAGCTAGGAAAATTAACGCGAAATAGCTAATATTGCGGTCGCATTAAAAAAGGGAGAAATTCCTATAAACACCTGTCAATCTTTCCCTCCATTTTATTTGTAAACCTTTTTTTGAACGTTTTGGGTAACCAAGTGTTTATACTCCAGGGCTGTTCAAAGAGAAAGATAGGACAGTGATTCTTTAATTTAAACAATAAGAGTTTGGCAAGACCGGCAACAACACCCGTAAAACTGAAAGCAGGATATTACATCGAATTGCGGAGACAAGGCGAAAATAAAGGTGTGAAGATCCGTAGCGAAAATGTAGCTCAGCTACACGAATCCATCAAGCGGTACGAAGGATATTACAATGTTATCTACTACGGGGAGGTAAAAAACGGTAAGGTTATTAACACCGATCTGCCAGAGAGAAACTAAGCGCCGCTTAGTTCACATGATAATCTTTTTCCCCCGCATGAATGGCTAACGTCAATTGATTTTCCGGCGGGGGTATTAAGCAGGTAGCAAAGTCTGTAAAAGCACAAGGAGGATTATACGCTTTATTAAAATCCAATAGGATTTGATTACCTTTCTTTGGTTGATCTGCGTACATGTAGCGTCCGGAACCATAGGTATCCATGCCGCTGGTTGCGTCTGAAAATATGATGAAGAATCGATCATCGGATTCGAGCGGTTCTAGCGTGTACATCTCTCCCTCTTTTTCGAAAGTGATCTTTCCCGGAATATTTAGGTCAAACACATGACCCAACACATTTTCTATGCGTAAGTTTCGAGGAACATCATAAGGTCGATAAGATGCCTCTACGACCCAATCGAGATTGGGCGGAAATCGGTCAATCTTCACTTTGCTCGCCAATGCCGGATGTTGAAGGTTCTTCAATCGGATTCCCAAATTGCCCGCTCGCTCAATGACAAACCATTTATACGTTCCCCAAGTCATTTCAAGCGCAAGTCCCTCATCCTTATCAAATACCAGGGTCGGACCAACTGCTGGCACGCTATCCACCTCTACCTGGATGCCTGGATTGGCCGTAAAAACTACCTGATCACGTGTGACAAATAAACTCCCCAAATGCTGCGGCATATCCTCAGGAAATTGTAATTGAGAGGTATTTGAAGAACCGATTAGATGTTCTCCGGGTACCATCCAATATAGTCCAGCCAGGTTTATAAACCCCGATTCGCTATACAAATCCGTCAACCTCTGTTGCTTCCATTCCTCCAGGCCCTGCGTATACACCGCCAAGTCCTGCTTGTTGTTTTTACATCCGAGAATAGCAATTAAAAGAAGCAAATAATTTAATCGGCGTATCACAATTGATGAAGATGATGGATCATATTTTGTAATTTAGGCCAAGAACCTTATAACTCACAAAATGTCCAATAAGCGTCGATCTTTTCTCAAAAAATTGCTAGCGTCCTCTGCTGTCGCCGGTGCACTTCCAGCGTTTGCTCGTCCGCAAAAGCCCATTCCCGGAAGGTTTGCGCACGTAGTTTTCTTTTGGCTCAAAGAACCAGACAATCAAAAGGCAATTGAGACCTTCGAAAAGGGAACCCGGGATTTCCTTTCCAAGGTTGATGTCATCAGGACCATTCATCTTGGAACCCCAGCCGGCACGCCACGGGAAGTCGTAGATAACAGCTATTCCGTGTGCTTGATTGTGACTTTTGACACAAAAGAAGATCAAGATATCTATCAAGCTCATGAGGCCCATCTGAAGTATATCGAGGACATGAACCACATGTGGACACGCGTCCAGGTCTATGACTCCTGGGGTTTTTCATGAGTCGCCTTTTTACCATTATTCTTCTCACCTGCTCGTGGAGCGTGCTTGGGCAAGGGTTCGTGGATCTCGCCTCCTTTGATTACTTCTATGGACTCAATGATCAGGAGTACACGAAGTACAACTCCATGGGGCTCACGTTGCAAGGTCCCATACCGCTGAAAAACAAGGATATCGTTTTGACCGGGTTTGCCATAGAAGGCGCAGGGATCGAACGGTCCAATACGACCTACCAATCGAGGAATCTTACATTTAACGCCGGTTACCAAAAGCAGTTGACACAGGGTCGGTCGATTGTTTTCCTCACCGTCAATCGGTTTAATGGAGATGCTTTTGCATTGAACTCGGAAAATTACCAGTTTGGGCTTGTGGGTTTGTATACCTACAAAAAAACCGAGGACAATGCGCTTCAGATTGGATTCTATACCAACAGCGAATTTATGGGTCAAATTGTCACACCTTTGTTTGGTGTGGATTGGAAGATAAACCCCAAAGTTCGATTTTTTGGGGTGCTCCCAGCCGCTGGAACACTCTCTTTCAAGCAGCATGAAAAGTGGTTCTACGGCCTCCACTTCTTTGGAATATTTCAAACCTACAAACAACCGGATGACGGAGCCTTCTACCTGCAGCGAAGCATCAATCAGCTTAGCCTATTTTCAGATTTCCATCTAACCGAACAACTCGTTTTCAATATCAGGGTGGGTTACCGACTTGGCAGTTTCTACAAGCGATTCGCAGAGGGAGACAAAGTTGACTGGGCCCTGAACCTGATCAAGTTTGGAGATGACCGAACGGAGCTCGATTCCATT
Organism: Cyclobacteriaceae bacterium; assembly: GCA_965242775.1. Lineage (GTDB taxonomy): Bacteria > Bacteroidota > Bacteroidia > Cytophagales > Cyclobacteriaceae > JAWPMT01. The sequence goes on from CBDETI010000014.1 coordinate 213,616, forward strand.
ACTACCAATGGCCTGATGCTGACCATGGGCTTGAGATTCCGATTCAATCTGGAAAACTGACCCACTTATTAGCTGGTTCAAGCCGTTTATCACCTGTTGCTTGTATTAGCGCAGGATAATTCTCTTTTCCAGGAAATTGCTGTATTTAATGAGTAAATTGGTTTTGCAAAACCAGAATCTAGTACATCTTATGGCACTTTTCACTGTAGAAGTAAACGGAAAACAACAGCAATTAGAAGCTGATCCCGACACCCCCATGTTATGGGTGTTGAGGGACGAAATGGACTTGGTCGGTACCAAATTTGGCTGCGGTATTGGCCAATGCGGAGCCTGCACCATTCACTTGAATGGCAATGCCATTCGGTCTTGCCAATTGCCTATTAGCGCAGTGGGAGAAGGTAAGATCACCACCATTGAAGGATTGTCTGAAAATGCAGATCACCCGATACAACAGGCGTGGAAGGAGCATGATGTTCCGCAGTGCGGCTACTGCCAAGCCGGGCAAATGATGAATGCAGCTTCCTTCCTCGCGAGGAACCCCAACCCAAGCGATGCTGAGATAGCGACCGCCACACATGGAAATATTTGTCGATGTGGTACTTACAACAAAATCAAAGCGGCTGTGAAAACGGCTGCGCAGAACTCCTAACCTAAAAGCTGAACTAAAATGACTTTGATAAAGACACAATTCAATAGGCGCTCCTTTTTGAAAGTTTCTGCAGCGTCAACAGGAGGCATGATGGTAGGATTTAATTGGTTACTCTCCTGCTCTCCGGCATCAGAACAGGCAGAGGTACTCCCTCCGCCCTCCGCATGGTTCGACATAAATGCTTACCTGAAAGTAGCAGATAACGGACAAGTGACGGTCATGTCCCCAAACCCTGAAATAGGACAGAATGTAAAGACTTCTATGCCTATGATCATCGCAGAAGAACTCGATGTGGCCTGGAGACATGTTCTTGTGCAGCAAGCACCGCTCAATACCGACTGGTATACTCGTCAAGTTGCTGGCGGGAGTCAATCCGTACGACAGGGATGGGATGCCCTGCGAACTGCCGGTGCTACTGCTAAGAAAATGTTAATACAAGCCGCAGCCCAACAATGGCAGGTAGACCCATCAGAGTGCTCAGTGAGCGACGGAATCATTACTAACAGCAAAGGTGACCAATTAGGATATGGAGAAGTAGCCAAAGTGGCCGCGACCCTGGAAGTTCCGGAAGAAGTAGAACTGAAAGAACCCAAGGATTATAAGATCATTGGTAAGCCTACTGCTAATGTGGAAATTGACAATATAGTGACCGGAAAACCTCTTTTTGGTCTGGATCACAAGGCGCCAGGGATGAAGTATGTTGCGGTTATGCGTCCTCCGGCGTTCGGAATGAAACTGCAGGGGTTTGATGACACCAAGGCCAAAGAAGTCAAGGGTGTCGAGCAGGTAGTCTCTTTCAAGTACAAGGAATACATGCGAGAGGAAGAGGGAGAAATAGACAAAATCGCAATCGTTGCGTCATCCACCTGGGCAGCATTGAAAGGAAAAAAGGCACTTGAAGCACAGTGGGTCAAGGGTGGAAAACTTGAAAATACCACCGATCATGACAGGACCTTGCGAGGTTTTCTTGATCGAAAAACGGACGAGCCCGCTCGACAAGACGGAAATCCTTCTAAGGCATTTGCTGAAGCTGATCAGGTATTTGAAAAAATCTATGAGGCGCCCTTCCTTCCTCATAATTGTCTGGAGCCAATGAATTTTTATGCCAACGTTACCGCTGACAAGGTAGAACTCGTAGGACCAACCCAAACCCCAGCGTGGACACGAGGCAGGATCGCGCGAATGTTGAACCGGGAAGTGGATCAGATCAGCGTCGAAATGACTCGAATGGGTGGAGGATTCGGCCGAAGACTTTATGGTGATTTTGGGGTTGAAGCAGCACAAGTTTCCAATTTGATTCAGGCACCAGTAAAGGTGGTGTACTCTCGGGAGGATGATATGTCTGCTGGAACGTACAGGATGGCAACCAAATACAAGATCCGCGCTGCACTGAAAGGCGGGCAGATCACAGGCTACCATCTCATTGAGGCTGCCGTAAATTCTAACATGTATGGTGTGCTCCCTAACAATTTCCCAGCAGGAGCCATTGACAATTATCAGGTCGATAATCACGCCTACCAGAGTAACATTACCACTGGAGCGTGGCGGGCCCCGTACACCAACTTTCTTGGGTTTGCGGAACAGAGCTTCTTCGATGAATTAGCGGGAATATTAGAGAAAGATCCGGTTGCTCTTCGTCTTGAGCTGTTGGAAGCAGCCAAAGCAAAGTACGACAAAATCGATGCGGATGAACAAGTAGCCATGTCTATGGTAGAAGAAGAAACGCAATCGGAAGAAGAACGGGAAACAAGAAGAAAGGAAATCCAGGATGCCTCCCAACGTAAAAGAGGGAATTACGTCCCGGACAAAATGATTGGGGTTGTTAAGCTTGCCGCCGAAAAAGGTGAATGGGGCACTGATACCCCTGGCCGACACAAGGGATTCAGCGTTTACTATTCACATAACACCTATGTGGCTCAGGTCGCAGAAGTGGAAATGGATGGTAATACTCCGAAAGTGCGAAAAATAACGTGCGCCGTGGATTGTGGAATTGTCATCAACCCAACTTCGGCTATTAATATGGTGCAAGGAGGAGTTGTGGATGGCACAGGCCACGCATTGTATGGTGATCTGACATTCGAAGACGGCAAACCGTCGGCGGATAACTTCGACAAGTTTCGGCTGATACGATCTGGCGAAGCTCCTGAGGTGCAAGTTCATTTTGTGGAAAATGAAGATCGGCCAACAGGATTGGGTGAGCCGGCGCTTCCACCGGCGGGAGGAGCCATCGCCAATGCAATCTTCCGAGCCACAGGCAAAAGATTGTACAATCAGCCATTTAGTAAGCAGGAGATCGTCCTGGGCTAAATGTAGCCCTGTCAATAAAAGGAATGCCCCGCTTGTCGGGGCTTTTTTTTATTCCGATCGCAACCGCTGGGCTGGGTTAAGCTGTACACCCCTCCACGCCTGCCAAACCACCGTCAGGATCGTGAAGACCAGCATGTACAGAACCACCTGAAGCATTACCATCAGGCTTATTGAAATGCGATAGGCAAAGCCATCAAGCCACGAGCTTGCGATATAGTAAGCAAGCGGAATAGCAACCACCATGGCCCCAGCCACCAAAAGGAAATAACGACGAACCAAGATGGTAAATAAGGTAATGGAAGCCGCTCCCAGCACCTTCCTTATGGTCAATTCCTTGCTCCTGCTTACAACACTAAAACTCACCATAGCATACAAGCCAATAGCAGCTGTGATTATCGCTAATACGGTGAATAGTGAAAAAAGACCACCTAATTTTTTCTCTGATTCATAGAATTGCTGAAATGTATTATCCACAAACTCAAATTCGAAGGGTCGATTGGGTTCAAAAGCCCGGTAAGCCCCTTCGAGCCTTGAGACAGTCTCCGTTAAATTACCAGCGCCTAGCTTAAGCAGCATGTAACTATAATTTTCAGGTTGTATGTGCATGACCACACTGCCTATTTCATTATGAAGGCTCTTAAAATTAAAATCCCTCACGACACCAATGACCTTACCCCGTTTCAGCGTATCCTCCGATCTCCACATTTTCCACTGGACCGGTTCACCAACTGCATCCTCCATGCTACCCAACCCAAAATTTCGGACCGCTGTTTCATTTAAAATAAATGCCTCCCGAGTGTCGCTTGTCAATTCCGAAGAAAACTTGCGTCCTGAGACCATTTCCATTCCCATTACATCCAAATAGTTCGGATCTACTATGAACATGTGACTTGTGATCTCAGAGTCCTTGATCCTGGGAATAATTATTCCATCCCCTGCCACGATTCCTCCGGGCACACCATAGCAAAAACTAACTTCGTCCACGCCAATGGACTGGCTGAATGCCGCTCGTGTCGACTCGAGATCGTTGCGCAAAGTTCTGGTCAGTGGCACCACCATTACATTGTCTTTGTTGAATCCCATATCCGTGTTCAGGAGAAATTCATACTGCCGCTGGATCACAAGCGAAATCAATATTAACCCTATTGATAAAAGAAATTGGATACCTACCAGTGCCTGGCGGAAATTCCAGTCGACCCGCAAGTTGCCAATACCAGTTCTGCCTCCAGATATGCCATGCAAGACTTCAATGGCCCTAAAACGTGTGATGATCATCGCAGGATACCACCCAGCCAACAAACCTAAGCTTGCTACACCCAGCACTACCAACGACAAATGAATCGGTGTAAATACCTCAGCAGCAAAAAGTAACTTACCGGAGAATTGATTGAAGAACGGCAGTAACACCACCATCAGTATAAGGCTCAGTAAGCCGGAAGACGTGGTGATCACCATGGATTCCACAATGCATTGAAACAGAAGTTGACCCTTACTAGCTCCAATAAATTTCCTCACACCCACTTCCTTCGCTCTTTTGATCGATTGCGAGGTGGTTAAGTTCACAAAGTTCAAACCTGCGATCACCAAAATGATCATTGCCGCAGATAGTAAAAACATGATCGAGTCCCCATTCCCAACCTCGGCAATCTCCCATTGGAAGTCGGATGCGCCCAGATGAATATCCGTAATTGATTGAAGTGCGGGTATATAATAAAAACTGTATTCCTCGGTAAAAGGCTTACCAAGACTCTGAAGATGTTGACTCATTGTGGCCTCGAATTCATCAAGATTGACTTGTGGATCCAATTGGACATAAGTAAAGAACTGTTGCCAGTTCCACGATTGCATTCGTTTCACAGGTACATTCTTAGTCAACAGCTGAAAAGAGAAAATATAACCTGGTCGAATGTGGGATTGTCTCTTAAAATCCTCGTAAACGCCGACAATTTTCAGTGTCGATCTGCTCAATTTTACGACCTGATTATCAAATGGTGTATCCCCAAAAAATTTCTCAAATGTTGTCTGGGAGACGATCATTGTTTGCGGTTCCTCTAATCCCACAAGGTCTCCCGAAACGAGTTTTAGGTCTAAAATCTCCAGGGCCTCCCGTTCCGCATAAATACCATCCTCCAATGAAATGACCTGCTCGCCAATATGAAAGAGCGTACCCCCATAGTCATAAAAGACCCTTCCAACTTTGACCACCTGTGAAAAGTCCTCTTTCAATGTTGGCGCAAACATGGGAGGCACAATGGCAAGTTTATCAACCGTACCAGATTCACCCATTTTATGGGTTTCATTGTAAACTCGATACTTGTGACTGGCGTTAGCTATGTGCTGATCATAGGCCAATTCGTCTTCGACAAAGACCAATACAAAAAGCAGACAGGTAATTCCCATAGTGAGACCAAGGATATTGATCGCCGTATACGTTTTCCACCTCCACGCAATGCGGAGGGCTGTTCTTAAATAACTTCTAAAAGTGTCCATTCTTATGAGTGTTGAGTTTTTGAAAAATTCCCGCGCTACGGAACGACGTAGCAAAGTGCAGACATCCAGTAAATAGCCCAATTGCGCGTTGAACCTGCCTTTGGCAACCAGCCTACGCTCGAATAGCTCGTATAAGTCACCTTCCAGGCCTTCTTGATGGGTGCGATGACAAAACCACGCAAAAAAGAGCTCGACGAGCCTGGGAGGATTTGCTCTCTTCATTCCCAACTGATATTGGGGATCAACTTGATCATCTCGGACCGCTGTTGATGCACTAGTTTTAGTGCCGCTATGCCAGCGGATGTCAGCTCGTAAAACCGCTTACGGCGCCCTCTCCTATCTTCGGTAGGTCCTTCCATGCTCGATACGAGGTAACCTTTGTCTTCCAATCTGGTAAGGGCACTGTGAAGTGCTCCAATACTGGGATCCCTCCCCGTTCGCCGGGCCAGATCATCTTTGATCGCCAATCCATAAGCCTGCTCCCCAAGCACACCTGCAGTGAGCAATACCAGCTCTTCAAATTCCCCAAGGTTGCTTCCTTTCATCTCTTTATTTTTCCTAAATGTAGAATTTTAAATCAATATTTCCTAATTGTAGATATTTAACCTTATGGCTTTTGAATACAGTATGCCTTCGGCTCAGGCACAAAAATTGCAGTACGAACAAGGGGTTAATTTCAATTCCCGTGTTATAATTGAAATCAATGAGCCGAATTCAAATTTCACGCTTTTCATATCACGCGCAGCTCGTGGTGGTGTTCCTAATATTGGGTTTGCTCACACAGCTTTCGGGTTGCATATTCCCGATCGGCGACGATACGCCATTAACCTGTGATTCCTCGCAGGTAGGATTTATCGACGAGTACGTTCAATTTGAGATGGTCGAAGGGGACACCCTGGTGGTATACCAGCAACTAACTTATCCGCTGTGCAATTTGGATACATTCGACTTGATAAACCTGGATGGTTACTACTTACTGTCTGGCGAACTTCCTGATTGTGAGTCTTGCATGGAAATATTTTCTCTCGAGGGGCCAGCCTGTCCCTTGAATTCAAGAGCAACCAACCGGGATCAGTCTCTCGTCGGGAGTGAGTGGCAACTCTGGTGGCTTCACACGACTGATAACAGTTACCTACCTCCTTGTGATGACGGGGCAACTTTGAAGATCGATGAGGAAGGCCGTCTGTCGCTAAAAGTGGTCAACACGCTCGGCAACAACCTCAGCATCATCGACAATCAACTCATCATGCAGAACCCAGCAAGTAGTACTTTTATTCTTCCACAGCCCTACCCTGGAAAATTAGAGGTATTGATCGCTCAATCCATCGAGGAAGGTGATACACTATTCTTTGAAATTGAACAGAATCGACTGACGCTGACAAGCCCGGATGGATTGACTATGGATTGGCTAGTCGTGCAATAATTACAACACACCTTTTGTACTTGGCAAACTGGCCATTTCGGTTTCATTCCTTGCCACGGCATTTCTGATCGACTTAGCAAAGGCTTTGAAGATGGCTTCGATTTTATGATGCTCATTGTCTCCATCCACTTTGATATTTAGATTGCAGCGCGCGGCATCGGAAAATGACTTGAAAAAGTGCATGAACATCTCTGTTGGCATGTCCCCAATCTTCTCTCGCCGAAAGTCCGCCTCCCACACCAGCCAGGGCCGGCCACCAAAATCAAGAGCTACCTGAGCCAGTGCGTCATCCATGGGTAGCAGAAATCCGTATCTCTCAATCCCCCTTTTATTCCCCAAAGCCTCCAGGAAGGCTTCACCCAACGCCAGCGCCGTATCCTCGATAGTATGATGCTCGTCAATATCCAGATCTCCCTTGACCATTACTTTCAAATCCACCCCTCCATGCTTCCCTAATTGGTCAAGCATATGATCAAAAAAGCCCAATCCGGTCTGGCAATCGGTCTTCCCCGTTCCATCCAAGTTCAAATCAATTTGGATATCAGTTTCCCTGGTCTTTCTGGTAACCGATGCTTTTCGATCCGAAAGAATCAAAAACTGCCGTATTTCCTCCCAGTTTGTGGTAGTTAAATCACCGCCAGCTTCTTCATCCGCAATGTGAATAGACTTACATCCCAGGTTGTTTGCCAATTGCACGTCCGTCAACCGATCGCCAATTACAAATGAGTTTTCTATGTCGTATTCTCCTTGCAAATAATCCGTGAGCATACCCGTTCCCGGTTTCCTGTTGGGGTGATTGTCATGCTCCCAATGCTCGTCAATGTGGATTGCATCGAATACCACGCCTTCACTCTCTAATATTCGTAGTAGCAGGTTTTGAAAAGGATAAAAATCCTCATCCGGAAAAGCGTCAGTACCTAAGCCATCCTGATTTGAGACCATGACAAACAAAAAGTCTCCCTCCTCTCTTATTTTTCTTAGACAGGAAATAGCATTTGGCAAAAATTCGATCTTGTCCACATGGTCATGTTGCTCATCGTGCGCTTCCCTGATGATTGTGCCATCCCGATCAATAAATAGTATTGCTTTCACGTGCCTGGTCTGTTTAAACTGCTAATGTCTCTATCAAATATCAACGTACTGCCCCAAATGATCTACTCTTCACCTCGCCCTTTTCAGCAAAGCGCAAAGAAAGGCGAATTTCACTAACGGCGGCCATCGTAAGTATTATCATATTGGGTATAAATTTTCCAGATTATTATTTTTCGATAGCACGTTTGGCCAATTTTGGCGCATGAAAATTTTGGGCATTTCTTGCTTCTATCACGATGCTGCAGCCGCGATCATCGATGATGGCAAAATTCTCGCGGCAGCGCAGGAAGAACGATTCACTCGGAAGAAACATGATGCTTCTTTTCCAACCCATGCGGTCAAGTACTGTTTGGAGGAAGCTGCCGTGACCCTCAATAATATTGACGCCATCAGTTTTTATGACAAGCCATTCCTAAAATTTGAACGGCTATTAGAAACTTATTACAACTTTTCTCCGGCCGGATTGGCCTCTTTCATCACTTCAATGCCTGTCTGGATCCGTGAAAAGATGTTTTTGAAGAAAATTCTAAAAGAGGAATTGCGTCAACTCGGGTCAGTCGCAGCACCCATATTGTTTCCGGAGCATCATTTATCACACGCGGCCTCAGCCTATTATCCGTCACCTTTTGAAGAGTCTGCAATTCTTACCGTGGATGGTGTGGGAGAATGGGCTGCCTGTTCTATTTCTTACGGAAAAGGTAAAGACATTTCCATCCGCAAAGAACTGCGATTTCCGCACTCTCCCGGTTTGTTGTATTCTGCCTTCACATACTACCTGGGTTTTAGGGTAAACTCAGGCGAATACAAGCTCATGGGTCTGGCACCCTACGGAAATCAAGGAGAGGAAACACTTGGGTTCGTAGAGAAGATAAAGTCAAACCTGATTCAATTGCATGATGACGGTTCGATCTGGATCAACAAGAAGTACTTTCGATATGCGACCGGGCTACGAATGACTAATGACAAGGCTTGGACCCAACTTTTCGGTGTGTCCCGCCGCTTGCCCGAAACACCCTTACAACAGGTTCATTGTAATCTCGCCCTGGCCATACAATTAGTAACCGAAGAAATAATGCTTCGGCTGGCTACTCATGCCAAAGAGATCACCGGGTCCTCCAATCTATGTTTGGCCGGAGGAGTTGCGTTAAACTGCGTAGCCAATGGTAAACTACAAACTACCCTGGCTACAGAAAACATTTTTATTCAACCAGCGGCTGGGGATGCCGGTGGCTCCATCGGTGCCGCGTTGGCAAGTCATCATATTCACTTTCAGCAAGACCGGCCTGTACCTGAATCTCCAAATGCTATGCAAGGAGCCTATCTTGGCCCGAAGATTAGTGGCAAGGACATAAAAAAATGTATTAACAAATTTGGGGCGGTTTCTACTGAATTTGAGAAGTTTGACGAACTGAGCTCGAGCGTGGCCAACCTGCTCGCCGCGGGTAAGGTTATTGGCTGGGTACAAGGACGGATGGAATTTGGCCCCAGGGCCTTAGGAAACCGAAGCATACTTGGAGATCCCGCCAATCCGGAAATGCAAAAGAAGCTTAACCTGAAAATCAAGTTTCGCGAATCCTTCAGGCCATTTGCTCCCGCGGTGCTGGAAGAACGGGCCCAAGATTTCTTTGAACTGGAATCCGACTCGCCCTACATGCTCCTCGTACAACCGGTGAAGGGATCGGTCCGCAAGCAACTCCCAGCCAACTATGATCACCTCGAGATGCGCGATAAGCTTTACACCCTTCGATCAGACCTTCCAGCCATTACCCATGTCGATTTTTCAGCAAGAATACAGACAGTAAGCAAAGCAACCAATCCCAGATTTCATAGATTAATTGCAGCTTTCGAGAGGCTAAGCGGCTACCCCATGTTGGTCAATACAAGCTTTAACGTCCGCGGAGAACCCATTGTATGTACTGCTGAAGATGCCTATCGCTGTTTTATGCGGACAGAAATGGATGCCCTGGTGGTCAATGATCATCTCTTTCTGAAAGAGGATCAACCGTCCTACGCCGATGACTTTGAATGGCAAACAGAATTTAAACTTGATTGATCATCGCCATGCGCATCGATTATAGAAATGTATTGCTGGTGGTCGCAAGTTCGGTCCTGACACTTGCCTTTATAGAGGGGCTATTGCGAGTGGTGCTGGCCAATCGGCCCGATTTATTGGTCCAGCATCACCAGGACAGGGAGTTCATAGCGTCGAACCCTTATTGGAAATACTGGCACTACCCCAATAACCGGGTTTATCATCAATCGGACTGTTTTTCCGCCGAGTACACCACCAATTCGTTAGGATTTAAATATGGGGAAATTGACAATGAAAAACCCACCATCGCACTATTGGGAGATTCATTCGTAGAGGGGTACGGTGTATCCAACGATGGTACAGTTACCCATTTTCTGGACAGTCTATTTGAACGTCGTTTTCAATTTGTACCCTTTGCCACAAGCGGAGGATTCGGCACGGCACATGAGTATGCGCTTTACGAAAATTTCGCTCGTTTTTACCAACCTGACCTGGTCATCTTATTCTTCCTGAACTACAATGATTTTTATGACAATCTCAATGCCCTTGACGATGACATCATCAACGCGAATGGAGCACTAGTCCGTGAAAAGGTGCGCTCCCTGGAAGAGGTCCAGGCTGCTATTGGCCAATTAAGGGATCCGAAGGCCATGGAACATGATGTAACTTTTTATTCCATCAGCCTCGCACACACAGCGCTGAGGTTTATCGGCAACATTGTTCAATACGCCAGCAATGTAAAAGGGAATTTTAAAAGTGCTTATGCCGAAATATACGCAGTTGACGAGGTTGAGAATATCACGAAAGCTCACGAATTGACAGCTCGGATCCTGAAGAATTTGAATTTGGGCATTCGAAGAGACAGTACCAACTTACTACTTGTCAACCTCTTTGATCCCTATCAAGTAGATGAAAAATGGATGGAAGTTATGTCCTCTAAAATCGACAAGAAAATGAGGCCAACCTACCCAAATGAGAAGATCGCTTTGGTGTGCGAAAAGGAAGGTATCGCCTATCTGGACCTTTACCCATTGGTCAAGGAGGAAATTAGCAGGAGGAACATGAAATTCCCCTATTTTAGCCAAAGTTGTGACAATCACCTTACCAGAGAGGGTAACCGTTGGTTAGCACAGACCTTGTTTACCCATCTGAAAGAAAGAAGAAAACAGTTTTTTTAATCGTGGAATTATTAAAGGACCTCTGGGCATTTTTACGGGAAAGAAAGAAATTTTGGCTCTTGCCAATCATTTTGATTTTGCTCCTCTTTGGTGTTCTGATCGTGATAGGAGGAAGCACGGCTGTGGCTCCGTTCATTTACACATTGTTTTAACACCGTGACAGACAAGGACTATAAATCGATCCTGGTTATATCCTTAGGGTTTCTAGGACTCTACTGGTGGCTTGAAAGCACCTATTTCCTCTGGGCCACGGCATTGGTAATAGGTTTACCGTTAATTTCGGAGAAAGCCGGTCAAGGTATTCTATGGATCTGGTTTAAGTTAGCACAGGTTCTCGGGTACATTAATTCTCGTATACTTTTGACCCTCATATTTTTTCTTTTCCTGGCGCCCCTGGCGTTTGTGTACAGGTTATTTAAAGCGGATTCGATGATGCTCAAAAAAACAACACGCAGAACGACGTTCCACGAGCGGAATCATCAGTTCAATCCAAGGGATTTGATTCATCCCTGGTAGTTGCCACGGAGGCAGAAAGATGACTTTCGACGAAATTCAACAGATGGCCGGCCACGAAGGAATGTCCTTTTTCATTAAGGTGCCGATCGTATCGGTAATATAAGGGGCCTTTGAAGTTTTGTTGGTCTCTAAAAAGCAAGGGTTCCAGGTCGAGGTGTGGCAATTGATGCCTGTTTGTGTAGGAAGCCATGAATTCCTGCACTTCAAAATTCAAAGGAGCAATATTCTTGGTTACCACAGCAGGATTGACCTGTTGCTGGTCAGGGATGGTCACGACGGCCAGAGTTGCCCCGATTTGAGACACTTTGCAGCGCAGTACATCTAACAGTTCCTCCGTCTTGGCCAGGGCCGCCAGCTTCTCTTCCTGTGTCTGAATCGATCGCTTCCTTATTCCAAACACACTATATCTCAAGCCTTTAATACTTTCATCCAGTAGATATTGAAGGCGCCATTTGCCAGTAGCTTGAATCGTGGGAGCTTGCTCAGCAAAAATTTGCATTGGATCGCCAGCCCAGTTCCTGAGGCTATCCTGACGGTTGCAATCGTCCCGACTGGAATATTCAGGGAAATCGTTGTGAAGGTTACCTTCCAGATCATTCCAAAAAAAACAAAGCACTACCAAGTCAGGTCGAAATGCGGAACCGAAGGCATCCAGCAATGCAATTTCAGATCTGGTATCGTATGCTGCTGCACCTCCATTAGCTACTTCCACATTGTTCAATCGCTGATTAACAAGTTCTACAAAAGTTTTGGAGGTACCGACACCAACGCCATAAGTAAAAGAGTCTCCCAAAAAAAGGATTCTGGGACCCCTTTTGATTGTATCAAATTCCTGAAAACCCCTAAGGCCTTGTTTCGTGTGGTGGGTTAGGTATTGATATTCAGAAGTGGCAGATTGACCACTAATGCCAGGGATTGGCCGATGTTTGTAGAAGGCATGTTTCTCATATAATTGAATACTCTCGAAATACGGAGGAGTCCAAGCTAATCGAAGCACTCCCTCAAGTAGCAAGCAGGATAAGAGAATGCTAATTAACGAAAGCGACGCATTGAGAAAGAAGGCTTTCACGCGCGTTTGGAACTTGGTTCTGAATCAAACGATTCCAGCAATTGAAATAAACGGTCATTTTCCGCAGGAGTCCCCACGGTGAAACGGAGGCAGCCCTGACATAATGGTTGACTGGACCGATCCCTGACGATCACTTTGTTATCAAGAAGATACTGAAAGATCGCAACTGCGTCTTGGAATTTTACCAGCAAGAAATTTGTCTCGCTTGAATGGATACGTTCTACCATGGGAAGCGCTTTCAGTTTGGCAGCCAGCTTGCCACGCTCTTCAACGATAGACTTCACTTCCTCTAGCATTTGACCTTTACCATTCCGTAAAGTCTCCAGCGCGATTTCCTGGATTGGTCCCGGAATGTTGTAGGGGGGTTTTATTCGATTCAGCACATTCACAAGCTCCTGATGGGCAAAGGCCAACCCAAGCCTAATAGCTGCCAATCCCCATGCTTTACTCAACGTCTGCAGCACCACGAGATTCGGAAATTTGCTCAATTCGGATATTAATGATGGACGTGAACTAAAATCTATATAAGCTTCATCCACCACTATCAACCCGGGCGCCGCATTGGCTACCTCTATAATATCCGCCAGATCAAGTGCGTTGCCTGAAGGGTTATTCGGAGAACAAAGAAAAACTATCTTGGTAGTCGGTTCCATCACAGACTTGATATTTTCAATATCCAACTTAAAGCCCGGTTGAAAAGGGACTTCTTGTACTTCTACGTTGTGAATATCTGCTGATACCTTATACATCCCGTACGTCGGTGGGCATATGAGAATCTTATCCTGTCCGGGTTCACAAAAGGCTCGGATCAACAGTTCGATGGGTTCATCACTGCCTAGCCCTATGAAAATTTGCTGCGGGTTCACGCCCTTCAACTCAGAGATCACCTGCTTAAGTTCAACCTGATAAGGGTCTGGATAACGGTTCCATTTTCGACGATGGTCGTTGGGGTTCTCATTGGCGTCCAGGAACAATCCTTCGCGACCTGAATATTCGTCACGGGCTGATGAATAAGGTTTAGCATCCAATAGGTGCTTTCTTACCAACCGCAAGATCATTTCTTCAGTGCTTTCAACCTGATACTTACCGCTTGTTTGTGCGCAACCAATTGCTCCGCTGCGGCCATCTTTTCAATAACCGGACCTAGTTTCCTGATGCCTTTCTTTGAGATCTCCTGATAGGTGATTTTCTTCAAAAAACTATCCAACGATACTCCGGAGTAAGATTTTGCCCAGCCGTTGGTGGGTAAGGTATGATTTGTACCCGACGCATAATCTCCGGCTGACTCAGGCGTATAGGGGCCAATGAAAACGGATCCGGCATTGTAAATACCAGCTACAAGTTCGTGGGTCTTTTTCATGTTCAGGATCAAATGCTCCGGTCCATACTCATTTATGATATGAAGTATCGCAGACTTTCGCTTCTCAATGACCACCACACTATTTTCCAGCGACTTGGTCGCAATGTCTTTCCGCGGCAATGTATCCAATTGCTTTTCGATCTGAGCCCGAATGTCGCCGGCAATTTGCTCACTTGAAGCTACCAGTACTACTTGGCTGTCCGTCCCATGTTCGGCCTGCGAAAGTAGATCAGCAGCCGCAAAAGCCGGATTCGCCTTATCATCTACTACTACCATCACCTCGGAGGGTCCGGCAGGCATATCTATCGCCACACTATCCTTTGCGACAAGTTGCTTTGCTCCAGTTACATATTGATTTCCTGGGCCAAAAATCTTATCTACCCGCGGTACACTCTCTGTACCGTAAGCCATAGCTGCAATGGCCTGGGCCCCTCCTACTTTCAGGACTTTTGTGATGCCTATCAGATGGGCGGTGTACAATATTACAGGGTTTAGTTTGCCTATCCTGTCCGTGGGAGAGGCAAGTATGATCTCTTTGCAACCGGCAATTTGGGCCGGCAACCCCAACATCAGTACAGTAGAAAACAATGGGGCGGTACCACCAGGAACATATAATCCTATACGCTGTATGGGCACTGATCGACGAGCACATACAACTCCTTCCATGACTTCCATTTCCAAGTCCGCTTCGCGCTGAGCTTCGTGAAAAGCTGAAATATTTTTGGCAGCCACAGCTATTGCCTCCCGCAGATCGGCAGGCACCTCTTTTTTCGCTGACGTGAGCTCCTCCTCGGAGGCCCACAGGTCATCCAGGACCACATGGTCATACTCTAGTGCGAACTTTTTCAATGCGTGATCACCCCCTCTTTTTACTTTGTCAAGGATGGGCTTCACTATTTTTTCGATCTGGGCCTGATCTCTGGTAGGCCGTTCCAGTATTTGGGCCAGGTCTTTTTGGTCAGGAGAAATGTATTGTCGCATGCTTACCTGATCATTTTTTCAATCGGTACAACCAGTATACCTTCGGCACCAGCGGCTCGAAGTTTTTCGATATTCTCCCAAAATTCGTCTTCATTAATAACTGAATGAATACTGCTCCATCCTTCAGTCGCCAACGGCAAAACCGTAGGGCTGCGCATACCGGGGATCAATTGCAAAATCGGTTCGATACTTTCATTGGGAGCATTCAATAACACATACTTATTGTTTCGCCCTTCAAGAACCGCGTCAATACGAAAGATCAGATGATCAAGTAGTTTTCTTTTTTCCGGTCCGAGTGACGAGTTCGCTACTAAAATCGCCTCTGACTTCATTACAACCTCTACCTCCTTCAGGCCATTTCCCATCAAAGTGCTCCCCGAACTCACAATATCCAAAATACCCTCAGCCAGGCCGATACCAGGTGCGATCTCCACGGAGCCACTGATCTCGTGAACTTCCGCATCGACACCTTTGGCATGCAGGAATTTTTTCAAGATGACAGGATAGCTCGTCGCAATATTCTTTCCCTGGAAATAAGTAACATCCTGATACTGCTCCTCTCGCGGAATCGCCAATGATAATCGGCACTTTGAAAAGCCTAGTGCCTTCACTTCATCTATGGTTTTCTGTGCTTCCACATGCACATTTTGGCCCACAACACCTAGATCGGCAATCCCATCTTCCACGTAACCAGGAATATCATCATCTCTTAGGAAAAGGAATTCTACTGGAAAATTGGTTGAAATCGCTTTCAGCTTTTTCGCTCCGTTGTTGAACTTAATACCACACTCTTTGAAAAGGCGAAGAGTGTCCTCGCTAAGCCGTCCTGATTTCTGGACAGCAATCTTTAATGTTGACATGACAATGAAAGCACGCGTTCGGTGCTTAAAATTTTCGTATTGCTAATTGGTTAAACAGGTAGTCCGTTTGCAGGCATGTCTGTTCCCATGCCTAAGGAAGCAAAAGTAGCAACGCGACTTAAAAAAGGACCTATCAAGAATCCAAATCTAGCGTCCACACTGGCCGTTTTGCATGGTTGACAACATCTTCTGCTATACTGCCACTTAGAAAGTGCCCCAAACCAGTCCGCTGATGTGTTCCGAGCGCAATCATATCTGCGTCAATGTCCTCAGCAAAGGCAACAATACCATCCTCCTCATTGCTGTAGTTGTAGATCGCCGTAGAACAATTTTCAATATCAAATCTTTTGACAAAATCATCCATGATCTCCTGATCATGTCGCGTGGTACTAAAGTTGGCAGGCGTGTTGATTTTTACAATCTTCAATTCGGCATCAAAAACCCCCTGAAGTTTCAGAATGTGATCCACAAAATTCGGCTTAATATCATAAAAATTTGAAGCAAAAACGATTTCATCTATTTCTGCCACATCTGCCGGCTCTTGCATCGTTATCACCGGACATTTGGCCATTCGGACCACCCGCTCGGCATTGGAACCTACAAGATATTCGTCCAATCCCGATGCGCCCGAAGTACCCATTACGACCAGGTCCGTTTGTTCCTCGCCAATTTCCGCTGCTATTTCGTGGTAGGGATTGCCAATTTTTATTTTCGAGGCCATGGATATACCTCCAAATTCTTCGGATGCAAGTAGCGATTCAAGCTTACCCTTGACTGATTGGATGAGCTTGGTCACATAGATGTTTTCCATAGGATCATAGTCAGTGACCCCCATCGTTTTAAACGAAGATGGTGTAGGATGCTCTACTACATGGAGTACGATCACCTGGCAGTCTGCAGATTGCCGGGCCATTTGTCCAGCAAAACGCAAAGCATGGGCGGCGACTTCCGAAAAATCAAAAGGAACGAGTATTTTGTTCATGACATTTGTAAAGGCTAATTCTTTATGAAGTTATCAAAACCGTCAACAAAAATGAAACGATCAATAAGCTTACAGCGCTACTCCCAGGCCAAAAATTAGCACAAAAATCATGGTAGAGATGGCCAATTGTTTTAAGTACGGGTCTATCTCTGAGGGTCGCTGGGCGATTGTCACCTTTCGTAAGTGAATAATAAAGAGGGGTAGTGTAAGGAAATACAATAATTCATAGGGGCTGCTCGAATTGAAAAGCGTGTAAGCACCACAAGAAATCCAGCCCAGGCCAATGAGCAGTACATGATATCGCAGGGCGTTTTTTCTTCCGATCCTAACCGGAATCGATCTCTTTCCTGCTTTCCTATCCGACTCAATATCTCGTACATTATTCACATTCAGCACCCCCACAGAAAACAAACCCAGGGAGCTAGCAGGAAGCAAAATGGAAGCATCCAGTTCACCTATCTGCAGAAAGTAGCTACCACCCACCCCGACAATGCCGAAAAAAATAAAGACAAAAAGGTCGCCAAACCCCTGGTAGCCATATGGGTTGCGGCCTACGGTGTAGTTAATGGCAGCGGCGATGGCGGCGAAGCCAATCAGTACAAAGAGGAGAATTGTTGACCAATTACCTGGAAAGGCGAGCAATATCAAGGTAATTCCTGAAGCAAAGGATAATACCGAGCATACGGCAATCCCTCGTTTCATCATCTTGAGACTAATGGAACCTGTCTGCACAGTTCTAGCAGGCCCTTCCCGTTCGACGTGATCCACTCCCGATACACTATCACCATAGTCATTGGCCAGGTTGGACAGGATCCGAAGGAATAGTGTAGTGGACAAGGCCAATAGCAAAATATCCCATCGCAATACATTCTCCCGTAATGCTAAAAAAGCACCCATGAGGATACAAGAGAAGGCCAGCGGAAGTGTCCGCAATCGTGCTGCTACAACCCAATCTCTAACTGATGCCATTACATTCTATCTGGAACAGCTATACCCAACAGCTCCATGGCCTTTTTTACAACCTTCGCCGTATTTGCGGAAAGAGACAAACGCAAACTGATCAGTTCAGCAGCAGTTTCATTGAAAATTGGCACCTCCTGATAGAAACTATTATAACTCTTGGCAACGTCATAAACATACTGAGCAATGGTAGCCGGAGAGTAATTTTCAGCAGCGTGAATTACCATATCCGGAAACTTGGCCAATTGCGCGATCAAGGCAGCTTCCTGCGGAAGAAGTGTTGTGTCGACGTTCAACTTCGAAATTTCTAACTTCAGCTGTTCCGCACGCCGCAAAATAGCTGAAATCCGAGCATAGGTATATTGGATAAATGGACCTGTGTTTCCCTGAAACTCGATGGATTCCTGCGGGTTGAAAAGCATCCGCTTTTTAGGATCAACCTTTAGTAAGAAATATTTCAATGCTCCCAATCCCAATACCTTATACAAAGTCTTTGCCTGATCTTCAGTCAACCCCTCGATTTTTCCCAACTCCCGGGTGTGTGTCTCAGCCGTATCAAACATTTGCTGCATAAGATCGTCGGCATCCACCACAGTACCTTCCCGCGACTTCATTTTACCGGTTGGAAGATCCACCATCCCATAAGACAAATGATATAGTCCATCGGCGTAGCTTCTTCCCAGTTTCTTCATGATCGAAAAAAGCACCTTGAAATGATAATCCTGTTCATTTCCCACGGTATAAACCGACTTGTCGAAGGGTAGGTCCTCATATTTATGATCACAAGTACCCATATCCTGTGTCATGTACACCGCCGTACCGTCTGCACGAAGTACCAACTTCTCATCCATACCTTCTTCCGTAAGGTCGACCCAAACGGACCCATTGTCCTTCTTAAAGAAAACACCCTTTGCGAGGCCTTCTTCCACAATGTCTTTGCCTAACAGGTAAGTATCGGATTCTGCGTAAACTTTATCAAAGGAAATTCCCATGGTTCGATAAGTCTCATCGAAACCTTCATAAACCCAGTCATTCATCTGTCGCCATAAACCGACGGTCTTTTCATCACCCTGCTCCCACGATTGCAACATCGCCTGCGCTTCTAACATGAGGGGCGCATTCTTCTTGGCATCTTCCTCTGCGCTACCAGCTGCTACGAGTGTACTTACTTCCTTTTTGTACTCCTGGTCGAACCTCACGTAATACTTGCCAATCAGGTGATCTCCTTTGATGTTTGAAGATTGGGGGGTCTCACCATCGCCATACTTCTCATAGGCCAACATGGATTTACAGATGTGAATACCACGATCGTTGACAAGGGTGGTTTTCATCACCTCATATCCGGCGTAAGCCAGTATTCTCGAGACACTATCGCCTAAGAAATTGTTCCGTAAATGGCCAAGATGCAGAGGCTTATTGGTATTGGGAGAGGAAAATTCTACCATCACCTTCTTGCCTGTAGCGGTCACTTCACCATAGTTGGCAGTTGCTTGAATTGCATTAAGAGAACTGATCCAGGCACTATCCTCGATTTCCAGGTTAAGAAACCCTTTTACAACGTTGAAAGCGCGCACAACAGTAGATTTAGTTTCAAGCTGTTCACCCAGGGATTGCGCAAGTACCTCCGGTTTTTGACGTGCTGCTTTCAGGTACGGAAAAACCACAAAAGTGTGACTCCCCGAAAACTCTTTCTTCGTAGGCTGTAAAGAAAGATCTGCCGGAGATATATCCACACCATATAACTCCCTCAAGGCCTGGCTTAGATTGGCCTTAATTTCAACTTCAAAATTCATGTCAGGGTCTGGTCTTTAAGGTGGGCGTTGGAAGAAAGATCTCAGCCATCATACAGCGAACGCCTCCTCCTCCATATTTCTCAATCGTTGGAATAGGTGAGCTGAGAATTGATCCATGTTTTCTTAAAAGTTTCTTTTGCTTAGGAGTGAACGCTTCGAATGCCGCCTCTGACATCACCACAATCGGCTTACCATTTGCATTTCGCACCTGCAGAATATTACCAGCAAAATTATTGACCTGATCTTCGGTAATAGGAATAATTTCTTTGCCGGTCTTACTCAGCTGAAACTCCACACGCGAACGCTCGACGGGATCATCAATGCATTCCAGGCACACGACCGCAAAGTTCTCTCCTACCGACATCATCACGTTGGTGTGGTAGATTGGCAAGCGCTCCCCATCGACTGTTTGCATTGCCTGAAAAGTCACAGGCGTATAGCCTATTTTCTCCTGAAAATCCTGAAGGACCTCCTGATCTGTCCGATCTGAAATTGCTGCATAGGCTACTCGATTGGGTCTGTCGAGGATCATGCTTCCGGTACCCTCCAAAAATTTTCCGCTTTGCTCCCAGTCAGCAAAAGTCTTTACATGGCTAACAAAGAAATGATTCTTTAAATGCTCGATAATATCATCACGACGTTCTTTTCTCCTATTTTCAGCAAACATTGGATAGGTCAGGACCACACCATCGTCATGCATGGTCAGCCAATTATTGGGGAAAATAGAGTCGGGTGTTTCATCGGAAGTGGTATCGTCAAAAACCTCAACGTGTATATTGTTCAAGCGCAGCTTATCGACAAAGAGATCAAACTCTTCCAATGCCCTGTCTTGTATCTCTGTCGCTGTGATATCGGGCATATCATGCTGGAAATAATTATTGACGGCTGTTTCATCATTTCGATAAAACCTCACTGGCCGTACCATGAAAATCGAATCAGTTATTTGACTATACATACTTCCTCCTTAGTGGCATGGTGGAACATCGTAACAGGCCTTCCATTTTGGAAATCTCAGAATAAGCAATTTCTTCCACCGTGAGACCCCACGATCTCAAGTGGTCATTGAGTCGATGAAAGGATTTTTCCGATACCACAACTGCAGGTGAAATCGAAAAAACATTGGAATTCATATGGTACATCTCATCCTTTGTGATTAGAAACACATTGTCCTCACCAAAAAAGTCCAGCAGGAAAGTCACATCCTTTTCATGCTTAAAACCTCCGGGGTATAAAATAGCCTTGTCCTCGCCCACCGGCTGAAAACAGCAATCCAGATGTAAGGCGTTTTCCTTGGCCTCCGTATCGGATTTTCTCAGCTCAAAAGCATGCACCTGTAAATCCGGAAAGGTATCCCGCAAGAAAGCAACACCCGCTTCATTGGTCCTGGCAACTTTGTACTTGTTAAAATCCTCTTCCTTGGAATATCCTACAAACAAATTCCCTTTCCACGGCATCACATCCCCACCTTCCATTCTGATACTGACATCAGGTCTCAAAACTTTCTCCACCCGGGAAATGATATGCTCGATCCCGTCGACTTCCTTCCGTCTATCAATGAATATGTGAGGTACAATCATGGTGTTACCAATCACGATACCAACATCCCGTGCGAAAACCTGATTTAGATTATCCAAATTCTCCGGTCGGTAGACCGTCACACCATATTTTTCAAATACATCCAAAAAGCCGTCCATCTCGCGAATGGCATCTACTTCTCTGGTGAAGGTCCCATCCATCACATGCTCTCTGGATTTTGGGTCATAGGTATGCTCAATATCCGGAATTCCTCCCATCTCTTCTGCAATGCCCAGCACGACAGCCTCTAGCGGCGCCGTTTCATCTAATATTTCAATAGGGATCATTAATTGTAATCACTAAAAATTGGTCGCAAAATTAATTATTTGGCCATTAGAAAACCTCTCTTTTTGAAAATCCAAGTCAAATGAAAACACACAATGGAGAAATGAGTTTTTTACTCGATAATTGCACGCGCTAACGTTTATTAAAAAGCTCGATGAAATCTTACGCCGACCTCATTGATCAGACTTTTTATTTCCCCACACCGGAGTTTCGTGTGGAGAACGATACTTTATTTTTTCATGACATCAATCTGGTCGATATCATTGAAAAATATGGCACTCCTCTCAAAATAAGCTATCTGCCAAAAATTGCCGATAACATAAACAAGGCACGTGGGTTATTTCAAGAGGCAATGCGTACTGCCAAGTACGAAGGAGACTATGTCTATTGCTACTGCACAAAATCTTCGCATTTCAGTTTTGTTCTGGAGGAAGCTGTCAAGAACGAAGCGCACCTCGAAACTTCTTCCGCATTTGATATTTCAATCGTTCGAAAACTTCATGAAAAGGCGCTGATTAATAAGGATACTTATATCATATGCAATGGCTTCAAAAGACCATTGTACCTGGAACGTGTCGCTCAACTGGTGAATGATGGCTTTGCCAACTGCATTCCCATTCTCGATAACCTAAAAGAAATGAGCTATTACCAACAGCACATCCCAGGGGAATTCCAGGTCGGCATGCGAGTGGCTTCAGATGAGGAGCCAAATTTCGCCTTCTACACCAGTCGTCTGGGCATTCGATACAATGATATTATCCAGCACTATGAAAAGGAGATAAGACCTAGCAAAGCGAAGCTTAAAATGCTTCATTACTTTATTAACACAGGCATCAAGGATACGGCGTACTACTGGAGCGAATTGAGTCGCTTTATCCACAAGTACTGCGAACTAAAAAAGATCTGTCCTGAATTGGACTCCATCGATATCGGTGGCGGATTCCCTATTAAAAATTCCCTGCATTTCGATTATGACTATGCTTACATGGTCGAACAAATCGTAGAAAACATTCAATGGATCTGCAAAAAGAATCACGTCCCAACACCTCACATTTTTACCGAATTCGGCAGCTATACGGTAGGGGAAAGCGGCGCTACGATCTACTCGGTTCTGGATCAGAAATTGCAAAATGACAAAGAGCTCTGGTACATGATGGATGGCTCCTTCATTACTCACTTACCAGACGTCTGGGGTCTCAATGAAAAATTCATCATGCTCGCCATCAATCAGTGGAACAACCCTCATCACAAAGTCAACATTGGTGGGCTCACTTGTGATAGTATGGATTACTATGATTCCGAGGCGCATATAACAGAAGTTTTCCTACCCCAGATCAAAGCCGATGAACCGCTGTATTTCGGATTCTTCCACACAGGAGCCTACCAGGAATCTCTGGGAGGCTATGGTGGCATTCAACACTGTCTGATTCCTGCCCCAAAACATGTGATAATTAACCGAGACGAAAACGGCCAAATCCTTACATCACAGTTTGCCAAAGAACAGGAGGATGAGTCGATGATGGATATTTTGGGTTATTGATTTTGTCCGCACTTGGCACGAAAACGGGTAGCTGCGGTAGCCATTCCCCTATCCACCGCATTCTGCAAACAATCACATGCCTCGGCTCCTTTGTCCAATTCGAAGTAAGCCATAGCGGCATTGTACCACACAGAGGCATTGCTTCTGTCGCGTACAAGAAACTGTTCGTAAAACGCCACCGATTCCTGGAATTTCTGTTCTCTGAAGAAAGTATTGCCGATCAGGTAGTAGGTTTCGAGCCTGCCATCATCAATTTCAAGCACCTTCACGAAGCGAGCTCGGGCTTTCTTGTAATTGCCATTACGAAGGTCAAGTCTACCCGCATTAAGTAGTAGCGTGGGATCGTCGCTATCAAGCAATATGGCCTGGTTGAATAAGTGCTCGGCCAATTCATAATCTTGCTTCTCGTAGGCTTCAACTGCCTTGAAGGACAGCATCGGTCCAAAGGATGGGTCAGCCATTAATTCCTCAGGAACCTGTGTGTCGGTTTCAAGCACGAGCAGATTGAACCATGCCACTTCATTCAGCGGTTCCAAAGCAATAGCCCAATTCAAATTTTGCACGGCTGCCCGCGCATCCCCAATCTCGGTGTGAAGTAACGCCCGATTGACAAGATTTTGGGCCGTTGAATCGATCTGGATAGCCTCAGAAATATCCTTCAATGCCTTGGTATATTCGCCTATTGCTTGATAGGCCCGGCTACGCAATGCCTTGACAGAGGATCTCATATTTACCAAAGTTGACACCTGCACCTGGTCTATGCCCCGTGGATCTATCCGGAAGAAAATAGCTTGAGTGGTCTCATCGTCGGCTGTAGAAAGCAAAAAGCTAAAATCCGCAATGGCCTTCGAATAAATATTATTAGCCAGGTAGATCTCACCTCTTTTAAAATAAGCTTCGGAGTAGTCGCGACCCAGATCAATGCACGAGGTAAAATCATTCAACGCCCTCATATCCTCTCCCATATATTGGTAGAGGGTGCCACGAGTAAAGTAGACTTCAGGATCTCTCCTGATTACAATCGATCTGTTCAGGTTGGACAGTGCAGAATCATACTGTTCCCGCTGGATCTGATCAAGAGCCAAATCATAATATTCCGCTGCGCTGCTTCGCTGGGCTGATGAGGAAAAGAAAAGAAAAAGGAAAAAAATAGTTAGGAAGAAAGGTGACCGCATGTTTCAAAATACGAAAAAATGACCTTTTTGTGTCAATTACGTCATCGACTGTGACTCTGAAAGTCGAATTTGTTTCCTCAATAATTCAAAATTTCGTTTTGAGAAGTCCGTAAAAAAGTTTCTAAATCGCACTAAATCCATGGCGCCCTCTGTCAACATGGTCGAATTTTTTAGACCGATCATTGAAGCCACTTGATTTCCTAAGAAGAAGCTTATGATACCCTCCGGATCAATCCACTTCGCGGATGATTGTGATCTATAAAACCGAAGAAGTGAGGCTGCGAGTCGCTTTCCATACTCGTTTTCGCGAAACTGTCTCTTCCGGATTATGCGTTCCAACATACTCGCCTGCCGCATATTTATAGGGAGTAGATGTGGCTCCAATCCCAACATGACGCCTATCCGCTGCCAGAGGTACAGAAAGTCCTGGGCCTCTCGATCTGAAACATTCACACCCATTCGCCGAAGGCCCCTGATCACCAATAAAGAAAATGAAAGGTTGGTCCCCAGGAGATCCTCCTGGTTCACGGGCAACTCCGACAGGTGCTGCTCACGAAATTGTAGGCGAATTCTGGCATGGATCATTCTGGTTTTCACAATCCAAACCAGTCCGTCACTCTCGGCGTTGAAGGCGCCTTGGCGAGACACGGAAAGTAAAAAGTCGCCTGTCTCCTGGAGTCTCTTTTCTGGGTGTTCCGTCAAATATTTTGAAGCACAAAGAATTCGGGCCCCCTCCTCTGCCGCGTAGCAATACGGCAAGGAATAAAACCCGAGTAAGCCAAGAATCTCCATGGCATACTTTTCGAAGAATGCCTGTGACCTACGGATTGCTGACTGGTTCGACGATTGAAAATGTGATTCAGTGTTTTGGATCAATGATTGCAATGGACCGGTCCCCTGCAATGTGAGTAGCTCCTGATTGCTTCGGACTGCTGCCAGCAGCCTCCAACTATCGGCGGCTGCCGTGGCTCGATCTGCCAGGGTATCACCCAGTCGGCGATAGGCCGAGAGCGTTTCATTGAGCTCGTAAATAGATATATTTTCCCTCACACAAGGGATAACTGAGAAAGCGGCTATTTAGTTAATAGACCCTTCTGATTTGCATACCGCTCTCTTTTGAGAGATGCTGGAAATTACCGTTTTCGTAGTGAAAGAAACTGACAGCCATTACCAGAAAAAGTCCGGTATTCTCCGTCATATTTTTCACATTCTCCACAGAGACCTGAGCGGTCATTGGCTCCAGGGGAATTTTCAATAAAGGCAACATAGGACTTTCATACGAACCGTACTTACCATGACAAATCTTGTCTAAGGGAACATACTGCTTCGTATCTTCATCAAAGTGATAATCCGATATAGCTACTAATCGAGCGTTAATTTTGAAATTTGTTGCCTCCTTGGGTTTTTTGAATGTCTTGTCTGGTATGAAGGCCGGAAAATGTAATATGACCTGTCCCCTACGTGACCCAGGGCGCACAAAATACTTCGCACCAAATATCTCGTCATACGGCGCAGTGGTATTGAATTCGAATCCATTGAGCAAGTGTCCATGCTTACTTGGATAGAGCGGTCGTTTCCCGGTTTTGCCTTCCTCTTGTTTGGCAAGATTTCTAAACTGAGCAGTAAGTCTGCCACTGACGTAGGTTTCGCAGATAGCGGACATGCCTGGCGAAAGTGAATTCCTCAAGGCTTTCGCCATCATAGATGCAATTCCAAATTCTTTCTGATGTTTTCGAACTTCGGTGTAAGCTTCGGCGGTTCTTACTTGTTCGGTGGATGGTCCCCCTTTGCGGGCAATGATAGTGTGGTCTATTCCTTTTAGCTTATAAGCTCTGTATCCTTTTGGTAGCTCGACATTGCTGTCGGCGAACTCCGCCTTCTTCATAAAACTTCGGTCGATATAGGTTGCTCAATAGGTTCTGCTGGAAAAGATAAGAAAAAGCCTCATAATCAGCAAAGTATATGATGTGATTTTTCTTTAATTCATCATAAACTAACTACTGATAATGAAATAGTTAAGGAATCAGTTTGTCCCCTACGAATGAAAATTTATCCACTGGTAGAAGAAATATGTAGAATCAAGGAAACAATTTCTAAGTTTGGCTTGTATATCACTTGATAATCACATCCCAACTTTTTTCAGATTTAATCATACATGGTTAATTATAAAGCGAATCTAAAAAATGACCTCCCCGCAGGTCTCGTTGTATTTTTAGTAGCACTCCCCCTTTGTCTTGGTATCGCACTTGCCTCCGGGGCTCCGTTGTTTTCTGGGGTCATTGCAGGTATTGTTGGCGGTATTGTGGTAGGCTCTCTTAGTGGAAGTCAACTGAGCGTTAGTGGACCTGCTGCAGGGCTGACAGTGATCGTGCTTAATGCCATCGAAGAACTCGGAACATTCGAATCCTTTTTAATGGCCGTAGTACTTGCGGGTATTATTCAGCTCATTCTTGGCGTGGTTAAGGCAGGTGTTATAGGCCACTTCTTTCCATCATCCGTAATCAAAGGCATGTTGGCAGCTATCGGGCTGATCCTTATCCTAAAACAAATCCCTCATGCACTGGGAGACGATCGAGATTATGAAGGCGATAGTGCTTTTTTCCAACCGGACGGAGAAAATACCTTTACAGAAATTATCCTGGCTGTCCAGAACATTGATCCCGGCGCGCTGGTCATCGCGCTGATCAGTTTAATCATTCTCATAACCTGGGAAAGTCCTCGTATGAAAGCACTTAGCTTCACTCGCATCGTCCCGGGACCTCTGGTGGCAGTAGGATCAGGAATAGTCATGAACGAATTTTTATACGGGTTGCTAAATCCAGAATCGAAATTAATTGGTGACCACCTGGTGAGTCTGCCGGTAGCGAACAATTTCGACGAGTTGGTTTCCATATTGACCTTCCCGGATTTTAGCGCTTTGGCAAATCCCCAAGTCTACGTAGCTGCTTTGACAATAGCCATAATAGCCAGTCTCGAGACATTATTGTGCCTGGATGCAGTAGACAAGTTGGACCCTGACAAACGTATTGCTCCACCTAACCAGGAGCTCAGAGCACAGGGTATTGGAAACATGATCTCAGGATTGATCGGTGGACTTCCACTAACCTCCGTAATTGTGAGAAGTACAGCCAATGTAAGCTCAGGCGCGAAAACTAAAGTTTCCGCTGTTACCCATGGCTTCTGGCTGCTTTCAGCAGTGCTGGTCTTTTCCTCATTGATTAACAAAATCCCACTAGCAGCGTTAGCATCGGTCTTACTGGTGGTGGGTTACAAACTAACTCGCCCCACCTTGTATAGAGAGATCCTTGCCAAAGGAATGGACCAGTTTATACCGTTTATAGTCACTATCGTCGCTATTCTTTTCACAGACTTATTGATTGGTATCACCGTGGGTATTATCACAGGGCTTTTCTTTGTGATCAAGACCAACTTACACCAGGCCATTACGGTTACCACGGTGGACGACACCTATACTATCAAGCTGGAAAAAGATGTTTCCTTCCTCAGTAAGGCCTTTCTCAGGAGTACGCTAAAAAACATCCCAGACGACAGCCATGTCATTTTTGATGGCAGCAAGGCCGTATTCGTTGACAATGATATCATCGAAACGATCAAGGATTTTCGATCCACTGCGGAATCTAGCGGTATTACAATGGAAATTCTCAAGTCGAAGAAAAACGAAGGTATTCTAACCGGGTAAAGAATCTGGCAGCATTTTTTTCGTTAGTTTCAGGACTTCAAAGAAAATCGATGAGGATTGTTCTAAGATTGGTCTTGATTGCATTTGTTGTAGGTACTCTTTCCCCTTTGGTAAGTTGTTCTCGTTCCGGTCACACTGTCAAAGTGGTGAAACCGAAAAAACACTATGGCTGGTTTGACAGCAAAAAAGACCGTAAAAAGAAACGGACCAAGGTTGTAAAATACCGAGTCCATTAAACTGACCTTCAACGGATTAACCTAGACCTATGAGAATTTTTTCTACACTGTGTGTCCTCTTGCTTCTTGCGTGTCAAACACAGAAAACTGACACATCTGTCGAGCGCACAAAACTTCGCGGCGTTGTTGAAGATTCGGCAATGGTTGTGAGTGCCCACCCCCGAGCTTCGCAAATTGGTGTCGAAATCATGAAAAAGGGAGGCAATGCCTACGATGCGGCAATAGCTGTGCACTTCGCTTTGCAAGTAACATTCCCTGAAGCTGGAAATATTGGCGGAGGTGGTTTCGCTGTAATCCGCACGGCTTCCGGAGAAATCGCATCCTTAGATTTTAGAGAAAAGGCTCCCAAGGCAGCTTACCGGGATATGTACCTGGATAGTGACGGCAATGTAATCGCTCAGAAAAGTCGTTTTGGGCATCTAGCAGCAGGCGTACCGGGATCAGTTGCCGGCATGTGGGAATTACATAAAAAGTATGGAAGTCTGCCATGGGCAGACCTGGTGGCTCCATCCATTCGATTGTCGTACTTTGGTTATCCACTAACACAACTGGCAGCAGAAAATTTCAATGACAAACAGACGCAATTTCGCGAGGCCAATATAGGCTATGAACCTTGGGTAATTAAAGAAGGCGGCTGGCAGGAAGGCGATTCCGTTCGACAAAGAGAGCTTGCTGCCACGCTAGGTCAAATCGCTGAAAAGGGTCGAGATGGTTTTTACAAAGGGATCGTGGCAGATCAGATCGTGAAGGAGATGCAACGAGGCAGGGGATTGATGACGGCAGAAGATTTGGAAAGCTATGAGGCAGTTTGGAGAGATGCGCTGATAGGTGAATACCGAAACACCAAAGTAATCTCCATGCCCCCACCTTCAAGCGGCGGCGTTGCGTTGTTGCAACTGCTACAAGGAGCAAGTCAATATGATATGGCTGAGTCAGGACATAATTCGGCACGGTCTGTGCACATAATGACAGAGCTGGAGAGGCGGGTCTATGCAGATAGGGCGACCTACCTGGGTGATCCTGATTTCTATGAGGTTCCCGTTGAGAAGCTCGTGAGCAAGCGATATAATAAGAACCGGTTCGGTGATATCAAAATGGATCAGAAAACCTCTTCTCAAGAGATCAAAGAAGGGGATGTTGAAATAATTGAGAGTGTAGAAACAACGCATTATTCTATTGTCGATCCACTGGGTAATGCCATTGCTGTTACCACTACCTTAAATGGGTATTATGGTTGTAAGGTAATGGTCAAAGGTGCTGGCTTTTTCCTCAATAACGAAATGGACGACTTTAGTGCAAAACCCGGAGTACCTAATCAGTTCGGATTGGTCGGCGCGGAAGCTAATGCCATTGCTCCGGAGAAGAGAATGCTCAGTAGTATGACACCAACCATATTGGAGAGAGACGGAAAGCTTTTCATGGTAAACGGTACACCCGGAGGAGCTACTATCATTACCTCCGTCTTCCAAACGATCATGAATGTTGTAGATCACGACATGTCCATGCAGGAATCGGTAAACGCCTACCGAATCCATACCCAGTGGCTTCCAGATTCTATTTACATTGAACCAGGCGCTTTGTCTCCAGAGGTAAGAAGCGCGTTACAGGCACTGGGTCATGGTATTAGTTCACGAGAAAGGCGAATGGGTCGAGTGGACGCCATTCTCGTTTTGCCTGATGGCCAACTGGAAGGAGCTGCAGACAGTCGTGGCGACGATGCCGCTCTAGGTTTTTAAAAACCTTTCCACTCATTCACGGTTTGTTCTAAGAGAATTTCATAAATATGGCACAAGTAACACTAAAAGGTAACCCTGTTAACACCTCAGGAAACCTCCCGGAAAACGGGTCAGCAGCTCCCGATTTCACTGTCGTTCAAAACGACCTCAGCGAAGCATCTTTGAAAAATTTTGAAGGCAAAACACTGATACTCAACATATTTCCAAGCATTGATACTTCCACGTGCGCTACGTCTGTAAGAAAGTTTAACGAGCAGGCTGCCGCTTATGACGATGCCGTAGTTCTATGTGTTTCTGGAGATCTGCCTTTCGCCCAAAGTCGTTTTTGCGGTGCTGAAGGCATTGATAAAGTGTTCACGGCTTCCGTATTCCGTGACGCAGGTCAGTTCGGCCAAGCCTATGGTGTGAACATTATCGATGGGCCGTTGAAGGGCCTACTAGCACGTTCGGTAGTTGTAATTGACAAAAACGGATCGGTCAAATATTCAGAGCTCGTTGGTGAAATAGTAGACGAGCCGAATTATGAAGCAGCTTTAGCGGCTATTTAATTCCCCCTGGTGGGGTTATTGTTCGATCACGGTAAACTCCACCCGGCGGTTCAATTTTCTGGTGTATTCGCTATCATTTGAGGCGATGGGCTGCGTACCTCCAAAGCCTTCACTTTCCACCCGTAGAGGACCCACACCTTGTGCCACAATAAATGCTTTCACCTTGTCCGCACGTTGCTGTGAGAGTTCCAGGTTTTTATCTGCATTTCCCCGATTGTCTGTATGCCCCTTGACCAGGATTTTGAGCGTTGGATTCTCCTTGAGCATTTCCACTACCCGAACAAGTTCAATGTCCGAACCGGTGATGAAATCGGTAGTACCCCTGGCGAACAATACATGCTCCAGGTTGACAGTCGTCCCTACCGTCAAGGGTTGAAGCATTATCCGGAATGATGATTTCTCAGAAAGTTCCGCTGCGGTGATCACCTGTCCAATTGACACATAATCCGCTGCCGTAACTTCAAGGGCCAGGTCTTCAAACTCAGCAAACGTTAGCGGTACATTTGACACGTCCTCAAAAAGTGTGTCCAACAATATCCCCTTAAATGAAGCTTTCACCATGATCTCCTGACCTGAACCCTCATCTAAAAACAGGAAATTTCGGCGAATGCCTTCATCAGCCACAGGGGCCAGTTGCAAGCTATCATTCGTTAACGGTTCCGGAATTGAGAGTTTCGCTCTTCGAAGATCACCATAACCATCACTGTCTTGGGTGGACACGTAGTAGGCGTATTCTCCGGCCAGTTGAAAAGATGTCTCTGCACCCACCGTATTGACGGTGGTACCAAGATTTTGGGGTTCGGACCATCGCTGCCAGGTCTCATCCAATCGCTGGCTATAAAAGACATCAAAGCTACCTACCCCCTCTCGTCCATTGGTGCTCCAGTACAATGTCTGCCCATCACCTGAAAGAAAGGGAGAAAACTCCTGAAATGACGTATTGACAATTGGGCCCAGGTTTTTCGGCGCTGACCATTCGCCGGTTCTTTTTCGTGTACTTACATACAGGTCCTCTACACCGTAAGTAGTCGTTCCTTCTAAACTCAGTAATAGGTATTTACCATCAGCTGAAATGGAACCCGAGATATAAGGGCTTTTATTCCGGAAATATGGAATCAGCACCTGTTGTACCCTGGCGCCCTCTTCGTCGGTAATAAATATTTCTGAGGAAAATGCGCCATACTTTTCGGTCACAGAAGCAAAAAGAAAACGGCTACCTGACCAGCCCAAACCCACATCTAAGGTAGACTGGCCCCCTATAGCCCAAGCTTTGGCCGAATCCGGATTTGCGCCGATCATTGATACGAAAAGTGCTCCCGGGTTCGTGACTCCTCCATCATTGGACGGGCTCTTCAACCGGGTAAAAGCAACTGCGGATGCATCTCTTCGAACTGAAACAAAATTTTCATCAGATGGTGTATTGAATACGCCTAGGGGTTCTCCGTTCCCTTCCAGCAGCGACTGAGATTTGGACGGAAGGCTCGCTGCAAAAAACAGAAAAAGCGTAATGAAAAAACGACAATTCGACGACATGAAGGGATTGGTCCTTTGGATTTGAAAGTAAAGCTCAGGTCGAGAAAAATCAAGTGCGCATGAGAGGATTCGAACCTCCACACCCGAAGGCACTACCGCCTGAAGATAGCGTGTCTACCAATTTCACCACATGCGCAATGATGACGCAAAAATACAGCGTACTTTGGAATAAACCCCAAGCACACCCGAGCTTTCAATAGCCCTTTCCCCTATCAATTAAGTTGATAAGCGGCTTGTTTGCTTTTAGTCTTTGATAATTGTCAACGATTTGAGGGACGGCCGCTTCAATCTTGGTGACTACTGCAATGTGGGGCGTGATGAACACTTTTGGATGCGTCCAGAGTTTACTATCCGCAGGCAACGGCTCCTCAGGAAAGACATCCAGAAATGCACCTGCTAGTCTTCCGCTCTCCAGTGCTTCCAAAATGTCATTATCTACTTGTTGGTTACCACGCCCGACGTTGATCAAGTAGGACCCTTGCATCATCTTATCAAAGAGCTTTTTGTTTAGTATCCGCTGGGTAGAGGGTGTGGAGGGGAGCATGCAAATGAGGGTTTTTGTCTGCGCCAGGAACTCATCAAGTTCTGACATATCGTAGCACACGACGCCTGGTACCATTCGCTTTGTTCTACTCAATCCACTCACTTCAAAACCTAGGAACTGCAACCTTCTGGCCAGTTCTGTTCCAAGTACCCCCAGGCCCAAAATCCCTATTCTCATAGGTATCTCCGGGTCAAACTGCTGATCCCAAATGCGACCGGACTTGTCCCGCTGGTATTTGTCGAATTGTCTGTGAAAGTAGAGCACTGCGCCAATACAAAAATTGGCCATCGGTCCGCTTAAGTGTTCACTCACCACTTTCGATACGGCTACATTCGAAGGTAACAGGGGGTCAGAAACGATATGATCCACCCCTGCTCCTAACGAAGCAACAAGTTTTAGATTTGGCAGCTGACGGAAGAGTTCTGGCCTGTGTTTCCATACGACCGCCATTTGGACTTTTTCAGGGTCGTCCAATTGCTCCCACAAAGTCACGACCTCCTGGCCAAGATCATTTCGTAACGCCGACAACCATGGCGAGAGGTCCTTTGAAATCGAATCAAGTAATAACATGAATCTCCTTTTGCTTCTTTTTACTCACCCAGGGACTATTTTCTATGAAAAACCGCCAGGGCAATAGTGCATCGTTGCCGGCATAATCAACTCCGACTCGACGATCTACCAAAATTTTATGTGATTCCTTGGTTTCGGTATCCCGAGCGAGCCAAATTTCTCCTCCCAGCAACGAAACCCCTGTCATGTCCTTATGAACCGCCAGAGCCTTTCCTAAGGCGCCTGGCCCTGCAGTCAGTTTGTACCCCAGATCTTTGCCCCTCCTTGCAATCATAGTTTCAAGCCCTTCAACGGGCTGAATCGCTCGCACCAAAACTGCATCGGCCAACCCCTCTGTATTGGTAACAATGTTTAGCATGTGATGGATTCCATAGCAGAGATAAATATATGCGACACCTCCACGGTCATACATTACTTCAGTCCGCGGAGTACGCCTCCGGTAGGCATGACAGGCCTTGTCTGTACGCCCATTGTAAGCCTCTGTCTCTACAATCATCCCTCCAGTCAGTTCGCCCTCGAATTCCGTAAATACGTACTTACCGATTAAATCCCGAGCGACTGTTACCACATCATCCCGCAAGTAAAAAGGAAGGTCAAGCTTCTGCAAGCTAGTCATTATCCACAGAGGCACTACCTTTTTGCACGGATTGAATCATAAACCCAAAAAGTATGGTCAAGAAGCAACCAATCGCATTGTACCAGAGATAGCCCAACTCGATCACTTCCGCAACAGTAAGGAAATGGCAGGCTAATACCGCTCCTTCAGCCAAAATTGCACCGTAAAATACGGCGGTTCCTTTGATGGATTTAAAGAAAAAAGCCACCAGGAATAAGCCAAGAATAGTGCCGTAAAAGACAGATCCAACGATATTGACTGCCTCGATCAGGTTCTCAGAACTTTGTGCCAGCAATGCAAACAAAATCGCGATCACTCCCCAGGCGAAAGTCAGCACTTTGGAAGCAATGAGGTAATGTTGATCAGAGGCCTCTGACTTTAGCAAACGCTTATAAAAATCCACCATGGTGGTAGAGGCCAAGGCACTCACCTCCGAGGAAGTACTACTCATCGCCGCGGAAAGAATCACGGCAATAAGCAATCCAATCAGTCCATGTGGCAAATAGTTCAGGATGAACGTCAAAAAGACATAGTCAGAATCCTTAGTGGCTATGGAGGGATCTGTTTTTGCTATCAGTTCTTTCGTCTGTGCTCGCAAGGCTTGGACTCTCTGATCCGCCTGCAATAGTTCCTGTTCATCACCTCCATTTGTGAAATTTTTGGCAGCCTCTTGCCTGAATGCTATCGCTTCCTCATATTGACTTTGCAATTCATTCAGTTCTTGCTTGGCAGGCCCTGAATTTAAAAGTGCCAATGACTTTTCCTTAAAATGTATTGGCGGGGTGTAGAAGATGTAAAAAACATAAACCATAACTCCTACAAACAGGATAAAGAACTGCATCGGTATCTTAAAAACAGCATTGAACATCAGCCCCATTTTACTTGCGCGAATGTCCTTGCCACCGAGGTATCGTTGCACTTGCGATTGATCGGTACCGAAGTAGGAAAGTGCCAGGAAAAGCCCTCCGGTTATACCTGACCAAAACGTGTAGCGCTTTTCAAAATTGAAGTCAAAATCCACAGCTTGCGTCTTGCCTAGTGCTCCGGCGATACCCAACGCATCTGAAAAGTCTGCATAGGCGGAGATGTAGTGAAGGAGAATGAAAAACGCCAGAAACATGCCACCCATGATGACAGCCATCTGCTGTTTCTGCGTAATACTGACTGCTTTGGTACCTCCCGAAACGGTATATATAATAACCATAAGTCCTGTCACGATAATCGTAAAATTGAGGTTCCAATCCAGGATCGACGAAAGGATGATCGCGGGAGCGTAGATGGTTATACCTGCAGCCAAACCGCGCTGAATAAGAAACAAAAAAGCCCCCAAGGCTCTGGTTTTAAGGTCAAATCGGGATTCAAGGTACTCGTAGGCTGTAAAAACCTTGAGTTTATAGTAAATAGGTATGAAAACCGCGGAAACAATTAGCAAGGCAATGGGTAAGCCAAAGTAGTTCTGAACGAATCCCATCCCACTTTCATAAGCCTGTCCAGGGGTGGAAATAAATGTGATGGCGCTGGCTTGTGTGGCCATTACAGAAAGGCCGATAGTCCCCCATTTCAGGGTGTTATCTCCTCTTAGGTAGCTTTCAATGCTGTTCTGGCCTTTAGTTCGCCACACGCCATAGGCCACAATGAAGGTCAGCGTACCTATGAGTACAATTAAATCAAGGTAGTTCATGGGAGGTGGCTATCAGTTGGAGTTCTCAGAATTGCCAAGAGAAAGCAAGTTGACAAATAGTCGGTAGGCACCTGGCACTCCCGCTGGCAATTCACGGAACCAGGAGTAACCCGAGTATACGTAATAGCCCTCTCCGTACCTGGCAACTAAAAGTCCACCATCACGAGCAGGCTCATCAGGATCGTTGGAGCTAATTATGGGTACAAACTGTTCCGCCCACTCATTTGGAAAATATAGTCCTCTTTCCTGGACCCAACCCTCGAAATCCGCTGAAGTGATTTGGTTTGGACCATTGATGGCAGGATGGTTCTCAGCAAGAATTCTCACCTCCGCCTCTTCAACCGTAACCCGGTCGCGGGAGATGGTCAACGGAAAGGGAGCCACTTCCTCTGTCACCAGTCTCCTATTGGTATTATACTGAACAATTACGTTACCTCCTTCCTTGACATAATCGAATAGTACTTTGTTCTTGTAGGCAAGCCAGGGAACTGTATTGAATGCACGAATGCCTAGCACTACGGCATCGTATTTGGCGAGATTCTCCTTAGTGACATCACCATCTTCCAGTATGTCTACCTTATAACCGATTTGCTCAAGGTTCTGAGGAATTACATCACCGGCTCCCTCAATATAACCAATGTTCTCGCCAGCTTTTTTCAGGTCCAGCTTGACCAAACGTACTTTGGATACTGGAAAGAGGGTCTGCGTAGGAATGTGATCATATTCTATGACTGCTATTCCTTTTGATATTTTCTGGCCATCAGGTAAAGTCACTACCGCGCTCAAATATTCCGTGGCCGAACCCTCGGGAGGAGTAATACTAAAATTGAATGTTTGTTCCTCATTTTTCACCTCTAATTCAAAATCGTAAGACGATGGAGACACTTTCCAACTTTCGGGGATATCCAGAGAAAGCTTACCACTGGAAGAAGCCCTACCTGCTCGAACTTTGACCCCAATATTTTTTGGTGTGTTGCTGGCGAATACCATCACCTCATTATCTATAGTAGCAGTGACAGGGGGCACGATGGCCACCGGACGGTACGTCTCTCCCTTCACCGGGTCGGTTCTCTTGTACACGACTCCCCGGGGGAATTCCAAAAACTGGCCATCTATTTCCAGAACGAAGTTCGCTGTAAAGGAAGGTAGATTCTCAGGTTGGCCTATGAGGTTTTTGTTATTCACCTTATACATCCCTAAATCTGCGGGCTCTGTAAGCCAGTAAGGCTGACTAATCGCCTGGTCCGGATCGACCCGAAGCACCAAGTCATGATTGACCTTATCATTGGCATTTAGATTTACGTCCAATGTCACAGCCTTGTCCCAAGGATCAAATCGCACTTCTTTCAATTTGAAACCGCCGTTAACACGGCTTATCGCCTCGACTTTGAGTGCTATGGAATCCCCTGGAACATAGGAATAATCATCAGAAGCTACTTCCAGATATAGTCCCGAAACTGCTCCCAGCGCCTCGTCGATTTCTCTGAGCTTGATGTCTTTCCAAAATTGATCTTCCAATAGACTCAGTTCCTTTCTGGCGGCAACCAATGCCAAAAGTGTTTCTTGCGGATTCTCAGGGTCGTAATTGTACGCGGCCATCTCCAGATATTCCGCCACTTTTTCGCTTCCTTTTACTCGCTTCCAACTCGTATCAATGCCAGAGAAAATATCCTCACCCTTCTCTCCTTCAAGTTGTTCGAGGTACTCCATTCTACTGCCCCGCGAACCTGAAGAGCCAAAGCCTTGGCTTTTGTGCATACTTCTGCTCCGTGCGGAAATCTCCGTATAGCTCTGGCCTAATAAGGCATTGTAAGCGCCCACATCCGCTGAATACAAACCAGCCGTGTCCATTTCAAGTCCACGAAACCTATAGAACCACCAGCTGGTATTCCAAAACATTTTTTTCGGCTGCCAAGGTGGTAAATCGCCTAGCTCTTCCCGGTTGAAATCAGCGTCTCCGCTCATTTTATAGGCCTCTGCCGCCAAAATAGCTGATGTTAGGTGATGCCCATGTCCCCCCAACTCAGGGGTAAATCGGGTGACGATAATATCTGGTCTGAACCTGCGGAAGGTACGCACAAAATCCGCCAGGACCTTGTCCCGATCCCAAATACCCTGAGTCTCTTTGGCATTTTTAGAATAGCCAAAATCATTGGCTCGGGAAAAAAACTGCCGGCCACCGTCTGTTCTACGGGCAGCGAGTAACTCCTGGGTCCTGATGATCCCGAGCTTTTCTCTAATCTCCGGGCCTATCAGGTTTTGCCCACCGTCTCCCCTGGTGGCGCTCAAATAGGCCGTGCGATAAAGCTTGTCATTGGCAAAGTAGCTTATCAATGAAGTGTTTTCGTCATCGGGGTGGGCCGCTACATATAGCACGGTACCCAATACGTTGAGTTTCTTTAGTAACTGTTTAGTTTCACCCGCATTGTATTGCTTGGGTTTTTGCGCTACCGCGGCTGCAAAAATTAAGGTTAGCAGCACAAATGTGAGGGGCTTCCTAATGGTCATGTTGTTTTTCTATGGATTTCAAAATGGAGCGTCTATTAGACAATCAAAGTTATTTTGATTTTTCTAATACACGCTCCCCACTTAAACCACATTACGACCGCAGGCCCACTCTATTCTTGTTTCAAAGCATTAACCGGGTTGTCTACAGCTGTTGCATAAGATCTCAAGGCGACGGTCAGAATAGCCACCGCACACACGGTAAACACCGGTATTAGAATCATGGTAGGTTCAATATTTATACGATATTGAAAGTTGGCCAGCCAATCATCTCCCAGGTAGTAAATGAAAGGTCCCGCCAAGACTGCCCCGACCAAAACTAACTTCAGAAAATCCCAGATGATCATGCCGACCAGCTTACCGACCGTGGCACCCAAGACTTTCCTAATGGCAATCTCCTTCATTCGTTTTTCAAGAGTAAACGCCGCCAGGGCAAATAGTCCAATGAGCGCGATAAGTATGGCCAAACCCGCAAACGATGTAAACAACTGTCCAAACCTTCTTTCCGATTCGTAAAGACGGGCGAAGGAATCATCCAGGAAAAATCCCTCGAATGGAAAGCCTGGCACGAATTTATCCCAGGTTTTTTCAAGATGGGCCAGGGACTGATCGTAATCTCCGGCAATCTGCACATGCAGATAACCACCACCCCATTCACCTTTGCTGATATCATCGCGATAGCGAAACAACAGCGGCCTCACTGTACTTCTGCCAGATCGCACTACAATATCCTTTATCACACCAAGAACACGGTACTTCTCGTCACCTCCTCTCGAGAGAATTTTCCCGACTCCTCCATCGAGCCAACCCATGCGTCGCACGAATGTCTCATTGACCACTACAAAACCAGTATCACTTGCCACTCCCGTGAAAAGATCCCCCTCAACAAGTTTCAGGTCCAAGGTCTTTAGTGTGTACTGATCGCAAATGAAGTGGTCAGGAGAAAGGGCGACCGGGTTATCGCCTATCGACCGGTAACCCCAATCTGCCACAAATCCAGATGGATAGGAATTCATGAGACCCGCATTATTGATGGAAGCGTTGCCCAACAGATCGTTTCGAAAAGCTTCGTAATTCTCACCCAATTGGGAGGCACGCTTCACGATGTAGATCTGATCGGTGTTGAGACCCAGGTCCCGGGCATTGAGGTGTGATATCTGCATAAAAACTATTGCCGTACCAGCTATGAGGAACGTGGAGATGGCAAATTGGAATACAACTAAACCCACCCTCAACCTTCTACTGCCACCTTTGACCGACTCACCTCTCAGCGCAGCAATGGGTTTGAACGAAGATAAGTAAAGGGCCGGGTAGCTTCCTGCCAAGAGCCCTACCACCAGTACAATGCTCAAAACCCAAATTATATTGGTGGGATTCCAGAGCATGGACAGGTCGTAGTTGGTATTGGTGAGGTAATTGAAATACGGCAACGCTACCATAGTAAGGACAAGCCCAACTGAAAGGGAAATAACAGTAATGAGCATTGACTCTGTCAAAAACTGCTGAATGATCGATTTTCTAATTGAGCCCATTACTTTCCGCATGCCAACCTCTTTGGCCCTTAAAGAAGACTTGGCCGTAGACATGTTAACATAATTGATACAGGCAATAACAAGGATAAAAAAAGCGATTATCGAAAAGGTAAGGACATTGTTAAAGCTTCCGGGATTCCCCAGATCCAGGCGGGGGTGATGTAGGTGAATATCCGCGATGGGTATAAAGCGGAAAGACTTGTAATTACCATCTTCCAGGTAATCTTCCCATGTCTCATAGCCTGCCGTGTACTGCAACATCTCCTCAGCTACGTACTTCCTTACAAAGTCCGGCATTTTGGCGTCCAAAGTGCGTATGTCGGCTGAGGTAGCCAACTTGATATAGCTGAAAAAATTATTTCCTGTCCACCAACCGTGTGTAACCCACCTTTCGTGTGGCAATGACAAGATCACTTTATAGGGCACCACAGTGTTCTTTGGTGGATCGGCTACGACTGCTTTGACCTCATATTTGTAGCCGTTGCCATTTTCGATGATCTGACCCACAGGATCTTCATCCGGAAAATAGGTATCAGCCATGGATTTGGTTAATATCAACTCATTCGGACGGGCAAGTATCCGACTTGGATCACCCGCCAAAAAATCGTTAGGAAAAAGGTCAAAAAACGTAGAATCGGCATTGATTATATCGGTGAAAGTGACATAATTCCCTTTGACCTTCACTATTGATTCAAAGGGTCCTGAAACCCTGGCGCCTTGAACCACCTCAGGATAATCATCCCGTAAGTGAGATGCTAAACCAGCCGGAGTATAAGGACCATATCTGTTAAAATCAAGACCGTACTGATTGACTGCACGATATACATAAGGTGCTTGAGGGTTCAGGTTCTCATAGGAAATCTGATGTTGAATGTGGACGATAATAAGCATACACGCGGCAATTCCTACAGACAATCCAAGGATATTCAATAGCGAAAAACCTTTGTGCTTGAGTAAGTTTCTTACTGTGACCTTAAAATAGTTTCTATACATGGGATATGAGCTTTTGGGGTAGAAATCTTCAATGTTTTTGATATACCGCAACCGGAAGAATCTGACAACATTCCATAGGAACTTCCAATTGGCTTTTTTCTGGTTTCGACTTTTTTCTCGTTCGTATAATTCATAGAGGTCGCCTTCTATGATCTCAGCATAGTAGGGCTTGCAGAACATGCGTAGCAGGATGGCCGCGACCCTGACAGTCCTATATTTTGGGGGCTGATTCACTTAAGCCCCAGGACAACATCAGGAATTTGACTATAAAGGGCGTTGCGTACCTTTCTATTGATCTCGATCGCTTCAACTCCCAGGTGTGTGACCTCAAAAAGCCGTTTGCGCCTTCCTCCACGCTCAGAAGTGGCACCTCCTATTTTGGATTTCAGGAAACTCTTTTTCTCCAACCTATCGAGCGCGGTATGCACTGCACTGATATTTATCTTGCGGCCCGTTTGGGTGCTAATCTCATCCATTACACTTACGCCATAAGCGTTCCCATTTAGGATAGCGGTGATCAACAGCACCAACTCTTCGAATTCACCAAGCTGTACTCTCTCCATTACATTTACAATAATGAAATAAATACGAAACTAAGTAACTAAGGTTTGATTTACAATTGTGAAAGAAAGGTGGATTCAGAAGGGGCTACCCCAGGAGGCCTGCGACCTGGCTCTGATTGTCCCATCCTGTACCTGGAGTGGGCTATCAATATTATTATGATAAAGTTGACCCGTTCCTAAGCCTTGATGTAGGTCATTATCGTACAGCGCTGTAAACTGACAGATCGCACTTAATCCAATGTTGGATTCAAGTGCGGAGGTGATCCACCATCCGATACCTCGTTCCTGTGCCAGCCTGATCCAATGCCTCGTAGCTCCGAAACCGCCAAGTAATGAAGGTTTTAATACGATATATTGTGGTTTCAGGTCCTCCAGAAGTTGGACTTTCTCTTCAGCGCTGTGTTTACCTATCAGCTCCTCATCCAAAGCCACTGGTATCGGCTGTCTCCGACAAACCAACTGCATCGCTTCCATTTGATTGGGCAAAATCGGCTGCTCAATAGAATGCAAATTCAAATGAGCCTCGGAAAGTTGCTTGAGTTTCCCAAGCACCTCCCGGACGTTAAAGGCTCCATTTGCGTCAACACGAATAATCAAATCCTCAGATCGAGAACGTAAGTATTGCAACAGGCGAATCTCTTCATCAAAATCAATGGCACCAATCTTCATTTTGATACATGAAAAGCCCTCAGCCAGTTTCTGGTCGATCCGATCTTTCATGAGTGCTTTATCACCCATCCATATTAATCCGTTAATATTAATTGACTCCTCTCCTCGGGAAAACGGACCTTCGAACAACACTTTTTTCCCACCATTCATCAGATCTATAAGGGCCATCTCCAGGCCGAAGCTAATACTCGGGAATGCCGTCACTTCCAATTCATCGAGTAGCGTGGAGAGTTCAGGATTAGAAGCAGGCAAATGATACTTTGCCATGCGGTGGCTGATTTCCTCCAACTTCACTGGAACCAGTGATAAGTCTTCATAGCTGAGTCTGGGTAGCGGTGCCACCTCTCCGATTCCCACAATTCCCTCTTCACTTTCTTCATATATTTTCAGAAACCACACCTTTCTTTCACGCATTACTCCACGCGAAGTACCAGCATCAAAAGTGAATTGCAGCGTCTCGGACTTATATTCGAGCTTTAACATAGTTAGGTTAGGTGAAATGGATTTGAATCTCGACGATTACAAATATGATCTTCCACAAGAAAAAATTGCGAAATATCCACTTGCAGAACGATCTAAATCCAAAATGCTTGTATACAAAGCGGGACAAATCGATCATTTGACCTTCGAAGATGTGTGCGATCAACTTCCCGATACCACGCATCTGGTCTTTAACAATACCAGAGTTATACCGGCAAGAATTCATTTTTTCAAGGAAACAAACAGGAGCCAAAATAGAGGTTTTTCTTCTTGAACCAAGTCATCCCGTCACAGTAGAGGGAGGCTATGGATGCCTCTCAATCCTGTACCTGGAAATGTTTGATCGGCAATGCTAAGAGATGGAAAATTGGTAGCGAGGAAATTGTCGACATCAACAATGGCGAGGTACACATAAATAGGCTAGATGCTAAATTGGTGCGGTTTACCTGGACTTCAGCGGACCGCTTCAGTCAAATCATTCAACATCTGGGTAAAGTGCCGCTGCCGCCGTACTTGAACAGGGAGGCTGAGGACAAGGATCACGACAGGTACCAAACCATTTATTCGGATAGCGATGGCGCCGTTGCGGCACCAACGGCGGGTCTGCATTTTTCCAAGCGTGTATTAGATATGCTTGACACCAAAGGGATATTAAGCAGCTTTTTGACCTTGCATGTTTCAGCAGGCACATTTCAGCCAATCAAAGGTGATATTCACGATCATCCCATGCACCGGGAGGAAGGTACTGGTAAGCCGAAAGACCATTGAATCATTGCTGGAGCGACCGGAAGTTTGCGCGGTAGGAA
This sequence comes from Cyclobacteriaceae bacterium, assembly GCA_965242775.1. Taxonomy (GTDB): domain Bacteria; phylum Bacteroidota; class Bacteroidia; order Cytophagales; family Cyclobacteriaceae; genus JAWPMT01. The sequence goes on from CBDETI010000014.1 coordinate 256,595, forward strand.
CGACCAGTCTCAGAACATTGGAATCACTCTATTGGTATGGCGTTTTACTCTTGAGAGAGATCCAAACGCCAAATTTGAAATTTTTAAAAACACACCATACGAAATCGCGACAGACCTTACCACCAGGGAGTTCCCTGCAAAACGTACTATCAACACTGAAAAGTAATAACCTGCAGGTCGCATTTGGCACAACAGAGATATTTATCTATCCGGGTTACACATTCAGAATAGTAAAGTACCTCATCACCAATTTCCACCTTCCCGGATCGACGCTCATCCTGCTAATAGCCGCATTCGTGGGAGACGACTGGGAGACCATTTATCAATCAGCTCTGGAAAACAACTATCGATTTCTGAGTTTCGGTGACAGTAGCTTGCTCATACCTGGCAAACAAAAAAAAGACGCCCCGGAGCGTCCTTTGTAGCATTTTTGTGCAGCTTTTTCGCTTTTACCCGTGTAACGCCAAATCGATAGGCCAATCCTACACCAAATACACTTTTGAATTGCGTTTTGGGACTAGCACCTATCAATTCTCCCTGGCTGTCAAACTCCTCGATCTTAATGTCATCATCGTAAATGAGTTGTGTCTGCCAGTTCACTGTCAAAAAGTCGTTTACTTTCATCACTAACAAGTTTTGCCAGTTCACATCTATATTGCCAAACTCTTCTACGTAATTGGCAAAAAGCTCCAATCGCGACTCGAAAGTTACATTGGTCACGATCTCTTTATTGAAATTCATCTTGACAAAGGATCCAAGTTCCGCTCTGGACTGGCTACCGGTTCCTGCAATTGGGTCCCCATTGCCATCCAGCTCGGCAGGATCTACTCCAAAGGCCCCTGCATCCGCCAGATCCTGATCTGTTACGAATGTGAACTTGCCCCCGATCGGCGAATAGGTCAAGCCAAAAACTTCAGAGGGTTTCCATTCCAAACCAGTTGCTACCAGCAAATAACCCGGTGCCATAAACTTGGAAATGATATTCCCTTCGCCATCAAGACCCTCGTCAAATTGGGTTCTAAAATCCAGCAACGAACTCCAAAAAAGATTCTTTTCAGTAAGCTTATATCCAAACTGGGTGATGGCATTAATGCGGTCATCAGTCTTTTCAAAATCTCCATCTTCACCCTGACGGATGAGACCGTACCCCATTTCAAGTGTGTTGGTCCAGGTTATTTTATCCTTGGTATAGTCAGCATAAACATTAAATAAACCGGCTAGCGAAACTGAGTTATCTCCTCCTGCGGCCCAATTATTGAGGCTTACCTGTGTGAAGGTCAATGAGGCGAGTCCTCCTCTTTTCCAATAGGTCGTATCTGCTTCCTGCGCATATAAAATTCCGCTTGCGCAGGCTATGAGTAAGGCGAGTATAGATTTTTTCATTTGTTAATTGTTTGGTCTGTTGGTTTTTATTTCCATCGACATAAATCAAGCCATGCCACACAACATGGCCTGTTGGGCCACCCACACATGTCAGTGGATCGCAAAATGTCTCTGGACAGTTTTCTCTACCGCGAATTACTAAAAACTACTCGGAGGCCAAAAGGCTTACTCGATGAGTTAACATTATTTTTCGACCAAGGGGACCTAGTCGTAGCTGTTCACTTTTGCATCCTCTTCTTTGATGATACGCCGAAGGATTTTTCCGACATTGGATTTCGGCAATTCATCGGTAAAGGCGACGTATTTAGGGCATTTATATGCTGTAAGGTGCTCACGCGCATATTCCTTCAATTCTTCCTCTGTCAGGGAATCGTCCTGCTTGACAATATACACTTTTACAGCTTCTGTAGATTTCTTGTCTGGGACACCAATCGCTCCTACCTCCATTACCTTTGGGTGGGAAGCAATGACATCCTCAATTTCATTGGGGTAGACATTGAATCCTGAGACCAGAATCATTTCCTTTTTCCGGTCGACAATCCTAAAAAATCCTTGATCCTCCATCACAGCAACATCACCTGTCTTGAACCAACCATCGGTAAATGCCTCTTCTGTTGCTTCCGGTCGGTTCCAGTAACCTTTCATTACCTGAGGCCCCTTGGCACACAACTCACCAGGCTCTCCGGCAGGTACGGGATTACCTTCATCGTCCAAAAGCACAATTTCCGTGCTCGGTACTGGCATACCGATACATCCGATTCTGCCATTTTCATTCAATGGGTTGGAAGTCAATACCGGGGAGGTTTCCGTAAGGCCATAGCCTTCGGAGAGTGGGCGCACCCGTCAGGCTTTTCCATTTCTCAGCTACCACTTTTTGTACTGCCATACCTCCACCAAAGGCAAATTTCAGCTCAGAGAAATCAATTTTCGCGAAATCAGACTGATTCATCAGGCCATTGAAAAGTGTATTTACGCCAGTAATGATTGTAAATTTCTGCTTCGCCAGATCCTTGATGAAAGCCTTCATGTCCCGGGGGTTGGTGATCAGAATATTGCCCCCACCTATATTCACGGACATGAGCGCATTACAGGTCAGTGCAAAAACGTGATACAACGGCAAAGCCGTAATAAAGACTTCCTTACCTTCTTCCAAACCACCATGCCTCATCCATGTTTGCACCTGGAGCAGGTTAGCCACCAAGTTGCGATGTGTCAACATGGCACCTTTTGAAACGCCAGTTGTCCCGCCGGTATACTGCAAGAATGCCAGGTCATCATGGGCGACAAATGGTGCGTCGAATGTGTGACCAGCTCCTTTCGCAAGCGTCTCTTTGAAGGGAACAGCACCATCAATCTTGAAAGGTGGTACCATCTTCTTCACTTTTTTCACGACGAAGTTGACCAATGCTCCCTTCAGTCCACCAAGCATATCACCCATTCTTGTGATAATTACCGTTTCGATGGGTGTATCACTCAATATTTCCTGCAGATTGCAAGCAAAATTCTCAAGTATCACTACCGCCTTAGCTCCGGAATCATTGAATTGATGTTTCATCTCGGAAGGTGTGTAAAGCGGATTCGTGTTTACCACTGTCAGGCCGGCTCGCAAAGCACCAAACATCGCAATTGGGTACTGTAGCAAATTAGGCATTTGCAACGCAATCTTGTCCCCTTTCTTCAATCCCAAGTCATTGATCAGATAAGCTGCAAAGCTTTGTGACAGCTGATCGAGTTCATTGAAAGAAATAGCCTTTCCGAAATTTTCAAAGGCGGATCTGTCTCCATATTTCTTGAATGCCTCCTCAAACATCTCAGGCAGAGAATGATATTGGTCTGGATCTATGGTATGTGGTGTGCCTTCCGGGTAAAATTCAAGCCAGGGTTGATCGCTCATCTGATAAGTGGGTTAGAGTGAAATGATCATTAAATATAATGGAGCAAGCCGAAAACCGGTGGAACAGTTGAAGATTATCGGGTTACCATGACCGCCGCCGGTAGATACTTCAAATTGTTTCGTTGCTGGTTTCAATTTGAGATTGACATAGATTCAAGCGGTCATCCGCAAGTGACAGTTCTGGAGAGGTAAAAGAGTTCCGGGTGAATCAAGGTGCTAACTTGTCATACTTAACAATGCTCCCAGGGTTTGTCTCAACCGTAAACTGCCTTAATTCAACCCTGGTCTTTGCCCTGCTCAACGAATAAAACCGTTTACTGTCTTTCAGCACATTTACCTTGCTTCTCGGTTCCATGTCGGCAAAACATAGCACTTCGATTATGTTCTTGCTACGAGCTGGTTTAGAGGCCGGGCAAAGTTGGTCATTCCTTCCCGGTCTCGCTTTCATTTTCATTAAAAAGCAACTTATTATGAAATGGATCGGAGACTTCCAGACAAAGACCTTTCCACGGCGCCTTTTCAAGTCCCGGATTATTGTATTTGTATTTTTTCTCCTTCAACCTCTCATGAAATTTTCTTAGGCCACTGCAGTTTATAAAAACCTTCGCTCCAGGAGAACAGTCTCCATGATGCTCGGAGAGATGCAACAGCATTCCATGCCCAGAGATTTGAAGATAGATCGGAGCACCCTCATGGAGTGTATGTTTCCAGTCAATCGTGAAACCAAGCCATTCAACATAAAACTCGAGTGCCTTCTCGAAATCAAATATCCGGAGGATGGGTATTACTTCATTCACTTCCATAGCTTCAATTTACGCCAGAATCCAATCGCAAACATGTTTATCATATTTCCCAATTTCGATCACTCCTGTTGAGGGTTTTTGTTTTATTCAAGTTTCTTCCGGTTCATCTTAGGTTAATTCCCGCTCATCGGACTCACTTATAGCATAGGCTACAAAATGGTATCTTAATAGAGAAATAGTGAGTATCCACTATTCCATAGCTGGTTCTTAATTGGCAATGCCTCTATCTGACGCATTGCCATTTTTAGCGGCAAGAATCGAGGCAACACATGTTGGGTGTGTTTTTTAATAATAGTGTGAAACGTCAGCGACGCCTTCACCATCCAAAGATTCCCTGATTGGGAGTTACTAATAAGAGGCAGTGCAAACAACCGGTACTGCCTCTTTTCATTTTATCTCTCCATTTCTATTGGTGAACCTTTAGAAATAGTTACTCGTCGAATAAAACCGTTTTATGTCCTTTTAATGTTTAATTATTACAATGCCGATCCCCATAGACAGAAGCATAGCGGTCGCTGATTGTCTGGTCCAATCTGTTCGTCAGTTTGGCAATGATCGGCATAAAGAGGCCGGGAAAATAGGTTGGTCAAACTGCCCCGGCCTCTCTTTTCAATAGCGGTGCGTAGCAATTACTTGGACTGGGGAGTTCGAGATATCTCGTTGCGGTTACGATTTCGTAGGATGAGGTAAAAATCTTCACCCGGCAGGCCAGCTAAGTCAATAGTGAGCGTGTTTCTGAAATCACCATTTCCGACATTAGCGCGGTTAGCAGATAGAAATTAATAAGACCAATGCGGTAGAAAAAGAAAAAGGCCTTCTCACCCCTAAGAAGACCTAATTCTAATAAACAACATTAACCCAAAAATGATAGCTGTAGGAGAAGGATTCGAACCTCCACGGAGCGGTTAGCCCCGATAAATCACCGTGATACAAAGGCGTATCACCGTGATCCACCGGGATTTATCCCTTATCTCCACCCCCGAGACAGGAGGGCATGTCTGCCAATTTCATCACCCTACAGTGTGTGAGCCATGCGTCTCATCGCTCATTGTTGAGACAAACTTAAGGAGATGATATTTTCTTTAAAAATTTTATAATAATTTTGGTAAAAGTTTTCAATGCGCGTAATTTTACTATCAAATAATCACTCAATTCATAAAAACAACCCTTGTAAATGGCCAAGAATTACGAAATCGATAATGTAGACCTCAAAATTCTCAATCTTTTGATGGAAGACGCTAAAATTCCATATACTGAAGTGGCTAAAAAAGTATTCGTCTCAGGCGGTACCGTGCACGTGAGGATGAAGAAGCTCGAGGAAATGGGTGTAGTAAGTGGTACCACCCTAAAAATGGATTACTCCAAGCTAGGGTATGATGTCACTTGTTTTATGGGGATTTATCTCCAGAAAAGCTCCCTTTACGATAGAGTGGTCACAGAACTCAAGGAAATTCCAGAAATTGTGAAGATCCATTATACCACCGGCAATTACAACATCTTCATAAAGATCCACTGCAAAGACACCAGGCACCTGAAGGATGTTCTCCATGATAAGATCCAAAAAGTAGAGGGTATTGAAAGAACTGAAACATTCATTTCTCTGGAAGAAAGCCTAAATCGACACCTTAGTTTTTAAAAAAGTCGCGAACTGGCAAACCTTTTGGCGCTTAATTGGATTCTTATTTAGAATTGTTCCAAATAAGAGCGTAATTTTGTGATGGACTTCCATCATTCCAATTGAATCCTGCATGAGCAAAGACGATCAAATACTTGAGGAATTCACCTCGAAGGAGTACGAACACGGCTGGTCTGTTGATTTTGAAGCAGATGAAGCTCCCACGGGTCTCAATGAAGACATTGTACGATTCATTTCCAAGAAAAAGAACGAGCCCGAGTGGCTTCTGGAATGGCGCTTGGAAGCTTTCCGCAAGTGGCAAAACATGAACGACCCACGTTGGGCCAATGTTGACTTCCCTCAGGTAGATTTTCAAGAGATTAAATACTATTCTGCGCCGAAGCAGCAAAAAAAGCCAGGCAGCCTGGATGAAGTCGATCCCGAGTTACTAAAAACATTTGAACGCCTGGGAATATCTCTACAGGAACAAAAGCGATTGACCGGTGTGGCCGTTGATGCGGTAATTGACTCAGTGTCAGTAGCTACAACTTTTAAGGACAAACTTTCCGAATTGGGAATCGTCTTCTGCTCCTTTGGCGAAGCGGTTCAAGAGCATCCTGAACTGGTACAGAAATACCTGGGATCGGTGGTCCCCGCCAATGACAACTACTATGCTGCTCTCAATTCCGCGGTATTCTCAGATGGCTCTTTTTGCTTTATTCCGAAGGGTGTAAGATGCCCGATGGAGCTTTCGACTTACTTCCGGATCAATGCGGCCAATACCGGCCAGTTTGAACGGACCTTGATCATCGCGGAAGAAGACGCTTACGTCTCCTATCTCGAAGGTTGTACCGCCCCTATGAGAGATGAAAATCAACTGCATGCAGCAGTTGTGGAAATATATGCCGCGAGCAACGCCGAGGTGAAATATTCTACCGTCCAAAACTGGTACCCAGGCGACAAGGACGGCAAAGGGGGTATCTACAATTTCGTCACGAAAAGAGGGCTTTGCGCGGGAAATCACGCCAAAATTTCCTGGACGCAGGTGGAGACCGGGTCAGCTATAACCTGGAAGTACCCATCCTGTATACTGAAAGGAGATCATTCGGTGGGTGAGTTTTATTCGGTGGCGGTGACCAATAACTATCAGCAGGCCGATACCGGCACCAAAATGATCCATATTGGCAAAAACACCAGGTCTCGGATCGTTTCTAAAGGCATCTCTGCCGGAAAAAGTCAGAATAGTTACCGGGGACAGGTACACATTATGAAGCGTGCCGAAAACGCGCGAAACTTCTCACAATGCGACTCCCTATTAATGGGTGACCAGTGCGGTGCTCACACATTCCCGTATATCGACGCAGAGAACAAAAGTGCGCAAGTTGAGCATGAAGCAACTACTTCGAAAATCGGTGAAGACCAGATCTTCTACTGCCTCCAGCGGGGCCTCGACGAGGAAAGTGCTGTTGCCCTCATTGTCAACGGGTTTGCCAAGGAAGTAATGAACAAACTACCGATGGAGTTTGCCGTTGAGGCACAAAAGCTACTCGCACTCACATTGGAAGGTAGCGTTGGCTAAGAAATATTAACAAGCACTCTTATTTTCAATCTCAAGAAATGCTGAAAATCAACAATCTCAAAGCCTCCATTGAGGAGAAAGAAATACTAAAAGGAATCAACCTGGAAGTAAATGCTGGTGAAGTACATGCCATTATGGGGCCCAATGGTTCCGGAAAAAGTACCCTCGCCTCAGTACTTGCTGGCAGGGAAGATTATGATGTAACTGACGGCACCGTGGAATACCTGGGGCAGGAAATCTCGGACATGGCGCCAGAGGAGCGCGCTCGAGAAGGTATTTTTCTAGCTTTCCAATACCCGGTAGAAATTCCAGGAGTCAGTACCACAAATTTCCTCAAAACCGCCATCAATCAGGTACGAGAACATCGTGGAGAAAAAGCGCTCGATGCGGTATCTTTTCTCAAGCTCATGAAGGAGAAGATGAAACTGGTGGAAATAGACCAATCTCTTCTGAGCAGGTCGCTCAACGAAGGTTTTTCCGGAGGCGAAAAAAAGCGTAACGAGATATTTCAAATGGCTATGCTGGAGCCTAAGTTGGCGATCCTGGATGAGACAGATAGTGGCCTGGACATTGACGCATTACGAATTGTCGCCAATGGCGTGAACACCTTGAAGTCTTCAGACAATGCCACCATCGTGGTGACACACTATCAAAGACTGCTTGACTACATAGTACCGGATTTTGTACATGTCTTGTATAATGGCCGGATTGTCAAATCCGGTGACAAATCGCTGGCCTTGGAACTTGAAAAGAAAGGTTACGATTGGATCAAAGAAGAGATAGATGGCCAACTTGTTTGATATGGAGGGCACGATCACAAATATGGATTCTCTCCGAGCCACACACGAGACCTTGCAACTGGCAAAAGCAGGTGATGGACTAAAAGCACTGAGGCAAGTGGCTTTCGAAAAATTCTCAGAAACAGGATTTCCCACGCGGAAATTTGAAGAGTACAAATACTCACCCTTCCAGCCCCTCATCGAGAAATCCGTTGACTTCCTCAAAACCTCTGCAATTGCCAGCCCCGGCGATGATATCAAATCACAATTTTGGTCCGGAGAAGGAAGTCATTTGGTCTTTTTCAATGGTAAGCTCAGTCAGGAACATTCGCGACTAGATCAATCCATTGAGCTCGGTACCATCGCTGAAGACCGATTAGCATCGGCGATTGAAAAGGCACATGATCCATTTTCATGTCTCAATCTGGCATTTTGCGAAGGAGGCACTGCCATAGCCTTAAGTTCCCATACCAGCGAGGCCACGGTATTTATTTACAATGTATTTGAACTTTCAGCTGGACAAGTAATAGCACAGCCGCTGTTGGACGTATCTGTAAAATCCTCAGGGTCTATCAAGGTTATTGAGAAGAACATATTCCGAGGTGAAGGCGACTTGTTTTACAACACGCAATTGTTGGGAGATGTAGCGGCCAATGGGCAGTTGAACTGGACTAAAACGCAGGACTATCATGCCAATCACATAGTCGTTGACACTGTTAACATTTCGCAGGAAAAGGATAGCAGATCCTATGTCAACACGCTTTCATTTTCTGGTAAACTTGTCAGAAACAATCTGAATATTGTTCAGGAGGATGAGCACTGCGAAAGCCATATGCAAGGCCTGTACCTACTGAATGGCAAGACCCATGTGGATAACCACACTGCCGTAGATCACAAGTTTCCTAACAGCTACAGTGATGAATTGTATAAAGGAATTGTTGACGAACGTTCCAGGGCCGTTTTCAATGGTAAAATCTATGTAAGGCCCGGGGCTCAGAAGACCAATGCGTTCCAGTCCAACAATAATATCAGCCTATCGGATAGTGCCATTGTCAATACTAAACCGCAACTGGAAATTTGGGCTGACGATGTTAAATGTTCCCATGGCTGCACTATTGGTCAGTTAGACGAAGAGGCCATATTTTATCTGCGGGCTCGTGGACTCGATGAGCAATCGGCCAAGGCGATGATGCTGATCGCATTTGCTGAAGACACCCTAAAGAATATTCCATTGGAAGAGGTGAAGGCGGACATTTCGCAAAGAATCGTCGAAAGACTCACGGTATGACCTCCACCCACCCATCAATAATTGAAGCGATCCGCGGGGAGTTTCCCATCCTTCATCAACAAGTCAACGGAAAGGATCTGATCTATTTTGATAATGCCGCAACAGCCCAAAAGCCAAAACGGGTGATTGAGGCTTTACAGCATTATTATACGAACAACAACGCCAATATACACCGAGGCATACATGCTTTGGCTGAGCGGGCGACAAGTGACTTTGAGGAAACGCGGAAAGAAATTGCAAGATTCATCAATGCCAACGAAACAGAAGAGATCGTAATCACCAAAGGCACCACTGAAGGAATCAACCTGGTAGCCCAGTCATTTGGGAGGAAGTTTCTGCAGGCGGGTGATGAGATACTTATCTCCGAAATGGAGCATCATTCCAATATTGTCCCCTGGCAGATGGTGGCAGTTCAAACAGGAGCCATCGTCAAAGTGATCCCAATCACGGACAAGGGAGAGTTAGATCTTGAGGCATTTGAAAATTTGCTGTCGACGAAGACGAAAATTCTGGCAGTAGGGTATATTTCCAATAGCCTGGGAACGATCAACCCCATCCGGGGTATGATCAAAGCAGCCAAGGCCGTGGGTGCGAAAACACTGATTGATGGTGCCCAGGCAGCACCCCATACAAAGATTGACGTGCAGGCTTTGGATTGTGATTTTTTCGCTTTTTCGGGTCACAAGATGTACGGACCTACCGGCGTGGGAGCATTATACGGCAAACGCCAGGTATTGGAAAAAATGGATCCCTATCAGGGCGGTGGCGAAATGATCAAGGAAGTTTCCTTTCAGGGAACCACTTACAACGATATACCTTACAAGTTTGAGGCGGGCACACCAAATATAGGCGATGTTATTGCCTTGAAACAGGCCATCCATTTCATCGAAGAAATTGGTCACGATGTGATCGCCACCCACGAGAACGACCTACTAAAATATGGCTCAGAGAAGTTGAAAGAGATTTCAGGGTTTGTACCCATCGGGACTGCTGACCACAAGGCCTCGGTAATCTCGTTTAACCTGGAAGGTGTACATCCTTTTGATTTGGGCATGTTCCTGGATGCCAAGGGCATTGCTATTCGTACGGGACATCACTGCACACAGCCAGTCATGGACCGTTTTAAAATAGAGGGTACAGCCAGAGCTTCTTTTGCGGTATACAATACCCGGAAGGAGATAGATATCTTTGTGGAAGCTGTAAATGAGATCTATCTGAAATTCAAGAAATGAGCCAAATTCTGGAAAAACAGGAAGCGCTAATTGAGGAATTTGCCATGTTGGCTGAGGACTTTGAAATGTCCATCAACTACATCATGGAATTGGGAGAGCAAATGGAAGGCTTGCCAGAAGAAGATCGTTCTGAAGAAAATATTGTCAAAGGGTGTCAATCAAAGGTTTGGCTTACCGCGAACCTGGAAGAGGGGAAAGTGGTTTATAGAGGAGATTCAAATACAGCGATCACTAAAGGTTTGGTGAGTTTATTGATTCGGGTGCTATCTAATGAGAAGCCAGAGGACATTCTCAATGAAGAAATCACCTTCCCTGGAAAGATTGGACTGAATCGATTCATAGGAACCCAAAGATCCAATGGGTTTGGGGCTATGATCAAACAGATGAAAATTTATGCGTTGGCTTACAGTGCGATGAAAAAGGAGGCAAAGCAATGAGCGAATTAAGCGAACAACAGTCCCTGGAATTGAAAGAAAAAGTAGTGGGTGCCATCAAGGAAGTCTATGACCCGGAAATTCCCGTGGATGTGTACGAGCTGGGGCTGATCTATGAAATAAATATTTTCCCCATTAACAATATTCACGTGCTGATGACCCTTACTTCTCCGGCTTGCCCCTCTGCGGAGGCGATCCCCGATGAGATCAAGACAAAAATCAGTGAGCTGGAGGAGGTTAATGACGTGGACGTTGAAGTGACATTTGATCCCCCATACGCGACGGACATGATGTCAGAGGCGGCGAGGTTAGAACTCGGATTTATGTAAGACTTTAGATTTTTAAGAATATTTAAACACAGAATAAAATGTATCCCGAAGAATTAGTAGCACCCATGCGTGCTGAATTGACCGGTGTAGGATTTGAAGAGTTGAAATCGGCTGAGGCGGTACAAAGCCACATCGAAAACGTTAAAGGAACATCGCTGGTGGTCATCAACTCCGTTTGCGGCTGTGCTGCCGGGGCGGCAAGACCAGGTGTTTCACATGCCTTACACGTCAGCAATAAAAAACCTGACAACCTGGCGACGGTATTTGCTGGGGTTGATACCGAGGCAACGGCTAAAGCCAGAGAGTACACCTTGCCATACCCCCCCTCCTCTCCATCCATTGCCTTGTTCAAGGATGGGGATTTGATCCATTTTGTAGAAAGGCATCACATAGAAGGGCGATCTGCGCAAATGATCTCCGATCACCTTCAGGAGGTATTTAAGGAATATTGCTAGTCAATACAGGCACTAGTTAAAAAGCCATACCTCGTGTATGGCTTTTTTTGTTTTAAAAAAAATCAGGAAAACTTACATATTCTGAATTTTTGACGTTTCTATAGATAGAACCTAGCAATGAAAACAAATGAACCGCCTAAAATCGCATTTGCTTGCGGCAGCTTTCGCAGCACTATCCCTATTTTCCTCCTGCTTAGACAGTTTTAATTCTACACCGGATCCAAACGAGGTAGTCGAAATACCTGGATTTGATGGAGATGGTTTTATCCAACCCTATGACATCAACGACGCTAATGAAATCGTGGGCTACCATGGAGATGCCTGGCCCCTAAGTGTTGCCGACTTTTATCAAGAGCGCTTTGCCATTGGTTTTATAATTAATTCGGATGGTTCGGGATTCCGGGAACTTCGGAAAGAGGACCACCAAAACAATTGGCCATTTGCCATCAATACCCAGGGACAGATTGCCGGAGCCTATATGCCTTTTGGGAATTACCTGGGAGAATATGTACCAACGTTTGCTTATACCATGGACAAAAGCGGCGAAGATTTTCAGGATCTGCACCCGGAAGGCTACTTCTATTCTCAAGCTACTCACATCACCGAATCAGGCATTATTCTGGGTGAGTACGGCCCGGATGCGTTGGAATCAATCGCTTGCCTTTTTAGGGGAGACTCTATTGTGAATCTGGTCGACCCGGCTCGTGTGAAATTCTCGCGAGTTGAATGTGCCAACAACGAACTGGCTATCATCCAAGGCATAGCAGATGGTAAGCCAACCTACTTCAAATACGCATTTGATTCCGAGGAACTGACCCCTCTGACCATTGACGAAAAAATAGCAGATTTTTCTAATCTTCATGACATCAACGATGACGGCCTTGCAGTAGGTTTTTATGTAGATGTGGACCAAAGCGAACGATCCATTGGCCTGGTTTACGACACGAATACAGATCAACACCGAACATTCCTGGAATCAAAGAAACAACAGGGGTCCACTTTCCATGACTATAACTTTACCGGGATCAACAATGATGGCATGATGGTCGGAAGGTCCGGCCGGGATTTTCACGGTTTGTTACAGTTACGGTCCATGAAGATGAGATCTGATTTTTCAGAATTCAGAGACATTACACCCCCAAATGATGGAATTTACAGTGAAATGGTGGCGATTAACAATCTGGGTTTAGGCCTTGGCTCGATTGGGCTACCGCGTAGAAATAATGCTGTGTACAACAAGATCTTTGTAATACAAATAGACTAGCGGCCTTCTCCTATTCGAACTGAATCGGTTTTACTTGAAAGTGCTGCTTGCGAAAAGTCCAGTCTACCGACTGACTACCATGGGCAATCATTTTTAGTAGAATAGGATTTTTGCTGGGCCCTTCATGTGCCTCAGGTAGGTTTACTACAAAATTCTGAATCGCCTGGCCTGTCGCAACTCGTCGGAGCGCACCTGTGATCACTCCGGGTTTCGTTAATTTCTTAAAATTGGACCTTTTCACGAATCGATTTTCGCATGCTCTCCTGAGGTCATTTTCATCAATAGCAACACACTCTTTAATCAATTCATCATAGTACTTGCCTGCTGCCGATTTTGTAAGGAAGGTGCAACGATGGTCATGTTCACCAGGCGATTTATGAGTTTTTTTGCAATACTTCCTAGCACTACGCTGTTGGCTGCGTAAATCCTTCTTGGCACATTTCTTCAACCAGACCCTGTCCGCCTTATATGCTAACTTGATAAGGCCATCCATCTTCATTCTCAAACCCGAGGCTGTATTTAGATAGGCATTAATCACCTGTGGAGAATCAATATCGAAGTGCTCACTACTGTCTGGCAATTCGAATGTCAGAAAATCATTTGGATCACCAAAGGCGATGAGTTTCGTTGGGTATTTGGCTTCAGTAAATCCTTCACCTAAAATCCTTTGGTAATAGTCATTTAAAGATAGTTTCCTGTCAATCTTAGTGATGTTGATTAACCCCAATTGGTTTGTGAACATGAACCATTCAGGGGTTTTGCACAAGACCTTCCCTACGTTTTGGTCATTCACATTTCTTCCGGAATTCCTGTTCACGTAATCAAACAATAGCCAGCTTCCCAAGCTGCCGCTAAGCATGAAATTGGTAGCAGAATCTCTTTCCGCCATGAGTTGAAAAGTAAAGGACGCTAAGCTGTCAAAGGCCTTGCTGTACCCGTTGATCATCACTGCCACATCACCCAAACCATCTGTTATAATCTCCCTTTTCAACAAACCAGTCGCTCTGCTGGCCTGATCAAGATCACTATTACCCTTCAGCCAGTTCTTAACATCGGTGGTCATGGGTGACCAATAGAGTGTCAGAAACCTGATCCTCCTATCCTTTTTATCTTGGAACTCCAGCACCCGAACAGATGATGTCTGCCCAGTTATTTCATCATTAAAGTAATAAACTGAGTCTTCTACAGGCGTGATGTAAAAATCCAATTCCTTCACGAGCGAAGAGATTGTCTGCTCATAATGATTTGGTGGTTTGGTCCGCATGCCATGAATCAACAAAACTTGAGTTAGCCTGGCTGTGTCTATCGCCGATTCCATACCTGCAATTCCTCCATAGATGGAATCAACCTGATAGGAAGGATTTCTGAATGGTAAAATGGACGAACCAAAACCAGCCGATAAAGCCGAAGACGCGAGCCCAAGTGTTTTGCCAAGTCCTAAGTTTGGCTTTTTGGGCTCATTTATCAGTTTATCCTCAATTTCAACCGGGGGCTCAAAGAATAGATCGGATTTTATTTCATTTCTCCGACTTCCCGACCCTTCCATGATCGCATCAAGTATCGCCCTGTCACTCCGGGCTGTTTCCTGAGCTGCGTCGAGGCTCAGCAGGAGCTTTTGCTTTCTTTTCGTCTCATCCACAATTCCGTAAAGGCCATCGGGATCTACCACAGGGATAGAATTTAAAGCCTGCATTAAACCCTGAGGGTCAAACTCCCACACGACTGAATTCTGCGTGCGCACATTGACGACCTTCAAACGGGGCTCGGAGGTTTTCAACATTCTAAAGCCGAAGGGGTCGTCCTCGTCAAAAAAGGCGACTACCTGCAAGGTATCAGCAGAATTACGCGCGTATTCCTGAAAATTTTGGAGAATACTTGAGTGATCTTCGGGTAGCCTGCGCAAGCTATCCGATTTTAAATTGAAAAGGGCGGTGAACGGGATTTGGTTAGAAATAAGGAAAATCCGGTTCAGGTTATGACATTTCTCTCTTGTTTGCTCCTTAATCCCCTTTTCCAGTTTTAAGAGCACTTCGTCGACAGAAGCAAGACGCACCTTAGCTTGA
Source organism: Cyclobacteriaceae bacterium (assembly GCA_965242775.1). Taxonomy (GTDB): domain Bacteria; phylum Bacteroidota; class Bacteroidia; order Cytophagales; family Cyclobacteriaceae; genus JAWPMT01. The sequence goes on from CBDETI010000014.1 coordinate 271,713, forward strand.
TTTATTACTGGAACGTAGGCCGCTCTAAAAGCTGAAGTATCACTCCCAAAGAAAGGTGATGAATTTGCTATGGACTCCAAGTGACCTACATCGACACATGCCCTTAACTTCTCCGTGAAAGCCAATGCTGAATCCTGGGTGATCTTCAGGTCGTGGAAGTAGTCCATCACAAGTTGACTTCCAAGACCTCCACCAATTACTGCTGTTTCCGTGCTCCCTGATGGGATAGACTCAAAACCCGCCCTGACAGCCCTCAACATACGCTCATGATAGTAGTCATTTGAATACAAGCCCAAATCAACAAAGGCGTCAAGAAAAAGATCATGCTTCAGCCATTGGGCTACTCCGGTCCTATATTCCGACTCATCATATTTTAATAAGAACTCTTTGACCCTGCTGGTAATTGGCGACCAAAAGATCTCAATTACGTGAATTTCTCTTCCATTTTCTTTTTTGAAACTGGTTTGCAGTACTTCCCAGGGCAACGGACCAATCTCATTATTTCCAACTATGCCCGAGCTATCCCTGGCAATTATTGTTGCTTGTCCAAACGTGTCCGTCCCAAAAATCTTCTTTTTAACCTGATGCCAATGATCTTTTTTCTTCTCTCTTATCCCGTGTATAAGAATCACACTAGAGACTTCATTGGAATCCAATACTTTCTGAAGACCCGAGTAATGCCCGACGCTGTAAGTCAGATCGCTCGGAACATTAATCTCTAAATCGGCTTTATTGCGAATGTATCTTAGCGCCTTTTTCGTGCAGGACGCAAACACTAGAACAACGAAAAGACCAATTATGTACCTATTCATGTCCGATGACCCATTTTTTGCCCAATTAAGTTAGGGATAGTTAAGAGACTGGCAAATACCTGATTCTAGGTATTTTGAACCATATTATTTTTGCCAGGATGAATAACCGACCCGCTTTTGACGACATATTTATGCAGCTGGCCGTTAATTTGGCGAGCCGGTCACATTGCATAAAAAGGCATGTAGGTGCTGTCCTTACGCGCGACACGCGCATCATCTCCATCGGATACAATGGACCACCTGCAGGCACGCACAATTGCGACGAAGAGTGGCCAGCCGAGGGTTGTCCGCGCGACTCAAAAGGGGGCTGCTCCCTGGCGATCCATGCAGAACAAAATGCGATCCTCTATGCTGTCAAAAACCAGGCAACCATCGAGGGTTCCACGCTTTATGTAACCCTGTCGCCCTGCCTGGCCTGTGCGAGGATCATTTATACATCGGGCATCCGAACTGTGATTTATCTCAATTCCTACGCGGAGTTTAAAGGAATAGCCAGCGACGAGGGTGTAGACTTTCTTCAAAGGTTTGGTGTGGAAGTCAAACGTTATGAAGGAGCAATACAAAATAGTACACAGCTGATTTGATTTTTAAAATTTATTCCATCAAAACGGATACCCGCAATGAAAAAGACTTTAGCCTCCTTTTTTGCTTTCCTGCTCCTCACGAGTTGCTCGTGGTTTGATCCGGAGGTAACCAATTCCAGCCATAGCTTGCAGATTGATAACCGTTCTTACGTTCCGCTAAATATCACTTATACCGCATCCGATGGCACCGAGCATACAATCAAAGTGTGGCCCGGCAACCTCAAACCAATCTATGAAAAACTGTCCAACGCCACCTGCGCTAACCCTTATATTGATTGCCTCCATCAACTGCAGCGCTATGGACTAGGGAGCGTCACATGGGAAGGAGAGGTAAAAGCGTCAGAAGCTGTGATCGATGACCTGTTCTCAGGTCTCCGGGACCTGACCATCACATATAGCCGGGAAGATACACTGCAATATTACGGGTATGAGGTGGTGTTTGATACGCTCCAGATAGATCCAAGAGCGCTGGTAGATCTGCAATCAGACCCATTTTCGGATCCGTTTTTTGGCACTACCAACCATAGCTACTACCACGTACTTACTTTTACATCGGACTTAATCGATTAACCAAATAACGTCAAGCAGCTTCTTCTGGTTTTTCAAGCCACTTTGGCTTGGTTGTGCGAACCTCTGCCCTAAGTTCATTAAGCAAGGTATACAGGCCAAAATATGTCCGATTGATATATAGTCCGTGGCGTGAGCCTCTGGGGTGTCTGGAATTACGCAACTCCTTCATATGAGACAGCCTTTCACTGAGGTCATAGATTTGTTTAAAATAAGCATCATCCGCAAAATCAAACCGGTCTGCATGAAAAGGCTTTCCAAGCAAACTAGTCATCTCTTTGAATACAGAAATAAAAATCGTTCGCTCTTTTTCTGAGTCGTCTTCGTATAGAAAATTCAACTCCGACAATACAGGTAGCAAAGCCTCGTCATTGCCTACGATCTCTTTGCTCATCAATTTGAAATACCCCTCATAAAAGTCTTGTGGAATCACCTTCACACAGCCAAAGTCTATCACTCCCAAAGTACCATCAGGCTGCATCAAGAAATTACCAGGATGTGGGTCGGCATGCACCTGCTTCAGGGTATGTATCTGATGGTGATAGAATTCCCACATGGCCTGCCCAAGCTTGTTTCTAACGTCCTGACTAGGTTCTGTCTTCAAGAATTCCTTAATGTGGTCACCTTGGAGCCAGTCCATCGTAATGACCCGTTCCCCGGAGAGATCGGGGTAGTATTTTGGAAACACCAGGTCCTTGATATGCTGACAAGCCTCCGAGATTTCAATTGACCTTCTTACCTCCAGCAAATAATCAGTTTCCTCCAGCAGTTTGTCCTGTACTTCTTCCATATACTGGTCCAACTCCCGCTCATTCAAATTAAACAGTCGCAAGGCAATAGGTTTGACCAGTTTCAAGTCTGACTTTACGCTTTCGGCCACACCGGGATATTGGACTTTTACCGCGTATTTACGCGCTCCTTTGGTGGCAAGGTGGACCTGGCCAATGGAGGCAGCATTGACCGCATTTTTCGTAAAGGTGTCAAAAAGCTCGCCAGGCACCTGTCCAAGAGACTTCCTGCAGGTTTGAACAACTAATGGGTAGGACAATGGCGGAGCACTGTATTGACCCATCGCAAACTTGTCCTGGTAGGCACTAGGTAGCAGATTTTTGTCCATAGCCAACATTTGGGCCACCTTCAAAGCGCTCCCCTTCAACTCACTCAATGAGCCGTAAATGTCCTCGGCATTATCTTCATCGAGTTGCTCCCGAGTAGCGTTTTTATCAATCAGTTTTCGGGAATAATGCTTTAGATAATTGCCGCCTACCTTAGCCCCCGTTTTTACAAATTTCGCTGCTCTGGACACTTTTCCAGTAGGAATTTTCGATTGCTCTTTCATGCCGGTCTACGCTTTATTTTGCTGGTAGAGAAATTTGGCCAGATCCAGAAAAGAATCAAGGGCCCCTTTACCGATCATGTCCATGGCAAAATTGCCCCCTTTCTCAACAAGAGCATCGGTCTGCGCAAAGTCCTGACTATCATCGTCACACCAATACTTGGTAATAAATACAAATTGTAACCAAAAACCCTTGTCATATTGCTTGCTCCAGGGCCGATCAGCTATTTCTCCCGTATCTTTTCCTTCGATGATTAAATCCTGGATGTACGCTAAAAAAGTGCTTCTAAGTGGGCTCCAAAATGCAGGGTTCAAATCCTTAACGGTTACAGTGGCGAATTTCAGCAAGACAAAACTTCGATGCTTTTTGATCACTTCCAGCCAGGTATAATAAAAGGCAAGAAGTTTCTCACGAATGCTGTATTCCAAATAGGACTTATCGCGATGTAGCACCTCCATTGTTTCCTGGAACCAGGATTTCCAAATATCTCCCTCCAAAGCCCTAAAGGAATTGTAATGCTCATAGAATTCGGCCTCGTTAATTTTCAACTGACTCGCGAAAGCAAATACAGAATTCGGCGCTCGTTCGTTGAGCAAGACATGCTTCATGTACTCCTCCTGCAGTTTGGATTTATTGAGTACCTTTTTTGATCTTTTGGCAGCAGTTTTTTCCATATGTTAGGTTAACACAGAGGGAAGTGCTTTAGTTAATCTAAATTTAAGATTTACGAAAAAAATATGATCAAAAACCTAATTCTGGCCTGCGTGGCCGTATTTGTGACCATTTCGTCTTCAGGTCAATCACTAACTAATATGGAGATCCTGGAAAAGTCGATGCAATTCCATGACCCGAATAATTCCTGGGGAACCTGGCAAGTCAACCTGGAATTCACAGAAACACGCCCAAGTGGTCCTGACAGAAAAACACGGGTGGAGATCGATCAACCCAATAGTTACTTCCGTATCAATCGGGATGACAAGGAGATTCATGGGGTGAAGGCAGATTCATGCTTTGTTGTAAAAGGAGATGCGAATTGTCAGCGGGCTATCACCATGAGGAATTATTATACCTACTTGTGGGGATTGCCAATGAAGTTAACTGACCCAGGGACCGAAATCGATCGGGAGCTGAGAACCGAATCCCTAAATGGTATAAACTGCCATGTGCTGAAAGTTGCTTATGAAAAAGATACCTGGTACTACTACATTGCCCAGGACGATTTTGCAATGATCGCCTATAAATTCTACAAGGATGAGGCAGCGGGCAAAGGTGAATTGATCACCACGGATGGCCTGTTCGAATATGAGGGTGTGAGGGTCCCCAATAACAGGACTTGGTATGAGCTACCAGGAAATAAAATACTAGGCACAGACATTCTTGTGCAAGTGACGCAGCGAAATGTGGATTGAAGCACTTGAATTACAGCAAGTAAGGGTCTTTGCATGACACGTAGTTTTGAAGGCAGCAATCGTTAATCTTTACTAAAACCAACTGCTCACACTCATGAAAACATATGCTTACCTCCTTCTAATTTGCGTTCTAGTTGCTTGTGCCCCATCTGCCAATGTCGCAACGACCCAAAGAGACTATGGAACTTATCAAGACATGCTAGGTGCATTGCGGGCTGTTCCCGGACTACAGGTAACACAAGATGGAAGGATTTATCTTCGTGGTATCGGTACCATTACTAATGAGACACAACCCTTGTTTGTTGTGGACAATGTCCCATTGGGAAGAGGCTATTCTGCCGTAAACTGGGTTAATCCCGGAGATGTTGCCAACATCACGATTAAAAAGGGATTGAGTGCCACCACCAGATGGGGCGAAGATGCGAATCATGGTGTAATTCTGATTAATACCAAACTCAACACCACTAGATGAGCAACAGGGTTGATATTACGATACTTACCGATCCACGTTATATCAATCCTGATAACACTCCCCCGCTCATCCGGAATGTATTGATTGAAGACCAGTTAGTGCAACAGGCATTGGAATTGCGTGGTTTCATAGTCAATAAAGTAGCCTGGTCAGATCCACAATACAACTGGTCCGATTCCAGCTACTTACTGTTTCGTACCACCTGGGACTACTTTAGGCGGTTTGATGAATTTTTGCGCTGGCTGAAGCAAACTTCGCGGGTGACAAGATTGATCAATCACCAAAACCTGATCTACTGGAATCTCAACAAAAACTACCTCCAGGATCTCGCAAATAAGGGGATTAGAACACTAGACACCGTCTATGTGGGTCGTGGCCTTACCGATTCATCGCTTGAAAATATTGCTGTGGAAAAAGGGTGGAAAGATCTTGTGATCAAGCCGGTCGTCTCAGCATCTGCCATGGACACTTACCTCGTTCCTTACCCAGACCTTTCAAAGTCGGAACCTCTCTTTTCACAACTGGTGAATAAGCAGGATATGATGGTCCAAGAGGCACAACAACACATCTTGCAGCATGGCGAATTCTCATTGGTGATGATCGGTGGAAAGTTCAGCCATGGCGTGCTGAAAGTTGCCAAAAAAGGCGAGTTTCGCGTACAAGATGACTTTGGAGGTTCTGTCCACGAATATCACCCGCGGCCGGCGGAAATCGCAATGGCAGAAAAAGCCGTTCTAGCTTGCGATCCATCACCTGTATATGCACGGGTGGATATGATCTATGATAACGATGGGTATCTCAGCCTGGTGGAATTGGAACTCATCGAGCCGGAATTATGGTTCCGAAAAGCCCCGAAAGCCGCAAACCTACTGGCCGAGGCAATTGAGACGACAGTTGAGGCGAGTTCACCCTTAACCAAAAAGAATTAGCCCACTATTTCGGTTTAGCTTAGTTGTCGTTTAGCAACGCCAGCAAACGGCGCAAAAAAGAAATAAGACTGAAATGAAGTTAAAGAACCAAGTTGCCATTGTCACAGGTGCAACCAGTGGTATGGGAAGAGCCATTGCCAAAATACTACACCGGGAAGGGGCAAAAATAATCCTCGGGGGACGCAAGGAAGAACAAGGTAAGCGCTTGAGTGGGGAACTAAATGACAAACGTGAAAACACCGCCTTTTTTGTCTCGGGCGATATTGGGCTACCCGAAACCAACAGCCAGCTGGTTGAGTGCGCCCTCTCCCGGTTTGGACAACTTCACATAGTTATCGCCAACGCTGGTACGCTTGGACTTGGTAAAGTGACGGAATTAAGTACAGACCTTTGGAACCAAACCATGGACACCAATCTCGGCTCGCTGTTCCATCTCAGCAAGTATAGTCTCCCCTATCTTCAAGAAAGCCAGGGTACCCTGATCGCCAATGCCTCCATAGCTGCATTCAAAAGTTTTCCAAATCATCCTGCCTATTGTGCCTCCAAAGCCGCTGTGGTAAGTCTGATCAGACAGATGGCGCTTGACTATGGCCCGCAAGTCAGAATCAACGCCATATGCCCAGGGCCAGTGGACACCCCACTTATTTGGGACTCAGCCAAAGCATTTGACAATCCGGACCGGATCGTGGAACAAGTCGGCGAAGGGACACCCCTAAAACGCCTGGGAACGCCGGAAGACGTAGCCGAATTGGTGTTATTCCTTGCTTCTGAGGACGCTAGTTGGATTACAGGATCCGCGATCAATATAGATGGAGGTGTAATGGTGAGTTCCTAAGCATCGGGCTCTGACACCCGTGGAAGAAAGAAAAAGACCCGTTCCAGATTTTGGACGGGTCTTCATCGGCGGCGTAAAAGCCAGAAAGCTTTAGTTGTGTATAGCAAAAGCTATAATTCAAAAGTAGGCCGTGGTGAATATGGCTACAATACCCACTTCTGGGTATTTTTTCGTGCCGACCTACCCAAAATCATAAGAATCGGGTTGTAAGGGTAAATTTATTTGTCATAACAACTAAATTAATGGGTAATTCAGTAGATTTACCTACACAAAGAATTCACTATGCCTATCTATCACCGACTTGGTAAAATCCCCCAAAAAAGGCATACCATCTTTGAAAAAGCAGATGGCGGTCTTTATTACGAGCAATTGTTTGGCACCATAGGGTTCGACGGCATGTCTTCGCTTTTGTACCATGTGCACAGGCCGACGATGGTGAAAGAGATCAAAGAACCTCAGGACCTGACGCCAAAAATCGCGGTGGAAAGGAACATTACTTCCAGAATGTTAAAAGGCTTCGAGGCAACGCCCATCGACGATTTTCTGGAAAGCCGTACTCCTTTACTAGTCAATCAGGACATCATCATTTCTGTAGCGGCTCCGCGTCAATCGATGACCGACTATTTCTACAAGAACACGGATGCCGACGAACTAATATTTGTTCACCAGGGATCGGGCATGCTCAAGACATTCTTAGGGAATATCCCCTTCGAATATGGTGATTACCTGGTAATACCACGTGGCATGATCTACCAGATGGAATTCGATTCGGAAGATAATCGGTTATTGATCAGTGAATCCTTTCACCCTATATATACGCCGAAACGCTACCGCAACTGGTTCGGTCAGCTCCTGGAGCATTCTCCCTTCTGCGAACGCGATTATAAGCTGCCGCAGGATTTGCAAACTATCGACGCAAAAGGTGAGTTTTTGCTGAAAATCAAGAAGCAAGGTTTGCTTCACCATCTGGTTTACGCCGCACACCCGTTCGATGTGGTAGGTTGGGACGGCTACAACTTTCCATACGGCTTCTCCATTCACAATTTCGAACCCATCACCGGCAGGGTACACCAGCCACCTCCAGTCCATCAGACCTTCGAAACCTCGGCGTTTGTAGTCTGTTCTTTTTGCCCACGGCTCTATGACTATCACCCCAAATCAATTCCTGCCCCCTACAACCACTCCAACATTGATAGCGATGAGATGCTTTACTATGTAGATGGGGACTTTATGAGCAGGAACCATGTCGAAAAAGGTTATATTTCGCTACATCCGGCGGGTATACCTCATGGTCCTCACCCTGGTGCCTATGAGCGAAGTATTGGGCAAAAAGAAACTGCGGAACTTGCTGTGATGATCGATACTTTCAAGCCTTTGAGTCTGACGGAGCAAGCCATGCAATTGGATGATGGCACTTATTATCAATCTTGGATAGAACCCTCAAAATAACATGAACAAGTCTTTGAAAAGTTGGCTTCCCATTAGGGAGGAAAGCGATTTTTCTATTTATAATCTGCCGTTTGGGATCTTCTCACAAGGTTCAGGCAAACGAGTTGGTGTCGCCATTGGGGACCACCTTATCGACCTACCAGCAGCCAGGGAAATAGGCCTCTTCGATGACTTGAACATCCCAAAGAGTTGCCTGGAAAACGACTTCCTGAATGACTTCATAGCCCTAGGCAAGTCCACCACGAATGGCGTAAGGAATTTACTTCAACAGGAACTTGTGGATGCTTCGTCAAAACTGAAAGAAAGTAGGGCGCTCATACCCCTGGCCAATGTCGAAATGCACTTGCCTGTACAGATTGGGGATTACACGGATTTCTATTCCAGTATTGAACACGCCACCAATGTCGGCAAAATGTTTCGTGATCCCGAAAACGCATTATTGCCCAACTGGAAGCATATTCCAGTGGGATACCATGGGAGGTCTTCCTCCATCATCCCTTCGGGTCAGTCCATTCACAGGCCATTTGGACAGCTTAAACCCGCGGACGGCCCTCCGATCTATTCGACCACCAAAAGGTTGGATTTTGAATTGGAAACAGCCTTTATAATAGGCAAATCCACAGCCCTCGGCGAAACTTTGTCAACCGCAAATGCGGAGGACCACATTTTCGGTATGGTGCTTTTCAACGACTGGTCAGCCCGCGATGTACAAAAGTGGGAATATGTGCCGCTGGGACCATTTCTCGCCAAGAATTTTGCTTCCTCGATTTCACCATGGATAGTTACATTGGAGGCATTAGACGTATTCAGGGTACCCGGACCTGCCCAAGACCCCAAGGTTCTCCCCTATCTTCAATATACTGGCGATCGAAATATTGATATTAACCTCGAGGTTAGCCTTACCCCCCAGGGTGGAGAGAGAAACCACCTGAGTACTTCCAATTTCAAATACATGTACTGGAACATGGCCCAACAACTTACGCATCATACGATGAATGGCTGCAACATCAAGGTTGGAGATATGATGGCCTCGGGTACGATCAGCGGAAACACAGCAGATTCACTGGGTTCCATGTTGGAGCTGACCTGGGGAGGCAAGAACCCGATCACACTTGCTGATGGCACCTCCAGAACGTTTGTCGAAGATGGAGATACCATCACCATGAGGGGATTTGGAAAAAAAGGTGCTGTAAGAGTTGGATTTGGCGAAGTTGTTACCCAAGTTTTGCCAGCAAGATCCTAACATATGCTCTCAGAAGAACACTCAATCTCCCTTGATCCAAATTCCCTGGACCAACCAAGAAGACATGCCTATTTGCTTGCATCCGTTGCGCCCCGGCCCATTGCCTTTGCGAGTACTGTGGACAAAAGTGGCAATGTCAATCTGAGTCCTTTCAGCTTCTTCAACGTGTTTTCGTCTAATCCTCCGATTATGATCTTCTCACCCTCACGCAGAGGAAGAGACAGCACGCAAAAGGATACATACAACAACATCATGGAAGTGCGGGAGGTGGTCATCAACATTGTCACCTATGCGATTGTGGAAAAAATGTCTTTGGCAAGTACGGAATACGAGAAAGGGGTTGATGAATTTGTGAAATCAGGTTTGACTCCTATTGCGTCGGATACAGTGACGCCACCAAGGGTGTTGGAAGCACCAGTTTCCTTCGAATGCAAGGTGAATGATGTAATCACACTCGGTGAGGAAGGAGGCGCCGGAAACTTGATCATTGCTGAGGTAACACGCATGCACTTCAAGCAATCTTACCTCAAGGAGGACGGCATACCGGACACCAGAAAATTGGATCTGGTCGGACGCATGGGAGAAAATTGGTACATCCGTGCCTCTGGTGACGGGCTCTTCGAGATTCCAAAACCGCTTTCTATGCGTGGTATTGGCGTCGATCGGTTGTCTCAGAGTATTCGGAACAGCAACATCCTGAGTGCCAACAACATTGGCCGGCTAGGCAACTTGAAGGAACTGCCCTCAGAGGCCACCGTTTTGCATATGAAAGAATCCGTTGAGGTGAAGGAAATTTTCCTTGAGCATGAAAATCAACGTGACCTTATCAAGGACGAATTGCATCATTTAGGGAAGAAGTACCTGGAAGCAGGTGATCCTGAAACAGCCTTAACGATACTGATGATCGTGGATATTATTTGAGAGCAACCCATTTTCGATAATTCAAAAGCAAATGGGTTTACCGAAATGCCCTGCAATGAATTGACCTGAGGGTTTTTGCTCAACTTGAGCGGGGTTGATGGTTTTTCTCTAATGCAGATTAACTTTCCTTCAGGTAATCTGACAGCCTTCATGACTGAAAAAGAAAAAATGCTTCATGGGGAGTTTTACAATTCCCGGGACCCGGAGTTGTTGGAAATGTATTTCCGCGCCAAAAAACTGATGCAGGCATACAATCAATTGGATGTATCCAACTTGGTTGAACGGGATGAAATTCTCTCCGACTTATTAGGTTTCAAAGGAGCAGGCATTTGGGTTGAAGCTCCATTTTATTGTGATTACGGTTCCAACATCTCCCTAGGAGACAACACCTTCGTGAATGTCAATTGTATGTTGTTGGACAATAACAAAATCACGATCGGGGAAAATGGTCTGCTGGCACCTTACGTTCAAATTTACACCGCCAACCATCCACTAAACGCCAAAGATAGGATCGTAAAAAATGCTGATCGTACCAGCTACTTAACTTCTACCAAGCCCGTTGCCATTGGAGACAATGTTTGGATTGGTGGCAACTCCGTGATTTTCCCTGGCGTGACCATCGGCAACAATGTCACCATCGGTGCTGGTAGCGTAGTAACTAAAGACCTACCTAGTAATGTGTTGGCTTTCGGCAATCCTTGCAAAGTCCACCAGGCGCTTTAGCACTTACCACTCACCACTTGATTGATTCTAGTTTTTGTTTATCAAGTATGCGAATTCCAGAAGCGTGCACTTCAATGATTTCCTCCTTCTTAAATTCCGACAGCACTCTTATAACCGATTCGGCAGCGGTCCCTACCATTCCTGCCAGATCGTTTCTGGCTATTTTAAACTCGGCTCGGTCATCATAGGCTTCCGCCAGCTTGAGCAAGTTGGTTGCCACCCGGCGCCGGACAGTGTCATAAGCCAAGAGGAGCAATTCCTTTTCTTTGTCAGTGACTTCCTTCGCCAGGTGTTTAACAAACTCTCCAGCTATGTTGCGATCCTCATGTATCAGTTTATTGAAATCATCGCGACTGATCAATTTGATCTCCGCATCTTCCATACAAGCGGCAAAGTCGGTTTGGACGCTATCTCGAAGGAGGGAATTGTAGCCAAAATAGGTTCCTTCCTTATGCACGTCGAGTATAAACTCCTTTCCGTCCTCGCTGATCTTATACACCTTCACCTTTCCCGTGGCGAGATAGTACAGGTAATGCGGAAAGTCGCCTTCTCGATAAATAATATCATTCTTTTTGTAGGTCCTTTCGCTTTTCAGAATCCCGGACAGACCCTCATTGAGGGATGCTGCCCCCGACAAAAAGGAATCGGGGTTCCCGGCACCTCCTAGCTCCTTAAGTTTTTGATATTTCGTCAATCTGCGTTCTATCGCATTGAGCAGTTCTACATCATCGAATGGTTTTGTGAGGTAATCGTCTGCTCCCAGGTTCATACCCTGGCGGAAATCTTCTTTCTCCGCCTTTGCGGTTAGGTAGATAAACGGAATATCTTGGGTTCGCTGGTCTTTCCCCAACAAGTACAGCACCTCATAACCATCCATCTCGGGCATCATTATATCGCAAAGAATGAGGTCGGGTAATTCCTGTTTTGCCCGCTTCACTCCTTCCTTGCCGGTTGCAGCCTCTACCACTTCATAGTTCGACAATTCGAGAATTTCAACCAGGTTTTCTCGTACTTCGTTATTGTCCTCTATCACTAAGATCTTGTGCATAATCTAATAGGGTTATAGTAAAAGTAGTACCCACACCAACCTCGCTGACAAATTCCACTTCTCCTTGCAACAGCTCGATATACTTTTTCACGATATTCAAGCCCAAGCCAGTTCCAGGTAGGTTCACAGCATTAGCAGCCCTATAAAATCTATCAAAAATATTAGACTGTTCTTCTTTGGGTATGCCGTAGCCCTCATCTTTCACAGCAAATTGGCAGCCTCCTCGGAGTTTGGAAAAAGTCACTTCAATGGGACTTCCAGGTTCCGAGTATTTACTCGCGTTTGAAATCAAATTCAAAAAGGCGTTCTTTAGAATCTTCGGATCTGTTTTGATCTTGATTCCATTGACTTTTGGCATGAGGAGTTTTTGATTGGTCTTCAATGTCGGGTCCATCTCCTCCTTGATGTGCACCAATAAGTCTGCCAATTCCACCTCTTCGATATCGATCTGAATTTTGCCCTCCTCTAGTTTTCCAATAGAGAGAAAATCGTTTAGTATGTTCGTAAGATTGTTAATAGCTGATTTGATCCGCTGAATATGTTTTTCTCGTTGTTCGCGGGCGTCATTGGGATATTTTCCAATCAGTGCCACTGACGATAAAATAGTACTTAAGGGTGTCCTAAATTCATGACTGGCCATTGAGACAAATCGAGTCTTCAGCTCATTAAGCTCCTTTTCTTTTAGCAACGAGTTCTTGATTTCCTCTTCCGCTTTCTTCTGCTTGGTGATATTTTCCTCCACCAACAACAACTGAAAGATCACACCCTTGTCGTCCCGCAGTGGTACGCCTTGCAGTTGATAGTGACTCTCCCCGGATTCTAATTCCATGGAAAACTCACGGCCCTGCTTTAGGTCAGTGAGTAGCCCGGGTAGTCTATCGCTGTTGGGAGCAAATTCCAGGAAGCTTTGACCGATCAGCATATCCTCGGTCCAATTTCTGGTGGCCATTTCTGCACCACTCACGAAAACATAGCGCAAATCCAGGTCAAGCACGGTAATAATGCCATTTGGAAAATTTGCGGCTATGGCCTTATAAAGCTCCTGCGCTTCCAATAAAGTGGCCTCAGCATATTTTCGTTCCTGCACCTGGCTTTGAAGCCCCAAATTGAGATGCTCCAACTCCCTGGTGCGCTCAAGCACCTTATCCTCAAGTTGTTCTGAATATTCCTTGAGTTGTTGTTGGCTTTTACGAAGCTTTTCTTCGTTTTCTTTTCGGAGGGTAATATCTATGATAAAGGCGGCCGTAAGCATTTGCCCTGCTGATCGAAACGAGCTTAGGCTGATTTCCACGGGAAACTCTTTTTTGTCCTTTCGCAAGGCAAATAGGTCCAGGCCAATTCCCATCTTTCGCGATTTTGGCTGACTGGAGAATTTCCTGCGATGCTTCGGATGAGATTCACGATATCTTTCGGGCATCAACACCTCCAGGTCCAGGCCCTCAAGCTCCCCCGGGGAATAACCAAAAAGCTGCTGCGCGCTGGGGTTGGCAAGGATGATCTTTCCCGCTGGGTCAATAATGATAATGCCTTCTGACGCTGAGGTAAATATCCGCTCGACCAACGTCAAATCCCCTGAGGTATTGTCGCTTTCGTTCATGGGATATTTAGGCTTTGAAAAACCATGAAATCGAACATCGGATGCCAAAGGAATAGCTTTTCGGTAAAAAGAAGCTGAGAAAAGTCATCTTTCCGTCCAAAAAAGATCATTTACTCTCTAAGCATAAACATGCTATTTGCAGATTGTTGTTTACCCACACATTCCTTTGAAAAGACTCAAGCATATCATGGTGGCTACTGATTTTTCGCCATCTGCATGGACAGCTACAAAGCACGCGATTGACTGGTGCGCCGAAAGTTACCAGGTGGAGATTACATTGATACATGTAATTCCCGAAAAGCAAAAAACGAAGGAGAGCTCGGTCGGGCACATTGAACAGCAAATGGACCAGTTTATATCACAACTCCGAGGAGATAGGTCAATGAAAATTGTCCCTGTGGTGAAAAAAGGGTCTGTCCAGCATGAAGTTTTGAAATATCTGAGTAACTGCGATCCTGACCTGATTATGATCGGTATCAATGGCAATGGTGGAATGAATAACCTTATTGGCAAAAATGCGCTTGGGATCATTCAGGGAGCAGGTAAACCGATTATGATTCTTCCCAGTGCAGAGCAACGAGACTAACGCGCGCCTCGAGTGATCAAAATCTCAATCGATGGTGATCAATGGTATAGCGCTTTGATTTACCAGATGTTTGGTTACTCTTCCTCCTTCGTCCGATTTGTTAGCTCCCCGGTCTCTGGGCATGGTTGCGATTAGATCGAGCTTCTTCTCGACACTATATTTCAGCAGTGCCAGTGAAATATCTTCGCCATGAATGAAGTCATATTGGTGCTTGACATCATGCAAATAAAATTCTATGGTATCTTCAACAACGCCATTTAATTCCCAGCGCTGAATCGGCTCGGTACTGACATGGATGATGTGTACTTCCGCTTTAAGTTCCATCGCCAAGTGCCAAAGAATCGTTAAAACCGAGGAATCTTTAAAGGAGGAGTTATCGCAAGCAAAACCGATTCGAGCAATTTCCCTTGGCATCCAGCCCTCCGGGAAAAAGAGCGTGGGCCTTTTTAAGGATAATCCCAACTCTTTTGCTTTATCGGTAGCTGTAAATGCCACCAAATCCAACACATGATGATCACAAGTATTGACAATAGCATCTGCTATGTCCCCTTCAAATTCTTCCAGCTGAAACAGTGCTTCTTCCTGGTCACCCCATAATCTCAGCGTATCCAAATAATTGCTATCCGGGTGGCTTTTGGACGCAAGCAGAATCAGTTCAAAATCATTCTTAGTCGCAAACCCAAGTAGGAATTGAAGGACTTCCGAGGCAATGTATTCAGGTGCAAGCGGAACCAATATTTTTCTCTTTATCATGTCGTTTCAATTGTATTCAAATGTACTTTCCAGTGAACACGCCTAAGGTGACAAGCTCCGGCTGGAGAGCTGATTTTTATCAAGAACGCCTCGCAAGCCACAAGCAAAAAAAAAGCCCGGCCTGACCGGGCTTTTGCATACTCGTCACCACCTCACTAACGGGTGGTTTCAAGTACCCCCTCGAGTTTCACGGTCCAGATGGGAATGTCGGAGTGGTTTGCGACATCTTCGGCCGTACTTCCCCCGAAGAAATGGGCCAAACCAGTTCGTCCGTGAGTGCCCATGGCAATCATCCCAGCATTGTTATCTCTGGCAAATTTTAGTATGCCTTCATCGGCAAACTCCGCTTCCACAGTGCTTATCGTATAATTTTTAAGGTTATTGCGAGCAACAAAATGCTTCAACTGCTTCAATGCATGGCCTTCAGTTAAGTAGTTATAGGGAGTTTTTACCCGGATCACATGCATTTTCAGATCCAACAGCTCCTGTAATCGGGTTACTTGATCAGAAATGAGATCTTGCTCATCCGTCATATCAGAAGCATAGACCATACTCTTGATATCTTCCAGTTTGGTCTCCCCTTTTATTGTGAACACAGGGCAATTTGCAAACCTTATCACTCGCTCGGCATTGCTTCCTATAAGCACTTCGGTGAGTCCGGAAGCTCCCTTAGAGCCCATAACTACGAGATCGACCTCCTCGTCAATTATGTTCTTGGTTATGTATTCAAAAGGATTGCCAAACTCTAGTTTGTAGCTTGCCGTCACACCTTGCGACTCAAGGTTAGCCACCATATCGGCAAGCCGTTCCCTGGTCTTTCGAATGAGTTGCACCTGATACAGTTGCTCAAAAGAGTAATCAGTATGTATTTCACCCATTACACTAAATGAACCATAAGGTACCTCCAACACATGGAGCAACAGCATCTCCGAATTGGCCTTTTTTGCCAAGCCTTGCGCGAAATCCAGAGCGTGTGTCGCTTCCTTAGAAAAATCAGTTGGGAGAAGTATTCGTTTCATGACACTCAAGGTTTGTTTACAGTATCAAAAGTGATATACATCCAGGAGGTAGACTATGATGAAAGTCAAGGTTTAAGATGATTTTAACACAGCCACGACCAGTGTGATTTTCGACCTTGAATAGGCGCAATTTTCTTTAAACTGCCTTACTGAAAGTAGTCTGCGGGTGCTGGCCTCTATTCATGCGACCATCGAATGCGGAGCCTATATTTCGTAGAAACCGGAAACCACGAGTTGAAACCTTTAGACCTGTAGGATCATATACCAGGAGACCATCATCCGCCAGGATATCCAGAAGATTCCAATCTATCTCCAAACCGAAAAAGTCCAATTCGGATTCTGACCATTTTGTTTCTCCCTGACACATGACATCCAAAATCAATCGCCTCAAAAACAAGTCTGCTTTCGTATGGTTATGGCCTTTGGATATAGGGAATAGGCCTTGATCCACCATACTACTGTAAGTACGCAGGTTTTTGTGATTCTGGACAAATCCATCCCAACAGTCGCCTATCGCACTTACCCCCAGGCCAATGATCAGTCGATTGCCTGACGTAGTATAACCCATAAAGTTTCGGTGCAGGTCCTTAGTCCGGGCAGCCTTCGCTAGTGCATCTTCTGGTTTGGCAAAATGGTCCATCCCTACCTCCTCATAACCCATATCAAAGAGCAATTCCCGACCAAGCAAATAATGATCAGTTTTAGATTCAGGGTTCGGTAGAAACTGCTCGTATGAACGTTGCGCCGGTTTCAGTTTAGGTACGTGTGCGTAACTGTAAAATGCAATCCTATCAGGGTCCAGATCAGCCACTTTTCGGAAGGTATCCGTGACGGAATCGGCAGTTTGGTGGGGCAAGCCATAAATCAAATCATAGTTGATAGATCGATAACCTGCGGCTCGTGCACTTTCTGTCACGGACCTGACCTGGTCCAGGGACTGGATTCTATTGATGGCTTTCTGAACTTGCAGGTCAAAATCCTGAATGCCCAGACTTATCCTGGAAAACCCTTCTCCCAGAAGCCCTAGCAGGTGTTCCTGGTTGGTGTTGCGCGGATGTCCCTCGAATCCATAGTCCGGCTCGTCAGGCACATCGCAATCATTTCTTATTTGGCTTACTAGATCAATCAACTGTTGGGCGGCGAAAAAAGTGGGTGTACCGCCGCCGAGGTGCAGCTCTTTTAATATCGGTTTTTCTGGTAGCAGGTCCAGATAAAGGCGCCACTCCTTCAGGAGGGTCTCGATATAGGGCGATTCCACCCCATGGTTTTTTGTGATGTGTGTGTGGCATCCACAATAAGTGCATAAACTCTCGCAAAAAGGCAGGTGAATGTAGATACTTATCTCTTTCGCATTTTGCCAGTAGGCACGTAACATGGACTCCTGCCAATGGCTGATTGAGAAACGTGCCGTATCCCAGTAGGGCACCGTCGGATAGCTCGTGTAACGAGGGACAGGTACATTGTATTTTCTTAATAGGGATCTGTTGATAGTCATTGGCAGATAGTTAGAGATTTGGGATTAAAGTGACCAAGTTGTGGGATATCAGGAAAGTCCAAGGCGAGGCCTCTCCAAACCATTATCACCCCAAAAACCAGCATGGCGGGTGTCAGCCAGCGAGAGGAATCGAATCGTCGCACAACGCGCAGGGCTGGTAAAAAAGCGACACCTAACATCATTGGCCAGGTACCTAGGCCAAAGCCAAACATTAGGGTTATTCCTTCCCAGGTTTGTGTAAATGCCAATGACGAGGCACTGGCCAAGTACACCATGCCACAGGGCAGCAGGCCATTGAGACCTCCGGTGAGGAAAAATGACATTCTCTCCCGCCGTTGAAATTGATTTTGAATCGCTCGCTTCACTAAACCTAGCCATCTGGAGTCGCCGACTAAGCCAGTAGCTCTTTTGTAGAAGATGGGCCAAGAAAGAGAAAGCACCAGCAAAACACCAATTGATACGGAAAGTGCGTTTTGCAAACCGGACCAGGCAAACTGCTGACCCACAATTGAGAGCACTAATCCTATTGTCATGTAGGTAAGGGTTCGGCCTGCGGAGTACAAGAAGTTTTTGACAAACCTCTGCAATGACGAGCTATTGCCATAGGGTAAAGCCAAAACCAGGGGGCCGCACATCCCCAGGCAATGCCAGCTCCCCAAAAAACCAATACTAAAACCAATAATCAGGGTGCTCATTCCACAAAAATTCCTTTTTCCTGATAGTAAGACCGCTCTTTATCGGACCAATGCAATTTCAATATGTAATAGCCGGATGCGACCTGTTCTTCCGGAATGATTTCATGCAAGGAATTGGTCAAAGCAAATTTTCTATCCAAGCGCTGATCGGAGGGCCGGTACATATAAACTTCGCCACTTTCAGGAGTCACGGGAAAGGTCAAAGCGATGCCTTGCACACTTTTTCCAATATCCACAACCATTGCTTGCTTGGAGTTGTTGATCTCATCGATCCTATTTTGGTAAGCCAACTCTTCCTTGTAGTAATCTGCCGTTACCAAAGCTATATCTTGCTCGAAGGCCTTCACCGCCATGAAAATCATAAGTGAAGCGAAGGCAATGAAAGCGAAAGTCAGGCCGTGGCCCCAATTCATATTTTTCATAAGTTCTCAGCAATTAAATAGTCGTAATTCCGTAAGTGATTCAGCGTTGTTCCTTGAGACATTTGATGAGTTCCAATCATAATTTCCTTATTTAGCGGGCCCCAAAAATGTTGTTTTCACCGTTTCCAATTTCTCACCTTCGCTATACACTCCGATTTCTAATTTGGTGGACATTTTCGAGAGATTCTTACCTGCAATAATTACAAAAAAAGCTCCTTCGGAGATGTCCTGTCCATTAACTGGATGCAGGTCCCCTACCCATTGGATATCGGCATTTTCCATCCCTTCCACCTTGAAATGGTATGGTACAGTTGCGGTGGTCTTATTCACCACCTTATAATTGTAGAGGTTACTTACCATACCTTCTGCCGGCTCCTGATACAGCATGCCCGGTGTTCGCAGGATGGTGGTTTCTATATCGGATCTAAGTACCAGCAGTGATGCCAAAAAAACCAACAAAAGACCAAGCACTACGCTGTAAGCTCTAACTCTCGTGGTAAATCGCCATCTGGTGCCATCAGAAATGGTTGCTTCGGAAGCATAACGTATCAGACCTCTATCAAAACCAACTTTGTCCATGATGCCATCGCAGGCATCTATACAAGCTGTGCAATTCACACATTCCAGTTGCGTACCATTC
Organism: Cyclobacteriaceae bacterium; assembly: GCA_965242775.1. Lineage (GTDB taxonomy): Bacteria > Bacteroidota > Bacteroidia > Cytophagales > Cyclobacteriaceae > JAWPMT01. The sequence continues at coordinate 291,249 of CBDETI010000014.1, forward strand.
CGAATGTCGATACCCGTTGGGCAAACCGCGACACATAGTTTGCAATCGATACAATCTCCCTTGTCTTCCCGAGGGGTGTCGCGCCTGATCTTACCACGCTGTTCCCCACGCACATGGTCATAAGCAACCACGACGCTATTGCGATCCAACAGTACTCCCTGCAGCCGGCCATAAGGACAGATGGTGGTGCACACCTGCTCCCTTAACTTGGCGAAGACACCATAAAAGGCACCAGTAAATCCGAGCATAGCCATGAATCCCCCAAAGTTTTCCGAAGGCGGTGACTGGACCAGGTCGATTGTTTCTTCAAAGCCTATCAAGTAGCTTATGAATGTGTGCATGATGAGAAAGCTGACTCCCAGAAAGAGCGTATGCTTCAGTGCCTTTTTTCCTATTTTTTGCGCATCCCAAGGCTGCTTATCAAGCTTTCTTTGGGCAGTGTAATCCCCTTCAATCCAGTATTCAATCTTACGAAAAACCAATTCCATAAAAATGGTTTGCGGGCACACCCAACCGCAAAAGAGGCGTCCAAAAGCTACCGTAAAGAGGATTATGAACACCACGAAAGCAATCATACCCAGAACCAAAAGGTAAAAGTCCTGTGGCCAGAATATCTGGCCCAGTATTACGAATTTTCTTTCGAAGACATTGAATAAGATCAAGGGATTCCCGCCCACTTTTACAATGGGGGCAAGAAACAAGAAGGCTAACAGCAAGACTCCCACTAACAACCTCCAGCGGTGAAACCTACCTTCCGGTCGTTTTGGGTATACCCATATCCGTTTACCTTTCTCATCTACCGTGCTTACCGCATCGCGAAAGTTCTCTTCATCTTCGTACAGGTTCTCGAGGGAGCTCACAAATTACTCTTATCTAATGTTAGATGATTTGAATTAATCGCCAGATGCCTCTTCATCACCAGCGACACGTTCGTAAAGTGTCCCCTGTGGAGCTTTTTGATTCGCCGGATTTCCTCCCTCCAACGCATAGATAAACGCAGAAACCTGCTGAATTTCCGGAGGCGACAATTGGTTTTTCCAGGAGATCATCCCCTTGGCCGGCACACCATTCTCAACCGTGGCAATAATGTCCTCCATGCTACCGCCATGAATCCAGTAACGATCAACGAAGTTGGGGCCAATACCCCCCTGCCCTTCGTTACCATGACAAGCAGAGCAGAAGTTCATGTAGACCTTCTTGCCTGCCGCGATGGCTTCGGGGCCCGTTACAGGCACCTCTACATCCCCGGCACTCGCCGCCAACTGCGCCTTGTAAGCAGCCACTTCCTTTTCGGCTGAGATCATTTCGGCGATGTACTCTTCGTCCTGAGTTTTACCGGTACCAAGAAGGTGGTAATTAGCTAAATAGAATACCGAAAACACAATGGTGGCATAAAACATCCATTTCCACCAGGGTGGCAGGTTGTTATCCAACTCTTTGATGCCATCGTATTCGTGATCTGTGGTCAGTGAAGATTCTTTCTCCACAGGTTGCAGTCCATTGATGGCCTCCCACCATTCTTTAACGGCAGAAGGTTTCTTGGCCTCCTCTTGTACTTGTTCGGGGTATTTATCTGCTAACAACGCCTTAATTGCCTTAAGCGTAACCACCAAGACAAGAAGTATAACCAGGCAAACAAAGAGTGCTAAAGTCAAGATAGTTTCAACAAAGTAGGTCTGAAAAAACCCAGGTGAAGCACTTTGAGCGAAGCTGATCCCTGGCATCAGGATCAAGAGGTATCGGAGCAATTTTCTCATGATGTTTTATCGTTTGCATCTAGTGGCATTCTGGAAATTTCATCCAGTTTTTTCTTATCAGATTTGATAACCCATACCACACAGGTAATGAAAAAGAGGAAAAAGATTACGAAGGAAAGCAAAGGGAAAAACTCTATTCCTACGATGGTTTCCATATGGCCTTTGATGAATTTAAGCATAACTATTTCTGGACTAGTTCGGGATCTATGTTACTTATGTCTGTTCCAAGTCGCTGCAAATAGGCGATCAGTGCGATAATCTCCTTCTCTTTCGCAACTCCTATTCCGGCTTCCTTCAACTCGGCAACAATCTCGGCCGATTGCCCCTCCATAGACGCATTTATCTCAGAGGGCTGTAAATCTTCCGGATAAGGAACGCCCATGGTTCTCATCGCCCTGATTTTCGCCGGTGTATCCTCCGTGTTCAGGTCTTGTTCAAACAGCCATGGATACGGCGGCATTATCGAACCGGGTGACATGGAGTTTGGATCCAGCATATGGTGGAAATGCCAACTGTCGGGGTATTTGCCACCAACTCTCAACAGGTCAGGGCCAGTCCTCTTGGAACCCCATAAAAAGGGGTGATCATATACGAACTCACCGGCCTTAGCGTATTCCCCATACCTTTCAGTCTCCGACCGAAATGGTCTGACCATCTGAGAATGACATGTATTACAGCCTTCTCGGATATAAATATCTCTACCCTCCAACTCCAATGGCGTATAAGGCTTGACGCTGGCGATGGTAGGCACATTGGACTTTATCAGGAAAGTGGGGACCATCTCAACCAATCCGCCGATGGTTATTAAGATCAGGGACCAAATGAGCATATTCACAGGTCGCCACTCAAAAATCCGACGGTGCCAGTGATCAGTTTTTGGTGGTACATAACCCGCATTGAGAGGTGCTGCTTGCGCTTCAGTCTCTTTTTGAAATTGGCCGCTGGCTGCAGTCTTGACCAGGTTATAAACCATCACAAACACACCAATGAGGTACAGTCCACCACCGAATGCACGGAGTGCGTACATCGGCTTGAGTTGTGTAACGGTCTCAAGGAAATTGGGATAGGCTAGTATGCCGGCCTCAGTAAACTCTTTCCACATGAGACTTTGCGTAAAACCAGCCCAATACATGGGCAACGCATAAAATATGATTCCAAGTGTGCCAATCCAGAAGTGTACATTGGCCAGCTGAGTAGAAAACAGCTTGGTATTGTACATCCGTGGTATCAGATAGTACAACATGCCAAAAGTCAAGAATCCGTTCCAGCCCAGGCCGCCGACATGAACGTGGGCGACAATCCAATCCGTAAAGTGGGCAATAGCGTTTACATTCTTCAATGACAGCATTGGGCCTTCAAAAGTTGCCATACCATAACAGGAAACAGCCACCACCATGAATTTCAAAATCGGATCTTCCCGTACCCTATCCCAAGCGCCTCTAAGGGTCAAAAGTCCGTTGAGCATTCCACCCCAGGAAGGAGCAATCAACATAATTGAAAACACTACTCCCAGGGATTGCGCCCAATCCGGCAATGCGTTGTACAGCAGGTGGTGAGGGCCAGCCCAGATATAGATAAAAATTAGCGCCCAAAAGTGAATGATTGACAACCGATAGCTATAGATTGGTCGATTCGCAGCTTTCGGAATGAAGTAATACATCAACCCCAGATAAGGGGTGGTCAGGAAGAAAGCCACGGCATTATGACCGTACCACCACTGGACCAGCGCATCCTGTACCCCGGCAAACCAGCTATAACTTTTCATGAAAGTCACTGGAATCTCAAATGAGTTGACGATGTGCAAAACCGCGACTGTGACAAATGTGGCAATATAAAACCAGATCGCCACGTACAAGTGACGCTCCCTCCTTTTGAGGATGGTCATGAACATGTTAAGCCCAAAAACCACCCAAATGAGGGCGATCGCAATGTCGATAGGCCATTCTAACTCGGCATATTCCTTGGAGGTAGTGTAACCCAACGGTAGCGTCACCGCCGCAGCAAGAATGATCGATTGCCAACCCCAGAAATGGATCTTACTCAGCAAGTCGCTAAACATCCGAGCCTTGCACAACCGTTGAAGCGTATAGTAAACTCCGGCGAAAATGCCATTGCCCACGAACGCAAAAATCACGGCATTCGTATGTAATGGTCGTATCCGTCCAAATGTGGTGTATTGCAGGCCAAAGTTGAGTTCAGGGAATACAAATTGCAAAGCCACCAACAACCCTACAGACATACCGATTATACCAAAAATAGTTGCCGCGACGATAAACATGCGAACGATTTGGTTGTCATACCGGAAAGTCTCAGTTGTAAGGTTACCGGGCGTATTTTCACCCTTAACAATCTCCTGATGAGTGGTCTCCATTATCTTTTTTGTTTTCGTTTTCGGGAAATAGTATCCTAATGGATGGGGTGTAATCGTCCTCGTATTGCCCTGATCTCGAGGCCCACACAAAGGCCCCAAGGAAGGCCACAGCTAAGGACATACTGATCAGGATCAAGAGAAAAATCACTTCCATGTGGTAGGTTTTGGAAGCAATGTTAGGGGAGGGTTACCCTGCACAGACTGATGGCTTTCAGCTCAAAAAATGACTTTTGTCAGGTTCGTGGTTCTTGTGGGAAGAATTAAGCGACGAATCTCAACAAGCAGAGGGCTTTTGTGTTACTATCATTAAACAAAACGGTACTTCAAATTGGCTTGATCAGCAGTCTACGTTCGGCAAGATGGGTAAGAAGCACGACAAGCCCTACTACCGTCACAGAACTAATGGGCATCAAGATGGCTGAAATGAGCGGCGACAAATGTCCAGTTACGGCAAAACTCAGTCCTACTATATTATAAAGAAAGGAGAATATGAATGCCACTTTCACAATGACCACCGACAAGCTGGCAAAAGAAAGGTAAGCAGGTACCCAGGTGATTTGTTCACCTCGAATAATCGCATCACATGAAGGCGAAAATTGATGAATGTCCTCCGCTACTGCCACACCCAGATCACTGGTTTTCAACGCGCCTGCATCGTTGAGTCCGTCACCAAACATAGCCGTATAGGCTCTCACTCCTTCCTTTTTAATGGAATTCAGCTTGTCAAGTGGCTTCATTTCAAAGTGAAGTTCGTCGAAATATTTTTGCAACAGCTGGTGGCTACCGGTTCGGTCCCCGGAAAGCAGTACCAGGCGGTATCTTTCCTGCAACCTTTGCAATAGTCGCTTTAATCCCGTACGAAACTGGTGACGAACCTGGAAATAGCCTACAATAGACCCCTCGAACGACACGAAAACGAGCGAGAAATCCCCCCCGATCTGATGAGAGCTTCCCACGAAAGACGAAGATCCGATGCGAACCACTTTACCAAGAACAACCGCCTCAATTCCTTTTCCGGGTATTTCTTCGTACATCTCAACTTTATGTGTATTCGAACAAGCTAGATCGTTGCTAATCAAACGGCTCAATGGATGCGCACTATTCCGAAGTATTGAGAATACAATCTCCTTTTGCAGGTCATTAAGGTCCCCAACAAAACCAACTTCCCGCGCATGTTGATGTGTAAGTGTACCTGTTTTATCAAAAACGAGGGTCTTCACTCTATTCAACCGCTCAATGACATTAGCATTTTTGAGGTAAAAGCCTCTCTTTCCGAGAATTCGCAACGCGTGTCCGTAAGTAAAAGGCAACGCTAACGCCAGGGCGCAGGGACAGGCGACTATAAGAATGGACGTAACCACATTCCACGTATTGGAGGGATCGGTCAGGTACCAATAAATTCCTGAGACCAGTGCGATGGTCAGAATTACTAATGTAAAATATTTTGAGATCCGGTCAGTGAGGTTTTGGAATGGAGAACCTTCTTCCTTCATCTCCTTCTGATCCCACAAACTGGTGAGATAACTCATATCGATCCTTTTGGTTAACCGCACCTGGATACGGGCTCCCATGTTTCTTCCACCAGCATATACCTTGTCCCCGTTATTGACAACCACCGGAGCAGATTCTCCGGAAACGAAACTATAATCGATGGAAGCCACATCGCTCATCAACGAAGCATCGCAGGGTATTAACTCCTGATCATGAACCACCACCTCGTCACCTATATCCAGCTCTTTTATTGGTACTGGGGCAACAACACCCTGAAAAATTCTAGAGGCTGCCATCGGAAAGTAAGACCGATAGTCTCGCTCAAATGAAAGTGTTTGATAGGTACGCTGCTGATACCATTTACCAATCAGTAAAAGAAAAACCAGACCAGTTAACGAATCGATGTACCCCGGCCCAACCTCGGCGAGTATCTCGTATAGACTCCTGAAGAAAAGAGTTAAAATGCCAAGAACAATCGGTACATCGATGGTGAAAATACCTTTCGTGAAACCGCCCAAAGCACTTTTGAAATAATCCCGGGCCGAATAAAGTACCACTGGCAGGGACAGCAAGATATTGATACCTCGAAAGGTCCATTGAAAATCTTCAGTAATAAGAAAATTTGTATCCAGGTACTCTGGCAAACTGAGTAACATGGCATTGCCAAAGCAAAAACCTGCCACCGCTATTTTGGGTCCGATTGCTTCGCCGGATTTTCTCTTTGTCTGCCCACTGGCTAGCGTAATTTCAGGCTCGTAACCTATAGCTGACATAAGACTGACAAGCGCCGACAACTTCAATTCTTTCCTGAAGAGGATATCCACTTCCTTTTTTGGAAAATTGACCCGGCACTGCACTATTTCCGGATAAAATTGAGGCAACTGCTCCAATAGCAAGACACAAGAACTACAATGTATGGCTGGAACACGAAACCTCGCCCGACCATGAGCTTCTGATTGGAAAATCAGGATATTTGAGGAGACTTCCTCCAGGTCCAGATAATCAAATCGACCTTCTCGCTCGCGTCTCCCGGGCATAACAAGTTGTGGATCCCCTGAAATTATTTCGAAAACACTTTTGCAGCCAGCACAGCAAAAGGACTCACCGAAAGCCTCGATGGCTTCATTGTCACAAGGCTTGTGGCAAAGGTGGCAAGTGGCCTGGGTCGTGGCTTCGCCGACCTTGCGTTGGGATGATATCATATCATCTGGCTGGTTGAAGAAGGGTGGGTCTCCGCCAGATCTAAGCGTTCATGCTCTTTTTTTACCGGTACACCAATCACCGGGACTGGTGAATGGTTGGTCAAATTCTCTGTTGTACTTCCAAGGAAAAGGTGCTCAAGTCCACGTCTTTGATGTGTAGGCATGATCACCATGTCTGCCTTTGTCTCAGCTACCACACGTAAAATAGCATCTTCAGGCACCACGTCCCTTTTCATAATGAGATCAAAGTCTGAACCAAACTTTTCCTTGGCGAATTCTTCAAAATTTAAATGTAGTGTTCGCTCATCCTCCATAAAATGATGCGTTCTAACCCAAACAAAACACAGTTTGGCTCCAAATATCTGCTTATAAGCCAACAGTTGTTCAGTAAATAAATGGGTCACATTTGCGTAATCGATTGGCACGACTATATATTTCACATCAGCCAAAGTCCTTGGTGCTGGAACTGCCATTACCGGCACGCTCGACAGACGCATCACACGTTCCGTATTTGACCCGACGAAGAATTCCTTCAGTCCGCTCGCACCTTGCGTACCCATGACTACCAGATCAGCTTTCACCTCTTTGATTACCTCTTCGATTGCGTCAATTAAAGGGCCGGTGGTGGTGATGCAGGCAACATCAACATCTTTTTCGACCATCTGCCCGCTGAATTTTTTCAGGTGTTCTTTGGCACCTTCCTCCATATCTTTCATCAATCTGCCAGCGAGTATCGGATCGAGGTACAATGAATCAAGTAGGTGCGAGGTGTGCACCGAATGGAGCAGGGTGACCTTCGCCTGTTCCTGGCGCGCCAATTGGCTGGAAAAGTCCATGGCATACTTGGCGAACTCGGAAAAATCTGTGGGAACTAAGATATTCTTCATGGTCAAGGAGTTTCAATGAAAAAACTACAAGTCAAAACTATCGTGGCAGGAAAGCCCCAATTATGACTTTTGACAGTTTCGCGAATGACTTCTCACCATATTTATCAATTGTGTATCTTGAGGTCGTACAAAACGACCTATTAGAATTATGAAAAAAATCCTGATCGTCACCAACATCATCACTTTTTTGCTAGTGCTGGCCGTCATTGTTTTCGCACAATGGCAAGGAGGAAACGCACGGAAAGCTTTCGACAATTCCCAAAAACGGGTAGCTGAACTAGAACAGCAGGTAGCAGCAGCTCAACAGGAAGCTGAGCGTCAAAGAGCCATGCTTGAGGAGTGCAAGATGGAACAGCCTGAGGGAGATTAAAGTCAGTCCTCCAGATAGAAGTCCAGGGTGGATACCACCCTGACTTTTTTGATCTCGCCAGTGTTGACATCCCGGTCAAAGATACTGAACACACCCTGCCTGGCCGACTTTAACTTTCCGACTTTAGAACCCGAATCACGGGCAAATTTTTCTGCCGCCTGACGTGCATTTTTAGTGGCTTCCTCAATCATCTCGGGCTTGATATCATTGAGCTTTGTAAAAAGATATTGCACTGGCTGCCATTGATTTTTTGAACCCACAACAATGCCCTGACCAATAATGGACGAAATATTTTGGGTCGCCTTTCGGAGTTTGTCCAGATCGTTGGTCCTGATGGTAAAATCAGCCAAAGCAATATATCGGTAAGGATTGTAGTTGTTCCCCCCGTAAACCTGCGCCTTGGTGTCCTGTATGTTTGGAGATCCTACGGTCAATTCGGAGCTATCAAAACCGTATTGATCAAAGTATTGTGTCAAGGTCGCGGATTGATCCACCAAGTTTTTTTGCAGCTCGTTAAGGTTGTTGCTAGAGACGGTAATCTGAATAGGCCACACAGCCAAGTCCGCGGCTACTTCTCGCTCAGCCAGGCCCCTTGACCTGTACCGTCCGATCCAACGCTTTCCCAGCTACATAGGTGTTGCCAACAAAATAACCTGCCAGTACTATACCGACAGACAAAATAATGGATGGAACCAGGCCTGGCTTTTGCATACGTATTTATTACGAGAAGATCAAAGCTAGCTCAATCTCTGTTCAAGCCAAAGAGCACACATAGAAACAGCGAACAGCCCGTACCAAACCCAGGGAGAGATAACAGACCGATCATAAACCAATGGCTTTTCCTCTCCAGTAAGGATCTGTGCATATTCCCTGTTTGTATCTTTAAGTCTGTTGGCTTCATGGAGTTTCCAATCATTAGGTCCAAACACGTAAAACGATCCAGCTGGCAGCTTATCAACCTTAACTTGCTGCCATCCCGCCTCATCTGGCCATATCAGGATATTTGCGAGGTTGTTTCGAATCCAACTATCTTCCACTGCCAGGCGAACGCTCCCTATTGTTACCTGAGTAAAATCTGACGCTAATTTCAGTTCGAAACGCGCTGGTTCATTGACCCTCACAAAATCCGGAGACACGAGTGTTTCTGACCCTTTTTTATCCAAAGTCATGTTATTTAGTAGTTGTCGCCACACTCGCCGGTACTCAGCCTCTCCTCCGTTCAAGGATAGTTTGTAGGAATCAATTAGCCGTGGAATGGTGATAAACCCCAAGCCATTTTTTACTTTCCAACCTACTACCCTACCATCCACCTCCACACTTTTCGCTGGTCGAAATAACAGTGAATGGTTGTGTCCTAACCACTGTTTTCCGACCCTCCTCAATATTCAATTCCAGTTCCTTAGAGTCCATGTCCACCCATCTAAAAAAATTAGTACCTTGATATTTTCCGAACCATACTACACCGAGTTCACCTCTTTTTAATAATTGTCCGATTGCTCTTTGCTCGGACACGGACAAGGATTGAAAAGCTTGATCATCCGTCATCAACAGAGAGAATTCTTTCAATATCTCCGTGCTTATTCGATCCAAATCCAGTGTTTCCATACCGGCGAACGCCTGATGAAAAAAGTCTGCAGAAATTTGCTGTCTTTGCGCTACTCCATACTCAGCAGCCAGCAGAAAAGTCTTCACCGTGCGCAATTCGAATGATGGTGTCCCCGATAGCACCAGCACCCTCCTGGGTTTAGGAGCAGCGACGTGGACTGGAACGATTTCAGAAAAAATGGTATCAGCATCTCTTATGCCATATAGATCCCATGCTAAATCCCCCGCCACCAGGGGTGTCCACAGAAAGCGTTTTCACCTGTTCATCAGGTGAAGCAACAGCTTCGGAAGTATTGAGACCAGGCCCTGAAAGTGTGATTTTGATATCATTCAAAACCCGACAGCCAATCTCTAATGTACCCGCTTTTCCGACCTCCCATCTCTCGGTGCTGAAGTCTGTAAAACCCTCGGGTTTCGTAGGTGATTCATGCAAAAAGTTGAAAGAGCTATTCAATGAAGCCAATTGCCAAGGTCTTAACCCCTTGCCAACCACTACAAGTGAATCAACATTAAAATTTCTCCTGGCAGCTGCAAATTCGTCGTAACTCTCAAAAATCCGGTATGCCCTTCTTTCCAGTTGCTTTAATGTCCCGTGCGAACTTCCTTCTGTGAGTATTGCAATCCTGGCCTTCGGTGACAGCCTGGTTTGGTAAGGCTTCAATACAATACCCGCGATGGCAATAAAAGAAAGCGTGATCAATGTGAGCCGAAGGGGTCTCCGGACGGACCTACTCCTTCGCCACTCAAGAAAAAGTGCTAGTAACCACATTACGGCTACTAGTATTACCTCCCACCCTGGACCTTTCATAAAATTCATAAATCCGGGGACGCACTTAGCAGGTCGAGAAAAAGTTCGGAGTACTCATCTTGCGGTACCTGATTGACTGAAGGTCCATCACTATTCTGTGGCAACAAGCTGGTCAAGGCACTGCCTAACTCTTTCAGGTCCGAATAATCATGATTACCTATCTCCTCAAGTTCCAATAAATTTTTCAAACCATTGAGTACATGTAGTAGTCGACCAGGCTCCTCAATAGCCATCCGCGCAACTTGTGTTCCCGCTTGTTCTAGGTCTGCTCTTAACTGCTCATCGAAAGGCTCCCCTTTCAATAAGGTCCCAATCGCCTCAATGCCCCTGGTTATTGCCTCAAATTTCCTCTCCTCTGTCACCGGCGAAAGAAAAATTTCGGAATTCAATTCATCCAGGTCCCCGGTCAATCTGCTTTCACTTTCATTTACTGGTGGAGGATCGAAACCAATCCGTTGCACATAAACCCTGGCATGATTGCGAATTTCCTTCAGCAATTCATGCGCGCGATATTGATAAGGCAAGGACTTTTTGGGTTGGTAAAGTCGGAGATAAAGCTCCGCATCCCACATTTCGCTTAAAGCAGCCCTGAGTTTCGATTTGAGGGTCTGCGTATAAAATGTGGCTGTTTCTTCATCCTCGTGATTATGCAAAAATCCTTCTAGCGGATCTTCTTCTTCCCCAGGATCGAGAGACTCCTCATGGTCATGATCATGACCCTGTTCGGTTCCCCGGTCCATCCACTCACCCTCTTCATTCTCTTTATCGGTATCATGTCCAAATCGCACCACTACATCTTCCTCCTCTTCCTCATGCGAGTGGTCATGACCCTCCGCTCCCTCCGGCACTTCCTGATTTACCTCCAGGCCACTGTCCTCCTCTTCACCGATGAACTGACCATACTTTATCCGAAGGGACTTCTGGTCAAAGCCAAGTTCATTGCTTACGGCATTGAAATCTTCGTTGCTTTTCTTGCCTCTTTCGGCAACCAGCTTTTCGGTATCCAAGATGATTTGCAATTGGCTTCTAAAATAATCTGGCATCAAATCAACACCCAAAGCTCCTTGTAAGGAGAATTCGACCTGAGAAGTGTCCTTTAAGACAAAGAAGTAGGTCTCTGTGCGGTTACTTTGTGGAATTGGCTGGTGATTGTCTTCCGCGTATGCATAAAAATAAAGCTCGTTGCCTGGTTCCATATCATAATCGCTTGGGCTTAGCGTGATATTTCCGGTAAATGCCTCTCCTTCTACCTTGGAGTTGAAGGAAATTTTTTGTTCTCGAAATTTGATAGACTCTCCGGAGCCTTTGGAAATGGTAGCAATCAAATAGGCGTCAGTCAAGCCAAAGTCGTCCGACATGTTCACAACAACCGGAACTTGTATATCCGAACGAAAATCGAGGCGCTGAAACTGCGGAATTCCTTCTATGGTCAACTTTGGTGCCTGGTCCTCCAAAACACTCATATTGTGGTAATCGCTTTCTGACTCCTCTCCATTTTCGGAATAGTGCAAAGTATATAGGCTATTCGCTATGGGCATTTCCAGGACCCACCTATTGTCGGTAAATCGAAAATACTGCACGCCATCAGTCTTCATATCGAGCCAAACTGAGTCCGGATTACCCGAGAAGACGGTGGACCAGGTAATGACAGAGCCTTCAATGGCAGAGATATTCCAGCTTTCTAATTGACTTTTTGGTAATCCTGTATAGGCAGGAGGGTCAATATGAATATCAAACTTCTCAAGATAGAGGCTGTCGCCGGCCAGTTCGGGGGCAACGAGGGCACCTTGCTTTCGGTCCGGCCTTGGCGATTCCGGTTCATTTACCGACCATGCAAAAGCCACTAAATTCACGAGAACAATCAAAAGACTACCAAAACCTAGTTCCTTCCACCGGATCGGGAAACTGATAACTTTCTCAGCCTGCAATAGAATGGCAGCCAGCCTTTGTTTTTGAATGGCAGCTAATCCACCGGCCGATGACTCCATGAAGAGGGCCGAGCTAAATTGAATATCAGGAAACTGGGAATTAGTTAATTCTATTGTCATCCTCAGATTGGGAAGAGACCGCAACTCCCTGACAACCAATGCAATGCCTAATATACCGGAAAGCATTGCAACAAGTGGAAAGCCTCCTACCAGCCCGGTGAAAAAATGAACACCAATACCGATTAAAATAACCCAGGCCATCGCCTTGATGACGATCAACGTCCGCCACTTCAATTCCAACCTCTTCAGTATTGTTCCATCATTCATGCCTTAGAAGTTTGGTAAGAAACCCACCGTTCAAGTCCCAAAAGAAGCAGCATCAGGATAAGGACATGGGCATCAATAGGTTGAAAATTCGGGCCTCCGATACTTGACATAGCCTGGTAGTCAAAGGTCGCAGGATCAACGGTCAATACTCCCTCGTCATCTAACAAGTTCCGCGCCATTGCGCTGATCAGTCGTGAGGGCAAACCCATTGCTGCCGCTCTCGACAGGGTCAGGTCTTCCGGGAGCCGAAAGCTCGTTGTTGTTATTTCGCGCCAATCTTTTAACATCTCTGATTCAAGCGCTACTAAATTGTTTCTTGCAGGCGGTTCGGTAGTGGAAAGCCAAAAAAGCCATTTTGCGCTTTCTGCGTTCTCCTCTTCCCGAAATGTCAGGATACTAAGGCGCTGAAGTGTGGATATAGCTGCCTCCAGTATCTGTTGAATAGGAAGGTACTTCTCCTCGGTAAAAAAAGCATAGGTAATGACCAACTCCTCACCATTTTGTGCTACCTCCTCTTGATAATCCGTATTCCACTCATCAAAACTCGCGATGACCTGTACGTACTTGTTGTCTTTTTTCACCTTGACGAGGGCATTAGAAAATGTGTCCGCCGGGGGCACGACCCACTCATATTGGACCGGAAACGACCTTTTTGATCCTTTAAAATCTTTTCGCAGCAGGGGAGAAATTACATGATAGCTGGTAGCAGTGACGGGAGGGTTAGCAAGGAGATAAAAGTAGTCGGTACCGATGCTGGGCTGTTGCTCTGTATACTTGGGAAAACCGTCTGCGAGCCATCGGACTTCAGCATCCTTCGGAATAGTGTCCAAATAAGCTGATATCCATGGGGAGTTCTCAAAGGCCCTATCTACTAGATACAGTCGTTTTGAAACTGTTTGATCCAATCTCATTTGAGGGCTGGCGAGTAGAATCACCAGCAATGACAGTACTACTCCTCTGAGCAATAGAAGTAACCATTGCGTAGGCATCACTGATTTCATGGATCTGGTCTTTGTCTCTGTCAAAAACCTTAAACTGCCGAAGGGAATGGTCTTTTTCGCATTTCGACTTAAAAGATGAATCGCAATTGGCGCTAACAAACCAAGGAATCCCCAAAAGTAAATCGGCTGCAGGAAGGTCATCATAGCAGGCGTTTTCGGTGGTTCAAAAATTGGTTGATGGTTTGATGCATGGGCCTGGAAAAATCTACTTGGTAGTAGTCAATCCCACGTGAATGGAAATCATGTTTCAATGAAGAGAGCCATTGGTCTAATTGACGCGTATATTCATTGGCATGGTCTTCAGCAGTTAATTGCAATGACGTACCCGTTTCTAAGTCCTTCATTCTCACTGGCCCGGTAAAATCTAAGGACTTTTCCTGGCTACCGAGCAGATGGAATACCACCACTTCATTGCGAGGAGTTCTTAATGACTGGACAAAAGGCACTAGGATCTCATCTTCGTAAAGGTCACTTATTACTACAAATAATTCCTTGGATCTCTTGTTGTTAATAACGGGAGCATTGAAATGTTGTGTCACTTCCAGGTGCTGTAACCGGTGAAGAAATCGTAGCCAGTGCCTCTTATCATTTCCAGATAATGAGGATTCCCCGTCGGTCAAACTAATGTGATCTCCATTCTCCCTAGCTATAAATCCCAGTACGCCACAGAGCAGTTTTGCATATGTTAGTTTGCTCAGGTCCCCCTCCTCATATAACATCGATCTTGATGTATCAATAACAAAACTCACATCGACATTGGCTTCAACTTCCGACTGACGGACATAAAATCGATCCGTGCGAGCGTACATTTTCCAGTCCAGCTGGCGTAAATCATCCCCCTGACTATAGGGGCGGTACTGACTGAATTCCATTCCCACTCCCAGCCTCTTACTTGGCTTTTTACCTACGTAATGCCCCAGTGCCAACGACCTGATTACCCAATCAAAGTCCTTGATTGATGCAAGTACCCCAGGATCAATATGGAATGGAGCTACCGCCATTAGTGCTTTTTCAACAGGTGTTGGATTACTTTATCGGTGGTCAGTTTTTCCGATTCTGCTTTAAAGTTGAGCAGTATCCGATGCCTTAGTGCCGGCAGTGCTACCTGATTAATGTCCTCTGGGATCACCGAAAACCGACCTCTCAATAAAGCATGCGCCTTAGCAGCCATTACGATTGCTTGTCCGGCTCTTGGCCCTGCACCAAAATCGACGTATTCGGTAATCATTTTGTCTGTCGTATACTGCGGACGGGTTGTCCTGACAAGTTCATTTATATAGCGAATGAGCGCATCGTCTATAAAAACTTCCCTGGTGAGGCCTTGTAATCTGATGATTTCTTCACCATTTAGCACGGGCTCGATACGCTTATTGGCAACCCCTGTCGTGAGTTTTAGTATTTCTTCCTCTTCAGCCTCCTCGGGATAACCAATCAAGACATAAAGCAAAAATCGATCGACCTGCGCTTCAGGCAGTGGAAAAGTACCGGACTGTTCAATGGGGTTTTGTGTTGCTAACAAAAAGAATGGACGATCGAGTCTGTGGTCCTGACCAGCATAGGTCACTTTGTACTCCTGCATCACTTCCAGCAACGCAGCCTGAGTCTTAGGTGGTGTTCTGTTGATCTCATCGGCAAGGAGGATATTAGTGAAAACAGGCCCCTTATTGTACTTAAATGACTTGTGCCCTTCTCTGTCAGATTCTATCACCTCCGTACCCAAAATATCAGTAGGCATCAGGTCGGGTGTAAATTGGATTCTGTTAAAACCGAGATTTACTGCCCTGGCGAGCGATTTGATCATGAGGGTTTTGGCCAGTCCAGGAAGTCCTTCTATCAAAACATGTCCTCCTGCCAGCATACCAACTATTAGTTGGTCCATAACGGCCTCCTGCCCCACGACCACCTTGTGTATTTCGTCTTTCATGAGACCGAGCTTTTGTACCAACTCCGTTACTTCAGCCTCCAGGGTATCCAAATCGTTTGCCATTTCCTCTATTAGTTATTCAGCTAGTCAACGCATAGGTGATGATGTTGACGCTAAATCGTGTATTGTCTATTTTGTACCAGCGTTTGTTGCGAAAGTCGTAATCCCATTCGCAACCGTAATCCTTGTTGCTATAAAGGACCGCTATCCTACCGTTGATTTCTACTGCCTTCAAATAATCATGTACCAGATCATCGCCCCAGCCATTGAGCTCTTGTGCAGTGGCCGGCGGGCCGTCGAATTCGAAGAAGCTTCGATAGATATCGTGATCATTGGGAATTTTCTTGAGGGCATCCGCTCCGAAAGTTTTAGCCATTTGTTCTTCGAACGATTTAGCGAACAGGCCCTCAATATCGTGGTTGCAATCGTCGACGAATACGAACCCTCCGTTCTCAACGTAAGCTTTGAATCGTCGTTCTTCTTCTTGCGTAAATTGGACAAGTTTATGACCTGCCAAATAGCAGAACGGGCATGAAAAAATTCCGTCGCTACTGAGCGGCACAACATTCTCTACAGTATTTACAGGAATTGTGGTGTATTGGACCAGAGAGTGAAGGATATTTGACGGCATCCGCTGATCCACATCCCAGTCTCCTGATTCGTATTGCAAGCGCGTAAAGAAAAACGATTCGCCACTTTCCAACTTTCCCATACTCAAGGCTAGTAACAACATTCCAAAGGCAAAAAGTTTTTTTTATCAAGTTGATGTGGTTGGGTTGAGTGGTAGTCGAAAACGGCCTCTCCGTGACAAGAGGTATTATTTCATGGTCAAAGGATCGAGGAAACAACCTTAAACGTCATTCCTGATGAAGTGAAACGGAAGTCAGGAATCTCAATCACAGCTAATAGAGAGATCCCGGTATTTCTCCCTATCGCTCGAAAACCGGGATGACGGAAGAGATCAAAACCGCGATGGTGAAAAGAGATAACAACCGGAAGGCCGAAATAAAGACAACAACCAAAATAACTAAGAAAAAAGAACGCGCAAACAAAACCCTGGCGTCATTCCTGATGCAGTGAAACGGAAGTCAGGAATCTCAACCGCAGCTAATAGGGAGATCCCGGTATTTCTCCCTGTCGCTCGAAAACCGGAATGACGCAAGAGGTCAAAACCGCGATGGTGAAAAGAGATAACAACCGGAAGGCCGAAATAAAGACAACAACCAAAATAACGAAGAAAAAGGAACGCGTAAACAAAACCCTGGCGTCATTCCTGATGAAGTGAAACGGAAGTCAGGAATCTCAACCACATTCATTTGGTGCTCGCAGCGTTTTACCAAGAAAACTGGCAATATTTGAAAATGACAGCTAAGGGGGGCTACGTGTACATCATTACGAACAAACACCGAACTGTGCTCTACACGGGAGTGACCAGCAATTTGTACGCTAGGATTCATGAGCATAAGATGGGCGTAGGATCACAATTTGCGGCTAAGTACAAATGTGTGGACCTAATGTATTTCGAATTTTTCGAACACATAGAAATGGCTATTAACCGAGAGAAACAACTAAAAAAATGGAAGAGGTCCTACAAGGAGAACCTCATCAATACCATGAATCCGAATTGGCACGATCTATTTGAACAGGTGCAGGAAATGCAATAAACACCCTAAACGTCATTCCTGATGAAGTGAAACGGAAGTCAGGAATCTCAACCACAGCTAATAAGGAGATCCCGGTATTTCTCCCTATCGCTCGAAAACCGGAATGACGGAAAGGGAATGAAAACCAGAATGAACGGACAGAGGGTGAAACCGCGATGGTGAAAAGAGATAACAACCGGAGGGCAGAAATAAAGACAAAAACCAGAATAAAGAAGAAAAAAGAACGCGCAAACAAAACCCTGGCGTCATTCCTGATGGAGTGAAACGGAAGTCAGGAATCTCAACCGCAGCTAATAGGGAGATCCCGGTATTTCTCCCTATCGCTCGAAAACCGGAATGACGGAAGAGAATGAAAACCGGAATGACGGATAGAGAATGAAAAACAGAATGAACGGACAGAGGGTGAAACCGTGATGGCGAAAAAGATCAAAACCGAAAAGCCGAAAGAGAGACGCGATAACCAAAATAACGAAGAAAAAAGAACGCGCAAACAAAACCCTCACGTCATTCCTGATGGAGTGAAACGGAAGTCAGGAATCTCCTCCCGCAGCCAATAGGGAGAAGGGGCAGGCATTCCTTTGGGAACACCCCGCAGCAAGATAGCCGGGATGGTGGGCAGTGCCGGGGTGGCGCGGACAGCCCGAATACCCGCGGCTCCCGGGGGGAGGTGTCAGTTCGCTCCAAAAAAGAAAACCACCCCGTGAAGGATGGTTTTCGATTCAAATACAATCAACAATAAAAAAGTTTATACCGCATCTGAAAGGCTCGTGAATGTAAAATCACGCACTTTCATGTAAGGAATTAAGTTGCCGTTGATCCGAACTTGCTGACCTAACGTTTCGAGGTTGTTTAGCATGATGATCGGACTTTCATTGAAGCGGAAGTTTTTGATCGGATGTTTGATCTTTCCGTTTTCGATGAAAAATGTGCCGTCCCGGGTGAGCCCGGTATACAATAATGTCTGCGGGTCCACTGTACGGATGTACCATAGTCGGGTCACAAGTACGCCTCGCTGTGTATCCTTGATCAGATCTTCAAGAGATGCATCGCCGCCAGCCATGATTCCATTGCTAGGGAATGGAACAGGATCTACCCCCTTCTCCTTAGCCCAGTATCTGGAATAGAAAAGGTTGCTTACTACCCCATCTTTGAGCCAGTCCATTTTCGTGACCGGCACACCCCCCTGATTCCATGTACTACTTGGCACTCTGGCATCTTGTGGGTCCGAGTAAATGTTGATCCGCTCATCGACGATCTTCTCGCCTAATTTAGTACCACCGCCTTCTTTCGACATGAAACTCCTACCCTCATCGGCGGTCCGGGCGTTAAAAGATCCGAACATATTTTGTAGCAGCTGGACTGAGGCCGCAGGCTCCAAAATAACCGTATACTTGCCAGGTTCGATCGCTTTGGCTTCTCTTGATTGCAAAGCCTTGTCGATGGCGACAGCTGAGGCAGCGGCAGCGTCAAAATCGTTTACATCGTTGTAATCGCGGCTCACCCATCCTGAACCCGTTCCATCATTGGAACGCATCGTGACCGTGAAGTTTAAATTGGTGAACTGATTATAAGCGAAAAGTCCGTTGCTATTCGCCATCGCTGCAAATTGTGCAGAATCGTTGAGAAACCCTGCAGCTGTCACATCCTTGGCCCTTGCCGGCTCGATGCTTTTAGCAGCTACATCCGCTCTGAATTCAGGATTGATGTTGGCTGTGGATTCAAAAAACTCCTTCGATTCCTGATACTCCTGAGGTCCTAAAGGTGGCATAAACTCTGGGTTTTCCGGAGCGAGCCTCGCCAATTCCTCAGACGTTTTTACCGCTCTTGCGATAGTATCCTCTGTGAACTCATCGATAGTCGCGATCCCCATCTTGTTACCAAAGCTTGATTGCACAACCATGTTCTGATTGTTTTGGAAACCCGCCGTGGAAACGGTATTGCGTGCATATCTGATGTTGCCTGTATTATCTCCTGTCAGGTTTACTTCACAGGTTTCAGCTTTCGAATAAGAAAGCGCTTTGTCAAGTAACTGCTTTGCTTCTTCTTTATTAAATATTGCCATTTTCTTAGATGCTAATTGTGATTAAATGTTCCTGCCCGTATTAATGACATTCACCCCATTGAATCTTGTGGTCGAAGAACCATGGGAAACTGCACTGATCTGGGAAGGTTGACCCTTTCCGTCGAAAAATGATCCGAACAACCTGTAGTCGGATTCATCACAAATAGCCGCACAAGAATTCCAAAACTCCTGGGTATTGGACTGGTAGGCTACATCGTTGAGCATTCCGGCGATTTTGCCGTCTTTGATCTCATAAAACACCGTTCCTCCAAACTGGAAATTATATCGCTGCTGGTCGATGGAGTATGATCCTCGACCGGCAATGTAAATACCTTTTTCTACATCCTTGATCATGTCTTCGACCGACAGCTTTTCAGCCCCAGGTCTCAGGGACACATTAGGCATTCTTTGAAACTGTACGTCATTCCATGATTGTGAGTAGCAACATCCATGGGACTCATTTTGGTCGATCATATGTACCTGATCCCGGATGGCCTGGTAGTTGACGAGTATACCATCTTTCACCAAGTCCCACTCCTTACATCTAACTCCTTCATCGTCGTAGCCAACCGCACCAAGCGATC
Source organism: Cyclobacteriaceae bacterium (assembly GCA_965242775.1). Taxonomy (GTDB): domain Bacteria; phylum Bacteroidota; class Bacteroidia; order Cytophagales; family Cyclobacteriaceae; genus JAWPMT01. The sequence continues at coordinate 311,230 of CBDETI010000014.1, forward strand.
CAACCTGGGTCTTGTCAGCGACAAGGTTGACCAGGTTGCTACCATATTGGAAGTCTTTAGATTGCCACTTATCGAGTGTAGCAAATGAGGTACCAGCATAATTGGCCTCATAACCTAATACCCTGTCCAACTCAAGCGGGTGTCCCACCGACTCGTGAATGGTCAAGCCCAGGTGATTTGGCTCAAGTACCAGATCATATTTACCTGGATCTACAGATTTAGCACCAAGCATTTCCTTTGCTTGCTTGGCTGCATCCGTGGCGTCCGCCACCAGGTCGTATCGGTTACGGAAGAGTTTTACGCCAGCGGGGCTGGTCAAAATCTCATTGGAATCAGGCATCATGTATTCATATCCCATGCCCATTGGCGCACTGAGGCCTTGACGTTGCTTGAACTTGCCTCCTTCCGGATCGATCGCTGTTACCTGCATGTAAGGCCATATCCTATGCACATCCTGATCGATGTAAGATCCTTCCGAAGAGGCAAAATACTTTTGCTCGTTTACCTGGAAGAGCACCGTCGTGATGTAGTTCGCTCCATTTTCCATAGCGGCTGCGTTGGCCGAAAGCAGTAGGTCCGCTTTTTCCGAGATAGGCACCTCCATCGCATTTTTTACAATGGGGGTCTTCCAACTCACCTCTCCGTAGGACGGCACAGGAGCCAGCTTCACCGGTTCCTTTTGCAATTTGCTATTGGCTTTGGCGATGGAAACGGCTATTTCCGTGGCCTTTTTTATGCCTTCAGGGGTAACATCAATGGTTGATGAAAATCCCCAGGTACCATTGGCAATGACACGTACACCACAGCCAAACGATTCGGTATTTACAATGTTCTGGACTTTGTCTTCTCTAGCGAAAACATATTGGTTCAAATACCGACCTATTCGGGCATCCGCATACGAGGCGCCCATCGATTTTGCCGTATTCAAGGCTACGTCTGCCAACTCTTTCTTACGGGCCACTTGCATGCCCGGAGCCAGCAAATCCTCAGCAGCGATAGGATTGCCCATAATAGGGAAAGTGGGCATCATCGCGGCCCCCGCCCCTAAACCGGCAATCTGCATAAAATCTCTCCTTTTCAATGCTATTGGGTTTTAGTTCAACTTCTATTTCGAGACCAATTGGTTGATCACGTATCTGTGTAATTGATTTTGAAGATAAGCACCAGGTCAAACAATTCGTCACCCTTTTATGCGAGTGGTTGGATGGATTGGTAATCAGCAACTCTTCCTTAAAGCTTCGTGATGGGCGGTCTTTTTCGCTGGTGAATGAACCTTTGCTCTACCCACACGCTGAACCTCTACCAACCTGGATTACACGATCTTCTTGTAGAAATTCCATATCTTCCCATGGCTGATACAGTGCACGTTATGTCAAGATTTGAATATTTCCTGGCCTTCGAAACCATCCTCTACGGTTTAATAATGGCGCATATTGTCGTTGGCCTTAGTCAAATGATCTACCATCGACACACGATCAAGTTTTACTGGGGTCATACCTTGGGATGTATTATCAACTTCTTTGCGGTAATCCTCACCTACTATTCACTATTCTGGGTGCCTGTCGACACGATCAATAGTACGTGGGCTTTCTTTTTTCTAAGAATTCTTCCATTGACGCTCATGTATATAGGTGTCTATCAGGTATTCCCGGAGAAAATGGAGGGCCTGGACGCAGAACCTTACCTGTTCAGCCGACTTAAGGAGATCTTGATCCCGATGGTGCTTTATAACCTCTTATCGGTATTTAAAACCATTTATTATCGATGGGATACCTATATCGAACTAGGAAATGGGAACATCTTAAATAGTGGCAAGTTCTGGTTATTTGTATCGCCCTCACTGTCATTGAGTATTATCGCTTTTTTTCTCATATTTCACTTTCAGAAAAAGCGATGGATTGAAGCTTTCATCGTCTTTTCATTTGTCATGACCCTGCTGCTAATGACCTTTGGCGCAACTAGCAAGTCCATATGATCACAACGCTACTGCTATTCATCCAAACGCAAGATCCCGAACCTACTGGGCTTAGGTCTTTGAGCGATGGCGAGATCGCGCAAGGAATTATTTTAGGATTGATCGGGTATTGGCTCTGGCGCCGCGCCAAGAAGCGTAACCAGTCCTAATCGGATTCGATTTGCAACTCCTGCAAAAACTTCCTCCTATATACTGTTGGTGTATATCCTGTACGTGTCTTGAAAGCCTTATTGAAAGCGGATTTAGAGTTGAAGCCTATCTGATAAAAGACTTCCTGAATCCGCATGTCAGGTTTTTGCAGCAATCGCTTGCTCTCCTCAATTCTAAGGTTGTTGATCCACTCGGAAAAGCTTGTATGATAATGACGATTTATAATTTCGGAGATCCTATTGACCGGAATACCTGTCTCCATTGCCAGAGATGATCTACTGAAATTACCTGTCAGATATTGTCTCTCTTTTAGCACCTTGCCTTCGATCAACGACAACTCCCCTTCCGTAATGATAATATTCTTCTTCCCTCTGTTTTCGTGCTGTTTTGTAGCGAATAGTTCAGGTTCGCGAATCATCTTAAGAATGATGGACACGCCAACAACGATCTGGATCACGAAATAGTAGCGGGAAGCCCAGATACCGTATCCTTCAAACCACAGTACGGAGCCCCGAAAAATAAAAATACCCTCAACCAGGTATATGGCACTTATTAAGAAATACGCATAAGCCACATACCTCACCCAACTCCTACTTTTCTCATCAATTGTTGTATCATTAAATCGAAGTTCCGAAAAACTTAAAATCAGATACAACAGCAGTGATCCGAGGTAAACACTTGTTAGAAAGTATGGAAAATTGATCCATTGAAAATAGACATTGGAAATTCCCAGAAAATAGAGAATTACAGCTGAAGCATAGTGCTGCCACATTCGTGTTCTTTTCCCCTGAATGTCTCTCAGGTAAAACCAGAAGGACGGAAAATAAATGAGCAGGCAAAAAACCGCAGGTATCGCTTGTTGCGAAAAATTGATGATACTATTGATCTGCAATACGACGAAGAATTGATGCAGCGCCAGAAACGAGAAAAGAAGAATCAAGAATCGATTTTTGGTATTGATCCTGCCCTGGGAAAAACTATAGAGCATGATCACAATGAGCAGGGGAAGAAAAAAAGAAATAGCGCTAAAGACGCGCAGCTCAACCTCCATAAATCAAAGAAACAAATTTACCTGTTAAAAGACCTTGTTAACATTCTCCTGTAGGCATTTACGAACACCAGGATAACGGGAACACATTTACCGTACTGATTTGCATTTCAATACCTTTTACCAGACCAAAGCATTCAACTTGGTACCAGGATTAGCCAATTAACGAAGCTCTTTCTTATGTCCCGAGTTGCAGCAACATTGAATTTTATCCTTCTATTGCTTTTAGGTCCAGCTTGTTCTTCTCCCGAGGAAGGGCTGCAACCTTACGCGTACTCCCCACCCTTGACATTGAGCGATGAATGGGCAACTTCGACACTAACAGACGAAGGTTTGGACGAGGAATTGCTCAGGCAGCTGGTACAAGCGATTCTTCAAGAAAGATTCACGGACATTCATAGTATCTTGATTGTCCGTCATGGCAAGTTGGTCCTGGAAGAATATTTTCATGGTTTTACGGCGAGTACGCCCCATGTCTTGTTTTCCACCACCAAGAGCTACGCATCCACCCTGGTAGGCATTGCTATTGACCAGGGAATCATAGATGGTGTTGATGGAGCGCTTTCAACTCTTTTGCCTGCCCATCGGAAACTACTGACAGGCTCCAAAGACAGTATCAGGCTCCGACACCTCCTTTCCATGTCCTCAGGGCTCGCTTGGGATGAGTGGAGCACGCCCGGAACCAGCATTGAAAACAGCCACGAGCAAATGATGCAGGCTCCCTCTCAAATAGCTTATGTCTTAGAACAACCGTTACTTGCAGATCCGGGAAACCGGTTCACTTATAGCACGGGCCTCTCCAACCTGATAGCACCCATCCTCGAAAATGCATACGGCGCATCTATTGAATCATTTGCGGAGGAAGTTCTTTTCAAACCCTTGGCTATACGCAGTTACAGGTGGGAAACTGTCATTGACAGCTTCCCAAGTACCGGAGGCTCAAGGGGAGGATTGGAAATGGCGCCACGCGACATGATAAAATTGGGTCAATTGTTTTTAAATAATGGAGCGTGGCAAGGTCGGCAACTACTTTCAGCGAAATGGATCGAGACGGCCATTGCGCCTCACATCAGACAATCTGAGAATATTGATTATGGTTATCAATGGTGGCAAAGGAAATATTTTCGGTACCAGGGCAAAAGCTTACTCGAATATGATGCCGTCGGCGACGGGGGGCAATGGATTTTTGTATTCCCCGAATTGCAATTGGTGGTAGGGTTTACCGGTGGCAATTATACTTGGGAAAAAGGATCGGACCTGATGTTTCAGCCTGTATTTATGGTGCAGGATTACATTTTACCCGCCGTAAAGTATTGAAATTCCTGTGAATCGAAGACTAAGCTAATTGCACCTTTCCGCCGTTACTGTCAGCGTCTGCCCTGCAAAGGTCACATCAACTTCCAAAGATGTACCAGAGGTAATTTCATAAGAGCCATCGGGCTCGATACTCCCCTGACCGGATTTGATATCGTAGGTTGCGCTAGACAGAACAGAATAGGTCACTCCATTTTCATAGGTCACCAAAGGATTGATTCTACCGCTTTCTACCCCATCTTCTTCGACACAATAGTGTTTCACTTCGAAATTTGTCACTTGGCCGGACGCACCTTCCATAAAGAGTCTGAAGGGCACTTCTGCTCGTCCTTGCCATGAGGGGAAATCATGTCCCGCACCAACGACCTCATAATAGAAAATGTCGCGTCCGTATTCCAATTCGGCCGCTTCAAGCGCACCTATCATAGGCAAAATATCTCGCCATTCTGCCGTACCCCTGTCAAAGTAAAACCGATTTGAAGCGCGCAAGCCTGAACCAATGAGTTCGGAAACCGAGGTACTGAAAATAGCATTGTTAGCTACCCAGTAAGAAGGTGACAATCCAGCAGAAAACCGAAATACTTCGGGATATCGAATGGCAATCCACATGGCATGGATACCTCCAAACGAGATACCAAAAATGGCCCGTCTGTTAGGGTCAACATTCCATCTTTCTTCTACTGCAGGTATCAATTCATTGACAATACTTTCGGAATATTCGACCGCCATCGGTGTGTACGGCGAGATGGAGTTGTCCAGATAAGGCAAAAACCGCTCACTTCTTGGGTTGGTCGCATCAATCCCAATAAGAATGAACGGAGCCGCATCAAGCGATGTAAACCTGAAGAAGATCTCAGCATACAGGTTGCCATCATTGAAATAAATAGCTGGATAACTCTGGCTACCGTCATAATCTGAAGGCACATAAACCTCAGCGATCAATTCGCCCACAGGAAAGCCTTCTCGTGAATAAGTTCGTTCGTCATCCGAATCATTAGGAGGTATGGGTTCCTCCTCCTCTTCTTGCTCTGCTGGCGGTGATGTGGGACCACTGGGACCAGGAACCTGATCATCATTACAAGCAATCACCAGGATAAAGAATCCCAAGAAAAAGCACTTATAAGCATCACGAAACCGCTGTAAAACCATCTTTCAGATTCTTTAGAAAACGTTGGAACACTCCTTGTTGCCTCCCGGCAGCAAGATAACCAAGAAGCCCCTAAGAAAGTTGCCAGCAAGTAATATCTACTCACCAAGGGCTTAACAACTCATCGTGGCACGTCCCCAAATAGATGGACTTACCATTCGACCGATAAAAAATGCAACTGGACCCCTTTCGCTGACACCTCGCCAGGGAATTCCCTTGATTGTGGATGATCATTTATTCTAAAATGTTTGACGAAAAACCTAAACTATCAAGCCTTGTTCAAAAGCTGAGCAAGAAGGATTTGAATATGCTACTACTGGCAGAAGGAACGGCATTTGATATCCACCAGCTCATTAATTATTGTCAAAAGGAACAGATACGAATTGCCGGGGGGATCTTCCCCAAACTCATCGTTGGGAACAGGGCAATAACCGAGGGGCTGATCCACAAAACATTTCCCAGTACCGAGGGAGGAATACTTATTGAGAAAATCGACGATATCGGACCAATTAACCTTCCAGATTTTTCTGAACAGGTAAAGACAGGAATTGTATTCATGGATGGACTCATGGCACATATACCCAGATTGCTGGAAGAGCTGTATGAAAAATATTGGTCATCCATCAATTTGGTCGGCGGCGGTGCTGGCTCATTGTCTTTGCGACAAACCCCTTGTGTATTCACGGAACAAGGTATTCGAGCAAATGCTGCTGTTATAATCCCAACCAGTTGGAAGTTATCTTCGGGTGTTGCTCATGGTTGGCAGAAACTCGCCGGACCATTTGTTGCTAATCGCACCGAAGGTAATCAGATCATTCAGCTAAACTGGCGTCCAGCCTACGAATTGTACCGAGAAACCGTCAGTGCTACCTCTAAGGTGAATTTTGATGAACAGGATTTTTTCGAAATTTCGAAGGGCTTCCCATTTGGTATTCATAAGTCGGGCGAGGAAGTTGTCGTTCGAGACCCCATTGATCACCATGAATCAGGGGTGCTTACTTGTGTGGGTCCGGTCCCGGAAAATACATCACTGTATATTCTGGAAGGCCAGCGTTCACAATTAATTAATAGCGCGTGCAAAGCCGCAAAAGAAGCTGTCTTTTCTACGGGGGCGGGTATTAGGGAGTGCCTGACGCTCGATTGCATTTCACGGAATTTGTATCTTGAAGATGATTTTGAAAAAGAGCTTGAGACCGTTCTTAAGATTTTGGAAGATCGAAAACCCGCACACGTAGAAGGTGCGCTGACGTTAGGAGAGATCTCATCGGGAGACTCAGGTTTTCTCGAGCTCTACAATAAAACAATTGTTGTCAGTACCTTTTCCTAGTCCATGGATACACCACAAACTGTCGAGCTACTTTCTCTACTCTACGAGTTGAGTCTAACGAACCTTCATCACCAAAACCCTAAGGAGACAGCTGAGAAATTCATTAAAAAGCTACTTTCAAGAAAATCCCTCACGTTCGGCGCCGCCTGGAAGATCAATGGGGGCAATCAAAATACACTCGGGTTACAGCGAATTTATTCCATGCCAGAAGCTCCGGAGGAGACGGAACTACCGATTAAGGTATACAAGAAATACCTCGACCACCAACCACTGATTGTACTGGACCACTCGATCATTTCGCCGATAGACACTGCCGGTCGGTTCGCCTACTTCAAATTAGGCGACTTTGGTATCCTGGAACTTTACGACGGAAGAGAAAGCAACAACCAGCTCTCTGATTCGGCCCTGGCACCTTACCTCGATGTGATCAAACAATTTGCCAATAGCCTCCAAAGTGGTTTTTGGTATGAGTTAATTCAGGAAGTGATGGCTATGAAAGATGAGGCTGAAAAATCTCTACGGGCCAATGAGGAAAAATACCGTAGGATCATTGATAATATCCAACTGGGCTTAATGGAGGTGGATAATGACGAAATCATCCAATTTGCGAATAAGTCACTACTAAATTTTCTCGAGTATGACTTGGAGGAGATGGTGGGTCAAAATGCATCAGACCTTCTGGTAGCGGAGGAAGAGAAGGACATTCTTGCCAAGGAAAATCAAAAAAGACAAGCAGGTGTATCTAGCTCTTATGAAGTAAGCATTAGATCTAAATCAGGTAAGAAAAAGTGGGCGGTAATAAGCGGCGCGCCAAACTATGACCGAAGCGGTGCAATCATAGGCTCGATAGGCATCCACATGGATATCACAGAGCAGAAGTTATTAAGAAAGGAGAATGAGTTTAAGAATCAACAGCTGAAAAAACTTTTCGATCAGTCACTTGATGCTCTGGTCTCCATCGACCAACAAGGATTGATATTTGAATGGAGTCCGCAGGCGGAAAAGATCTTTGGATACAAAGCGGCAGAAGTGATCAATAAACCACTAAGTGATACCATCATTCCCAAGCAGTACCGCGAAGCGCATACCGCTGGAATGAAAAAATACCTCGAAACCGGCGAGGGACCAGTCCTCAACAGTAGGATCGAAATTACCGCGGTGCGCAAAACCGATGAGGAATTCCCGATAGAGCTGACCATATTTCCTCTGGAACATGGTGATAAGAAGTACTTTACGGCCTTCATCCGGGACATTACCGAGATCAAAAAAGCAAAGGAAAGCATGGAAAACGCCTTGAAGCAGCAGCAGGAGTTGAACAACCTCAAGTCCCAGTTTGTGGCCATGACTTCTCATGAGCTTCGAACGCCACTAACAACTATCAAGGCTAACCTCGAATTGGTAAACCACCAGATAGGTCAACAAGATGGACCCAACCCCGAAAAGATCAAAACGAATATTGATCGGATCAGCCACAATGCTGATCGGCTGAATCAGCTCATTGGCAATATATTGCTGATCGGACAACTTGAATCGAAGAAGATACCTTTCAGACCGGAACCGATTTTTCCGCATGAATTTATTAGCAATGAGGTACTTGACGACTACCATTCCCAGAACCTACCAGTTGCCAATGAAGTGGTTGGAACTCCTCAACTGCTCCCGATGGACAAGACCCTTTTTCATCATGTCATGACCAATCTGCTTGACAATGCCATCAAGTATTCGGAAGATGCGCAAATACCAGAAGTCAGCACCGTCTACCACAAAAAGTCGGTGGAAGTGGCGGTACAAGACCATGGCGTGGGGATTCCCCAGGAGGATCAAGACAAGCTCTTCGGAAGTTTTTTTCGAGGATCCAACGTTGGGAATGTCAAAGGAACTGGGCTTGGGCTGGCCATTGTTGAGGAATTTGTGAAATTGCATGGGGGCGCCGTAAAAGTCCAAAGCAAAGTTGGGCAAGGCACAACATTTACCTTATATTTTCCAATGGAAAACAAATAAACCGGTATGGGCTACCATATATTAATCGTGGAAGATGATCCCCAGATTGCCGCCTCCTTGTCAGATATGCTGGAGATATTGGATCATAAGGTAGTTGGAATTGCAGAATCGTACGATGATGCCACTTCAATCATGGAAAAGGAGTCTGCCGAACTGGTCCTCCTGGACATCCAATTAAAGGGAGAAAAAACAGGCATAGACCTGGCCGAGTACATCAAAGCCCACCACGCCATACCGTTTGTTTTCACCACTGCCTATGCTGATAATGACACCATTCAGAAGGCAGCAGTACATAGCCCCTACGGTTATATCGTAAAACCGTATGGCATGAAAGACATCAATGCGGGGATTGAGATTGCTATCAATAATCACCTCGCGATGGGTGCGCACCAAGAGGGTGAAAGCTCCGGCGGTGTTTTCAACAGCGAAAGCCTTTTTATCAAGGCTAATTCAAGGATTGTACGAATAAATGTCAGGGACATACTTTTCGTAGAAGCCAAAGGTGATTATGCAATTTTCAAAACGTCGGAAAAAGGATACGTCGTTCAGACCACATTCAAAAACGTGGAAGCTAAACTGCAATCCAATCAGTTTGTGAAAGTCCATAGATCCTTTATCATCAACATGGAAAAGATCGTGGACATTGAAGATAGCAGCTTGCTGATTGAGGATCATGTCATACCTATCAGCAGAGGCCAAAAACCGCACCTTCTCAATAAGCTAAAATTGATTTGACCCGCTAGAATTACCATTCGTCGGTCGCGTACGTAGATACGGCAGTTTAAGGGCATTTTGAAGTCCACCCCCCGCTAATTTCATTGAAAATTTTACAAGTCATGGAATTAGAATGGATTCTTATTTTTAGCGTAAGTACAGCGATTATAGTTTATACATATTTCGGCTATGGGCTCTTACTCAAGTACCTGGTCCGCAATCGCAAGACCCAGCTACCCAAACTGGGAGATGATGACCTGCCTTATGTAACCCACATTGTTACTGCCTATAACGAGGAGCGCTGCATTGAAGAAAAAATCAAAAACTGTTTGATGATTGACTATCCCATGGATAAGATCCACACAATCATCATTACGGACGGATCCACGGATGCTACGTCACGGATCGTTGCAAACAACCCCAGGGTACAGCTGATGTACAAACCTGCCCGGGCAGGCAAGCTAGAGGCAATGGCCAGGGCTATCAGGTCTGTTACCACTCCGATCACTATTTTCTCCGACGCCAACGCTATGATCAACGCGCAAGGCATTAAGAATTTGGCACAACATTTCCAGAACAATCGTGTGGGGGCAGTTGCCGGGGAGAAAAAGGTAGCTGAGAGCAGTACCAACGCATCTCAGGGCGAAAGTCTTTACTGGCGATATGAGTCCTGGCTAAAGCAAATGGATGCCCAACTGCACACTGTCGTCGGCGCCGCTGGTGAACTATGGGCCATCCGAACGCATCTGTTCAAAAAGCCTGAGCCTTGCATTATCGAAGACTTTGTGCTCACGGTCGCACTTGCAAGGGACGGGTTTCGTGTCGCCTATGAGCCTACGGCATATGCCATGGAAACTGGTTCTGCCAATGTCGCCGAGGAACTTAAAAGAAAAGTGCGGATCTCCGCTGGGGGCTTGCAAGCCTGCTGGAGACTCGCACATGTATTGAACCCGTTTAGATATGGAACACTAGCGTTTCAGCTTTTCTCCCATCGCTTCCTGAGATGGACTTTGGCTCCCTTAAGTCTGTTGCTTTTATTCATTTCGTCAATCGCTTTAAGCATGTCAGGAGAGCCCCTTTTTGTTGTAGCGAGTGCACTACAAATAGCTTTCTACGTTTACGCGACGCTTGGCTATTGTCTTGAACAGGTGGGTAAAAGGATCCGTTTTGGACTGCCTATCTTCTATTTCACATTCATGAACATCAGTGTGTTTCTTGGCCTCCTCTTTTTAGCCCGAAACAAAGAAATGATCTGCTGGGAAAAATCCGAAAGAGCATGAGGAGGAAAATTTCTGTGATCTCTGTGGTCTACAATAACCCCGAGGTAACCCTGGATCTACTAAAGTCTTTGTCAGAACAGGAGTACAGGCTATTGGAAATTATCATCGTTGATAATGGGTCGACAGACGATGCGAGTTTTTTGAAAAGACGGTACCCGGAAATCAGATTGATCAGAAGCGAGAAAAACTTAGGGTTTGCAGGAGGCAACAACCTAGGTATCCAGGCAGCCAAAGGCAAGTACTTGCTTTTTCTCAATAACGACACGATTGTTCCTCGTGGCACGATATCCCGTTTGCTTGAGACATTTGAAGCGGCACCAACTGCAGGTATTTTGAGTCCGCAAATCGCCTATTTCGACGAGCCGCAGGTATTACAATATGGTGGAGCCAGTGCCATCAATCCATGGACCGGACGAAATAGGGCCATTGGTTATCGACAGCAACTTCGGCAGATTGACAAAACAACCTGCACCGCCTTTGCGCACGGAGCGGCCATGTTCACATCAAAGGAACGTGTCCAGAAAGTGGGACTGTTATCCGAGAGTTATTTTTTATATTATGAAGAACTAGATTGGTCCATCAGGTTTCAGCAGGCTGGCTACAAGGTACTAGTAGATTTTGGAAGCCATGTTTTGCACAAAGAATCTATGACCACCGGAAAATCATCTACTTTGAAAACCTATTACATGACCCGGAATCGAATTTTATTTATGCGTAGGCATTTCGGCTTAGTACACAAAATCGCGTTTTTTAGCTTCTTTGCCTTTGTCAGTTATCCCAAGTCCGTACTAAAATATCTATGTCAGGGTCAGATAGCTCATCTCAAAGCTTCCCTGGCTGGAATTATGTGGCATTTCAACAAACGATCGTCTTGGGCCAACTGACCCAATAAACCAACTGCGCCCATCTGATAACAAACATTTGCAGCAAAGTAGAATCATCGGAAGCCTGAAGGTCCTAGGCCTGACAGCCGGGGCCATTCTAGTAGCCTGGATCGTCTCCTCCTACGGAATGGTTGCAGGCATATTGCTGATTTCAGCGCTTCTGGGCTTATTTTTTACCGTAATAGGTTTTCAGAAACCTCCCCTCTTCTATTTCGCAACTATTATTGCATCCTTTTTGATATCTGCCCTCGGACGTTATCTCCCAGGCATACCTTTCGGCTTAAGTATTGATGTGCTCTTGTTACTTGCCCTATTGGCCGTCCTTTTCCGTAAGAATAAAGAGGCTTCAATAGGTCAAATAAATAACATCTACCTGATTGCGCTTGCCTCGTGGGTGATTTATTCCCTGCTGCAGCTTGCTAATCCGAGCTCACCTAGTTTAGCGGCATGGTTTTATGCGAATAGGGGGTTGTCCTTTTATCCGCTATTAGTTTCAGTTATCACGTTTTTCGTCATTCAAAAACGCTCCCAACTTGATATCTTCCTGGTAGTATGGGCCACTTGGTCTTTGGCAGGTACTTTTTGGGGTATCAAGCAGCATTTTTTTGGCGTTACCGACGTAGAACAACAATGGCTCAATGCCGGCGCTGCCAACACCCATGTTCTTTTCGGCAAGCTGAGGGTATTCTCTTTTTACAGTGATGCCGCCCAATTCGGAGCGAGCCAGGCCCATACGGCCATGGTCTTTGGACTTATCAGCATATTTCAGGGTCCTATACGCTACAGGCTGTTTTATTTGCTAGTGGGCATATTGGGGTTCTATTCGCTGTTGATTTCCGGATCCCGTGGCCCGCTGGCGATCATAGCGGTAGGATCATTCGTATATCTGCTTTTCTCAAGAAATTTTAAGGTAATCCTTATCGGGTCTTTCATTGTGCTCGGGGCATTTGTCTTCCTTAAATACACCTCTTTACTCCAATCAAATTATCAGGTTCAAAGAATGCGGAGTGCCCTCGACACCAACGATCCTTCACTTAGGGTGCGTTTGGAAAGAGAAAAAGTGCTTGCTGACTATCTAGGTGACAAACCCTTTGGAGGGGGCATTGGAAGCGCGGGATATTGGGGAAAAAGATTCAGTCCGGGGACATTGTTAGCAGAAATCGGAACAGATGGTCATTACACGCGCATCTGGATGGAAACTGGTATCATCGGCCTTGCTATCTATCTGTTGATGTTGATCGTCATTTTGTTGTATCTAGGCCGGTTACTTTGGAAAATGCACCCATCGTTGCTCAAGCAAACATCCCTGGCATTTTACTGCGGTTTCGTTGGTATTTGCATCTCGAGTTATACCAACGGACTCCTGACCCAACTGCCTACCGGCACATTGGCTTTTTCAAGCCTGGCGTTGGTGGTGCTGGCAGGCCACAATAAATTGAAAGAATAACTCAGGCTGCCTCCTTGACACCTCCGCTGACAGTCTCCTCATACTTCGCAAGGTATTGCGCTGCAACTTTTCCCCAGCTGAACTCCATCGCTCGTTCAAAGCCTTGAACAATCATGTCTTTCCTGAGGGACTCATTATCCAGAACGTCGCTAATCGCAACAGCTAGTTTCCGGTAATCACGGGACTGGACCAGCATTGCTGCGCCTCCGGCAACTTCGGGCATGGAGGCATAGGTACTTGTAATTACAGGAGTTCCGGAAGCCATGGCCTCCAAAATGGGGATCCCAAAACTCTCCCGCAGGGATGGGTAAACAAATAAGGAAGCCCGTCGGTACACCTCGGGCAGTAGCTGGTGTGGAACATATCCAAGCAGCTTGATCCTTGAACGCAAGTGAGGTAATTCCAATTTTGCTAAGGCCTGCTCCAGTTCCAGCGGTGAGGTCTCACCAATGACCAGTGGAAGACAATTTTTTGATGTTGAGGCATATTGACCATAAGCCCGTAACATGTTGGGCATATTTTTTTTATGGGCCAGGTTCCCGAGGAAGAAGATGTATTCCTCTGGCAAATCAGCAAAACGCTGCTCCCTATTTGGTAAATAGAATTGATTGGATACGCCATTGTAAATGTGACTAATGGCGTTATTATCCAGAAACTTAGAAATGATCTTTTTCTCATATCCGGAAACGGTGACGATCCCCGCGGCTTTTCTTGCCACCTGAGGTACGACCCATCGTCGGTAATAATGACCTAGTTGTTGGTAAAAACTCCCGCCTTTCGCAGCAGGGTCTGAAAGATAAATCACATCATGGACCGTGAGCAAGGTCGGACAACCTTGAAAAAATGGCGCGGTGTTGCTTGTACAGTGCATTAGGTCAAGCCCCAGTCGTTTGGAATACCTCGGTAGTGCGATTTGCTCCCAGTCCAGATAGGAAAATGCCGGTAGCTCCACCAAATGGAAATTGGCGGTCTCCTGCAGGCACCTGTCAGGTCCGGGTCTTACAAAAACATAATATTGGTTAACAGTATCAAGCTGCTGAAGGTGCCTGATGAGCTCCAGGACGAAAATGTCCATTCCATGTTTCTTTTTGCGAAAAATCCGCTGTGCTTCAATGCCAATGGTCATATCAAATTTGGTGTGGGGTGTGAAGAAAATTATTACGGGCCCGTTTATAGCGGAGGGCTGCCCTGACCATGGCCAGCATTAGCTTTGGCAGGAGGACCACCGCGCGCATTAATCTGGCAGTGAAAAATCTTTTTGGTATGGCCAAACCCAATGAAAAGAGATATAGGGCCAACAGCGCCGGAACGAAAAACCCTCCTGTGAGCCAGGTAACTCCAACGCTCAGCAACAATAGCAGTCCCAGTAGCACCAAGCGCGGCAAAAGCACAAATTGCAGGGCCTTGTCCATATAATCCCATTTACCTTGTGTTATAAGCTGGACAAAAGCGCCGTAGAAGGACCTGCTGGCAAAGCTGAACTGGGCCGCCAGCCAACGCGTGCGTTGCTTTTGAAAGACCTCCGAACTCGTCACTTTTTCATCAAATACCATTGCGTCTGGCAGGTAGTGGATGTGAATGCGTTCATTTAGAAGCCGCAACTCCAATTCCTTATCGAATCCACCGACGGCATTTATCTCACGCATGTGGGTTTTGAACAGCCCGAAATCAAATGCCATCCCCGATCCAATCAGCGCACTGGATAACCCCACTGATACATGGCCTTTTCGGAAAATACTGTTGTTTACCTCTTCGCTGATCGCATCCAACAGAGCAATGCTACCTGCGGTATTTTTCGCCGTCCTATGCGCCTGAATTGCCCGATGACCATTCTGAAAAGCGACATTGATTTTCGATAAAACATCGGAGGCCATTATGTTGTCGGCATCCAACACCACTGCAATATCGTAAGTTTTTTTAATGGTGGCCATAGCCCGATTGAGTGCTTTGGCTTTCGTACTCCGATCAAATGAAACTTCCACCACCTCCGCTGGCAATTTATCCAATTCCCTCAAGGTTTGTGGCTGTAAAGAATCCGCCACCACGACCACATCGAAATATTCACGTGGGTAGCGTTGGTTAAGACTTTGAGCAACAGAAGAGACTACAACTGCATCTTCTTTATAGGCAGGAACGAACACAGCGATCCGCGCATTTTTGCTTGCCTTCCAACTTTTCTCCTTGCGCCTAAAAAGAGCTGTGATACTAAAAAAAGCAACATAGCCAACGTTGAACGAGAGGTAGAATAGAAGAATAAATGAAATTGTCTGTAAAAGCATAGGAATGAAGTTTTATAGTTCTAGGCGCTCAACCAATGTGTCAGATCCCTTCCAATCAATTTTTGCAACGCCAAAATCTCCTGCCTGTAGATATCACTTACTTGTTGGTGAAGGGCCTTAGGCATAACAGTCTTTTTCAGGTTTGACGCTCTCCAGCTCATTAGCAATCGAAACGCCGAAGGACTCCTTTTCAACATCCGAATCAGTTCAGGTGCGTATTTTGACAAAATTTCTTTGGGAATACTTTTTTGGCCAATAAGCTGGTCCAGCCATTTGTTTTTGATCCTTCCCGAAGGGTTAAACCTCACTTGCAGGTCTGGCTTGAATGTATCATCCACGCCTAAAAAGGAATAGAGATCTTGCAAAACCTGATCTGGTGAGTTCTTCAGATCATCATAAAGAAAAACCTTCAATTGTGAAGTGGGGAAAACAGAGCAGTACCTTTTCAGATTCCTGTAGTAAAACCCTTCGCGAATTAGGTCATTCCGTTGCCACCAAATACTCGTTGTGTCAAAGATATCAGCATAACCGCCCTTCGGCTCCCTTCCTTCTCTGGCCAGGTGCATCACCCGAGAATGCAATCTGTCTACCGGTTCCCGTAGGATTGCCACAAGTTTTACGTTAGGAATCAAATCTTTTATGGCGCTGGGTGCTTTAGGTGAGTAGAGGTACATTGGACTCGCCTCGCCTTGCACAAGTGTACCTTCGGACTTATCAAATAGGGCCTCATACCCAGATCTGGTGGTAACAGACCAGGGATAGTGCCTCAACTGAAGGGGGTCATCTCCTGCATCAACAGTTTCACCCGCTAACGCAAAAAAATTGGGTTCCTTGACAGGGCTCATGAAAATCTCAGGGTGCGCCTTCAGCCACTCGTAGAGCGTAGTTGTTCCTGACTTGCCTGCACCGATTAATAGAAAATTTGGCAGCATTTTTTTAATTCAATGTTAGACCGTATGAGAGTAGAAGCCTGTCAAAACGGGTCTGGTTGTTAAATGCGAGGGTCAAATGCGACCTAGACGGGGACGAATGAACTCATTCGATGCAACTTACGGGTAGCCGAAGCCTGTGAAAAATCTCCAGTTAAAAATACCTCCTTCGAGGTACCGTGAACTCCACCAAACACCAAGCAATTGATTCAAAATGGTCGTAATTGCCACAAGGTGTATGGATTCAAAAAGTACCAGCGCAAGCATATCCCCTGCTACATTCAGCGCCAACATCAGCCACACCTTCTTGGCGTTAAGCGCTGGCTGTCCCATGGCATCGAAAGCCACCCCTTGAATTTTTTCCACAGGGAGGAAAATCATGGAAATCCCAAACAGGAATAGGATCTCTTCCGCCTCAGCGATTTGTGACACTTTGAAGTGGAGAAAAATAAATTCGTGACCTATAAATAACAAAACCATTAATGCAAGCGACATCAACATCCCGGTTTTGACTTGTCGAAGCATCTGCTGCGAAAAGCGCTCCTGTTCGCCAATATTCCAACTTTGAGCTAAGTCCCGAAAGCCCGTCACTGCAATCGCTCTGAGTGGAATATCCAGCAGGTCCAATACTTTCATGGGAATACTGTACAGCGAAACCATTTCAGGACCCAAGGCCCAACCGATCAGATAAAGATCAACACCCTTTAATGCGCTGCTGCCAACCAGGGTAGCCAGGCTCCTTTGACCATACTGCAACAATTCAATGAGTATGGTTCTCTTTGCCTGAAGAAAAAGCCTCAGATCTGCACGCCGCCAAAAGATCAACCCTAAATTAACCGTCACATGCGATGCGAGAAGAAGTGTGGCCAGCTCCTGGAGGGTGAAATCGATCCATGCGCTGGCTGTGGCTACACCGAAAAAAACTGCGTTTGTCAACACCCGGCCGATCTGGCTCAATTGGAAGTGCCGATGGGCCTCAAGCTGCCAGGAAACAGCATAAAAAGGGGCACTAACTATTACATAAATGGGATAATAATGGAAAAAGAGCGAAAACGCACTACCAACAAAATCACCGCCAAGGCACCAACCTAGAAAAAATATACAAGCGGACAGGGCGAATGAAACTAAAAAGGTGCCAGCCCACATGGTACCTACAATTTGTGATCGGCGACCAGATGGGGCTACGGAAAAAGTCCAAAGGAAGCCGCTTTTTAGAAGGCCAATCCTCACTAGATCCACCATACTTACCGCTGTAGTAAATAGTACCCAGCTACCAAATAACCCTGCCCCCAGGTTCCTTCCCAGCAGGGCGAATATCAGCATGCCCAGGGCCGAAGCGATTGCGCTTCCTCTCAAAAAAGAAAAAGTGCTGTTTCTTGTGAGCTTTTGAAGGAAGTACCTCATGATTGAAGGCATTTGCCGTGGAAATCCCAGAAAACCTGAGAGCGCGCTTGCCAACTATTAGATTTCGCAAGGTTACGTCGGGTCTGTACCAAGGTGGGATCGCTTTCCTCAAGGGCCTGATTTACTCCTTCAAGAAATTTCTCAATAGTTGGAGCTACCTGAATTAAACCTTGAAATCCCTTTAAAGGGGCAAAATCGGTCGTAATCACTGGCAGCCCCGCGGCGAGATACTCGTTGACCTTCATTGGGTAGATATTCCTTGTAAATTCATTCTTAATAAATGGAATAATTGCCACAGTCGACCGAGAGAGGTATTCGGGAAGCTCTTCAGGTGACTTGGCGCCGTGCACCTGAACGTTGGGCAGGGCTAGCAGGGTGTTGACGGCCTGTTTTTCAACTACCCGGCCCACCAGGTCAAAAATCACATGGGGTAGACCTTTGGCTAGTTGGTACAATAGGTCATAGTCTATTCTAAAATCAAGGGATCCCAGAAAGCAGATTCTCTTCGCCGCCACCGAAGCAGGTCTGGATAGTACCCGATTGAAAAGCGAATAGTCTACCCCATTGGGCAACCATTCCACACGCTCGTGATCTTTGCGGAATTTTTCGACGAGCCCTTCGGATGTTGCCAGAATTCCGGCTAACCGGGGGGTTAATAATTTTTCATAATCCGTTCCGTGGTTCTGACACCAGGGACTCTGATCAATTTCGTCGTAGCAGTAATAGTAAGTCCTATTTGCAGGAATTCTTTGCTGCAAGGCCACTCCCACCACAGGATTAAATGCATTGATCATGATCGGTGAAGACATTTTTAGCTTTCCCATGGCCCATCGGATGCTCCGGGCAAGCACCAGTCCATTGAAATGATTCAATAAACTGTGCCATTTCTTATTTCTTATCCAATTTATTGGTAAAACAGGTGGAGGTGTCAGCACAAAAACCTCTCTTCCTTCCATAGGACATTCAATCTTAGGATGTAGGCCCAACATCTTCCTCCATGGCGCGGGACTCCTACCAACAAGGGCCATCAAAAGATCCTTCCATGTATATTGATAATTTACAAAAAGGACCTTCGCAGAATAGCTGAGTGCTTCGGTCAATTTCACGACTGACTTGACGTAATCTCCATCCCAGGTCGTCATGGCTACACAGACAATATCTTCTTTCTTCATAGTTGACAAAGTGTTTTACCAGGCTCCAGCTTTAAATAACCCTTAATGCGGCCTTTCAGGGATCCTGAATCCGCCCAATCCCCTAATACACTATCGAGAAAACGGCGCTTTACGAGGTTGAGCGTAATAAACATTTTGGGTTGGTCCAAGTGCCGAAACAGAAAGTCACGGCAACGTTTGTTAGCGGAGCCCCATGATCGGTCGGCCCGCTCTACGAACAAGTGGGTATGTACTTTTTTCAAGAGATCAAGCGGGACACCCCCTTTCACCAGGGAAGGCATCTCAATCAATACGACATCTGCGCTCAATCGCTCCACCTCTGGCTCATCAGACCCGTGGCAAACACAGCATGTATACCCCTTGAGCTCGATGTGTTGCTTTAATAATGCCCCTATATAGGTCTTGCCAGTTCCTGGCATCGTGCTCCCAAGCGCTATTATTTTCTTGTCCTGGTTTTCCTGATCGCTTTCAATCAACAGTTGGTCTACAAACTGATCCAACAGTAAGGGCAAAGCCATGTTGGAATCAGGGTTGTTTTCCATCTCTGGAAACACACCCAATGCCGACATCTTCGTAAGCTTCTCCGCCCGGCCCGGCTCCCTGAGACTGGTGTCAAGAAGCTCAAATAGGACAATGCTGCCCACAGAGGCGATAAGTCCAAAAAGAAAGCAGGCTAAGACCATCAACAGCCGCTTTCCAGCCATCGGATCCATTGGATACTTGGGGCTGTCCAGGACCTTGAGCGTACTGCTCAATTGTATGTTCTGCTGTTTCAGTTTGGCCATGTTCAACCCATGAAGCACCTCCAGGTATTCTCTTTCAAACACGTCTATCTCGCGCTCATATCGATCGATGGTTGAACCAAGTGGGGCAAACCGGTCATATTCAGCGTTCAACTCCGCCAGGCGCCGGGTAAATAACTCGACCTGTACTTGCTCCTTTTTAACATCTATTAGGTGATCCAACCAGTCATTGAGCAATTGCTGATTAGGTAGGCCTTCTTTCGTATTGGAATAATTGAAGAGCTTGTGCACATCCATCTTTATCTGCTGCTTCAAGCGTTTCTGCAAATCCAGCATATTCGGGAGTTCTTCGGTCTTTTCTAAGGCTTCTTTCTTGGCGATTTCGGCCGTAACATCCGCTAAAGCCTGCTTCCGTTCCAAAAGCGCGGCATTCTGCGTCAGAATGTGTTTGCGAACCTGAAGTTTTTCCTCAATCTGTTGAAGGGCCGCTTGATTGGCCTGCATCTGCATCTTGCGGCGGGCGTATTCCTCCAAAGCATTTTGCTTTTTTATAGCAATGGCCTTGGTTTGCTCACCGTAGTTGATGACTCGATTTTTGCTGCGAAAAGTAGTTAGCTTGTCTTCTGCCTCAGTCAGCCTCGTTTTAATATCCGAGAGCCGCTCCTCGAAGTAAGCCACGACATCACCTGTTTCGGCAGATTTCAACTCCTTATAGCGACTGATAAAAACCTCCAATAGGACATCTAAAGTTTGCTTGCTTATGGTCGCATCCTTATAAGAATATTTTAATTGAACCATATCGCTGGATTTCACCCGCTTCGCCTCGATTTTAGCCAGCGTTTTTACGCTATAGGGTCCGGCATCTCCCAGGATCAATTTCCGGAATACAGGATCGCCCGCCTGATACTGACCCCAAGCTCGGTCTAAAGTATACCGGTAACTTGTTGTATCTATCCAGTCTCTGGAAGCCTGGGGCAATACTTCTTGCAGGTCCCGGTAAGCCTGCTGCCCGACGTGCTCTTTTTTTCCATCCGCTAACAAATGTTTGGTTAGCAGCCGGAGCCCTACTTGTTCTAGCGTTTGCCGAGACTTGATCAGGCTAATTAAATTATCAAAGGCATTGTTGACCATATGATAATCAATTCTCTTGCCGTCCCCGGATTCTATACTATAACCTGAGGCAATTCCGGTATATAACATGGTGCTCGACTGATATTGTCGCTCCATATTCCTGGTGAAAAAAACTATCGCCAGGGTGGGGACCAGCGTGCTAAGTACAATCAGCTTCCAATTGTAGTAGAGCACACGAATGAATTCGTATAGAGACATGGTTATTTGATTCCGGTAATGATTTCTATTTCACTGAGTTTCTTGTCTGCCTGGATATTGGCTTTCAAAACGTCCTGCTCAGCGAGCTGCACGCTATTCTGAATAATCATCAGGTTTTCATACCCGATGCTTCCATTTTTGAAGGAGACTTCCGAGGTGAGATAGTGTTGCTGGCGGGTTTCAAGAATGTGTTTTTTCATAAGCGCACACTCCAGCAACTCCAGGTATTCATAGAATAGATTGGCAATGTACACTTTCAGCGTCTGCTGCTGAGCACGCTGTTGCTGAATGGATCGGCGGTACTTTTGCTGGGCTTGGCGCATGTAGCTTTTCCTGTTGATGAATTTTTCAGGATCTATCACCAAACTCACGCCCACGTTAGGGAGCAAACCTGTCGTGGTTACTGACTGATCACCGTAAGCTCTCGTATCGACACTAAATACGTTCACCGCCAGGCGAAAACTACTGACCCAGTTTCTTTTCTTCTGGTGAAACTCCTCCATGTATAGCGCCTGATCGTGCTCAAACGATGCAAGTGTCGGAGAATTATTGATTGCCTGCCTGACCAGCGAATCCAAAACCTCAGGCTTTCCCAAAATATGTGAAACACGATTTATTTCATCCACCGTATGCTGTGCTTCGAGAGGCAAAACTGTCGGTTGGGAGTACACGACCTTTGCGAGTAAGAGAACGAGAATGCTTGATAACTGTCTCATGTTTTTCAATTAATGCATTCGAAAGTATTGGAGCTGAAAAAGGCATTTGAAAACGACCGCCGAGTTGCGCAGTAATTAGCTCAAATTGCACTTTTTGGCAGACCAATGGAAAAAGGGCCAATAAGAAGTGGCTGGGCACCCAATTACCTACACTCAGCGGTGACCTTGGGCGCTTTACCCTGCTAATCGCACTTGCTGTGTAGGCCTTGGGCATCTTCAAACAAAAAAAATGTCCAAGACTGGCTATTTTCCCGGAT
This sequence comes from Cyclobacteriaceae bacterium, assembly GCA_965242775.1. Taxonomy (GTDB): domain Bacteria; phylum Bacteroidota; class Bacteroidia; order Cytophagales; family Cyclobacteriaceae; genus JAWPMT01. The sequence goes on from CBDETI010000014.1 coordinate 333,346, forward strand.
TGCACGGCTTGCGCTTTATCGCAGCCACCCTAGTAATTATCCATCACCTAGAGCAATATAAGGCGTGGCAGGGCCTTCCCAATCGCTGGGGAATTGCAGTAATCGATCATTTGGGCCACATGCCCGTAGGGTTCTTTTTTGTGTTAAGTGGGTTTCTGATAACTCACATTTTGCTAAAAGAGGTCCAGTTCAAGAGTAGTTTGAACATCCGGCTTTTCTATTGGAAACGCGTTCTCAGGCTCTGGCCTGTTTATTTTTTAGTAGTCATATTGGCCCTGGTCGCCATACCTCGAATAGCCGTTGGTTTTGATCCGGACCTCCTCCGATTCGAACCCTATGCCGGACTGTTTCTGCTCCTGTTTCTGCCTAATCTACTCCGTATCATTCAGCCCCAACTGGTGGGTGGCAATCAATTATGGTCTGTGGGGGTCGAAGAACAATTCTACCTTATCTGGCCCTTTGCCATTCAGTTGTTCCATAAAAACATCTATCAGTTTTTAATAGGATTTATCTTATTCAAGCTGGGTGTCCAAGAATTTATAGGTCTTGGAGCAGTCTACTCCAAAACTATGAACTCCCTATATTATTTGCTCCAACTTTTTCCCGTCGAGCAAATGGCCATCGGGGGAATCGGAGCAGCCATGCTCATTAAGAGTTCTTCCTTACTGCAGATTGTAAGGAGTGACTTGACATTTTTCATTGCTGTTGCCTTCCTGCTGCTCTTATTTTTTCTCGACATTGACTGGGTGCTTAAATCACACTTGGAAGGCATCGTCTTTCTATGTCTAATTATGAACATAATACATCGTCGTTCATTGTACCATTTCCTGGAGAAACCAGGGCTTATAAAGATGGGAAACATCAGTTACGGAATCTACATGTACCATACGATCGCAATCACTTGCACCCTGTCCGTCCTTCAGGGGATGGATGTCTCAAGCTTATCATATGATCTAGCCCTTTACGCCGGATCCCTCTTCTTCACCTTTGTGTTGGCTAGTCTATCCTACCGATTTATAGAAACTCCCATCATGTCCCTGAGGAATGCTAAGCGGCCCAAGCATTGGACCGCTGTGAAGCCTTTATCTGTTAATTAAAATATTCGACTAAACGCTGAAGGAATCTGCCTGGTCCATAGTGGGTTAAACAACATCCACCTCCGATGCTATATCCATTCTTGCAAGCCATTCGGATCAGCATGTGAACCTAAACTGACCCTTGCCACTGAGCTTATTACAGGATCAGTGTGAATGTCGTAAATCTATTCCTAATCGTTGCAACAAAAAAAGCCCGAAGGCTAACTCCGGGCTTACTTAGGTATCGGCTTAATCTATCGTTGAAAGATCTTACCAGGTGACCGATAACCATCTTTCTCTATGTACCAATCCATGAAAGAGAACCCACCACTTTGGGACCAGGAAACGAAATGATTATAACCTTCCCTGATGTCTACTTTTTCCAAGGGATAATCGAAACTTACCGGCACATTCATACCCCACGGCAAGCCTGTTTTAGTTCGATAATAAACACCCTCTGCAACCTGGGTATTATCATTTCCTTGCCCAAAAAAACCTGGATCCACCAGGTCCGTCGGCGCATAACCGGAGATATGGACTTCCCTCCCCCTTTCCTGGTTGATCACTAAAAAGGGATTAAATGGTGCAATACCGGCTTCATCCAATGCAAGTGGCGACGAAAACGCCACGATCACATTGAGTGTATCTGGTTGCTGATGACTAAGACTTTGATCGGTATTAATGAAACCATAACCTTCAAAACCACGATGTACATCGTCGGTTACGGGAATTACCGCTTGGGTCTGGCCAGCTTCAGTACCATTGCTATTGAGTGAAAAGAGGCCCGTTCGCAGAGAACTCCCGGATACCATGGAGATAGCAGCAGGCGAAATGGCCATCTGAAAACCAAAGCCATTCTTGAATCCGGCACCCACGGCACGGATAATGAAATTCGCTTCGAGTTGAACCATGGAATTGGTTCCATTGGCCAGGCGTTTAAATTGATAATCAGCTACAAGATCGTTGAAATCGTAATCACCGTATCCGGGCCACTGGTCCTCGAACGCAAACGTTCCGAAGCCGTTCTCTGATGGGTAAGAATAAGTGTAAGCGTACCGACTGTCATGTGGAAATTCGTCATAGGTATCGTTCACGCCATCGCCATCGGAATCCTCAGGCTTATCTATGGGGTTCACATTTTCCCTGGAAATCGCTTCAATGGGATTCGCTGTTAAATAAAAAACTGCATCGTTGAAGTCATTATCACTTCCGCTATCCCTATTTAAATCTTCAAAACCGACCAAAAAAAGTTCATTGGATGCATCCCAAAGCAGCACCGAATGCTGCCGGTTTTCGGCAGTGGACTCGGGGTTCAACTCATTGTTAGAAAAAACCTGATGTCGGCCCAGGCCCACAGCTCCATCGCGCCACCCATTGGCGAAAAGTGTAAACCCGATGGTCACACCGGGCTCAAATTGTCCCAGGTACACCTTATCTCCCGTTTGCAGTCCTCCTCCACTACCCTGAAAAGAGGCATTCGGAAACGCAATTTTTATTGTTTCCAGCTCCTCCGGAGAATTGGGGGGCTCCCCAGTAGGGTAAACATAGTAACCCAATACATTTCTGTAGCCCGCTCCCTCATGTACAAAAGTCATCCACACATCGGCCGACTCCTCGATGACTAAATTAGTCTGCGTTCCCGCTGCGAGGTAGTCTGGGTGATAAGTTGGAACAGGCCTTCCTTCCGGCAAGGAGGCATTGATAAATGAAAGTAATTCCGAAGTGACCACATCTCCTTCGGGTTCCAGGTAATGCGGAACACCTGCAGCGTCGTAGGTGCCTATATCGTCCCAGGATAAACTAAAACTCCGACCGGAGGTATTTTTATCACTTGTTATTTGCTTGTTGAGATCACTTTGCCCGGGTATAGTCTTCAAACTTTCGAATGGCGAATTGTACCCCGTTACTGCAATGCCGCCTAAATTTTCAACTGGCACGACCAAGTAGTCTTTGAGGCCTATGTAATCTGTGACCATCACAAGCTCGGAGACATGATTTCCTAAATTCACATCCGTAGAAAAAGATCCATCTCTGACCAAACCTCGGACCAACTCCAGGCCAGGGACCACCTGATCACGGTCATAAAAATTGACCATGAGTCCGTCAATGGGTCTGCGCTGGACACCTTCCATCTGTACATTGATTCGATGGGTAGTGAAGTTGGTGAAATCCATGTGCTGATCTGCCTCCAAGAGTGAAGCCGAAGACTCAACATCACCGAGATTTCTGTCCACGCAACGTGTAAGACAAAGGGATGTCATAAGCCATATCACCCATGTCATTGCTAATTTAATAGTACTCATTATTGAAATTGGTTAAACGTTATCTTGCTGGAAAGCTGCCAGTGGTGTTTTGAGAAGGATCACCATATCCGTCCAAAAAGAGTGGTTAGTTGCGTACGCAACGTCCAATTGCTTACGACTTTCTGCGCCACTCCCCGCTTTTCCACGTTCGGTGACTTGCCAAAGGCCCGTGATTCCAGCTGGCGCCTGAAACCTCTTTATCCATTTGTCGGATGTAAGCTTCTCAGCCTCATAAAGTGGCAATGGACGATTTCCAACAATAGACATATCCCCTATCAACACATTAAAGAGTTGTGGCAATTCGTCTATACTGGTATTCCTAATAAACTTTCCAATCCGAGTTATTCGGGGATCGTCCTTCACTTTAAAGAAAGCATTGGCTTCTTCAGTTTGAACCCGCTGAAGGAATAAGTCTTCCGTAACCCAACCTTCGTCACCCAACAACTGGGGGCCGCTCGTGATCAGTTCTTCCTCCTGATGCCTGGTATAACTATTTTCGTTTTTGAGTGAGGAAACTTCGCGCTCTGCGTTGGGCCGCATGGATCGAAATTTATAAAACTTAAAGACCTTGTAATTCGTCCCTACGCGCTCTTGAAAATAAAACACTTTCCCGGGCGATTCTATCCAAATCAAGCACGCTACAACAACAAAAAGCGGGCTGAGCAGCAGCAGAAGTATCGCTGCCAACAGAATATCAAATAGCCGTTTTGGTTTAGAAATCTTCTGGTTCCCGACCATTAGTGCCCGATTGGTTTCAGTCAAACAGGACAAGATCGTATTCAGACGGAAATGGAGATCAGCGGAGTTCGTCTCCAAATCCAGGTAATCGAAAACACGGTAATCTCTGGCAATAGCACAACGTTCAGGCGAACATTTGTGATCGAGAACCACCAGTCGCGTTGAGGTTTCATACCCTTCCAAAAAACCAGCAATTTGATCATAAGCCGGATAATCAATACCTGCCGTTGTGAGTATCAGTTTTGGCCATGGTTTTTTCGTGTTGCTTCGGGCCTTGAGGGCGCAAATCAGTTCCTCCTGACCGTTATAGCCCTCAACCGGCCCAAAGTCATCTGCAAGAAGCGTAGAACTTAGTCCCACGGTTACTATTTCCGGATCCCTCAACATCATGCCACCAGGCTTAAATTTTTTGAAAATTCCCTTTGGATTCTCACTTGAAGTTCGACTGGGTTGAAAGGTTTACACAGCACTTCATTTGCACCTAAGGTGAGTGCCTCTATTCGCAGTTGACTACATGACTCACTCGAAAGTAAAATGACTGGAAGCTGTTTATAAAACCCTGAAAGCCGCAAATTTCGAAGTACATCCAGGCCAGTGATCTGGCTGTTAAAATTTTGATCCAACAATACCAGATCCGGATCAATCTCGGATAATTCAGCCAAGGCTGTTTTGGGGTCGGAATGAGGAACGACAGTATATTGCTCTTGTAAAAAGGAAGTAAGAAAAGATGTGACCATAGGGTTATCATCCACTACCAATATCGTTTGCTTCATGATTTCTAAATTTTGATAACAATTCGAAAGTAGTTGGCGATAAGGCCTCATTTTGAAGAAGCGGACAGGATGAAGAAAGTTCAGGATGAATGGAAGCCGGCAGAAGAGAAGCCGTTCGTCGACGGAATTCGCTAACTCATCAGGATAGAACAACAACCAGAGGGTCCCGGAATACCCACTTCATGAGATGGGCCATCTTCTAGTTGTCCAATTTTCAATTACGGAACCTCTCAGCGCTTAGAAGAGAAGTCTGCGAACCGCATATCTCGACGCAGAAGGGCTTGCTAATACAATTTTTGGTGTGTTTGGAAGGAAAAGAAAAATGCTCATTCAAGGCCCGTAAGCCTACCCGAAACTTTATTTAAACCGAATATAACGCTACCCACAAGCGCTCCTAAAAAGGAGCAGGCAGCAAAAGCCGCCTGCCACCAGCTAGGAAGAATAGCACTTGTCATACTATTCGTCATTAAAATTAACGAAAGAGATGCATAAAAGGACCAAATAATCGCAAATCAGCGGGTTTTAACAGCTCAATGTTCCCTACCGACTGATATTCGGCCGGTGGTAGTATATGAACTTTAAAGACCGTATTCCGTTTTCGAAAACCAGGTATTGATGATACTCAGAACTTATCGAGTTGATCTCTGAACCAAGAAATCATCGGTGACTCTTTCGCAATTTCAACCCTGAGTCCTTTAGTGAAAAACTCTTTTGACTTTTCAATTTGACCATCCTCAAGGTACGCCTGAGCGATAAACCCGTTCATCATCAGCCCTTCAGGATATGCTTCCAAACCAAATTTATAGATTTCAATTGCCTCCCTGTAATTCTTCTTTTCAATATAATGACGTGCCATGCCAATCAACGAGTTATAGTCCGGCTCTACGTCAAAATTGTAAATACCTGATAGCTTTTTCAGTGACGCTTTAAGTGCTATCAAATCATTAGAATTTATAAACACTTTCAATATTCCAATTGGAGAATAAGAATTTGAACCCATGGTGTAAGGCAGGGTTCACCGTAGAAAGGTGATCTTCTTCAAATAGATCCAAGAAAGCAATTTCAAAATTGGATCGATTGCTAACGGCTCGCTTTAGCTGTAGGTATTGATCGTTCATAAATTCTCCGTCATCACCCAAGGAAGCTTCATTGGCCATAGTAATAAAAACCGACTTTCTTGTTCGAAAAGGAAATGACCTTAGTATTCAACCATTGCAACGATTTTTCACTGATTAATTGCATATAATTCTTCTATGAAACATCTGAAATATCTAATTTCCGACTAGCTACAATTGCTTTGAATTGAAAGATTAAGTATGACCAAAGTCCATCTCACTCCCAAAAAAAAATCAGTAACTGAATTCATCACAAAGAAGGACTCGACGGCTGAAAGTGAAGTGGTCCATAGTCTATCTAATAGTCCCCAACAATGGAAACTAAAGCAACTCGTTGGAGCAGTTGATAACTCCTATACTGTGCTTCAACGGAATAGAACTGGCGACGGCAAAAAAGAAAATAAGACCAAGCAGAAAGGCGATAAAAAGTTGACTGAGAAAGAAAAGCTTGCCTACATACAAGAAGTCAGTAAAAAGAAGATTGAGGAACTCCAAAATGCACAATTGCCGGGATATGGCAGCCAAAAGCCAATTGACATTAGTGCCCCACAGAACACGCAAATATACGCTGCGAAGACTGCGGAATTTTATAGCGACGACAGGAACAAGAATGTACAGCACCAGCCTAACTCCTTTATCCTGCACGCGCACAGTTTCAATATGCACAATAAAAAAGGGCTCAAGATAGACTCAGGTAAGGGTACTCAGGGTGGAGAGTCAGCCTACGATGACTTGTTACCAAAAATTCAAAACACCATCATCGACGACGATACCAAAGGCATTTACCAAGTCCTGACAAAAAAGAAATTGAAACCGGCCGATAATGGTCAGCCCTTTGGTGACGAGCGTAGCCGCCAAATGCTTCTGGCTCAACAAAATGGAGCTACGTTCAAGCAAACGAATAATGCTCTGGGAAGCTTATTAGCTAAAGTTCAAGCAATTCAAGTCTCAGAAACTATTAGAGCCATGCAAGGCAACGTGCTTATTAAGCCTCTCATGAACCAGATGCTCAGTAAATTCCCTCTTCAGGAAATATTCTATAAAGGAAAAGGCGGTGAAGATAGCATGTTTCCTGGGGCTCCAAAGGATGGTGGAGCGCAACAATTGACAAACCCAACAGTTGAAGGTTTCAGCAAGCTTTTAGAGACGGTACCGAATACTAAAACAGGGATCAAACGGGTCTATGATGAAGTCGACGACGAACTAGAGGTAGAAGAAATGACCGCCAAAGACAAATTTGTTTCGGCCCTGCAAAATTTAATTCTTCTCATTGACCAACAGATTGATGCCGTCAATGATGAAAGTTTAGGAACTATGGACAATTTGATTGATTCTCCTCCGGATGTTAAAGATCGCATGTTGGCCAAACCTCGCAATTATAGAAGGGAGCTGGAGAAGTTAAAGGCTCGAAAGAAATTGACTAAGAAGGGGTATAGAGGCAAAGATCCTGACGAAAAGCAAGTGTGTGATAACAAGCTAAAACAGCTCGATACAGCCATAACAAAGTTTGCGGAGAAAATTGACGAAGCCTACATTAATTACAAACTACCGGCTAGGACAGCCAAGAAAAAGGACAAGACCGACGATTAGAAAAAGGCAAACACGCGTACAACAAAAGCTAAAACTGGTGTTTTTTTCCATGTTATCAGTAGATCAGCTGAACCTTATAGATCTGAGGCGGCATGGTTACTATTGCGACATGCTTAACTCCTTCAATCCAAGAGTAGAAACCCGCTAAAGAGATTGCCACTTTGTCTATCCTTCGGATAATGTGTGGTTTCGAAAGTTTTTCCGTTGGCGCACCTTCAACAAAGTAACTAGCCGGGATTAAACACCGGTGTTTCGTAGCGTCTTTCGAAAACGAGCTTTCTGTGAACAGATTCCATGGGCCGGAATAATCCGTCCGTTGGGTTCAGTTTCCCCTTCCCTATTCCACCTTCAGCTCTGGCATTTATACTGGCCCGGTATTTCTTGAAGTCAAAGACTGGTACGCCTTCCTCATTCCTCAGTAGTTCCGTTTTGGAACCTGGTGCCTTTTTGAACCCATACTAAGGCATGTAGGCGAACGACCCAACAGACTGAGAAATGTGTCCGTCTCTATCATAGTCTACGATCGTAGACAGATTGGAGTGGCTGATGTTGTAGTTGTCCCCTGTAAACTCTGCTTCAGAGTAATCTATTCCTCGCGGTTCGAAGAATTACTTCATGTCTTCATCTATTTGGCCGTATCTACCGCACATAACCTTAGGCTTAGCACATGCGAAGAAAGTTAGGAAGAAATACGCATTATTCCTTTTCCGAACTAAAAAAGACACCTAGGGGAATTCCTGCCAAGATCTGAAGGTATGGCAACGATTCACCTCCTCCAGTCACTAAACTTAGAATGCCCATTCAAGTCTAGGAATAATACAAAGATTAATATCAACCAGATATACCATTCATCTTCTTCTTCCGGAGAATTGCTCTCGTCTTCGTCATCGCCAGTAAAGAATGCAGCTTCTACAGTCCCCCCTCCTTCATCGCAGTTTTGATTGCCTCGGCCCACTAATTGGCAGGAAAATATGGTGGCCATGATCAATAGAAGGTTTCTCATAAAATCATACCAGTCAAAAGAGTTGGAAAATCAAGCAGACCATGGCTCCAGCCGCCAAAAAAATAGGAAGGAAATAATTTAGAAAATTGGGTCGGAAAAGCTGATATAAGGTATATGCATCTCGTTGGCTTCCGGGAAGAGGCATTCTCAGCACGAATTTCACATCACCATCAAAGAAGCGACATTGCAGTTCCAAAGATGAAAATCTGGAGATGCTTGGCACTAAGCTTATTGCCTCCCCCCTGGTTTCTAAGGACTGCAGAAACCTAAGGACCTTCGGTTGCACATAAAGGTAGTCAAATTCACCACTTTCTCTCTGAAAGCTTGTCACTATTTTACCCATGAGGGAATCCTTGACAACATACAAAACCTGCTTATCAGCTGACTCTTTCCGGGCTTTACCTTTTCTAATCTCGTCATCAACGTACTTTAAGGCCTTCTCAATATGCCAAACCACATTCCAAAAGTTATCATCGAGAAAATCGTTTCTCAAGGATTTAAATAGACCTGGAAGTCTCTGCAAATACCTAAACAGAAAAAACACCCAAACCACCACCAAAGTCACCCAAAGTGTAACCGGATTTAGATCTTCAAATTTGATCCCAAACAAAGTAATGCTAATCAGGTCCACCCCAAAGATCGTAGTAGCTATAATGATAATGCTTAAAGCATTTAAACCCTTTCCTTTGACTTCTTCCATTCCATTTAAAGATAGTTCAGTTTCTTACTATCTTAATCAATATTAACCGATGATGAGTTTAACCAGGATTTTGCTTTGTGGATATAAGCTAATTCTTTTCCAGGCAGTTTCTCCTCGGCTTCAAATAGGATATGCCTCTCTTTCTCAAGACTAAAAGCCGTTTTGGCGGCCTTGCTCCATTTGAATTTAGCGATGTTCTCTAACATCTCCATGCTGGGTACAATGATTGTTTGTAACAGTGATCGTCTATGTTTTATTCTATGATTTTCCAAGTGGACTTCGTACTCCCTAATCAAAAAATCCAACCTGTCAGTTATTTCCGACCTTGTGAAGTTCTGCTTCGATACATCGGTGATCCAATTTCTTAAAGCAAGTCGTTTTCGGGTAGAATCTGGGTCAGCCTTGAAATCTCTCAACTTCTCCCAACTTGTGTTTGGCTTCGGTACGGGGAATTTCTTGATTGTGAGATTCACTACATAAATCTTATTGGCAAAGGCAATTTCCTTTTCAGCCAAAGGTGTCGGGATTCTTAAATCATGGACTAGGGGGTAGTAATTATTGTCATCAAAATATCTATTCAAGGCTATTGCCGCTAGACGGGAGTAAACTCTTGAATAGCCATTGATGAAGGATATAGCATCTTTTGACAGGGCTTTATCTAACTCACTGATTCCCGGGGTCCGAATCGAAAATAATCCAGCTCCGGAGCTATATATTCTGATCCCAAATTCCTTCCTGATTTGTATGATGCCTTGAAAGAATTCCAGTATTCCTGCACTTGATGTGAAGTTGTCAATCTGATGAAAATGGGCTAGAGATGCCTGCGCTCTTTCAGGACTGAACGATCCAATTTCTGGTACGAGTCTTGATTCTATGTCCTCATTTGGCAAAATGAACTCATTCTCAAAAAGCCAATCCAGCTGACCTTGGAAATCCACTAAGGTTTCCGCAATGGCCGCATCTGCACTGCGCAGAAGATTGAAATTGCCTCTTAAGAAGGACTCAGATGTTTGTAACTCGTCGAAAAGCAGGTAATTACGTTTGAGTTCCTCCATAGTAGGAATATGATGAAAAATGGCCTTCATTTTCAATTCAATTTCTTAAAAATCGGCTCCAGAAAATCTGTAGCCTTATTCCCCAAAACTCCATTTCCGACGACTTTCACCAATCTGGACAGGAGCCCTTTATGGCTGTTTTTGATCTGCTCGAGCTGAAGTCTGGCATTATCTTCGTCCAGTTTCTCCAAGCTGTCTTGAAGAGCTGATAATAGCATTAATTCCCGCTCGTCCTTCACTTGTAATTGCGAGACTAAGGTGTCATGTCTTTTGTCCAGTTGATCGTCTTTCTTTTGATTCTGAAGTATGAGCGTAGCGATCATTTCCTTCTGGTCATCAACGATTTGCTGGAGTTTGCCGATGTCTCTTTGGTCCCGAAGCATGATCTTCTCATTCATTTTTATCTCCGTTGTGAGGTTCAATATCTTATTCTCTAATCGGAGAATTGCTAATGGATCAGAAAGAAGTTCCTCTGGTTTCTTCTTACCGCTAACCACCTGCATATAATCTGATAAGGTTTCAGTGACCTTCTCCAGCTCCTCTCCGTCTGGGGAGCTGATAGTCATAGTAACTTTGTCTCCATTTTGTTCGATAGTTATAGACACACTGTGATCTGGGTATTTACTGTCGATGATATCACTAAAATGATGTAGGACCGATATGCCGGCTTGCCTCAAATGTGGTGGGAACTCTATTCTACTGACGACTTTGTTCCCAAGATCATCCATCGATAGGAAATTACTCCGAACATGTGGAATCCTGGCGTGCGATGCCAAATCGGGAAGAAATTCTTTCAAAAATATATCGGCGAGGTTAGCAAGTATCATTTCGGTGGGCTTTCCTCTCAATGCACTCATTATGCGATCTTCTAATGATCCATAGAGAATTTTAAGTAGGCTACGTCTAACATTAACGTCTAAATGATCCCTAGATTCGAATCGAGAGAAAAGGAATTCCAGCTCCTTAATTGTGGTAACGCTAGCACTCTTTAACGGATAGGGACTAGGACCCTCAAGAAGTTGAGAAATAGATCTTTCCAATAATGAACAGACCGTATTCTTAGAGCTTCCGGGCGTACCCTTCCAACGGTTTAGGAATACTAGGGACTGTTTTACAAAAAAGCTAAGTCTTTGATCTTCTTTGAAATAATTATACTCAGCTGATTCATCCATGATAAATAAGTTGATAGCCCAAATTCGATAAGATCTCTCTTACATCCAATCTAACGGAAAAAGACATATCGCACAAACTGGTACTGGACAAACGCCATAATGCCATGGTCGCACTTTATACTATGCAATTTTTGTAATTTGCACTAAAGCACCTAAGCCGCTGACATGAGTGAATTGCCGAAGGTTTTTCTGTCATACTCCCGTTACAATTCCGCTGAGGCTGACGAGTTGGATGGGTTTTTGTCTTCTATTGGGCTGTACATGCTCAGAGACGTGCGAGACCTGGGGGTAAAGTCATCCATCAAAGATTTCATGAATAGAGTTGGCGACTCTGATTTTGTCGTAATGCTAATCAGCAATGAATTTCTTCACTCCCGAAGCTGTATGTACGAGGTGTTGGAGTTAATGCGCGATAGAGGCTTCAATAAGCGATTATTCCAAATCTTGGTGCCCGGTGCGGATATTTTTAATCCGAAATATCGAATAGACCTAATTAAACACTGGGAACACGAGAAGAAGGAACTGGAAGAAGCATCCAAAGAAATTCCTGGTCGGAGCCTGAAAAACATCAATGGGATAATACAATTACTCGATAACATTTGCTCAAGCGTAGACGATTTCATGCATGAGATCAACGAAGAAAGAACGATCAAATTCGCGGAACTCCGAACAGATGGTTACAAGGAGTTACTGCAATTCCTCAACATTGGTAAAGATCAATTGTTAACCGAGTTATTAGAAATTCAAGATCCTTCAAATGAGGCAGAAACGAGGCGCAGATTAGACTTATTCACAAGAGAATATCCTCACTATGTTCGGGGGTTTTTCACACTGGCTTGGTTCCAGCAAGACCTTGACGACAAAATCCATTTTTACGAACTTGGTCTTAAACTACAACCACAAGACTTGCACGGCCTTTGGATGAGAGCATGGTGTGCAGAGCAAAAAGGCGACAAGGGTGAGGCACTAGCTCGATACAATTATGCGATAGACCTGCACCCTAAGGAACCACTTTTATTATATAACCGAGGAATTATAAAGCACGACCTCGATGACAACAAAGGAGCAATACAAGACTATGACAACGCGATAGCTCTTGACCCTCAGAATGGACATTTCTACAATAATCGCGGAAATAGTAAACGGCTCTTGGGCCAATTTAAATTAGCAATCCAGGATTTTGACCAAGCACTTGCGTTAGACCCAGAGATTCCACGCGCACATAGGAACAAAGCACATTGCAATTTGCGACTCGAAGATTTTGAGGAAGCCTTGAAGAATTTTACTAGCGCAATCAAAACCGATCCAAAGGACGAATGGGCCTATTTCCATCGTGGAAACATCCGTCGCCACCTTGGTGATGAGAATGGGGGCCTTCAAGATTTAATGAAAGCAAAAAAACTGGGTATATCGTTTCTTAAAAAAGAATAGAGTGATTGCTAAACATCAGGAAACCAGCGACTGAAACCCAGCCTTGACTAATACCAATATACTAATTATTACATAAGGCGGATTACGATTTATAAAATACCCAATAACAGAACTTAAGAAGCGAAAAAAATGAGAATTTTCGTTACATTTTTTCGTTACAGTGGACACAAAAAAAGGAAGTCACAAAATGTAACTTCCTCGTTTTCAAGTGATTCCACCAGGACTCGAACCTGGAACCTACTGCTTAGAAGGCAGTTGCTCTATCCAGTTGAGCTATGGAACCATTCCTTCTCCACCTTTGTACAAGGCTTCGGTTAACTAAAAACCACCTTCGCACAAGGCTTCGGTGGTTAAGAGCGGAGAGAGGGGGATTCGAACCCCCGGTACGATTTCTCGCACGCATGTTTAGCAAACATGTGGTTTCAGCCACTCACCCACCTCTCCGTAAATGTTAGCTGACCTCCGTAAAAAGGATTGCAAATATAGTATTTCAACTTACAAATAAATGAACCCACAGCTGCAAAATATTTACACCGTTGATCCTTAAAATTGGTTAAATGACAAAATCTTCTTTCGCCCGCTTTCATATAGCGTTAATTTTGTCCTCTGATGAATTGGATCAAAGAAATAGAGGCTACTGAGATTTTGTTCATTGTTGCCTTCGTCCTACTTTATATTCTTTACCTGGGTAGGGTAATTCGAACTGCTAGGGCACTCGGCACACCCTATGCCAAAGTTTTTGTGAAAGCTTTTGTGAGGGCAGTTTATTTCTCACTTTTTATCGTTGCGCTCCTAGGCCCCTCGTTTGGGCAATCAGCGAGGGAGGTTAAGGCGGTTGGAAAGGATATCTTCATCTGCGTTGATCTCAGCACTTCCATGAACGCTTTCGATGTACAGCCTACTCGGTTGGAGAAAGTGAAGTTTGAACTTAAAAATATCGTGGAAGCATTTAGTTCTGATAGAATCGGCCTCATCATGTTCAGCAATGAGGCCTTCATGCAATGTCCACTCACCTATGACAACAACGCGTTGAACCTGTTCATACAGTCACTAAATACGAGCCTGGTACCCAATACGGGTACAGACTTTGGCCCGCCCTTGGAAATGGCCTTGGAAAAACTTGAAAGTTCGGAATCGGCAGTTACCAGGCAAACGTCCAAGATCATCGTGCTGATCAGCGATGGAGAGGACTTTGGGGAAGAAACTTCCGAAATTTCTGCAGAAATAGATGCAGCCGGGATCAAACTTTTTGCTTTAGGTGTTGGTACGGATGTAGGTAGTAAAATAGCGACCAGAAGAGGCTTTAAAAAGAATCGGAGCGGACAAGAGGTAGTTACCAAACTCAATTCCAGTTCGCTTCGAAAATTGGCCGCTGATACGGAAGGGAAATATTTTGAGATCAACAAATCGCAAAACGATGTATCGAGAATGATTTCTGCAATCAACGATATCGAGGGCGAGTTAAGGGATAGTCGGCAGGTTGACGCCCCAAAGCAACAAATATTTTTATTTCCTGGCGTTGGCGTTACTATTGATGGTAATTGACGTTTCTACTAATGTAAGTGTATTGAGGATATGATTAAATGGTTGTTCATATCAGCGGTGTTGTTCACCAACGGACCTAAGGAGATTGCACAGATCAATCGATTGAAAAAAGATGCGGAGATCGCCTTCAATCAACGGAATTTCCAACTGGCTATCGAAAAGTACGAGTACTTGCGGGATTCGCTGGGAGTAGAAGAGCCAAACCTGCTTCTGAACCTGGCCCACAGCTACTTCCAGGTGACTGACACGGCCAGTGCCAAAGACGTTTATGCCTAGTGTGGCCGTGCATGGGCCGGATGACTCTAAAAGCATCGCACTGCAGCAACTAGGAGTAATGGCTAAGCACCCGCAAACGCTGCAGGAATCGCTTCAATACTTAAAGTCTTCCCTGAAATCGGACCCGACCAATGAAGGAGCTCGCTATGATTACGAAGTGGTAAAGAAGCTTATCGAAAAAGCAAAAGGAGGAACAGGAAAACCAACAAGAGCAGAACCAGGATCAGCAAGATCAGCAAGAGGAAAACCAGGATCAACAAGATCAGCAGAAGCAGGACCAACAAAATCAACAGGACGGAGAACAGGACGAGCAACAGCAGGACCAACAGCAACAAGACCAACAAGAGCAGCAGGAAAAAGAGGGCGAGGAGCAAGAGCAACAACAGCAGCAAGAAGGAGAAGAAAATCAGGAACAGAATCAGCAGGAACAAAGTCTGAAAGAAAAGCTCGAGGAAATGAATATCAGCGAGGAGAAAGCCAAGATGATTCTAGAGGCCCTGAGAAACAACGAAATCCAGTACATCCAACAGCAAAAAACGGAAGGCACAAAAAAGACCACCGAGCGGCAAACCGGACTGGTAAGAATAAAAAAGCAATCAATAACCCTAATGCAAGAAGTATATATTTTATCAGCTGTCAGAACCCCTATAGGCAGTTTCGGCGGAGCACTATCAGGATTCACAGCCGTACAATTGGGTACGAAGGCCATTATAGGAGCACTAGATAAGTCAGGAATATCCTCGGAGGAGGTCAATGAAGTATTTTTTGGCAATGTAGTAAGCGCCAACCTTGGTCAAGCACCAGCAAGGCAAGCAGCCATAGGCGCAGGTATTGGCCACAATGTTCCATGTACAACCGTCAATAAAGTCTGTGCCTCCGGTATGAAGTCGGTTATGCTGGGAGCGCAATCAATTATGTTGGGCATCAATGATGTAGTAGTTGCTGGCGGGATGGAAAGTATGT
The DNA here is from genome assembly GCA_965242775.1 of Cyclobacteriaceae bacterium. Taxonomy (GTDB): domain Bacteria; phylum Bacteroidota; class Bacteroidia; order Cytophagales; family Cyclobacteriaceae; genus JAWPMT01. The sequence continues at coordinate 349,086 of CBDETI010000014.1, forward strand.
CGAATATTCCATATTACATACCAAAAGCCAGATTTGGTCATAAGTATGGAAATGGTGAAATAATAGATGGTTTGGCACATGACGGTCTCTGGGAGGTCTACAATGGTTTTCCAATGGGAAGTTGCGCGGACAATACAGCAAAAGAAATGGGCATCTCCCGGGAAGAACAAGACGAATATGCCATCAATAGTTACAAAAAGTCTGCCGCATCTACGGAGGCAGGATACTTCAAGAGTGAAATTATCCCTATCGAACTCCCCCAGCGGAAGGGTGATCCCATTCTAATGTCAGAAGACGAAGAGTACAAAAAGGTCATCTTTGAAAAGGTACCGGGGCTAAGACCTGCCTTCAACAAGGATGGCACTGTCACGGCGGCCAATGCTTCCACAATCAACGATGGGGCCTCTGCGCTAATTCTCATCGGCGAGAAGAAAATGAAAGAGCTTGGGCTTACTGCAACCGCGAAAATCAGGGGATTTGGTGATGCGGCCCAGGAACCCATTTGGTTCACTACCTCACCCTCTCTTGCCATTCCGAGAGCCCTGGATCACGCGGGGGTAAGCAAAGATGATGTTGATTTCTACGAGATCAACGAAGCCTTTTCTGCTGTTGCTATTGCCAACAATCGCAAACTCGAACTAAATCCCGATACAGTCAATGTTTTTGGAGGAGCAGTAGCGTTGGGACACCCCCTTGGAGCTTCAGGAGCCAGGATTATTACTACGCTCAACTCGGTCCTTGGCCAAAAGCAAGGATCCATTGGCGTCGCTGGTATTTGTAACGGGGGTGGGGGCGCTTCCGCAATCGTTTTGGAGAAAGTCTAAATCCGGACCTGAGCCAGGTCTAGTTCAAGAGCCCTGAGATCAATTTGCCTAAGGCACGTTGGTCCCAGGGCTTGTTCATACAACGACTGATTCCCTCTCTTTCCAATTCGTGAATAGTTTCAGAGGGCGCATGGCCAGTTAGAAGGATCTTTTTAATATGTGGCCAGGTACTTCGAATCTCCTTGAGCAATTCATCACCACGTATGCCTGGCATCAACCAATCCGAAATAACCAATCGAACGTTTGCATCCGACTCTTGATGAATTTCAGCGATCAGCTCCAAAGCCTCCTCTCCACTCTCAGCAAACTCCAAATCGTAGCTTGCCCCAAACATGATACTAAGTTGACGCTGGAGGACTTCCAGTATCTCCTTCTCATCATCGACACAAATTATTATATCTCTCAAGTTCATTGGGTTAACACCGTTTCCATCGGCTTCAGGTTCTCCATGTCTATCTGGTTGGGCAAAGTTATCTCAAAAGAAGTCATTCCCACTTTGGACTGAAAAGATAGCCGACCTCCGTGTCGCTCTACTATCTTTTTACAAATACTAAGCCCGAGCCCGGTCCCCTCGCCTTTCGACTTGGTAGTGAAAAAGGGCTCAAAGATCTTCTTGGCATCTTCCTTATTGATGCCTCGCCCATTGTCGGTGATTGTGACTTTGACTTGTTCCTTCCGGGTTGAAATGTCAATATCCAACTCGCCTTCATAATCCATGGCGTGAATGGCATTTTGAATGATATTGGTCCAGACCTGATTTAATTCATCTGGGAAGCCGACCATAAATATCTCATCATTCTCGTAATGACGTGTCACTTTGATCCCCTGTTTTAACTTATTGTGATACAATATCAAGACAATTTCTATTGTCTCGACAATGTCAAACTTTGTTGGATTTTCAGAGTCGTTGGTATACACGTAGTTTCTCAAAGCAAAAATGATTTTTTGCATCTTGGCAATGGCCAATTCCATGTTGCCCACATTCAAATACATTTTACCGACATTTAAAACGACTTCCAGCAACACCCTCCCCTGGGTCTCCCAGAAAGCATTATCTGCATGGAGTTTTTCAAGATCGGACCTCCATATTCGTACACCTGTCAGCTCTCGAGCCAGGTATTGGGCCTCTGGCACGCCAGCCGCTTTTAGGAATACTTGCAGGTCCTTTTTGTAGGATCGTTCATCCCGACTCGACAAATAGGCCACATTCTTAGACCGAATCACCACAATCAGTCGATCGGCAAACTGTCGAAGATGGGAAGGAAACTCATCGGTCAACAGGTGCTGAATACCTGTAGCCGTTTGCTCGAGGTGATAATGGAGGTTCTGTGTCCCCCCTTTGATTACACCCATCGGATTGTTTACCTCATGCATAATGCCAGCGACAAGCTGCCCCAAGACCGCCATTTTCTCTGTGTGAACAAGTTTTGATTGTGCCTCTTTCAAGGCGGAAAAGGCTTCAGACAACCTCTTTCGTTGATCTTCCAGCTCAGTGTTTTTCTCAGCCAGCTCTTTAGTAATAGTGGCCAAACGTTCTGACTCTAGTAGTTGTTCTTTCGTGGACTCAAGTTCCGAGTAAGCTACTTTGAGTTTTTGACTTTGTTGTTGCAGGTTTTCGTAGGATTCAATCAACTCCTTGGAGTTCAATTCCATGGTCCGCTCAATCAGACTCCTGTCCTCATCATGATCAAAATAACTCTGACTGACAAGCTTCAATAATTCCCGCACCTCCGGAGTTAGCTCCGGATTGTCCCCAAGCGTTCGGCGCATCTGCCGCCTTAGTATCCGGTGCAGCCCCTCCATACTATTCCACCAAAAGTGTTATGGTCATTGTCTGATTGTGGAGAAGACAGGATCCGCCCTCAAAGTCAGGCCCAAGCTCTCCATATGAGTAAAATCCCGTCATTTTCGCACCGTCCCCGATTACTTCACGAACACTTTCAACCTCATCCTCGGTACGGGATTTCAAAATCAACTTTCGACCGACACAACTTATTAGAATCGCCAGCTCTGCCTCTCGGGGCAAATTAGCAATACTGTTTTCAGCAGCTTGGCTTGCGCCATCATAAAGCCGTTCAAAGTTGGCTTTCATAAGTCTCGCGGAACTGCCTTCAGGGATATCACCCGCAAAAGTTAGGCTCCGCTCTTTAGTATCAATACCGAGGATTGTTCTCACAACCTCCTTGCTCCCTGGTTCATCAGGCTTTATACTCAGCGGAAACAGCAGGCCACTTCCGGGTAGCTCCTTTGCTTTTTCTCCCAGGTAGGTTTGATAGAGGTCCAACGCCGGTTTGCCGTCTAATTCGTAAAGCACATTAGCTTCGGCCTTTGTTACAATTCTACTATGACCGAATGTGTCCCAGCCTCCCATAGAGCCTGTTCCAACACTAATACTTTCACCATAAAGCCCGATGGCAACCGCCTTGCGTTCGGCAGGCACCTGATTCAGGCCCACAAGCGTTTGCTCGAATGCTGCCCCATCGCCAGCCAGCCCGCCACTGAGCGAGGCCTGAGTGCCAAGTATTTCTTTCATCCCAGCAATCAGCGATGTGGCGTTCACATCCAATCCATGTGACAAAATCAATACATGCTTCAATCCCTGTGTAGGAAAAAATGCTGCCAACCCTCTACCAACCTGCACATCATCGTCGAAATCGGCAAGATCAACTTGTCGCGCTTTGATTATGGTTTTTTCAAACTTAATAGCGGTCAAAGTGACCACATCATCGAAAACACGATCCTCAAGAATTTCCCCAGCGGTAGAGCAAAGAACCAACTCCGCACATGGATAAAAAGATCGAAGCTCCTGAAACTGTTTCTTGGCTTTTAGTCGGTGTGTTGATCCGAAAACCAGTACCAAATCGACTTCTGATCCCATCTCCGGTATCAGCTTCCATCCCGTACCTTCTATCCAAATATTCTGCTCAATTACCATTACATCCTTAATAAATATTTGCGATGCAACAGCTGGTCCTTCAATACATAAAAATACGTACTGCTTGCGAATGTCAATAGTGAAATTCCTTCGACGGCCGAGATTTATACAAGTAAATGCTAAGATTGTACGAAATTCGACCTTTGGGACGTTCGTGAAAAGATGACGATGAAACCTCGATTTATTGGGACAGCATTTGTGTTATTGTTCTGCCTGCAGGCAGCCGCCCAGCAAATGGTCACCACTTATTATGACTTGGATGAAACCATTGTCAAAGAGAAGTATGGTACGATCAAGCTGGATTCTGTCGTTCCACATGGGCCGTACGAAATGTTTGATGAGAAAGGAGCGCGCATTGTTGCCGGCCAATTTTCGGAAGGCTTAAAACATGGCATGTTTAAGAATTTCTATGCCGATGGCAAACTACAGCGTGAAACACGCTATGAAAATGGACTTAGACAAGGTGTGACTAAGGTCTACTTTCCAAATGGCGAGCTCCAGCAAGAAGCCTTCTTCAAAGACGACACCTTGACCGGCCAAGTGAAGGTTTACCATGACAATGGAAAGGTCAAGGGTCTCAGCGATTTCCAGTCCGGACAACCGGAGGGATTGGTGACCTCCTACTATCCCAACGGCAACAAAGAGGAAGAGGTCAATTATGCAAACGGCCGTCCCAATGGGATAACCAGGAAATACTACGAAAATGGTGTCATCCAATTGGAGGCAGAGTACACTGCAGGTAAGCTCAATGGCTTCTACAAAACATACTACACCACAGGAACCTTGGAGATGGAAGTACTCAATTCACAGGGTCAGCGATCGGGCTATGTCAAGAAATATTACGAAAACGGTCAACTAGAATCCATTGGCAACTACGCGAATGGTGACATTCAAGGTGAGTTTCGGATTTACTATGATGACGGTTCCGACAAGGCATTGTATAAATACAGAAACGGTCGCAAGGTGGGCGAAAACCTGGATTATCATCGAAACGGTCAAATCAGCAAATCAGCTAGGTTTTCAGCTGGAGGCCTGGATGCGACAATTATCACGTACAATGAAAAGGGCAAAGTGACCTCAGAATCATTTTTGGAAAACGAACTCAAAGCCAAAACCTGGAAATACTATAACGACAAGGGCAAACTCACCAAGGAAGAAACCTACGTGAGTGGTAAACTTGAGGGCCCATTTGTAAAATTCAATGGCAAAAAGTTTGCTGAACAAGGGCAATACGCAAAAGGAAAGAAGACTGGCCAATGGATTATATTTTTTACCAATGGAAACCCAAAACTTATGGCCAATTACCGACTTGGGAGATTGCATGGCAACTACGTTTCTTATTTCAAAAACGGTCAAAAAGAATACGAGGGACGGTACATTGATAATAAGCGCACCGGCGATTGGATCTACTACGATCCCAAAGGGAACATCACTAAGAAAAATACCTACCAATCAGGTACTATCGTAGACCAATAAACCTCACGCTACAAGGTAAGCTGCAGCGTATAGCAAGTCACATCAAGCGCGATATTGCCCGACCAGGTGCAACCTGAATTGCTGGAAGCGGTGTACCTGTAACTTCCAAATGGGAGATTATCGAAATTGGCATTTCCACTTGCATCGCAGCCCGGGTTGGTACCATAAAATGAAGAAATGGTGCCATTGCCCACACCCGTAAGGGATACATCTATAAAACCACAACCAAAGTCGCTATCAACCCAAAATGTAATTGTGCCGGCATCGGGTTGGGATTCTGTATCGGCATAAACATCTACATTGACTGTGCCTGCGTGAACGGTCAACCCCGACTCGTTTTCTTCATAAGAAACATTGAAAGCATAAACGATTTTCTCAAAGGTTCTCGCGTTTCCGTAGAAGTTCCTGTCTCGGATCACTATTTCATATACGGAATGTTCCACTCCACCAATCGTAGTGGTTTCACGAAAGGAGCTGGAATTGTCGGCGGAGATTCTGGTACTGTTTTCATCGTAATAATATAATCTCGCACCAGCACCACTCACCGTTGTGGTGTAGTAATCAAGGTCAGTTGGTACATAAATGAAAATACTGTAAAACTCAAAGTCGCTCGTGGGCAATGATGTCCTCCGCACATAGTTGGAGTAAAGATCCGTACCATCGCTGTAATAGTCAATCTCTCCAAAGTCCTCTATCATGGTAATATCCGCCGAGTTGATTGCAAAATTTCCGGGTAAGATTTCATGATCGATCCAAGGTGTCGGAGGGTCCGGAACAGGCTCCTCGTCACTGCAGCTTCCTAGCGACAAGACAACTAAAATGAGAGACAACAGTAGAAACTGGGATCCGTTCGGACCGGGGCTGGCGGTGAATACTTTCATTTGATGGTAAAGGTTCAGGTTTCATTTCGAAAGTTATAGTTTTAAGAAACCCTCGTCAATACCCTTTTTTAGGTATTTTACATCATTTCCAGCCGCTTATTCCTTCACCATCCCCAATTCTGTGCATATACTCGGGCCCCAGCGATCAGTCCGGAGCAACATAATTGTGCCCGTGCAGCAACGAATCCTGGCTATCGTCCTTTACCAAATCTGAAAGCCTGGTATTGGTCACTTCAAGCCGATCCATGAAATCAGCATATGGAATCGCCTCTTCAGTATTCCATAGCCTTTCGTTCATTACAGGAAGTCTCATCCGTAAGCTTTTAAACTCCAGCTTTTCTTTTTGTTCCCAGGCGCACATCTGCGCACCAATCACAAGTGGTGTCTCTTCCAACTGAATAGGAACAATAGAGGGCGCCTTAGGGTACCAGTTTTCCCATCGCCACATATTCCATCCATAGATCGTTTTAGGCTCCCACTTCTTCTGATTTACCACGTACAAGGGCTTCCAGGAGGTGTTGACTACTGTATAACCATCTTGCACCAGATGATTCGGTAGGTACCGATTAGTTTCGAATTCGTATACAAGGATATCTCTGGGTATTTGAATATTTCCCTCCCTTCTAAAGCCTTCCCACACACACATTTGCTTCCCGTGTCTTTTAACAATGTCGTTCATTCTTATGAGAAAATGCCTGTACAACTCGTGTACATCCGTTCCAAGCTGTTTCGATTGCATATATTCAATGACATCCGGATCCTCGAGAGTTTTGTCAAATATGGCTTCGTCACCACCTATATGGAAGTAAGGTGAGCGCTTGAAGATGGGAATAATCTCACCAATGATTTCCTCAAGGGCCTCATAAACCTGTTCCTTACCCATGTTGATGATCCACGGGTTTTGGTCCTTATCTTTCAATGCAAAAATCTCAGGATAAGCTTCCACGATTGCACTGGAATGCCCGGGAATATCAATTTCAGGAATAATCGTCACACCACGGTCACTTGCATATTTTTCCATCTCTTCCAACTCCTGAAAAGTGTAGTGTCTTCCCTCAGTGGAGAGTTTGGGGTATTTCCGTGATGGCAAGGTATAGGATTGATAATCAGTGAAATGCAATTGCAAATAGTTCGTCTTATAATATGATGCCAGGTCGATCAATCGTTTGATTGTTTCCAACCCGTGCCACTTCCGCGCCAGGTCAATCATCAATCCCCGGTATGCGGTGGAAGGACTGTCCTTAATCTTGCACAACGGTAAATAATATTCCCCATTCTCCTCATAAATGAGTTGCAGCAATGTGCTTCGCGCCAAACTCCAGCCTTGAGGGCTACCCGCTCTGACGATAACTTTTTCCGAAATGCTGATCGTATATTCCTCCCGATCCAAGTCCTCATTCATCAAAAACTCAAAGTAGGACTGGCCACGGTCCTGTGTAGCTTGCACTTTGTAGTTCATAAGCGCCCCAAAATCTGAATTCAGCACCGCCGGTAAGTCCACGCTACCATTTGCCACAAACACTCTACTCTCTGAAGGGAGCACCAGCCCCTGCGATGTGGATTGAACCTCTTTGGGTATGGGTACTACCTCGATAGGAATGGCTATATTCCTAATATCGGGACTGGAACAAGCCATGGCCAGGAGAACCAATATTGCTGCTACATTGAATGTTTTCATAACATGTACTTAGAAGATCACTGCGTCGAATTTAGTGCTGGCCATCGAAGATAAAGTGATCCCTCAAAAAACGTAAACATTCCCAGCTTATAGCCTGTTTGCTCCGCAAAAACTCACCTACGAAATCCCCGATTCCGGTCGGTTAATTCTGAAGTCAAAATTGAATTACTTGTTCCAAGTGTAATGTTGACCACAATCAGGGTGAAGATGATATCTTTGCCGACCATGAGAGGCATTCAGTCCACCGATTTTTCTTTCCCTGGCCAAACTTCGAAATATGAGGGTAAAGTTCGAGAGGTTTACGAATTTGGCAACACGGTTGCCATGGTAGTAAGCGACCGGATATCTGCCTTCGATGTGGTACTACCCCGGCCCATACCATTCAAGGGACAGGTCCTCAACGAAATTGCCTTCCATTTTCTTCAAGCCACTCAAGACATTGTGGAGAACTGGGCATTGTCTAAGCCAGACCCTAATGTAACCTATGGAATAAAGTGTGAAACTTTTCCTGTTGAAATGGTCATCCGAGGCTACCTGGCTGGTCACGCCTGGAGGGAATACAGGGCAGGGAAACGGACGCTTTGTGGTGAAAGTCTCCCAGAAGGTCTTCAAGAGAACGATAAGCTTCCAGCGCCTATAATCACTCCCTCTACCAAGGCCAGTGAAGGCCACGACGAAGACATTTCAAGGGAGGAGATCATCACCCAGGGGTTGGTCGATGAAAAGACTTACTCCCAACTTGAGTCAATGACATTTAAGCTTTTCGAACGTGGGACCCAAATGGCAGCGGAACGTGGCCTGATATTGGTCGACACGAAATATGAATTTGGGTCAAATGAAGGGAAAATCTACCTGATCGATGAAATCCACACGCCTGATTCTTCAAGGTACTTCTATGCAGACACGTATGACGCGCTACAAAAGGCCCAACAACCGCAGCGGCAATTGTCAAAGGAGTTTGTTAGGGAATGGTTGATGGAACATGGATTTCAGGGGAAGGAAGGCGAGGAAATTCCTGAAATGACTGACGAATTTGTAAACTCTGTATCTGCACGTTATATTGAGTTGTTCGAAAAAATCACAGGGAAGACTTTCGAAAAAGCTTCTCAGCAGGATCCAACAAAAAGAATTGAAGAGAACATTAGTAAGATTATCCAATGAAATTTACCGTAGATAGACAGGAAAAACATACTGCAATTACACTCAACGAATCGAAGCTCGACACGACCATCGCACCTGATGTGAAATCTGAAATCGTGAAACTGCAATCCGATGGAGTGGAAAGCCTTATCATCAACTTAAAGAATGTAAAGTATACCGATTCATCTGGGCTAAGCGCCATGCTCGTGGCTAATCGTATATTTAAAGAGAAGGGAGCATTTGTTCTTTGCGAAGTTCAGGAGCATGTAATGAAACTGATCAAAATCTCGCAACTTGACAAGGTAATGGACATTACCAACACTGAAGAGGAAGCGGTAGATCTGGTATTTATGAATACCCTGGAAAAGGGCTTTTCAGAAGAGGGAAACAGCGAAGAATAATTGTCGCTGGAACTTCAAATTATTGGGTCCAACTCGGCAGCCTTTGCTCACAATCGGCATCATACGAGTCAGTTATTGCGTATTCAAGAACAATATGTACTAATCGACTGTGGGGAAGGCACGCAATTGCTACTCAAAAAACACAAAATCAAGATATCCAAGATCAGCATAATCGTGATCAGTCACCTGCATGGTGATCATTATTACGGACTGATCGGGCTCTTGTCAACATTACATCTATTTGGACGACACAAGGACTTGACACTCATTGGTCCACCTGGGCTTTCGGATGTGCTTTCCCTCCAACTCAGGTATTCGGAAACGACCCTGAATTTTCATATCCACTTCGTAGAATGGCAACCCGGTAAAACTGAACTCGTGTATGACAATCCAAAGTTCAGCATTACTACTATTCCATTGGATCATCGAGTACCCTGCAGTGGCTACTTATTTCGAGAAAAGGACAAGAAACGGCGAATTCGAAAAGGAGCAATCCAGGAAAAGCTCGCACCGGCCCAAATTGTTGCACTGAAGAACGGTCACGACGTAAAGGACATACACGATGAAGTCATTTACCGCAATGATCTGGTAACACTTCCCCCACTTCCCTCCTATAGCTACGCCTATTGCTCAGACACCAGGTACAAGGAAGATCTCGTGGATAATGTGAAAGAAGTTGATTTACTCTATCATGAGTCCACATTTGCCAATGACATGGCCGATCGGGCCCACACTACCTATCATTCTACTTCACAGGAAGCAGCAACAATCGCAAAAAAGGCAGCGGTGAAGAAATTGATCCTGGGGCATTTTTCCACTCGCTACAAGGACTTGGCCCCCATTCTGACAGAGGCGCAGGAGATTTTCACTGAGTCTTACCTGGCGATTGAAGGTACAATATTCACGGTAGATGACAGACCTTAATTCTAAACGGCAACGAATATTCCTGGTCCTGGCGGGTATCTTTCTCACTAATGCGATACTGGCAGAAATGATTGGGGTGAAGATTTTTTCAGCGGAAGGCACACTTGGGCTTGCACCCGCGAACCTAAAATTGCTGGATGGGTTTGTCCTGGATTTTAACCTCACCGCAGGAGCGGTAATTTGGCCGGTAGTCTTTATTACTACCGACATCATTAACGAGTACTTTGGAAAAAAAGGTGTAAGGAGGATCAGTTTCCTTGCAGCAGGATTGATCGCCTATTCATTTTTAGTAATTTTTCTAGTTACAAAGCTCACCCCGGCCGAATTTTGGTTGAACGTCAACAGCCAGGACCCACAAGGAAACCCATTTGATATTAGCTACGCCTTCAACACAATATTCACGCAAGGCATGGGCATTATTATTGGATCACTCACTGCCTTTTTGATAGGCCAAATACTAGATGTCTATGTCTTTCAGGCACTACGCAAAGTCACCGGAGAAAACAAAATCTGGCTCAGGGCGACAGGCTCTACGCTGATCTCACAGCTCATCGACAGTTTCGTCGTACTACTGATAGCTTTCTACATTTTCGCGCCTCAATCTTCCAGATGGAGTTTGGGACAGGTGATGTCCGTTGGCATCATTAACTACATATACAAATTCGTCGTGGCTATTCTTTTAACTCCGCTCATCTACTTAGGCCATTATGTCATTGACCGTTACCTGGGGAGCGATGCCGAAGCAGTTAAAGCGGAAGCCGCGGCATCGTCGTTTTGAAAGGTTTAAGAAGACTTGAGCATACCGTCTTCCAGTCGAATAATTCTTGATCCGTACTCGGCATTTTTCTCTGAGTGGGTCACCTGAATAATCGACATACCATCTTTATTGAGTTGCGTAAAGATGTCCATGATCTCCTCACCTTGTTCACTATGAAGGTTTCCTGTAGGTTCATCAGCCAATAGCAACTTGGGCTTCCCAATAATAGCCCGGGCAATGCCCACCAATTGTTGTTGCCCACCAGATAATTGCTCGGGGAACAGGTCTTTTTTCGCTACCATCTGAAATCTATCCAACATTTCTGCAACCATGCTAGCCCGTTCTTTGCGCTTCACACCCCGATACAAAAGTGGTGTCTCGATGTTTTCGTAAACGTTGAGCTCGTCGATGAGGTGGTAGGCCTGAAAAATGAATCCAATATTCTCCTTATGAATCTTGGAGGTTCTGCGCTCGTTGAATTTATGGACTGGTTCGTCGTTGAAATAATATTCCCCGGCAGAAGGCCTATCCAACATACCGATGAGGTTGAGTAAAGTGGATTTACCAGAGCCACTCGGCCCCATGATACTCACAAATTCCCCTTGTTTTATCTCCAGGTTTAAGCTCTTAAGGATGAATATCCTTTGATACTTAGAGTCTACGTATTTGTCGACGTTTACAAACTTGATCATGTATTGAAAATTTCCTCAATTTAATTAATGAGACAACAATGAATAGCAGATGTTATGCCAATAAAATTAATACTTGATGGTCAAGTACTTAGCTTCACCAAAGCTACTAAAAAGTGTACGAAATCGATCACTCTTGTTCATATCTGTAGCAATAATTCCTCCTGTATCTCGTGTTTCCCCTCGAAATAGGTTGTTGTTACCTTTTTCCCGGTAACCGCGTAAATACGCTCCTCCAGCGCTTCCACCATTCCTTCTTTGAGGAATGGGTCCTTAGTGCCTGAATAATAGTTCAGCGCAAGGTCCTTCCTCCAGTGGGTGATATCGTCCTTGGTAATTTCTGGTGGAAAGGTTCCGGCCCAAAGGACCATCTTCTGAAAATCCACATGGTTGTGAGTCGCAAACCGACACATAGTGGATACTCCTTGAGAAAAGCCAAACAGAATCAACTCCGAAGGTTTCCTTATCAGCGCTTTTTTCAATACCGCATTAATATAGGCTTGCTGATTGTCAATTTCAGTGAGCCGGTCCTCTTTGGTCATCCAAGTTGCTCCCACCCTACCGGAAAAACCATCCAGGTAGAATTTGGACAGTCCCTGTGGAGCTACCACAAAATTTTCATCAGGATTGAGAACCTCGAATTTTTTCAGAAAGTATTCTGTCAATTGGCCATAACCATGGAATACAACCCAAACCCGTTTGGTCCTTTCCGTGAACTTGTTCAGGCTCCGATATGAAACCTGCAGAGGAACTGTTAGATGGTGTTGTTCAGACATGACCATTTTCAGAAAGTTCCTTAAGGATCACGGAGAGCTCACTCAGCATCATTGCTGTAGCACCCCACACTACCTGGCCTTCAATATCGTAATAGGGAGAGTTGAGAGATATCCCATTGCCGACTATGATTTCTTTTACTTTTCTCTTCTTAGTATCAATCAAATCGAAGATGTCAGCAATCACAATATCATCCACCTCCCGGGCATCTGGCACAAAATCGGGTCGGTGATCCACAAATCCAATTACCGGTAGTATTTGAAAATTGCTGGCAGCCACGAAAAAGGAACTCATAGAACCAATGATTTGAATAGTTTCCGACGCTACCCCGATCTCTTCGTTTGTTTCCCTCAAGGCTGTATGACTCAAATCTTGATCGTCCTTTTCATATTTCCCACCTGGCAGCGCCATCTGACCGCTATGCACGCCTTCATAATTGGGCCTTTTGATCAATGGGAACTTGTATGTTCCATTCTCCTGAAACAATAGTACCATAACGGCGCCCTCTTTCGGGGGTGAACTGTGTTTTATTCGGATAGGCGCACCCTTGGGCAAGGTGGGTACCATCTCCATATGGGCAGCATTTCCTGGTAAGTCCAGTTTCAAACGCTTTTGTATGCTCTGTATCAAATCCATTTTGGAAGCCGCAAATTTAGGGCTGTTGTTGGTTATGACTATCCCGGGTTGCATTAATGAGATATTGGCTCTTACCAGAGTTGAACTAGTCTTTTCATAATTTTTTATATTACATCCCACATCAATCCGACCAAATGGAGACCCTACCGGCATTTGTCCCCTACACTTTTATTGCAATCACCGTCGCCGTAATCACATTTCTTATCTATGCCGCGAATGTGGCAGCGCCCGGAAGAAAAAACAACACGCCAACCATTATTTTCACCTTCTTCGCTATTTGGTTATTCCTTATTTCCTTGATCACATTTCAAGGAGTTTTTGAGGACACAAGTTCCTTTCCGCCACGACTATTGATCCCGATAGTAGTCGTTTTGATTGCTATTGGCGCATTATTTTTTATTCGGGAAAGTCGCCAGTTTATCTTATCCATGCCAATTACTACACTCACCTATATACACATCATACGGGTGCCGGTTGAATTGGTACTTTGGTGGTTGGCGCTGGAGAATTTGATTCCTATGACCATGACCTTTGAGGGGTCGAATTTTGATATTCTTACTGGCGTGACCGCTCCTTTCGCCGCCGTGTTCCTGGTTGGAATGAGAAGCCAAAGCACTTTCGCCGCGATTGTTTGGAATTTTGCCGGAATCGCACTTCTTCTAAACATCGTGATCATAGCCATTCGGGCTACGCCATATTTTTTTGACGCAAGCATTTTTACAGTGCCCAATGTAGCCGTGCTGCAATTTCCTTTCATCTGGCTGCCTACTTTCGTGGTACCGGCTGTACTCTTTGCCCATGTCGCTTCAATCGTTAAGCTCTTTAGTCAGACGGCCGAGGAATAGGCTACCTACAGTGGATTTCGTATTTGTTTGCTGATAAGATCTCACCGGACGCTTTACCCTCAGACCAAACGCTACAAGCACGAGCCTTAAGAGATTGATCATGTAGCGCCTGACCCAGATAGGCATAAATGTCTTGTACGAATTCACCAGTTTCCAAGACTTGCTCAAAGTACTTCTGAGCCCGATCCGGTCGACCGGATCGGAGAAAATAAACCCCTTTATTCCGGTAGGCCCACATATTACTCCCATCTATTAAAATGCTTCTATTGATCAACTTCAGTCCCACCTCCAATGAGTCCATTGAGACAAGGATAAACCCTTTATTGTTCAGAAAATAAGGATTTTGTGGTTCCAATTGAAGGGCCTTCTCCACCTCCACCAATGCCAGGTCATAGTTTCCCTGACCTTCATAAACCTGACTCAAAGCGTTCAATCCATGGGGGTTGGATCTGTCGAGTGCAAGCGCCTTGCTGAGCCACTCTTTGGCCAGGTCAGGTTGTCCGGAGTAGAAGTGGGCAATACCCAAATTCACCATGAAATCGGCCTGGTCCTCTAACTGGAGAAGGGCTCTCTGAAAAGACGAGATCGCACTTGCATAGTCTCGGCTCTGTGCCTGTACCAAGCCTAATGAGTTGATGATTTCAGCGGAATCGGGAAAGGTCTTTTCCAGTAATTGCCAGTCGCTGATGCTTGCCTCAAAACGATTGATCTGTTCATAGGCGTAGGCGCGGTTGCCTAAAGCTTCGAAATAATCTGGCTTGATCCTTAATGCCTCACTGTAATCTTGCACTGCTTCGGCAGGACGGCTGTCTCGCAACTTCGCCACACCGCGGTTGTTGTATGCAATGGCATAGTTTTTATCCAGGTGTATTGCCCTGTCAAAATATTCAATGGCTTGATCAAATTCATTCAGAGACAGTGCCTCGTTGCCCCGTATGAGTAGCCTATCGCGTTTTACTTCAGCAGTATCGCATGCAGTCAGGAGAATCAGGGCGGCAACAATAATTTTTTCCATAAAAAAAGCCTGCAAATTGCAGGCTAACTCTTTTCTGGCTTTCAAAGTTAAGACTTTCTAACGCGTCCCCCACTACTGCTATCTGCATAAACCTTGGAAGGATCTCCTTTGTAGTAAACACTTCCTGAGCTGCTGGCATCTGCATCAAGCTTATCCGATACATTTACTCTGGCATCTCCTGAACTGCTTGCATCCACTTCTGCATATTCGCTTTCGAGATCATAACCATCATAGTCACCGGAACTACTCACACGTACATATTGCTCTTTCGTTCTACCGCTTATACTTAGGTCCCCGGCACTCGAAACCCTTACTTCCAATTCTTCCACATCTATCTCCAACTCGGCATCTCCTGCGCTACTCACTTCTACTTCCAGCTCCTTAGACCTTAGCACGCCATTGGTTACCAGGTCTGCCGCAGAGCTTACATCAATTTCATCTATCTCCTTGTAGGTTACATAAACTTTCACATCGACATTTCTCCAATTACCGCGCGCCATATGTATCTTCAGGCGATCCCCAAAAACCTCGGTGATCACATTGTCCGGATTGGTACCGCTCACCTCTACGATTGCCTCCTCTTTATTGCCTGGGGTGATTTCAACATCTATTGCCTCGCCGACAGAAATGGCGGAAAAAGATGAAAGTGAGCGTGTTTCTCCTCTTTGACCTGCCGCAATGAATGTTATGGCTACCGAAAGCAGCGCTGTGAAAATTCGTTTCATAATTTTATAATGTTCCTGTTTACAACCAATAGACACTCCGGATTCCAGAGGGTTGCATACACTTTAAGTTATTTCCAACTGCTGGTGAAATTAACTACTGAAAGGGCTTTTGTAATTTTTTTGGAACTCGGACCAAGGGGTGGTCGTGTAGTTTCCGTCACCGTAGTATTTCAATACCATATCGAAGAAGGGAGCCTTCTGGTAACCGGGAAGCGGTGGTAGCCTTTCCAGTTTTTCATTTAGGATCACCGTCGTGGGGTAACTGGCTTTCTCGCCCATCAGCGCGTATGCCAGGTGGTGAATACCTCTTCGACCTCCGTCGGGGGAGGCACAAACTTCCAAACTCGTCCCTGAAACTCGATATCCTCTTTGTATCGTTCGGTGTTAAACTTCACCGCATAATATTTCTTATTGATGTAAGAGGCAATTTCCTGCTTCGAATAAACATCTCGATCCATACGCTTACACCATCCGCACCAATCCGTATACATATCCACCAGTATCATCCGTGGCTCCTTCGCATTGCGCTCGATAGCTTCATCGAAACTGATCCATTCAACTTCCTCGGTGGCTTCATCATTTGCGGGTGCAAATGCGGTCACGGCATAAAAAAAGATCAAAACCAGTGAATATTTCAAAAATCTCATCGCGTTGTTCCCTCTATTCATTGTAAATCTACAAAATCTTCAACTGAAGAGGGGATTACTAAGTTTCATTTGAGCTGCAAAATGACGTAGACATTACTTTCATAGGCAAGTCCTCCTGTCTAACTTAAAAGGTTATAATTCTTATTCATGTTAGCTATTCAGAAAAACCTAAGTAAGTCGTTTTTTGCGGTACTAAGTCTGCCCGCTACGGGAATGGGGTTCGCACTTTCTGTTCAAATCTCTGCACTGAGCTGGATTCTGAGCAACAAATACGGCCTGGATATACACGATGTGGGCCTCGTTTGGGCAGCAGGACCCATAGCCGGCATCATTGGTCAGGTACTCATCGGTGTAATCAGTGACAATGTCTGGTTTTGGAATGGCCGGCGGAGACCATTTATTTTAATTGGTGGTGTTCTGGCATCGCTAATGCTTCTCGCGTTGCCGAGTATCGATGTTATTTCTGCAAGTATGGGCATTGATGGGATATTAGGAGTAGCAATTACCATCGCACTACTTCTCGATTTAGCAATCAATGTGAGTTTTAACCCCACACGGTCCATCATTGCGGACGTCACGCCAGAAGGAACCCATCGCACCAAAGGATATACATGGATGCAAACGGTCTCCGGGTCCCTAAGCGTGGGAGCATATGCCATAGGTGTGATCTGGGACAATTATGTCCTGATATATTCGGGTGTGGTTGTGGTTTTTCTTTCCTCAGTTATTCCACCATTCTTCATAGAAGAACCCCGAGAATTAGCCACAGAGGGCGAAGATTCCACGCCTTCTGCCAAAGCTTCACTGAAAGATATTCTGCTGGACATCCAGCCACTCTGGGGTTTTTTGGTGTATGACATCTACGCGATGACTTTACGGCTGGCACATATCGAAACCAGCAATTACTGGATGGAGTACCTCTGCCTGGCCTTAACCCTGGGACTGGTAGGCAAATCTTTGTTCAGGTCCGAGAGCAACAAATCGACAGAAGAAGCTAACAAGATCGGCTTCAAAAAAGTGTTGGCCGCTCACTCATTTTCGTGGGTGGGCGTACATACCATGTTTGTGTACATGCTCTTTTACATCCAGGACAAGTACCCAGCCCTTTCGGGAGTCGATCAGGGTCGAATAATTTCCTCCAGTTTTTTGATCCTCAATGCAGTTGGTGCACTACTACCCGTATTGGTATTGGAACCTTTGACAGAGAAGCTGGGCAGGGTGAAGACCCACTATCTCTGCATGGCTACCATGGCATCCGGGTACTTGGGGCTGGTACTTTTTGGACACCTCGGCCAGACGGTAATCTATGTATTAATGGCAGTTTGTGGCGTCGGATGGGCGGCCATCATATCCTTGCCTTTTGCTATTATGTCCCAAAAGGTGGATCAGGCCAAGATGGGCCTTTATATGGGCCTATTTAATCTTTCTGTGGTGCTACCACAATTGGTGGCCAGTTTGGGTGTAGGTTACGCCATCAATCAAGTGGAGAATAAAAGTTTGATTTTTATTATTTCAGCAGTATCGCTCGCTATTTCTTTTGTTGCCTGGGCGATGGTAAAAGATGATCAGTCAACAACAACCGTGAGTCATACCGGAGGGGGGCATTAGCCTCCGAATAAAAAGTCGGTACTGTTGTAAGACGTTCCGAAATTATCAGAGAGCGTAGCCACCTGGCGCATGGCATCTTTTAGCTGTTCTACCGTCAACTCGGCTAGAGGGTGGGTGAAGACTGACCATACAACACCTTCGTACAATGCGAACTTTGCATCGAGGGCGCGATCAAAATTTGCTTCTAACATCACCTTGTATTGCCCCTTGTCCAATTCAGACTCCTCGATGATGGGTGACATGATCCGCATGCGATTGGCATTTTCATCAGTTAGGATCATCAACGGCTTGTCATTAAGCACAAACTGCCATCTCCCAGCGATGCCCTCCACAATTTGAGCTTCGCGGTAAATTATTTTTCCCAACTTCTCGTTGGTCATTTTGTCAAATGCACTTTGACCAACCGCTCCAATCGCATTGGCGCAAAAAAGCAAGAACATCGGGATCGTATTTTTAGGAAGGCGAGCTTTCATGGATTTAAGTTACGGCTTTCACCTGTAGTAACGTTTTCAATATCAGCAGATTGTCGGCTATTCCACAACCTTGCATTTTTTATGGTCCGCACAGCAGGGTACAGAAGCCAAAGGCAAAGCAAGAATCGAACCCACCTTGCATTTATCGTGATTGCTTCCAACCCGCTAAAAAGAATAAGAAAAAACCATGCAAACAAAGGAGCCAGGTACCTTTCGACTTCACTGGGCCAGGGCCTGACAAAACCCAGCCGAGCCGTGAAGTAAAAAAGGAACATGACCATTAAGCACCTCCAAAACTTCAAATCCATGTGATCTCGACGTAAGAAATATTGACCGAAAGCCGCAAAAAGCAGCCCGATCAACAAGGCCATGCGTATCCACCTATTGACGAATTTTGGCAGTAACCAAAGACTCATTCCATCCAAATTCAGTAGCAACTGCTTTGACATATTGCTAATGGACGGGAGTTCACCCAGTAGATTTGGGCCACCAAAAACACCATATAGAAAAATAGTGGCTAGTCCCAATCCGACTAAACTCAATAAACGATAGTACCATCGGATTCCAGGCATTACTACCAATAGACCTACTGCAGTACCTCCAATAAGCAGAAATCCCGCTTTTCTGGCCCAAAGCAAAAAAAGCAGGGACAAGCCAATTCCTACCCAATCTGCGTGACCAGTAGATCGTCTCGTCACCTTCAGGATTAATATGGAAAGTATTCCAAGACCGGTCAGGAAAGCGGGCTCCGTCCACAGGAACGAATGGACCATCAAGACAGGCGCAGCAAAAACCAATAGGAAGCCGTAGCTGATCCTGGCCCAGTTGGTGCGTAATACCCGCAAGCCCAGGTAAAGGAAAGAAGCAAACCAACCCACATAGCAACCCGCAAAAAAGAGCTTTACCAATCCAATGTTACGATCAGAAACCATCAATAGAAAAGTTAGAAAACTCTGGGGTCTAATATTTGCAGGCCCGGAGAATGGCTCTCTGGACTTTTCGAGATAGTATAGAGAATCGCGCGTAAAACCCAGGCCTGACTGATTTGAATAAAAGTACAACACCAGCATACAGGCACTTCCCAGGATATAGAGTAGGGAGTGATTTCTAAAAACGCGCTTGAGCTCCAAAATGGATTGATTTCCGCAATAGTAGCCAACAATCGGTGAAAGCTACCAGTCAGCATCAATCACCGATTCACTCTGAAAGAAAGTGCGAGGGTCCTTTGAATACTTTATCCATTATATCTCCACCCGCAAATAACTCATCCGTATTTTCTGACGACTGGACCGTATAGCCATCACTAGCCAAGTATGCCGAAATCTGTGTTTCGGGCTTATCAGAGAAGCTAAAGGTAACATTCAAAGCAGGATTTCCCAGATTAATACCCTCTACAAATTCCTTTGAAGTAACAAAGCTGAGCGATCTCACGAACCCTTCGGCTTTTGCAGAGTCAATGGTGACATCACTACTCGTCCATCTATCTCCTGATTTATACATTGTGAATGCAGAATCAGGATAGTTGAAGGAGATCTGAGTCAAGGAGTCTCTTTTTAGCCGCAGCACATCTCCATTGCGAAAGTCATCAGGGGTTTTCGGCAAGCTGATCCCCATGAAATTCTCCGCCAGGTATACATCTTCCTCTTCAAAGAGCCTGACATAAGTATGGAAATTGCGCTGACCTTCAACCCCAAACCTACCTATGACAAGGTCCAGTTTCTTATTCTCTCCTTCAAAGACCGCTACCCTTGTTCCGGTTGAGTCAACCGAATAATCCTTCCAGGAATCAGTGGATCGCGCAACCAACCGGGAGGGTTTGGCTCCCTCGAGGGTCGCCATAAGGTTTTGAATAACAGCGGTCACGGCTCGTTTTTCCCCACCGTCTACCTGAACTTTCCACGCGCCAGCACCTGTCTTTTCGACGATGGCTTCGTCTTGAGGAGAACTTATTTCGATTCGTGAGACGCTGGCAGTATCCAAATCCACCAGAACACTCCTGAAAGACTTACTTCTACTCTCTCCGCCGGTGAATGTCACCACCAGATAAATGACTACCAGTACGCCAAGTACTCCCAGCAGTTTAATCGTATTGTTCTTTTTCATCTTTGGTCAGGTTAAGCGATCATGCAAAATTTCCTTGTGCCCAGCGATGGCGCTTCCTGTTGTTGGCCTGGCGCCGGATGAAAGCGTAAAGGAGAATCAACAAAATGGGGGCAAACACATTTCCATACTTAAGCCAGTTCTTTGTACTATCCTCAATGGCGTCCAGTGGTCTTCCCGTGATACCTTTGGTCCTGAGGTCGATCAATCCGGTATCATCCGCCAACCAATCAATGGCATTGCTTGCAAAATTCACATTGTCCGGATTGAGCTGTTGAGGCTGTTGGCCCTCCCCATTCACCATAAAATCAGCGTTGCCAATGACTACCATCTTGCCATTGCCAGCGCCTATCCGCTCTATGCTGGCCGCCAGAATTTGCTCACCCATGGGGAAATCATTTTCAGTCCATTGCCGCTGAATATCGATGTAACCCGGAGGTTGCGTCCCGGAGAGATCGGACGTAAAAACCAGTGGATTGATGCTTCTTGTTGTGTCCGTGTTAGTTATGGTAAAGGCGTTGCTGAATGTCAGGACGGCATTCTCTAAGCCCCTGGTAACCGGGTGATCCGCAAAGTTGCTAACCCGCGGGAAATAATGAAAATTGACCTGGCTGTTGATAGTGAAAAAGCCTTGCCGCTGCTGTACTGTCACCGCGGCGCAGGTACCATCAATCACAAAATCTCTTCCATAGGTCAGCCCTTTGGCTCCCACCCATTCGGCTACGCCAATCGAGGGTTTTCGCTGTAAAGACGAGGACTGCAAGTCACCTGCCACGCTTGCATAAGCTAAAAACACCGTACCGCCTTGATCAAGATACCTGTCGAGCTTGGCAAGGTCGGCGCCCGGTACTGTATCATTGGGGCTGACCCAGATCAAACCCCGGTAGTAAGTAGGAATGGAACTTGTATCAGCAATATTTAGTGGCTCAACATCATACAATACAGAGAGTTGCTGTATCAATTGAGGCATTGCGCCGATACTAGGTTCGCCAAATCCGGTGATCATGGCTAGTTTCGGTTTATCAGCAATTGATATCTTCTTGATAGCTGTAGTCAGATCGTATTCCATGGCACCTTCAGGCTGCACCAGCGGTATTACTTCGGTGCGATCGCCACTCCTCATCACCACCCCCAGGAAAGCATCCAACTGTTGGCGTTGATCATTTTCAATCACATTGATCCTTATTGGTGCAACACCCGCCTGCATGGCTTGCTGCCTGGATTCATCCGACTCATTGGGGTTAATGAATTCAAAGACGATGTTTCCACCTGAAAGGTCTTCATATTCGACGAGCATATCTCGAAGGTCATTTCGCACATAGGCCAATTGCGCCGGAAGTTCCTCAGTAAAGTAGGCCTGAATGGTGATCACTTCATTCAGTTCTACTAATATATCCTTGGTGGCCTGGCTCAGGGTATAGCGCTTATCTTCAGTGAAATCGATTCGAAAATAAAGATCCTTGCTTATCAGGTTGGCCACAACAACGATGGCTATGACAATAATAAGTTGCGTAAAAATTGTAGACTTTTTCATATTCTCGCGTATTTACGATTGCCAGTTTCGTTTTGAGAGCATCACCTGCGCCAGTAGTAGACCCAGGACGATGATAGAAAGAAAGTATATGATATCACGGCTGTCGATCACCCCCCTACTTAACGACTCAAAGTGAGACCTGATACTGAGATAATTGAAGAGGGCGCCACTAGCACCGGTAAGTGCTCCACCGATGACGTCAAAAAGGAAATGAAAAAACACGGAAATCAGCAGCGCCAAAAGAATCGCCACAATCTGATTTTGGGTAAGGCTACTGGCAAAAAGTCCAATGCTTATATAACACCCTGAAAGAAATAGAAGTCCCAGGTATCCCCCAATAACACTGCCGTCATCGATGTTTCCCAGTTGACTAATGGTCACGTAATAGGGTAATGTACACACCAACGCGATGCCCACCAGAATCAAGCAGGCTAAAAACTTACCAACAACAATCTGTCCGTCTGAAACCGCCTTGGTGATCAACAGCTCAATCGTGCCTGCTCTGTTCTCTTCGGCGATCATCCGCATGGTAATAGCTGGAATGAAGAAAAACAAGGACCAAAAAGCCACGCCGAAAAAAGTGGCCAGGCTAGCCTGTTGGGTTACAAATATGTTGGTGGTAACCAACCACGTAAAAATCCCACTCAACCCCAGAAACAGGATGATCATGACATAAGCGATGAGTGAATCAAAAAATGACGCAAGTTCGCGTCTTGTAATTATCCAAATCTTTGTCATCCTATTAATTGGTTAAATCCCTAAATACATCTTCCAGTCGGGTTTCTATGCCCGTCATTTCCATCAAGTACCACTTGTTCTTAACACACAGGTCGAAGATGGCTTTTCTGGAGAAATTGTCAGGTTTGCTCTGCACTGTAAACCAACCTGCTTTGTCCTCCAAAGCAACTACCTTTTCCACAGAGCCAAGCCCGAGAAGATCCTTTTGCACGTCCTTACCTTCAGAATCAATATGGATGGTTAACAACTCTTGACCCTGCGCTTGCTGTCGTAAAGTATCAGAAGTACCGTCTGCCACGATCCTTCCCTTGTTGATGATCAAAATACGATCGCATGTAGCCTCCACCTCTGAGAGAATGTGGCTGCTCAAAATCACGGTCTTTTGCTTACCTAATTCTTTGATCAATTTCCGGATCTCCACGATCTGATTGGGATCCAGGCCGGTTGTAGGCTCATCCAGTATCAATACCTCGGGATCGTGGATCATTGCCTGTGCCAATCCCACCCGCTGCCGGTAGCCCTTGGATAGTTCAGAAATATTTTTGTGCTTTTCTCTTTCAAGACCACACTTTTCAATCATTTCTGAAATTCTGAGTGGAATATCGGCTTTGGCTACACCTTGAATCTCGGCGCTGAACCGCAGGTAATCGATGATGGCCATATCCGAATACAGCGGATTATTTTCCGGCAGATAACCAATCTTCTTCTTTATGGACTCTTGATCTTGGTGTATGGACAGGTCATCCAGTAGCACATCACCACTCGATGGCGCCATAAAACAGGTGATCATTTTCATGGTAGTACTTTTCCCTGCACCATTAGGTCCAAGAAAACCGACCACTTCGCCTGTTTTGATCTGGAATGATATGTCGTTTACTGCCTTCTGCTCACCGTATTCTTTGGTGAGGCTCTCTACGACTATCGACATTGTTTACTTATTTGGATTTAGCTGTAAATCAAAGTGCTAGCAAAAAAATGCTTGCGGGCGCAAACATAATTTTCTGTTCAAAAAATTTCAAGCCCCGAATTGTGTTAAAATCTGTTAACAGAACTTGTCGGCCTGAAAACATTTGATTTTGGGGTATTTCAGCAACCAAGGCGCTTCATAGCCGTTCTTATTTACTTCCTTAGGCGATCCATGAAACCATCTTTCCAAGAAAAAATTGCTCGGGCCCATCAGAAACCCAAGGCCTTACCTGGTGTCGATGAAATTGATAGCTTTCTTGAAAGGCTCCTGCAATTTCTCTTTCCCGAACTCAACAATGTCCGATTTGAGACGCAGGCCAGTTTCACTGGTGAAATGAATTTGCTGAAAGCAGATTTTGAGCGGTTATTGGCCAAAACCAAAGCTTGCGATAAAACAGAGGTTTTGAGCATTTGTCAACGATTTTTCGATGGGTTGGAAGAAGTCTATGACCGGTGTATGGAAGATGGCGAAGCAATTCTACAGGGTGATCCAGCCGCAGTGGACCTAAAGGAGGTCATCCGCGCCTATCCAGGATTTTATGCGATTTCGGTATACAGAATAGCGCATGCTATTTATGAGTTGGAGGTTCCCTATCTCCCGCGCATCTTCACCGAGCACGCGCACTCCCGAACCGGTATTGATATCCACCCGGGAGCGACGATTGGCAGTTCCTTTTGTATTGACCATGGCACCGGGGTGGTTATTGGGGAAACTACTGAGATCGGTGATTCCGTAAAAATCTATCAGGGTGTGACGCTAGGAGCTTTAAGTGTTAATAAAAACCAGGCAAAGACCAAACGACATCCGACCATCGAGGATGGCGTGATCATCTACGCCGGTGCCACCATCCTCGGAGGATCTACCACCGTTGGTGCAAAAAGTATCATTGGCGGAAATGTATGGTTAACTGAGGGTGTACCGGCAGCTTCCAGGGTGTACTATGAATCTTCAGGTCAGCAGGTAGTAAGCGAAGCATAGTTATGAAATCAGGAATTGGCGAATTGATCGGAAACACTCCGGTCGTGCAACTTAAATACCCGGAGTTACCAGATCATGTCACGCTATTTGCCAAGTTGGAAGGCAACAATCCCGGTGGAAGTGTTAAGGATCGGCCGGCATACAATATGATCTCCGAGGCACTGCGCAGAGGAGATATCAACCTATCGACGAAATTAGTTGAGGCCACCAGTGGAAACACGGGCATCGCCTTGGCCATGGTTGCTGCTGCACTAAAAATGAATCTAACCCTGATAATGCCGGAAAATTCGACCCAAGAACGAATTGATACCATGCGGGCCTACGGGGCCAAGGTGATCCTAACCGATGCTCAAGGTACCATTGAATATTCCCGCACGCTCGCCGACAAAATGGTGGATGAGGAGGGTTATTACACCTTAAATCAGTTTGCCAATGAAGACAATTTTATGGCACACTACAAAACCACGGGGCCCGAAGTATGGCAGCAGACCCAAGGCAAAATCACCCATTTTGTGGCAAGTATGGGCACAACCGGGACAATCATGGGAAACAGTTTGTTCTTAAAGGAGAAGAATCCGAACATAAAAGTAATAGGTGTCCAACCCAAGGAAGGATCACAGATTCCAGGAATCAGGAAATGGTCTCCCGAATTCCTGCCGGCGATCTATAAACCTGAGCGAGTTGACGAAATTTTGTACGTCAGCCGTGATGAAGCACGGAAAACCACACAACGCCTTGCTGAGGATTTTGGATTATTTGCAGGGATGAGCAGCGGAGGTGTGCAGCATGCTCTTGTTGAATATTTCCGGGGAGCCGAGGAGCCGGCGGTAGTGGTATCGATAGTTTGTGATCGCGGCGACCGATATTTAAGCTCGGACCTCTTCGTCTCCTGACGAAAGAAAATCAAAGATTTCCTGCCATTCCTGATCCAGGGAATAGTCGGGTGTAGACCTCCCCGCGCGCTGATACCAGTAGCTGGCGTTGAACAGATCCCCCTCTTTCCGATGGAGGTAAGCATGTATCCAGGCAGCCTTCTGGTCATTAAGATCTTGAACCATTGCATGTGACTTACTCCAGTTGCCTTTTTTATCTTCGAGCAACGCCTTGACATAAATATTTTGATTCTCCATCCCCAGAAATGCTGCGATTTGGTCAAACATCGAAAGTCCCTACCAAATATCGAGGGAAGTCTACCAATTATCTATAAGTGCAAGCCGAAAATGGTTTCAAATTCTACTTTCATCCTCGCAACCAAGAATTAAAAATGACACAAAGGGAAATAGCAACAATTGGATTTTCACCCTACAACAGGGTACTGGAAACGATCGACGCTAACGTGACATTCTATGAAAATGAGGTAGAGTTGATCCATGGGCTCAACTTCCGGCAAATTCAAAACTATGCCATGCCAGGAATACTCATAGTAGCCGCAGGCATTGACAAACCAACCCTACCAGGAAGTACTGATTTACCTGAAGGAAGAAAATATCAATATGCCCGTGGTTGTATATGACCAGGCATTTAACAGATCAAGAAAGAGAGAAGCCTATCGGGCCGGAGCTTTTGATTATATCGCGGACCCCTATAGAGGATGATTTATTCGAGGTTCGGGTCAAAAACGTCTTCGAAAGCGCCGAGGGAAAAATATTGGTTTCCATGGACAACTCACCGCGAACACCCTAACGCCGAAACAGACCGCCAAATGCAAAAAAGGCCACATAATGGCCTTTTTTTGTTGCTTCTAATCCAAGCTTGAAGAAATCCAACTGTCTGTCCGGCGTGGATCCTACTTATCTATTGCGCCGAGTACTCTACTCATAAACCCATAAAGGGCTTCCTTCTTGGGTGTTCCCTCCGCGATCTTCCTGTGCACTTCCAGGGCACCGTGGAGGTTTGAGATCAACTCGCCGATGACATCCAATTCTTCATCCTTTAAGGAGCTGATTTCAGTCATTGCTTCCAACGTCTGTGAAGTTTCCTCCAGGAAATCAGGGTCATTGGCTTCCGCAAAATCCACCAAATGTTTAATTACTGGTAATCTCATCGACCAATTCTTTAAGGACCTCCGCCTTGTTGGTTTGTGTTTGTCCAATCAGTTGTCCCCGCTCAAAGGCCGCAAAGGTTGGCAGGTTATCTACCTTGGCCAGTTTACGGGATTCCGCGTACTTCTCGGCATCGGCGATAACGAACACTGCACCCGGGTTTTCAGCTGCCATTTTCTTGAATTTGGGTTTCATGATCCGACAATTACCACACCAGGAGGCGGAATATTGGACAATTACCTTGTCGTGCGCAGCCACCATCTCATGGAGGTTGTCCGCTTCCAATTCTTCCACCATCGCTTAGTTCATACTTAGGTAAGCAGCCACGCCTTCACGATCAGCATTCATTGCTTCTTTTCCCTCTTCCCAATTGGCAGGGCATACTTCGCCTTTTTCCTGTACATGCTGGTAAGCATCGACTAGGCGCAGAAACTCGGCGACATTCCTTCCTAAGGGCATATGATTGACACTTTCATGAAAGACTGTTCCTTCCTCATCGATCAGGTAGGTAGCACGGTAAGTGACGTTATCACCGTCCACCAACTCTACACCGGCTTCTTCATCGTATCGAGCATTGGTCAAATCCAAAATACCCAGGGCCGCTGCGAGGTTGCGATTACTGTCTGCAAGCAGGTCATAAGTTACTCCTTCTATACCACCGTTTTCTTTCTCTGTATTTAGCCAGGCAAAGTGCACTTCCGCAGTATCGCAAGATGCACCTACCACAATCGTGTTCCTTTTTTCGAATTCCGGTAAAGCGGCTTGAAACGCATGTAGTTCAGTAGGACACACAAACGTGAAATCCTTTGGGTACCAGAACAACAGTACCTTCTTCTTTTGACTGATAGCAGTATCCAGTACATTTAACTGAAACGTGTCGCCCATTTCATTAATGGCATTCACAGGGGATGTTTGGAAATTTTTTTTCCAGTTAGCGTCATTGTCTAATTCGTAATTATATTTTGATCTAAAAAATAAGAGCAAAGAGAATCAGAAGAATAGCTGGTTACAAATCGATTTCACCTATAGAATATAGTGTGAATCTATACTGAAGAACTTACGAGAAAGTTGTTCAAAACATGTCGGAAAAGCAGGCATCTAAAATAAAAATACCGACAAAAAAATGCTGCCCGAATGGAATATTGACAAATCAAAACTTACCTCATCAAAATTTAAAAAACGCGTAACCCCTCAATTGGTAGGTGGAAACGGTAGTGAGCATGGAAGTCGCTATTTCTACTTCCTCTAGAAGTTCCCCCGGCGCGACATTTCTTCCTTTCATTGACTGGCCACAAATTGCAATTTTGACTCCCGCCTCCCCTAATTCCTTTATCAAAAGCCGGTTCGGGTTGGCTGTATCATATCGTTTCTGATAGGCTGTATCGGTAAGCAAAGCGTAAGTTGCCCCAGCGTGTACGGCCAGCACAACATTCATTTTGTCAGGTGCCGCACCACCCACCGCATGCAGGTTGAGCATTCGTGCTACATTGTTTAATCCAGGGGAAATCTGAGAAGGATCCTGAGCACCACTGTATATATCCACCACGATATTATATGGACCTTCGTAATCGGGCAACACGGTCGCTTCTGGTATCTCATGAATTCCACCATATGAAGGGATGACGGGGTTGACCTTTTGAGCAAAGGTCAGATTAACGATAGCAAATGACGATATCAGAATTAAGATTGGATTCGAGAATCTCCGATGATTATGGAATGAATTCATAAAATTGTTTTGAGTATTTAGAATGATTAATTCGCTAATCAGTTAGCGAGATGTTGATAAATAATATACCATATGGCTTGTAGAAGCCTTATTTTATCGCTATTCTTGGTTTAGCAATAAATCTAACTCATATGAAAAAAATTCTTACCGTCATGCTCGTTATGGTCATTGGTTATACTAGCCAGGCCGCAACATCTGATTACTTCGTCAATGACGCTCAAGTTGAGCAAGTGCTGAATGATGCACAAATCAACGACCTAAACACCGCTGATTTCGATTTTAACTACTTTTCCACCACTGCCGTTCAAGCTGAGAAAAACCTAGTTGTAGCATTGGTGCTGGATTTCTTCCTTGGAGGTCTGGCCATCCACAGGGTATATCTGGGTGGTAAAGGAAGCCTGATCCTAATTTACTTCATTACTTGTGGAGGTATTTTTGGAGTTGTTCCTTTGGTAGACTTCTTTATCATGATAGGTAATCTCGATCAGTTCATCGACAATGATAAATTCATTGCCTGGTAAGCCGGAGATAATAAACAAAATCAAAGCCTCTCATCGCTTGAGAGGCTTTTTTTATATCCTCTCAAGAAATTTTCGTTTGATCTCAGCAATCACTTCATCATTCCTTCTGATGGCCAATTCTCGTGGCATGACGCGCTCCGCCAAGATAGAAGGTGTAAAACAAAGCCACACCGACTAAGGGTGCCCGAAAAAAAGTAGCCATTCACGAGGCTGTATATGCTAAATAGACCCAAGGTTGTTTGGATCCCACCGGAAAGGACTCCTTTCCAGAAATAGCCAGCATACCATTGCCCAATGCCAGGGAGCAAGGAAAGGTTATAAGCCTTTTGAGGGTTTTTCAATTTTGTCTTCTCGGGCAAGATATCCGCAATTGCTTCTTCCGAAAGGTTAAAATCGGTCTTGTTAGCCAAAAGCTCCGACCTTACAAAGTCCCAATTTCCCAGGTCAATATTTACCAAAACTTCAAGCACCTTCATTTCTTTAGACTTCTCCGGACCATTCGTGGAAGTCCTTAGCAATTTTCACATATGCCTCCTGGTAGTCGCCAGCCAGGTAATTGAGTAGCACCGATTCATAGTTCACGGCGGCTTTTAGGCTATCACCCTGTACAAACCGTGCTCGATTTAAAGCAAGAATCGCTTGATCAAATTGCTCGAGGGCTTTGTACGATTGCGCCTTTCTGAGCAGGAAATAATTTTTCCGTTGCAAATCGTTGGTGTCAAAATAGGCTTTTTCGAACCACACCGCAGCCTTCAGAAAATCACCGTCCTCAAAAAGTTGCTCCGGATCCGGGGACTGTGCGCTAGTCCAAGAGGACACGCAGAGGTATGTGCATATCCAACAAAATCGAATCATTGATCTGGGCATTGAATTCTTCACGCCGCACTTTCACTGCAAGCACAGCACCTAAAATATTAGCAAAATGACTGACCGTAAAAAGGGTTCCGAAAATGATAAATCGGGGACTCCTCAAACCGTCCTTTCTATAGCCTTCCCATGTTTGCAAGCCAAAGATACCCGTAACCAGTAAGGTGGCAATTCCCTCACCTGTTTTGCCCAGGTAGAACTTACCTCCGCCCGGTAGCAACGTAGAAAGTGCACCCGCTACAAACTTGGACTTACTCTTAAAGGCAGTTAATCTCTCATAGTGTGTGAACAACCCCTTCTCATAAGTCTCGAGCTGATAGGGGTAGCCAAAAAGTGCTTGCTTCTGCTCAAAGTCATCATACTTGCGGTCCAACAGGTCAAGTCCTGCTAATTGGAATGTTTTCAATTCCGCAAAAAGTGTATCGACCTCATCATAACCCAATAGTGTGGTCCTTGCCAGTCCCGGCTGCCCATTGTAGGCTTCCTGGAACGCAGTAAAAAACCGCGCAGACCGAAATAGATGATCACTGGCAACAGAAACCTGTTTGAGGTAGGAGATCGACTGGTAAGTGCTGCGAAGTTTGTAGTGAAATTTGCCTTGCAAATAGTTCAGGGTATCACTGTAACCGGCAGCGTGCCGGCCGGTATTGATGTCTTCCAAAAAAACAAGCCCTTCATTCCAAGCTTCCAAGCGCTCTAAATGCTTCAAAAAGGCGTAATTCTTCTCTTGGGAGGTTTGCGCTTGAGCAGATACAATAAGAAAAACAAGTATAAGAGCTACGCTATTTCTCCTTAGCATAGTTTTCCCAATGATCCGAGATCTTCCCCTCTTTGTTGAATCGAACCGGCATAACCTGACTTTGCGAAAGTCGGTTACAACGCATCATGCGATCTGTCGTTAATAACAGGCCCTTCCCGAAACCGTATTCCCTAAATGCTCCCTGACTAAAAGTAGAGCAAGACTCCTCATAAATACAATCATTGATTATTTGGTCAGAAATGTGCTTACTGTAGAAAGACAATATCCCCCTGAAGAAAGACTTCCTGTCATCATGCTGATGCTCCTCATGATTGCCTGCGTTTTTGATTAGTAACAGATCCTCCGAAAGGTTTTGGGCCTGACAGCAAAAGGCGAATGCCACGAAAGGAATTAATAAAAACCTCATTTAATCACTTTGGCGTTTGAGGGAATTTTAAAGTTGAATATGTTAGGGTCAACATAACCGTCGAAGGCAAAATTGGTGAAACTGGTCTTGGAAACAATGGAATCTTTCTTTGCAAATTCCATCTCGGTGATGGTACGAGGAAACATGATATAGCCATTGAGAAGTTCGTAATCGTAATAAAAGGCTTTTTTCACATACATCCCTTTCGCATCTTTATGCCCTAGAAACACTGGAAGATCATCCTTATGCACTAATTCCACAGAGGCAAAATTGGATTGTACATCCATCGGTGCCAACCACTCTGTTATGAGCAAACCATCTTTCACTTCAGTATTGGACAAAGCAAAACCCAGTTTCTTCAAGCCCATGTCGTCGGTCTCCCCTTGCAGGAAATAGTAAAAATTAGTATTGGTGCTTCCCGCTTGATAGTTCACAGACTGTATGACGGTATTGTCGCGCTCGTTGTAAATACTTATCTCTCCATCCAGGTTGTTGAATACATATACATTCATGGGCGGAGAATAGCGTGTGACCATTTCTCCATTGGCATTGAAATATACACTCGCAGTGGATTTGATGGTCTGATCGCCGCCATTCACGCGCCTTTCCATTTCAAAAGAAACACGTTCAAAAGTCTGGAAGTTGAACAAATGCAACAACAGCACGACCAACGGAAAATAATACATCGCAGCGATTAAAAAATTTCATCAAATATACCATGTCCTAATTTAGCTACGACCCAACACCGCAGGTGATTGTTACTAACTTACGATCATGGAGAACTATGTGGAACATTATCAAACCAACGCCCGCAAGCAATTTGAATTTTACAAGCTATTGGCAGAGCGAAGTTTTGACCAGGTAGACGACCGTGAGTTTTTCTGGCAATACAATGAGGAAAGTAATTCACTGGCGATAATAGCGAAACACATGGCGGGAAATATGATCTCACGGTGGACAGATTTCCTGACTTCTGACGGAGAAAAAAGCTGGCGCAACCGTGATGGAGAGTTTATCATTGAATCCGAATCACGCGCCGACATCATGATCTTCTGGAAGAAAGGGTGGACATGCCTTTTTGACGCCATAAGCGAAATTTCCGAAGACAACTTCCATGAGCAATTAATGGTGCGGAATATACCACATTCCGTAACTGAGGCGGTCAACCGACAAATAGCGCATCTGGCCTACCATACCGGTCAGATCGCATACGTGGCACGCATGATCAAGGGTCCGGATTGGAAGAGCCTCTCCATCCCAAAGGGTCAATCAGAACAGTTCAATGCCGATCTTTTTCCAAGGAAGATCAACAGGAACATTTTACAGATGAGTGGCGAAACAAACGCGAAGATCCTAAACCCTAGTTCCCTGGCTTGTAGGTTCGCTCTGCTCTCGCCTCCACATCTTCTTTGTAATAGGCTACTTCTTTGAACTCCACATTGATGTATGGATCGATCTGATCATCGAAATGGGGGGATTTTGGGTCATTACTTTGACCGCCCGCAAGGAGCGTTTTCGCACGTACCTTCTCGCCAAATTCCACAGCCGCCACAAAGCTGTTGCCTCGGTAGCCATAGAGCTTTTTCGTTCCCTCAAAGGTACGTGAGCCGTAGGCTGCAAGTGCGCCCCAACGACCTGAGGCCAGCCCCACGGCCGAGGAGGCAGCGGCATCGTCAAACTTCGATTTAAAATCGCCGGTGAGGCGTTGAAACCTGTTGACCTCTCCCCAGGGCATCTCCCAGGTCCCGAAATCCGATTCGAGTTGATCCAAGACGCTTGTGAACATAGCCAGCCTCTCATTACGATCCGTCCCGGTGCCATAATAATTCACTCTATCCATATAGGACATGCCCGCAGGCCTGGGGCCATCGGCAGTATACTTCATTCCGTAATAATGAGCCAGGGTCATGGCTATCGAAGAGGCTGACACTTTGAAATCCCAGTTCCTAAGCACCTCTATGGCTTTCTTCAGCCGATCTTCTCCAGGTCGTAGGTTATCATAGGCCGCTACTAATCCGGGAACTAGCTTTTCAAAGCCTGGAAGGGTGGGTTCATAAGCCATTTCAATCAGACCATCCAGGTCATAATTTGTCCTTTCCTTGAGCAAGCGAATAGCGTGAACACCCCTAAAATTTTCAGGCGCAGTAGCCATGTAATAAGGGTAATCCTCTTTCTTCGGGCTATTCTCCAAGGCAGCCGTGAATGGTGTTGAGTTACAGTTTTGCAACCAACCGTTAGCGGGATTCAACAATTTGATAGCTTGCTCTACATCGTGAAGACCTTGCCAATCAGTTTCAGGTTTACTTCCGTCCACGGGCTTGCTATAATCAAATTGCACATCCCTCACCGGAATAAAATTACCATGGAAGTAGGCGATGTTTCCCTCTGAATCCGCGTATACCGTGTTGTTGCTGGAATTGGTCTTGATATCCATCATCTTTCGAAAGCCGGCATATCCGCTTTGCTTGGTTCGAATGAATGATTGCTGAAGTGCATTAACTGGATCCCACATCAACGCGGTGGCGGTCCACTGATCATCTACCTCGTGTGTGATGGGTCCATGATGGGTTCTGTACATAATAAAATCCTTCTCGGCCACACTTCCAGCCTGCTTATACTTCAGTGTAAGAGGAATTTGCTCAACATTCCGTTGTTCATCACCATATTGATATTTCAGTTCCTCTCCTTCTCTTACAATGGTTTCCTTAAACTCATCGATTACATCGGTATAAGTGGATGTGTGCATCCAGCCCGTATTTTCATTGAATCCCTGGTAAACAAAGAATTGACCCCAAGTGACAGCACCATAGGCATTAAGTCCTTCTTCGCTAACGACGTGAACTTCACCTCGAAAGTAAAATGATGTATGGGGGTTGATAAGCAGCATTGTGTTACCCGAAGCTGTTAGATCTCCTGAAAGCGCAATACCATTAGAACCCTTTGGTTCCAGCATGAGAAGGTCTTCCTCCCTTTCGGCGAGCTGGGGATTCCCTCCGTAAAATCCTGCTATTTTTTCAACAGAAACCCGTTCAATGTCCCCACCAATAGACCCTTCGCTAAAATACATTGGCATCCAGGGTTCAAACCTGGTAATAAGTGCAGGTTTTACCTCCGGATGCGTGTGAAGGTAATAGTTGATACCATCGGCAAATGCATCGCAAAGTCTCTTCAGCCAGTCGGGGCTCTTTTCGTAGTTCGCCATAGCCTCGTCCTTGGTCATGTACAACCGCGCACGCAGATCACTATACAACGCGTCCTCTCCCTCCACTTCAGCCAACCGCCCAATGGCCCATATGTAATTTCTTTCAACCCTCGGAAAATCATCCTCACATTGAGCATAAAGCAAACCAAAAACGGCTTCAGCGTCTGTCTTTCCATAAATATGCGGCACACCAAAGTCATCGCGAATAATTGTGACATTCTCGGCTATTTGTTTCCATCTTTCTACTTCCGGGTCTTTGGTCGAAACAGTACAAGCGAGGAGGATCGAAAAAAGTATAGAGGTCAGTTTTTTCATGTCTAAGGGCTAAATAATAGACGAATATGCCATAAAGGAATGAGAAATCCCGGGAATGAACCTCCTACCCTAGCTATTTGATTAAACTACTTAATGAAGCTGTAAAATATTTTCTTGGTGGAAGTAATAACCCTCAACGAAAGTTACCCCTGAATCGTAGTACTTTTGAGGCATGCGCAGGTTCTTCCATATTGATGTCGTACTCCCGTTCCTGATCCTGGCGGTAAGCCTCGGTGTTGGTGAAGGTGCGATTACAATGTAAGGAGCCTACCATTGATAGACCATACAGAGGTACTTAGTTCCCGTTCCTCTTTACCCCAATCAGCAACCTACTTTTTCCAAACCCAGCCTTCAGTATCTATACACCAACATACTGATGTCAGTAAACGATTAGCAGCATTTCACGGAATACGTGCATGTACTACGCGGAAACATTGGAATCTGGGCTTCATCACCAACAAGTCTTTCCACGTCCACTACCACCAAACGACAAGAGAGCCCGCGGCATAGTCCATTCGCTTCATTAACGATTAGCGATCCTACGCTGATCACCTTGAAATCGATTACGGACTAATAACAAATCAATGAAAAAATTTTTGAGAGCCATGAGGGTGCTTCTCCTCATGATCATCATCGTATTTGCTGCGGCGGGCGCAGGAATGGGTATTATCATGCCTAGTCATCGAGACAAGTACGTGGAACCCGAAGTGAAAATAGAAATGGTTGAAAAGAAAGACGAAGAAGATGAAGAGGACGAAGAAAGTGAAAAGACCTAGCACCCCTCTAGCGCCCAGGCCAGCACTATATTGAACTGTAAGCTGTCAAAAGTGTTATGATCTAAAAAAACAATCATGACAGACCATGCCATCTTGGACATAAAGCCCCTGGGATTCCCGTGGCAAACTGCGGATCCCTTTCTGTTTTGCGTATACCACAAGGACGATTATCCAAAGGGGAATGCAGCTATGGGCCCAGCGGCATCGCTCGAGGGTAGACACCTGGGCCAGGATTTCACAATCAAAGATGGCTGGCGCATGTACCACGGAGAAACAGTGCCCGGATTTCCTCAACATCCACATCGCGGTTTTGAGACCATTACGGTCGTACCTAAGGGCCTGGTTGACCATTCCGATTCACTAGGAGCGGCAGGCAGATTTGGAAACGGGGACGTGCAATGGATGACCGCCGGAAAAGGCGTGTTGCACGCTGAGATGTTTCCACTGTTGGAACAGGAGGAGGAAAATCACTTGCTGCTTTTCCAAATTTGGCTAAACCTTCCAAGTCGGAGTAAGTTCGTACAACCCCATTTCAGGATGCTTTGGAGAGATCAGATACCGGTAGTATCTCTTACCGATGCCGATGACAAGGAGACCAAAGTGAGCGTCATAGCCGGAACATTAGCCGGTGAGCAAGCGCCCCCACCGGCACCAGATTCCTGGGCCGCGGACCCACGAAATGAAGTGGCTATTTGGACCATTCAAATGGATCCCGAGGCTGAGTGGTCCCTACCTACTGCCTCTCCGGAAACCAATCGTATGTTATACTTTTTCCAGGGATCATCCATCACAATCAATGATCAGGAGGTGGGTATAGAAAATGGTGTAAAACTGCAAGCCGACCAACCCGTAAATGTGAAAAATGGAAAGACAACCGGGCATTTGCTCCTATTGCAGGGCAAGCCAATCAATGAACCTGTGGTACAGCATGGCCCCTTTGTCATGAACTCGCAGGAGGAGATAATGCAGACGATTCGAGACTACCAGCAGACCCAGTTTGGTGGTTGGCCCTGGCCCAGGTTTGATAATGTCCATGACCGGAATGCGGGACGATTTGCGAAACATGCTGACGGCAAAGAAGAGTTCAAGGAAGCCAGATAAAAACTAGAATATAGAGCAAAAGACGGATCACGTATCCCTTGCCACTATTTCTTTTACAACCTTTAGACAAATCGGTCGTATATTTGTTTTACAATTTATATAATAATGACTACCTACGAGCCGTGAGCAGTTTCGACGTTGTGGGTTAGCTATTAAAGACACTTTGGAATTTTTAAAACTGAGAAATGAAAAAGGGTTATCTCGGAGAGTTCGAAGAGCTCGTACTGACCATTGTCATCATACTTGAAAACGAAGCCTACGGCAATACCATCGTAGAGGCTATTAAAAACCACCAGGATCGGGTGGTTAGCCTGAGCGCCGTGCACATCACCCTCTATCGCCTCGAAGAGAAAGGTTACCTCAAATCGGAAACAGGCGGTGCTACACAACAACGTGGGGGAAGGAGAAAAAGGTACTTCCGGGTAACAAACGATGGGTTGGCACTTATTCGGGAGCTAAAGGCCTCTCGCAACAGCCTTTGGAATCTCTCCCCCCTACTTCAATTTGCGCAGGGATGAGGTCCACGCCACCGGCATTTTTTGTCAGGGTTTTTCAGGCGTTGACTAAACCGGAATTGCAGGAATTCATCCTCGGAGATCTTGAGGAGAGATTCTTTCGGGACCTTGAGAAGAAAAACCGCTGCTTGCCCAATGGAATTTTGCCCTGGGCACAATTAAATTTTTAAGACCTGGGATTCTACGATCCATGGACGGTCATCAAAAACTCAATTATTACGGTATGTTAAAAAATGATTTCAAAACCTCGTTGCGAGTCATTGGCAGAGAAAAGATGTACTCTCTGATCAATGTACTCAGCCTTTCAAGTGCTTTCACTATCTCCTTATTGATCCTGTGGTACGCCAGCTATGAACTCAGCTACGAAGATCGTAATCCTAATAGTCCCAGGATCGCACGTATTACTATGGATTACCTAAACGGCGAAACCCTCA
>CBDETI010000015.1:0-214912 GCA_965242775.1 Cyclobacteriaceae bacterium
TAGTCACATCCGCCGCGTCGTGGCCAAACAGAAGATACTCGCCATCCATATCGAGATCGCTTGCGTTGCTAAGCGCTATTATGCCTGCCGATTGTGCGGCCAAATGCTCATTCCCGGCAGAAGCTCTACCAATTCCTGCAACGTCGTTGGGATAATTGGCATCCTGATCATAGAGGTCGGCGGCTATGCTAATGCCATATTTAGTACTTAGATAATTCTCCACAATCACACGTTGCGCATCATTAAGCACCGTATTGTAGATGATGGCTTCCGCGATATCTCCATCATAGTCC
This sequence comes from Cyclobacteriaceae bacterium, assembly GCA_965242775.1. GTDB lineage: Bacteria > Bacteroidota > Bacteroidia > Cytophagales > Cyclobacteriaceae > JAWPMT01. The sequence continues at coordinate 294 of CBDETI010000015.1, forward strand.
TGATTGGCGTCAAAACTACCCCTGTTGCATCTTGCTCGGAGCCGATCACCAAAGTACCGCCGCGGTCATCGAGGCACCATCCTGAAAAACTCCGCTAGAAGCGTTTGTACCGTTCTTGTAGATATTGTAGTTACCCCCTGAGCTCTGCCAGGTATGGATATAGATATTCCAATTGCCATCATCGAAGGCACGCCCGCAGGAGTTGTATTGGAATTGGCCACTGAAAATCGGCCATTCTGTGGTTGATCCTGGAAAAAATCGTTGTTTCCAGCGGCAGAGGCATAAGAGTATGTGGTGCCGGTACCATCAGTGGTATTCAATACCGTGATAGTCGTGATTTCTGTTGACGGGAATCATTCATTACGCTCGGCCAACATTATCGTTATCGTTGCTACCAAAACGCACTACTTCTCTTCCATTGATCACGTTGGTCCTGTAGACGGGAGCAGACCCATCCGCCACATCGACGATGGTGGCGAGATCATTGTTATTGCCGGAATTGTCTGGCCAGATCACCAAATCCTGCCCATCTGTCAAACCGGATATATTTTCTGCTTCCAGCCACAGAATATTGATATCTTCGTCACCCACACCTCCTGGCCCTGTAGATCCGTCGCTATCATTATCCGTAATGGTGAAAGTAGTACTTTGATGGGTGCCGATGGTGGCCCCAGAAGGGCTACTCATATTATCGGTCAGCGTGATGGTAAAATCTTCGGATCCTTCTGCGAGAACATCGTCGATGATCACGGCCTGAATAAACCCTGAGGAACTTCCGGCAGCGATTGTAAGTGTTCCTGCCAAAAGATTATAGTCTACATTATTTCCAGATGCACTACCGTCACTCACTGTAAAATCGACAGTCACATCTCTTCCCGCCTGTGATGACAGTTGGACTTCCACGTTGGCTGGGGACGATCCTTCGGTACCACTATTCACAGAATTCAAAAAGGAGATGGTAGGCTCATCGTCATCATCCTGAATGGTGTAGGTCAGTATCGTATTGTTGTCTGCCAGGTTGCTATTTTCCGGATTACTTAATGTTATCTCTATCGTCTCATCTGCCTCGTCCAGTGCATCTTGATTGATTACCAGATCGATAGTGGTTGATGTTGTCCCGGCATTGATGGTTGCTGTGCCATCGGCAAGGGTATAATCGGGTCCTCCTCCCGTGGCTGTTCCACCGGTGACGGCATAGTCAACTCTGGTAGGGTTAACTGGGTCAGTGGGGTCTCCCCCAATGGAAGAGCTAAGTTCAATGGTTAACGATATGGGCGAATTCGCCTCCGTATTTGTTGAATCCGACTTATTAAAACTAATTCTTCGCGTGTTGTCGTCATCATTAATGGAAAACGTATGGACCGTATTTGATCCCAACTGCGCCCCCGTTGGATTCGAGATCGTCAAGATTACTGTCTCATCGTCCTCCAGCTCCGTATCATTAGTTAAGGGGATTGAAATATTTCCGGAGCTATTACCTGAGGTGATTGTAAACGATCCATCTACCAAGGTATAATCCACACCTCCTCCGGTGGCCGTACCTGTAATCGCATAATCAAATGACACATCAGTGGCAGCAGAAAAATTCAGCTCCACAGGATACTGGCGGGTCCGTTCGGCTCAAATGTTGAGATGCATCACTGTTGAATTGAACCTCCAGCAAACCAATACCTATGGCAACAAAATCTCCATCAGAGAAAGTTATATTTCCGGCCTGGTAACTATTTCCACTGGTATTTGTAAGTGGGTAAAGGGTAGCGCCCGAACTGAAATCCCCGTCTGGATCTGTCAGCAAATAATATTGAGTGTAGTTAGTGGGTGCAACAGGCAGAGGAGAAATATCCACTGTAACGCTCACATCTCCAATGGTACCTGACTGATCGATTTTCCATTCCCTCGGAAGGCGTTGGAAATTGCTACCTCCATTCGGTGCCTCAGCGGTGGTCCAGGCAGCAACTGAGGCGTTGTTATGTCCAAACATGAGAAAATCCCCTGTCGCATCAAGAGAAGAAGGATTGCTTATTTCCAATATTCCAGCAGATTGGGCAGTGTTATGCTGATCGCTTCCTTCTTGACCTAATCCTGCCAGATCAAATCCAAATTGCGCATCGAAGGCGTAGTAATCCGTCGTTACTGAGAGGCCGTATTTCGACGCAAGGTAGTTCTCTAAAATCACCCGTTGCGCATCGTTCAAGGCTGTGTTGTAGATAATTACCTCGGCAATATCACCATCATAATCCTGATTTGCGTCAAAACTACCTCCTGTGGCATCCTGTTCCGCTCCGATGGTTAATGTACCCCCAGCGGTCATGGATGTGCCACTCTGAAAGGTTCCTGATGCCGCATTGGTACCATTTTTATAAATACTGTAAGTACCCCCAGCGCTTTGCCATGTATGGATATAGATATTCCAAGCGCCATCATCAAAGGCAACTCCGGTAGGTGTTTCCGGAGAATTAGCGATCGCAAATCTTCCTGTTCCTGCCTGATCCTGAAAAAAGTCATTGTTACCGGCACTACTGGCGTAAGAATAAACTGTCCCTGAACCATCAGTAGTTCGTAACACGGTAATCGTCGTTATTTCTGTGGATGGAAAATCATTAAGTAAACTACGACCGACATTGTCATTATCATTAGCTCCAAAACGCACCACGGGCAATCCATTTAATTCGTTGGTTTCAAAAAGAGGTGATCCTCCGTCTGCCCCGTCGACTATGGTCGCCATGTCATTTCCATTTCCCGAATTATCTGGCCAGGAAGTCAGGGCCTGACCATCGGTTAGTCCCGTGATATTTTCGGCCTCCAGCCACAGGATGTTGATGTCCTCATCTCCCACCCCACCAGGGCCACTAAATCCCAGGTTATCATTATCGTTAATGGTAAAAGTGTGGGTCGTGTTGCCTGCGGGGGTAGCTCCTGTTGCTCCATCAATCGTAACGGTGAAAGTCTCAGCCCCTTCAACAGCCCCGTCGTTGGTGATCGCGGGCGTAATAAACCCGGAAGATGCCCCAGCGAGGATTGTTATTGAACCAGTTGGAAGGTTGTAATCTACCGATGATCCAGAGGCCGTAATGTCTAAACTTGAATAGTCTACGGTAATGTCTTTACCGGAAATTGTAGAAAGCACCACCTCAATATTAGCAGGGCTGGACCCTTCATTTCCACTGCTAGCTGTACTTGCAAAGCCAACCGTCGGTCCGGAATCATTGTCATTGATGGTATATGTGTGCGAGGTGTTGGTTCCAAGGTTTACATTGGCGCTTGGATTGGTTAGGGTCACAATCATTGTCTCATCATCCTCATCCAGGATATCTTCGTTGACATCTATCTCTATGGTCACCTGAGTCAGCGCCATCCCACCCTCAATTGTGGCCGTCCCCGAAGAATTAAAGAAATCAATACCTGAACCCGCAGCTGTACCTCCTGTGACGGAATAATCGACCGTTACATCGGTCACTTCCGCATTGTCAATGGAAATGACAAACTGGGCAGGTGTCGACGATTCCGACCCTGAAGAACTGGCTATGGCGAACTGAATTTTGTTGGTCACATCCGTATCGTGAATGGTAAGCTCATGCTGCGCAATGCTACCCAATTGTGCATTCGATGATGGACTGGAGAGGTCCAAAACCACCAACTCATCGGTCTCCGGCGTGGTATCATCCACCAACGTCACCGAAATCGCTGCCGTGGTACTACCAGCGGGGATTGTAACAGAACCCGGTGAAAGTACATAGTCTGACGATGCTGTCGCCGTACTGGACCCACTGTTGATAGCATAGTCGACGGTGACCTCTTCATCCAGGGGAAAATTCAATGCCAGCGATAGAGAAGCCGGGCCTTCCGATTCGAAGATTTCGGAGGTACCCTCGCTAAATCCAATTTCAGGCCTCACCACAGCAAACGTGACATAGTCTCCATCTGAGAATGTCACATTCGTCTCCAAGTCAGTGCCACCAATAGATGTAAGGACATAAGCCACCGCCCCGGAGCTGAAGTCTCCATCGGCATCGATCAGCATGTAATACCTGGTATATTCAGCAGGTAAGGCAGGCAGACTGGATATATTAAGCGTGGCAGTCACCGAACCTACATCACCACTCAAATCTAACCTCCACTCACGGTCAAGACGTTGGATATTAGTGCCATTATCGGGGGCTTCCTCCGTACCCCACGAATCCACGCCAGCATTATTATGGCCAAACAGTAGGAAATCGCCACTAGCATCCAAACCACTTGCACCACTGACTTTGAAGATCCCAGCGGATTGTGCGGATGTATGTGTGTCGGAGCCCTGCTGACCTATCCCTGAGACGTCCGTGCCATAGGAAGCATCAAAAGAATAATAGTCATTGGTTATGGTAAGGTCAAATTTTGAGGCGAGGTAGTTCTCGACTACTACACGCTGAGCATCATTCAAAACCGTATTGTAAATCATGACCTCAGCGATATCGCCATCATAGTCTTGGTTCGCATCAAAGCCACCACCGGTAACATCCTGCTCTGCTCCAATGGTCAAAGTCCCGCCTGTGGTCATGGTGGCTCCACTTTGAAATGTACCAGAGGAGGAATTAGTGCCATTTTTATAAATCACATAACTACCGCCGCTACTTTGCCACGTGTGTATGTAAATGTTCCATTGGCCATCATCAAACGCTACTCCCGATGGTGTGGTAGCCGAATTGGCAATGGCGAATCTTCCGTTTTGCGTCTGATCTTGGAAGAAGTCATTATTCCCTGCACTGCTTGCGTAGGAATAGGTCGTACCTGTACCATCGGTGGTTTTCAGCACTGTGACCGTGGTAATGGCTGATGTGGGAAAGTTGGTCAAAGATGCCCGGCCAACATTGTCATTGCTATTGCCACCAAATCGGACAATTGGTTGACCGTTTAACTCGTTGGTTTCATACAGCGGCGATCCGCCATCAGCACCGTCTACTATAGTCGCAACATCATTACTATTCCCCGAATTGTCAGTCCATGTGCCTATGGCCTGACCATCTGTCAAGCCGGTGAGGTTTTCTGGTTCCAACCAAAGAATGTTCGTACTCGCATCACCAACACCTCCAGGGCCGGAAAACCCGACAGAGGGGGTTTCATTGTCGTTTATTGTGAAAGTGTGAACTGTTGTCGATCCCAGCGTGGATTGCATGGGATTTGAAATTGTAATTGTAAAACTTTCCGCACCTTCTAATATTAAATCATCAATTATTGATGGTTCAATGTTGCCAAAAGTAGATCCTGCCGGAATGGTAAGGGTGCCATTAGAAAGCGTAAAATCCGAACCATCTGCAGTACCGGTGGTCGCCGCGTAATCCACGGTGACGTCCTGGCCAGAGACAGCACCCAGACTCACCTGAATCTGGGCGGGTGTAGCACCCTCAGATCCATTGCTTGCTCCCTGGGAAAAGGAGATTGTTGGTGAGGTATCATCATCGGTGATGGTGTAAGTGAATGTATTGTTGCCATTCAGATTGACATTGTTACTAGGATTGGATAAGGTGATGATGATCGTTTCGTTGGCTTCGTCGAGAACATCTGAGTTGATATTTATATCAAAGCTACCTATAGTTTGCCCTGAACTTACGGTAGCAACTCCGGAGGAGTTGAAGTAATCCACACCACCCCCGGTGGCAGTTCCTCCTGTTGCCTCAAAGTTCACAGTAAAATCCGCCATGTTGTCGGTGCCACTGCTTGTCAAAGAGATCGATAAGGTGGATGAAGATTCGCTTCCTGACCCAGTAGTTGAGGTAAAACCAATGTCCAATGATCGGTCATCGTCATTGATTACATAGGTAGCTTGGGAGCCGGTTCCGATAACACCATTGGTAGGTGTCCCCAGATCAACTATGATGGATTCATCTAATTCTTCGTCACCATCGTCAACTATTGAAAGTTGGATATTCTCGAAAGTGGTACCGGCGCTAATGGTGATCGGGGAAGTGGATATCAGACTGTAATCAGCTGGATTAGACGCTCCGCTGGATCCATTTATGGTAAAAGGAACATCCACTGCCAGCGAGGGAGCAAAATCCAGTGATACTTCAATATTAACAGACGTGACGGACTCAAAGCCATTAGCCGAGGCCGTAGAGAAATTTACCCCAGGAGCACGAACGGCCAGGGAAATATAATCTCCATTGTCGAGGGAAACGCCGGTCGCCCGATACTCCGATCCCCCAATAGGTGATAGCTGCTGTATCGAGGCCCCCGTGGCAAAGTCACCATCTGCATCGATCAAAATGAAGTAATCCGTATAGTTCGCAGGCAACGATGGAAGCAAAGTGTTGTCAATTGTGATTGAAACGGTACCTACCTCATTTGTCTCGTCGATGCGCCATTCACGTGCTATTCGTTGAATGTTCTGGACACTCCCCGGAATCTCCGTAGTTGACCAGGACGCGATGCTGCCATTGTCATGACCAAATAGCAAAAAGTCATTATCCGCCAGGGCACTGGGTGAGGAGAGCTCCAGTATCTCGCCAGACCGGCCAGTGGTATTAGCACCGGAGGAAGCCTGCCCGATTCCAGCCAGGTCATGGGGGTGAGTAGCATCGTAGGCATAGTAATCGTTAGCCACCGCTATTCCGTATTTCGCACTTAGGTAATTTTCAACTATGGTCCTTTCGCCATCGTTCAAATAAGAGGAGAATAAAATGATCTCCGCCACATCACCATCCAAATCCTGGACGGCCTGATATCCTCCATCTACGGCATCTTGTTCGGCCCCGAAAACGAGTACGCCACCATCGGTCAGAGAGCCAGTAGAAGCATTGACACTGTACTGTAAAACTCCATCTTCATAAAACACACCATTATCTGTACCCGAAGAATTAGTCCACTGATGACCGACAATATGCCAGGTGTCATCCACAAGGCTAAAGCCGCTCCCATCCTCACGAATGCCATTGATGAAAGCCCGATAATCATCTGAATTATCCAAAACATACTCATTGGTGGACCCTGAGACCGCATACGACAGATGGGTCGCATCATTCTCGTTGAGTTTTTGGACTATGAAAAAGGATAGACCCGTTGATGCGAAGCCAGTAAACGGATTTCTTACTATTCTGGAATTGTCGACGGCCCCAAAACGAACTACCGGAAGGCCATTCAACTCATTGGTCTCGTAGGTAGGCTCCAGTCCGGAAGGTCCGGAGAAAGTGTTCCCATTTCCGGAATTGTCTGTCCATGAAGAAACAGCTGTCCCATCGCTTTGTGACAAATCTCCGGCCCTGAGCCAAAGTATATTGTTGGAAGAAGACCCAACTCCCCCAGGCCCATTTTGGGCTAATAGTGCCAGAGGTGACATCAACATGGCAACGATAATGGCGTACTTCATCTTTCCAACTGCAGCTACAAGGCAATCGGAAAATTAGATGAGCACCTGCCTACGGGCAAGGATTATGGACCTATACAAGTAAAATCGGGACCAACGCGGATATTCTTTACTCGATTTTCAGAAACTACAATAGTTCAAACAAATCTTCAAAAAGTATAAAGCTATCGCTTAAGTATCCTGGCTCGTTCTACTTTCGACCCTAGTTTGATAAGGAAGTAGTAAGTCCCGGTTTTCAATTCAGACAGATCAACCTGCACTTTCGAACCTGCGGCTGTTTCCTGACTAGCAAGGACCTGAACCCCTCGTGAATCGTAGATTTCATAAACCACATGACCCAGATTCACCGGCCCGGCAATTGTTAGTTGATCTATCACAGGATTAGGATACATCGTTATTTCAAAATCCTTTGTTTCCCAGAAAACACTGATGATGTAAGAGAATTCAAACGTGCCATCAAAGTCAACTTGTCGTATGCGATAATAGTTAATACCTGCAATGGGGCTTTCGTCAAGGAATCCATAGGTATTTACCTGATCCTCCACATTGGAACCAGCTACGGAATAGATATCAGTAAAGTTCTCGCCATCAAGGCTTCTTTGAAGGATCATCGACTCAACATTCACCTCGTTGGTGGTAACCCACGCCAAGTGTATACCTCGCTCCTGTACATCCGCTACGAAAGAAAGGAAATCCAATGGCAAGGGATTCTCGTCATCCTGATTGGTCACAAAGACAGTTTGATCCGCAACACCTAAAAATGTGGCATCACTGGATGCATTGACCGAGACGGTGATGCCATATACCTGATCACCATCCTGATCTATGTCGTCAGCTGGTGTGACAGTTACCGGTTGGGCTACATTGTAATTCCCGTTGGTAAAGGTGAGCTGCGCCGGGCTAACACTACCTTCATCACTGGCCTCGGACAGATCGATGACCACATTGGTCGTAGGTTGTACATCCAGCACTACTGTGAAATTGGCTACAGTACCCGATTCAGAAGTAACCACCGAAGTAGAACTCAAAACCACTCCCTCGTCATCATCCACGTTGGTCACTGTTACCGTTTCATCTACCGCATCGTCGAAATTATTATCGCTCAGTGGATCATTAACCGAAAGCGTAATATTGTAATTCTGATCTCCATCCAGCAAATTGTCATCGGCATGGGTGACTGTCACCGTCTGTGGGCTATTCCAGTTACCGTTATTGAAAGTCAGTTGCGTCGGGCTTATGCTACCTTCATCGCTTGATTCAGTCAAATCGATCACCACATTGGTAGTCGGAGCCACAGACAATTCCACATCAAAACTGCTATTGGTACCATCCTCGCCTGTCGTAGCAGTACTTGTGCTCAATCTTATCGACCCTTCATTGTCTTCGTTTGTCCCCAGAACCTGTTGATCAGAGGCATCGTCATAGTCATCATCGCTGAGTGCATCATTGATGGAAAGCGTAATGGTATAACCTATATCACCGTCATTCAGTGCATCATCTTCGCCATTCACGGTCACCGACTGAGCCATATTCCAGTTACCATTGGTGAAAGTGAGCTGACTGGAGCCTAATGAAATCTCGTCACTGGACTCGGTAATGTTGATAACCACATTGGTCGCGGGCTGCAACGTAAGTACAACGCTGAAGCTGTCATTGGTGCCTCCTTCGCTGGTGGTAACAACCGACGGGGTGATTATGAAGCTACCATCCCGGTCTACGTAGTTCTCCTCCGTATCACCATCGTTATCGGGTTTTCCGCTTACATTCCCGTAAAAGTTTCCTCCCTGGTCAGTGTCAAACAGATTGATCAATCCATCAGAATCAGCATCGGCATACTCAGAGTTATCAGGATCGAGGAAGTTGGGCAAGTTATCCGTGTCACTATCGGTACTGTACCAGGAAAGATCCAGCGGATTATAGAAAGTAGCGTTCCCGAAGGCAGTGGCCCTATCAGTGTAATCGTCTGTGTACGAGCCATCTTCATCATCATCAAATCCTTCGTTGAAGTCGTAGATACCATCATCATCGGCATCAATATCAAGGTAATCTGCCTCATCAGTACCGTCTGTATTCGGCACAGTGAGTGCGGTACCACCGTTATCGGAATCAACCAGGTTACCCCAACCGTCGCCATCGGTATCACCTGTGGTATCGAGCATGCCATCACCGTCGGTATCACTTCCTCCCGCTTCAATCAAGTCAACCAGGCCATCACTGTCTGAGTCAATATCAATGCGATTGACCAGACCATCCCCATCAAAATCCCCATCGGCCAGCGGTGTTCCTCCTTCGTCCGCATCAATTGTATTTACGATACCATCGCCATCATCATCCAGGTCGGCTGTGTCAAGGATACTATCCCCATCATCGTCCAAATCCGTGGCATCGTCGATGCTATCCCCGTCAAGGTCGGTTCCGCCTGTTTGCGTGGCATCGAAAGTATCGTCGATATCATCACCATCGGTATCAACACCACTTCCGCCATTGCCAGGAGCACTGTCTACATCCACATAATCAGGAACACCATCCATATCAGTGTCTGTCAACTGATCGGTATCATAGGTATCATCAATGTCGTCACCATCTGTATCGACACCACTTCCACCATTGCCTGGCGCGCTATCCACATCCACATTATCATATATACCGTCATCGTCAGAATCTGTTGTTCCGTCCAATTTACCGTCATTGTCACTGTCGGTTCCCCCGGCTTCCAGTATGTCTTGAATGCCGTCATTGTCGCTATCCAAATCGAAGAAGTTGGGCACCCCATCCAGGTCAGTATCATATTCATCCCAGATACCATCGCCATTGCTATCGGTAAGGGGTTGCGTATCTCCTATTGTGTTGGGGTTGTCTGCATCGTTGTAGTTGAAGACACCATCCCCATCCTGATCACCAAATGGATCACGATAGGTGGTATTGTCATATTCGTCTGAGTCTAAAATCCCATCATTGTCACCGTCAGCATCCTGTCCATCGGCCACTCTATCATTATCACTATCGTTGAAAAAGAGGTAATCCGGAGTTGCGCCTCCACCCTGAACTTTATCATTGGTCCAGTTGCCGTCGCTATCTACATCCTCAACAGCCGTGGAAATATTATCTTCATCATCATCCTGATCTCTGAAATCAAGGATACCGTCACCGTCCGTATCTTGAAGATCCATGTTGGAGCCGTTGATATTGTTGACGCCCCTACCTGAGAAGGTATCGAAAATATCCCGTAGGCCATCCCCATCTGTATCAGTACTATAACCTGTTTCATCGGACAGATCCAGATCGAGATCGGAATCCAGCTCACTGAAGCCATTCCTATTAGCATCAAATCCCTCAATCTCATCTCCCACAAACCCGATACCGTCGTTATCGTTATCTGCATCTACATCTCTATAATCTGGTTCGGAATCGGCTATGGTGAACCCGGAATCCGTATTGGTAGGTGTTACTGCGGTACCTCCATTGTCAGAGTCATAGCTATCGTCCCATCCATCGGCATCGGTATCGTTACCTGACGGAGCGGTGTAGGCTGCCGTTGTTTGACCCTCGATATTGTCAGTGATACCGTCATTGTCGGTATCAAGGTCTCTGAAATCAGAGATACCATCACTATCAAAATCAGTGGGGAAGGTAGCATCAAAATAAACGCCATCCACCTCCACACTGCCGCTAGTGAAGGATGATATTTCCACGCGAATGTATTGAACAGAAGCATCGAGAAGTATAGAATAGCTTTGGAAAGTCGTATTGTTTGGCAGGGAGGTTTGGTTGTTGGTGAAGGTACCTGTCGCCGCCGTATTTTCGCCTATTTGAATTTGTAGTGACCCGGTGGTTCCTCCAACTTTTCTTAACACTACTGAGATGGAAGTCCCAGCTGGGTAAGCAGCTCCGAGATCAAAGGTCAAATACTCATTAAGCGCATCCAATGTAGCCGCTGTAGCGTCTGGGGCGCCATCCGCATTGCTAGGATTGGTGGCTCCATTGTTGTTCGTTACCGTAGCATTTGTCAGTGTAACGGCATCGTTGAGACCGTCGGAATTGGCATCAGTGAAGCCATCAACAATGCCATCGCCATCGGCATCGGTGCCGCCATTTTCCACCACGTCCGATATCCCGTCATTGTCTGTATCCAGGTCGATAAAATCGGCAATACCATCCCTGTCGTGATCATATCTATCGTCTACGTCATCACCATTGGTATCAGTAAAACCGGTAAGATCCGAATCGAGGAAATTGAAAATGTTATCGCCATCCTCATCGCCATAAGGTGCAGGCAGATCAGCAGCTACCTCATCGGCAGTTGGTATCCCATCGTTATCCAGGTCATAATCTATGTTGTCCAGAATTCCGTCACCATCCACGTCGGGACTGAACAGGTAATTTGGAATGGATCCACCACCTTGAGTAAAGTCATCGGCAAAATTGGTATTTGTGTTGGTATCCTCGGAACTCGTCAGTACGCCATCGGCATCATCATCAGTATCTCTCCAATCTTGCGTGGCATCTGAATCTGTATCCTGGAGGACACTATTTGAACCAGTTACATTGGCAATGGCGCCAATTCCGGAATTCGTATCAAAAATATCCCACAAGCCATCACTATCGAGATCGGAGTTGTACCCTACTTCATCAGTAATGTCATTGTCACCGTCGGTATCCCAATCAGCAAAACCATTTTGATTGTTGTCAAAACCTTCAATATTGTCATCAACTCCATCCCCATCAGCGTCGGTATCCAGGTAGTCTGGGTTGCCATCAGCATCTATATTGGCGAGGCTTGGATCAATGGCGTTGTTTGTGGCAAAGTCTTCATCATACACATTGTACAATCCATCGCCATCTGCATCCGCCACGACGGGTGCCGTATAGGAACCGGTAACCTGGGCTTCTATGTTATCTACGATACCATCATTGTCACTGTCAATATCCTGATGATTGGGTATACCGTCACTGTCAGCATCAGGAGGTGTTACAGCAACTCCGGTAACCGCACACGGATTGCCCCCGGCGATTGTATAATTGTAGGTGACCGCATCGATACCATGGAAGTTGCCTGGATCGACATTTAGTCTTACCCGTAAATATTGCGCATCGGCAGCCAGCGTATAAGTCGCGTTGGTGAATGACCCGATACTGGTCGTGTTTTGCAACTGTGCATTGGTGAAGTTGGTACCATCTGTTGATTGGTCAAAAATGAATTGTCCATTGGTAGCGCCGGAGAAAGTCTGATTGACCACAGTCAAGTTTTGACCGGATAAAATCGTAGTTCCAAAATCAAGGATCAACTCATCGGTATCGTCATCCAGGAATGTACCTGTAGCATCTGCAGCACCCGTAGCATTGGTCCCCGCCAACACCAGACCAGTTTCGGAAAAGACTGCTGTAGCATTTCCAGAGAATGTGCCACCTGTGACATTGACACAACCGGGATCATGGGCATCTTCCAGGCCATTTCCATTGGCATCTGTGAGTCCTCCTCCATTGTCCACGGTTCCATCTTCGTCTGTGTCAGAAAGCCCTAATTCCACCACATCAGCGATACCGTCATTATCTGAGTCCAAATCAAGGAAATCAGGTACGCCATCTAAATCATAATCGAAGATGTCAATGACACCATCACCATTGGTGTCATCCAATGCAAATGGTCCTGATTCACTGGTGTTGACCACCCCGTCTCCGTCAATATCCTCATCCTCATAGTTGCTCAAGCCGTCACCATCGATATCCCCGCTAGGATCAATCCCGGTACCTCCATCCTCGCTGGAATCTGCCAGGCCATCATTGTCAGAATCAGCATCATTGCTATTCACTACGCCATCGCCATCCGCATCATCATTACCGAAAAGGAAATCGGGTATTACCCCTCCCGGATCATCATTAATATCGTCGGTAGGGTCGCCGTTGGAGTTGACATCCTCACCGCCGCCACCTTGAGATGCAGTCAGCAAGCCGTCACCATCGTCATCAGTATCCTGGAAATCCCAACTACCATCATTGTCTGAATCCTGAACAGCGGATCCGCTGCCGGTAACTTGTGATGAACCTGTACCCGTGAATGTGTCAAAAATGTCAAGAATACCATCCTCATCTACGTCTGTGTTGAACCCAGTATCATCGAAGTTACCGTCCTGATCAGCATCCCAGTCAGCATATTGATCTCTTATCGCATTGTCACCCTCATGATTGTCAGGCACATTGTCATCATCAGAATCTGAGTCCAAAATATCGTCAGATCCAGTGGCATCGGTATTCACCGGGGTAACAAGCGAACCACCATTGTCTGGGTCATAGCCGTCATCCAATCCATCCGCATCCGTATCGTTGCCGGTAATTGTAATGTAGGTGGACTTGGTTTGTGATTCGAAGTTGTCAACAATACCATCATCGTCTGAATCAAGATCCAGGTAATCCGGAATAGAGAATGGATCCGTATCACTATCTGTTGGTGTAACAACTGCACTTTCCTGGGTATCATTCCAGCCATTGGTATTCGTATCGGTGAAATTGGCAATACCGCCGGTTCCGGAATCTACGGTCAGTCCGTCTCTGAATTCAATTACATCGACTACTCCATCATTATCCGAATCTCGGTCCCGATAATTCCTATTGCCATCGCCATCAGTATCCAATGCGGTAAATGGCGTCAGCTCGGTGGCATCATCAAAACCGTCACCATCTGCGTCATTGTCAAAAGTGTTGTCCACACTATCTCCGTCTGTATCATTTCCACCTGTCTGATCCACGTCGAAAGTATCATCGATACCATCCATATCGGTATCCGTACCGCTACCGCCGTTAGTTCCTGAGTTCGTTACATCCACTGCATCTACAATACCGTCGCCATCTGAATCAGCCCAGGTATCTACCCATCCATCATTATTCGAGTCTGTGCCACCTCCTTCTAAAACATCTTGGTATCCGTCGTTATCCGAATCCAGGTCCCGGTAATCGGTAAGTCCGTCACCGTCTGTATCTATGCCGGAAACAGAAGTTCCGCCGTTATCGGGATCCAACGCATCTGCCAGCCCGTCACCATCCGTATCGGTGCTATCGTCTACCCGGCCATCGTTATTTGTATCTTGTTGACCACTCTCAATAGGATCTGTTATCCCATCATTGTCTGAATCTGTATCAAGGAGATCGCTTATACCATCATTGTCGGTATCAGGTCGGCTCAATACGGTTCCGGAATTATCGGGATCATAAGTATCAAAATGACCGTCAGAATCCGTATCGGTGCTATCGTCGCCTTTGCCATCTCCATTTGTATCTGTGCCCCCTGCTTCGGATATGTCGGTGATACCATCATTATCAGAATCAAGATCTACCAGATCACCGTTGCCATCACCATCGGTATCGATCACGGTAATGGAGACCCCACCGGTTGAGGCATCGTAGGTATTTGGAAGCCCATCACCATCCAGGTCCTGGTCGGCGCTATCAATAATATCATCTCCGTCGGTATCGGTACCACCACTAATGCTGAAATCAAAGGCATCATCTATTCCATCCCCATCAGTATCCACCCCGCCCGTAATACTCACATCCACATTGTCCGTAATACCATCGTTATCCACATCAGCCAGGCCATCCACTTTACCATCGCCATCGCTATCGGGATTGGTGACTGTGCCGGTATCTACTTCCCTCAAATCGGGAATACCGTCATCATCAGAATCAAGATCCAAAAAGTCTGGGATGCCATCAAGATCGGCATCGTAGTTGTCCCAAACGCCATCTCCATTGCTATCTACCTCAACAATATTGTTAGTTACTCCGGTATCATCCGCATCGCGATAATTAGGTATGCCATCACCATCCGCATCCTGACTGGGGTCCACCGTTTCTCCGCCATCTTCATCTGTATCCAAAATGCCATCATTATCCGAATCAAGATCTGTCGCATCGGCAATTCCATCATTGTCTTTGTCGCCGTTAAACAGGTAGTCTGGTATTGATCCGCTCTGTCCATTGGTTTGGTCATCGGAGTAGTCGCCGTTGCTATTGGCATCTTCATTGGCAGTCAGTGCACCATCATTGTCGTCATTATCGTCTCGCCAATCCCTGAAGTCAATACCATCTGTATTTTGGAGATCCGCATCTGATCCGGTTTCATTTCCGGCCGTACCGAGGGTGGTATTGTCAAACGCGTCTGCCAGGCCATCGCCATCGGTATCCGTGGAGAAGTCGGCTTCATCGGTCAGGCCATTGCTGTTGTCATCCCACTCACCTACACCGTCGTTATTTAGGTCGTCTCCTTCAATAACATCTGCTACATTGTCATTATCACTGTCGGTATCGAGGTAATCCTGGAGGTCGACGCCATCAGAATTTGTAGGCGTGATAAGTGTTCCACCAGAACTAGGATCAAAAGCTATCATCAATCCCATCCCCGTCGCTATCACTATTAGATAGCGCTATGAAAGCTGCGGTTGTTTGTGCTTCAATGATATCGGTAATGCCATCGCCATCGCTATCGATATCCAGAAAATCGTTGATGCCATCAGAATCGGAATCCGGATTAGCCAGGTCGGAGGTAGGATTTGTATCGGTAACGTCATCGGTATCCACAAAATTCATCAGACCATCATTATCAGGATCATCTAATGTGAACTGGCCTGTAGTCGTACTAAGACCAAATGGAACGGACCCCCCATCCGCCTCAACGGCATCCCAAATACCATCATTGTCGCTATCCAGATCCAGAAAATCAGGCACTCCATCCAGGTCCGTATCATACTGATCAATGGTGCCATCGGTGTTTGAATCCGTAAAAGAAGTAGTATTTACACCATAGGTATCGGAATCGCTGGCATTTGCAGTTCCATCATTATCAATATCATCATCACGATAGTTGGGCACACCGTCTCCATCCGGATCAGCACTAGGATCGATGCTTTGGCCCCCATCCTCATCTGCATCCACAATACCATCATTGTCGGAATCTGCATCATCGGAATCCTCAATTGAATCCCCATCGTAATCTCCCCTGTACAAATAGTCCGGGGTAGCTGCGCCAGCACCCTGGCCCTGAGTTTTGTCATCGGTCCAATCATTGTTGGTATTGGTGTCTTCACCCGAAGTAAGAAGACCGTCATTATCATCATCGGTATCCTGCCAGTCGTCATTGTCGGCACCGTCAGTATTTTGAACAGGAGCGGCGGTTCCACTATTGTCAGTATCAAAGACATTCCACAGACCATCTGCATCACCATCACTATCAAAACCGGAAAAATCGGCCGTTTCCAGCACATTGTTGCTGTTGCTATCCCAGTCCCCAAAACCATCAAAATCGGCATCATGGCCTTCTATAATGTCATCTACTCCATCACCATCCGAATCGTCATCCTGGAAATCTTCTGTGGCATCACCGTCGGTATCGACTGGCGTGATAAGTGTACCCCCGTTATTCGGGTCATAGACATCCCTCAGGCCGTTGCCATTCGCATCAGTAGCATTTGTAGCAATCGAACTACTGCTGGTTTGTCCCTCCAGATTGTCGAGGATTCCATCATTGTCGCTATCAATATCAAGATAGTCGACATAGGTATCACTGTCCGTATCTGGAATCGCCAGCGCCCCTGATTCCTGCGTGTCGTTACGACCATTGCTATTGCTATCAGTGAATCCCGAGATCGCACCATCAGCTCCTGCGGTTCCTCCAGCTTCAAAAACATCTACAATACCGTCATCATCACTGTCCAGATCCAGGTAATTGTCTACTCCGTCACTATCAGTATCGGGAATTGAAAGCGCACTGGCCGCGGCGCAGGCGGTAATGTTGTAATTGTATGACAAAGCATCGATGAACACGGTACCGGCATTAGGATTACTACTCAATGTGAACCGAATGTATTGCGCATCGGCAATGAGGGTATAAGTGATCGTCTCATAAAAACCAGGGTTACCGGCGACGTAACTCTGGATATTCGAGTTGACGTAAGTCGTGCCATCCGTAGACTGCTCGATGGTGGTAATTAACTCTGTTCCCAGGTTGCCAATAACAATGGTGATGTCTTGTCCCCCAGGGACGGTAGCCCCGAGGTTGGCGACAATTGTGGCTCCGACGGTTGTGGAAGTGGTAGCGTTAAAATCGCTGGCCCCAGTAATGTTGCCGGTATTAGTGAAGTTGGCTGACGAAAAAACGGCTGTTGCATTACCTGAGCCACTGGATCCTGCGCCGGTACACGCCGGGTCAAATGCGTCATGGAGACCATTTCCGTTTAGGTCAGTGATCCCTGAGCCTTCGTTGAAAGTTCCATCATTGTTGGCATCAGTCTGCCCAAATTCTACTATGTCTGGAATTCCATCGTTATCACTGTCAATGTCCAGAGCATTTGGCACTCCGTCCAGGTCCGAATCAAAATTATCGTTGATACCATCGACATTGCTGTCAACAAATCCGGCAAAGTCCACATCCACATAATCCGGAATATTGTCTCCATCTGTATCTGCACGAAAATCTCCTTCTACCGAATCCGCTACCCCGTCATTATCACTATCCAAGTCCACGTTATCGTCAATACCATCGCCATCGGAATCGCAAACAAATGTGAAGTTTACAATCTGGCTATTGATCTGAAAATAGCCGTAGGACCAAGTATTGAGTAGGTCTGTATCTCCGTCTGTCCATAAGTGAGTGGCAGTATTGGTACCGTCCAATTCTACGGTCGGACTAGAGCCAGTACCTGTCAGGGGGCTATCATCCCAGTAGATTAGATCGAAACTGGTACTTGGTCGCACATCAAGCATTTGAATGCCCGAAGCGTTTGCCTCCACATCAAAAAGTGGCACATGCAAGGGACCCGCTGTGAAGCGTCCACTTATTGTTATCTGTGTTCCGGAAGAGACGTAGGCATTGTTTCCATCGATACCGTCCCAGCGAATTACCTGGGGGCCCACGGCGGTCACCTCTTGCTCGATGATAATATCAGCGGTGCCATCCTGATAACCGCTTACACCATTCAGGTCGACTAAGACCGCTATAAATCCTGTTTGATTTGTGTTGAAATAAATGGTGCCTTCGCCGCCTGTACCCTGGTTATTACAATAAAATACTGCATCGGTAATGTCAATGGAAGGAAGAATTGTGGTTGGGTAAATATCAATATCAGGATTATTGATAAAGATCTCATATTCTTCCGCGCCGATATCAGTATCCTGACTTTGTCTCTGATCTAGGAAGTCAATGTTACCATCTCCATTTGTGTCGGTAACAGAGTTATCAGCACCGGTGCTGTTGGCATAAACAATTACAGAAAATGGATCGATTCCCTGTAAGTCAATTTCCTTTATATAACTACCTGCGCTGGCGCCACCAATGACCGATGGAATCTGCGCGTAAAGCTGAAACTCCGTGGACATGATGTTGCCAAATGCAGTGGTAGAGAAGTTCCATCGGGCACAATGCATTCTACCCGGTTTTTCCTCTGTACCATCATATACAGAAAAGTCCCAAATGTCGTACCAGCTTCTAAGGTCCTGATCGTTGCTCCAGGTACCATTGGGGCCCGCATCGGCTTGCAGGAATACGATAATAAAGTCTTGGTCTGAACCCGTATTATTGGTCCATGAATTGGCGCTGTAACCGGAGGGTCCTACGACTGCCGCTGGACCAGCGGTCGCCTCTGCGGCTGAGACGATAACACCAGACTGACCAGCATCAAAGGTGGCGGCAGTACCGCCGGTGGCGAGTAAGGTCCATGATGTAAGAGGTGTCGAGGCGTTGGGATCGACACCTTCGGAGAAGATACCTACGTGAAGATTTTGATTGGTGGCACCTGTTCCGGTGATCCTTCGCAACCCCCAGTAGAGGGTCTCCCCGTCACGGATGTAGATTCTTACTAAATCAGAGGAAGCACCGTTAGGATCAAAGAAAAGACGAGAATCAATGCCACTCACATTGGCATCATGCTCGAGGTAGCCAATGAAATCGTTGGTACCTGTGGCAGACCCCCCCGTTGTGTTCGGGTTGAGGTTCTTCGATCCTTCCGAGCGCAATGTCGTAGGAACGCAAATACATAGAGCTAGCACCAGTGGTGCAAGGCGACGCTTCAGTGTTTTCATTAGATTGACTTTCAGTCTGGCGGTGACTTATGTCAATAAAAATTGTATCTAATCAAGATAACTTAGTACCAAATATATTTTTATATAGCAATTGATAGTACCTGTTTTCGGCGAATGGTACTAATACTTCGATATTTGTCCATTCCAAGGTCTATTCGGGGGCGAAGATCGTATGTACTAACTGGAAATTTCAGCCAACAGACCATTTTTCCATTACAAGAGGAGCCATCTGTTCGGTAAGGGACAAAGCCCAAAAAAGCGTGAGGGGTGCAGGCAACCTAAACCTCCCTGACCTCATGACGCCTTGTTGAACGCCTTTTAAAATGAGTCTACCTTTTTATAATTCGAGTTCGCTGCGTGTCCGCTCCTACCTTGACAACCAGAAGGTAAACGCCTGGTTTCAAGGCCGATACATCCAACTGAGTTCCGGTATCTCTGGAAATTTTACTGCCGGATAGTGTAGTTGTTCCTCTTAAATCGAAGATCTGATACGAAATCTGGCCCAGCACGGAGGTGCCACGCACATTCAGGACATCCTGCACCGGATTAGGATAAAACTCCAGTTCGTTGACCTCAGTGGTCCATTGAACGATTACCAGTTCCGAGAGATCCTCGGTACCGTCAAAGTCTACCTGGCGTAGCCTATAATAGTTTAGTCCTTCCGTAGGGCTCGAGTCAAGGTATTGATAGTAATTGGTTTGGTCTTCTACATTCGTACCTGGCACTGAGAAGAGGTCTGTGAAAATTTCCCCATCATAGCTTTTCTGCAGAAAAATGGTCTCCACATTCACTTCGTTCGTCGTGGCCCATTCCAGTCGAACGCCACCATCCTCTACATGTCCTGTAAATGATAGGAAGTCGAGCGGCAGCGGGTTTTCATCATCCTGATTGGTTACAAAGACCGTTTGATCCGCAACACCTAAAAATGCGGCATCACTGGATGCATTGACCGAGACGGTGATGCCATATACCTGATCACCATCTTGATCTATGTCATCGGCAGGTGTGACTGTCACTAGCTGTGCAACATTATAGTTGCCATTGGTAAATGTAAGTTGTGTAGGACTCACGCTACCCTCATCACTGACCTCAGAAAGATCGATGATCACGTTGCTAGTGGGCTGTACATCCAGCACTACAGTGAAATTAGCAGTAGACCCTGATTCGGAAGTCACCACAGAAGTAGTACTCAGGACAACTCCCTCGTCATCATCCACGTTGGTCACCGTTACCGTTTCATCTACCGCATCGTCGAAATTATTATCGCTCAGTGGATCATTAACCGAAAGCGTAATATTGTAATTCTGATCTCCATCCAGCAGGTTGTCATCAGCGTGAGTGATATTCACCGTTTGCGGGGTATTCCAATTTGCATTGGTAAAAGTCAATTGCGTTGGGCTGATGCTACCCTCATCGCTTGACTCACTTACATCGATCACCACATTGGTAGTTGGAGCCACTGACAATTCCACATCAAAACTGCTATTGGTTCCATCCTCCCCTGTCGTGGCGGTGCTGGTACTTACTCTGATCGAACCCTCATTATCCAGGTTGGTTCCAAAAACCTGCTGATCCGGGGCCGTATCGAAATCATCATCGCTATTTGCGTCGCTCACCGAAACAGTAATTTGATAAGCCACATCTCCATCATTGTCTGAGTCATCCTCGCCGTTCACTCCCACGGTTTGAGCCACATTCCAATTGGCATTGGTGAAAGTGAGTTGTGATGTGGCTAGGGAAATTTCATCACTGGACTCTGAAATATTGATAACCACATTGGTCGCGGGTTGGAGTGTCAGTACCACATCAAAACTAGAATTTGTACCATTTTCTCCCGTAGTAATAACTGTGGGCGTGAGGGTGAAGTTTCCGTCCCGGTCTACGTAGTTTTCCTCCGTATCACCATCGTTATCTGGTTTTCCGCTTACATTCCCGTAAAAGTTTCCTCCCTGGTCAGTGTCAAACAGATTGATCAACCCATCAGAATCAGCATCGGCGTACTCAGAGTTATCAGGATCCAGGAAGTTAGGCAGGTTGTCCGTATCACTGTCCGTGCTGTACCACGACAGGTCTAGTGGGTCGTAAAACGTCGCATTCCCAAAAGCAGTAGCCCTATCAGTGTAATCGTCTGTGTACGAACCATCTTCATCATCATCAAATCCTTCGTTGAAGTCGTAGATACCATCATCATCAGCATCAATATCAAGGTAATCTGCCTCATCGGTACCGTCTGTATTCGGCACAGTGAGTGCGGTTCCACCGTTATCTGAATCAACCAGGTTACCCCAACCATCGCCATCGGTATCACCTGTGGTATCGAGCATGCCATCACCGTCGGTATCACTTCCTCCCGCTTCAATCAAGTCAACCAGGCCATCACTGTCTGAGTCAATGTCAATGCGATTGACCAGACCATCCCCATCAAAATCTCCATCGGCCAGCGGTGTTCCTCCTTCGTCCGCATCAATAGTATTGACTATACCATCACCATCATCATCCAGGTCGGCTGTGTCAAGGATACTATCCCCATCATCGTCCAAATCCGTGGCATCGTCGATGCTATCCCCGTCAAGGTCGGTTCCGCCTGTTTGCGTGGCATCGAAAGTATCGTCGATATCATCACCATCGGTATCAACACCACTTCCGCCATTGCCAGGAGCACTGTCTACATCCACATAATCAGGAACACCATCCATATCAGTATCTGTTAACTGACCTGTATCATAGGTATCATCAATGTCGTCACCATCTGTATCGACACCACTTCCACCGTTGCCTGGCGCGCTATCAACATCTACATTGTCGAAGATGCCATCATCGTCAGAATCTGTTGTTCCGTCCAATTTACCGTCATTGTCACTGTCGGTTCCCCCGGCTTCCAGTATGTCTTGAATGCCGTCATTGTCGCTATCCAAATCGAAGAAGTTGGGCACCCCATCCAGGTCAGTATCATATTCATCCCAGATACCATCGCCATTGCTGTCGGTAAGGGGTTGCGTATCTCCTATTGTGTTGGGGTTGTCAGCATCGTTGTAGTTGAAGACGCCATCCCCATCCTGATCACCAAATGGATCACGATAGGTGGTATTGTCATATTCGTCTGAGTCTAAAATCCCATCGTTATCCCCATCCGAATCCTGGCCATCGGCTATCCGATCGTTATCACTGTCGTTGAAAAAGAGGTAATCCGGAGTTGCGCCTCCACCCTGTATTTTGTCATTGGTCCAGTTGCCGTCGCTATCTACATCCTCAACAGCCGTGGAAATATTATCTTCATCATCATCCTGATCTCTGAAGTCAAGGATACCGTCACCGTCCGTATCCTGGAGGTTGGCCCTTGACCCGTTGATATTGTTAACTCCTCGGCCGGAGAAGTTGTCGTACAAATCCCAAAGGCCATCACTATCGGTATCTGTATTGTGTCCACTTTCATCCGATAGATCGAGATCGAGATCGGAATCCAGCTCACTGAAGCCATTCCTATTGGCATCAAATCCCTCAATCTCATCTCCCACGAACCCGATACCGTCGTTATCATTATCTGCATCTACGTCCCTGTAATCAGGCTCAGTGTCCGCGATTGTAAAGCCTGAATCTGTATTTACAGGAGTAATGGATGCGCCACCATTGTCCGGGTCGTAACTATCATCCCAGCCATCCCCGTCGGTATCAGCGTCGGCGGGGTTGACCCGACCGGATGTACTTTGAGCTTCAACATTATCTGTAATACCATCATTATCTGTATCCAGGTCCAGGTAATCGTCTAAGCCATCCGAGTCAAAATCACTTTTTGTAAGTGGGGCTGAAGCCACGGCATCTACGATCCCGTCCAAGTTGCCATCGGTACCGGAAAAACGACCAGTGGACGAACTGAAAGATCCGATAGAAGGCACAACCCCATTATTGGCTTCTATGGCGTCAAGGATCCCGTCATTATCAGAATCAAGGTCAAAAAAGTTAGGAATGCCATCGCGATCCTGATCCACCTGATCATCGACATTATCACCATTCACGTCAACGTAGGATGTATTATTCACATCATTGTCGTCGAGGTAATTGTAGATTCCATCTCCGTCGGCATCATCAAACGGGGTACCGCTGGATGCATAAACCGCTCCAGCATATTCGTCGGTATTAAGTACTCCGTCGTTATCGGAATCCCCGTCATTTTGATCGAGAATGTTGTCTCCGTCGACATCCGG
Organism: Cyclobacteriaceae bacterium; assembly: GCA_965242775.1. Taxonomy (GTDB): domain Bacteria; phylum Bacteroidota; class Bacteroidia; order Cytophagales; family Cyclobacteriaceae; genus JAWPMT01. The sequence continues at coordinate 23,901 of CBDETI010000015.1, forward strand.
ATCATACAGGTAATCAGGCGTGGAACCCCCTCCTTGCGTAAAGTCATCCGCGAAATTGGAGTTGGTATTGTTGTCTTCGCCACTGGTATTGGTTCCGTCCTCATCATCGTCCACATCACGCCAGTCTTCAATATTATCACCATCAGTATCCTGTCGATTGTTGTTAGATCCTGTAATATTCGCGATGGTTCCCAAACCGCTGGAATTGTCAAAAATCAACCAGAGCCCATCATTGTCAGAATCCACGTTGTACCCTGAACCTCCTTCATCAGTTATGTCGTTATCACCATCCGTATCCCACGCGGCGAAACCGTCGCTGTTCGCATCAAACGCTTCGATGTTATCGGCGACATTGTCATTATCGGAATCGGTATCGAGATAGTCATCATTATCGGTTCCGTCGGTGTTCTCGGGAGAAATGTATGTACCGCCGTTATTAGGGTCATAAATATCGAGAATACCATTTGAGTCTGTATCTCCAGCTGTCGGAGCAATATAGGAACCGGTAGTTTGCGCCTCTACATTATCCACTATGCCATCGTTATCCGCATCAATATCCAGATGATCATCGATCCCGTCCGAGTCAGTATCGGTACCGCTTACCGCTACACCCCCTGAACACGGCACGTAGGTGGAGGCAGCAAAATCTACTGCAACATCCCTATTGGCAGTATTGTCCTTCGAAATACGCACATACCGGGCATCTGTGGCAGTCAGGGTGATGTTAACCGTATTAGTGGTAGTTGTAACATTCAGTGTAGTACCATTTATGGTAGAATTTGTGTACGATACATTATCAGGAGAATAAGAAATGGTATATGTTGGATCCTGTCCACCCGCAGACTTGTAAAGGTTGAAGGAAACTGTTGAACCTTGAACAATGGTTGCTCCAAAGTCCAGTGTCAGTATCCCAGCATCAGTTACTGTCGCCACTACATCATCATCCGTACCTTGAGCTGAGGTTGCATTGGAAACTCCTCCATTACCCGTGGCAGTCACCACATTTACGGTTGTGCTCGACCCATCACAATTCGGATCATGTGGATCTGCTAAACCATTGGCATTGTTGTCAGCAAGGCTTGCGCTTTCGCTTAAAGTGCCATCCTGATCCGCATCGGTCAAACCAAGTTCCAGCAGGTCGACGATACCGTCATTATCCGAATCAAGGTCAAGGAAATTAGGAATACCATCCAAGTCCTTATCGAATTGATCGATTGTTCCATCACCATTGCTATCGACAAAGGCAGTCGTATTGGTTCCACTGCCATCGCCATTTGTATCAGCTGAATTAGCCGTACCATCACCATCAATATCCGAATCCTGATAGTTCAAGAGGCCATCGCTATCAACATCGCCACTAGGGTCGATACCTGTACCACCGTCCTCGTTGGTATCAGCAAGGCCATCATTGTCAGAATCCAGGTCAGCTGTATCACTTACACCGTCGCCATCTGAATCGGGATCACCGAACAGATAATCAGGTATCGGCGTACCTCCGGCGGCGAAATCGTTGGTCGGGTCACCGTCAACAACTTGTGTGTCTTCTGCGGATGTGAGTATGCCATCATTATCATCATCAGTATCCTGGAAATCCCAGGTGCCATCGACATCAGAATCCTGGCCGTCAGAATTCGAACCAGTGACATTAGCGGAAGTGGAAGACGCAACGTTATCGAAGAGGTCTCTCAGCCCATCACTATCGGAATCTGTAGTATAGCCGGTTTCATCAGTCGGGTCGTTATCAGTATCTGTATCCCAATCGGCGTATTGTGATTTGTCATCATTGGCACCCTCAACATTGTCCGGGACTGTGTCTCCATCCGAGTCAGTATCCAGGTAATCCTCGTTGCCAGTAGCATCAGTGTTGACAGGCGTGATAATAGTGCCTCCATTGTCGGGATCAAATGCGTCATCCAGACCATCATCATCTGTATCTGTATCGGAAATGGCTATGAAAGTAGCCTTGGTTTGCGCTTCGATAAGGTCCGGCAATCCGTCATCATCCGAGTCAATATCCTGATAATCAGCAAAACTGTCTGAATCCGAATTCACGGGTGAGAATGGTGAACTTTCGGTGGCATCGTTCCAGCCGTTGTTGTTGCTGCTGTCATCAAACCCGCTTATTTGGCCATTGGCGGTATTCACGGTCTGATTGAATTCGATTACATCCACAATTCCATCTCCATCCGAATCAAGGTCACGAAAATCTTTGTTACCATCTCCTTCCTTGTCCTCCTGACCATAGGGATTGGCTTCAGCATTGTCATCCAGTCCATCGCCATCTCTGTCAGTATCGAATGTATCGTCAATGCTATCACCATCGGTATCGGCACCGCCTGTTTCATCCACATCGAACGTGTCGTCGATCTGATCTCCATCAGAATCTGAACCGCTGCCGCCATTGGTCCCGGAACTATTCACATCCACATTATCGGGGATTCCATCATCGTCAGAATCCAAGGTGTTATTCACGATTCCGTCATTGTCCGAATCAGTACCACCCGCTTCAAGAATGTCTGGATATCCATCATTGTCAGCATCTAAATCCTGATAATCACCCAGGCCGTCTCCATCCACATCCGAATTCGAAATAGGGGTACCTCCGCTATCAGGATCTACTACATCTGCCAGGCCATCTCCATCCGAATCAGAAGAAAATCCATCCACGCGACCGTCATTATTAGTATCAGGGCCTCCATTGTCGACCGGATCGGGAACTCCATCGTTATCAGAATCAACATCCAGGTAGTCAAGGACCAGGTCATTGTCTGAGTCGGGTCTCGGCAATGCCGTACCTCCATTGTCAGAATCAATAAGGTCTGCAAAGCCATCACTATCAGAGTCGGTTAGATCATCCAGTTTTCCATCACCGTCACTGTCTGTTCCTCCATATTCCTTCAGGTCTGTGATACCGTCGTTATCGGAATCTAAATCATAAACATCCGCAAGGCCATCGCCATCAGCGTCGGAAGGGGTCAATGCCGTACCACCGTCATCGGTATCATAAGTATTAGCCAAGCCATCACCGTCGATATCCAAATCCGCGGAATCTATGATATCATCTCCGTCCGTGTCTGTACCACCACTAACACTGAAATCAAAAGCATCGTCGATGCCATCGCCATCGCTATCTATGCCTCCGGTGCTTGATACGTCTACATTATTGGGTAGCCCGTCATTATCATCGTCGTTTAACCCATCGACCAACCCATTACTATCGGTATCTGCGCCACCAGCTTCCACGACATCTGGCACCCCATCATTGTCGGAATCCGAGTCTAAGAAGTCCGGAAGCCCATCCAGGTCCTGATCAAAAACGTCAAAGATCCCATCACTATTCGAATCCGTGCTCGCGCTCAGAGACCCAGCAATGTCGGCATCCCGGTAGTTTGGAATTCCGTCGTTATCGGCATCAAGACTTGGGTTTACTGACTCCCCACCATCTTCATCTGTGTCCAAAATTCCGTCATTGTCGGAATCGGCATCAGAGGCATCTGCTAATCCATCATTGTCTTTATCGCCATTGAAGAGGTAATCCGGGATGGCCCCACTTTGACCATTGGTTTGGTCATCGGAGTAATCGCCATTACTGTTTGCATCCTCATCTTCTGTTAGCGCGCTATCATTGTCATCATTGCTATCTCTCCAATCTTTGAAGTCAATACCGTCGGTATTTTGAAGATCTACATTGGACCCTTCTGAATTACCCGTGCTTGTCACCGTCAGGTCAACCGTATCGAAAGGATCCACCAGCCCATCGCCATCGGTATCCGTGGTTGTGACCGTCACGTCGGTTACGCCATTAAAGTCACCATCATCCCCTTCTATGACATCTGGCACATTGTCGTTATCACTGTCCGTATCCAGGTAATCCTGCAAGTCGACACCATCTGAGTTGACAGGTGTGATCAAGGTTCCGCCTGAACCAGGGTCGAAGGTATCGTCAATGCCATCCCCATCGCTATCGCTGTTGCTTAAAGTGAGCAACGATGCAGTGGTTTGTGCCTCAATGATATCAGGTATACCATCGGCATCACTGTCAATATCCAGGAAATCATTAACTCCATCAGCATCCGTATCGGGATTTGCCAGGTCAGAAGAACCTCCGGCGGATACATCATCAGTATCAACAAAATTCATGATGCCGTCATTGTCAGGATCTTGCAGCGTGAACTGGCCGGTATTGGTATCCAAACCAAACGGAACCGAGCCCCCATCTGCTTCTACGGCATCCCAAATACCATCATTGTCACTGTCCAGGTCAAGAAAGTCCGGTACACCGTCCAAATCCGAGTCGTAGTTATCCCACACCCCATCACCATTATTATCAACTTCTACGATGTTGTCGGTAACGTCCGTATCACTTGCATCCCTATAATTCGGAATCCCGTCGCCATCTTCATCACCACTGGGGTCCACACTTTCCCCGCCATCTTCGTCTACATCGAGTATCCCGTCGTTATCAGAATCCGCGTCTGATGCATCAGCTATGGCGTCACCATCGTAATCACCCCGATACAGGTAATCCGGAACCGTAGCCGACCCGCCTTGGCCTTGTGTTTTGTCATCTGTCCAATCATCATTGGTATTGGTGTCTTCTCCGGAGGTCAGGATGCCATCATTGTCATCATCGGTATCCTGCCAATCCGAGTTACCCGCCCCATCAGAGTTTTGAGTGGGAGCTGTTGTTCCACTATTGTCAGTGTCGAAGACATTCCAAAGGCCATCACTGTCTCCATCACTATCGAAACCGCTAAAATCAGCCGTTTCCAGTATATTGTTGCTATTGGAATCCCAGTCACCAAAGCCATCCCTATCCGCATCAAAACCTTCAATAATATCATCGACTCCATCTCCGTCGGCATCGGCAGATTGATAGTCTTCGGTGCCATCTGAATCCGTGTCTACCGGATCCAGGAAAGTACCACCATTATTAGGATCATAAACATCATATAATCCATCTGAATCGGTATCTGCAGTATTCGACGCAATGTAGCTCGCACTGCTCTGGGCTTCTACATTGTCAATAATTCCGTCATTATCTGTGTCAATGTCCCGGTAATCCAATAGGGTACCATCCCCATCCGTATTGGGCCGACTCAGGGCCACGCTTTCCTGAGCGTCATTCCAGCCATTGTCATTACTGTCGGTGAATCCAGAAATCTGCCCTGTCGCCGCATCTCCTGTTCCTCCGAATTCTATCACATCGACAATCCCGTCATTATCCGAATCCAAATCCAAGTGATCCCCTACGCCATCTCCATCGGTATTGGTCACCGTCAGTGGCGAACCATCAATAGTATCATCTATACCGTTACCAGAAAAGGGAGTGAACGACCGACATTCGGCGGTTGTAATTGTGTACTGAGCGGCATTACGACCTGTAACAGCCAGGGAAGTGGTTCCATCCACATTCAATCCCATGGTCGCATTTTGAAGTGTTCCAGGGCTGAAATTGGAAGTAAGTATTCTTATTTCATTGGTTGTTTCGTGCAACTGCAATTGGACAGTCTGGGTGCCAGTACCAGTAAAGAATGGGACGGCATTGAATTCAACAAGAAATATGCGATTGGGCGCTGAACCATTGGTGCCGTAGGTAACCGTTCCACCCGTATTCGGCGTATGATCTCGGTGGTTAAGAAAGATCGTATTGGTGAATGTGGCATTAGGAGTGGTGACTGCCGTCCAGGGGGTTCCCGGATTAATATTATCCAGGCTGAACCACGCATTGGCATTGAGCGTAGTGGTGGTCCCGCTAGTGAAATTCGTATTGAAAAACTCAAAATCAAATGGTAGCGAAGGGTTCACGCTTCCATCATCGGTAGTTGGGCCAGTGGTCGGGCTTGATATGGTCTCAAATGTAGTTGAGCAGCTGGTTGACTGTAGGTATTGGAAGGTACCACCGGACACATCCGTAAAGCCGTCCACCTGGCCGTCATTGTCCGTATCATTTTGCAAAAGTTCCACCAAATCCGGCACACCATCATTGTCGCTATCCAGGTCAAAAGCATCGATGACTCCATCCTGGTCCTGATCAAAATTGTCGTTGACACCATCCGCGTTGCTATCCACATATCCGGCAACATCAGAATCCAAGTAATCGAAAATGCCATCAGCATCTGTGTCGGTAAATGGGTCCCCTTCTTGTGCATTAGTCAATCCATCATTATCACTATCCAGATCTGCACTGCCACTTACGCCATCCCCATCATTATCACATGTAAAGGTGAATGTGACATTCTGCGTATTGATTTGATAGTAACCAAAAGACCAGGTATTGACCAGGTTACTTTCTCCCCCGTTGTTGCCACCTGTTTCATTCCATAAGTGAGGGGATAAGTTGGTCCCGTCCAGTTCTGAGGTGGGATTAGCTCCCGTATTTTGCCCTTGCGCCGCAAGGTAGCTATCATCCCAATAGATCAGATCAAAACTCGTACTGGGTCGAACATCCAACATAGTGATACCGGATTCGCTTTCCTCCACATCGAACATGGGCACGTGAATAGGTCCTGCTGTAAACCTGCCAGAAATAGAAATGTTAGTACCACTGGGCACTGCTGCTCCTAGCCCATCCAGGCCATCCCACTGGATGGTCAATGCGCCTTCCGTAGTGATCTCTCCTTCGATAATTACATCCTCAGTCCCAGCCTGGTAGCCAGTCGTACCATCCAGATCAATCAGAATGGCTACATAGCCTACCTGATTAGCGTCGAAAGTGATAATTGCCTCACCACCTGTTCCCGTGGCATTGCAATAAAATTGCGCCTCAGTGATGGTAATGGTCGGCAAGGTGGTAGTTGGAAAAATATCGATATCCGGATTCTCAAGAAAAATATCGTACTCCTCTGTAGCAATATCATTAAGCTGCGACTGCCGGTTATCCTGAAAATCCGTAACCCCATCTCCATTGAGATCCCCGCCTGATCCATCAGATCCCACGGAATTGGCATAGACAGCCAGGGACAGGGGATCTAAACCGCCCAAGTCCACCCGTTTGATATAGTTGCCAGCAGCCGCTCCGCCGACTGTTGAAGGTACCCTTACAAACAGTTCCAACTCGTCAGCCAGGAGGTTATCAAAATACTGCGCTGTGAAGATCCATCGTCGACAGAAAAGCCGGCCGGTCTTTTCCAGAGATCCGTCGTATACCGTGAAATCCCAGAGATCGTACCAACTTCGAACATCGGCATCGTTGATGGTGCCGCCATTGATGTCAGTGATCAGTTGAGCTTCTGATGTAAAAGTATAGTTGTCCTGTAAGAAGGCGATGTAAAAAGCCTGATCGGAGCCCGTATTATTGGTGTATTCCCGAGGCGTATACCCCCCGGAGTTGTAGGTGGTACTGTTAAAAGTGAACTCCGGGCCCAGTAACGAGGAAGCCACGGTAGTGATGATGCCATCTGACCCTGAACCATTGGTTGTAGTTAAGGTAGCATCTCCATCCGAAGCTGTATTTGCATCAAAGTGCGTGGCCTGTGCAATACTATTATTCAGCGTGTCATAAATGAAAATGGTCAGATCCTGATTGGTGAAGACGGTCGTGGAGGAGCTATAGGCAGTACCAGCTGACTGTTTTACCGGAATGCGTCGGATACCATATCTGAGGGTCTCCCCTTGTCTCAGGTAGACATAGAGCTTTTCATCAGTTGGCGCGTCCGGGTCAAGGAAATCAACATTTCCAAAAACATCATGCTCGAGCCAGGCAAAGTCGTCATTGGCGGTACCTGGAGCCACCAAACTGGCAGTTCCTGCATAGTTCGGAGCTAATACCCGTGATCCTTGCGAATAAAGAGAGCTGGCTGTAACGAATAGGATCGCAAAAAAAAGATAGAGTTTTTGAGTTTTCATTGACAGTGGTCTGGCGGTGACGGACGGACAAGAAAAAATTGTATCTAAATAAGATTTGTTGGTATCAAAGATATTTCATGAACCAAATGATAGCGCCTGTTTTCGGCGAGAGGGCATTATTACTCGATCATTGGCTATTATTCTCGCTGCATGAAAAATTGGCGATCATTATAGGAGAAATTAACCTGTGTAGAGAAGACTTCCTGAATTATCCAGAATTGACCGTCTGCAAAGAGTAAAGAGTCAGTAAAAAGAGCCTCCTCGGCTGATGCTTTGGCTTTTCCAATAAGCATTGTGTCCAGCACTCCGGTTCCATCACACAGCGGTTGCAACTGGCTTACCTGCAAAGAATCGTCTACCGATTGGACTACCAAAAATCGGATGGAATCGGCACAATTTCCAAGCAACTGCGTTCCCTGGGAAATTATCGAAACCGGTTGCCAGGTAGCCAAACTCCCCGCGGAAAGCAACCTTTCGATCTGACTGGCCCTGAAACGAGTAGGAAATTCGTCGGAAGCGCACCCCAGCATTAGCCAGAAGCAAAACGGCACAACGTACTTACCGAACCTCACCCTTCCGATTTATTACAAGATATCCAAGTTCTCCGGAAGGCAATGGGTAGGCCTCTTGCGGATAAAGAAATATGGTAACTTCCTGTACGGTGGGTGCATAGACCGTGTATTCGGGTTTTTTATGGGCAGTAGCTGTCACGGACCATATAATCTCACCCTGATCCGAAAAGTTCACCACCGCAAGATCTTTTTCCTCACCGCCTTCTTCGTCGTACAGAAAGAATGAATGTTCTCCAAGACTCGTAGTAATTGTGTCGGTATAGAAAAGTAATTTCCCTTCTTTGATCACCTCGCTCTCGAATCGACTTTCCCACACAACCCTCCTGTCTGGTCCAAACTTGGCCACAAATCCAACGAGTGAATCCGCTTTTATACCCCATGAGATAATGGTGTCACCCGGAAACTCCAGGGAGCCATTGGTCATATAATTACCCATATAGTCCTCTTCCACCCTTCTGAGGTGTATCGTGTCATTTTCCGTGAGTCCCCAATTGTTTCTAAGATCCCAAAAAGCCTGAATTGTATCCCACGGCACCATCATTTCTTGTGCCCAGGTTCTGGTATCTTTCAAGAATTCATCAACGCCTGCCTTACCATCGAATGCGTCCGTGAAGTATTGGCCATAATAAGTGTCCGCCCTACTTAAATCGGACGATGATATTTTCGATCTGGTAACTATGTCCTGAAGACTGGACATGATGCTGTCACTGGTCCTGACCTGCTGCACCACCAGTGAGCTGTCAAGCAAATCCCTGTTTAGTGTTGTATCTGAAAGCAAAAGGACCGTATTACGTAGCCGCTTAAGTCGCAATACCTCCAATGCCACTGATTGTCGGTCAAACTCCTGAATGGACCGTTCGAGCGCCTTTGGAACAGCCTCAATTTGCACTTGATTTTGTCCATTTCTCACCAGCTGGTAATCTTGGTTCAGCTTTTGGTCCAGCGTACCAAGTTCATCTTTCATTGTAAAGATCCGCTCATTGAGAAGAGATTTTGTCTCCGAAGCCCAATCAGAAAAATTATAGGTTTTAATCTGTGTATTGCTTTGCGGAAATATGGCAGAAAGCGCCGCGAAGCTACCAATCGATTGCTTTTCAATGGATGAATAGTAATCAGTTACGCTAAGAATTTCACCAATTTCAAGGGTTTGTTTCGCTTTTTCATCAAACTCGCGGGCCAGCGCCTGAAGGTCGCCCAACTCCGAGATCATATCTATTTCCGCTTTCATCAAGTAATCGTCGAAAGAGGTGGTCGTACTCACCCAGTTATTAAATTGTTCAATGCATTGTGATTCTAATTCCTCGAGCTCCCCGACAATGCTATGGAAATCGCGGACAGCCTGCATTTTAGTGTTGAGTCCCTCGATTTTCTTTTCAATCTCAAGGTGTACATCAGAAATTTTTATACCGAATTCGCCTGTTCTTAAATCCCTTCTAAAAAAAGCCTGGTAGTATTTTTCGTTCTTCTTGAGTTCCTTTTCGGTGATATAGGTCAAGGCGTTACCAAACAGTTCGACAGCCTCTGTTCCCAGCGTAAATAACGTTGCAGTATCCGCTACAATATCCTGTAGGGTGAACTTTGCCTCGACAATGAGGCCCATTTGATAGTTGGCATTAGGGTGATCCTGATTTTTCTCATCGGCCAGGAAAGATCGGAGCTGTGGCTCAACTTTGTTGAACTTACGTGCCTCCAGGTCAGGGAAAATGTCCTTGTATTTTACTTTTTGCGAAAAGGAGGTGTGGGAACATAAAATGAATAGGCAGGAAATTAGGCTGATGACCCTCATAATAGTCAAAATATTTCAGGTAAAAGTACAAACAATGCCAATAATCAAGCGTTTTCAACCTGGTTGTGGTAAGTGTCTGGTCCAAAAAAGCGGAAGTGGGAATTTTAACTGGGCTTTTGGTGTATACAAATGGGCAGTCCTTTTTTTCGCCAACGAATGGGAAAATGCTGCAGTGTGTAACCATTGCCAGGATCAGTTGGCTATGTAAGTAGGAATGGTCATAGGTAGGTTGCAAACACCCAATTCTCCAATTTTGGACACATGAAAATTACTAAGGAAGTACGTGAATGGATCATTTTGATCGTAGTGTTAGGAGGCCTATACCTAACAGGATGGCATAAGCACGTAGCCTCCTTTGTCCAAAGGGGTATTGTCATGACGGGTATTCTGCAACCCGATATTACTGAGACTCACGGTCAGGCCTCCTATGCGCTGACATTGGAGGATTTAAACGGTAATCGCTTGTCAATGGACGACCTCCGAGGAAGACCAATTTTCATGAATGTATGGGCTACCTGGTGTCCTCCTTGTATTGCGGAGATGCCGGATATTCAGGATTTGCATGACGCCATGGATGGTGAAATACAGTTCATCATGCTCTCAAGAGATCAGGATGAGCAAAAAGCGAAGGACTGGATCGCGAGGAAAGGGTATGATTTTCCCGTCTTCTTTGCCCGCTCACCAATCCCTGCGGAACTGAGGAGCCAGGCGATCCCCACGACGTTTGTGATCGACGCATCCGGAAATATTGTTGTGAAAAATTCGGGTATGTCTAAGTACAATACGGAGAAGTTCAGGGGGTTTCTGAGGTCGCTTTGATCAACCCACGGGAAACTCCTACGCTCGTGCAAAGTAGATAGAGAATCCTGGCCCCTACATTGGCATCCCAATCTCCATCTGTCCCTGGGGCCACCTCTGAAAGATCAAAACCTACAATCCTGCGTCCGGAGGATCTGAGTTCCTCTAATAGGTAAGCCACTTCGGAAAAGGCCAGGCCGCCCGGAACAGGTGTACCTGTATTTGGACACAAGTCCGGAGACAATCCATCAATATCGAAACTCACATATACGTTTTCCGGTAAATCTTCTAAGATCTTATCGGTGATAGATTTCCATGACACACCTTCGAACAGTTGCCTTCTGACCTGGCTGTCATAAAATACTGATATAACCTTTTCAGAAGATCTGGCAAACTCCTCTTCCTCTTCACAAAAATCTCTTATACCCACTTGAACCAAAGATTCCACACCAGGTAACTGCAGCGCATTGTGCATAATGGACGCATGAGAATAAGTAAAACCCTCATAGGACCGCCGCAAATCCATATGAGCATCGATTTGTAAAATGCCAAATGCCTGACGGTCTGCAAGTGCTTGAATTAAACCGAGTGGTGTAGAATGATCACCGCCAAGGAATCCTACAACCTTGCCATTTTGCAAATGGCTTTTGGCTTTTTTGTTTGCCCAATGGACCATGAATTCGCAGTGTTGATTGAGTTCTTCCATCTCCGGCACTGACGTTTGCTGGCCTTCTTCCAACAAGGCAATCTGACCCCTGGCTCTTTCTCTGGAATTCACAGACAATTCCTGCAGGTTTTTTTCAATCGGCTCCATAAATACCCTGTGAGCCCAGGGCCGATCGAGTCCATGGATGTTAAAATCCAGCTGGCGTGATGCCTCCAGTACAGCGGCAGGGCCATTTGCGGTGCCCTCACCATATGAAACTGTGACATCCCAGGGAACAGGAATTATCACCAAGTCGGCTTCCTCCTCGTCGTACGGGAAGCCAAAGACACTTCCCTTCTTCCCCACACCCCCAGGATCAAACTCACTCATGGGGCATATACGGATGGAGAGAAATACTGACGCAATGAGCCGGATCTTTCACCCACCTCCAACCAGGGCATTTCCAAGTCGATCAACGCTGCGCCGGCGGGCTCCATATTTAAGGATTCACCTGTCAGGTATTCAGCCAGGTAAGAAATGGTCGGATTGTGTCCTACAAATATGCAACTCCGCAATTCAGGTGTAGTATCGTTCACGAGTCTCAGAAATATCCTTACAGACGCCTCATAAAGATCTCCTTCCTCCCTCACACTTACGCCCATTTCTTCACTCAGGATTTCAGCTGTACTTAGCGCTCGCACAGCATTACTGGAGATGATCTTCTCCACTTCGAGACCCTGATCGTTGAACAAACGTCCCAAATATCTAACCGCTCTTTGACCCGAAGGAGTGAGGGATCTGTCGAAATCCCTGGCTGCATCACTGGATGCTTCTGCATGCCTCAGCAAAATAAGTTTTCTCAACATCTTGGCTATTGTGGTGTTATTAGAAGGTTGAAATAAGCGAAATAATAAGTGAAAGCCAAGGTTCACTTGGAGTTTACAAAGCAATCATCACATCTTTGGGCCGTTGAAAAACTGATCGTATGAGTAAGAACATCGTAATCGTGGAGTCGCCGGCAAAGGCAAAGACGATTGAAGGGTATTTGGGCAAGGACTTTGAGGTCACCTCTTCTTACGGACATGTAAGGGACTTACCGAAGGGTGATAACGCCATCGACATTGACAATGGCTTCATACCCACCTACGAAGTTTCATCAGACAAAAAGGATGTCATCAAGCAACTGAAGAAACTCACAAAGACAGCTGAGATGGTATATCTAGCAAGTGATGATGACCGTGAGGGAGAGGCGATCAGTTGGCATTTGAAAGAAGCGCTCGACCTGAATGACACCAACACGCGACGTATTGTTTTCCGGGAAATAACCAAAAGCGCGATCATTAACGCGATGGAAAATCCCCGAAACATCGATTTGGACTTAGTAAATGCCCAGCAGGCTCGCAGAATTCTGGACAGGTTGGTAGGGTTTGAGCTCTCCCCCATTCTTTGGAAAAAAATTAAAACCGGTCTTTCCGCCGGCCGGGTGCAATCCGTAGCGGTGAGGCTTGTGGTGGAGCGGGAGCGCGAAATCGAAAAGTTTGATGCGGTATCAAGCTTCAGACTTTTGGCCAACTTTCATTTGGAGGGCGGAAAGACTTTGCAAGCGGAGCTTCCTCACAAATTCGCAACAGAAGCGGAGGCACAGGAGTTTCTGGAAAAATGCAAAGCGGCAGATTTTGAAATCGAAAACCTGGAGACCAAGCCGGCTAAGAAAAACCCAGCACCTCCATTTACAACTTCCACCCTTCAACAGGAAGCAAGTAGGAAATTGGGATATTCTGTGGCCTACACCATGTCCCTCGCTCAGAAACTCTACGAGGGTGGCAAAATCACCTATATGAGAACAGATTCAGTGAATCTTTCAAAGGAAGCAGTTGGGGGTGCGACCGCCGAAATCGGCAGTGCTTATGGTGAGGATTTCATCCAGGTGCGACAGTATAAAACCAAGTCACAGAGTGCTCAGGAAGCACACGAAGCCATCCGACCCACGGACTTTTCCAAGCACGACCTGGGTGGAAGTTCCGCTGAAAGCCGGTTGTATCAACTCATCTGGAGACGGGCCATCGCCTCGCAAATGGCAGATGCCAAGCTGGAAAAAACTACCGCGACAATTGGGATCTCCACTGCTGACGAAAAACTGGTAGCCAAAGGTGAGGTCATCAAGTTCGAAGGTTTCCTAAAAGTTTACCTGGAATCGAAAGACGATGAGGACGAAGAGGAAAACGGATCGATGCTTCCTCCGCTCTCGATTGGTCAAAGCCTGGAGCTACAGCGAATGACCGCACGTCAAGGATTCAGCCGACACCCGGCCCGGTACACAGAAGCCAGCCTCGTAAAAAAACTCGAAGAAATGGGCATCGGTCGACCCTCTACCTATGCTCCCACCATATCGACCATTCAAAAACGGGAGTATGTGATTAAGGAAAGTCGCGAAGGGAAAGAAAGAAAATATCTCGAATTCACCTTGCAGGGAGGAGGTATCGAAAAGGAGGAAAAAACGGAGATAAGCGGCACGGAAAAAAACAAACTGTTCCCGACCAATATTGCCATGATTGTCAACGACTTCCTGGTAGGCCACTTCCCCAATGTGATCGACTACTCCTTTACCGCAAATGTAGAGCAGCAGTTTGACGATATAGCGCACGGAAAACTACCTTGGGCACAGATGATATCCTCCTTCTATGGAGGTTTTCACTCAAAAGTGGAAGATACCGAGCAAATCGCCAGGACCGATGTACCTACCTCTCGCGAGCTGGGAGATGACCCGGCTACGGGTAAACCGGTCATCGCAAAAATGGGCAGATATGGGGCGTATGTGCAGCTCGGTGCCAGTGAAGAAGAAACAGGCGAAAAGCCGCAATATGCCAGCTTGCGAAAAGACCAATTCATTGAGAATATCTCGCTGGAAGATGCCATGGAACTTTTCAAATTGCCCAGACAGCTTGGTGAGTTTGAAGATGGGCCTGTCCAAGCAAACGTGGGCAGATATGGCCCTTACGTACGTCACGATGGCAAATTTGTCTCTTTAAAGAAAGAACAGGACCCCTACACGATCAACCTGGAAGAAGCCATTGAGCTGATTCTGGAAAAGCGTGAGCAGGATGCCAACAAATACATCAAGACTTTTGATGAAGATCCGGAGGTATTTGTTTTGAATGGACGGTTCGGTCCCTACATCAAATTTGGCAAGAAAAACGTCAAAATTCCCAAAGACAAAAAGCCGGAGGAGTTGACTTACGCAGAATGCAAAGAATTGGCGGATAAAGCTCCCGAGAAGAAACGAAGAGGCCGCAAATAGAGGATCAATCCTGATTCACCGCATGCCGCAAGCTTGTGAGCAGATGCGTGAAAGTAGCAGCCAGGAACTTTTGAGATCTTTCAACAGTAATGTTTGAAGTGAGGTCTTTTTTGGTTGGATGCCAATCAGGAAGCGTAGGCAAAGTCGCCGTTAACAAAGCCACCAGCACGCCCAAGGTCAATATGGTTTTCCTTCTTTTCAAAGGTTCTTTTTGCCTATTAGTAAGCAACATACGAGTTTTCTTACAGACCAGCTGAAATAATTTACATATTTTGAGCACTAACGAACAAAACAGGTAGTGTCGCAAGACTTTTTTAGGACTTTCGTGGGCGAGAATTTGGGTTTGATCCAGAGCTTGTGCCGGGCATATGCCCGCGACCAGGAGGATTTGAAAGACCTGGTGCAGGAGGTAACACTGCAGTTGTGGAAATCTCACAAAAAGTTCGAAGGGCGATCTCAGGTATCCACTTGGGTCTATCGTGTGACGTTGAACGTTTGCCTCTCGCAATCGAGAAGGAAAAATAAAGAGCTTGCTAAGTATTCTTTGGACAATATCGAGGTAGCCGATGATGTGGATGCAGTGGAAATGGAGCAGATCGAGCTTTTGTACACAGCAATAAGGTCTTTAAAAGAAAGTGATCGTGCGATCGTTTTGCTATACCTGGAGAATAAAAGCTATAAGGAAATGGCAGAAATATTGGGTATGACAGTAACCAATATCGGTGTGAAAGTGAATCGTTTAAAAAACCAACTGAAGAAAATAATCAATGGCTGAGTTGAATATTTCCGAATTGTGGTCAAAGGGTAAGCAGCTAGACGCTAAGCAGGTGTTGCTGGACGTTGAGAGCGCCATCAAAGGTAAATCCCGGGATACACTGCGTTGGGTAAAGATCATTCTTTGGATTGAGTTTGGTCTCAATGTGGCTTTTACACCGTTGGTTTACATGTGGTGGGAGCAAATCGGGCTGACTTGGGAGTTTTACATTTTCCTGGGCATCGTCATAGGCTACCTGGGTTATTATCTTTTCCTGATCAGGGCCATTTCAAATTTTGATTACACAGGGCATGTGTTACAAAGCCTGAAAAAGATCTATGGCTACCTTAATTTCTACCTCCTGCATTACAAATTTGTGATTTGGGTCATATACCCGCTTTCATTTGTCTATGGGCTGGTGGTAGGTCTCCAACAGAGCGAAAAGCCGTTATCGGAAATTGGTCTTCAAAAGTGGTTGGCTATCGTGGGTATCTCCATCGTTTTTGTGGCAATTATGGTGTTGCTCCTCAATTGGCTTGTCAACCTTATCTACGGAAAAAAGATCAGAAGATTGAAGGGAATGGTCAGCGAACTGGAGAATGCTGACGATTAAAAAACAAAAGTCGAGCTACGCTTAAACGTAGTTATTCAACATCACCGGCATCACGAGCATGAGAATATCCTCATTCTCTTCCTTTTCTTCTGGCACCAGTATTCCCGCTCTATTCGGAGCACTCAAACGCAAGGTGATTTTGTTTGAATCCACATTTCCCAACATCTCTATCAGAAACTTGGCATTGAAACCGATCTCTATGTCCTCCCCGTCGTGCTCACAAGCTAGTCGCTCATTGGCCTCATTCGAGAAATCAAGATCCTCCGCAGAGATTTGCAACTCGCTTCCGGCTATTTTCAATCGTACCTGATGGGTCGTTTTGTTGGCGTAAATCGCAATTCGCTTCAAAGAGCTTAGCAATTCGCCTTTATCGATCGACATGACATTGTTATTGTCGACAGGGATCACATTTTCATAATCCGGGAATCGCTCGTCAATCAATCGGCAAATCATTTTGACGTTGTTAAAATCGAAAAAGGCATTGGACGCATTAAACTCGATGTTAACATTGGTATTCTCTTGCGGCAGAGTCGCCTTGAGCAAGGTCAGCGCCTTCCGAGGAATGATCATGTTGTGATCCATATCGGAAGCAATATCCACCCGACGGTAACGGATCAACCTGTGGCTATCGGTCGCAACAAAGGTGGCGTTAGTCTCTTCCAATTTCATGTAAACCCCCGTCATTGCCGGTCGAAGTTCATCATTGCTCGTCGCGAAAATGGTATTGTTAAGGGCTTTGGCCAGCACCTCGGAGGAAACATTCACCGAATACCCATCTGACACGGTAGGTACCTTGGGAAAATCCGTAGCATTTTCACCCGCCAGTTTGTAGCGGCCGTTATCAGAATTGATTTCGATACTGTATGTACTATCGTCAATAGAAAAAGTCACTGGCTGCTCTGGTAGATTTCGAAGGGTCTCCAGCAGAATTTTCGCAGGAATGGCAATACTACCGTCCTCTTTGGCCTCCACCTCAAGCTCCGTCATCATGGAAGTCTGCAGGTCCGAAGCTGTGACGCGCAATGTGCCTCCATTGATCTCAAACAGGAAGTTCTCCAGAATTGGAACCACCGGATTGGTGGTGATCACTCCATTGATTGCTGAGAGCTGTTTGAGTAAGAACGAAGACGAGACAATAAACTTCATAGTGTTACCAAGGTTAAGTGCAATTTTGGAAGACGGCAAATTTATAAACAAACTTGGAGATTCCAGACGCGAAGTACCTGCCCATCACATGACGTATGTACCAACCAGTTACTTTGCCTGATCGAAGTAATCAGGTTTCTTAAGAAGTGCATTGATTCGTCGGGCTTCAAAGACCGTCAATTCTCCCTGTTGATCTTGTACCAGGTGAAATCGATCGCGTCCCAACCGATCAAAAATATTCAGCCTGACTGGTTCGCCGGTTAAACTTTCGATTTGCAAAATCGCACGGGGCGTGGTTTTACTTAGACTATCATATTGAGGAAACCGACCTAAGTCAATGCGCTCATTGGCCTGCAGCCTTACGAATTGATCCAAATAATTCTCCAAGGCCGCCGTATCGACAACCGCCACCCGATCAACATCGAAAAAATCCCCATTGTAGGTGACTGTCAAATCCGGATCTGCCGGATAGTCAATGCTGAGTTTTTGGATTGTCCTTGCCGATCCTGCAAACAAGGTGCGCTCCCGCCACTGGGTTGGGGTAAGCTGGAAAATACTCCCTATAAAATCGCGGTATCCTGGTATGTTAACTTCAAAAACTTGCGCCCCACTTGCGTCTACGAAATAGGTCCTGGTCTTCGTGGCATTGCCCAGGACCCGGAAAATAGCGGAGCCGTTTACCTTCACTAACACACCCTCCTGCCCGGCTTTTGCTAGTAATTTTTCGCCAAAAGCACCGCCCAATCTGTTTTTAACCTGTACGCGCGAAAGCACCGCCATTAGGATGTTTCGAAAGGAGGCGTCAATGTTGTGTGTACCATTGACCTGCCAGTCGTTTTCTGCTCGTGCAATCGAATAATTGTGTTCTGGCCCGACGAATTCAATGGACCGGATGTCAGAGGTATCACTTACCGCAAATAGATCTGTATCTACATTTCCTCGCCAACTTCCTGCGGCAAAGTAACCTGCAAAATTGAGGAGAATCAGCGCCAAGGAGACTAACAATAATATCTGATTTCTTCTTTTCATTGGGCATACCTCCTTCTTCGGATAAACCACTTAAGCAGACCAAAGCAGACCACAAGCGCTATCGGCAAAACCATATTCAGTATCACCCAAAAATTTCTATCGGCATTCACCTTGATCCTATCCAATGGCCTGATCTTGATTTCTTTGTTTCGAACAAGTGTAAGTCCTTCATCGTCCATCAGGTAGGCCATGGCACGCATCAGAAATTCTTCATTTGCATAAGTAGTTCGGACATAAGGATCCACCCCCAAGGCCAGTGGTTCTCCAGTCTGAATATTGAAGTCGTTTCTGATAAAATCACCATCTCCCACAACAATTACCTTAGATGCTTCGCCGGACCCTTTGAAAATACTCCTGTCCGCCGCCTGAGGCAAAATACGATTTTTATAGAGAGAGGTAAAATGACCTTCCAGTAAGTAGGAAAGTACTTGTGGACCATTGCGAAAAAATTCCGGATCCACTCCACGGACCCAGTCATCAAACTTAACCTGAACAGGAGGTGAAAGCACGTTGGTATACTGTGACGTATAAATAATAGGAGTTTTGGTAATACCATCCGCTTTGACCGTATCGAGTGTCGATGCAAATTTTAAGAGCGTGGCATCCAGGCCCTTCGTCAGCGGGTGATCCCCATAGCTGGTGGCTACAGGAAAAAATGGCCATGGCATCAATTCTATTCGTGGCTGGTCCCCGATGGTACCCAAGACTCCCGGAAAAAACCCCGAATTGTAATCCACTACGTAATTGCGATTGATCCGCACACCGT
Source organism: Cyclobacteriaceae bacterium (assembly GCA_965242775.1). Classification (GTDB taxonomy): domain Bacteria; phylum Bacteroidota; class Bacteroidia; order Cytophagales; family Cyclobacteriaceae; genus JAWPMT01. The sequence continues at coordinate 43,157 of CBDETI010000015.1, forward strand.
ACCTAAAAAGTAAATCCTCCAGATTTAATTCGTAAGGCAGTGCAACAGTACCCTCACCTTCGGCGGCTCTGACGTCCACACTCAGGGCATCCAAAAACACAAGCAGCTTCCCACCATTCATCACAAACTGATCTATCAGATATTTTTCGTTTTCAGAAAATGCCTCTGTCGGTTTGCCTATTACCAAGATGTCAAAGCCGGTGATCGGTCTGATACGGTCACGGATATCGAGTCGAAACAAATCATATTTGGAGAGTATTGCATTGGTAAACCCGGCTAGTTGACTGGTATCGGGTTCGTTATGCCCGGTAACCAAACCCACCCTGGGACGACTTTGATTGACCAGACTGAGGATACCTGAAATAAGCTCATACTCTAACCCCTCAATGGATTGATTGATCATCTCCTCGGGTTGAGCCGCTCTGTTGCCCTTCAAAATAGGCACCACGACCTCCTGTCCGCCCTTGGAAATTACCACACCCGGAAAAATCAGCTTTTCACTTCTTTGCCCATCTTTGGTGTAGGTAAGATTCGTCGGTTGCAAACCCTTATCGATGAGACTTCTATAATATTCGTTTCGACTTTGGCTGGATGCCGCTTGAGATGGATCTGTAAAATGGAACTGGAAATTGGCACCTCCGTAAATTGAAAATTGATCCAACAAGTCGGCCAATGACTTCTCGAATCGACGAAAATTAGATGGCAATTCTCCGGTCAGATAGCTCTCGATGGAAATAGGCTCGTCGAGGCCTCTTAGTACCTCTTTACTGGCATCACTGATGGTGAATCTCTTTTCCTCAGTAAGATCCCACTGGACTCTAAGTAAATTGGAAAAGTTGACTACCGTAACCACCAACAAAAATCCGGTTGTGAGCCTTAGTATACGATTTAATCCTTGACTACTCCAGTTCATTTGCGTGCTGATAATTTGAATTGAACCACCAGGAGCACGCCCAAAACAACAGCTACGAAGTAACCCAGATTTTTTAGGTCCAACAGCCCCTTGCTCATATCGGCATAGTGGTAGAGGATTCCGCCTTGCTCCAGAAAGTAAGACCAATTTCCCCAGGTATCAATGTTTGCTACAGCATCGATGCCATCATACGATAAAAAGCACAGAAAGCCGGCCAGTACAAATGAAACAATCTGATTTTCAGTCAGTACGGATGCCAGGAGCCCGAAAGAGGTGAAAACACCACCTAGTAATACAAGCCCAATGTAAGACCCCAAGATCCCTGCGGTATCTAGGTTTCCGGGCGGGCTACCGAGTGCAGAAACTGTGAAATAGTAAACGATCGTAGGTAGGACTGAAAAAATAACCAGCAGGAACGCCGATAGAAATTTTCCCAGCACGATCTCCCAGCTGCGAAAAGGCAACGTATAGAGCAATTCAATGGTACCAGTCCTTTTTTCCTCCGCAAAGCTGCGCATGGTAATACCAGGTATCAGGAACATAAACAAATAAGGCGCCAGCGTGAAAAGCGGCTCCATGGTAGCGTAGCCATATCCGAGCACAGAGGAATCAGGAAACACCCACAGAACCAGGCCTGTCCCCACCAGGAAAACTCCCAACACGACATAAGCAATCAATGAATTTAAGAACTCGTTGAGCTCTTTGATTAAAATGGTAATCATTGGGTCAGTGAATGAAATATCTCCTCTAACGAACCACCTGATGCCTTTACACTCACGAGTGGCAACTCCTTTTCTCCGGCCACTTTTAGGATCGCATTTTTACAACGTTCGTCACTTGCCAAAACTTGGTATTGTCCAGCACCTAGTGCCGTCACAGTACTTACATCCGGCAGGTTCTCCAGGATAGTTATATCGACATCCTGTTCAAAAGTCACGACCCACTGGTTAGCCTGAGTGGCTCGTCCGGAAAGATGCTGCAGCGAATCGTCAGCTACAATTTGGCCATTGTTAATGATGACTACATGATCACAGATCGCCTCTACTTCCTGCATAATGTGAGTTGATAAAATCACGGTTTTATCAGTCGCAACCTCCTTAATTAACTTTCGAATCTCCACGAGCTGATTTGGGTCGAGCCCAGTTGTGGGCTCATCCAGAATTAGCACAGGAGGATCGGGCAGAAGCGCCTGGGCCAACCCTACCCGCTGGCGATAACCTTTTGAAAGTGCTTTAATCTTTTTGTGTTGCTCTCGCGCTAGTCCTACCTGATCGACCAGGCCCTTGATTCTACCCTTGAGATCGGATGACTTGATTTTGTAAGCCGCTCCGACAAACATCAAAAACTCGCGAACGTACATATCCAGGTACAATGGGTTGTGCTCTGGCAAATAACCCACGTTGCGTTTCGCACAGAAGGGGTTTTCAGAAACCTTCTCTCCGTTTATCTCTATCTCGCCGGCGGTGGCAGCAAGATAGCCTGCTGCTATTTTCATGGTAGTGGACTTACCCGCACCATTCGGACCTAGAAACCCCGTGATTTGTCCATGTTTGGCTTCGAAAGAGATGTGATCCACAGCCAACTGCTCGCCATATTGCTTTACTAAATCTTGAACGATGATGGGCATATGTTACTTGACAGGCTTGCCTTTTGGTCGCAATGGGCGCATTTCAATATCAACAGGAAAATAATTGGGACTGGTCTCCAGCAGCTCTACCACACTCTTCGCAACGTCGGAGGGTTGCATCATATTGTTGCTGGTCTCCATTTCCGCTACATCGTCAAAAAAATTGGTCTGTACGGATCCCGGGTAGACACAAGAAACCTTGATACCATAGTCACGAACTTCCATAAATAGTGAATGTGAAAGGCCGGTTACGGCATGCTTCGTGGCAGCATAACCCACGCCGTTTTTCAGCGGGTTCTTCCCAACGATGGAGCTAATATTGACGATGTGGCCAAAATCCAAGGCCTTCATCGCCGGGACCACTAATCGCGAAACGTAAAAAATACCATGGACATTGGTGTTAAACATACCTTGCCAATCGGCCAACGAGGTTGTTTCGAATGGCCCAAACACTCCATACCCTGCATTGTTTATGAGGAAGTGCACGTTCTCCCCCAGCGACGTTTTTGTTTTTTCCCAGGCCGTAGCAACACTGTCCGGGTTCCCCACATCTGCCATAATTGGCACGAAATTATCCTGTTGATAATCCGGGGAAGACCGACTCCAGCCAGCGACATTCACCCCTTTTCCGCACAACCTTTTGACGATTTCTAAACCGATACCTTTACTGGCTCCGGTAACTATCGCATTTTTGCCTTCAAGCATATTTTCGTAATGAAGTTTACCTCCTGGTTTCTCACCACAATATTCATCGTTTTTGGACTCATAGTCAAGGTTAATGGACAAGGTGTGGATAAGGAGACCATCTATTCAAACAGTGTGGGGCTGGCAGCACACAAGGGTTTCGTGGTTCCTCAGTATGAACACGGCCTCCATCTTACCTATGGCAGGCCTGTTGCGCTGGAGTTGTTTTTTAGTCAGCAGACGATGGGCAAAAAGGAGAGGGAGCGCATCTACGGATTCCCGCAGACCGGTTTTTCGGTGACCATCATAGACACGGATATGAACGAGACAGGCACTATTATCAATATGGCCTCGTACATCGACTTTTTCATATATAAGAGTTCACAGATCAACGCCTTCATACGGCTTGGTGCCGGATTTACCTTTGCATCCAAGATTTATAACCGGAACGAAAACAACCTTAACAATATCCTTTCCGCCCGCATTTCGTATCACGCCCTCCTCCGGGCCGGATTCGAGATTCCAGTTGGTCCTCAGTACTACATCCTCCCGGCAATTTCCTGGTCACATACGTCCAATGGTAGCTTTAGTTTACCCAATAACGGTATCAATATCGCCTCCGCCAGTCTTGGGGGAGGGTATAGATTTGGGTTAAAGCGGAGGTCGGCACCCGATGAGTTTGTTCCCGCAACAGTGGACCGTGGCTTTGGGATCAACCTGATGTTCAGTGCTTCAGGTAAGGAAACTGAGCCCTTAGGTTCACCGAAACGTCTGTATTATACCTTCAGAGTTAGCGTGGACAAGACACTGAACAAGGTCAGCAGGATTTATGCAGGAATCGAAGCATTTCACAATCGAGGGTTGATTGACGTCATAGCCGCTGAGCCGGGGGTTGATCCTGAGACGGGACTATCGGCGCGTTGGTCTTTTCGCGGGGCACGAATTGATGGTATCGAGAGTGAGTTTTCTTAGCATGGTCGGACACTACATATATCGCCCTTTTCGCGGAGGGATCGACGATGACCCGGACATTTATCACCGGCATGGCTTCAGGGTTATGCTCACCAAAAGAATTTTCTCAACCGCGTTTATGAAAGTTCATGGCGCGCAGGCGGATGTGTTTGATTTCGGATTGGGGGTGAGACTATGAGGTTGCTGTGTCTATTAATAATCTTTCCGTTTTTAATTGGCTGCAACGAGGGGTGGGATTGCACGCAGAAGGGGGGGGGCAGTAACACGCATAGATATCAACGTCGGGATTGAGGTGAAGCGCGTTCACGTTTATGATGATATTAATATCCTATGGCACCCTTCCGCTGAGCAAAGAATAGCACTCGAAACCGGGGAAAACCTGGTTGACGAGATTCTATTTGATGTTGTTGGGGACAGTACACTAGAAGTTTACAACAACAATAGCTGCAAGTTCACCCGGTCGTCCCGCAATGTCACCGTCCACATCTACTCCAATGAGATTAACTACCTTGAGAAATTTGGTTACGGAGAGGTAAATGGTACTGAGGAACTGATCTTGGATCACCGGATTGACCTGGTAACTCGAGGCTCGGGAAATGTCAACCTGGCAATTAATAGCACGAGGGAAGTATTCATTGCGATGAGATCTTTAAGTAATATAACGCTCGTTGGTGAAGCCCTGGAATTACATGTTTTCTTGGATGGAAGGGTAGATGGGAAATTGGATGCCTCGGACTTCACTGTGGAAGGCGCTAACATTGTTCATGCCGGTTCGAATGACGTAATGATCTTCCCGTTGGCTTGGTTAAGAGGGACCTTAACGGGTTTCGGAAATGTTTTATTATTTAACAACGCTCCCTTTGTCGCTGTAGATGAGCAAGGAGCCGGGCGAGTAATCCGGAAATACTAATGATCACGATTGTCTGTAGTACAAATAGAAAAGATTCTGTATCCAAGAAAATCAGTCTTGTATATCAGCAGATTCTAAGCGACTTTAATGCAGAAAGCCATTTGGTAGATCTTGCCGATTTACCGGCGGACTTCATTGCTTCAGCGTTATATGAAAATGCCGGAAAAAATGAACACTTCAATCCGATCCGTAGCCTGATGAGGCAATCGCAAAAGTATGTTTTCATTGTCCCGGAGTACAATGGTTCTTTCCCTGGAGTTCTCAAAACTTTTATTGATGGCCTGGAGTTTCCGGGAACGTTCACCAATAAAAAATGCGCTATGGTTGGTGTTTCTAGTGGTGTACAGGGGGGCGGTCTGGCACTGAGTCATCTAACCGATATCTTCAATTACTGCGGAACACACGTCCTTGCTCAAAAACCGAAGCTCTCTCATATCGAAGAAGCGGTTGATTCAAATGGTCAAATCACCAATCATCTTTATACGAACCTCCTTCGTGAACAAGCACAGGCTTTCTTGGTTTTTTAGATATCATTGCTAGCTCTAAGGCAATAGCAAAGGCAGACAAATTCGGTAAGTGAGCAAGAAAAATGTTTTCTAAAAAATGTGAGTGCGCCATTCGTGCGCTGATTTACGTAGCCCTGGAAAGTACCAAGGAAGGCAAAAGTGTGACGCAAGTGGATATTGCCAGGCAAATTGAGGAATCACTGCAACTCACAGCGGAAATTCTTCAGCAACTGAATGACGCCCGAATTTTGCATGTCAATGCACAGGGAAACTATTTTCTGACGCCTGAAGAATGTGAAAAACTAAAACTTATCCAGGTGGTAGATGCCATAGATGGTGACAAAGTATTCAACGGTTGTGGCCTTGGATTAAGTGAATGCAACGCTTCCAAACCCTGCCCTATGCATGAATACTTTCTGGAAATCCGTGACGACATCAAATGGATGTTGACCCGTACGACCATGGAGACACTGACCAAGGACTTAAGTCTGGGGGAGACATTTCTTAAACGTTAATTCTAAAATTATTCGTTAATCAGGCGATATATAAGTAAAGCAGCCCGCTTGGTCAACGATTCGAATGTCCGAAGATCCATGTATTCATTGGGTGTATGCGCACCACTTCCCATGGTACCCAAGCCATCTAAACCATCCACATAAGCAGCCACGAAAGAAATATCTGCGGCCCCTCGCCTCCCCGGATCAAAGGCGCTTACCTCCCCCTGACCCAGGTCCAGACTCACTTGATTCAGTTTTCGCAACAGGGCCTGGTTGCCTTCCGTCGGTCCCATCGCCGGATAGCTATCGACAAACGAAATCGTCGCGGATGTTTGGGGTAAATTCTGACTCACGATCTCCCGCATTTTGGCACGCGCATTTTCTTTTTGGCGCTCAGAAATAAATCGCAAACCGCCATGGGCCGTCGCAGTTTGCGCCACGACATTGGTCTTTCCAAAATTCTCGCCACGATTGAGGACCGGGTCGTAATTAACTTCTGTTCCCCCCAGTGCTATTCCCGGATTGAAGGTGAGATACTCCTCCCCTCTCACCTGTTCATAAAACGCATTGAGGATCCTCGATAACTCAAAAATGGCCCCCGCCCCTACCCGACTACTGAAAACACCGCTCGAATGTGCCCGTTTGCCTGTCACATCTACCCGCCAATCTGATGAACCCCGCCGAGCTACCGTTGCATACCCAAAACCTGTGGATGTCTCAAACCCTAGCGCTACATCACTTCTTTTTGCGGCATCGATCAGATGTTTGCGACTCGTAGCGATTGGCTTGCCGGTTTTTTCTTCGTCCCCTGTATATGCAATAATAATTTGAGCATCCTCCAAAACTCCTTCCTGGTAAAGCGCTTTTAATGCGTACAAAGCAAGGACATCTCCCCCTTTCATATCGTTAGCTCCTGGTCCGTAAGCAATCGTATCTCCTTGCACACGCCATCGTTGAAAGGGGCTGTCTTCTTCAAAGACCGTATCCAGATGCCCTATAATCAGGACCTTTTTCCCAGTAGAACCTTTTGACTCGGCAAAAAAATGTCCAGCTCGCTGCATCGATTCCGGCATGTCTATCCAGCTCGTCTCAAACCCAATGGCTTCAAATTCCTCAGCAAAAGCCGCTCCAACCCGACGAACTCCCTGCAGGTTATTGGTGCCACTATTAATGTTCACCATCTCCTCCAGGAACGAAATGGCCTGTGCGTGATTTGACGTGACATTAGCGATGATTTTCTTTTCAATCCCCGAAAGTGATTGAGCCTCGGCTATAACCACAGAGACGGACAGTGCAACAAATTGAAGGGTTTTCATAAATATAGAATTAAGTACGACCTGCTTTAGAATTTTGTCGATTGCTCCTCGATGAAAATCAGCTCCTCTACCTGCTCAGCTGTCCTCTCATCCGACAAAACTTCACGATAACTCAACCCCTCTGTTTCCATCATATACTGTACTAGTATCTTGTAGCGGAGATATGCTGCAGGTATGCCTGTACCATTGTCCAGTTCAATCCAGGTCCATTGATGGAAATCCGGTAGGTTACGAGCTCTTTCCAATACCTCAATGCTTTTTGCAAGGCGTGCAATAGCACTTCCCGACCTGGCGATTACCTCGGGATAACCTTCCAGTTTCCAGATGGGTGTCCGCAAGGTTGCGAACCCATCGACCCGATATTGAAAGCTATGGAGCATCTCATGTGCAATCAACTCACTAAGCTGCCACTTCCTACCATTTAGTTCGGCATAGTTTTTTTCCCAATCCAACGCGCTATTGAGCACGACCTTGTTTGCAAACCCATACCCAAATGCAGGTCCTTGGATTTTCGCTACTAACTTTGGGTATAGCCCCTCCGAAAGACACACTTGAATTTCCCAGTTAGGATCAAAAAGCTCCGAACCGCGTACCAGACTCACGCTCTCGTTTAAAGTCTCGGCAATCCCGATTGGAATTGGACCATTTGAGTACACTGTCACATTGCCAAACCCCGCTGTGTTTCCATATAGCAGACCCGGAAATAGAACAAAAACTATGAATATGAAAAAGGGTAAAGAGACAACAATACCCAAGCGAATCAAAATTCTTTTCATGGCAACCGATTTTGAATAAAGCTATGTAAAAAAACCCCTATTAGCATTTCGGGCTTCCCTTAGTTTTGACCAATCTTGCATTTGATTTGAATTACTGGATTCTTTATTTCAAGACGTGGCTGGTAATTAAAAGGAAACAACTGGCCCAAATCTTTCTCCCAAAAAGAACAACCTATGTGCGCTTCGTTATTCTCTGCACAGCGCGTTCAGGGTCCACGTGGCTTCATACTTTGCTCAATTCCCACCCCGGTATTCATTCCATGGGAGAAGTGGTAGACCACCGAAAGCCTCACCAAATACCAGAGGTTTCGAAATTGTTCGGCCCGTTTGCCAAGTCCATCAAGGCTGTTGGTTTCAAAGTATTTTATGGATTGAGCCACCGTGGCTACGCTCAACTATTGGAGGAAGTACTTCAGGACCCCAAGATCATCATCGTGCACCTGATCCGTCAGGACTTCAAGGCCCAGTATGCATCGCTGCGACTTGCGAAGCAGCAAAAAGCATGGACGCGCCAAAAGGCAAGTACCTTCCCGGCAATCAATACCGACCCATCCGACCTGAATACTTTTCGGGCTAATATTGACTCGGAGCGAGCTATGATACTGTCGAAGGTGACAAATCATAAGCGTGTACAGATATATTACGAGGATCTGTGCCGTGATCCTAAGGCCAACCTGGACCGTGTACTAGCCTCGTTGCAAGTACCTGAACGGCCCCTTTTTTCGGTATTAAAGAAACAAGCTCCTACTTTTCCAAATACACCCAATTGAGCCATCTCGCCTGCTGCCATTCCATGGCCGATTCATTTCCAGAAAGGTTCAACAACAAAAAAATTATCGAAAGCGGTATTGTTCCCCATTACCATTCCTGATTGTTAAACTTTTCTAACCAGAATCCCTTAAATTCAGGCTTTGGAGGGTATACATCCTCATGGACCATGACACTAGCTAGGAGGTACTCACACATGACTAAGTGTGATTTTATATGAACCCATTTAAAGGGCTTGCCGGGAAGTTTCTGATCCCTTATCTGTTCACGTTTGTTTTCGGTGGGTGGACGTACTATACGCTTTCCGATATAAACGAATTACAGGAGTTTAGATTTAAACTACAGGCTTTCAAATCCAAAATCGCTGAGCCCCAGCGGCTGGAAGCCACGATTACGAACGAAAGAGCTTATACGCAGGAATTTGTTAAAACAAACCTGGAGCAAAATTCTACGAAGGCTGAAGCCTTGATGGAAGAAATTAACACCCTTGCAGAGGACCTGAAATCCTATGACCGTATCGATTCCGAGCGTATTGATAGTATTCGGACGATGCTCGATGAGTATGCGGTAATCCTGGATCAACTAGCGGAAAAGTTGAAACAGCGAGGTTTTCAGGATCTCGGACTTGAGGGTGAAATGCGGACCGCCATCCATGAAGTAGAGGAGTTACCATTCGATTATGACAAAACCCTGATGTTGATGCTGAGGCGGCATGAAAAAGACTTTTTTCTTCGCAAGGACCTCAGTTACCTGGAAAAGTTTCAGGCGACTGTAACACAATTCAAAAATTACATAACAAGACTGGGGACCATATCGCAAAAAAACAAGCAGGAAACACTCTCTAAAATTGATAAGTACGCGGAGTTATTTTCTGAGATCGTTATGCTGCAAACCGAAATTGGACTTACGGATTCCGGCGGCTTAAAGGGCTTTCTAAAATCTCACGTGGATGCCATCAACGATTTGGTTGAAATCACCTTAACAGAAAACAATGAACTAGTCGCCAGGCAAATCAGGCAGAATCAAATCTCAATTTGGGTTCTTTTTGGTCTTTTGGTCATTAGCGGGGCTGCGATTCTCAGACTTCATGTGATGCGGATTACAGAAAATATCAATAGCATCCGCGATAGGACGAAGCAACTGGCAAAAGGCAAGCTCCCATCCAAAGTCAAATCCACGACCCACGACGAATTGGGCATTGCCAACATGGCCATCAACGAGCTTATTGACGGGCAGAGATCAAAAATTCGATTGGCACATGAAATTGGAAGAGGCAACCTGGATGTCCAGACAACACTCCTGAGCGAGGAGGACGAGCTGGGATTGTCCCTTTTTGAGATGCGAAAAAACCTTAGGGACCTTATCCAGGATACACAGGAACTGATGGCTGGTGCGGTTGAACACGGCCGATTTGATCAACACATTTCTACCGTCGACAGGCAGGGTGTCTGGAAAATATACTGCGAATCTATCAATGCGCTGGTTGGCTCATTGCAACGTCCGATTGAATCACTTGTCACCATCTCAGAGGGGCTTTCTGAAGGCAACCTCCAGGTGCGCTACGAGTCGGACCAGAAGGGCACTTTGGCTACCATGGCCACTAAATTGAATGCTGCCTTACGAACGTTAAACGATACGTTATTTGAAACCAGTAAAACAACGGAAAAGGTGAGCAGTACATCTACACTGATCGATCAGATAAGTGCTGATATGGGTGGTAGCACTTCAGAAATTGTCTCGGCTACTTCCGAAATGAGCCTGGGTGCTAGTCAGCAAGTGCGACAGGTAGGGCAAGTGGCACAGTTGATACATGAAATGCTGGAGGGCTTGAAAGTAATGCAAAAGGCCTCTGATGAAGTAAAAGCCTCCTCGATTTCAGGAGTTGAAAGTTGTCAGAACGGTGAAAAAATGATGGCCACGGTCTCCGGCAACATGTCTGAAATAGATAAACAGTCACAAAAAGCCCAGGAGGCGATCACTATATTGAAGCAAAAGTCCAGAAATGTCGGGCAAGCGCTGGGAGTCATTACTGAAATAGCCACCCAAACTAACCTGTTGTCCCTCAATGCCGCTATAGAGGCTGCTCAAGCTGGTGAAGCAGGTCGGGGTTTCAGCGTAGTGGCAGAAAACATCCGTAAACTCGCCGAGGACTCTAAGCAGTCTGCAAAACAAATAGAAAAGATCATTTCCGACATTCAGATGGATACACTCGTTGCATCCAAATCTATTCGCGACATGACAGAGAAAGTCAAATCCGGCATCCTGGCATCGGAAGAGGCGAGTGAAGCATTCCAGAAAATCTCCAGCACTTCCGAAAACACCTTAGAGGTTGTGAAAGGCCTGACCGAGCGTTTCACCTTTCAAGGATCCAAGTTCGAAGACATCATCCAAATCACAGAGGAAGTAGTTTCCATCGCGGAACAGACCGCAGCTGGTACCGGGGAAGTAGCCAGTGCAGCGAAAGAACTGGCCGAAGGAATGTCTAACATGCAAGAAAAAGCAGCAGACCTCAAGGAAGGGTCGGAGGCACTTCACGAGAACGTGGCACAATTCCAGCTAACCAGAAATGACGAGGATTCGCCTACTTCAGAATGAACTCTACCTGCGCCGTTGATTCGTTATCCAGGTAATCCAATACCTTAACTTGTAGGGTGTGCTCTCCCTTGCCCATGCGGCGAATTAACCCCTGGTAATTTTTGTAGTCCTTGTTGTCAAGCTTATAAGTAATGGATTTTATACCACTAACAACATCCGTTGCAAATAAGAAAACACCTGCATTTTTGGGGTATACCCGCTTTCCGTCCTGGACGGCTGTATTGCCAATACTAAATTGAATGTTGACTTCCGGCGGCGTGGAATCCAGATAAAACGAAAACTCAGCCACATTGCGGTTATTCACATTGTCGTAGCCAAAATAATTTAAGGTATGGTACCCTTCTTCCGCCGCATCGATAGTGAAAGCACCTTCATAAGTTTCTTCCCCAGCCGCGTTATTCAAGGTATAGGACAGGTGATTAAGACCTGATTCCGGGTCATTACCCTGTATGTTGATATCGCTTTTTGGGCCAATGAAAAGGGTATCTTCCCTGACAAAAGAAATCTCGCTGATGGTATGGCTGATCACGGGGCCAGTGAGGTCCACGTAGAACTTGCTTACATTATGTTTGAATTCCTCAAACCCTCCCTGGCCAATGAATTTACTCTTGGTTTCATCGACTGTGGAGTTGTCCAGGTTGTCAACGGAATAGTATCTAATGGTATGCACACCGGAAATACTTGGAAGATAGAACGGCTGCTCGTATCTGGTGAACTCATCTGTATCAACAGAGTACATAATTTCCTTCACACCCACTTTATTGTCTACCGCCGTGAGTTTCAACTTGGTCCGTCCCGAAAAGTAAATCTCATCTTCAACAATGAACCGGTCACCAAGCACGTCCGCCACCATCAGCGGTGCAGACTTGTCAAAGAAGAAGGTAAAACTCTTTTCTGATTCAATATTGTTAACTCTATCTACAGAATAGTAAGTGATCTCGTGATCACCTTCTTCCAGGGATACAAATGGAATGGTAGAGCCGTTGTATTTCTGAAATTCGTCTCCATCGAACTTATAAAATACGTCGGCCACCCCTGAAATGGAGTCTTCGACCAGCAGGTAGATCTTGGAGCCTTGAGAAATCACATTATCCTCCGTGATTCCGTTGATATTCAGGTCACTGAAAGGTGGTGTGGGGTCGATGGTAAATGCAATTTGTTGCTTCTCCTCTCGGTTTCCCACATTGTCTTCAGCAAAAAAGTCGACTTGATAGTCTCCCGCATTATTGAATGTATAAGGGCCTGAATATTGAGGTGTAGCACTCACATTTACGCCGGCATAGAGGGCATCGATCCCTGAAAGTTGATCTTCGGCGCTGAAAGTTACTTGCAGCCCCGCTTTATAGAAAATTTTTTCAGGAGACTGATAACGACTTACATTTTCGTAGGATGCGGAGGTGACAGGCGGCAGACCATCGGCATAGACTTCAAAGAGTACCTCCGTCCCAGGTATGGGCTCCCTGGTCTCTGGATCTACCGCTTCCTTAGTACGAACGTAGTTGACCCCTTCTGTATCAAAATAAAAAGGATCCGCATACGCTGGCGTTTTTTCGCTTTTAAGGCGCTGGCGTTCTCCATCGGGCTCCTCTGCTATAAATAGATAGGCCGGCGCATTCTTACGCCAATACAACTTGCCGTCATCACCGATGTGGTGCGCTGGCTGTTGCTGGCTCATAGCGGTATAGAAAAAAAATAGTGCCACCGGAGTGGCAATGGACTTCATAACACGCATTGTCTATGCATTTGTAAAGTTTAGCTTGAATTCGGAACCTTCACCAGGTTCGCTCACGACCCCCAACCCTGCGCCAAGTTTCTCCAGCAATTCCTTACACAAAATCAATCCCAAACCCGACCCGCGTTCGTTGGCAGTACCTAAGGAGCTTCTATTTTTGGTTATATCGAAAAGTTGTTCAACCTTTTCAGGAGGCATACCCACTCCTGTGTCTCTAATGGAGATATAGGAATCTCGTTCTATCTGAGCAAACCTTACTTCCACCGAACCATCCTTTGGTGTGAATTTTACGGCGTTCTGAATAATGTTTCTAACGACGATATCCACCATTCTACGGTCACTTTTCAAGTAGTCCTCCTCCTTGACATGATTGACCAACTTAATTCCTTTTTTCATAGCCACCTGCTTGAGGAGTCTGAAGCTTTCCTCTACCAGGTCATGCACGCGAAACTCCTTGTACTCGGGCTCCTTTTTCTTGATCTGCGCCTTGGACCAGCTGAGCAGGTTCTCTAGCAATGTGGCGCTATTCGCAAGTTCGGCTTCTACATCACCGAAAGCCCCTTTCAGCGACTTTGGGAGATCAAAATGCTCGATAGCTGCAAAAAATCCCTGTAATGAACTGATCGGGCTCCTCAAATCATGGGAAATAATAGAGAAGATCCTATCCTTCGTACCATTGGCGATCTCCAAGTCGATCTTCTGAGCCTCGATGGATGCATTTTTCTCTTTTAAAACCTCCGTATGACGTTTGGCCTTACGAACATTGGCAAAGATCAAACCCGCAATGATCAAACCCGCAAAAACCACTAATGCCAGGATGTTGCGCAAATATGTTTTTTGACGTTGCAACTTTTGATTCTCGGCTTCCCTGGTGGTCGCCTCCAACTCACTCACTTGCTTATCCCGCTCCAGTAGCTCCACCTCAACTTCAGCCCTACTCAAACTCGAATAGAGACTTTCATTTATGGAATCCTTCAAATTGATCTCTGCGTTTTTCTCGTAGATTTCCAGTTTTTGCTTAAGCAGCTCATTTTCTTGTTGGGCCTTCTCTGCTGCCAGTAATTGTTTTTCAACCCGTTCCTGTGCCAATTCCTTATTGACAGTCTTGATCTCTTCTCTTTGAATATCTTCGTGAAAAGTTTTATACAGTTCAAAGTACTGGAGAGACTTCTCTACGTCTCCCATCTTCTCATAGGTTTCAGACAGCATACCATATACGCTCCGCATTTGAGGTTTGTCATACAGTTCTCTGGCTATATCCAGTGCTTCCGTCAAATGCCTGGTAGACTCTGGAAACCGCTCGAGGTTGTTTAGAACCACAGACATATTCACCAAGGCTGAAATGATACCAATCTTTTCGTCCCCAGCGCGTCTCGCAGCAAGTGTCAAGGTAAATTTTTCAAGAGAGGCATCATACCTACCCAGATCTGCATAGAGCATGCCCAGATTATTATTGATCATGGCGATGCCGTTTTCATTGGCGACCTTTTTGTTGAGATCCAACGAACGTTCATAATAGGAAGCCGCCTCCTGGTAGTGATTATTATTCCAGTAGACAAACGCCGCGTCATTCAATGCACCGGAGGCACCGCGGAGATCATTTTGCTCGAGTAAGTACTCATACTTCTCAAGGCTTTGAAGGACTACTCCTGAATCTTTTTTTGACAGGGGCAGGATCTGTGCTTGTACTAGGCCGGTCGCTATTGAAAGAACAACTATAAAAGTCACTCTTAGCATATCTCGAAAGTAGTCATTTAAAGTAACTCTTGACTGAAAACTCGTACAAAATGGCATTTTCACGGGCAAATGGTAACAAATCATCGATGAAGTGTATGAGTTGCAGTCGGTCTTTCACCTTACCCTCACCAAAAAACAGTTCCACGGAACTTGTCGCCGCAGTAGCTGCTACAAAAAACGAAAAGCCGGCAAAACCGGCTTTTTTGTATACTGATCTTAATTTATTTAACTGTCAATCCACGTTATCATGTAGAAACCTGTTGTTCCCCAAAATTTGGTCCTCATCGGTCAAGTTAAACTTAGAAATATTACGCTGTGACGAATGAGGCACCTCTCTCAGCTTTACTTTCTTTCTTTCATAGGCGGGGACATCCCACTTTTCTTTAAAAGACTCTGTAGTGAGGTATTGCTCTTGTATCTGAGCGCGTTTCGCACTCTCCAACTCCTCCTCCCTTTGCCGACGCTCCTCCATTAGTTTCACTTTTCTTGAAACTGGTAGCGCAGACCCTTCGGTAAGCTCCTCCAGACTATAGTCATCTTCTTCCCGATGATTCTGCTCGCCACGGCGGTTTAGCTCAATCAAAAAGTCGTCCTCTTCCTCCTCATTGAAATCTCTGGTCTCCGGCCGCTCAAATTCAAAACTGAAGGAGTTTTCTTCGGCAGGTTGCTCCTCCTCAAACTCCTCGTCGATCTCAAAAGACCCCAAGTTCTGCGTGTATTCCGGTTCCTCTTCAAAGTCAAAACCAAACTCCCGCTCGGGAACCTCTTCATGACTGTCTTCCTCCGGTTCTTTTCGTTCTGATCTACTGTCAAACAGTGTGAATTGATTGATTCGTCGGGAAGATTCCAGATCAAATACGGTCTTCTCTTCTTCAAAAGCCTGGTCTTCAATTTCTACTTCCTGCTGAATTTCAGCTTTCAAGAGTTCCATGCTGTCGATGGTAGGGGCTTTTTTCACCTTCAGTTGCATATCCTCGTCGCTGGCAAAGCCGGTTGCAATGACTGTCACCCCAATTTCATCGCCTAATTCCGAATCAACACCATGACCGAAGATCACCTCTGCTTCGTCGCCGGCAAAGTCCTGAATATAATCTGTAATGTCTGACAACTCATCCATCTGCAATTCAGCACCCTCACCCGAGACAATGGAAAGCAAGATTTTCTGCGCACCGTTTATATTTTGGTTGTTGAGTAAAGGAGAGTTCAATGCCATCTCCGCTGCTCTCCGCGCTCGGCCTTCGCCGGAAGTGTGGGCAGATCCCATCACCGCTGCTCCCGCATCTTTCATGACGGTCTTAACATCCTCAAAATCCACATTGACATAACCAGGAACCGTGATGATCTCTGCTATCCCTTTGGCAGCGGTGGTCAGTACATTGTCGGCTTGTGCAAATGCCTCACTGATTCCCAGATTACCAAAAATTGACTTGATCTTGTCGTTCAGTACCACGAGCACTGTATCGCAATGCGCCTTCAACAAGCCTATGCCTTCGTTGGCCTGGCTCATTTTCTTTTTGCCTTCGAAACCAAAGGGCGCCGTGACGATGCCCACGGTCAGAATATCCATCTCCTTGGCAATTTCGGCGATGACCGGGGCCGCCCCCGTACCCGTACCACCCCCCATTCCGGCAGTAATGAAAAGCATCTTGGTATTCTCTGAGAGCAATTCGCGGATGTCTTCTTTGCTCTCAATCGCTGCGTTTCTTCCCTTCTCCGGGTTTGCTCCTGCACCCAAACCACCCGTCAGGTTGATACCAATTTGCAATTTGTTTGCTACCGGGCTGCTTTCAAGCGCCTGGCTATCCGTGTTGCAAACCACAAATTCTACGTCCTTGATCCCAAGGTTGAACATATGGTTTACGGCGTTGCTGCCGCCACCTCCCACACCCATCACCTTGATAATGGATTTATGATGGGCAGGCATGTCGAATGCGTAAGTATTTTCAGCCATAATATTGATTTTATGATCCTGACCTTTCATGTGTAAATCCTGCGCTGGGCACCATTTACGCATGAAAAATCATCAACTAATATTCCATTTTATCGTCTACATCGTCAATTAAAAGTCCCTTCGTTTTCTCAAGGATATTCTGGAAGAAACTTCCATCACCCCTATCCCTTCTCCTTCGGGCTGTATTGTCCTTGTCTTCTCTTTCCATGTACTGCATTTCCCTAAAATCCAGTGCCTTAAAGCCTGACAACACTAACCCAACACTCGTAGCGTACATCGGGCTCTTCACAGCCTCGACCTTACTTTTTCCTAAGTGTTCATTGGGATATCCTATTCGCGCGTCCAGCCCGGTCATGTACTCAAAGAGCTGACCTAAGTTTGTTAGCTGAGACCCACCGCCCGTTACTACGATCCCTGCCGCCAATTTCTTGTGGTAGCCCGAGGTGATGATTTCAGTGTGGACCATCTCAATGATCTCTTCCATCCTCGCTTCGATGACGTTGGCAAGATTCTTCACTGATATCTCTTTGGCGGGTCGATTTCGCAATCCGGGGATCGAGACAATCTCATTGGGGCTTGCCTCCTCTGAAATGGCTCTGCCAAACTTGGTTTTCAGTTGCTCTGCCTGGTGCTCCATCACCCGGCACCCCTGCTTGATGTCTGCGGTGATGATATTGCCTCCAAAAGGGATCACCGCGGTATGACGAATAATATTGTCATAGAAGATGGCAATATCGGTGGTACCGCCGCCAATATCTACCAGGCAAACGCCTGCTTCCTTTTCTTCCTCGCTCAATACGGCCAAACTGGAGGCTAATGGCTCAAGTATCAGGTTTTCTATTTCCAACCCCGCTCGTTTGATACACCGATTAATATTGTTGATGGCGTTGGTTTGTGCTGTGATAATATGAAAGTCTGCTTCTAGCTTCACACCGGACATTCCAACAGGATCCTTGATGCCATCTTCGTAATCAACGATATAATCCTGGGGCATCACATGGATGATCTCACTTCCGGGAGGAATGACGATCCTGTACATGTCATTGGACAAACGATTCACATCCTCCACCGTGATCTCATCATTGGATTCTCGAGTAATCGAACCATGATGCACCGCGCTCTTGATGTGCTGACCGGCAATACCGACATTAACCACCCGTATGTCCAGATTGGCCTGTTCACTTGCCTGGGCAACGGCCTTTTCAATCGCATGGACCGTCTTATCAATGTTGGTGACGATGCCCCTGATCACACCGTCAGATACGGCCTTGCCCATGCCAAGAATTTCCAGTTTGCCAAACTCGTTTTTTCGTCCTGCAATGGCACATATCTTGGTGGTTCCGATATCCAGGCCAACTATTATATTATCCTCTTTCATGTCTCGTGTTAGTTTGTAATGACCAGAAGCACACACCATTTCCGGATTCCTGAAGTTGATATGTGATTACTGTATGCATGTTCTTTAAGCGGTTAGGCTGTGATCATTCACAGACAATTTGGTTTTTAAATTTCAGATTTACTAAGGCGTATGTGTTCCAACCTTTGTTGGGTAAAATGTCTTGATAAAAGATCGCAAGGCGACGGAATTTATCCTCAATATCATCAGGCTTCCCAAATACAATTCTTTGTTTAGTCACCTGCGGGATCATCTCGATATCACCATTTCTTGACAGAATTAAATGGGCAATTTGTGCTTTCCAAAATGGATCGGTATCAATGTAAGTCAACAGCTGATGCAGCCGTAAACCTTCTTCGGTTTCCTTCAAATTTCGATCCCAACTGGCTGTTCCGTCTATTTCCAACAAGGGTACTCTCGCGGTGTGTTTTGTATTAAAAGGCAAAAGTGTTCCGTTTTCATCAACATACTGGTCAGCTGCAGATGAATTATAAATCCTGGCAATGGGTCTTGATTGTTTCACATCGACGAGCAGATTACCCTTGACGTCATATGACACCTGAGCGTCTTTTACAAAAGCATGCGCCTCCAGCCTCCTTTCGAGTAACTTGAGATCTACATCGCCTAGTGCCAGCCCAAGTACATAATCGGTATTTTCCGCGTTGAGTAAACCGAGGATTTCAGGTTTATCGATAAAGAAATTTTCGTCGGCCTGCTCAATGTTAATGAGCACATCATGAATGGCCCGGCCTGAATTCTTTGCTCCGGTAAAACCAATCATCAAAAGCAACACAAACCCACATGTCGCTGCCACCAATATTCTTTTTGCACTACGCTTCAACATCCTCCGATTTCTTTAAGTGATTGGCAATACCTGAAACTAGTTGGTCGATATCTCCTGCACCCACCGTAAGCAGTACTTGCGGGTCAATCTCGTCTAAAATCCCAGGAAAATCGTCCTTCTCCACCATGCGACGATCACAGGTAATATCGTTGAGTAGTATTTGTGAAGTAACGCCGGGTATGGGCAATTCTCGTGCAGGATAAATTGGCAGCATCAAAACCTCATCTGCCAATGACAAAGTAGAACTAAACCCTTCCTGAAAATCCCTTGTTCGCGAAAATAAATGTGGTTGAAAAATAGCGGTCACTTTCTTACCGGGATATAGAAACCGAACGGAAGAGATAAGTGCTTCAATTTCAGAGGGATGATGTGCATAATCATCAATGTATACTACTTGATCAGTTTTTACATGATATTCAAAACGCCTTTTTACACCGCGATATGTGGCCATCCGCTCCCTTATGGTATCTGATGAAACTCCCATGGACAAAGCCACTGTGATCGCAGCCAGTGCATTGGACACATTATGATAGCCGGGAAGGTGCAACTTCAGTCCACGGATTTCCGTACGTCCCACATAGTCAAATACATTAAATCCGTCTTCGACCTTGAGGTTGGCAGCGACAATTTCCGCTCCCTCCAAGCCAAATGATTGATAAGAAAAATCATCGAGTTGAACACCAAGTTGGCGAACCGTATCGATGTGTAGTAATAATTGAGCCTTTTTATCATTGAGTGATAGAAATTCTAAATATGTCTTTTGCATACTGGCCTCGTCACCGTAGATATCCAGGTGATCAGGGTCCAGGGAAGTTAGTATCGTGAAATTCGGCGTTAACCGCAGGAACGAACGATCATATTCGTCCGCCTCTGCGACCACTGGAGCATCTGCATGGCCAACCAGCAGGTTAGAATCATAATTGGTCATAATACCTCCGACAAATGCCGAGCAAGCTCCCTCATGCGTGTTGAGCAGGTGTGTGACCATAGATGAGGTGGTCGTTTTGCCATGGGTCCCTCCGACTGCCACCGTGTAATGTCCGCTGCTAATGAGTCCCAATACCTCCGATCTTTTTTTAATATCAAACCCACCATCCCGGAAGTACGCTAGTTCTTCAAGGTCCTTAGGAACTGCTGGTGTGTAAACAACCAGTGTATGTGCTGTATCCTGAAAATCGTTGCCGATCGCCCCTGGCCTGTCTTCATAATGAACCGCAATCCCTTCACTAACCAGTTTTCGAGTCAGGTCAGTTTCAACTTTGTCATACCCGGCGACTTTTTTGGCTCGCTGATGAAACCATCTTGCCAAGGCACTCATGCCGATACCGCCGATGCCAATGAAATAGACGCTATGTACCTCGCTCAGCTTCATGCGATAAGTTTAATTACCTCGTTTGCTATTTCTTTGGCAGCATCGGGCCTGGCCAGTTCGGAAATATTTGTCTCCAATTTTCGAAGTTTCTCATCGTCTGCCAACAAATCCATTGCTTCTTTTATCAGTACTTCGGAAGCATCATCATCCCTCACCATCACTGCGGCATCTTTCTCCACAAGCGCTTTGGCGTTCATTGATTGATGATCTTCTGCCACATTTGGCGACGGGACCAACAGTGTGGCCTTGCCAGTCAGCATCAGCTCGGCAATGGCCAGTGCTCCTGCCCTGGATATGACCAGGTCGCAGGCGCTGTATGCTTGCCTCATGTCTGTAATAAAATCCAGGATCTTTATTCCTGTCAAATTCTGGTCACAGGTACGGCTAACAATGCTTTCGTGATAGTAGGAGCCAGTTTGCCAAATGATTTGTACGTCCCGCGCTCTGATCTCGGCAAGCCCTTTTTCGATACTCTCATTGATGGTTCTGGCGCCCAGGCTACCACCAACGATAAGCATGGTTTTTTTTGTGGCATCCAAATCAAAGTTTGTTGCTGCCTGATCCCGCGAATCCAGTTGACCAATCGCTGCTCGTACGGGATTTCCTGTAATTACCAGTTTTTCCGCCGGAAAATATTTATCGAGACCCTCGTAGGCCACACAGATTTTATCCACCTTTTTGGCTAGCCACTTATTTGTCAACCCGGCGTAAGAATTCTGCTCCTGAATAAGCGTTGGTATTTTCTTGGAGGCCGCAGCATATAGCAACGGGCCACTGGCATATCCCCCGACGCCTACCACTGCATCCGGTTTGAATGATTTGAGCAATCGGAAGGATTTAACAATGCTGTTGATAAGCTTTATCGGAAACAGAAGGTTGCTAAGGGTTAATTTTCTTTGCAGGCCGCTGATCCATAACCCCACGATCTCATAACCCGCCTCAGGGACCTTTGTCATTTCCATCTTACCCTGAGCACCGACGAAGAGTATCTCTACTTCAGATAGTGCTGATTCCAGCGCCTGCGCAATAGAAATCGCGGGGTAAATATGTCCCCCGGTACCTCCACCACTGATCATGATTCGATATGGTCGATTCTCCTGCATTATGCCGCCTCCGGTACGCCTTCTAATATTTCGTTTTTCAATTCGTTGCTGCTATCAAGCTCTTTTCCCCTACTTACACTTATGATCATGCCAAGTGCCAGACCGGTGAATAACTGAGAAGTTCCGCCCATGCTCAAAAGCGGCAAAGGCAAACCTGTAATGGGCCCCAAGCCAACGGCAACTCCCATGTTTACCATGGCCTGCATGACCAGGGCAAAGCTCAAACCCGCCGAAAGCAAACCCCCGTAGGGCTTATCACTATTGAAGGCGGCTTTCATTCCCCTATAAAGTAATGTGAGGTACAAAAACAGTACGATCGTGCCACCCACCAATCCGTATTCCTCGAGAATAATAGCATAAACAAAATCAGAATACGGATGGGGCAAGTAGTTTCGCTGATCACTTTGGCCGGGACCTTTACCCACAAGTCCGCCAGTGGCAATGGCCACATAAGCCTGCTGCGCTTGAAAAGAAATATCGTCCTCAAAAAAACTTTCGACGCGGCTTATGGCCGTATCACCTCGTTGCCCCAGAAACAAGGCACCGCCTCCCGAAACTGTACCGATCAATATTAATAGGCCCAGGTACTTCATCGGTACCCTACCGAGGAAAAGCAACAGCATACAGGTAAGGAATAACAAGATGGACGTAGAGATATTTGTCATGGCGATGAGGCCACAAATCAGACCAATCCAAATGAGCATAGGCGTAATCGCCTTCTGAAAATCGTCGATGTTTTTTTGTCTCCTGCCCAGCATGCTTGCCAAGGTGATCAACAAAGCAAGTTTTGCAAGGTCAGACGGCTGGAAAGCCTGGTTGATTACGGGGATGGTCAGCCAGCGCGAAGCCTCATTGATATTGGTGCCAAACTGCCAGGTAAACAGTAGCAGGGGCACTGAGATCCAAAGCAGCAAACGCGAAACTTTGGAGTAGTACCGGTAATCAATTTTGTGTGCTACCCACATGGCGAAGAGGCTAAGAAATACCAGAGCAGAATGTTTGACCAGGTAGTACTCGGTATCTCCGCCCATCATTTTGTAGGCAAGACTCCCAGTCGCCGAGTAGACTACCACAATACTGAATAACGATAATAGCAAGACCACAAACCACATGATCGGGTCTCCTTTTAGATTCTTAATCGCCCATTCTTTTGCTACATTCATCGTTTCAGGCTTTGATTTTTTTTAGTTCCAGGATCGTGCGGACGAATTGATCTCCACGATCTTCGTAATTCTTGAATCGGTCAAAACTTGCGCAAGCCGGCGAAAGCAAGACGGTGAAGCCGGGTTGACTGATGGCCTCAGCTCTCTCAATGGCCTGGTCCATAGATCCCACCTCTTCCACGGGCACTTCACTCCCAAAAGCTTCCTGCAATGGGCTGTTCTCCTTGCCAATTGCCATTATGTGAACCACCTTGTCCGATACCAAACTCCTGATCATTGAGTAATCATTGCCCTTGTCGGTACCTCCGGCTATCCAGATGATCGGGCCAGCAATACCCTCCAAGGCATAATACACTGCATCCACGTTGGTGGCTTTGGAATCATTGATATATCGTACACCCTCGATTTCTGCTACCAATTCCAACCTGTGTGGTGCGTTCTTAAAATTTTTCAGCCCTCGAAGGACTTTCTCGACCGGTACATCCACCTGCAACGCACACAAGACCGAAGCCATGGTATTAAGAATATTGTGCTTTCCTATGAGGGATATATCCGCCAATGGAATTTTGCCACTCTTGCTGTGTCCCTTGAATTTGTAGTCGAAGATGATATGATCCTTGTCCAGGTAAGCGGCACCTCGTTCATTCCGGGCAGCTGTTATGGCAAAAAGGCTGGCCTCTATTGTCCGCTTCGCCAATTCATTGGTGATTGGTTCGCTTTCGCTGCAATAGATCAGGCATTCCTCTTTCGTGAGATTCTCGACAATCCTGAATTTGGCGTTTACATATTCCTGAAAGTCGTTTTCATACCTATCCAGGTGGTCAGGAGTAATATTGAGAAGTACCGCAATATCGGGTTTAAAGGATACGATGCCATCCAGTTGAAAGCTACTAACTTCCACCACGTAATAATCATAGATGTCCTGAGCTACCAATTTTGCCAGGCTCACCCCTACATTTCCTCCCAAAGCCACCTTGTATCCAGCTGTTTTCAGCAGGTGATGCGTTAACAGTGTGGTGGTTGTTTTGCCATTGGTCCCAGTAATAGCGATGACTTTTTTGTTCTTAATGAACCTGAAACCGAATTCGATTTCCGATATCACTTCTACGCCCTTTGTTAGCAATTGGATAACTACCGGAGCATTATCGGGAATACCCGGGCTTTTCACCACCAGATCAGCATCCAGTACCGCCTCCGTATGTCCTTTATCCTCAAATGCAATACCTTCTTTCCTGAACAGGTCCTTTACCTCTCCGCTGATCTTACCAAAGTCAGAAACTAACACATCATATTGTTTCTGCTTACCTAAAATCGCAGCACCTATGCCACTCTCTCCAGCCCCCAGTATGATCAGTTTCTTACTCATTTAGACTTTTCTTTTGATTTCGTTGCGTTGTTTCACCACCTGGTCACTGCTGATTGAATACACTGACAGCAAGTCATAGCCCGACTTGATGAATTCATCGATTGCCTTGATCTTCATCAGATTGTTCAGGTCATGTAGTCTATCCAGTTCATAGACCAGATCATCCATCACCTCCTCCATACTTTCGAGCACTCCCCAGAAGGCGCTCATGTTGGGTGCTTCGAGTAAATCGCCAAATAACACATGTATTTTGAGCGACTTCCTTTTCAACAAGGTGGCAAATTCCATCATGTCTGATCTTGGAATGAGCTCCGCAAGGCCGAGGGCCCTGTCTTGAAAAAGCTCATTTTTTCGTTTGATATCTTGTATGGTCATCGTCTTGGTGTTTTCTATCTAAGTTTTAGCGTTGCTAGTGTGAAAATGGCTAACAGGACCCCTGAGATCCAGAATCGTGTCACTATCTTGGCCTCTGCCAGTCCTTTCTTTTGATAGTGATGGTGCAAAGGAGACATGAGAAAAACCCTGCGTCCCTCGCCATATTTCTTTTTGGTGTACTTGAAGTAAGACACCTGGATCATTACCGATAATGATTCGATAAAGAATATCCCGCAAAGTGACGGAATCAATAACTCCTTGCGGATTACGAGCGCCAATACAGCTATGATACCTCCAAGCGATAGACTGCCGGTATCACCCATGAATACCTGGGCCGGGAAGGCGTTGTACCACAGAAATCCAATACAGGCACCCACGAAAGCAGCGCAGAAGATCACTAGCTCACCCGAATTGGGGATGTACATGATGTTGAGGTAATCTGCGAAAATGGCGTTGCCGGACAGGTAAGCGAAAATCGCCAGTGTCAATCCTGCGATGGCGGATGTTCCGGCAGCCAGGCCATCCAGGCCATCCGTTAAATTGGTTCCGTTGGAAACCGCTGTAACGATAAAAATTACAGCGAAAACGTATATCACCGGCGTATAAGACTGTAAAGCTTCTGGCAGTAGCCATTGATACTGAAATTCATTGTTTTTAAAGAAAGGGATAGTCGTAAGCATGGCCTTCTTATCTTCAAAATCACCATCTCCCAAGAACTCTCTTATTACTACATCGTCATGTAGTACCATCACCAACCCTACGATCAATCCAAGTCCTACCTGACCAATAATCTTGAACTTACCTCTGAGTCCTTCTTTGTTTTGCTTCTTTATTTTCAGGTAATCATCCAAAAAACCGATCAGGCCCATCCAGAGTGCGGCTACCAGCAACAGAACGATATAAACGTTCATAACCCGTGCGAAAAGTACCGTAGGGATCACGATGGCCATGATAATGATGATACCTCCCATGGTGGGTGTGCCTTGTTTGGCCATCTGACCATCCAGGCCCAAATCTCTTATGGACTCACCTACCTGGAATTGTCGTAAGCGCTCGATCAGTTTTTTACCAAAAGCGATGGTTATGAACAGGGAAACCAGGGCAGCCATACCTGCTCGAAAGGAGATATATTGAAATACTCCTGCTCCTAGCAGGTCAAATTGTGTTTCGAGATAATCAAACAGGTAGTAAAACATCAGCCTTCGTTTAGCATTTCGGTTAATACTTCCCTGTCATCAAAATGGCTTCTGACGCCATCAATTTCCTGATAATCCTCATGTCCCTTACCGGCGACAAGAATGATATCTTCCTCCGAGACCATATTGCAAGCCACGCGGATGGCCTCCTTTCGGCTAGTGATCCGCATCACTTTTCGTTCTTCTGATTTGGGCACTCCTTGCATCATATCGTCAAGAATCGCCTCCGGATCCTCTGTCCTGGGGTTATCAGAAGTCAAAATCACCTTATCACTCAACTTCAAGGCGATCCGGGCCATCTCCGGCCGTTTGGATTTGTCACGATCTCCGCCACATCCAACTACGGTAATGAACTGCTCATTCTTCGTCCTGAATTGGTCGATGGTTTTTAATACATTATCGAGCGCATCCGGCGTATGTGCATAATCCACGATGGCAATTACATTCAGTGGGTTATTAACACGCTCAAACCGGCCCCTCGCACCTCTCAGGCCCGATAAAGTGGCCAGCACATTTTCTTTATTCTCATCGAGCAAGACAGCCACCGCATAGGCCGCCAGCAGATTGTAAGCGTTGAATTGACCTATGAGTTGAAACCAGACCTCCTGATTGTCAACATCGAGTTGCAATCCCTGAATGGCATTAGACAGAATCCTCGCCTTAAAGTCGGCGATGGACTTTATTCCGTAGGTATTCTTGCTGGCTTTCGTATTTTGAAGCATGACATTACCACGCTTGTCATCGACATTAGTAAGCGCAAATGCCTCGCGGCTCAGGCCATCGAACAGGAGTTTTTTAGCACTGATATACTCATCAAAAGTCTTATGGTAGTCGAGGTGATCGTGCGAAATATTGGTAAAGACTGCCCCCGTGAAAGTAAGTCCCGAGACCCTGTTTTGGACCAAAGCATGAGAGCTCACCTCCATAAAACAGTGTGTACAACCCGCATTGACCATTCCTGCCAAAAGCTCATTCACCTGAAGGGCGTCAGGAGTAGTAAATTTTGATGGAGATATTTTTTGCCCTACTCTATTTTCAACTGTGGAAATAAGGCCTGCTTTATAACCGAGATTGGTAAATAAGTCATGTAGAAGTGTTACCGAAGTGGTTTTTCCATTGGTCCCCGTAACACCCACCAGGTTTAGCTTGCTTGAAGGATTTCCGTGAAAATTCGAGGCAATAATACCCAATGCCTCGCCACTGTTAGCCGTCTTCACGTACGTGATGGTCTCCCTTAATTGATCAGGTAAATGCTCACAGACTATCACACTGGCACCCAATGCGATCGCCTTCTCCATGTAATCATGCCCATCAACCGTCAATCCATTGATCGCTACAAAAAGGCTGTCTTCCTGAACCAACCTGGAGTCAAATTGAATGCCGCTAACGGACTTCTCCCGCTCGCCTACTATTTCTACCAGGCTCACTCCATACAGTATGTCTTTGAGGTCAGCCAAGGGTCAATTTAATTTTAGTGTTTTTGGAGAATCTGGTTCCCGGACTGAGGGATTGGCCTTTCACTCTACCACGACCATCGGTTCTGACGGTCAAACCAAGGTTTTCAAGGACAAAAAGTGCATCTCTGAGTGTCATCCCTTTCACATTGGGCACCTTGTTCGCCGTGGTATTGTTTGGTACCCACAGAACGGACTCTCCGTCGATTTTAGTGGTTACCCAGGTTTGGGCGCCCTGAGTTCCATCATTGGCAATGCCCAGTTCATCACAGACTGTCTGAAGGTCAGGCATGTAGCCCGATCTAATAACAGGGAAAATACCGGCGAACTGTTCGCGGCTGGCTGGTAGCTCCTCGTGGAGATCCGTTTCCAAAGCAGCAATTTTATCGGCGACCTCCTTAAAAACTGGTGCTGCCACGTCGCTTCCATAAATCTGGTAGCCTTTGGGGTTATCAATCACAACGATACAGCTGTACTTAGGATTATTCGCTGGAAAGTAACCAGCAAACGACGTGTAGTATTGATTGGTGTACTTGCCGTTCTTCACTTTTTTGGCAGTGCCAGTCTTTCCGGCAATGGGATAGGTACTATCATGAATGTTTTTGGCCGTTCCGCGGGCCACTACACCTTCCAGCATCGTACGGATCTTACTCAGGGTCTCTTTCGAACAAATCCGGTCATTTAAGACTTTCCCGTTAAAAGTATCTGTCACCTTATTCGCTTTGCGCACGGATTTGACGATCAGTGGCTGCACCATTTTACCATCATTGGCCACCGCATTGTACAATGTCAGTGTCTGAAGGGGCGTCATTTTTAATTCATAGCCATGGGACATCCAGGGCAATGTGGTACCACTCCAGCTGGAGTCTGCCGGGGTTTTTATATACGGTTTACCCTCGCCTACCATTTGAAAGCCTAAGGGCTGCGATAGCCCCATGTCGTTGAGGTAGTCGATGAACCGCTGTGGTTTTGCAGCAAAGTGATGACTGATCAATTTGGCAGTACCAATGTTGGAGGATTTTTCAAAAACTTCCTGCACAGTCAGTACACCGTATCCGCCTGGTTTGTGATCTTTCATCACCTCCTCAAAAAAGTGATAGATGCCATTCCCAGTATCTATGGTATCGCTGAGTTCTACATCTTTTTCTTCGAAAAGCGCAATCATACTGGCTAGTTTGAAGGTAGATCCAGGTTCTCTTGACCCCTGACTACCGACGGCATAGTTGTAGCGCTCCCAGTATTTTCCAGAACTGTTGCGACTCAGGTTGGACATGGCTTTGATCTCGCCAGTTGCGACTTCCATTAACACGACCACCCCATAATCGGCCTGATGCTGGGAAAGCGCCTTCAGTAACGCATTTTCTGCAATATCCTGCAGGTTAACATTGATGGTGGTTTCGATATCCAGGCCATTGACAGGTCGAACCTCCGAACCATCAAAAACTGGTTTCCATCCACCACCGGCCATTTTTTGGTAGAGGGCCTGCCCATCTTTTCCGGCCAGTTGGCGATTGAAGCTATACTCCAAGCCTACGGTTCCTTTGCTTTCGGCATTGACAGAACCGACGGTCCGATAGCCTAAATGCGAAAAAGGCAGAAACCGCTTTTCTACCTTTTCGAAGATAATCCCCCCTTTCATCCGTCCTTTGCGGAAGATCGGCCAGCTCTGCATGAGCTTTTTATCCTGGTAGTCTATTTCGCGGCGATTGAGCACCAGGTAGCGGCGGTGCTGGTTGCGAGCCTCCACAATGCGTCGTTTGTAGTGGGCTGCTGATTGATCTCCGTAAAACCTGGAGAGTTCGGAGGATAATGCATCTATTTCTGTATCAAAAAGTGCCTGGGCAGGAACCGACGGATCCATAGCCACCATATAATAAGGTAAAGAGGTCGCCAGCAGGCTGCCATTGTCCGAATAAATATTGCCCCGTGTAGCCCTGACCTTTTCGATCTTAAGTCCGATCTGATCACCGAGCTTGCGCCATTTATCACCCTCCACATGCTGTATAATGACCAATTTCCCCAGGATCGCCAGGGAGAATAGGAATACTAGCAAAAAAGATATCCGAGTACGAAGTAATATGGCCCGCTTGATACTCATTTTTCCTCAGCTGTGATTTTATAGGGTGGTATTTTGGACTCCCGAAGACCTAATTTGGCTGCCATTTTAGCTACCTCGGATTGCTTGCTGGCATACATGTAGTCGGCTTTCAGGCTGGTATAGTCTGCCCGCAGGTCGTTTACTTCATTTTCCAGCTGGGTGATATTTCTGATTTTCTTCTCAGCGTAATGCCTATTGGCGATGTAGATAATACTCAGCGCCGTGATAAACAGAATTTGGGGCATAAATCGTACGTGGATCACCTGAGAGATCGTTTGATCCATCTTGAGAAATTTTTCAAGCCAGGAAAAAAGCCCCTGGTTATCGGGCAGTTTGTAGGTATTACTTGCCATTTTTCTTTGCTCCTATTCTCAGTTTTGCACTTCTAGCTCTACTATTCTCATTTATTTCAGCCTCAGTTGGAACGAGTGGTTTACGTGTCACCGGTTCCAGGGGTCGCACGATATTGCCGTAAAGGTCTTTTTCCTGTTTACCCTGGAAATTGCCCGCCGCCAGGAAGTTTTTCATCAGCCGATCTTCTAACGAATGGTAGCTGATACCCACAAACCTGCCTCCTTCGACAAGGACTTCAGGCACCTGTTCCAGTAACGCTCGGATCACCACCAACTCTTCATTCACCTCAATTCGCAATGCCTGGTACAGTTGCGCCAAATACTTGGACTCTCGCCCTCTGGGCGCTACCTGCAAGGGCCACTTCTTTCAAATCCTGGGTAGTTGCCAGTTTGCCTTCTGCTCGCCTGCTTATGATCTTTTGCGCCAGGGTGCGCGCGTTTTTTTATCTCACCATAGGCGCTCAGAATGTGGATCAAGTCTTTTTCAGCAATCTCACTGAGCAGATCTCCGGCGGTTTTTCCTGCTTTTTGATTCATTCGCATGTCCAACAGGCCATCGAATCGTGTAGAAAACCCCCTTTCGGCCTCATCGAATTGATGAAATGAAACACCAAAATCGGCGAGTATACCATCCACTTCCTTTATACCGTGAAACCTCAGATACCGCTGTAGGTACCTGAAATTGGCTTCAATAAATGTGAAAGAACGTCGCTGCAGGTTGGTCAGAAACCGCTCCGCATTGTGCTTAGCTTCAGCATCCTGATCGAATACCAGGCAAATGGCCGGTAGTCAATCGGTTAAAAATCTCCCAGGCATGACCACCACCACCAAAAGTGACATCCACATAGGTGCCATCGGGTTTGATGTCCAAGCCATTGATACTTTCCTGCAAGAGGGCGGGAACATGATAAGCCATGGTGACTATTCGTCCAGGTACTTCTGAGCCAACTCAGAATACATATCGTTATCCACCTCCGACTCTTGCGTGAATACTTGGGGATTCCATATTTCAACATAGTTGCCCATACCGATCAGAATAGCTTCCTTTTCAATATTGGCATGGGCGAGCATGGCTTTGGGTAACAATATCCTGCCGGCACTGTCCAACTCCACCTGGGCGATGCTCTTGAAAAACATTCTTTTCAGCTTTCTCTGCTCAGGATTGAACTCACTCAGCGAAGAAATCCGATGGTGGATCTTTTTGTACTCCATCATAGGATAGAGCGCAAGATTGCGCTCGAACCCCTTCCGGAGTACGAGTTCGTTAGTAGAGACCTCTGGGAGGTTCGTCTTGATCTTTGCAGGCAAAACCAACCTCCCTTTGGTATCTAACTTACACTCAAACTCGCTTGTGAAAAAAGCCATATGAGCCTAAAAAATATAAACCACCGTGGCTAAAATAGACAAAATCCCACATATTCCCCCACATCTCCCCACATTTTACCACTAAAACGAAAAAATGTGGCTTTATGGTATTTTATAGCCTTAAAATACCGATTAAGGTACGTTAGGGAAAGCGACGGTAAATGAGTGAGTTATGGGGGAAAGCTCTAAAAATCAGCCGCTTCAGCGGTTTCTGAGCCAATAACCAGAATCTGTGGGAGAAAGTGGGGCATTGGGAAAAAACACAGCTAATGCGCTTTGTAGCACACCAATTAAAAATATCGGCGGTAACCCCGCTATCATCATGGAGTTGTCAGTTCCTTGAATTCGTAATGTATCCCCTTGATTATATCTAACTTGCTTGAATATTGTCGTACGCTACTGAAAAAATCCACAGGCTTGGTACTTTCTTTTCAAGCAGTAGTATGATCCACCTTTAAATAATACACGAATGAGAATGTCAGAGGTAAGTCAAGGAAAGTATGTGTACATATGGGAAAAGTATCGACCCGTACTGCTGAAAATGATGATGGCAGCTGAAAACGGTCTCCAAACTTACAGTTTATCAAGTCATGAGTTTCAAGATCTCAACCTGAAAAAGACAAGCGGATACAGCTTCTTACTAAAAGTATCTCAAAGCAAACTGGCCAATGATATCAAGAAGAATCCACTGGCCCATGACCTCTTGTATGTTTTGCAGCACTCCAATAAAGCCAGGGAACTCACAGAACTGAATGTTTACCAGTTCCAAATGGACAAGGAT
The DNA here is from genome assembly GCA_965242775.1 of Cyclobacteriaceae bacterium. Taxonomy (GTDB): domain Bacteria; phylum Bacteroidota; class Bacteroidia; order Cytophagales; family Cyclobacteriaceae; genus JAWPMT01. Next base: position 75,007 of record CBDETI010000015.1, read on the forward strand.
TTTACTTTGGAGGTTAGCACTGAATCCGGATCACAGGAAGAGGATACTAACTAGCCGACGTTTTATCTGCGAAATAGAAAGCCGAAGTGGACAATTAATCTGCGAATGACTGCCTTTATCGTGTTTTCAATTGAGTAGCTACAAATCTGTAGAGTTATCGCATCTTTAGCTATTCACCGAACTTAAAGGTCGTTTTTTGGTGAATGTGTAAACCAGTGACATAGGGTTGTCACGCTCCGCCCCTAAATTGATTACTGGAAATCAAAACCTGCACAAAATGAAAAGAGAACTTAGCATGGTACTGTTGCATGGCGCCGGCCTGGGAGGCTATATATGGGATGAAGTGCTTCAATCGATAAAAAACCCAGCGCTCCGTATTGAGTTTCCTGGTCGTAGCGGCAGCGAAAAAGATAATTCCAACGTTTCAATCCAGGAATATGTTGATCTTGCCACTGCCCAAATTGAAAGTTGGGATGTCGACCGCTTCGTAATCATCGCCCATTCTATCGGTGGGTGTCTGGGGTTGATAATGAATGATCGTTTTCGTAAAAGAGCTAAAGGATTTATAGGTATTGGCTCTATTATCCCAAAAAAGAATCGGTCATTTGCCAGTAGTTTCCCCTTCCCACAAAATCGACTTCTACCCCTTATTTTACACTTTTTGGGTACCAGACCTCCGGACAATTCGATTAGAAATGAGCTCTGCAATGACTTGTCTCCCGACAAGTCCCGACGAAATAGTACAGCGGTTTTTCCCTGAATCGAAGAGACTCTATACCTCCCGAATAAGCTACGATTCACTACCAGCAGATAGTCTTTACATAAAACTGACGCATGACCAGGCGATTAGCTCCAATATGCAGAACAAAATGGTAAGTAACCTGGGTACCACGAAGATTGCAGAACTTGAAAGCGGCCATTTACCTATGTATAGCAAACCAAAGCAATTGGCGAGCATCATCATAGAATATCTGGCTGAGCGCTCGCAAATACCATCCTGAAAATCACCCATCACATCCCGCTCGTGACGCACTTCAAGAGATAAACTCACTTGTGGATATTAAACTACATTTCCGTGAGCTTGTATCTCCATGGCACCTGCCGATTCTTTTCTGATATCAAACACCAGACAACCAAAATGTGCAAGTCTTCTACCAAAATGTTTAAGTGAATGGCCTCTTAATCCATCGACCTTTGCACCAGCTAGTAATTGTTGATCAGACAGCAGCTATAATAGAGGAGTTCTTCAGGAAGTATTAAGGGAGCATTTCTTGAAGAGGATCCATATTGCATTTTACAGGCTTAGAAAAAAACAGTCATGAAAAAAATAATCAAATGGTTCTTCATCACTATCAGTACCATGATTTTGATAGGGGCATTAACAGGAGCCGCCTTTCTGAATTTCAGCCCGCAGTTTGGCGGGTCTGTGAGCAATGAACAGCAAAAGCGCTATGCCTCAACCGGGCATTACGCGGCAGGTATCTTTACGAACGACGAAGAAATCGTCATGGAGATCAATTGCCACAGCATCACGGCGATGTTGAAGGAAATGATGAGTCCGGACCCCAACGTGGCACCTCCCCGGAACATCGAGGTAGAAAAGATTGACCCGCAGACGCTCATCGACCATCCGGATACACTTACTAGAATTACCTGGTTAGGACATTCCTCTTTTTTGATTGAAACGGCCGGCAAAAAGGTATTACTTGATCCTGTTTTTGGTCAGTATGCCGCTCCACACCATTGGCTGGGTCGCGCTAGATTCAACCGTGAAATGCCGATTACAATTGCCGAGTTATCAGATATTGACGTGGTAATTATTTCCCACGATCACTACGACCATTTGGACTACCCATCCATCGATGAACTTAAGGATAAAGTGGGTCGGTTTTTCGTACCGCTGGGTGTGGGTAATCACCTAAGAAGATGGAACATCAGCGAGGATCGGATATCAGAGCTTGACTGGTGGCAGGAAGAAAGTTATGAAGACCTGAAAATAGTATTGACTCCCTCCCGGCATATGTCTGGCAGAGGGCTAACCGATCAATCTGCTACGCTATGGGACTCATGGATTATACAAAATAGCTATACCAATATATACTTCAGCGGCGATGGAGGCTATGGAAAGCATTTCAAGGAAATTGGAGAAAAATATGGTCCATTTGATGTGGGTTTGATGGAATGTGGACAGTATAACAAACTCTGGAAAGACGTACACTTGATGCCGGAAGAGACCGTCTTGGCGGCCGATGACGTAAGGGCCAAATTTATTGTACCCATCCACTGGGGATCCTTTGCCCTGGCTACTCACAGTTGGACCGATCCGGTGGAGCGTGTAACCAAAGCAGCCCAACAAATGAATATCCCATTGGCGACTCCCAGGATAGGAGAACCCATCGAACTCACCGATTCGGTAAGCGTCGAGCCGAACCCGTGGTGGCTCAATCAGAACCTTTAAATTTAGGATCCGATGCAAGAGCTCGTCTTTAAGAATATCAGTGACTTCCATGCATACAATGGTGACCCGGAACCTGAGAATCCATTATTCAGTGCTTCTCATACTTTAGTAAATGCTGACTGCCCAGAAACCGGTGAGCGGCCCCATGAGGACGTCAGTCTGACCGGTGATTTCTATAGCATTAGCTTGAAAAACATTATCTCCGGAGAGTTGCTGTACGGCAGAACCAAATATGACTCGAGCAGTGGGACCTTACTCTTTACTGCTCCCAACCAAAAGCTCGTATTCAAAGGACTGGTATTTAGCTCCGAAGCCTATCACATTCTTTTTCATAGGGACTTTATTCGAGGAACCGAACTAGAGCAACGCATTAAGAAATACACTTTTTTTGAATACAAAGTGAATGAAGCTTTGCACTTGTCCCCAAAGGAGGAAGTGCAACTTAAATCGATCTTCGCCAACATAGAGACGGAATATCGAAACAACCAGGACGAATTCTCGAAGGAGATCATTCTTTCCCAACTCGAAACTTTACTCAAGTATTCGGATCGATACTACAAGCGCCAGTTCCTAAATCGTAAGTCGATCAATGAGACCATGATCTCTAAGTTTACAGAGGTCCTTAACTCCTACTTCGAAGCAGGTGATTTACTCGATAAAGGTATCCCCACTCTGGATTGGCTAGCAGGAAAATTGGGAGTAAGTCATCGCTACATGAGTGACATGATCAAAGCTGAAACCGGAAAAACGGCTATTGATCAGATCAACCTCTTCCTTGTTGAAGAAGCGAAAAGCTTGCTTCTGGCTCCGAGTGCCTCCATCTCTGAGACTGCCTACAAGTTAGGGTTTGAGTACCCACAATACTTTTCGCGGCTTTTCAAGAAAAAGACAGGCATGAGCCCCAAGGAATACATTGAGACCCAATCGGTGAATTGATTGCCTCTACCCGAAATTCACCTCTTCACCTAAAAACGGTTGCTGGTACAATCGCTTTTTAGTGGCTCCGTAGATCGCGTTGGCGAGTGCCGCAAAGATCGGTGGAAAAGGAGGCTCACCCATTCCGGTCGGATCAATTTCATTTTGCACAAAGTGCACATCGATCTCCCTTGGAGCCTCGGAGTGACGGATCATCCGGTATTGATCGAAGTTGCTTTTCTCCGGAACCCCATTATTGAATTTCATTTCACCAAAAAGCGCATTACCAATACCATCGATAATAGCACCTTCCGCCATGTTGGCGGCCGCATCAGGATTCACAACAATGCCACAATCCATGGCGCAGGTAACTTTTTCAACCACCGGCCTTCCCCGCTCGACGCGTACATCTACTACGTGGGCAGCGTAGCTGTTGTGGCAGAAGTATGCTGATACTCCTCTTGAAATTCCAGGTTTGGGTGTCCCCCACGCCGACTTGTCTCGCACCAGTTCCAGGACCGCAATCAATCGGTCCACCTCATAATCATTGTTTTGACCAACCGGATCATTCTTTGCCCGATTCAGGAGATCCAAACGGAACTCAATGGGGTCTTTGCCTGCGGCTTCTGCCACCTCGTCCAGAAATGATTGCTCGGCACCTGCCAGGAAATTGGACCTGGGTGCTCGGAAAGCGCCGATGGTAATGTTTGAATCCAGTGCCCATTCTTCAGCGAGATAATTATCTATTGCACCAGCGGGGAATCTGTTGGCAGCTCCGCGTCCCAGCGGACTCTCGGGAATCCCGCCCCCTTTTACATGCCAAGCTACCAAATTGCCCCTTTTGTCCAGCGCGGCACGATAGGTTGCGGTATAGGTGGGTCGGTAAATTCCGTAAGTCATATCATCTTCGCGGGTGTACATGAGCTTCACAGGTTTTTTCATTTGTCGCGAAATGACCGCCGCCTCTACCATGTAATGACCATATGCCCTGCGACCAAAGCCACCACCCATTCGTTCCATTTGGATATCAACTTTTTCCAAAGGCAATTCCAACCTCGCTGCGATAGACTTCTCAATGAACTCCGGTGCTTGAATAGGCCCTCTGAGCAAGGCATAGTCAGGCGTTACATCCGCGTAGCAGTTCATGGGTTCCATGGTATTGTGCGCCAGGTAAGGCGCGGAGTAGGTCCGTTCGATCACGGTCTCCGCATCGGCAAAAACTTTTCCAGGGTTACCATCTTTTCGTAGTTCGGTCCCTGGCTTTGAAGCGAGTTCGTGCATATCTGCCAAGTGGCTGTTGGAGCTTTCCAGGCCTCCCGGGACCGTAATGGTCACCTTTCTTCCGAACATGTCCATTGGATAGGAGTGTGTCCCAAAAGCTTCCCATTCCACTTTTAAAGCCTTTTTGGCCTGCATCACCTCCCAGGTGCTATTGCCAACAATCGCGACCATTTCATTATGCGTGTTGGTATCAAAGTAGTTCCTCTCGTAATCGTCCTCGAACGTCTTGAACGAAAAGACTTCTTGGATACCCGACATGTCCTTGATGGAAGACTTGTCAAAAGATTTAAGCTTCATTCCGAATGCGGGCGGGTGAATGATCATCGCGTAAGCCATCCCCTCTGTTTTGACATCAACGCCAAACATCGGCTGGCCGGTGACGATCTTTTTGGCATCCACGTTCTTCCGAGACGTGCCAATGATGTTAAATTCCTGTAGCGTTTTTAAAGTCACTTCCTCAGGTGTGTCGATCTGAGCTGCAGCTGCAGCCATTTCACCGTAGGAAGCAGATTTTTCAGAAGCTTTGTGTGATAATCGGCCATTGGCGGTGGTGACCTCATTCAAAGGAACTTGCCAGGTATTGGCCGCCGCTTGCCGTAATACGTGGCGGGCTGTAGCCCCGGCAAGTCTCAGGCTCCTCCAGGTCTGGCGGATCGACTGGCTTCCTCCAGAGAGTTGTCGAACGTACTTGTCGGTATCGAAGGGTGCTTGCTCGGAAATGACGTTTTTCCAATCCGTGTCCAGTTCATCCGCCACGATCATGGGCATGGAGGTCTTCAGGTTTTGTCCGAATTCGGGGTTCGGGACCCGCACTGTAACCACTCCGTTTTCACCGATTTTTAAATAAGAGTTCATTTCGAACCATTCTTCGGGCATTTGTAACACTTGTTCCTCCGTCCTCGCCGAACAGGAAGCCATCCAACTGAAGCTGATCATCAACCCACCGCCCGCTGCAGCAGAGGTTTTGAGAAATGAACGCCGGCCTATTTTTGTTTTCAAAACTGTCATAACTCTTGGGGTTTAGGCGTTGGCCGCGGTTTGAATTGCTTTCTTAATTCTGGTGTAGGTACCACATCTACAGATATTCCCATTCATCGCGGCAGATATTTCATCCTCGGATGGCTTGGGGTTCTTATTCAGCAACGAGGCAGCGCTCATAATCTGTCCCGCTTGACAATAGCCACATTGTGGTACGTCGTGCTCAATCCAGGCTTCTTGCAGTGGGTGATCACCACTTTCAGACAGGCCTTCTATAGTAGTGATCTCTTTGCTACCAACTGCAGAAACTGGCAACTGACAGGCGCGCGTCGCAGTGCCGTTTAAATGGATGGTACAGGCGCCGCATTGCGCAATACCGCAACCGTATTTTGTGCCGGTCAATTCCAAATGATCCCGCAGCACCCACAGGATCGGCGTGGCAGGGTCCACGTCGACAGTGTGCTGTGAGCCATTAATGTTTAGAGAAAAAGAAGCCATACTTTGTGAATCGATGAATTCACAATTTACGTGATTCGGAAGTGGATTCCTTACGATAATCAAACAGGTATTGACATGAAACCGTCACCAATGGACGGAATGCGCAGATTGGCTCTCACCAAACACAACTGGGTCCAGGTCTGATTGTAGCTCCAATCTTACCCGCCCAAGCTTTTAGTGAGGGAGTTTGTTTCTCAATAATCCATAGACATAAGTGCCCAAAAGTGCCGACAGTATCACAACTGCAATAGCCGTAACACCATTTCCCAGGAGAATGAACATAGGTCCGGGACAAGCACCGGTCATAGCCCACCCAAGACCAAAAATGGTCCCGCCAATAAGATGCCTTGGGATCGTAAATTTTTTGGGATTAATGACGATAGGTTCTCCATGGACAGACTTTATTCCAAGCCTTTTGATCAGCTGGATAAAGATGATGCCAACAAACACTGCGGAACCAATAACCCCATACATATGAAATGACTGGAACCGGAACATCTCGTAGATTCTGTACCAGGAAATCACTTCTGCTTTGGAAAGCGTTATCCCGAATATGACGCCAATAAATAGGTATCTGAGAAACTTCATAATTCCAGGACTAGATTGACAGTAGCGTCGGCAGGACCAAATAGGTTACAAAGAGACCACCGATAAAAAAACCGATGACTGCTATCAACGATGCAGGCTGGAGGTCACTGAGTCCGCTGATCGCATGACCAGAAGTACATCCGCCGGCGTAGCGGGTCCCAAACCCAACGAAAAATCCTCCAATCACCAACATAAGGAACCCTCTGATGGAAAGCAGTGAATCCCACGAAAACAATGATACCGGCGCTAACGAGCTACCAGGATCTTCGATACCATAGCCCCGAAGCTCCTCGATAGTAGCCTCGGAAATATGTACCGCCGCTGATGGCGTGAGGTACAGGTGAGCAATAACGCCCCCGATAACCAACCCACCGGCAAACACCAAATTCCACATCTGAGAACGCCAATCAAAATCGAAGAACTCACAATTTTTTCCTGCTCCTAAAATGGAACAAATGGTGCGCAGGTTTGAAGAAATGCCAAAAGTGTCTCCAAGGAAAAGTAGTGAAAACATCACTGTGGCAATGACTGGTCCGGCGACGTACCAGGGCCAGGGTTGGCTAACAAACTCAATTATATTATTCATGTTAAAAGTCTATGGGTCGATGGTTGAATGGCATCCTGAAGGGGCCGGATGGATGACTAACCCCAATACCTGCTGATTTGTTCCGGTGGTATGATCAACGTTGATGCCGGCAAAGCCGCATCGCTCAGCCTGGAAAGGAATGGTCAATCAGTAAGTTTATAACTTCTGCCATGCCTATTTTTAATAAGTCACTCGAGATTCCCAAGTTCTAAACACCTGGTAATGGAAGAAAAAATCGAAATCAAACCCTCCACCGAAAAAAGGATAGGCGGCTACCTACACCGAGTTACACCCGTCGCTAACAAGTCGGGTGAAATACTGAATTATGTACTCAAGCCGCTGATGGTGGAATTTAAACTGAGAGACATTTTTCAGGTTTCCGTAGGCTCTGCCTTGTTGGCCATTCCGGTCTCATTCACAGAGGAGGCGTGGAGGCTGGCTGAAACATTGCCCAATATCAATATCATAGGCATCACCCTATTCTCTATACTGCTAACCTCCATATTCATCTATTTCAACTTTTACCGTATCTCTTTCAAAGGATACAAATTTGAGTTTGTCAAACGAGTTCTTGGGACCTACCTAATTTCCATGGCGATTGTGGCTATTATTCTGACACTCATCGACAAATGCCCCTGGGGCATCGATAACTTACTGGCACTAAAGCGAATAGTGATTGTGGCTTTTCCTGCCGCAATGAGTGGAACGCTTAGTGATTCGATCAAATAGCTTTATATGTAAAAATCATGCACGGACTATTTGACCTTTCCGCAAATAGGCCAGGATACCCAGGGACATTACCAAGAAAACAACCCAATAAACAAACTGCGGTATGGGGAGTGGGTCACCAGCGGCATAGGAATGAAGACCGGACAGATAGTAATTGACACCAAAAGAGGTCATTATAATAGAGAAAAAGGCAACAACACTGGCCAAGCCAAAAGCATAGGGCCCTCTCAATCCTGGTACGAGCCGCATGTGCAGGACCACCGCATAGACAATAATCGAAATCAACGCCCATGTTTCCTTTGGGTCCCAGCCCCAGTACCTCCCCCAAGATTCATTGGCCCACACGCCTCCCAAAAAGGTTCCAATCGCTAGCATAAATAGACCAATGGTCATGGATAATTCATTGATGTAAGTCAGTTCTTTTATCGGACGGGCAAGGCTTTCGTGCTTGATGCTCATAAAAATGAGTACCAATAGTCCTAGCAAGGCAGAAAGCGCAAGGGGAGCGTAGCTGCTGACAATGATCGCAACGTGTATTTTCAACCAGTAGGATTTGAGCACCGGGACCAGGCTGGTTATCTCCGGGTTCAACCAGTCCAGAAAGGAAACAAAAAGCAAAGTACCTCCGAAAATAGCTACCACCGGCAAGATAAAATCGCTTTTCCTGTGGAAAATAAAACCGAAAAGAAAGAGCGCCCAAGCCACCAAAATGATCATTTCATAACCGTTGCTCCAGGGAGGATATCCCCCAGCATACCAACGCAAAATCATATTGGCGCTCAATGCCAGAAAAGCCATAGCTGTCAATACTACTCCAGCGTAATATCCAATATTCAGCCCTCGAGATTGAAAGAAGACACGACAAATGGCTATCACCAGTAAGTACATACCCAACATCCAATACACTGGGAAAAGTCGGTTGTAAATATTCAACTTGTTGTAAAGCAACTCTGCTCTCACGCTACTTTCATCCGGCATGATCGCGGCACCCATGGTATTCTGAAATGTCCGAATGTACCGTAGCTTGTTGTCTGCCTCCGTCCAGGTGTTATTCAACTGAGCCTCTCGAATATCACGATAATAGGAAGCCATGATATTGCGAACAAACAAGGAATCTTCCTGCTTGAAACCTGCATGTTGAAATTGACTATTGAACCACATGTGATCCTCTGCAGTAGGCTGTGGAAAAACCTTCAGGTAATTGCCCGTTAGTGCTTGGTACAGGATATTGAAGCGTTCATCGACTTTGATGATCTCATTGTCTTGTTCGGATCGTTCCGCAGGCTTTTTTCGCAATGCAACTTGGACCGCCTCCAACAATTTGTACACTCCATTTTCATCAATCAACTCCTGAAAGGTCAACAAGGAACGGTCTTCAATTTCCAACATTTCAAGCAACACCCTTCCCTTCTTCTCGTCCACTTTGATCAATGGCATGTCCTTCCACGCCAGGGGGCTTTGGTGAATGGAAAGAAATACCTGATCACTGTTGAGCAGATGAAGAGCTCCGTTCTCATTTACCGGATAGCTGGTTTTTCGCGTGAGTTTACGCAAGAATTCCGATGAGAGCGTATTGATCGGCTTGATCCGGCCATCCATGTCCTGGACCATCAGTTTTCCAAAACTTGCAGCGTGCTGTTGGTCAATGACATAGCTAAACGACGCTTCTTCCGACCCGTCCACAGGACCTGCGAGCAAGCCAACAGGAAATAGCATTATGATGACCACCCCCCCTTTCAGCGCATTTAATTTTTTGCTTACTTGTCTGAACCTGGAATTGCGACCGAAAAGGGTTAGCATCATACCCAGTCCCATAAGCAGGTAGCCGAGGTAGCTTATTTGCGTTCCCCAATAATCCTGATTCACCGACAGTACAGTGCCCAATTCATCCAAATCGTAGGAAGCCTGAAAAAAGCGGTAACCTCGGTGGTCCAATACGTTGTTCATAGAGATTCTGACGGGGAAATCCCCTTCAGGGTCTTTGACGACCAACTCACTGGCGTATGACGATGGGCTTACTGATCCAGGGTATCGCTCCAGTTGAAAATCATTCAGGTGCAACGAGAAAGGCAGCGTGATCAACTTTGGACCATAGGAAACGCCCACCAGATAGTCACCAACCACAGTTTCCTGCATGGGGCTAAAAACTCCGTCCAGTGCTGCCAGTATAATGTGTCTTTGCTCGTCCTTTGCCCTTAGATTCACAAACAGCAGATCCGCAGCACTTTGTGCTTGCTCCTTGTCCTCTGTTGTTTGATAGGCCAGCGTCTTTCCCTCATGAACCTGGCTTAATACAAAATTCAGATGCTCTGATTGGTACAGGGCCCGCAGATGAAGCGTATCAACTACTCCCGGGTCTAGCACGCCGACTTGCTGATTGGCCATTACCATATAGTTAAAGGCCTCGGGCGACTCGATCAGGAAAGAACCGGCTTGCCTGGCGATGTTGATGGCTCCTGCTTTCTGGTTGTCCAGGGTAAACTCATGTCCATTGATAAAGACACCCGATCCACTTTCCAGGTAAAAGCTTTTCCTTCCATCATTCACTACGGCGACAAGTTCGACCACAGACTGTGTGGAATTTCCTTCCACCAATGACTGTACCGCGTCCGGCACGAAACGTGAGATACCCATCTGAAGTGGTGCATCGGCGCTTCCGGTCCGCACTTCCAGGTCAGGCTGCTGCAATCGGGTGGCTCGGATTGGCTCAACCAGTGTCCAGCGTTGATTGCCAAGTTGCACTTCGATACTTAAATAGCGCTCTTGGGAAATAACAGTATTGGATTGCTGTCCTTCCCGGATCCGCATCAGGCCTTCGTAGCCTGTATATCTCGTTACCGCAGCACCTACAAGAATCACAATAAAAGCGACATGAAATAGGAGGATATTCAACTTTCCTTTTCGCAGAAGTTTGTATTTGAAGATGTTCCCCAAAAAATTGATCGCCAGGATAAACATCAATACTTCAAACCACCAGGCATTGTAGACCACCCCCCGGGCAGCAGGTGTACCGAAATCATTTTCGACAAATGTGGCGACCGCCATGGATACGCCAAAAGCGATCAGAGCCAATAGGGTCAATTTATTGGAAAAGAGAATGGAGGCTATTTTCTTCATGGAATGGGACTACTGACCGGGAAAGTGATTAAACCCGCTTGCTACCTTTAAAAAAGGGAGGCTGAGTTACTTCTGAGAAACAGTCTTCACCTCCAGCTGTGCTTCGCGTGCCTGGGCTTCTTCCAGCCACTGAGGAATGATATTTTCCTTAAAAATTGCTTTCTCTTGTTCGAGCTTCGTCATATCCAATCCGGCAAATTCTTGCGCTTTCGCTTTAGTGGATATATCCGGGTAGGGCACTTCTTCTGTATAGCCCAGCTCGGCAAGCAGCCGGGCCAATTTGATGCGGGCCTCCTGTGCGGTAGCTGTCGCTGAAGAAACGATCCGACTCACCTCAACCGGGGCATGAAACGAACCGCCGTGTGAGGCCACGGAATAATCCCACCGCCATTGTGCATGCCGGATGTCGGTAAGAATTGGTGTCATTTGCTCTTCCGTCGCTCCCAGATCCCAGGCTTTCCTGGCCTCAACGTGTGCCCTGACGATCAATTGCTCGAGCTCCTGCTGGGTCTTTTTGATCTTCCTCTGTTTGTCGTAAACATTGGCTATAAGCTCATTTTTATCCTGTCGATGGCACACTTGACAGGAATTTGCCGGGTTTGCCAAAGGTGAACGGATGTGGTGATCTGTAAATTTCTGACCTCCTTCTGTTTTATATGGCATATGACAATCTGCACAGGAAACTCCCCGCTTGGCGTGAATCCCCTGTTGAAAGAGCTCATAACCAGGATGCTGCGCTTTCAACATGGGCGCCTTACTTATGGCATGCGTCCAGTCCTTAAACTCCAGGTTGTCGTAATATTCCTCCATGGCTTCCACACTCATACCCTCTTTCCATGGAAAAGTTAAATACGGCACCCCTTCCTTTCCGGGTAAGTTCTTATTGAAGTAGTACTCCACATGGCATTGTGCACATACCAGCGAACGCATCTCCTGATGTGTAGCTTGCCCTATCTCTTTCCCCATGGACTGGAACGCCTCTATCAACGCAGGCCGAGATATTTGCAAGGACATGGTTTTTGGATTGTGACAGTCCGCACAACCAATGGGATTGACAACTTCCGAACCCTTGTCCGCCCACTTGCCTGAATAGAATTCTTTGATCCCGATTTCATTCATAAGCCGGGGCACGTCCGGGCTTTTACAGGACCAACAAGTACTAGGCATCGGTCCGGTTCCAGGGCCAGTAGGCCCACCGGTTCGCAAAGTATTGTGCAAGTCTTCTATGGCATAGCCATGGCCCCTGGGCTGATTATAGTCTTTTGAAAAGCCGTAACCTGCCCAAAGCACTACCAGTTCGGGGTTTTCTTCCAGGGCATCCCGTAGCTTCGAGCCATTGAGATAACTGGCAAAAGAGGTATCTCGTGTTTGCATAAAAGACTGGTACTGTCTGGGGAAGTTTTCACCCCAAACCGCATTGCGAGGTTCGTTTTCACCAATTTGTACTTGCGGTTGATAGGCAAACTGGCTTTCGGCCTTTCTGCTTAGTATACTGTTTGCCAGAACACTTAATAGCAAGACAATTGCTACGGTGGCTCCAAATAACAACCAGTTTTTCGGACTATTCATCTTCTAGGGATTTAGGTTCAGTGGCTTCTTTCAGCCATTTAGGGATCAAAAGTTCTTGTTCGGCTTGCAGGGGTATGGGTTCGATATGATATCCCACAGAAGAAAGGCTCCTCACCCGACTGTGCGGTGTTTCTCTATGGCACTCCCAGCAAGTCCGTTCCAGCCGATCGCTGGTATGCGTGGCGGTCCATGATTGCATTTTAGCATCAGTTACCTGGTCCACATGGCATCTAATGCAATTATTCTGCACTGCCTGTTGGCCAGCCTCGTGCATTACAATGGCTTCAGGCTCTGCCCGAAGGGTGTAAATCGTTGCATGATAGATCCCATCTTTTGCCTTGAAAGCGTATTGCTTAAATACATTGTCGTGTGGCACATGGCAGTCATTGCAAGAAGCCACCTCACGATGTGAGCTGTGGTTCCAGGTGATGTATTGGGGAGTCATCACATGACAGTTGATACACGCCCGCGGATCGTCGGTCAGGTAGGAGGCGACATTGGCCACTTTCGCAATGTACGCACCCAATCCAACGATGGCCCCTAGTAGCACAATAACGACAGGCTTCCAGGCTTTAGGAGGTTTTATTCGTTGGATCAGCGTCATATCTAAAGGTATCGAAATATGGGTTCAGGCTGCACGTCTCTTTCAAAATTCTCGTACAACCACCGAAGGATTAAAATCAATCATTGCCCAGATCCAGTTGTTCAGCCTATTGGAATCTCCAGGTGCTAACTTCACGAGTTCCATGGATTCTCCTGCAAACATCTGAGAATAGCCCAGATTTAGTTTTACATCCTTGTACATGGTCAGCGTGTACACCAGATCCACCTCCGTTCCCAGGTACTTGCTTTCCTCAATATTGACGTCTAAAGGGTTGTAAATGTCGGCAGCACTTTGAAAGAAATGCCCATTGATCACCAGCGAACTCGCCTCCCCCGTTTTGAACTTCGTTTTCAAATGGACATCCATGAGACCTGCAATATTGCCCCCCTGCCCGTGTGGGTTACCCACATAGAAGTAATCCATGAATCCGTAAAACTTATGATTGGTACCATACAATGGAACGAAAGACTTGTCCTCCGTATCTGTTGTGGAAGTTCCTGACAAATAATCCATTCCGATTGTTATCGGTGTAGGTGAAGTTTTGAACTTCAAATAAGTCGATATCAAGAAAGCATTGACCGTCACGTCCCTTGCATTTTTTCCTCCCTGGTAATAGAACTCGCCGCCCAGGGTCAGTCCTCCTACATTGCCGCTTCCGGTCATCCCATATGTCTGGCGCATTGCCAACGAAGAATCTGCCAGCACCTGACGACCATCGTTGTGGATAAGGATCGATATGCCCGCACCCTCCATTTGCTTTTTCAGGTAAAGGAATTGATTGGTCTTATAGTTATTTACCCCTGAATAGTACGTCTCTGAGAGCAGGGCAGGCTCAAAACCGACCTGATTAAATGCACCGCCCAGGTCCAGCTGAAGATTGTCTTCATCGTTCTGATAGCGGAACACCAGTCCATCATGGCTTCTGCTTTGGGCCGCCCAGCGGAGATCGCCCAAGAACCGGGCGTTATCATAGTCCCAGGCCATCCGACCTATTTTCAGAGACCAGGTTTTTGAGAAACGGTAAAGTCCCCACGCCTCGTAGACATTGGTCACGGTATTGGGATCAGTTTTATAGATTTGACTGGTGCTCCCCCATATTCTCACATCTTGAAAATTGATCCTAACCTGGAATTTGTCTGTATTGTAGTCGGCGAATAACCTGGCTCGTTGTTCTATAAAAAACGCTGGCGATCGATCTTCCCCGTTGAGGGTTTTAAAGCCGTTTCGGAATTCGGCCCTCGGTCTCACTTGCGTGCCGAAGGTGAGCTGCGCGTAAGATTGATATGAAAAAAAGCTACAGAAGATTAGCAGGAGTAGTTGACTTATTCTGTTCATTGATCTGATAGGAAGGTTGAAATCATTGGAAATCGATTTTCTACTTGCCACATGGATATCCTGGGTGCGCTTCACAATTACTCTCTTAAGGCCATACATTGCGAAACGGTGGATTCTAATGCGCTAAATTCAAATGGTAGTTCCAGGTGAAAGTGGTTTTCGTTTACATTTTCCCACGTCCTTAACGTAAGAAAAATAACCGGCACGTTCTCTATGTTATTGGCAATCAGAAACCACTCAAAATATTCCCCGGTGGGATCAGATGAATGGTGGTATATGATCAAATCGACATCTTTTCCCATGCATGGATCATAGCAACGGCAATCATTTCTGAGCTGGATTTCGGTTGTTCCCTCCAGGCACAGCATTTCGCTCATGTTTTCTGCTAGGACCATATTGTCGGAGATGATCAAGATCATTGGGCCAAAGAACTTATTTAAATTCCTCACGCTATATGACACAAATCAGGTATTTTGATGACTTTCTGTGACAGGCAACTTTAGTTTGAATGTGGTACCAGACCCTTCCTTGCTTGTACAGGAAATACTTCCACCCATAATTTCCACGTACTTCCTTACAATGTTCAGCCCCAAGCCAGTGCCCTTGGTGCTCCCTACATTACTTGCCCGGAAGAACCGACTGAATAATTTGGACTGGTCAGCTTCGGGAATACCAATACCTTGATCTTCAATGGTGATGGTCATCAACTCATTAGTGCTCAAATCGACGAAAATGGACTTCCCTTCATCCGAATACTTGATGGCATTGGAGATCAGGTTTACCACACACGCCTTAAGTAGCTTGTGATCGACGGACACCTCAGAAAGTTTATCATCGCTCTTATAATGGATAGCCTGGCCGGGTTTCCTGAGGTTTTCCATTTCATGCAAGGTTTCGCAAAGGAGTTTGTCTATGTCGGTAGATTTTGGTTGATTGTTTACCATACCCTCGTCCAACTTCTCCAGCGATAAGAAATCCGTCAAAATGCCATTTAGGTGTTGAACCGAATTCTTTATTCTCGTGATATGCTTCAGTTGAGCCAGTACGTCTCCCTTTTCAATATAGCGTTCTATCAAATTCGTGGAAGAGAGTATCGTGCTTAGGGGAGTTCGAAATTCGTGTGATGCTATTCCAATGAACTTTGATTTTAAGTCACTCAAGGACTTCTCCCTACCCAACGATTCCTCCAATTGGGCAGTTCTAAGAGCAACTTCCTGCTCCAGCCTCGCGGTGTTAAGTTTTTGAGCCCTGATGTCAGTAATAAATGCTACAGCAACTTTTTTTGAATCTAAATCATAATGGCTCAAACTAATCGCAACGGGCAACTTCGACCCATCTTTCATTAAGCCATAAAGCTCCTTTCCCTCCCCCATTTTCCTGGACCTGGGTTTGTCAAAATACTGCGCGCGATCCCGGTCGTGCCTATCTCTATACTGATGTGGTAAAAGGATTTGAACTGACTTTCCTTCCAGTTCGGAAGAATTGTATCCAAACAGCGTCTCAGCGTATGGATTGGCAATAACGATTTTTCCCGCTTCATCAATTACGATAATGCCCAGCGTAGCATGCTGAAACAGTGTTCGAAATCCAGCTTCATTCTCAAAGTGGATAAAGGAATTGAGCATTGTCAAATGATGTTACAGATGTAAAATCAAATGAAAAGAAAATGGCTTAGACCGGACTTGACTTTTGTCAAGCCCCCTTCAATAATTCAATCTCCCAAGCTACTGATCGTGGCAAGTCCGTGCTTATTGATAATTTCTATGTTCTTTGGATTGACTTTTATCAAACTTCCAGTCTCCAGTTCTGCCAAATAACGGCTTACTGTTTCCGGGGCAGCACCTATCATGGAGCTAATGTCCTTTTTCCTAAAGCTTATCAACCCTGTTTGCCCATAAGCTTTGGTCTGTATCTTATCCAGTGTAAGCAACGAAGCACACAGCCTTTGCTTGACATTTTTAGAAGCTAAGTCAACTATACCGTCGGCGGAACCGATAGAACTTTCGCACACAAGATCTATCACTCTATAGGCAAAATCATGATCGCTACTGATGGCTTCCAGAAAAATACTTTTTGGCACGAAATAGATCTCAGATTCTTCGACGCAGGTTGCGGAAGTAAGGTATGACCAGGACTTCAAAAGCGATAAATAGCCTATAAAATCGTGTGAACTCGCTACCCTGATGATCACTTCTTTTCCTTTGGCACCGATACGGGAGATCTTTACTGACCCTTCTTTAATGTAGAAAATACCTTTGGGTACTTCACCAAAGCGATAGACTTCATCATCCTGGTCAAAATGTATGGTTTTTCGACTGTCCTCGGGAAGTTGATCGAGATATATTTTCTCCAACTTTTCGAACAAACGCTCTGCATTTGAAGGTCCTGTTCGGGTTGTATTCTCCATTGGGGTTGAAGGTAAGACAACTTCTGGTATCTGGCCTATCTTTTATTCGGTAATCGCTCCCTGGCGGCAGTACGGACCTACCAAAAAAAACAAGGCTCAGTATTGGCCTTCCAATTGGCCCCATCCCCTTGACCCGTTTTGCCACCTTCACTAATTTTAGCCACCATGAGCTATATTTCCATGAGTCTGTACCGCAAAGTCGTTCGTTACGCCATGGAAGAGGGCATGGATAGATCCTATTTTGAAGAGCTTCCAACACCCTATAGCGCCATCGATACCATACAAGCGGTGCCTTCTGACCACTTTTTTTCGTTACATGAGTTGGTGGACGAAAAGTTAGGCCCTGGGTTTTCGGTACGCGTAGGCCAGCAAATGAAGATTGAAGACTATGGAGTTTTGGGTCTGTCGTGGCGCACCTGCTCCTGGGCCGGTGAAATATTCGACCGCTGTGAGCGGTATTTCAAGTTGCTGTCAGATACCTATGTCTTCAAAGTAGAGCGAGGTGAAGATATGGCCCAGGTCCTGCTGTATCGGGATGCGCACAGAAGAGGGGTTGAGCTCTCAAACGAAGCTACATTCTCAGCCACTGTCGTGGTAATGAAAGCGATAACGGAGACCGAGATTTCCCCGGTCCAAGTGGCATTCAAACATCGGCGCCCTGAAAATCTGGACGATTACCGAAGGGCTTTCAACTGCGAGTTGTTGTTCGACCAACCCAACAACTACATTGCCTATGCTGTCAAGGATCTGGACACCCGCACGGCCAAGGCTGATAGGTTAATCCACCAGTTTTTGGTCCAACGGGTGGAGGAAGAGACCAAGGGGATCGAGCAAAAGTCCAGCAAAGTGGCAAATGACGTAGAGTCACTGATTGAAGATGCATTGCCCAGTGGTATTCCCAGTATATTTCAAGTAGCTGAACAAATGGGTCTCAGCAATCGCACACTCACCCGAAGACTGGCGGAAAATGGTGTAGCCTTTCGAGACCTGATCAAGAAAACCCAAGAAAGGATCTCGAAAGACTTGCTTAAAAACTCACAAATGAGCGTCGCCGAAATCGCGTTCCAGACGGGCTTCTCAGAGCAAAGTGCATTTAATCGCGCTTTTAGGCGATGGACAGGTTTGGCCCCGCTTGAATTC
The DNA here is from genome assembly GCA_965242775.1 of Cyclobacteriaceae bacterium. Taxonomy (GTDB): domain Bacteria; phylum Bacteroidota; class Bacteroidia; order Cytophagales; family Cyclobacteriaceae; genus JAWPMT01. The sequence continues at coordinate 93,212 of CBDETI010000015.1, forward strand.
CGCAAAAATTGACTAGGAACACCACTTTGGCCTAAAGTATCAAAACTATGGCCTGAATTGTCAAGCATCAGGTAACTCTGGCTTTCAATTTTACTCCCGAATTCAGATTTGACGTAAATGAGAAAGCAACTGATGATTGTCCTATCACTAGGTGTCCTGGCTGTATGTCTGGTACTGCTACCGCCCCTGAGCGCAATTTCCGACTCTGCCACGGGTGCGGATATCGCACTCGCTTCGGGAGCGGGACTTCAAAAAGCGACATTGGAAATACTTGATACAAAATGCAATGCATGCCATCGCAGGCAAAATCCCTTCATGGTCTTCAATGAAAGGAATATGGTACGTCGAGCTGCCAGGATTTACAAGGCTGTTTTCCTCGAGAGGAAGATGCCTAAAGGAACGAAAGTCAAGCTGACAAGCGAAGAATATGCGACACTGGAAAAATGGCTTTTCACACAAGAAATATTTTAACAATGGAAATCTCTTTAAAATCAATCATGCTGCTGGGCGCAGTGGTCCTAACAGGTTTGTCAGCGGGCCTTTTCTGCGCCTGGTCGGTCTCTGTGATCCCCGGAACCAAAAAAGTGGTGGACATCACTTACCTGGAAACCATGCAGGCGATCAATCGTGCCATTTTGAATCCGGCATTTTTCTTCATCTTTTTTGGAAGCTTTTTGTTCCTCGGAGTATCCGGTATTTACCAATTCTCTTCCAATAACCTGGCTTTTGCATTGATACTGGCTGCGGCTATTTGCTACTTAGCTGGCACTATAGGTATAACCGGGATGGGGAATGTACCACTCAACAATCAACTGGACATTTTTGAAATAGATAAGGGCGGCCCCCTCGAAATATCCGCTTTCAGGCAATACTATGAATCGAGCTGGAACCGGCTGCACGCCATCCGGACGACTTTCGCAACAATCTCCTTTCTCCTGACGGTGCTTGCATTGTTTGCTCAGGCTCGAAAGGTCTAATAATTCAAACAATTACACGATAACAACAAATAAAATGAAGCACAACATCCTAGTAATCGGAGGGACCGGTAAGACTGGTAGCCGAGTAGTAAAAGGACTGACAGAAAATGGTCATCACGTTAGAATTGGCGGCCGGAACAGTGCGCCTAAGTTTGACTGGGAAGACCCATCCACATTCTCGCAAGCGCTGAAGGGAATGGACAGAGCATACATCGTCTACTATCCTGACCTGGCTGTTCCCGGAGCCAGGGAAGCCATTGAAAAGCTGACAGAGGCGGCCCTGAAGGAAGGGCTTGAGAAAGTAGTTTTGCTTTCTGGTAAGGGTGAAGCTGAAGCTGAAGCCTGTGAACAGATCGTCGCCAACTCCGGGTTAAACTACACGCTTGTAAGGGCTTCGTGGTTCAATCAGAACTTCAGCGAAGGTGCTTTTCTTGATTTTATATTAGCCGGACATGTAGCATTGCCCATGCCCAACGCGGAAGTTCCGTTCGTGGATGCCGGGGACATTGCTGACGTAGTAACAAAGGTGCTGGTAGATGATTCCTACAATGGACAAACCATCACTGTGACGGGCCCGAGAAAGCGGACTTTCAAAGAGGTGGTGGAAGCAATGGCCCGAGGAATTGGAAAAGAAATCCGTTATCAACCGATCTCTATTGAGGAATTCAAAAGTGGTATGACCGCCGCAGGTCTACCTGATTCTTATGTCTGGTTATTTGGATACCTGTTTGAAGAGGTCTTGGGGAATCCTGAGAACCAGAGCGTGTCTCACGATGTGGAGCGGGTGCTGGGACGAAAAGCGACCAGCTTTGAGGAATTTGTTGAAAGGACCCAAGCTACTGGTGTCTGGCATCAAAGCTTACCTCAGTCTATTTAAAGGAAAAGATGATCGGTCAAAATTGGCTGATCATCATTCCCTTGCTTTCAAGTCAGCTGCTTCAGCAATCAGCAACGGCGAATTTGCTGCAAATTCTCAGAATAAGGAGTCCGCTTATTAAGTTGCGGTTAGAAATAGCTAAAACGGCTCGTGAAGTATTTATTACCAACCACACTCGAAAGTGACCGGCTCATTTTGAGGATGTTCCGGGAGGAAGACTGGCAAGATTTGCATGCCTATTATTCCGACGAGGCGAATACAAAATACACGGTTGGCCGGGCGCTTACAGAAGGAGAAACATGGAGGATCATGGCAGGTATGATAGGCCATTGGTCAATCAGAGGTTATGGCCCTTATGCCTTAGAGGAAAAAACACTAGGAAAAGTCATAGGAGTTTGCGGCTTGTGGTATCCTAATGATTGGCCGGAGCCAGAAATTAAATGGGCCTTGGCCCAGGCCTACCAAGGAAAAGGCTATGCGAGTGAAGCCGCCAGGAACGTCCAGTGTACCGTGAGGGAGTTCCTTCCCAATTTATCCCTGATCAGTTTAATCGATGCCCGCAATGAGCCGTCGATCAAATTGGCACTTGCCATCGGGTCGGTATTCGAGAAGAAAATCCCATTCAGAGGTGGGGAGTGGGCAGTCTACCGCCACCCGCGGTGAGGCTTAGCGTCATTGAAGTGTGCCCTGTGGACCTGCAAGTGTAGATTGCCAGGGTGTTCGCGTGCCTACCTGATAATTTTCCCTGAAGTATTGCCTTGCACCAATCGATCCACATCACTGGTAGAAACTACATTGGCATCTCCTTCTACTGTATGCTTAAGAGCGCAGGCTGCAGCTGCGAAGTTGACTGCCTCCTGATCTGATTCCAGATTGAGTAGTCCGTAGATCAATCCCGCCGCATAGGCATCCCCTGTCCCGACCCTGTCCACAATGTGTGTCACATCAAAGGTGGGGGAAGTAAGGAGCTCCTTTCCGTTCCATAGATAACCCCGAATTCTATTGTGAGAGGCGCTCACGGCTTCTCTTGTTTTATCGATTACTTTTTTCACCCTTGGGCTCCGCTGTATGAGTAAATTGGCGCATTCCTGGAACTCATCCTCCTCTCTACCGATCCCCAGATTGGCCAGGTCGTAAGTACTGGCTATCACCACATCACAGCCTTCAAGTAAGCCCGGCATAACTTCCTGTTCCTTTTTTCCATAATTCCAGAGGTTCTTGCGAGAGTGCACATCTCCGGAAACGGGTATTCCCAATTCATTCGCCACTTCAATGGCCTCCCGCAACGTATCAGCCACTCCCTGACTTATTCCCGCCGTAATGCCTGTCCAATGGAACCAACTCGCTTCATGCAAAACCTCTGCCCAATCGACCATTCCTGGCATGATTTGAGAAAAGGCCGAGTGGGCTCGTTCGTAAACCACTTCACTGGAACGATGAACAGCGCCTTTCTCGAGGAAGTACTTGCCCATGCTGCCATTTCCATAAACGATCTGCGAAGTATCTAGCCAATGGCGTCTCAGATACTGCGTACCCGATCTGCCAATCAAATTGTCAGGAAACCTGGTTACATGTAGCGCAGCTAAACCGAAGTAAGCAAGTGAGATGGCAACATTGGCTTCTCCTCCACCGTACGCTAGCTCTAATGTCGACGCTTGCGAAAACTTAGCAAAACCGGGGGGCGACAGACGCATCATAACCTCTCCGAACGTAACTACTTTCTTGCTCATAACCCGGCCGATTTCATTTAAAAATATCTATTAGACCATTGATCATAATGATCAGCGAAAAAATGAAAGCTGCCGCCATAACACCATTAGTGGGTATCCTATTTCCTGGCAATCCAACACATTTTCTATTCCATAAGATCAGTAAACTTGTTATCACCAGCGGCAAGGCGAATACATTGAATACCTGAGTGAATATTTGTCCCCTGATAGGGTTGAATCCAAACACAGGAATACACAAGGCCAACATGCTTGCCACCCCGGTAATCAACTTAAACCGATGCGATTGGATATCCAGTTTCCCAGAATTCAAGTCCCCAAGCATCAATGGCACTATCATGAGACACGGAAAAATCGATGATAGGCCTGCACTCAATGTACCCATAAAGAAAATGCTCACCGCAAACTTGCCAGCAGCGGGTTTTAGCGCTCCAGACATATCCAGTACATGAGTGATCTCCTTTCCAGATCCATACAGACTCCCACTGGCAACGGCCATAATAGCGCCGCTTATGGAGAAAATAAGGATGGCAGCCACAATGGCATCGTTTCTCTGCGTTGAAAAATCCTCCTTAGCCCAATTCTTCCCTTGAATGAAAAGAGGCCTGGACAAAAAAGTAGCCGAGGCCATGGTGGTCCCAACAAATGCTGCTACTAAAATCCCAGCTCCCTCCACTTTGGGGATTTTGGGGATCAACCCACTCACAATTTCCGAGGGCAGGGGGAAAACAAAGAAAAGGGTAAAGACAAACGATAATCCCATCAGCGACACGAACAATGCCAGCACCCGCTCGAAAATGCTATAATCGCCTTTAATCAACAGGAGATAAAAGATGCCAATTATCAAAATCGCAATACCTAAGACCAATTCGTACTTCTGTCCTGCAAGACCAGGAAAATTGATCACCAAAATCTCAAAAATGACATTGGAGGTAATACCCAAAATGCCAATCAAAGAGTTCCATTGACCAATACCTACGGTGACTATTATGGCTGCGGCTAAGAACTTTCCGAACGGAATATGCTTCTTAATCGCGAAAAGTGCCGTTTCGCCGGTAACCAAATAATAGTGGCCGGATACATAGATCAGTACGCCTGAAAACACACAACTAAACAGTAGCACCCACAGCAGACCCATTCCGAAGCCATTTCCTGCCACAATCATGGACGTCACGCTACCCGTGCCGATGGTATAACCAATGGCAAAAATACCCGGGCCAAAAGCCAGGATCACCGATAGAAGTTTGTTTTTCAAAAGGATCGGGCCCGATAAAAACGGGCGTTATTTACTGAGAAATCAGCACCTTACACTATAAGTTAACCGTCTCACCTCGCTGGGCGAGCACCAGATATGGCACAATAACCAGCACTGACGGACTTGTATGTTATGAAAACGCCAAGCCTCCGTTGATATCTACGTTATTGCCTGTTAGAAACGAGGATTCACCGTTAGATAAATAGGCTACCAGATCTGCTACTTCCTCTGCACGTCCTTCTCTTCTAAGTGGTGTAGCATTTGCCACGTTCTGGCGAACCTGATCCTTGGTAAAATCGTCATGAAATTTGGTTGCGATCATTCCAGGGTTCAGCGCATTTACCCGAATGCCCTGCGGCCCAAGTTCCTTAGCCAAGGCCCTGGTAAATGTAGAGACGGCTCCTTTTGACGCAGCATAAATGGAAGCACCGGGTCCGCCACCATCACGTCCGGCTTGTGAAGCAAAATTGATAATAGATGCTCCCTTACCCATCAGCGGCCTGAAGGCCTTGGTAACAAAGACGGTCCCCTTAAAATTCACGTCCATAACCAGATCATAGAAATTTTCATCAATCTCCGTGATGGTCTTTCGGGCAAACAGTCCGCCTGCCACATTGACGAGAATGTCGACGCGATCACCGAAGGCCTCCTGCGTTTTAGCGACCATGTTATCTATATCTTCCTGCTTGGTAACGTCACCATGGACAGCTATGGCTTCACCTCCCACTTCTTTGATAGCAGCAAGTGTGGAATCCTTATCCGATTCACTGTCAAAATAATTGACGACCACCTTGGCTCCTTCTTTGGCAAGTTTCACACAAACTGCTCGGCCAATATCTCTGGCTCCACCTGTGACAACTGCTATTTTTCCTTGTAATTTCATTTTCTGTTTGGTTATAAATTTTATTAATAAAGTATTTCAAGTGTTGATCTCACCGCTTGATTTCAATATTTGAATCCGACCACACAAACCCCAGACACTCCCAAGTGCTACAAGGGCGAGCGTGGCGCCTATCACAAAGGCAGGCGTGTAATTTCCACCCATGGTCAGCCAGGGAACGAGATAGGTCAATCCTGCGGCGGTCAGCTTTGCGGCCATACCTGCGTATCCGGATAGTGTCCCGACCGATTTCCCACTAAAGAAATCACTAGGCAAGGTTTGTACGTTCCCAATAGCTGTTTGGAATCCAAAGAGGATCACTGCCATAATCAAAACGGCGGTAATCGGTGCCCCCGGGTTGGCCATGGCGATCAATGCCGGAAGCATGATCAGGCAACCGGTGGTAATAACAGTCTTCCGGGTCCTGTTGACGCTCCACCCTGCCTTCATTCTATTTTGGGCCAGCAAACCACCAAACCAGGCACCCAGCATCGCGCCTACATAAGGTACCCAACCGTAAATACCGATACCTTTTACATCCATACCATATACCTCCGACAGATAGATCGGAATCCAGAACACGAACAACCACCAGATAGGATCGATCGCCGCCGAGGCTATAATCACACCCCAACTTTGTCGGTGTTTCAGGACCTTTTCGGCGGAGGCAGGGGATACTTCTTGTCCTGTCTGGACTTCCTCGTTTTTTTGCCCTTCCAAAATATATTTTCGTTCCTCCTCGGTGATCCAAGGATGATTTTGTGGCGGAGATTTTACTAAATACATCCAAGGCAAAAGCCACAAGAACCCGGCGACTCCAATAAGCACAAAGATCATCTGCCAATTGAAGTGAATGGTTAAAAAGGCGATGAGGGGTATTGAGATGATGCCACCCACGGCGGCTCCGGAATTGAATAGCCCTTGCGCAAAAGCCCGCTCTTTTGTGGGAAACCACTCGGCGTTGCCTTTTGCTGCTCCCGGCCAGTTTCCGGCCTCGGCAATTCCTAAAATCGATCGGAAGATCGCAAAGCCCGCAAATGATCTGGCCAAGGCATGTAAGGCCGTAGCGACAGACCAAACCGAAATCGAAAGTGCAAAGCCCAATCGTGTGCCGATCCAATCGAAAATCCTGCCAAAAATGGCCTGGCCAAAGGCGTAGGAGAAAACAAAAATTACCGAAATCAAAGAATAGATCTCTTTTCGTTCGTCCAATGTTTTGTCCGGATATAACTGCTCGGAAATCTGTGGCCAAAGTACATTGATAGATTGCCTATCGATATAATTGATAATTGTCGCCAGCGCTATAAGCCCGATCACCCACCATCTAAGTCCTCTTATTTTCATTTGACTAGGTTGCTTTACTTGTTATCCCCGAAATAGGCCACTCCTGAGCCGTCCAAAAAATCCTCGCGTACCGGGCTGAAAGTATCGATCAAAATCCCTGCCTCCAGGCAAAGGGCACTATGCAGCAAATTGGGAGCGATATACACCCCGTCCCCGGCATTGACTATTTGCTTTCTGCCATCAATCTCGAACTCAAAGGACCCTGACACGCAATACGTGGCCTGGGTATGAAAATGACTGTGGGGTGAACCCAGTGCCCCTTTCTCAAACTTTACCTTCACCATCATGATCTGATTGTCATAACCGAGGAGCTTTCTGGAAACCCCACCACCAAGATCTTCCCAATCCATGTCTTCCGTCACAAGGTATTTGTCGCTATATCTTTTCATGCTCATTTGTCAATTTTCTTTAAGTCATAAACTCCCGTCCATGTCACCAGGCCCCTAGAAGTTTCGATCGTGTGGGTGCTTAAGTTGCTGACATCCTTTAATGCAAAAGCAAAACGGTAAGTCGGTCCGTTTTTTATTTGAAAAACAAGCACCATATAGTCTTCCGAACTCTTCACTAATTGCAGGTCGGAGATTGATGTAAATGAATTGATTGGAATCTCAGCCGAATAACTGTAATTACCATGCATCTCGTAGATGCTGGCAAATCGTGTATTTCCCCCGGTTCTCCGATGGATTAATCCTGGGTCTCGACGTAGATTGAAGTCCGGATCATTGGCTCCTACTCTCGTCAGCAGTACCTGATCACCTGCCTGTGTCAGGGAAGTCATGGAATAGAAGTTCTGATTATTGAACCAGGTCATTCTGAAAAGTCCCTCGTTCGCAGCCACCTGACCCTCCGTCCATAGATGCTGATACCCTGACTTACTGCCTAAGGGAGCGAGCCTGGCATTCGTTTCCAACTCCTGATTGGTAGACATGAATTCTCCCTGATAGTATAAAGGTAGATCGTATCTTGTGCCGGCGGGAGCTTGCACAAAAAACAGGTCCAGCACCAGTGGATTCTCCAATTCATCAACATCAACGACCGCCATGGTCCGGTGCATTTCAACATTCTCGTAAGCGTTGGTTTCTCTTGCGCTGACAATTTGGACATCAGCCGTAGAAGCGAAAAAATAGGGTGTCCCTGCGGATTTTTCGGCCAACTGCACATTCCCATCAAAATGGGAATCCTGGTTCACGACCAGCGTGTTATGAGCGATGGTTTGCTTGGCCCATGTTTTGTTTTCTTTCAAATATCCTCCGCCATCTTTGTGTTCAATATTTACCCACCGGGCAGAACCATAGTCCTGAATGACTTCATCTGGTCCGTCATAGAGCAAAAATCCGAGACGGTCGAAATGCCCATGTCCCATGCCGTGTTTTGCATATTTCATCATTAAGGTGAGGTCCCCGCTTCTCAGGATCCCAATGGCCCCTTCATCACCTGCAGCCCCGTCGGACAATTGTTGGCTTTGAAATTGGTAAGGTTTGCTCTTCCCTTCACTGATGCCTTTGGCAGCGGCTAAACCCGCGTCGTTGAGGGGCACGCGCCCCTGAGATTCGACCAAAGAGAGCAACGAAGCGTCATTGTCACCAAAATGATATGCCATGCTCACTGCGTTGACTAACTCCCGAGATAACAGAGACATTCCTTTTTGCGCATCGTTGATTGGAAAGAATTCACCAGCCGAGTTAGTTTGATTGATGAGTGCATACACCGCTTTGATCAAGAGACCTTCGCGATAGTTGAGGATACCCAACGCTGGCTTCTTATTTGACAATGCCTGGGCGAAAATGAGAAATGGATACATTGCATAACGCTGATAATAAGGACCTTCGGTGTAGTACCCATCCGGAGAAAAGGCATGGTCCAGCTGTGCCAGAAAACCCGCTTCTTTTTGTCCTTCTAGTTGGATAGCTCCCCCATCATTGTCCTTCACATAATCGCCAGGCACCTGTACATCCAGACCATATAATGCCCAATTGACTAACTCTTCATCCCCCATTACCAGGCCGATCATGCCCACACCGGCATTGCCCCAGGTACTATGGTTATGGATCCGGTTAAAAAACTGAGGGTTTTCAATGGATATGTATTGCGCATAGGGTCTAAACAACTGCTCATTCAGCAGTTTCACTGTCTTCTTGTCCAACCAATCGTAAATGCAATCATAGGCCTGGCTTGCATAGACCAGCCAATTGGCATCATTAAGACATTGCCAGAAAAATTTCCCTCTGGCATAAGACCTGGTCGCGGGATGTTTATCCAGGGTCGGGTAGAGATCGGCATAATCAAGCAGCATATCCCTGACATAGCGGGCGTATTTCTCGTCTGCCGTGATTTGAAACAACACACCCGCCTTTTGCATGGCAAAGAAGTTTGCCTTGTGCCTTTCGTGGGTGTAACCACCTGCCAGATCTTTCGGGACGGGCACTTCGATGCCTGATGCTATTTCCGCATCTACTTGTGCTTTCACCGATTCCAGGGTCTTGTCAAATAGTGGAATTTTCCGGAGACTGGCCTGCATTGATTTCACTCCTTCGACGGTTAGAATCAGATTAGGATGCTCCTGGGCATTGCTACCAAGGGTGAAAAGTAAAATCAATATGATCCCTATCGACTTCATCAGTTCACGATGATATTTTTCGCATTATAGGGTTGATCATTGGCCGTAAGCCCCTTGGAGTTGGTAAAGGTGATATTGGAAAGGTTGGTGATCGGCTCACCATTCGTGAGAAACAAATCAATCCCTTGACTATCTGTGATCCTCACATTATCGATATTCAATTTCTGAACTCCATGAAAGCGCAGGACTGCTCCTATTTTGTTCCGTTTTCCCTTGCCAGAATTATTAATAACCACATCTTCCAATGTCATGATCGGTCCAAAGGTGCTCTCATCCGTTCCTCCACGATAGACATTGGCTATTTCGTGCTGTATGTCTGTGAACGTGGAATTGATGATCTTCACATTCTCCACATTATAAATACCCAGATCTTCCACCTCCATGTCAAGGGTTATGACAGCTCCTGTTACATTGGTCATTTCGGTATTGATGATATTGATCGAATCGGCAAACGTATGTTTGGCAGATTTCAGAAAATCGAATGAGTGGTTCTTATCCAAATCACGGACTTCACAATCTTCCACATGAAGTGCATAATTCTTGGTCATAGAGTATTTGCTGGTACTTATAACACTATTTCCAGCCTGATCTGGAGACTCAGCACCATCGAAAAGTATATTCTTGAAAAACATGGCACCTCCATTTTCGATTTTAAAGAAACTCTGCTTTTCTGATTGGATCCGGGCCTTTTCTCCCGCAGGGGTTACAATTGAAATAGGGTGGAAGACAAAAGCGTATTTTGTAAGCAGATAGTCTCCATCGCTTTCTAACTCTAAAATATCCCCGGAATTGCTTTTTTCAAGGGCCTCTAAAATTGTATTGGTTCCTGGAGCTACCTTAATGGTTTGGCCGCTGTTAAATGTCCGTCCAGTTCCTCCTTTTGGGTAGAACCTGGCACCCACTTCCGCTTTCGATATAGGCAGGGCCACCTCACCGAACCCGATTTTGTCAATAAGTTCCTTGGAAGGAACCAGCAGACCGTTTTCGTTTCTGGATAGCGCCAATGGTACTTTTTCGAAACCCTCTTGAAATGGCGCTTCCGAGTCATCATTTAATACATTTCCTTCAAATTCAATCCCCGAAACGTCATCATAGATCGTGAAAGGGACTGGATTGGTATTTCCAAGAATCAGGTTGTTTTTGAAAGTTGAACCGGTGGGAATCGCAGACCTTTCCTCGTCGCTACCAGCGCAGAGTTGAATATAGTCGCTGTTGATGACGATATTATTATCCATATAAGAATCGATCACCTGATTGTACCGGTTGATGGGGGAGTTAGGTACGCCATTCATGATCACCAGCGCTCCTCTAAAGCGATGGCCAGTCAATCCAGCCATATAGTTTTTCCGAACCGTCTGATACTCGTTAATGATTCGAATTCCACCTGTATTTGGCTTCCTGTTCCCAAGGAAGTAGTTGTTCTCTACCAGGGTGTGATGACCATGCCGCATGGTCAAAGTCCCCTGACATTCAAAGAAGACATTGTCTCGAAACTCGTTGCCGCAGGCCTTGTTAGAAACAATTTCATGCTCGCCATTCACCCGATCAAAATAGTTTCTTCTAACAATGGTGTTGGAGTAAGTCCTCGAATAGTGACTTGTACCGACTCTTAGGGTCTCCCCTCCGTTTGACCCAAGGATCTCCCGTGGACCGAAGTAGTTGTGCTCTATGACATGGTTGTTCTCGCGGCTGGCTTCTGTTTGCATTTTTACGGCAAGGGTGACCCCACGATTACCTTTCCCGATCATGGTATTATAATCGAATACATTGTCTTTGCCGTAAATAGCCACCCAAGTATCCCCGTCAAACCGTTCAGGATTGGTAAATTCATCTATCACACAGTTGGTTACGCGGGAGTTATTAGCCAATTCCTCTTTACTTGTCCTAAAGGAAATGACTTCACTTGTGGGTGTGTACCCATCCTTGAATACCAGGCCCGATATCTCAATGTACTCACCGGAAAAGGAGAGATTGGACTGACCGCTAACAATGACACTTCCAGGTTCCTGAGCCATCAAGAATATTGGCTTGTCTTCAGACCCCTTCCCTTTTAATACAAGTTCTACATCTCTCCACTCGCCATTCGCCAAAATGATTTTGTCTCCAGGTTGGATATTGGCGGCAGCGCGATCAAACTCGGCCAGGTTGCGGACTAGAATTCCGGTGTTCCCTGGCTGATTGCAGGAGAAACACCAGAAATTCAGGATAATCAATATGAAGAAGAAGTGATTATATTTTTTCAATGTTTTGGGTTTTAACTCCATACCTCCAAGTCGTTTTTGTGCCAAGTGGTCTCCCTTCTGTAGTAAATGAATTGCTACCTCAACTATACTTGAAAAGAACCTCATCCACGGCGCTTTTATCATCTGTTAGCTCCGAGTTAATGGACAAAAGTCGGGTTTAGAAGAGGATTCCATTCAAATCGAACCTCTGAATGAAATCCTCTCAATTATCTCAATTAATAATCCTACTTAGTACTTGAATTTAATAGCCATCATTCTGCGTAATCGCTCCGAAGCTTGCTAATACTTCGGAAACAGGGATAGGGAACAAATAGTATTCATTACCAAAGTTTTCCCCCATCTCTGCCTGAGCAGTACCTGTACGGACCAAATCAAACCATCTTTGTCCTTCAAAAGCCAACTCGAGCCTTCTTTCGTCTTGGATAGCCTGTCGGACCAAGGCCTGAGTATTAAGCACTGTATGATCCAATGGTGCCAGCCCTGCTCGGGTCCGAATGGGATCAAGCAAGTCGAGAACGGCCTCCGCGGAAGAACCATTTTCGTTCAGGCTTTCGGCGTACAGCAAAATAACGTCGGCCAGCCTTAGTTCTATCCAATCATGGTCAGGACCTCCTGTTTGCGGGAATTTTGGTGAAGACATGGTCGCCGTATCAATCGTTACCGCCATTCTCAAATCTGTTCCACCGCCACTCGCTTCAAAAGCGTCAACCAAGTCCTGGTCCAGGGGGTTCAAGGATTTTGTATCAAGTCCACCGGACCAAGACCAAAACTCGGAGAAACCGTATTCGTCAGACACAGAACTGGATATCTGGGTAGCGAATATAATTTCCGAATTCAGGTCATTATCCGTACCGAAAATATCGGCGAAGTTCTCTTGCAAAGTAATTCCGGCTCCAGCGGCACCATTTACAACCGCAGCCAAATGTGACTCGGCGCTGCCAAAATTCCCCATATGAACATACACCTTGCCCAGCAATCCCTGGGCAGCAAATTGAGAAGCCCTGCCACCGTCGATTTCCGTATCCAAAGCCGTGATCGCATCTTGCAGATCAGGAATGATCACATCATTGTAAACATTGGCAGCTGGCTGCCTCGCCAAAATGGATTTATCCGTAATACTCGGGTTGGGAGTCAACACTACTGTCACATCTCCGAACACCTGCACCAGCTTGAAATACGATAAAGCTCGAAGAAATCTAGCTTCCCCTACTTCCGTAGCGTCCTTTGAATTTTCAATGACATTGTTAGCACTCAATATGGACTTGTATAAGGCTGTGTAAAAGGGCCCGAAAAATTGATCTTCCATGGCCGTTAGGTCACGGCCGAATATATCAAATTCGGTATACGGCGCCTCGAACATAAACGCATTGTCAGCCCGAAAGTCACCCATCACAGCCAAGGGAGTAACCGAACCATGCTGATAGAAATACGCAGCATTCAAAACTCCTTCGAAATCTGTCAAAGAATTCGAACTGGCAATATTTGGCGGTACCTGATCCAAGTCTTCAGCACAAGCTGTTACTAACAACAGGGCGACCAGATATATATATACAGTTTTCATTGTTTCTTATTTAAAAATTAAGATTTAAACCTAGCGTAAAGCTCCTCACAACAGGACTTGCACCTACTTGCACGCCATATGTTGTGGGTCCTAAATAACCACTGTTGGTAATCTCCACTCCTTCGGGATTGAAGGATGTGTAATCGTCAGCCCAGACATACAGCAAATTAGTAGCTGCGATGTAAGCCCTCGCCGAACCGATACCTACACGGCGAACCAGATCCGGACGAAGCGTATAACCAATGGTCAGGTTTCTCAACGCAAAATAGGAAGCATCCTGGACCATGGCATCCGTTTGATCTCTTGCCCTGGCATAGTGCTGGCCATTGTGGTCAGCGATACCATCATCATCGGCATCAAAGCTGTCTCTCAATCTACCACCCCATTGTGACTCATAATAAAGCGGGTCAATATTGAAAATGTCTCCACCCTGGGCTCCCTGGAAGGTCAAGGACATATCAAAGTCCTTAAATCCTAAAGAATGTGTCATTCCCCAATAAAAGTCAGGCGTGTTCTGGCCTATTTTGACTAAGTCCCCTCCTTCGGCAACGGTTCTTGTCCTGTCAATCACACCATCACCGTTTTGATCTACAACATAATATTCACCGCTCGTGATACCATTGTTTCTGGTTGGATCGGCTACATGCTCCATTTCAACTTGCCCGATGGTTTCCAGTCCCCACATCTCTCCAATTTCGCCTCCGACATAATTTCTAAACACAGGACCTCTCCCGCTCTGACCATAGATTGTCGGAGCCAATTCAGTCAGGTCGCCTAGATCGGTAATCTCCGTATTGACTGTAGACAGGTTGGCGCTTACAGTCCAGGTCAGGGCTCCCTGCTCGAGAATTTCTGCAGTGAGTTCAAACTCCATACCCGAACTTTTAACATCACCTGAATTCAACCTTACAGAGGTAGTTCCCAGTACCTCCGATACGCTTTGGTCAATAAGGATATCCTCAATATCGGAAGTATAATAATCGACTCCCAACACAAAACGATTACCCAGAAAGCCAAAATTGACTCCATAGTTAGTTTCTGTATTGGTTTGCCACGTCAAATCCGGATTACCTACATCGGACGGGATGAGAAAAGCGTTGCCTAAAACAGATGCCTGCGGGTTCAGAAGACTCAATGAACTGTAGGCTCCTAAATTAGAAGTGGTTCCTAAAGACCCTGTACTGAACCTTACCTTCAACAGATTTAAGAAATCGGAGTTGTAGAAGGACTCATTGTGCACATTCCAGCCCACAGAAACGGCGGGGAATGTTTCAAACCTGTTGTTTTCACCAAAACGGGAATCACCATCCCTTCTGAGTGATACCGATAGCAAGTAGCGATCATCGTAAGCATAATTGACTCTTCCGAAGATGCTTCTTCGTGCAATGGTCTCATCCCGCTCTGTGACACTGATATCTGCCGGATCCAACAGCGCAAAGTTCTGAGGTTGACCATGAGGGACATTGGTACCCTGCAAAGCAGTTGCCCGGATGTAGAAATTTTGAAACTCCATCCCAGCGACTGCTGAAATATCATGTTCATTAATTTTTGTTGAATAATTCAAAGTGGTCTCACTCAACATGGAAGATCTCTTTGTATCCGTTTGATCCAGATCCGTTTGATTGGTTCGCCCCCTGGAATCTGCCTCGAGCAGTTGATGGTAATAGTCCTGGGTATCTCTGATATCGCCACCAAGCACGGTTTTTATATCCAATCCCTCAATGATATTGAACTGCAAATACGTGTTGACATTACCGAAAAACGTTCGTTGCCATTGGTCTGCATTATCAAGCTTCGTTGCGGGGCCGGCATCTCCAGATCCACCAATACCATTTCCACTTCGGCCATAATGCCAATCCTGGGCCCAATCCCCTGGTTGCAAAGTGTAGATGCTATTATTGAAAGGTGAAGAACCTCCTCTGTATCCATCGTCAAAAGCTGCCAACCCTAGGGCTTGTGCTTGTTGATCAAGTTGCTGAACAAAAGCAATTGAAGCCTCGGTATGGTAAATCGGATGCACACTGTACGCTCTCAGGAGGTCTCTCATATCGTGGGCCACAATATCTCTGTCAGACATGAACCCGTTGACATTCAACCCGGCTTTGAATCGCTCGCCTAATTTGGCATCGAGATTCAAGCGCGCATTGTATCTCTCAAAACCCTGGGTGATAACAATTCCCTCGGTGTTGAGGTAGCCGACAGATGCGAAGTAATTAACATCGTCAGTCCCTCCTGAAACATTGAAATCGTGACTGGTACTTTTTCCGGACCGAAACAGCCAATCTTCTAGCGCTACCACATCCGGTGAATTCCGAAAGGCATTTAGCCTGTAATTCAATAAATCAGGATCCATTTCCGAAACATTGAAAGTACCGTTGGCAATGCCTGCCTCAATGGTACTAGCCCATTCCGAAGCTGTTGGATTTATATTTTCGGTCTGATATCTATTTGAAATACTGGTGTAACCATTATAGCTAAAACTGGCTTTGCCTGATCTGCCCTTTTTTGTTGTTACGAGAATTACACCATTAGCTCCTCGCGAACCATAAATAGCAGCGGAAGCCGCATCTTTAAGCACTTCCAAACTTTCAATATCGTTTGGATTAACTGTTGCTAAACTGCCGGAAATTGGATAGCCGTCCACTACAATGAGTGGGTTGGAGCTACCGGTAATAGATGAAGCTGCGCGTATTTGAATCTTTGGATCCGCACCGGGCTCTCCACTCTGATTCTGGATCAACACACCTGACAACTTGCCTGCCAGGGCATCATCCACCCTGTTGGCCTGAATGGCCGCAACTTCCTCGCCGCCTACCTGGGCAATGGCGCCTGTGTTATGTGACTTTTTTCGGGTACCGTACCCAACAACAACTACCTCCTCAAGCTGTTGTACGTCTACCGACAAGGTCACATCGATGGTCGACCTCCCATTGATCGGAATCTCCTGGGATTGGAATCCCACGAATGAAACGACCAGGGTAGCATCAGAAGAAGCTGTCAGCGTATAGCTTCCATTCACGTCTGTAACAGTACCATTGGTGGTACCTTTTTCCAGGATGGTGACACCAGGCAATGGCTCACCACCCTCATCTGAGATAGTCCCCGAAATCCGGGTCTGAGCAAATGCGGTAGTTACAACTGCAAGCAGTAAAATCGCCGCTCCTATGCCAGATTTGATAAACTGATTTAACTGATAGAAATTCATCATAAACTTTTCTTAGGCGAAGAGGAAAAAAATAGATCGGGCAGGGCGAAGATGGATCCTCTTCATTTTGTTAGAAATAACCGCTAGATTCACGGACAAATAGTGTTTTGAACAAACGAGACTTTTTAGCGATGGACTCGTTGGTTCATTCCTGCCGAACAGGCCACCTCTAAGCTGGCCTGTTCCTTCTTTTCATCGCACTCTCTTCATTGGCTTTATCGTTTTAGGAACTTTTGGTTAGGTTACCGTTGGTACTCGAATAGCTCGAGATGTCGCTGAGATGTGATCTCATGGATATTTCAGCGTTCTCCTGATCCTGGTTGTTGATGAATTCCAGGATTTGGTGATGCTCTTCTAAAGCCCTTCTGGGCCTATCACCCCCACATACATCGTTTTCTTTGAAGTAAGTAAGGATATCTGGTGTAACAATCATCATCAATGACTTGAGGACAGAATTCTTGCTGGCTTCTGCGATTTGAAGATGAAATAGAAGATCCTCCTCCACGGCGGATTTGCCAGCCGCAACTGCCGATTCATAGGCATTGAGCGCCTTCGCAATGGCGGTAATATCTTCGTTGGTACGCCTCATGGCTGCCAACTTGGCCGAGTTTACTTCCAACAGCACCCTGGTCTCCACCAGAGAATGAAAATCCCGGCCCTGCAGCTGCAAAACATCAGAAATAAGTCCTTCCAACGCAGTAATGCCCAAACCCGCTACTACGGTGCCACTCTGCGGTAAAGTTTTCAGAATACCATAAAACTCAAGCTTCCGAATGGCGTCACGGACGTACGTGCGTCCTACGCCGAAACGTTCGCTGAGCATGCGCTCCGAAGGAAGTTTGTCGCCGGGCTTTAACTGACCCGAACTGATCAACTCCTGGATCTGCTTGATGATCTTATCCCCGGGTTTCTCAATTACGATTTCCTTAAAAGTATTTAATAGTTCTGCTGCCATAGATTCACTAGTTAACCAGTAACTGGTTGACCAATTTAAAGCAAAACTTTCTTATTTACAAAAACAGATGGCTTTTATTGAAAATATTGTGTTTGTCAGCGCCTGTACGTCCTGCAAATAAAATTTTTTCAACATGCAGAATTTAAGAAGCCCAATCGGAAGTCATAATGCTACAACCTAAGACAGCAGTAACTCCTACTAAAACAGCTCATTGACTTTTGTCTTCTCCATTTCAGGGTGATTACCAACTTCACTCACAAGACCCAGGGGTTACCTAATCCTCGAAAAAATCATTAATAGTAGATTTACGAATCGAGAATATTCATATTCTATCGTGAAATATGAATATTTTAGTCAAACCTAAAATGATCACTCGCGCCTTACTCGCTGTATTTGGCACGCTAATATCGCTGTGCCTTGCCGCTCAGTGCCCTACAATTGGAAGTACTGACGTCACCTTCTCCCGGGATGGGGTTTGTGCTCCCGTTACCGTGACCGGATATACTGTTACCTATACCTTCATCGCTGCGCAGGATCCGGATGATGTAGTAATTCGCTTCACGTGGAATGATGCAGGCACTACCATTGATGAATTCGCCAATGGTTCCGGTCTGGTGGCCTCAGGTGGCAATACAGTTTTCGAAGCTACGGGCACTTTTATTTACGATCCCGGCAATGAATGCTCCTTCGAACCTGAAGTATCTCTTGTATTTCAAGGGGACGTTTGCGAGACATCCAGTCAGACAGTCTTTGCCTGGGACGATGATGACAGTTTTGGTGGTGTCCTTGCCATCGACCCTAACGCCTACAACATTTGCGAGAATACAGCGATCACCAACGCAGTATTTACCGACAATTCGACTTTCAACTGCAACCCTAATGCCGTGGACCCGGGCATCGCCAATACGGAGGCTCGACATACTCAATTTGTTTATGGGACCAACCACAACGCAGCCAGCTCTATCAGGGACCTGACACTGGATGATGGGGGCACGGTAACCGTAACAGACGGAACCGGGGCGCTTTCAAGCGCCGATACCCGCGGGACAGCCGGTGAGTTGGTGACAGGTGGCTATTTTGGCGCAATTACTGAAGTACCTTTTGCTGCTACTGGTCCCAACAACACCTCCTTGGCCATATCTGCTCCTGCTAATGCAGCCAATGCCGTCGGGAACACATTTGAAATCACTTTGTTTAATTGGAATACCTGTAACCCTTACAATGGAGATGCGGCCAATCCCAATTATGAAGATGCTGTTCGCGAAACCGTAACCATTGAGGTAGTGGAACCACCCACACCCAATTACCAGACGCGCTCCGAAAGTGCCACAGGCACCCTACAGACGCTCTTTTGCTTGCAGGAAGATATCTATTTTGAAAACCTGACCACCGGGGGCGGCACCTACGATTACACGTGGGAATTCTACGATGACAATACCGGCACTACCTTACTTGGAAATTCGAACGATGAGAATCCGTTGTTCAGTTTCAGTAATCCCGGAGAAAAACTCATACGCCTCACCGCCTCGGACCCAGGTGTTGCCAATACCTGCGAATTTGTTTTCGAAGATATGGTGACGCTTTCACCGGATGCCATTGCCGGAATCAACATCCTTGATGCCACTTTGACCAATTCCCTGGATCCGGTTTTTTGCCAAGATGGATCAACCACATACACAGTGGGTTTCCGCGATGCCACGACAGCCATCGAGCCTGAAACAGAATGGCGCTGGGAGTTTCTTGATGAAAGTGGGGTATTGGTGGAGAGTCTTCCTTCCGGAACCGGAACTTATAGTGCGACGCAGATCACAGATTTCACACGGGATTTCACTTCCGAGGGATTCACTGTCGTGCGACTCCTGGCACGTAACAATGTGACTTTATGTGAGAGCCTGGCAACAGACACTATCTTCGTCTATGACGAACCCATTGCTTTCTTTGAATCAGACGTGGTGTGTGCGGGTAGCTCCACAACTTTTTCAAACATCGCCGATTCGATCAGTTCCGCTACGCTCCCCGTACGTGTCAATGACGATCGTGTAATACTTTACGAATGGGATTTCAGTTACGATGGCGTCACTTTCAATGTGGAACACGACACGACAATCAACGACGATTTCTCCTGGAACCTGGACGGAACCGATATAGCCCTGGAAGCCGAGCCTGTTACTTCCGTGGCCGGGACCTACACGGTGGCTTTGAGGCTTACAACCGAGAAAGGGAGCTGCGAGGGACTCCATTCTTTTGACGTTACGGTGAACCCCGGGCCGGATGTATCCTTCTCATTAAGTACAACAGATGCTTGCCCAGGTGAATCCATTGTTTTTGTCAATGAGTCCAGTAATCCGGCTTTGACGGTAGATTATACCCTGGGGATCACACACCATCCCTCCTCCTTTAGTTCCGACATTAACATCGCGACAGACTCCACCCTCCTTTCCCTTGTCAATCCGGACGACACTACGCGTACGTATCAATTGGTTTTGACCGGCTTGACCACAGATGGCTGCATGACCGCTACGGTTGCTGAGACAGTCGAGGTTTTTGCCAGCGAAGCAGCAGGTTTTTCGGATGTTAATTATAGCTTTTCTTCGACCAACTGCTCCCCTTGGAACAGTACATTATCCGTGGACACAGCCACGCAAAATCTATTACCAGATGCTTACAATTGGTACATCATCGACAGTAATGATTCCCTCTTATCCGGCTATCCGGTGGGCAAAATCAGCAGCGACGCTGATTTTCATGAACTTGCTTACGAATTGGTAAATTCTGGCGCTTCGATCGCGTCCTATCAAATCATATTGGAAGTTGAAAAGGCAGGTTTATGCGTTGATAACGATACATTCGATATACAGATTGGACCTGAGGCCAGTTCCGCTTTCACGGTAACTGCTTCGGAGAACTGCGAGCAGAAGTCATTTGATTTAGTAGCCGGGGAGCGGGGTAGTCTCCACAATTGGATATTTGATCCTGCTCCTGACGCCAGGTTAGACAATGGGGATCAGCAAATGGTCATTTACAATCGGCCTGCCGCAGCAGATCAGGACCTATCTTTAAATTTCGCTTTGCAAACCACCAACATCGCGAACTGTGCATCAGATACCACGTCGATCCAAGAGTCTGTCCTGAATAGTGAGGCGCCTATTTTGGCCCTTTTCACCGTGTCAGCCGACACATTACAGCTTCCGGATTCTGTTGCAACCATCAATAACCTCAGTAGCGAAGGATTAGGATACCTCTGGACATTTGGAGATGGTGACAGCTCTACGGTTTTTGATCCGCAGCAACATACTTTCACTGACCGAGGGACCTATGAAATCACCCTTGAGGTATCGAACACTTTTTGTTCCGAAAGCTTCACAGATCAAATCGTAGTGCTACCCGCAGACCCGGTGGTAGATTTCAAGGCAGATACACTATCCGGTTGCTCACCATTGACCATCAGATTTGAAAACCTATCGGAGTTTGCGCAAAGCGGCGGATTTCTTTGGGACTTTGGCGATGGAAATAGCTCAAGAGGCGACGAAGCTGTCCATACTTTCATTGGTGCAGGAGTGTATGAAGTAAGGCTTCGCGGCCAAAACGAAGTGGGAGTATTCGATGAAGAGATAAAAACGGCCTACATCAATGTCTCGGGCGCCCCACTGGCCGACTTTATTGCCACGCCCAGGATCGTATATATACCGGACCAGGAAGTGTTTTTTCGAAGTTTGAGTGAGAACGCCGTAACTTTTAACTGGGACTTTGGTGACGGGGATGCGTCAACTGAGGAAAATCCCACTCATGCCTTTGCACAGGAAGGCTTTTATGATATTCGACTGGTTGTAGAAAACGAATTGGGCTGTGTGGATACGCTGTTCCGCGAAGCAGAAGTGCAAGCAATTATTGGTGGCGAATCAAATACTCCCAATGCCTTTACCCCAAGCTTAAACGGTCCCACAGGCGGAGAACTGGGTCTACTTGGCAACTCCGATCCTTTTCGGACCAATGATGTATTCCTCCCGAAAACAGAAGGGGTCGTGAAATTTAGTATGTACATCTACAACAAGTGGGGGCAACTCCTATTTTTCAGTGACGATCAAAATGTAGGATGGGACGGCTATTTCCGGGGGAGCCTCGCCCCAGCCGGGGTATATGTCTACCGTCTGGAACTAACTTTTTCGGACGGCCGCGAAGAGGTCAAGGTGAGCGATCTGACTTTACTTAGATGAAAGAGAAACTAATCATTCTGTGTACACTTTTGCCAACATTCCTCTGGTCACAGGATACGCAGTTTTCCATGTTCTACACAAATCCGCTCTATGTGAATCCGGCACTTGCAGGGACTTCACCCGACACGCGAGTGGGTATCAACCATAGAATCCTCTGGCCCAGCTTGCCGCAAGCATTTACAAGTAGCTCGGTCTCAATAGATCACCATTCGGAGCCTCTCAATAGCAGCTTTGGCTTTCTGGTACACAAAGACAGTGAAGGAACCGCTGACCTCAACAATACCTCCTTCTTCTTTACCTACGGATACGAAGCCCACATAACTGAAAATTTAGTCGCCCGACCTGCTTTGCAGTTTGGCCATACCTTCAGAGGGTTTGATCAGTCCCAGCTCGTTTTCAGCGATCAAATTGAGTTTGGACTTGATGGAGCACCCACCAGAGACCCTGGTATCAGCGCCATTCAGGTCAACAGTTTCTGGGACTTCAATACAGGCATTTTACTCTACACCAGGAAATTTTGGACCGGGTTTGCAGTCCATCACCTGACCAGACCCAATATAGCCATATCAGGTGGGCAGGATGAACTGCTGGTGCGATACAGCTTTCACCTGGGAACCAGATTCCCGCTTGGCAATAAGATATTCCGCGGAAAAATATTTCCTTCAGTAGCCCCTCACTTTCTCTATAAGCGGCAGGGTAGTTTTGAGCAATTCCAGGGAGGTGCCAGTTTCCACCTTCAACCAGTAATTTTTGGGTTATACTACCGAGGGATGCCCATCTCTTCGAGAAGTTTCGGTGAATTAAATCAGGACGCGGTAGTAGTGCAAGTGGGGCTGGACTACTTCGATTTCGAGTTTGGCTACAGCTTTGATATCAGCCTCTCGCGATTGGATGTGGTGAATGCCGGAGGTGCACATGAAATATCCTTACAATATCGGTTTCACTTACCCTACAAGCGCAAAAAAATCTCAAGAACTCTGCGCCGACTACCTTGTCCTGCTTTTGTACATAGTCTTCAGAATTGAATTTAGGTTCACCGCCTAATGTGTTGAAGCCAGGTCAACAGGACACTGAGTATTAGGAAGGAGCCTGTGGAGTATGTGAGTCCTTCCGACCCTGATCTTAAAAACCTCCAATGACTACCGGTTCAACCGACAATCGACCGGATCAGTTGCATTTTTGGACCATTTTTCATGCAAATCTCTGTACATTGAATGGCCTTCAACCTACAAGAGATTCATGCGCAACTGCTTGATAAATAGCGGTTTAGTCCTGCTATTTTATTTTTTTATTGGTCCTTTGTTGGCTCAAACCACAAATCTGAAGTTCCAAAGAATTGATACAAATGATGGTCTTTCCGACGGTATCGTTCACTGCACCTTGAAAGACAGCCGGGGGTTTGTTTGGTTTGGTACCGACAATGGACTTAACCGATACAATGGTTATGATTTTACCGTCTACCAGCGGGACCAAAAAGACCCCTCATCAATTGGTGGAAACAGGGTAGTTTCCGTTACAGAGACAGAAGACGGTGACTTACTAATTGGTACGCTCGATGGAGGCCTCAGCATTTATCACTGGACTACAGACAGCTTTAGCGTTTATCAACATCTCGAAGGCGACCCCACTTCCCTGAGTGATAACCTGGTACAGGAAGTACTTGTAGACGCTGAGGGTCAGGTCTGGATAGGTACTGGCCAGGGTCTGGACCTTTTTGATCGCAAAAAGGGTACTTTTCGCCATGCTATGCCCTTAGTTGGTACTGGCATAGCCGGGCTAGCAACCTCGAAGGAAGGAGGCATCTGGGTCGTATCATCAAATTTCCAGGTTCACAGAATTAGTGATAACCTGCAACTCATGGAAACCAGTCGCTTCTTACAAGAAGATACCTATGAGTCGGTATTTGCAGTACATGCTGATCACCTTGGTAAAATTTGGATTGGCACTCAGGAAAGGGGAATTGCTATTTTCAATCCCCACGACAGGAGCTTCAGTTGGCTGAATACTGACAATTCCGGTTTGAGGAAAAACTTCATCCGGGCAATATATGAGGATGTCCAAGGACATGTATGGATAGGGTGTGATGGGGCCGGTGTAAATATTTATGACCCGGCGACAAGCCAGTGGCAATATGCACAACACCAGACCTATAACAGCACATCCATCAGTAGCGATGCTGTGTATTCGTTTTATGGCGATCCTGAGGGTAACTTTTGGGTCGGAACCTTCAAGAAGGGGGTCAACTTATATAGCCCGATACGCACAAAGTTCGACATCCATCAACCCGAGCCAGGAAACCAAAACAGCTTAAGCAATAATTCTGTCCTTGGAATAGATGTGGACGCAGAAGGGAAAGTTTGGTTGGCAACTGACGGTGGAGGGTTGAACTTGTATGATCCAAAAACCGGTCGATTTCAGCATTTTCGGCATCACTCTGATCGAAACTCGATCAGTTCGGATATCGTGAAATCTGTTTTAGTAGACCATGAAGGAATTGTTTGGGCTGGCACCTACTTAGCAGGACTCAATAGGTATGATCCTAAATCGGGCCTCTGGAAAAACTATAATACATCGGCATCAGATACTAAAAGCCTTCCTTTTAACAGCGTCTGGTCGATTTTGGAGGATGATAATAAAGAGCTCTGGTTTGGCTTCCTGGGAGATGGCATTGCTAGATTTGATCGTGAAACTGACTCCTTCCATCATATTCCGCGAAACCCGAATGATCCAAATGGCTTTTCCGAAAGCGCCATTTTCAAGATTTTAAAGGATCGAAAGGGACGGTTTTGGCTGGGGTCGGAACACCAGGGGATTAATACTTTTGATCCTCGCTCCGGAGCGATCAAGCGCTACTCCCACGATCCCGAGAACGCACAAAGTCTTGTCAATGACCAGATCAGATCTATCTTCGAAAGTCGGGACGGTACCCTTTGGATTGGCACTGTTGGGGGATTATGCAAGTATGACGAAAAAGCCAATACTTTTGAGGCCTCGCGGATCAACAACCAACTAAGATTCCCGGCAATTAATGGCATCCTGGAAGATGCAAGTGGATCACTCTGGCTGTCCGGTATTCAAGGATTGTATCGTTTCAACCCGAAAACCGATGAATTCCAGCTATTTGATTCGTTTGATGGCGTGCAGGGAGAATTCAATTATACATCCCAGGCAGAAGGTCCTGATGGTAAGTTTTATTTCGGCGGGCTCAACGGCTTCAATATTTTTGATCCCTTCAATATCCCCGAAAACAAATATGATCCCCCAATAGTCATTTCAGGTTTGCAAATCCTTGGTCGGCAAATTCAGATGAAGGATTCGGTGAACGACCGTGTAATTTACTCCGAGCGTATTAATGAGCTGGAAAGTTTCTACCTCACACATCGGGAAAACATTTTTTCGCTCTCTTTCGCATCGCTCGACTATGTTGCACCCGAAAGAATTAAGTACAAGTACAAACTTGAGGGCTTTGACAAAGGATGGGTCAGTGTAGGAGCAGACAAAAGGGAAGCCACCTACATGAATTTGTCACCAGGCAAGTACACCTTTAGACTCCAGGCGACCAATAGTGATTCAAAGTGGTCCAGGTATGAAAATGCATTGACCATTACTATCCTCTCACCATGGTGGCAAACCTGGTGGTTCAGAGTAACGACAATACTTTCTTTGGTTGGTGGTATTTATCTATTCTTTGATCGACGGGCGAGGCGTCAAAAGAAAACCCGCTTACTACTAGAGACAAGAGTACATGAAGCCACCCACCAGCTCAATCAACAAAACACTGAACTTGAGCTGCAAAGGGATAGTCTCAAGCATGCGATTGCAGAAACTAATTCTGTAATAAGTCAGGCGCTGGCGTCCGGGGATTTCTCCGCAAGGCTCTCACTTGAGGGAAAATCCGGAGAGTGGCAAGAATTGGGACAGGTTATCAACAGGCTCTTCGAATCGGTCGTCAAACCCTTTCGCGAAATTAATTCCATGGTGGCAAGGTTAGCACAGGGAGATCTTACCACACGAATGTCCGAAGATGCGAGAGGTGATATCCTGGAAATTGCTCAAAACTTTAACTACGCCCTGAAAAACATCTCTGAATTACTGCAGACAATCACGACACGAGTTCATGATATCGAGTTGTCAACTTTGGAAATGAAAGGAAGCTCCGACATCATGCACCAAAGCACCCAGGAAATCTCCGATGCAATAGCTGAAATGAGTAATGGGGCAGGAAAACAGGTGATTGGAATCGATGAGACTTCAGCCGTGACAGACAGAATCAAGGAGTTTTCGCATCTCGTAAGGACACAAGCAAAATCGATTAATGACATGGCCCAGGACGGTGCCAGTCAAAGTGACCGGGGGACTGAGACGATTACTGGAGTAGAACAAAGTGTCACCAAGATACTATCCTACTCTGATCAAAGTAGTGCGTCAATGGCTATGCTACAGGCAAAGACTAGTGAGATCAATCGCATTTTGGGTATTATCAACGAAATCTCCTCCCAGACTAATTTGCTGGCCCTAAATGCCGCCATAGAAGCTGCACAAGCAGGGGATGCTGGCAGAGGCTTTGCAGTGGTAGCGAATGAGATAAGAAAACTAGCACTCGGCTCAAAACAGTCATCTAAGGAAATTGAAGCACTTGTCGCGGAAGTTCAAGCTGCAACAAAAGAGACTTCAGAGGTATTTGTGGAAATGGCCAAGAGCATCAATCAAGGTGACAAGGCAATGAAAAACGCAGCCCAAACCTTTAGAGAAATGGCCTCTTCGTACAATGAAACCCTTACCATATCCGAACAGATCGTCGAAGCGTCCGAACAACAATCCGAAGCGGTAAATCAAGTAGTTGATAGCACCGAACACGTAGCAGTCATTGCTGAAGAGACGGCCGCAGGCGCGGAGCAAGTTGCGGCATCCTCCGCAGAGCTTTCTCAAGGAATGAGAGAATATACAAAGAAAACGAGAGCGGTGGAGGTCGTGATCAGGGAACTTAGAGAACAAGTAAATAAATTCAAACTCGCAGACAACTATAAGAGCTGGACGGAAGAAACTGAGACTGAGTTTCTAGACCTGTAATAAGCCCCTGGTTATGCTTGCTTGTAGGAGACTTGACGCAGCAACCCCTGCCCCAAGTCCCCATTGGACTGATCCGCAAATCGACCAGGATATCCCCCCAAAAACGCATCACTTGTCCACTTAGGGACATTCTTCAGCTTATCTATTAAACAACGGTTAAGAATTCAATTAGGGTAATGGCAAGGTCAGTTTTTCTACCTACTTTCAGTTGTATAAAAATTTAAAAAGCTATGAAAATTTCAAGGGTACATTCCCTCGCACTCATCTTATTCTTTTCCTATGGCCTTATCTCTTGTAATGAGGAAGAACCATCCCCTTCATCTCAGGATGAAGCCATCTCTTCGGATCAAATTGAAATCACACCGAACACTGATGACTCAGGGCCAGTAGATGTCTATGCCAATGAAACAAATGGTCGGGTTACCCACAGTACATGGACTGACCGAACCGGCAAAATACAATTCATAATGTCCATGTGGGACGATGGTGGTAACAGGAAGAACCTTTGGAGAAATATCTTTTTAGATGTCGAAACAGGCTATGTAGCTGTTGGCGGCGGGGTGTTACCCAACGAAGTGAATAACATCAAAGCCGGTGCCTTAATGACCCGGAGCTATCCCTGCCCGGATCTGGAGTGTTGGCAAGTAGGCACAAAAGATCATATCAGACCTGACCCACACGGAATCACGGTGTATGCCATCGGGATGAAAATCAACGGATTGACCAGAAGTCAGCTTATGAATCACATAACCTTGCGAACCAGAACCTCACCATCTGCAAGTTGGCCTAGCACAACGGCGACGGTGCCGGGCAATTACGTTTTGATTGGTGGCGGTGCTTATATCAATTGGGAAGGCACCGGCTACGTGCCTGATGGTAGTGCCGGGAACTTACTAACAGAATCCTATCCTTTGAATCCTCAAACGTGGGTGGCCAAAGGAAAGGACCATAAGATAGTAGACAGGGCACCCATCACAGCTTATGCGATAGGAATTCATAGAAGCATTCCTGGTATTGGGGAAGTTGAAACCCAGATTTTTTCCAAGAGTACCTACGCGAGTTCGGGGTACCGTAGGGTCCACCTGTACATGGATAGTCAAAACTGGGCACTGTCTTGTCCCGGTGGTCGCGGAACATGGAGTTACGGTCGATTGCTAACCGAAATTGTACCCTGGGTAGGTGGCACACAAGTATCCGTTGCGAATAAGGATCATCTAGGGGCTGACGCTGGCCACGTTTACGCCTATGCTATTGGTATGCGAATGAGAAATTAACTAAAGCCGGAATATACTTCATCCATCAAAAAAACCGGCGTGCCTTTCACATGGCACGCCGGTTTTTTTTGTCAATGGGAACCTTAGGTCATCCCATCCCATCAAAGCGTCAATCCTCTCCAAAAATGAATGGTCCAACCTGATTGTCCTTCATCATATTCCGTAGGGAAACAACCTCCGTACTTTTCACCCGTTCCCAGGTCTTTTGTATCTCTAACCATTCGGCATGGAGCTTATCGTACACCTCCACATACTGGTCCGCAGGTTTGAAATCTGCTATAGCAATGGTCATGGCCAGGTAACTCAGCTTTTCCATAATCATACCCGGCATCCGAATTGCATCCTGCCCCTTGCCTGTATGCTTCAACTGTACCATTTGATTTTCGGCCTCTGTAGCGATACTATCCAGCGATTTCACCTCTGTCAGTACGTCTCCCGACACCATTGGCATCAAGTCCCGAAGCTGCCTTCTTAACTTTTCGGCTTCGTTTACGGCAAGAGATATTTCCTGAAAATCCGCTCTGATTTTATTCAGCAACTGCTTCTGCTCGCGGATATCAGTCAAAGTCCCCTCAGTATTGGGGTCCTTTATCAATTTAAAACTTTGATTCTGCGAGACCTCTCCGGATTTAAGGGTAACCGTGTAAGTCCCCGGGTCCGCCATTAGAGACATGGGAGCTACAAGCGAGTTGCGCGTGCGTTTGTCATCGAGCTGGAACCACGGGGCATAGCGCGGTTTGGTACGCAACACCACGGTAGTAGTTGGGTCTTCTTTAAAATCCCACCAAATCCTGTTGATGCCGGGCTTGCCCTTATGCTTGATGGTACGCACGACTTCCCCGGCCTCATTGGCAATCTCCAGTGAAACACTATCTTCCATCTCCTCCGATTGCCAGTAATGCAGCGACGTGCCGGCTGGTGGATCGTCGCCAAAGGAAGCCTCCTTGAAGAACTGCATGACCATGGAGACCGGTTGGAGCCTATAGGCATCCTTTGGATTAAATAAGTGCAGAGCAGATTGCGAAACCTCGTTCGTGAATTGCTGTATAGGCGTTAAATCGTCCAGGATCCACGCTCCCCTTCCATAGGTACCCACCACCAGATCATTGAAGTGCTCCGGAATATCCATCCAATACATCGGACTTGAGGGAAGATTGGTCATTAGCGACTGCCAGCTTGCCCCGTTATTTAGTGAGAAGTAGAGTGCATTTTCCGTGCCGAGATATAGCAGATTGGGGTTTACAGGATCTTCCTTGATCATCCTGCAGTAGCTCAGCGGGCCATCTTCAATACCCGCTGTGATCTTCTTCCAGGATTTTCCGTAATTGGAGGTCATATAAACATACGGCTTGAAATCTCCCATTTCGTGGGCATCCACCGTGATGTAGGCGGTACCCTCATCATATTTTGAAGCCTCGATGTTCCGCACTGCGCCGTACGCAGGCATCTCTGGAATTTTTCCGGTAACATTGGTCCAGTTTGATCCATTGTCCTGACTTATGTGCACGAGGCCGTCGTTGGTTCCAGCCCATAGCAACCCTTGCTTCAATGGTGACTCGTCCAGGGCGTAGATCACATTTGCGTACTCCACGCCAATATTATCTCCTGTCAATCCACCGGAAAACTGTTGCTTGGTAACATCATTTTGGCTAAGGTCGGGACTCACGATTTCCCAGGTCTGTCCACCATTAGTTGTACGGTGAACGTATTGACTGGCAACATAGACTGTATTGTTGTCGTGCGGCGAGATCAATAACGGAAAAGTCCACTGAAATCGGTACTTCACATCTGCCGCAGGCATACCGGCTGTCAATTCCGGCCACACTTCCACCTGCCGAAAATGGCCTGTTTTTTCGTTGTATCTCACTACCACGCCACCTAATGCCCCAAATCCGGAGGCACTGGACCAAACGATATCCGGGTTGGTCGGATCGGCGGTGGCAAACCCACTTTCTCCGCCACCTACATCGTGCCAAAGACCAGTGGGAATAAACCCACCAAAGAAGCTCTGCATACGGCTTCTGCTCGGGCCTTTCATCGAGGGGCCGTCCTGGCGATTAGTGAGCACATTGTAGGGTACTTCCGTGTCCGTGGTTACGTGGTACAGCTGCGCAATCGGGAGCTGCACGCGATGCCAGGATTTACCACGATTTTGACTAATCGAGAGTCCACCATCCCCTACCACTATCTGCCTGTTACCATTTGCGGGATCGACCCACATCTCATGATGATCCCAATTGGGAGCTGTTCCTGGCGCTGCCAGGGTGGCAGTTTTGCCTCCATCGATACTGGTAGCATAAGCCGCAGAGAAAAAGTATATCTCATTGGCATTGTCCGGCGAGGCTGTACACCTGGTGTAATAAGCACCCCGACCGGTCAGGTCCCGATCTGAATTCACCAGTTTGAAGGTGTTTCCCCTATTCTCCGAGCGCCAAAGCTCTCCTGTGTTGGTGGGCTCGCCATCTAATGGGATTCCATCGCCAGTCTCAATCAAAGCATATAACCTACCTTGCTGCGCGGCAGTCATTGCCAATGCGATCTTCCCGACCTCTCCTTTCGGCAACCCATTGCCTTCCAGCTTGTCCCAGGTTTCTCCTCCATCCAGCGATCGGTAGATCCCGCCGCCAGGTCCACCACTCTTACGCGTCCAGGGTCTGATCTCCAGGGACCACATACCGGCAAACAGTATGCGTGGATTAAAAGGATCCATAACCAGATCGGAAGCGCCCGTTTTTGTATCAACATGCAGCACTTGCCTCCAGGTGTTGCCCCCATCTGTCGTTTTGTAGATACCACGCTCTTGCTGCGGGGTATAGCCATGCCCTAAAGCAGCTACATAGGCAATATCCGGATTGGTGGGGTGCACCACAATCCGACTAATCCGGCCAGTATTTTTGAGTCCAAGATGTTTCCAGTTAGCGCCTCCATCAGTGGTCCGCCATACGCCATTTCCGATGGAAACGTTCGAACGGATGAAAGACTCTCCTGTGCCCGCATAGACCACCTCCGGCTCGCTCGGCGCCAATGCCAACGCGCCAATGGAATGCACACGCTCTTTATCAAATACGGGCTTCCATTGAAGGCCCCCATCGGTGGTTTTCCATATACCTCCCGAAGCTGCCCCCACATAGTAGGTCATGGGATCCTCGGAAACGCCGGTAACGGAAATAATCCGATTGCCAATGGGGCCAATGTGACGAAACTCGAGCTGCGCCATTTGCTCTTTGGTAAGCGTCTGCGCAAAAGTGAAGCAAGTGAGAAATAATAAGCTGAGTGAAAACGAACGTGAAATTAGTGTACGCATCGTAGGGTGAATTTTAGGTAAGGATTAAGTATCGTAAAATATCCAATTCCTGAGTTATTAGGAAATGAGCAATTCTACAAACCATTACAAACTATAAAGTACGCAATTTCACAACTAGCGCTATTATGTTGCATTTACAAAATGTACTATTTTCGAAATCACTTTGGCTCGTTGCTTAGGAGGCGCTGGGTGAAAGGACTTTTAACGCAGCTATTGGGAAGATTAGCGTGGACGAAAACGATGGAAAAGTCAAATTCCACTGAATATCAGTTTGATAATCATTATTTAATGACAGGAGTTTCTCAAGATGCCACTTTTTTAGTCTTTTCGTGTCAGCATCCGACACAGATATGCTCAACTGGAACGCTATTGATATTTTCAGTGCCACCAACAGACCACTTGATGTATCCCAGGCACGAAACACAAACTAATCAGCGATAATAGAATTGCTAGTTTTAAAACTTTCAGCTTAACCAAATCATCCATGTACGATAGAAGAAAATTCATCTCTTTCATAGGCAAAGCAAGCCTAGGTGCCGCCACGCTACCCCCGTTTTTGACGAGTTGCGGCAATACAACCACTCCTTCCGAGGCCTTCGGTAGTCTTGATGAGGGGGATCTGCAACGATTGACGGACTTGGTCATTGAAGGATTGATCCCATCAGATCAGGATGACCTGTTGCTAGCGAATGGGTTGGATTATCATACAGTGATCAAATGGGGAGACGAGATTTCCGATAAAGATACTTTTGGGTTCAACAATGATTTCACGTGTTACATTCCACTCGACGAAAGCAATCCTAATGACGGCTTATTGTGGGTAAATCATGAATACGTAAACCCGTTCTTTGTCTCTGATTTTGACTGGAGACAATATGAAAACCCGAAGGAACATCGCACCTTGGAGCAAGTAGACAAGGAATTGTATGAGGTTGGTGGAACCATTGTCCGCGTGCGGAAAGAAGGAGGGAAATGGGCCATTGTCAAGAATGATCCATATAATAGGCGTATTACAGGACAGACCCCCATCTCCCTGAACTGGGACAGCCCCATTGAGGGAAAAACAACGGCTAAGGGAACCAACAGCAATTGCTCCGGAGGCATTACTCCATGGAATACATTTTTGACGTGCGAAGAGAATTACAACAGTTGCTTTGGAGAGACCGTGTACGACGAAAATAATGTGGCCTCTAAAATCCCAAGTGGTTATGGTTGGGAAGCGTTTTACGACTATCCCCCCGAGCACTATGGCTGGGTGGTTGAGATTGACCCCAAAACGGGATCAGCACAAAAACATATTGCACTCGGCAGGTTTGCACACGAATGCTGTACGCTGTACGAACTAGCTGACAAACGTGTCGTAGCCTATTCAGGAGACGACAAAAGCGACGAGTTTCTATATAAATTTATTTCGTCAGTGCCAGGTTCTCTCAAGGAAGGTACGCTTTACGTTGCGGATACGGCTAATGGCAAATGGCTCTCTTTAGATTGGGAAAACCAACCTGTTTTAAAGGAAAGATTCAAAGACCAAACGGAAGTACTTATTCGCGTTCGGGAGGCTGCCAGGCTGCTTGGGGCTACGGAATTAAACAGGCCGGAGGATATCGAAATTGATCCGATCACTGGGAATGTACTGGTGTCGCTTACCAACAACAGCGGGAAAAATGACTTCCATGGGTCTATTTTGAAGGTGGAGGAGACGGATGGAAAGTTTGACTCACTCACCTTCACCGCTTCAACTTATTTAGCAGGTGGCGAGGAAAATGGATTTTCCTGTCCGGATAACCTGGCCTTTGACTTATCCGGAAATCTTTGGATTACCTCCGATATGTCCGGAAGCGCTATGAATAAGGAGGATGGCCCCTACATGCCGTTCAAAAACAATGGCCTCTTCGTTATTCCCAGATATGGCAAAGATGCCGGTAAAGTGATCAGAGTGGCTTCTGCACCACGAGATGCGGAACTCACCGGACCCTGGTTTTCTCCTGATGGCAAAACCCTTTTCCTCAGTGTACAACACCCGGGTGAACAAACCACTGATTTGAACAATCCCACAAGCAAGTGGCCATTTGATAAAGATGGGATCCCAAAACCAGCCGTGGTAGCAATCACGGGCGATTTAATTGAAAAGATGAACCAACTGCGTCAGATTGAAACGTCAACGGGTTAATTATGACTTCTGAAGCTGACGTAAGAATGAGCTTGTGCTGACCACAACCCCATCGAGAGTAAGGACCGGCTCACCAGCATCGCCAAGCCCTCACTCGACCCTCGAATAAATCAAGGGATTGGAGTAATCAACCTTTTCAGGGAAATCGCTCTCACGGGAGTAACTAGCATAATAATAGAGCTTGCCCCCCTGAAGTATCAGCTGCGATTTGTAGGATTTGATGGACTTTCCGGGCAAAAGCCTGGCCAAATGGGTAATCGTGTCATTTTGCACAAGGGCATTTCCCTTATGCGTCTCGCCATTTGGTCCTGCAATGAAATAAGCGAACCGATCCACTTCGACATAATAAGCCCCTTCGTACGTCCCAAAAGATTGACCTTCCTTGCCAAAAAGCTGGTTGGTAGCCATCAGGAGTTTCTTTTTTGGTGAAAGTCGGTATTCCAGCACTGATGAAAAGGTGGAGTCCTGTGCGGTGGCCTCCCATTTGCCTATGAGCCAAGTCAGGTCCTCCAAATCAGGTGCTTTTGCTTCCTGACCTATTGAAAGCGTAGACCAGAATAGCAATAGTAGCATTACCGGGTTTTTTCTATACATACTAAATGACTTCAAAATTTGTAAGCTCAATTTATCTTGGTATTTGTTACCACGATCTCGCCTTCCTCATATTTACCATTTTTAAAAGTACTGGTGTGCCAGTAAAAAGCTTGTTTCTTATCATCCGCCCAAATCCATCTTTCTTTGAATTTCATGGTGGAGCCATTGGTAAATCCAACCACGTAGGTCCGGATGACATTGCCACTTGCATCCAGCGAATAGATCCCATCGAAGAAAATATCTGACTCGGCATTAAACTCCAGCATTACCACGGTGGTATCTGCCGGATTAGGCATCAGCGATCCTTCGATGAACAAGGTGGTATCCCCGGGATTTGGACGATCCAGATTGTATATCGAAACATGCATTACTTTCTTGCCAACACCCCACCGAAACGTCATCAGGTTAGGTTTTCTATCGGGATTTAGCCGCTTGATCATGGGATGATCCTTGTACTCTATACCCACTTGAGACCTCCAGGAGCCCACCAGTGGTGCCAGATCCTCAATTGTCAGGTGACCACTTTGGCCACAGGCAGATTGCCAGACCAGCAACATCTGCAACGCTATGAACAGGCTTTTCATCCTTTCTGATTTACTGATTCAAGGGGCTTGGCTGATTTTTTTATATAGGCTTGGTACCATTGAATTGTCCAGGTCTGTCCCTCGTCCTCCGAGTAGTCGTAGATTACTTTGAACTTGCCAATTCTTATGTCCTTATAGGTCTTGCGCCAAATTCTGCTTACGTTATCTGGTCCCATTACAGGCTCAGGATATTGAATCACCAACTCGTCACCTCTAAATGCACCTACATACGTGTTGAAGTTGCCGACAACATCAAAATTCACCTGCTTATATACCTGCTCAAGTCGATCAAAAAAGAGCCATTTCTGCTGCCCCTTTGAGAACTTACCGTTCTTCAGATATCCAGAAGTGGCAGTAACCAGCATGCCATTGAATTCTGTACTGTACGTCATTAGGTAGTTAGCTTCTTTGATCACCTCCCCTGCTTTATTGTAGGTCTTCACGTTGTAATCCCAATCTCCCAGGAGAAAGTGTAGTTTAAACATTTCCTCAGGTACTAGCACCTTCGGACGATCCTGTCCTTCCACGATTAGAAATAGGAGAAAGTTGAGTACCATCAACATAACTCCCCTTGTCAAAAGGTTTTTCATGACATTCATGACTTTTTATCATTTTCCATTCTTCGAGCCTTTAGGGTTTCGCATCATTTTTTTCCGCTAGCCCGCCCGATTCATTGTTTGTTTTCCTCTGAGTTTCCAGGTCTTTCCATTATCTCGGGAATACTCATAGGTGAATGAATAGTTGTTTTCTTCAATATCAAAGAAGGTCCGCCTCCAGATAATCGTACCTTCTACAGGATGTTTTTGTGGCTTTATGTCCGTCAAAATCAGTTTGTCCACGTTCCAGCCGCCGGCCATGATACTGGTGGCTCCCATAAAGTCAATGGCAATATGATAGTACTCCTGCTCACCTTCGTTAAAGTAGAAATAGGACCGGACAGCATCACCTTCGGCTCCTCCTTCCAAATAAAGTCCTCCCATTATGGGGGCAATTTCGAAGGGTTTTTTCTTTAGATCAGGTGCATCCTTACTCCTTTCTATTTTGAGAGGTTTTCCTTTGTCATCAAACCACTCTCCATCGTCGCTTCTCCACCTACCAACCAGAAATTGAAGGGTTTCCATTTGAACGGGTGGTTTTTTGGGTTGCAGTTTTAGCTGAGCAGTAGCACTCAGACATCCAAGAATCACGATAAGGATCGTAAAAAAGCGCATACTTGTAATTTTAAAATTGCAACTCAACCTAACGCGCAATTAGCGGTAGCGCGTCACAACCTAAAGGTTATTACCACTAGGCCAGGTTTCTTACGAACTGTGTTGGTGTAAGACCGGTATGTCGTTTGAACAATCTGTTGAAAGTGTTTTTGTTGCTGAATCCCGAATCCATTGCGATCCCCAGGATGCTAATGTGAGAGAATTGTGGGTCAGAAAGGCGGCTTACAGCTTCCGCGATGCGATATTCATTGACAAATTCAAAGAAGTTCTTATCAGTTTCCTGATTCAGCACCTGAGAAAGGATGTTGGTGGAAGTGGAAAGTTTACTGGCCAGGTCCGACATCTTCAGGTCAGCGTCCAGGTATAGTTTTTCCTCTTTCATTAATACCATCAATTTTTTTAATAAGCCCGTAGCTTGTTCCGGCGAAAGCGACGACTTTTTGTATTTCTCAGAGAACAGTGCGAGCAGATATTGGCTGAACTCTCTATTGTGATAAACCACGGCATAAGCCAGTGCATTGACCAATATAGCAGTAGACAGGACGTTGATATAATCCACTTCATGGAAAAACCTGTTCGCAATCGTCATATAAAGCATCCACAGGAAATCAAAAATCCAATACAAGCCGAACCCCCAGGTAAACCGTCGCAGCCACTTTTTTAATTCCAGGTTCCGCAGGTTGGCGGAGTAGTTGATTTTCTTCAAGTAGCCATCTGCAAGTACAAGATATACCAGTGTCTGCAATACATGAATGGCAATGGGTATGATAAATGTGATACTCACATTGTAGGAAGTAGCTCGCAATGAGCTATCGAGTCTTTCAATTTTTTCAGCACCAGATAGCATGTAAAAAGGCATATTTCCAGCAAACGCGAGTACCACGAGTACGAAATGAGGTAAGTGCTTCCAGCCGATTGCAAACTGCTTGTCAAGAAGTGACCTCACATAGAAATAGTAAACCGGACCGATCAGAAAAAGCAATGGCACAGTAAGATCCAGAAAATGGGGCCAGGTCCTGTACAGTCGCAGATTTACCGCCAGGTAGTTGCTCAAGTGGAGGCTCAAAATGAGTACTAAGAGCGCCAGCCATTTCGCCGCAGCAGTTTTTCTTCTGAAGAGCAGGGGAGTAATGAAGATTCCCTGGAAAATACCCAGGACCAGGAAAACTGCCCATAGGTCAATCTGAATATCCATTGGCTCAATTTAGGAATAAGCGGGATCTTCAAGGAAAACCCTACAGGGAAGTACCTCTATGCCCACTACAGAACCTAATCTAGCCCTAAAAAAGAATGTACTGATGAAATTTCTTACCGTATTCTTTATTGGCACGACACTCCACTCCTTTTCACAATCTATTCCGGAAGCCATCCTGGCGGACTGGAATAATCAACTCAAAAATGGTGGCAAATGGGTCAGCAAAGACAACACAGGGGATTACGACGCCTGGGGAATGGATTTCAGTTGGGGTCTTGCCAGAAAGAGTTTGGACGCAAGCTTATATGCAATCAAAAATGGAAAGAATGTGGGCACCATTTGGCAATTCAAAGTCTTTTACCATCCGGAAAAACAGCAGGTAATTATCGATCAATGGGGTACCGACGGTACCTTCGGACACGGTATCCATTCAATTGCTTGGCAGGGGAAACTCCGAAAGCGTCTCCACCTTTTTTAATCCCGACGGTAGTTCTTTCACTCTGAAACATGTCCAAAGACTGGCAGGTGACACAAAATATTCGGACACATTTTTGCTGGACACTCAAGAAGAATGGGTCAAAAGACAGTCCTACATCTGGAGGCGACAAAACGAGGAGCTGTGAAACGATAAAACCGCTGCAAACCCTCAGCGCTAACAAAAAAAGGCCACCCGAAGGTGACCTTTTTGAATCTAAAAAAACCTATTGCTATTGAATGGAGAGATCAAATTCAATATCAACATCTGTACCACCGACACTTGAATCAGAAGTAGCAGTTTTTAAATCAGGTTGATGTTTTAGGATCACTCTGAACTTACCCGCGGAAGAAGTGGCGCCACCGGTTGTCCATTGGGTTGACAACCCGACAGGATTACCATTGTCGTCTTCATCGTTGTATCTCAAAGCATCATCCCTATTGTCCACATTTCCATCGCCTGCAGGGTCAGAAAATATATCCGCTGTGAATTCAAAGAAGAACATATGCTCATCATCTTCTGCTTCAATTTCATCCGTTACATTGTCTGCGGGATCTTCCAGGGTATTTTCAAGTGTGATGGACATTTCGTACTCGGTATCTGCAGCCAGGCTGATTTCATCAATGGTCGGGTTGCCGGCACCTTCTCCATCCGCATCGAACCACGCGGCAGTAACGATAGTACCATCAGCCGCAGTGAATGTTAATGTCACCCGGGTAATTTGCTCTTCATCATCGTCGTGTCCGTGTCCTTCCTCAACGATTTCGATCGGGAAAGTAATTTCAAGATCCGTTCCACCTATGGAAGCGTCTGAATCTGCGGTCTTCATATCCGGTTGATGTTTCAGCACGACAGTGAATTCGCCGGCCTCCTCTGTGTGTTCGCCTGCGGTCCAGGTAGTAGAAAGACCAACAGGAAACCCATTATCATCCTGATCATTGTAGTTTACAGCGTCATCCCTGTTGTCCACATTACCGTTCCCTGTGGGATCTGAGAAGATACCGTCTGTAAATGAAAAGAAGAACATGTGATCCTCGTCTTCGGCCCGAATCTCAGGAGTTATGGGCTCATCCTCCTCTCCAAGGGTATTAGCCAATTCGATAGTCAATGTGTAAGTAACACCCTCTTCCAGATCAATTTCATCGATGGTGGGGGCACCTGATCCTTCTCCATCTGCATCTAACCAAGTCGCCACAACTGGTTCCTCATCATTATCCGGTGTAAACGTTAACACCACCTGTGAGATCACCTCCTCTTCTTCGTTCCCTCCTGGATCCGGTTCATCATCTTCCGAGCAGCTTACTACCAGACCTAGTCCGAGCAATAGGAACAAATAAAATATTGATTTACTAGTTTTCATGTTTTTGTTTTAGAGTTCTTTGACGTCTAATTGCAATATTATTGCATTAAGATATCTCCTGCAACATTGCTGCATTTAAAATTGATAAGTGGCAGACAGGCTAAAATTGCGTCCGGGCTCATCGGCAAAGTACCTGAGTCGATTTGTGTAAATACGATAAGTGGTGTTCAAGATATTGTCCACTTTTATTTCCACTTTCAACTTATTCTTCTCGTAAGAAGCTTTTGCACCAAGGAGGAAGTAGTCATCCGGAGGTAACATGAAATCGAAAAATTCCTCTGGCACGACTTCTACATTACCATTCTGAAATTCGATGGGTTCGATCACATCGGGGGCATTCCACTGGGTCGCCGTATAATTCAAATTCAAGCTACCATTCCAACTTCCCTTTTTGTAGTCTAATGCATAGTGGAAATTGAGAGGGGGTATATCGATAAAGGGTTGGTTATTCTTCAGTTCAGTTGCGAAGACATATGAAATTTTGGCTTCCGAAGTTAACACGGGTGTATGCTTGTATTGCAAATCCCAATCGCTTCCAAGGAATAATGCATTGGTCTGGTCATAAAGAAAGAAAGGAAAAGTTCCGGCCACGTTGATGGTAATCCCAAACGGACGGAGAAAAATGTAGTCATTGATTTGGTTCGCGTATAGGACGAATTCAGCTGTCACTCTATCATTTTTTAGCTCCATACCGCCGACCCACTTAAAACTCTTTTCAATGGGAACTTCTCGCGTAGATTCATCAAAAACCTCAGTTACTGGTGTGACAATTCCCGGATTGAAGTCGTATCGCCAAAGTCCGAACTGGATTCGTGAAAACCGATAACCAAATGAATACAGCTCTGCCACATTTGGCGGCCGCCAGGAGGAGCCGATATTGGAGAAAAATTCCAATGTTTCATTGAGTTGCTGTCGAATGCCCAGGGTAAAAGTGGCATTGGCAAAGTCTAACTCATCGGAGTAAATGGCTGTCTCCCTGATTGTATCAGCTACTTCGATTTTCTGGTAATCAAACCTCACACCCAACTCCAAGACTGATTTCTCAAAATTTAGAGATTGGACTGTGAAGGCACCCATATTCAGGACATCATAGTCGGGAATGAAGTTGACAGGATTGGAACCTGGTTCATTGAAACTATGCTGCGTCACAACCTGGATCCCTGAGCTGCCACTCCACTTTCCTTTAACAGGTTGTACCCACTCTGATTCAATGGTATGGGAGGTCAGATCGAGATAAATGACCGGACGTTCGTTAAGTTCTCCTCGTCGTACATCGTATTCCCGCCGAATATTGTGCTGGAAGGCATATTGCAAGTTGAATACATGTTCCCCGAGAAAAACGGACAAATCCGATTTTACAAGTCCATGCTTGGTTTCTTGCCTGGGATTCTGAATGTTGTAAGAAGCCGGAAGGGTAGGAATAGGAACTCCCCGTTCTATTGCATTTTGAAGGTCCGTCAGGTTACCTGCTATAGAGCCTCTGAGAATCCCAAACTCCTGATCGAAGTAACTGCCAGTCACTTGCAGATCAAATTTCGCTTGATGAAGGAGTGTATTGAAACTGGCGCCGTACTCTCTCTTTCCTGTATTGGTTAAATCATAATCAGGCGCTTTAAGATCAGCCTGGTAAGTTCCGAATCCACCCACATTCCAGGCAAAACGGTCGTATCCCTGACCCAAGTTCAGTTGACTACTATAAGCCCTACCATTGGTTTGATAAGAAGACCCAACTGATCCATTAATAGCTTCGCTAAGCCCTGGTCTTTTGGCATTGTAAAGAATGACACCTCCCAATGCTTCGGGGCCATATTTCACGGTTCCTGCACCCTTCACGATCTCGATCCGATCGACATGGGAAGGGTCTATCTCCGGGGCGTGTTCTTCCCCCCAGGCCTGATAAGCATGACGAACACCGTCATTTATCACCAAGACCCTGTTCGAATGTAAGCCATGAAGAATAGCCTTGGCAATATTAGTGCCGGTTTGCAGTAGAGAAACGCCGCTTATCTCTTCTGTCAATTCGCCAATGGAAGTATTGACGATGGTAGCCTTATCAATATCCCTTTTTTGGATCGAAAGGGACTTTATCTCCTCGGTCCTTGCGTCTTCCACCACAACACTCTCCAATTCAGTGGCATCCGAGGCCAGGTAAATACTAGGATCGCCATGATGAAAATCGTGGTGATGAATGACCGTCTTATATCCAATGAAGCGGACCTCCAAATCGATCTCTCCACCACAAACCCCCTCTAAAATGAATTCACCTTTTCCATCCGCTACCACCCCCAGATCAGTGCCTAATATTGTTACAGTAGCAAAAGGCAGTGGATTGTTGGTTTCCATCTCAAAAACCTGGCCCCTTATTTGTTGGTTACAATCCGTGGATTGGCCGTACAGCCACAGGCATGACATGCCAAAAACTACCAGGAAAAGGATTCGCATAGCGTTATGAGCAACGAGCGCAGGTGCCGTCTACAATTAAATTGATCATTTCAACTTGATATCCCGACGGGACCTCCACGGAAGGAACTGCACTACCTGTAATGCACTCTATGTCACCACAGCTATTACATTTGAAATGGATGTGATTATGATCATGGTGGTCTGGCGTACAGGTCTCGTGGCACAAACCGTAGGTGGCTACACCTGAAGCATTGGGTATTTTATGAACAATTCCGGAATCTAGAAAAGTGTTGAGCGTTCTGTATAATGTAACACGGTCATATCGATCAAATTCGTGTTCCAAATCACTTTGAAGCAAGGTTCTTTTCTCTTTCAAAAAGAAAGCAATAACATCTAATCGACAATCCGTAATCCTAAGATTATGCGATCGCAAGATGTCTTTGTATTGTTCAGGGCTTTCCATAGGTCAAAGTTACACAGAAAATGCAACATTATTGCATTTAGATTCTCTCGATTTAATGAGGAGAAATCCACGCCTACCCAACTCACCTTCAAAAATAGAGCTGGATGAAGATTAAATCAAGGCTTCGTTGGCTTCCGTAAGGTCTTTCACCGTTCATATAGTAAAATGCAATAATGTTGCAATAAATATCTATTCCTTCTACTTTAGCAGAGTGAGGCGTTTTATCCATATTGGAGTTAATTTTTTAACAGCGTATTTCATCGCACTGCCCATATTATTTGGATGCCACGTCATGGACTCAGAGCACCATTGCATTGACGACCAGCGTGATCGCACCGAATACGCCATACTAACTTCTGATTGTACATTGTGTGACCTCTATCATGGGGAAACTGCAATCGTAGAAGCTCCGTTTTTCCATGGTGTCATTTCAGAATTATCGCCAGTCCAATCGTCTTTTGCCGAGACCCTAGTTGATGCATCCAAGCATCTTCGCTTTCTTAGAGGTCCACCCGTAGCATAGGGTCAGGGCGACTGACCTGGTCCGAAGCTTGTCCGCTTGCCATATCGCAAGCCCATCCGGCAGTTATTGATTGCATCCTCAGTATTCACCTAAACCTCATATTAAAATGTTGGAGGCCGTAAACCTATCCAAATCATATGGTGGGCACCAAGCCCTTCAAAACCTGAACCTCACTGTTAAAGCAGGAGACGTCTTTTGCTTGCTCGGTGCCAATGGCGCGGGCAAGACAACCACCATCAACCTATTTATGGGGTTTCTGGCTCCCAGCAGTGGCGTTGCCAAGGTCAATGATCTGGACGTTTCCATGAAATCTTCCGAGGCTAAGCGTCATCTTGCTTATATCCCTGAGAATCTAACATTATATCCCAACCTAACCGGCCTGGAAAACCTCGACTTCTTTTGCCGCCTTGCCAACAAAGACTATGTGAAATCAGATTTGGAGGACTTACTCATTCAATCTGGCTTGCAGTCCGACTTTATTCACAGTCGTGTCAGTACCTACTCCAAGGGCATGAGGCAAAAGGTGGGTGTTGCTTTAGCACGTGCCAGGGATGCGAAGGCACTCTTGCTGGATGAGCCTACCTCCGGACTAGACCCAAAAGCAAGCAACGAGTTTTCCGAACTGTTACAGGATATGAAGGAAAAAGGGGTTGCTACGCTCATGGCCACACATGATCTGTTCAGGGCAAAGGATATCGGAACCCACATTGGGATCATGAAAGAGGGGAAGTTGTTGCACCTGGTATCAGCAAGTGCGGTATCACTTGCAGAGTTGGAAACACTATACCTGGAGACAATGAAAATGCAAACCGCGAATGCTCATGCTTAGAAGAATCGCATTCAAAGAGTTCAAGGAAAACCTCCGCGAGGGGAGGTTTCGGGTATCTGCCGGTATAGTAGCGATCCTACTGCTGATGGCCACCTGGCTCAGCTTTAATTATTTTGAGTCTGTTCAGCAGCAGCACGAAAGTGCCAAGACCAATGCACGGAACATCTGGGTTAGCCAGGATGAGAAGAATCCGCATTCCGCTGCTCATTATGGCACCTACGCTTTCAAGCCTAAGTATCCACTTTCCCTGATTGACCCGGGCGTGGACAAATACTCGGGCATTTCTATCTTTTTAGAGGCCCATAAAAGAAATGAGTCGCAGTATATGGCCGCTGCTGACCAAACCGGGCTGGCAAGGTTTGGAGATCTGACACCTGACTTCATTCTGCTTTTTATTATTCCGCTTTTGATCATCCTTACAGCCTACAACGCCTTTACCCGGGAAAGGGAGCAGGGCACCTTACAATTATTGAAAGGCCAGGGTATTTCTACGTGGAAACTAGCCCAGGGGAAGTGGGGAGGCATATTCATACCCATATTGATAATAACCACCGGATTGCTTGTCATAGCCCTGATACTTTTGTCTGGTCTGGAGGATTTTGGCGAGCTCAGCTACAGCGCATTGTTGCTCCTGTTTCTGGTGTACCTGGTGTATTATGCGATCTTTATCAACCTCTCTTTGATTGTTTCGGCCTTAGCTAAGCAGTCCAGTATTGCTTTGGTAATGCTCTTGGGAATCTGGATTGTTGTTTGCCTGGCAATGCCAAAAGCTTCCAGCAATTTGGCCGATGCGATTTATCCGTACCCTAGCCGACAAGCTTTTGTATCGGAAATCGATAAGGACAAGAAAGCCGGCCTGGATGGCCACAACCCATGGAGCAAGGCGGCGAAGGACTTTGAACGTGAAACACTGGAAAAATATGGCGTAGATAGCCTTCATCAACTACCCTTCAATTTCGACGGCTACCGGATGCAAAAGGGAGAAGAACACGAGGCCCAGGTGTATTTTAAGCACTATGCGCAATTGAAAGAGACACATCAGCGCCAATCAACAGTATATCAGGCGTCGGCCCTATTTTCTCCATTTCTGCCAGCCAGGTTTTTATCCATGGCCCTCGCTCGTACCGACTATGGAACGCACTGGGATTTTGCTGATGCAGCAGAAAACTATCGACTTAAGCTTCAAGAGTCCCTAAATATGGACTTTGCCGAAAATTCTTCCTACGGAGATTGGGCCTACAAGGCTGACAAAACCCTATGGGAAGGAATACCGGATTTCAGTTATACGCCCCCCACACTGAACGAGGTGCTCCAACGCAACTGGATCAGTTTTTC
Organism: Cyclobacteriaceae bacterium; assembly: GCA_965242775.1. Taxonomy (GTDB): domain Bacteria; phylum Bacteroidota; class Bacteroidia; order Cytophagales; family Cyclobacteriaceae; genus JAWPMT01. Next base: position 137,857 of record CBDETI010000015.1, read on the forward strand.
ACTGCTGTTGTTTTGGTTCCTGGCAACATTTGTTGTGCTTCGACTAACTGCACAGAAAATATGAAAGCTTCAAAATTTGTATTTCGTTACGAGATCATCTCATTAGTCCGCCAACGTTGGTTGCAGTTTCTGGGTCTGATACTCTTGTCTTTTGTGCTATTCGCCACGATCAATGGGAAGCAGAAAGTAGACCAGCGGCAGGCCGACATTAAAGGCGCTCAACAAGCTGTCCTAGCCAAGGATTCCCTGGGAGTTTTGTTGCTTGACTCGATTGAAGCTGGTTTCACGGTCGATGTGCCACGTTGGTACATGCCGGATAGGCCACATGTCGTCGGTTACAATTATTTGCGGATTGCTGCCATGCCTCCGGCGGATTTGGCGATTGTCGCTACTGGCCAAAGTGATATTTACACGCACTATGTGCAGCCAAAGCTTTATGGAGAAAGTTTTGAATTGAACTATACGGAACTTTCCAATCCGGTTCAACTGATGTTCGGAAGTTTCGATCTGTCCTTTTGTACTGATCTACCTGCTACCACTTCTTGTCATTGCTTTTACATTCAATATCGTCTCCGCGGAAAGAGAACAAGGTATTTTACCCACCATTGCCTCCCACCCCCATTTCTCTCTTTAGATGGTTACTTGAGAAGTCTCTGACACGGTATCTGCTACTGGCTGGCATCCTTTTGCTTTCACTATTTGGATCACTGATGATAACCGGCACCCCACTATTCGCGGACTTGGGCAAAACGCTGACTTTTCTGCTGCTGACATTGGTGTATGTCCTTTTTTGGTTCCTACTCGCATGTCTGGTCAACCTACGGGGACAATCTTCCGCCACGAATGCCGTCTGGTTAATAGCCTGTTGGATCGTGCTTGTTCTTCTGGTTCCGTCTTCACTAAATCAAATGGCAAAACAGCCTCTATCCTGTCCCCTCCCGGGCTTTACTGATCAATGAATTGCGAGTGGTTAACGCAGAAGCTGAGAAGAAAGCCGATGAATTACTTGAGAATTTTTTGCGGGACCACCCTGAACTGGCAGGGTTCGAAGGTGGCTCCAGAGGGTGGAAGGAGTATTTTGCTTCACAAGATTTAATAAAAAAGGAAATACAACCCGTGCTCGATAAGTATGAGGGAAAACTGGAGCAGCAACAGCAATGGGTCAGCAGGTTACGTTTTATCTCCCCTGCCCTCTTGCTTCAAAGCGCCTTCAACGAGCTTTCGGGCACCTCTACCAGGCATTATGAGGACTATAGAAATCAGGTAAAAGATTTCTCCCTGGTTTGGAGGGATTTTTTCCTCCCCAAAATATTTCGTGGGGAAACTTTCACCAAGGCAATGATGGCTCAACTGCCGGAATTCAGTTATCAGCCATCAACAAACTATTTACAAAGCGTCAGCAATTCACTATCTCTGTTTGCCTACTGCGGTCTCATGCTACTCTTCGGAGTAGCATGGTCCAGGCAACGAAAAAACCAGCTTGATAATCAATTAATATGATCATGACCACTCGAAAAGCGGTATTGATAATGGCTCTGGGCGTTGTGGCGGTGAGCTCATTTTGCCCAGCCTGACTTTAACTTTCAAGGAAAGGAGGTCGCAGCCGGCGAAAAAGAACACTTTCAGGTCCTCATCAGCGATGAGAAAGATAGTAGCTTCATTCCAATCACCGTTTTTTCACGGGAAGCAATCGGGCCCGGTCCTGGGTATTACGGCAGGTGTACACGGCTATGAGTACTCACCGATTTTGGCGGGCCAGCTGCTCATCGACAAGATTGAGCCCGAAAACGCTAAAAGGCACGGTTATTTTGGTGCAGGTGGCCAATGTGGGCAGTTTCCTTGGACGTTCGCCCTATACGAATCCAATGGATGGCAAAAACCTGAACCGCACCTTCCCAGGGAGTCCAAATGGAACCATGACCGAACGAATTGCTGATTTTATCTCTAATCAGGTGATTGCCAGGTGCACCCACTTTGTGGATGTTCATAGCGGAGACGCACCGGAGGATCTAACGCCCTATTCCGGCTTCTATCATCACGACGACAAGCCTGGCATTTCGCAGCAAGGTAGGCATATGGCCACCCACCTGGGTTTCGATTATGTACTGACGTTTGAAACCACTGGCAAAGCTTATATGCAGCAGGACAATCCCAGCCTCTATTGCTCCGCAGAAGCATTTAAGCGGGGCATTCCGGCAGCGGATATCGAATGTGGCAGACTAGGTATGGTGGAGCAGCTGTATGTCGATAAAATCGTTTATGGTCTAACCAATCTTATGCATGCGCTTGCGATGACCGGACAGGAGCCGGATGCACCCGGAAGCGTCTTTATGGTGGGGAAAAGGTCCTCCCTCAGCAGTTCACATACCGGGTTCTTCTATCCCAATAAATCTGCCGGGGAGTATGTCCAGAAAGGAATGAAAATCGGTCATATTACTGATTTCTTCAATAACAAACTCGAAGATGCCTATGCGGAGGCAGATGGCATCATTTTGTACATGCTGGGTACACCTCCGGTAAATAAAGGCGAGACTTTAGTATCCATTGGAACATTTGAAAATTAGATATAGACAACAACCGCTGATATGACAAGAAAGAACAACCTGAAAGTTGACAAATTGGGTATGTGCGCATCGGCTGCTTGCATGCTGCACTGCCTGGCAGTTCCTATCATTTTTGTCTTCGGACTCGATGCCACCCTATGGTGGATCGACCAGGAATGGATCGAATGGTCGATGATAGGATTGACGCTGATTATTGGTCTTGTATCCTTTCTTGGCGGATACCGCCTACACAAACAACATTTTGTGCCTGTCCTATTCCTTGCCGGACTTTTATTGATGATCAACGGCGAACATGTTGGTCACGAGTGGATTGGAATTACACTTTCGTGCATTGGCGCCAGCATCGTCATTTACGCACATGTTCATAACTATCAATTAAGACGTCATGTTGCTTAGCTTCCTACTGCTATTTGTGCAAGGGTTTGAGGGTTGGGAAAACCTTCGCCCAGGTTCGATTCGAGGTTCGATATATCGAAGAATTCGGATTTGAAGCCGAAATGCCGGTTTTCGATGATGAAATCAAACGAAAGGACGGTCAAATAATGATTTTAGAAGGGCATCACCTCCCGATGGAGTATGATCGCAAAACAATCATTTTATCCAAAAGGCCCTATGCCTCTTGCTTTTTCTGCGGTGGCGTGGGTCAGGAAACAATCGCAGAGATCCACTTTGCCGAGAAGCAACGGATTTTCAGGCCGGATGAGATACTAAGGATAAGAGGAAAGCTAAAATTAAATGACTCTGACTTTGACCACTTTGTTTTTATTCTGGAGGAGGCAGAGTTAGTGAAATGAGAACACTGGGAATAATATTGATCTTTTTGGTTTGTTGCGCTCCCGTAGAAAACGAAACACTAAAGCAGGCATCCAATGTGCACAATGAAGCCATTGAAATTGGTCACAGTACGTCATTGCTGGTTTCAAAATTGAAACAACAGGAAGCGTCCCTGTCGACTGCTGAGCAGGACACCCTTCAATCCCTCATGAAATCACTTAGTGAGTGGTATGACACGGTTGTGGAAGTCCCAGGATATGATCACGAGGAAGATGATCACGGGCATGGCCACGACCATGATCATGACCATCATGATCACGGCGAAGAGTTAAACTACCTGGAAGGTCTATCGCCGGAGGAAGTCCTGGCAGTTCAGCAAGCCTTGAAAGGCGAAATCGAACGGATACAAGGTCGCACCTTGCAATTTTCTAAGGCTATAAAAAGTAGCAACTAATGAAGTATCTGCTCCTCGGTGGTCTACTCCTGCATCTTTCAACCTCTTCTGAAAGCACGGCGCAGCACCTGGCAGCGGATCATAATAATCCTTGCGATTAATGATTTGGAACTGGGAATAAATCAGTTCGAGGAGCTAACTGGTATCAGGCCCTATTACGGAGGCGAGCACCCAGGAAATGGCACACGAAATGCCATCGTCTCCATGGCCAATGGCCAATACCTGGAGATCTTGGCTCCCGTAGCAGGCCTTGATACCATTCCTGATTTTTTTTCCGGTTTGGATCAGCTCACACCGGTGGGAATAGCACTATTGGCCACGGATATGCCAACATTAGAAATAAAAATTCGGGAATTGGGTTTCGCGACCGATGGCATCACCCCAGGGTCCCGGAAAACATCAGCAGGAGATCTGCTCGAATGGAATATTCTCATGGTCAGCAAACCGTCCCTTTTTATCAATCCGTTCTTCATTAACTGGTCTGCTGATAGTCAACATCCATCTCGTGATCAAAAACCCCAATGTCAGTTGATCCTTATGGAACTAGAAACACCTCATGAAAATGCCATTTTCAAGCTTTTCGAAACAGTAGAAACGGCTCCCGAAGGACTTCATGTGGTGGAAGGCACCCAAAAGCTAGCGGTAACGATCAATACCCCGAACGGAGAAGTCAAATTCCGCTCAAAAGACGAGAAGGTAAGGTAATGGTGTGTGCAATGAAGAAATCAACCTTCCCAGTTTTTCGTGGCAACCCTCCTCGCCACCATCACTGCTTGTACATCGAGCCAGGAGACATCTGCCGAGGCCAGCAGTACAAGTCCAAAATCGGCCCTTGCGTTTGAGCATCAAGTTGAAGTTACGAATGCACGAAATTTTTCAGTTTCTTATCATGCCAATTGGAAAACTGGTAAGTCTCCACTTCCGAAGTGAAGCCAAAGAGATGGATTTTACCCAGCAACTGGTGCTTGTACGTCGTGGCGAGCAGCCGGCGTTGCCTGATTCCCTGCAAGATGCCTGGAAAGTGGAAGTACCAGTTCAGTCGATAGCCGCCAATGAGGATGGTGAGATCACACGATTGAAAAGCCTGGGATTAACGGATGCCATCGCCGGCATGGGCGGGGGAGATATTTATGACCCGGAACTGAGGAGCAGGTGGGAACAAAACCAAATCGCTTCCATCGGTTATAGTTTCCACAGTATTCCCCAACCTGAACTGCTCATGTCGGCCGGTGCGGGAGTTGTTGGTCCTACACACTTTTGATAACGCCCGGCTGGAAGGAATGATAAAGCTTCGGGCATTGGGGATCAATGCCGTACCCCAATTTGCCTGGGCAGAGCCCGATTTTCTCGCGAAAGCCGAGTGGGTCAAGTTTACTTCCCTTTTCTTCAACAAGGGAAAAGGAAGCCAATGAACTCTACAGTCAAATTGTCAACAGGTGTGAAGAACTTGATTACCGAGGTAGAAGCGCAGGAAGATCAAGTAAGGTCGTTTTTGCTGTACCACCCCTCGAACAACGGGGATTGGTCCGCCCATAGAAATGATTTTTATTCCTCCTACTTGCAAGCAGTGAGTGTCAATGTCCTAAAAGACAATGGCCCCACGCACAGTGTGGGAATAACGAACGAAAGGCTGCTGGATCTTGCACAGGATGCGGATTTTTGGTTGGTAAATAATACCGAGGACAGCAATTGGCCCTCCATTAAGTTTTTTAAACAACTTCAAAGCTTACCGAACAGGAAACGTCTATCACTATCAAAAAAGAACGCGCTATGAGCATAATGCCTACGACTGGTACGAAACACCGGAAGTAAGGCCGGACCTGGTATTGGAAGACCTGGTTTCTATTTTTTACCCGGAGTTGTTACCGGAGCACGAACTGATGTTTTTGGAGAAAGTAAAGTTGACAAGGAAATGAAAGCCCTGCCACCTTCTCGCTATAGAAATATCACAAGTAACTGGAAAAAAGCAGTCTGGCTGATGATTGGTAAATCGACAACCATATTGACACTTTTACTTGCTTTCTCCTTCTGCCAGAGCAAGACATCTCCAGACGCTTCCTATCCAACCGATTCTGGCGACGAAATAGATCACTTTTCTTCGAAAGTAGCCGCAGAATATGCCGAAAAACTTCAGCGTGACTTACCACGGCAACTACAAAATTGTGAAGGCTAAGGTGGATTTCGGCCGGGCGGCACAAGATGCCGATTCTGCCTCCTGGACGAAGGCTTTTACAGATGTGATGGTACTCGTTCAAAAAGGAACACCTGTTCCTCCGCTAGCTGGCGCACTGAAAGATGCTCATGTTATCATGATTCCAGCAAGTACCATAGCTGCCAATGCCGACGATGCTCCCACCCGGCTTATTGCATTGAAGGTCACCGACAAGTTGCTGGGCCTTGGTCATGAAGGTATCTACGATCCCAACCTTCGCCAACGTTTCGTAGATGGCGAACTCAAAGCCATTGGTGCCTCCTGGCACACCGGTCCTAACCTGGAAATGCTGACCGCTTTACAACCGGAATTGACCTTCCTTACTATGGCAAGCCTCACCCAGGCCGAGGGTTTGGATCGAACTCGTCAACTTCAATTGAAAGCAGCTCCGGACTTTTCGTGGAGTGAGCGAAGCTATCTCGGACAATTGGAATGGATCAAATATGATGCCTTGTTTCTTAATGCAGAGCGGGAGGCCAATCGTTTCTTCAATGAAATCAAATCTAAGTGCGATTCCCTGGCTTCGCTGGTTACAAACCGCACAGAAAGGCCAGGTGCCATGTGGGGCATGCACAGCAAAAGTGGCAATTGGACTGTAAGATCCAATGGTGGAATTGCCCAACTAATGAAAGCGGCCGGAGCAGTCAATCCATTTGAAGACACGAACGCAGCCATCACCAATACAGAGGCGAATGGTCTTTCCGAGGGTATTACGATCCCCGATGAGCAAGTACTCCAAAGGGCTCAAGATGTCGACTTTATAATTTCCTTTCAATCCACCACTGGAAACTGGCCTCCTGAGGCTTACATGTCCACATTCCCGGCATTTGCAAAGGGACAGTTGTATCATCATTTCAAACGCTACAAACCCGTACGGCTCGCATGACTGGTATCAGACGGCCACCATGCGGCCAGATCTACTATTGAGCGATATGATAAAGATTTTTTACCCGGAGCTCCTACCAGAGCACGAGTTATTTTTTATGGCCCCAATGGAAAAAGTAAACTAAGATGAATGGAAAGAACCGCAATCATGTGACCCTGAATACGATCTATGCAATGGCGTTGGTCCTGTTGGCGTTTGCATGCCGCCAGAAAACCGGAAGTGAGCAAGGTGCCGCGCCAGCCTTCGACGCTTCCAAAGACTATTTTGAGACCAAAGCTAACGTTCAGTACGCTTCAAGTTTCAGTGTTAGCTACCATGGAAATTATAAAGTAGTTAAAACCAATGCCTCCCTCTCGTCCTGGGAAGGAGGAGGTGACGAAACTAAAGAAGATGTGATGGTTTTGGTCCAAAAAGGTACTCCAAGCCCCCCTCTAACCGGTGAGTTGTCCGGTGCTGCGATCATACCTATCCCCGCCGAACGAGTGGCACTCAATATTGAAAATGGTGAAGTGTTTATGTCAGAGCTTGGGCTTTTTGATAAAGTCGTCGCTGTGGGTGGTGCCATTTCCTATGACGATGCAATCAGGCAGCGGGTATTTGACAAAGACTTGGAGCAAGTTGGCTACAGTTGGCACCAACCTGCTAACCTGGAAGCCCTGCTTGCAAGAAAAACGGACCTTTTTCTTATGAACCTGGCCAATCTGGACTTTGCAGGGGTGCTGGACAAGAGTCGGGAAATAGGGGTACCCACCGCATCAGTCTTTGAGTGGGCCGAAAAGGATTATCTGGCACGAGCCGAGTGGATCAAGTTCTATTCCCTGTTCTTCAATGCCGAAGCCATCGCCAATCAAAAGTTTGAAACAGTGGTCACTCGCGTAGCGGAGTTGAAGGCCCTGACTGACCGAATACAAGAAAAGCCTACAATGGTGTGGGGGCTACTATGCCGGCAAGGATCGGTGGGTAGTCCATACCAATAGTGTGGAGGCACAATTCATGAGAGACGTAGGCATAAACAACGTCTTGGAAGACTTCACAAAACCGACCAGAAATGGCGGCGAATCCATCACTTCCGAGCGACTGCTTTCAAGTGCCAATGGAGCTACTCATTGGGTGATTGGCGATGTACATTCAGCCTCACTTCCCCCTGGCAATTTCATGGAACAGTTCCGGTCATGGGATGCCGGAAAGCTCTATCACAACATGAAAAGATCTAAGCCCAAGGTAAACGCTTTTGACTGGTACGGTAGCGCACCAGTGCGTCCAGACCTGGTGCTAGCCGATTTGATCAAGTTGATCTATCCTGATCTTTTGGCCTCGCACGAACTGTACTTCATGGACCATTTCGATAAGTCCACACCACTACCACTAGAGGTAAATGAAAACCTGTACGACAAGTAACTGAATACGACCCAAACCCAATACCATGGCTACGACGATAACCACTCCCATTAGTACTACCAAACCAAAATACCGGCTGGCAAGTCACTCTCGACTCTTCCTTTTTCCCTTCCTGATTATTGGTGTGGGATTCGTGTTTCTCCTGGAATTGGGTATCGGTTCCGTACAGATCCCTGTTTCCGGGATCTTAGGAGTTTTAACAGGTCAGGAAGTATCAGAGTCCACCTGGAGTACGATTATTCTGGAGTTGCGACTACCCAGGACACTGGCAGCAATTATCGGAGGAGCTGCCTTAGGGGCAGCTGGACTTCAACTACAGACATTATTCAAAAACCCGTTGGCTGGGCCATGGGCACTCGGCCTGACAGCTGGGGCTCAGCTAGGCGTTGCCCTTGTGGTTACTACGGCCGCCGTGATCGGTTCTTCCTTCCTGGAAAATTTCGAGTTCATGAGTAACCTGAGCATTGTCGCAGGGGCCATGCTTGGAAGCTTGTTGGTACTGATCGTCATGGTCACGGTCTCCAAGTACGTAAGTACCATTACCTTGCTCATTTTCGGCCTGATGCTCGGCTTCCTGGCTCAAGGCCTGATCAGTGTAATACTGCACTTCACCAACCAGTCGCAATCCAAAATCTATGCCGGATGGAACGATGGGAGTTTTGCAGGCGTATACTGGGAGCACTTTCCGGTATTGGTACCTTTAGCGATCATCGGTTTAGCTGGTGGATGGTTGATGGCCAAACCACTCAATGCCTTCCTGCTAGGAGAAAATTACGCCAGAAGTCTTGGAATGTCCGTCAAGAGGACACGACTTATAACCCTGGGGTGTGCGGTAGTTCTGGCGGGCCCGGTGACGGCCTATTGCGGACCCATCCTTTTTCTGGGATTGATCATACCACACCTCGCAAGAGGACTGTTCAGCACGTCAGATCATAAAGTATTGATGCCGGCAGTCATGCTGCTAGGCGCGATCATAGCCCAGGCAGCAGATCTATTTGTGCACTTGCCTTGGGAAAAGCATTTTCTACACCTCAATGCAGTAAATGCGCTAATTGGCGCTCCTGTGGTGATGTGGGTCATATTGAAAAATAAGAAAATGAGAGGTTTCGAAATTTAAAAAATAGAGGTATGAATGCTTTGTTCAATTTGAAGTTGGCTTGGCGGGGCAATCAAAAGAAGACCTGCTTTCTCACTGATCATCATACTTACGTTGGCTATAGCTACCAGCACCAGCATCGTCGTATTTAGCTACATTGATGCGTTACTGTTGACTCCCCTCCCCTTTGATGAACCTGATCAGCTGGTGAGGATCCAATCCGTCAAGGGAGAGGAAAAGGGATTGCTTACATATCCGGAGTTTCTGGAGATGCAAAAGGAGCTTACCACAATCGAAGAACTGGCTGTTTATCGTGATGGTGGCAGGTACAATCTGAGTGGCGATGGTAAACCACCGGAAGACCTGACAGTAACATTCGCTTCAAGCAATCTATTCCGGGTGCTTGGCGTACAGCCAATGGTGGGAGATCATTGGCCGGCCACCCTCGACAAACGTGGTTCGCATACGGTGATGTTGACTCATGACTTCTGGAAAAGAAGATACGGTAATCAAGAAGTGCCGGAAGTAACACTGGACGGATTTACCTACGCGAATTATGGAATACTGCCAGAAGGGTTCAGCTTTCCGGGGAGAAATGAAGCTTTCCGGGCGATGGCCTACGCAGAGTTCGTGGTAACCGCCCGAAACTATCGACTGTGTGTCGGACTTGCCCGGCTAAAAGAAGGCGTAACTCTTGAACAATTCAATCAAGAGCTTTCCAGCTTCGGTAAATCGCATGAGCAACGGCACCCCGGTTCTAATCTGGGAATTTCATTCATCGCCGAACCTCTCGAAAATTTGTTCCTGGGCGAGTTGAAAGGATACTTAATGTTATTGGCCGGAGCTGTAGCGTTCCTGCTCATTATAGCAGCTGTTAATATCTCCAATCTATTAGTTAGCCAAGCTATTCGGCGAAGCAGAGAAACGACCGTAAGAAGAGTGCTGGGATCCTCCACCGCCTCGATCATTCAAGGATTTGTTACCCACGCCATTTTACTTTCCATGTGCGGCAGCATCCTCGGATTGGCTTTTGCCTGGCTGCTGATGGGTTCCACCCATGACCTGGTCAGTTCGTACCTTCCGCATTGGATAGAAGTGGCTCTCAATGGCCATGTCTTGATTTATACATGTGGCATAGCGATATTTCTGGGACTCATGACCGGAGTAGTCCCCTGGGTCTTCTATCTGTCGAGATCTGACCTTAGCGCCGGTCTCAAGGAAGGACAACAAACTACCGGCAGTAAACGCCAGATCAAACTGCAAAAGGGCCTGGCTATCGTACAAATAATGGTAAGTGTGCTCATGATGGTAGGTGGGGCCTTGCTGTATAAGAGCTTTGACGCGGCTCAGCAGGCAGATCTCGGTTTTGACACAAACCGCAAACTCACCTTCAGAATTGCCCTTTCTTGGTTCAAGTACAACACGCCAGAAAAAAAGAAGGCTTTTTTTGAATCCAGTCTCAGGGAGATTGAATCCATTCCTGGGGTAGAGAGTGTCGCCATGAACAGCGTCCTACCCCTGACAGACATGGTAAATACGTCAACTCAAGCACAGGCAGTATTTACCATGGAAGGGCAATCTGACCTTGCACAATCCAAAAACCCCTTTATCAGTGTGCAGCGGATCACCCCGAATTATTTCAAGGTGATGGACATAGCCGTGGAGCAAGGAAAGGACTTTGCTGCGACGGATCCATCAAGTCACCAGTTCCAAGTCCTGATTGACAAAAACCTCGCCGAACGTATGTGGCCCGGAGAATATGCGCTTGGGAAACGTATCAAGATGGGAAGTGCAGACGCTGACAACCCTTTTCTCACGGTGATAGGAATCGTAGAGGACGTAAAACATCAAAGCATTACACAGGAAAACATTCCAAGTGTCTATCTCTCGCTCCTTTCTCACACTACGACCGACGCTCACTATGTGGTCAACACCTCTTTGCCTTTTTCAGAACTGAATGAAAAACTCCGTGATGCGATCCTGGATTTGGACCATAACCAACCTACGTTCGAATACATGGCAATGGACGACCATGTCGAGTTACAAAACTGGCATTCCAAGGTATCCAGTACGCTTTTTATTGGTATCGCCATTATAGGCAGCCTCATAGCAGCTGTCGGTCTATTTAGCATGATGACCTTTTTACTGATACTAAAAGTAAAAGAGCTGGCACTGCGACGAGTTTTGGGAGCCAAGGATACTAATATTCTCCAGATCGTACTGAAAGAAATGATCCAAATAGCAGGCATCGGCGTATTAGGAGGCATTTTGCTTGCTCCGCTTTTGCTTCGCCCCATTAGTCCCTTTTTGTTCGAGGTACAGGTCCTCGATGTTCCGGTGTATTTATTGACCGCAGTGGTACTGGTGACGGTTTCACTTTTCGCAGTGCTGGTACCTTCCTGGAGAGCCCTATTCATCAACCCGGTCACCGTTTTACGAAAAGATTAGCATATGGAAACTGTTATCGAATTACAACAATTATCAACTGGCTATCAATACAAGTCTCGAAAGGTACCGGTAACCTCTGGTATCAATGCCACTCTCCACAAGGGAGAACTGGTCTGCCTGATCGGCCCAAATGGTGCAGGTAAGTCCACCCTTATGCGCACTATTTCCGGTGAGCAAAAGGCGTTGGAGGGAAAGGTCTTTCTCGAGGGTAAAAACATCCACGACTTACCGCCAAAGATCCTGGCGAAAAAACTGAGTCTTGTATTAACAGAACGTGTTTCGGCAGGCATGCTATCTGCCTATGAAGTTGTGGCTTTGGGGCGTTATCCGCATACAGGCTGGTCTGGCAAACTGAGTAACAAGGACCATCACATCGTGCAAGAAGCCATCGCTATGGCCGGTGCCGAGGATCTTGTGCAGCGCACGCTTTCGGAGCTCAGCGATGGCGAGCGACAGAAAATCATGGTTGCCCGGGCCTTTGCTCAAGAGCCTGAAGTGATGATCCTCGATGAAGTCACAGCCTTCCTTGACCTGCCCAGAAGGGTGGAAATCATGAAGCTGCTAAGACGGATGGCAAGGGAAGCGGGTAAGTCGATTTTGCTTTCAACCCACGATATGGACCTGGCCCTCCGTGGTGCAGATCGAATCTGGTTGCTACCAAAAGGCCAGGACCTGGTCATCGGGGCGCCGGAAGATCTGGTCTTAGACGGCTCTTTTCAGGATGCTTTTGAAAGTGAAGGGATCCAATTCGATACGCAAAGTGGCTCCTTCCAAATTCAGTCCGACTACCACACGTCGGTCCAACTCGAAGGTGACGGTAATCTGGCGCTTTGGACCAAAAGAGCCCTTGATCGCAATGGGATCAGAATACAACAAGAGGCCACTACACAGGTAGTGGTCTCACCGAGCGGTAACAAAAACCATTGGTTAATACGGAAAAATCAGGCCGAAACGCAAGTGCACTCGCTGTTGGACCTGATCTCGGCACTTGATATCAAGAAATAATAGAATAACAACTAATAAAAAGAATGCTTTTTCAAAAGACAAAAAAACTACCGGTGACCGTGCTGAGTGGTTTTCTCGGAGCAGGAAAAACGACCTTACTGAACCACATCCTTAACAATCGGGAAGGACTGAAAGTAGCTGTGATCGTCAATGACATGAGCGAAATCAATATTGACGAAAAGCTCATTGCGAACGGAGCAAAGCTCTCACGGACGGATGAGAAACTCGTAGAAATGAGCAATGGTTGCATTTGCTGTACACTAAGGGAAGACTTGATGATTGAAGTGGAAAAGCTGGCCAAAATGAAGAAGTTCGATTACCTACTGATTGAAAGTACGGGCATTTCGGAACCCATTCCAGTAGCACAGACCTTTTCCTTTGCGACCGGAGACGAGTTGTATGACCTCACCCAGGTCAGCCAGCTCGACACCATGGTAACGGTGGTGGACGCCTTCAATTTCTTTAAAGATTTTGGCAGCGCTGATACGATTTTGGACCGGGAAATGACCGACGACCAGGAGGACGAACGGACCATCGTAAATCTACTGACGGATCAGGTGGAATTCGCCAATGTCATCCTTCTCAATAAGTCTGATCTGGTAACGGAGGACCAGCTAGGCATGCTGGAAAAGACTTTGCTCAAACTCAACCCCACGGCAAAGATTGTCCGGACCACACACAGTAAAATTGATCCGAAAGAAATCCTGAATACAGGATTATTCGACTATGAAATAGCTGAGCAATCAGCGGGATGGCAAAAAGAGTTGGAGTTGGCCCAAAAGGGCATAGCCCATAACCCGGAAACGGAAGAGTACGGTATCAGCTCGTTCGTCTATCAAAATGCCAAGCCTTTTCATCCGCAGCGATTTCTGGAGTATGTCAGCGAGGATTTCCCAAATACGATTATCAGAAGTAAGGGCATATTCTGGATCGCTTCACGGACGGATAAGGCTATATTGTGGAGTCAGGCAGGTGGGTCACTCAAAGCAGAGATTTACGGGAGATGGTGGGCAAGTGTGCCCATGAAACGGCGCGCAATGAACCCTGCGTACCTGGAAAATCAGGAACTTATCCAGGCCAAGTGGGATAAAAAATGGGGAGACCGGATGAATGAATTGGTATTCATCGGTCAGGACATGGACAAGGCGCAGATCATGGCCGACCTGGACGCATGCCTGCTCATGGATCATGAGATCATCGGCTTGGAGTCGGGCAATCTTTTTCAGGACAATTGGCCGATATGAGATTGTTAACATCGCTTCCTTTTATTGGCCAAAACCCCAAGTCGCCACGGCAAATTCTAAGTACTGATTGGGCAAAGCGGAGTGTGATCCTGCAACCTGATGTGAACCTTTTTTGCTGGCGACGACCCAAGGATCCAGCCATCGAGCTATACCTAAAGTTCCTCGTAAGTGGCACTTCGTTCAAAATCCAGTGCCAGGTATCTATTGACAACCTGAAGAAAGATTTTAAAGGTCTTCGAGAGCAATTGCCAGGAGCAGAGCAATATGAGCAGGTCGACGTTTTTTTGGCAGACCTGAAGCGACTAACACGCGATTTTCTCGCCTACTCTGAACATCGAAGCGGCACGTTGCACCTGCGATTGCTCACTGATAATGCCTGCACCAAATTTCATACCGACGCATACCGGTTGCGTCTCTTCACAACTTATAGGGGGAGAGGAACGGAATGGCTGCCTGAGTCAGCTGTAAATCGCAAATCACTAGGCACTAACAATCATGGCATCATTCGCGACCCACTTCAAATTCGACATATGCAAGCTTTTGAAGTGGGCATTCTAAAAGGTGAGGTCCCATCTCAACCTACTAACGTAAAAGGCATTGTCCACAGGTCGCCACAAATCAGTCATCTGGACGAAAAACGAGTCATCTGCCGTATAGACATATGAGTAGAAAGCCGGTTCATATCGTCACAGGGTTCCTCGGGGCAGGTAAGACTACCTTCCTTAATCACTTCATCCGCACTCAGCTGCCTGAAAGAATTTTTGTGATTGAAAATGAATGCGGAGCCACCAATGTAGATGGAGCCCTGGTCATGGATGGTGTGGAAGAGGTGGTGGAGTTAAGCGCAGGATGCCTGTGCTGTTCGTTGGCCGATGGACTCATCGACATTCTCGAAGAAGCAGGTAAGAGAACGGAGCAATACGACCGGCTTGTTATCGAAACCACAGGTATCGCTGATCCCAGCTCAATTATCCAGACGTTTCTTGAAAATCCTCAGGTGGAAAGGGTATTTGATCTCAAGCAAGTTACCTGCATTGTAGATGCCGGATTGATAGAAGAATGGCTGGTAGAAACGGAAGAAGCCCTGAGACAGATTGCATTGGCCGATGCCATAATGATCAACAAGGCCGATATGATATCACCCTCGCGTTTGGGGGTAGTTCGTGGACTTATTGGCGCGATCAACCCTCACGCTACGATCTTTATAGGTCAGCAGGGTATTTTTCCAGTGGACAGGATTCTGGAAATAGGAACCACTAAACCGGAATCCGTAGAAAAATTAGCCACTCCTGACCATCATCATGAACACAACACAGGAGTAGAAGGTGAAAGCAATAGTCATAAGATTACCACTTTCACGCTCACTTTTTCGGATGAGTTGGACCTCAATCACCTGCAGGCGGATCTGAACAGGATCGTGCAATTGTACCGACATCAGGTTTACCGGGTCAAGGGATTCATTGCGATTCCTAATTACCCCAATCGAGTCATTTTGCAATCAGCGAGAAGCACGTTTATTGCCACTGACGGCACACCCTGGGAGGATCAGAAAAACCGAGAAGGCAAACTGGTATTCATCGGTAGAGGATTGAAAAAAGATGTTTTTGAGAAGATGTTTAATCGACACCTGGTGAAGAAGGGCTTTTAAGGCCCAAAATAAGCTGTAGAAAATATTTCATTATGGCAGATAGCAGAAGACAATTTATTGGTAAATCTCTCCTCGGTGCTGGCGGTCTCCTGCTATCATCAGGTAAAGGGGCTATGGCTTCCAGCACCAAATCAGGTGGCTTCCAAAGCAAGCCTTGGCTCGAACTATCCAAAGACGCCTATCTGAGCAACGTTGCAGATAGCAAATGGCAGGCCCGTGGTGGCGGTCCTCAAAAACAACGCTTATGGATTGGGTGAGGTGGAAGTGGCAGGCATTCTCAACCACTCGCCTCATGTGTTTGGCATGGCAGTGGTCAAAGATGAAAGTGCCCTGGCCATGCGGTCTTCAGGTGTGACAAGTTCCATTTTACTTATGGCTGATTTTGACAAGGACTTATCCGCAGAACTGGTTCATCAGGAAATCACATTGAGTGTCCACTCTCTCACCTCCCTTAAGAAGATCCAAGCGATCGCAAAATACAGTGACCGCCCAATTAAGGTCGCACTTTACGTCGATACAGGTTTGGGAAGAATGGGGATCCCCTATCAGGACACTGAAAGCCTTGCAATAGCAGTTCAGAAAGATCCCCAATTACGGATCGAGCAAACATTCTCTACACTAACCACACCTAAAGACTTTGCAGTTGAGCAAATTCGGAGATTCCAAAAAATTGGAGAGAATCTTGACGCAAAGGGTGTCGCAATGGGTTTACGTCACCTGGCCCCTTCCTACTCCCTATTGGATCTGACCGCTTCGCACCAGGACGCGGTACGGCCCGGGATTCTCCTACACGGTTCCTTCCCAATAGCCAATATGCCGGAAGCCGGGCAATTCCCCCTTCAGGTTCCCTATCGCCTAAAAGCTCCAGTCATTCGAGTTGAAAAACTTAAAGCAGGGGACACCATTGGCTTCTCCCGATTCTACAAAGTAGAACAAGACGAGTGGATCGCCACCTTGCCTATCGGCTGGGCAGATGGCTATGATAGCGGCGCTGAGAATGGTGCGAAGGTGTTATTGAATGATCAATTATTTGCTGTCGTAAATGTAAATGCCAGTCACGTCAATGTAGCACTTGGCAAAGACACCCAGGTCAAGGTTGGAGACGTAGCGACACTCATCGGTCCAGATCGACCGCAAATTACACCTGAGGGCTTTGGCAAGCTAGTCGGTGGCCACAACTACTTGCAGATCAATTATAAAGAATCTATTTCCAAGCACGTGTATGAGAGTTTTTAGCTTCCTGGTCGTTTTTTGGGGGATCTGGTCCGTCCATGGACAGGGTCAATTTGTCACGCTTGAGGATGGCACAAGGCTATATGTGGAAGAAGACGGTCAGGGACAAGCGCTTGTTTTTGTCACGGGATGGACCATGACACATCGGTTCTTTGAGCATCAGAAAAGCCATTTTTCCAAAGACTATCAAGTAATCACCTATGATCCCAGGGGGCAGGGAAGGTCGGATCGCACAACTTTCAAAAACACCTACAAGGATCATGCAAACGATCTGCGACAACTCCTTGAACAAAAGAAGCTCACCAATATCGTGTTGGTTGGGTGGTCCAGCGGTTGTCTGACGGTTTACGAATACACCAGACATTTTGGAGTCGAAAACATAGATAAAGTAGTGCTGATTGACGAACCTCCCAAGTGGGTAGGCGACACAAATACCGAATGGGTTTACGGAAGTTTTGGAGACTACCGCTCCAGCCTTAAAGGCCTAATATCGGGACCATCCGAACCCAATGGCATTATCGACTGGATGCTCAGCAAACCTGTTGATAGCATGACAAGGAAGTGGATGAGAGAGGAAATTCTGATGACCACCCCGGAAGTGGCGTTGAATCTGTACATAGATGGCCTGGTTTCTGACTATCAACTGGACCTGATCAAAATTGGTCAGGAAATACCCGTCCTCATGATGGTCCGCTGGAATTACCTGGAGGAAGCAAAATCATGGTTGGAGATATATGCACCGGAAATCAAGCTAAAAAGAATATCAAGTCATGCCATGTTTTGGGAAAGGCCGTCAGCATTCAACGACATGCTTTCCGCGTTCCTTTCAGCACCTGAAGAGTTTAAGCCGGGGCCTGCGATACCCAAGCATGGAAACCTGTTGTCTCCTCGTTATGGACCCACTGCAGTCACAGACGGAGAATGGATTTATGTCTATGGCGGCGCTCCAAACGGTGGTCGAAATGGTGCAGATTTCATGCATCACGGCCTTCACGCTTCGATTGAAAGAGTAAATCCCATTACGTTGAAAGCGGAATTTTTTGGAAGTGGTCTACACCGAAGGGCCAACCATGCCACGGCAATCTTAGGTGAAAAGATCGTTACCTGCGGTGGTCGCTCGCAAGTGGGGTTAGCCCGTCCCAAAATGAGTTCCTGCGAATCCCTGGACCTGCAAACGGGATTATATCGGGAAATAGCCCCACTACCGGAAGCCGTCAGGACATTGGGATTAGTATCTCTCAATGGCAGCTTATATGCCATTGGAGGAGTCACTGATGGACCCGGATACTCCAAGGGCACCTACCGTTTGAAAGAGGATGCCTCCGACTGGGAGCGTTTACCAGATGCTCCATTACCGGTATCAGGGCAGGCAGTGGTTGTGGGTCAGGAAATTTATCTCATCGGCGGCTACAATGGTCAGGCCATGCGGTCAGTCATGGTATTCAACACGCAGACCAAAAGTTGGCGACAGAGATCGGATCTGCCCTATCCCCTCAGTGCACATTCGGTCGTAAGTCATGGCCCATCTATTTTCATTTTTGGTGACTATCAACAACTCGATGCTGTTCACCGATATGATACCCAGACCGGAGAACTTTTTTTACAAAATGCAAAAATTACCCCAAGACGACATACTACGGCCGTTTTGGTAGGAGGTAAAGCCATTGTAATTGGTGGGAATCAGACAAGTGCCGGTCAGGCCTTGACCACTATCGAATCATTTGACCTACAAAACCTAAGTAAGGGCGAAATCCCTGCCGCACCACAGGGTGGTGATCAGGACTAGAAATCAACCCAAAAAACATAGAACTCAAAACCCCGCCAAGCCGGCAACAAAAACTCAAAATGATGAAACAAATTTTGCTTTTCTCTCTAGGTCTCGCGTTGGCACTAACTGCCCGTTCCCAAGATGACCAAAACTTTCCTCCTCCCGAAGTTCAGCCTGTGGTAAAGGCGACGAGAGCCCAGGGAACCATTGCTGTGGATGGTCGTCTGGATGAGAGCGATTGGTCTCAGGGTGTGCCTGTTTCAGATTTCTTCAGAAGAGAACCGCGACAGGGTGGTCCTATTCGCTACGAAACAGAAGTGAAATTTCTATTCGACGATAAAAATCTCTACATCGGAGCCTGGTGCAAGGATTCCGTAGGAATAAAGGGCATCAGGGTGCAGGACCTCCGGCGCGACTTTGAGTGGGGCGAAAATGACATTTTTGGCGTTTCCCTAGATCCTCAAAACCTCCGACAATATGCGCAGGCATTCCTCACCACCCCTTATGGTAACCAGCGTGACCTACAAAATTTCAATGGCAACACTTTTGATACCGGATGGAATACACTTTGGCGAGTTCGCACGCAGCGATCCGCGGAAGGATATACAGCGGAATTTGCCATTCCATTCAAAACACTGCGCTATGACATGCCTGAAAACGGAGAACCAGTCGAATGGGGCCTGACATTAGTTAGATACGCTCGGCGGGATATTGAAGTCTCCACCTACCCTGCCATCCCACAGTCATTCACCCCTTATCGAATGACATATGCAGCGAAACTAACGGGGATAGACGTCCCACCGCCATCCGCCAACATCAGGATTGAACCATACACGCTTTATCAATATGATGAAGTGAGAAACGGGACAGATGACGCAACTGACGGGGATTTCAAACTGGGCGGGGATCTAAAATGGGCCATTAACCCCCGATCGGTCCTCGACCTTACGTTTAATACAGACTTTGCGCAAGCAGATGTAGACAGAGCGGTCAACAACCTGGAGCGGTTCAACATTTTCTTCCCGGAGCGGCGGCAGTTTTTTCTGGAAAACTCGGGAATTTGGTCCGGGGGACGTCAACAATCCATCCGCCCTTTCTTTAGCCGGCGAGTTGGTCTCCAGGGCAGTTTCAATGCGGCCCCGGCACCCATAGAAGCAGGAGCTAGGTTTACCCAACGAACAGAGCAGCAAGCCATCGCTGGCTTATTGGTCAGACAGGGAGAAACAGCCACTTCACAGAACTCCAATTTTGGCGTCTTGCGTTATCTGAGAAATTTCGGCAGGGAAAATAACATTGGCGTGATGGTCACCCAACGCTCCGATCAGTCCAAAGGTGAGATTGACTTAGCAGGGAACAATAACACGACCCTAACCCTCGATGGCCAGCTGCGCCCAACCAGCCAGTGGGATGTTCAATATCTACTCACCTCCTCCATCGACGAAGCTAGCGGTGAAACTGGCTATGCAGGTCGTATTTTCGTTGGCAACCAATCCAACAAGTTGTACTATGGGTGGGTCACGGAGTATACCGATGAAAATTACAACCCCAGAATGGGCTTTGTGCGCCAAAACAATGTCATCCGCCACAACCCCGGAGGCTACTATATCTGGAGGCCAAAGACCGATTTTATCAGACGTTGGGATCCGGGCATGTTCGTAAACTTCAATCACGATGCAACCGATCCCGCTAGCTTCCAGCAGGCCAGCTTGTATATTTTCCCTGTTTACGCCTGGTTCAAGGACAATAGCTTCCTGGAAATGTCATTCACACCGACCTGGCAGAATATCAACTTCGCATTTGCTCCATTAGGATTGGCTATTGAGCAGGATAATTATTACTACACGCGGTACCTGATTCGCTACAACACCGACCGATCAAAGAAATGGTC
This sequence comes from Cyclobacteriaceae bacterium, assembly GCA_965242775.1. GTDB lineage: Bacteria > Bacteroidota > Bacteroidia > Cytophagales > Cyclobacteriaceae > JAWPMT01. The sequence goes on from CBDETI010000015.1 coordinate 158,475, forward strand.
TTTGTCTCTGTCTTATGATTTTGGCTCGTTTTACAATGGAAATCGAAACACAATCCGCTCGTCTTTTCGACTAGCCCCTCTTCCACAGGCAGCCCTGACGGTCGATTATGAGTACAACGACTTGAATGACGTGGGTATAGACGAAGGAGATCTCAGCACGCATCTGATAACCTTAGGATCAAGATTTGCCCTTAACCCACGTGTCCAGGTCTCCGCATTTTATCAGTACAACAGTTTTGATGAACTCGGACGCTGGAATGTGCGGGCAAGCTGGGAATATCAGCCACTTTCCTTTGTCTACCTGGTCTTCAACGACACAAGGATAGATGGCCTCGAAAATCCATTCGAAGAGCAGCAGGTGATCGCAAAGGTCACTTTCCTAAAGCAGTTTTAAGTCTCCAAAGTCCCTGGTGTAAGTGGGTGTTCCATGACCTTTGAGCCAAACGGTATTAGCGTTTAGGTTTCCAGGCCAACTAATGATTTAATTGGCTTGTCGTGACTATTTTATGACTCAGCTAATAATCGAGTGTATCGCGGGTTTCCGATTCTACATTTGGATAAAGCTATAGACATGGAAACTTTAAAAACACCCGCAAGCAGCCTGCTTTCACTTTTCGGCGCCATATTTGGAAGAGTCACTCTTAGAGTAAGAATTTTGACCTTTGAAATAAGGGAGTTGGTACGAGACATAGCACTCATTCCCGTACCGTTGAGACTGTATTTCATAATCGTTTCATTGTTCATTATAACCCAGGGGTTGGGTTTTTGACATTCAAATCGCTATATGCTATATATTTAAAACGAATTAAGAATGTGGCTCCCAGGGTACCATTTGCTCATTTATAAATCGTATCTTACTAGAACAGCCAGAATACTTTGAAACTCCCTCACATACCAGAGCATGACGAAAATCGCCTTAGAGCGCTTCGAAGTTATGAGGTCTTGGATACACTTCCGGAGCAACTCTATGATGATATTACAAGACTTGCATCTGAGATTTGTCAAACACCTATTGCGCTCATAAGTCTGGTCGATGAGGGTCGGCAATGGTTTAAATCTCACCATGGCCTCGCTGCTTCGGAAACTCCCCGCGACTACTCGTATTGCGCTCATGCCATCAACGAACCAGGCAAGCTTTTTGAAGTAGAAGATGCCTTTGAAGACGAAAGATTCGCCGACAACCCCTTGGCTACCGGTGAACCTCATGTACGCTTTTATTCCGGCGCGCCATTGCAAGACAAAGATGGACATGTGCTCGGCACCTTGTGCGTTATTGATCATCAGCCCAAAACCTTAACACCTGCACAAAGAGAATGCTTGTGGGCTTTGTCAAGGCAAGTAGTCTCTTTATTGCAACTCCGAAAAGAATCTGCGGAGTTGAAACAAAAAGATGATGACTTCACTGATCTCGTCGAAAATTTGGCAGATGGCATCTTTGAATTAGGGGAACGAGGAGAATGTCTGTACGCGAACCCCAAAATACTGGAGATACTCAACATGAGTCTGGAGGAAGTGCTAGCCACCTCCATCTGGGATATGATCCATGAAGATGACGTGCCTCAGATGCAGGCATTTTACGTAGCCCAGTTCAAGAAGAAGGTCAGTAATTGCTTTTATGAATTTCGGTTCAAGCCCAAGGGTCTTCCGCCTGTTTGGGTGCTCCAAAACACAAAGATGCAGTACGATGAATCGGGAAGGATGATCAAATTGCGATCTATTGCCCGAGACCTTTCTGAATCAAAAGAGATGGAACGGGCGCTGCGCGAAAAAGAGTCACTTTACTGGCTGGTATCCGAAAACAGCAGCGACCTCATCGCCCTTCACGAAGTAGATGGGACCTACAAATTCGTATCCCATGCCTCGAAAGACCTCCTGGGGTATGAGCCCGAAGAATTAATCGGCAAAAACCCCTACGATCTGATCCACGCTGATGACATAGATCGCCTCAGGGCAATTCCCCACAAACAAGTACTGGAGGGGCTTCCGAATGATAAAGTAGAGTATCGGATTCGCCATAAAAACGGTCACTTCCGATGGATGCAATCCTACACAAAGCCCATTTTTAATGATCAGGGAAAAGTCGATACTTTCCAAACATCGTCACGAGACATAACCGAGAAAAAAACAGAAGAACTAGCGGCAGAAAAATACCGACAGGGACTGACGTTGCTGAACAGCCTATCCAGCAGATCATTTTCAGAAACTTCCTTGATCGAGGACTCATTACGACTGGTCGCAGAATACCTGAAACTGTCTTCAGGCATAGTAAGCCATGTGAATGGCAAACAATATAAAGTTGTTCACTTGCATACCAGCCAAGACCTTCCGGTGGAGATAAATAAAACATATGAGATAGAAAGTACTTTTTGTGATTTTGCGGTGAAAAGTCGATCGACTGTGCTCATCGACCATCTGTCAAAGTTTCGTTATGCCAAACATCCCTGTTTCGACGAGGAAGTGGTCCGCGCCTATGTAGGTTCAGTTGTAATGCAAGGCGGTGAAATATTCGGCACCGTAAATTTTATTTCAACCATAGAAAGGAGTGATCCTTTTTCCAACTACGATGGCGAGTTCATCAAACTCTACGCCAACTGGCTAGGAGGCGTCCTGGACAATATTGCAGAGCGCGGGCAGCTGGAGGAAGAGAAAGTAAAGGCAGAACAGGGATCCGCGGCGAAAGCAAGCTTTTTGTCTATGATGTCCCACGAGATAAGGACACCATTGAACGGCATCATCGGTACGACCCATTTGCTGCTCAACAAAGAACCAACCCTGGCACAGATCCCCTACCTAAAAATGTTGAAGCAAAGTGGCGACAACCTGCACGCCATTGTAAATGACATTCTGGATTTCAACAAAATAGATGAGGGCAAACTTGAAATCGAACGGACACCCTTCGATCTCGTAAGTCTTTTGGAATCAGTATTTGAAAACTACAAAGTACTCGGAGACGATAAGGGGATAGCGGTAAGTTTAGAAAAATCCTCCAAGCTGGCCCGTACCTATCTGGGAGACCCGGTCAGGGTCTCCCAGGTCCTTCACAACCTGCTAAGCAATGGGATCAAATTTACCGAAAAAGGGCGCGTGACATTGTTTGTAGATCACTTAGCCAGTCATGGAGAATTCGACCATTTGCAGTTTATCATCGAGGATACAGGCATCGGGATACCCCAAGAGAAGCAGGCGGAGATCTTTGAAGTATTCGCTCAGCAAGATTCCAGTACTGCCAGAAGGTTTGGCGGTTCCGGCTTGGGGCTGGCAATCACCAAGCGCCTGCTCGAGTTGATGGAAAGTGAGATAAGTGTGGAAAGCGAACCTGGCCATGGGTCCGCATTTTTTTTCGACCTAATACTCGAAACACAGACCGACGAGGCGCACCAGGACCGACCAAAAACTCCGTTGCAAGCTTTTGAAGCCAGTGTCTTGCTTGTCGAAGACAATGATTTCAATGCTGTAATCGCCACTGAGTTTTTACAATTATGGGGGTGCCAGGTCGCCCGCGCTTCCAACGGGTTACAGGCCTTGGAGCTACTAGAAGGTAAAGGCTTCGACCTGGTTTTAATGGATCTTCAAATGCCCGTGATGGACGGTTACGAAGCCATTGAGAAGATTCGTGATCAAACTGACAGGTATTATCAGGACCTTCCGGTAATTGCCCTCACCGCAGCTGCCATGGGCGACGAAAGAGACAAAGTTTTTCAGGCAGGTATGAACGATTTTCTTACCAAACCGGTGAACCCGGGCGATCTGCACGCTAAGCTTCAGGGACACCTAAATAAGACTCCTTTGCGTCCAAAAAAGGATCTGATGACGCAGATATCGTCCAAACTCGAAAAAAACCTTGGCGGCAGCTCGGATGTTGATGATTACATGGGTTTCTTTCGCGACGTACTTGCTGAAGAGTCGGAAGCCCTCACCCACGCCATCGCCAATAAGGATACAAGCCTGATAGGGGCCTATGCGCACAAAAACAAATCGAGTTTTCGATTAGTAGGGCTGGATGAAATGGCCAATGAATTGCAAGAAATTGAAAAGATGATCTCGGCGGGTAGTCCGACAAAAATGATCTTTAACAAAGTGCAAGAACACTATGATAAATTACGCACAATCACTTCTGGATTGACAAATAAAGATGGAATCAATAATTAAGACCATAGTCGTAGATGACGACAAATTACAAATGAAACTGATCGCAGGCTTTGTAGAAAAGACTAACTTCCTGAAGCTAGAAGGCGCGTTCTCAGATCCTGTGGTTGCCCTTGACAATATCCTCACCACATCCCCCGATTTGCTGCTATTGGATGTAGAAATGCCAGAGATCTCCGGGTTTGATATTCTAAAATCTTTGCCGCAAGTACCTCAAACAATCATTATTACCGGCAAAAAAGAATATGCAGTTGAGGCTTTTGAATTAGACGTGGCCGATTATCTCCTAAAGCCCGTTGACAACTATGCCAGATTTCTCAAGGCGGTTTCCAAGGCTAAAAACAACTTTAATCCACCCACGGAATCTCGAGCTAGTGGTGAAGAAACCTTTTACGTCCGCGAGGATTCCCTTTTGGTAAGCATATCCACCAGGGACATTCAATACGCCGAGGCTTTTGGCGATTATGTGAAGATCGGTACGGCGAAAAAAGTTTATGTGATCCATTCTACTCTCACAAAAATAGAAGGCAGGCTAAGCGACGATTTCGTTCGTGTGCATAGATCCTTCATCGTACAGTTGAATAAAATTGTCAACATCGATCAAACAAATCTGCAAGTTGGCGACAAGATTATTCCCATTAGTCAAACAATGCGTCCCAAGCTAATGAAGCGAATCCAAATGCTATAAAATTGGTCGTCGATGGAAACTTATGGATCATCGACAATTGGACCATAACTGACGATAAATGGTGTCAATTAATGCCTTTAGTCTATATATTCGTAATAGAGCCTTAAGCAATCAAATGACCTGCAAAGTCCAAAACAGCAAATCCTTCGAAGGTAAAATCCTTACTGATTTTATTGAAAGAACACCTGGCATTTCGCTGTATTCGGATACCAATGTGGAAACGGGGTTTGATGTACTTTTTCTGGATCTGGATGTCAGTCAGGACGAGATAAAACTTGGGTCGGGAAGCGTTGTTCTGATTGCTTCTTCTCGAAATTCCTTTCGCTCTTGGCTTCGTAAGGGCTACACCAACTTCCTGGAAAAATCAAGGCTCTCGTACGAAGAGTTTCTCGTGGTAATTGAGAAAATGCAAAGTCAAACGACCAGGAGAAATGGCCAAGAAGGCTGAAAAATTACTCATTCTTTGATATCACGCATCACGATAAGGTGGCAAAGAGACAAATACCAGACAGGAGGCACTCAACCTGCCAAGCTTTTTTGCCTGGGTCGCGATGAAGAATTGCTCTATATAGGCTACGCTTATAAGCAAGACATATCCCAAACCATAAAAGTAAAACTTGCCGATTTGAATGTCTGGTTGGAAGAGGTGGAAGTTTGGATAGGTACGATTGACTTCTCTGAGTCATCAGTCAAAAAGACTTCTAATAAAATCATAGAAGACACCTACTTGCAACTCGTTCAGGATGCTAAGCCTATCCACAATCCGGAATGGACACGGAATTATCTGGGTCGGCGCTTTAACATCCGATCAAAGGGATGTCATTTTTTTGCTGATCCCGTTTTCGAGGTGTGAATCGGACCACCATTACCTTTGTCTAAGCTAAAAGATCAAACCCATTGGTCTGGGTCAGGGATTGGCCATGAATCCATCGCCCTCCTTCGTCGTTGAACTTGGAATGAGCTATTATCGCACCAGCGAACATTTTTTAAAACATCACTTATGAAGAGCAGGTCCATTCAGTCATACGTTCTGAGTTTATTAGTTGTGGCACTTTTTATCTTACCAACGCAAAGCACTTCAGGCCAGGCCCCGCTTACCGACCATGTCGTCGGGCAATCAATCAGCATACAATCTCAGGCACTTGCGGAAGACCGGGAGGTCCTGATCTACCTGCCTGAAGGTTACTATTCAGCGGAACAAGACTATCCGGTACTGTACCTGCTGGACGGCCAGCGCTTTTACCTGTATGCTGTGAGTTTGCTGCAATCATTCACCCAGTTCAACCTGACCCCACCATTCATTATTGTCGGTGTAAAAAACAAGTATCCCGATCGTTTTCGTCACTTCACCGGCGGTGCCAAAGCATTTTCGGCGTACCTCGAAGAAGAAGTCGTAGCACTGATAGATGAGAGATTTCGCACATCCACTGAAAGATTATTTTTCGCCTGGGAATATGGTGGCAGTTTCGGACTGCAGACAATGATCGATCGACCGGCGCTTTTTGATGCATTCTTTCTGGCGAGTCCATTTCCGATTGACCGGTCCGTGGACCGCCTAGACAGTCTTTCCAGTCATGGGTTCTCCCGGTCAGCCAGGATTCATTTCACCGTGGGTGATAACGAAGGTATGGTAGCAGCAGGTACCCAAAAGCTCAACGATTTTCTATCAGCAGATCAGCAGGTCATCGAACGATGGTCGTTCCAACAACTCCCGGGTGAAGAGCATCGATCCACTCCCTACAGCACCCTGTACCATGGGTTGAGAAAGTATTATCAATTCTATCCGGAACTTCAGGTAAATGAGCTCAACGATTTTCTCCAGTTGGGTGGCATGGACTATGCTTATTCCTACAATCAACAGCGTTTTGATCAGTTTGGCCTGAACCCGGAATTAACCGACTGGACCAAGTTCACTATCATTCGATCAGCAATTCGAGCAGATGATTACCAAATATTTAGCGAATTCTATGAGCAGCTGGCATCACCCCCATTTTTGGCAGCGCTCAGGGGAAATCGACCTTACTCCATCGCATCATTCTTCGAAACCCACGGGCAATATGATGAAGCCATCCGTATTTATGAAATTCTGGTTGAGGCGAAACCTGATACCAGCAGGCCACTGTTGGCACTTGCTGATGTTTACGAGGCCTTGAATGATAGAGCAAAGGCTGATCGTTATAAGGAACTCGCCGAAGCCCTCGACGAGAATTGATCAGGATTGAAATTTACCAATGGACAGTAAGGCAAATTGCTATTAAAAACTGGCCAAATTGACCATCTTTCCGCTTTTGAATAATAGTAACGGCTATGAGTCCATGGCGGGCTATGGTTGATCATTGTTCGCGGTTTATCCCCTGGAGAGCAAGTACAATCGTTTTCACTTGATGGCTATTGGCACTGGCCAAAAAAGTGATCAGATTTGCTTCTCGGTACACTGAAATCTGGCATTGCGCAGACGAGATTTGCCCCAACGACCACTTAGCTCGTCACGTTTGATTGACAAACCCAGCGGCGGAAAACGTGTGCCCTTCTACCCGAAAATTGATTGATTCGAACTGAAACAAGGTGAGTATATGACATTTAATATTGGTGTAATAGCAGCGTTTCTGACAACCACGGCATTTGTCCCTCAGGCAATTAAAACAATCAGGTCAGGAGAAACGAAAAATCTAAGTCTAAGCACTTTTTCCATGATCTTTTTCGGGACAATATGTTGGTGTGTTCATGGATTCATAATCGAAGATCAACCGCTGATACTGGCCAATGGCATTACTGCGGTCCTGGCAGGAGTAATTGTAACGATCAAACTGAATTCCATGATTTCTAAAGCGGATCGATAAAAACACTTAACCGAACAGGAGGACGTAAATATTGCCTCAGGGAATTCATTCCTCCGAGTATTAGTTATTACTTCATGAGTACAATAGGGAGTTTTAAACGCTTTATCAGCGACCTTCCGCTCCAGGGAAAGAAGATGCCGGTTTTATTCACTTCTCACGGCAACCCAATGGACATTCCACGCTCAAAGGAAGAACGACCATTCTGGGATACCTTGTATGAACTGGGGAAAGTGCTACAGCAAAAGTATGAGGTAAAGGCGGCGCTGGTCATATCGGCCCATTGGTGCACACAAGGTACTTATGTAAACATTTGTCCCGAACAGACACAGATCTTTGATTACTACGGCTTCCCGGAAGCGTATTACCAGGTGAAATATCAAGCCTCCGGTGCACCTCACATCGCGAAGGAGGTGCATCGGATTGTCCCCTCCGTACGAGAAACTACGGATTGGGGACTGGACCATGGAGCCTGGCCCATGTTGATGCATTTGTTCCCAGCCGGGGATGTCCCGGTCTTTCAGCTAAGCATCCACTACCACGCTGCGCCCAACTATCATTTCGAGCTTGGCAAACAACTAAAAACGCTAAGGGAAAAAGGAGTACTCATCATTGGGAGTGGGTCGCTCATACATAACCTCCAGCTTGCAGGAAAGAAGCTCTCGGTCGGTGACAATACCCCATATGGATGGGAACTGGAATATGATGCCTGGATCCGGGACCAGATTGATCAGCGGGACTTTTCCAAGATCATCAATTATCAAAACAGCCACAAACTAGGTCAGCTAGCCGCGCCAACTCCCGACCACTTTGTACCTGCTCTTTACAGTCTGGGCTTATCGGATCGGAAGGAGGAGATCAGGTATTTTTATGAGGGTGAACCTAGCCTTCCAGCATTCAGCGAACGCAGTTTCATTATAGGGAATTGACGTCCCCGACAAGGAGCTAAGAAACTATCTCAGAACTGCTCATCAACCAATTTCTTATTGATAAAGGCGCCAAGGAAATTACCTCCTGCGACGGCATTAGCCACTGAACGGAGCGGCGATGCACAATCGCCAGCAGCGTACACTCCTTCAATATTTGTCTCATGAAATTCGTTGGTGGCGATATGTCCTGATTCGGTCAATTGACAACCCAGTGAAACCGGAATACCACAGTGCTGACTAAAGGGTACGTGACCATAAAGGACATCCAACGTCAGCTTATGCCCCTTGTCAAATATCACTTGCTGAATTCGCCCTTCCTCCTGATCAATTTTCTGGATCTTAAATTCCAGGATACGGATGTCGTGCTTTTCCAGGATGGATCGTTGAAGGTCAGAAAAATGGGCCTCACCATTTGTTACAAGCGTGAGGTTCCGGGTCAAATTGTGCACCAGCGAGGCAAGGTGATATGCCATTTCGCCATTTGCCAAGATGCCAGTTTTCTGGCCTCTAAATTCATAGCCGTGACAATAAGGACAATGGACAATCGTACGACCCCAACACGCCGAGAACCCCTCGATCTCCGGTAAGATGTCCTTGATTCCTGTAGTAAAGATCAATTTTTTACCCCTAAACATTTCCCCACCTTGGGTGTCCACCTCAAACAGGCCACCTACCTTCCGGCCATGTATAGCCAAGCCATCATAAAAAGTGACAGTAGGGTATTGTTCAACCTGATTTCTGGCGATATGGGAAATATCTCCTGGTGCTACACCATCTTGAGTCAGGAAGTTGTGCGAATGTGGTGTCTGGCGATTGCAGGGCCTACCACTATCAATGACCAGGGTCTTTCTCATGGACCGACCCAAAGACATAGCAGCAGAAAGGCCAGCGTAGCTACCGCCGACAATGATCACATCGTACATGTTGCCATCGTTCATAGGGAAAAAGATTACTAGAAAAATGTCTTAAGAGGCAAAGTTAGAAGAGTCAAATCATAAATGCAACATTGTTGCATTTAAGCATTTCTCAAACTTCTGCGACTTTGAACTAGCACGCCAGGTTCGTACTCCTCAGTCACAGAATTTCCACTTCCTTAGGAACCATTAAAAAGAGTGTACAACCTCCTGTTGATCGGACCGAGTGTTTAAAACCCGGTGGGGTATACAGGTAATCGCCTTTCGTAAAGGAAACACCTTCAATTTCACAGCTCCCTTTGAGAACCAGGATCTCTTCTCCTTCCGGGTGATTGTGATAGGGGTACTGAGACCCTGGTTCAAATTTCAAGAGAAAACTAACCGGCCTGGTGCCATGCTCATCAAACTTGAGCGGCATCCATTTGAGTCCTGTGCAATCAACACCTTCTTCATTCAGCTGTTCCCAGTGTTGCGCATCTGTTTGCACCATGTAATTCCTAATATCCATGATCAATTCAACTTCAGTTTGTTCCATAATAACTGCTCTTCCACAAATTGGCGATGATCCTTATCTGTAAGGATTTCGAGTAACTCCAGGGAAGCCGGATAACTAACAAGACTTCCATTAGAGGATAAGATCTTTCCATCAAGTACATAATCTACTTTCTGGTCATCCTGTACCCGCATGTCAGGGTAGTCAGCCTGCAGGCTTTTGCCTCCTCCTACATAGGTCACCACCTTTCGCCCTTTCGCAACGCCAGACTCACCCAACATAAAAGCCCCTGCACAATGGCTTGCGATGTAGTCCACTTCAGCACCGTGTATTCGAATAAAATCGATCAACACTGAATCCTCAACTTGCTGATCTGGGCGAAAGGAGCTCGGTATGACCAGAACTTGAAGTTTCGACACTTCGGAGAGTCGCAGGTCCGGCTGAATGCTAAGGCCCTCTTCGCTTCGGTAAAGCTTATCTTCTTTGGCTATGGTAACGACATTGAAAAGTGCCATGCCATCAGCATTTGCCTTTGTGAACACATCAACTGGTGCCAAGATCTCGGAGGCGAGAAACCCTTCGAAGACCAGAATTCCTATCGTAGGTAGTTTGGGGTCTAATTTTTTCATCATGTCATCTGAATTTATTTTTGTCTCTGTTGACGCAGACTGGCCGCATCCTACAGCGAAAGTCAGTATCAATCGTAATCGAATAATTCCCTCCATATTTTCCGGTTTTGTTTATTCTGGGCAAATGTCCTACATAGCCCAAACCATCGGAATGGAGGTTTTTCAGAAAAACATGTAATATTCAATCAAGTTGCGCCCGGAAGGTTTTGGGCGACACGCCAGTCTGCTTTTTGAAGAAATTAGAAAAGTAGAAGGGATCATTAAAGCCAAGCTTATACGCGATCTGCTTGACATTCAACGAGTCATAAATCAATAACCGCTTAGCTTCAGAAGCGATCAGTCCGTAAATGACCATTTGGGCTGTTTTCCCCGTATGAGTCTTGGCTTGCTCATTTAATTTTTGTTCCGTTGTTTTCAGTTGCTGTGCGTATTCTGCCAGGGTAAAGCTAGCATCAAATGATGCCCTGACCAGTTCCAGAAATTTCAAAAAGAGTGCATTGGGTCTCCAAATTTGGTCGCCTCGGCTCACTTTGGCCCGGTTAATCGCCACGAGTATTAACTCAATCCTGGAATGCACTGATGTCAGATACTGGTAAGGCTTTGAGGCCAATTCCTGTTTTATCAGCCCTAGTTGGAAGGATACCGTAGTATGATCTTCAATTTTGATCACCTGGTTGTCATCAAAATGGCAGAACAAGCCATTTTCGAAGATCAACTCTAAGTCCTTGTCATCCTTGCAAAAAAAGTCGTAGGTAAATTCAAGGACATGACCTTCTGCCGTATTTGCTCCTTTGAGAAAATGCACCTGACCGGAAGTAACAGTTACAAGTTCATGTTGACGCAGGTTGAAGTCCTTACCGTCTATTTGTATGCTGACATTTCCCTTCTCACACCAAATCAGGACGTGTCTCATCACTCGCCTGGGCAAGGCAATATCCGACACTGCTATATCCTTTATCTGAACCAATTTTCTAAGTTATGTGATCGTCCTCTCACCAGCCTTCCTCAATGGGCACCAAATCCTACAAACATCGCAATCCTGCGCACTGCTGGCAATAGATAAACTTGAGAAAATCATGTAATATTCTCCGGTTTTTTCCCCGAACGCAATCAAGGGGATCCTTTGGATCAAGGAACAATGAGGCTGGGCGCTTTTTAGATCCTTCTTTCAGAACTCACTCACCAGCTGATGTATCTTCCGCACCCTGGGATTCCACGAAACCCTTGAAGTTCTCCATCCATTTTCGGGCGGGCTTTTCAAACATACCAGGAAAAAGTATAGCCATTAACCTAGGCATTACCCAATCGATCCTGGTGTATTCAACTTTTACCTTGTATCTGGTCGTTCCTTTCTCCAATTCGGTGAACTCCACCTTCATCGTGTTGTCCATGTGTTTGTGATGATAGAATGCCTCAAAGGATCCTGGAAGCTTATTGCTTACGATTGTCTCTTGTAGTACCATTTCATGCTTACCATTCTGATAGTACATCTTCGAGATGGCACCTACCTTACCCTGTTCTCCTTTTTCCAATTCCTTTCTGACAAATCCTTCCTGGTATTCCCCAAGATATTGGGGGTCGGCAAAAATTGCCGTTACCACCTGTATTGGTTGGTGAATGTCGATGTAACCTTCAAATTTCATGACTATTGATTTGGTTGACGGCTATTTTAGGTGAGCGCGATCAAAAGCAGGTAACCAAACGAATTTGTACCCTGAATTCAGGTGTTTTTTTGAGTCTGGCGATCCTTCGCAATAGTATCGCGATAATATGTTGGGGATTTTCCGGTGATCTTCTTGAAGGTTCTATAGAAACTGACCTTATTGTTAAACCCCGATCTTAATCCCAACTCCGTGACCTGCACATTCACTAAGCTGTCATCCATCATCAGCGCTATCACCTGCTCAACCCTGTACTGGTTGATCAAACCCTTAAATGTGGTACCAAAACTTTGATTGATCACCTCAGATACATATTTCCGCGGCAAGGACAAGGAAGCGGCAAACATCTCCAGGTTCAAGGTATCATTCAGGTAGTCTTTTTCCGTTTCCAATCGCTTCTTTATTTTTTCACCATCCTTCGAAAGTTGCTTCAGATCGTGCTGAAACCGGCCGTCCCGAGAATCCATAAGTTTGGATCTGGCCAGGAAATTATAAGCAATCGACTGGATTAGAAAAGTCATCAATAACATACTGACCTCATTGATGTAAGCAAATTCCACCCAACCGGTTGGTCGCAACACAAAATGCACCAGCTGTACAAGCAAAAGTCCCACATAGAGATATAGGACCTTTAAAAACCAGTTGGCCTGCCCGTTGCTTTTAATGTGGCTCTTGTAAATGCGCAAGGCCCTAATACTGACAAATAAGTAAGCGCCGATATACAAAAAGAAGGACAGGAAAAACCAAAAATTGAAATTGGTATACGCTGGTACGTAATGAATAAATGCAGATACTTTGGCCACCTTCTCAGCTCCCGGCAAAGCGTAAAACGGCACATTAAGAAGCAACATGAACAAAAACGGTATTGCGTGGGCCAATTGCGCCCGCATGATCCGGTACGTAGGCTGCGTCATGGAAAGCGCCAGGAAATATAGAATGGCAGGCTTTAGAAAACTGATCGGATAGCTTATTCCCAACAAATGGGGAATCACGTTCATCATGCCGGTCTCGGCCAGCAAACGCTCAATCAATGTAAAGCCCTCGATAACCAGAAAAAACGCAAACAATCGGGTGGAGATCTGCCGACCGTTGACAATCAAAATAACCGCCAGGAAAAACGCCTGCAACGCACCAAAAGCGATGAGCACATGAACTAATAAATTCACATCCATGCGATCAATTTTATAAAATCCGAACTGAACAAAAAATAGTATTTTGTGATTATGTCAACAGCGTGATCACGCTAAACCCATGGCTAAACCCAAATCGTAATTACCATACAGTTAGCACTGGTTCTTTTTGTGCGAATATATTCCCTAACTTCCCATTAGTTATTTAGCTAACACCTCCGCCATGTACAAAATAGAGCGCAAAACCTATGGCGTGAAATTGACCTTTTCCGGATTTATTCCGCCTGATGAAATGTCGGCTTATAAGAAGGAATTCAAGCAAGTTCTGGACACCTTACCGGAGAAATTCGGGCTGCTTAGCGATATGCGTGAGATGAAACCGCTGCCGCCTGAAAGCCAAGCCATTCTTAGCGCAAACCCCGAGCTCACCGAAAACAGAATCGAGAGGTCTGCTACCATCTCTGACAGTACCCTAGTCAAAATGCAGGCAAAGCGACTGACTACTGAATGGAATCTGGATCAGACCAAAAGGTATATCGATGCCTCCAAGCATACCAACTGGGAAACCATGGCAGAAGCATGGATCGCCAATGGCGTAGAGCCCTAAGCACTTTGCCTGTAGCGAGGCGACTATTGTGTGGTCTCGGGGTTATGAGTGATTTAAATTCTCGTGGCAGTTAATATGGGATTTGGATGGTGGATCGTCAATGATTTCATCACAGCTCCCTCTTTCTTGAATTCGATCACCACGGAAAGTGCACCACTGGGGGAGAAACGGGCATCTCCGACTTTATTTAGCGGTGATCCGAATTGACCATACCTGCCAATCTGAAGCATTTTGCGCATGTTCAGGCTGACCTCAAGCACTTCACTTTCTTCCTCCCCGAACCTGTACTTACCCAGGTATAACGCCTTTTCATCCTCCGTCATGGACATACCCTGAGGTCCCAGGTCAGCATCGCCAAGTGCTTCGAGATACGAGATTAGCCGATTGCTCTTGGCTTTCTGGCTGCCACTTGCATCTCGCCGCAATCGGTTTTTGGCATGTTGAAGTAAGGTAATACCGTGTGGGCCTCTGGTTTTTTGGATGCCCGGAAAGGCTTCTATCATGGACTTAACCACCTCATACTCTCCCATCATGGCATAGGTAAAAATATCAGGCCTGGCACCATTGTTCATGAGATATGAGGCAATGTCCGTTCTGGCCATGTGGGAAGCTGCACCCAGCGCGGATTCGAAATCTCCAAACCCCCAATCCCACGTGGCTGTGGCAAGTTCAGGTTTATTCGAAACCAGTTCTTTTACCTTTTCCAAATCGCTATGGGCTGCACCTACTACGCTTTGAACTTGCTCATCATCGATGGCCGGATACCGGTAAAAAACGCTTTCCTGACTTTCATTCCAGGGGTGTGAACTACCTCCCCTGGCCAGCGCCAAATCCGCTGTTGAAAGTGTGGCGAGTCCCAATACACCACGTTTTACAAATTTCCTACGATTGGACATATTTGATGCCATAGACTTATGATTGTGTTAGTACCGTCTTCGACGGCAGGGCAAATCGCATGACCGTCTCACTTTTAAAACGATCTCCCTAGGCTCCCTTTTTCAGAATTATGCGAATAGGTGATCTCACTATTTCGATAACAATGTTTTTCATGCCAGAACAGGGTATTCCCTTACCTGAAAACCGGTGTAAAACCTCCTATGCCCTCTGGTATCACTAAATTGGACCCTGGAAATGTCAATTCGCCAGGAAGTTCTTATTCACGTCCTTTTTTGGATCGCCTACATGGGCATCTTCACATTTGTGGAGGGGGGTTATGACCATGAATTCAAGGAGGCATTTTACTTTGAACTGGCCTTTTTTCCCTTCAGGCTTTTTACGACCTATCTCAACTATTTCTGGCTCCTACCTTGGTTCTTGCTGAAGCGCAGGTTCGCGCGTTATATCATCTACTCTATTTTAAGCATCATTATAGCCAGCTTCCTTCATCGCCTACTGATACATTCCTACCTCAGTGACCTTTTATTTCCAGGATGGGAACGAGGCGACTTTTGGACGATGTATAAGTTCTTACAATCAGCAATGATTATTACTTCACCCGCTATATTCATTATTGGTCTGGCTGTTATGTCGAGGTGGGTATCGAGTGAACGAAAGGCAGAAATGCTTCGAAATGGTAAGGTCAAGGCGGAATTGAGCTACCTACGATCTCAGATCAATCCCCACTTCTTTTTCAACACATTAAACAATTTATATGGCCTGGCACTCAAGAAATCTGATAAAACGCCCGAGGTGGTTTTGAAGCTTTCTGAGCTAATGAGTTATATACTTTATGAAGCTGATCATGACCGGATCGCACTATCCAAGGAAATAGATCAAATAGAGCGATACGTTGGGCTTGAACAAATAAGGTATGGCAATCGCTTCACCGTGGATATGGAAGTCCTCGGCGACATTGACGCTTTGGAAATTCCTCCGTTGCTGCTATTGCCATTTGTCGAAAATAGTTTCAAACATGGTGTAAACAAGAGCTCGCGGGACGGTGCCATTTCCATACGAATTGAAATGCAAGAGCGTGACTTCCATTTTAGGGTCTCCAACAAAGTGATTGCCAATCAAAGACCACCTATTGATACGTCCGGCCATAATGGACTGGGTATTGCCAATGTAAGAAAAAGGCTGATGCTTCTCTTCCCAGATAAACACGACTTAAACTACCACGAGACCGAAGGTGAATTTATCGTAAATCTCCACATAACCGACCTGGCATGAAAATCCAATGTTTGATCATAGATGATGAGCCAATAGCGCAGGAAATAATTGAAAAGTACCTGGAACCGCTTGACCAACTAGTCGTAACAGGCAAATGCATCAATGCTTTAGAGGCAAATAATGTACTTCAAAAGCAGTCTGTGGATTTGATCTTTTTAGATATTGAGATGCCGCATTTAACTGGACTGGCTTTCCTAAAAAACCTGGCGAATCCTCCCAAAGTGATCATTACAACGGCCTACCGCGATTATGCCCTGGAGGGTTACGATCTGAATGTCGTGGACTACCTGCTGAAGCCCATTTCCTATGAGCGATTCCTCAAGGCCATTAACAAGGTATTATCCTCAGGTATGGCCCAGCGCTCCAGGTCAACCCTATATCTATATCAAAGTTGACATGAAAATGGTCAAGGTGGAGCTAAGCAAGATATTGTACATAGAGGGACTCAGTAACTACGTGAAATTCTTTACAGAGGGAAAAACACTCATTAGTTATCAGAAACTGACCTACCTGGAAGAAATATTACCTTCAGACCAATTCATTCGATCACACAGATCTTACATTGTAAACATTCACCAAATCAACGCTTTCACTGCGACAGATCTCGAAATTGGAAAAGGCGGAGTTACCTATTGGCGGGAAGTATCGGGAGCAACTGAATACTGTCCTGGCTCGCAACAGGCTATGATTGGTGCGATCTACTTCTTGCGAACCGCACTCGAGCCGCCGGGAGTGCCCGCTTCGATCCACTCACCTCCGATGTAGGTCTCCGTTACCCAATCAATGGTGTCCCGGGGAAATTGGTATAAATGTTTCGCGATACAACCTGGTCCATCCTTCCTCCTCTGGGTGAGGGATGGTTTTGTCACCTACTACATAGTTGACGGTATACAGCCGCTGCATTTGACCATTTTCCAACACCGTGTAGGTTCCGTCGAAAAATAGGTCTCCATCGTATTGATACTCGATCCAGGGGATGGTTTTGGTTCTTGGATTATAAGACAATCAAACCCTCAGAAAAGGGGATGTTGTCCTCTTCCGAAACAATACCTGTGGTCGAGTGAATGACCTTACGTTGCGTCCCCCACTTAAATGAAATGACCTGCAGGTCAACTAGCTTTGGGTTGTAAGCTACTGCCGGATGGTCTGATGGCAGCAACCAGACGCCCATATAATAATCAAAGGCAACCAGTGGGTTATCAAGGCTTTGCGACCGGCTCATAATACCAGCCAATAATGCAAAAGTCAGTACGAATAGCTTCTTCATCAAGTCAATTAGTTATTTCATTTTTCAGTTCTGGTCCAAAGCGACCTGTGCACCTCTCGCCAATCCTCCTCCTCCTTCATTTTTTGGAAAGTCACAGCCCTCATAGTATTGGGGCCATCGATATAATGAATGTCCTTGGTATAGTAAGTCCGGCCATCCGCCATCGTAGACCTAAATTGGATATCAAGGTGTTTCCCTTCGTGGGGTTTGATAGTACCTACGCTGGTTTCTCCCCAGCTGGCACGTTGAACAAAAAAGATGTTGGAATCAGCAGGGTTTACAAAATTCCAAATCTCTGTGAGCAGGACGGTATCGCCATTGTTCCTCACACCTCCAATCAAACCGTAGACAGATTCCAGGTTCAGTCCATTGTGAAAGTCCATGAAAAACTGCTTAAATCCTTCAGGTCTATGATCATTCTGGTCGTTGAGGGATGTCCAGATCCCTCCAACCGGATAATTGAGTAATTCTTCAAGCGTCTGCTCTTGGGCACTTGCAAAAGACATGGAAGAAACAAAAAAAAGTAATACAAGTAGGCGCTTCACGATCACTCAAACTTAGTTTTCAGGATGACTACCTCATACAATTGATCCAGCGGGAATAGGCTCCCATCTTCCGTGAATCGGTCAAACTGGGCATTGGCGACGAAGTAGAATTCTGAACCCACAACTACCTCCGGTAGTAGGGCGATCCATCATCGGATGGTTCTGCTCGAGCACCTTGTCACTGACAATTGTCGTGTGCCTCTTGTTGAGTCGAAAACGCCGGACAGTCTTCGCTCCTGATTGAACACCTACTAGTGAGTTTTGGTAATAATACAAACCGTCCATGCCGCCTTTTCCACTTACCTCCAGCCCTTCCGGCACGATTACCTCCGAAACTGTTTTATCGCGGGTATCTATCCTTGCGATACCTGCCGAATGCGCAACAAACAATATAGGTTGATCCGGCACTTTGGTAATTCCATTTGGAAACTTGATCGAAGCATCTGTCACAAAAACCTCCAGTTGATCGGTCGCAGCTGCTATGCTGTAAATCGCGGCCTCTTCAAACATGTGGGTGGCATATACATCGCCATTTTCCGCAATGACCAGGTCATTGAAAAAATGAACCTCTCCGTGAGCGTCCAGAACGTATTTCTTTATCAGACGGCCCGAGCCAAGATCAAATTTGAAAATGCCGGCCGGCCTTCCCTCCACCTCATCGGTTTGATCGTACCCAACAAGATTACCGCCTCCGGAACTACAGACCCACAGGGTTCTACGCCGAGCATCTATCTTCATGCCAATGGTCATCCACAAACCATCCTGACGTTCGGCAATAAAGTCCCGGATACTGTCATCCTCACCCACCTGCAAGACCTTACCTTTTCCTGGTACTGCTGACGTAAAATGTGCTTGTGGCAGGATCGAAAGCTATGCTCTCCGGTAGTAAATCCTTTTCCGGTATGGTAAAGGCTACAAAGCTGTTGTTAACCGATTGACAAAAAGCAAACTGGGCGAGTACGGAGAAGAAAAAACAGCAAGATAATTTGGTCATACCCCTAAAGTACGTGAGGTGTTTATTGGTCATTTTGTTCTTATTTGAATTCCGGAATAGCTTATCCCAATAGCAGTTGAGCTGATGTGACTTAGAGGACTGCCTGATCAACACGGGTAGGCCACTCCTTTATGGTAAACTTTCCCGGACCTCCAAGCATGATCACAATGCTCATAATCACAAGATCAGCTGCCATGGCAGCATCGGAGAATATCTTGAATCCATGGGCAACACACTACCGCGACGAGCAACGGTCGAGCCTATCATCAATGCCCCGATCCTACTATAGAAACCGGTCAACACCATGAGTCCACCAAAAAACTCGAAACACTTGCCCAGCGGGGCAAGAATTGCCGGAAGCGGAATACCCCAAGGAGGAGGACAAAGCCTGTAAAGTCTTCCAATCCCCCAAAAAACAATACCGGAAAACTGTGCCAAATGGCAGCAGTACCGAGAAACAATCGCAAGAAAGTGGGCGCGTATGGCGCCGATCTCAAGAAAAAATTCATAAATCGCGACGAGTTTTGTGTCAAATCACTCGACAAATAACTGAAATGGGATCGAGATCTTTTTGGCTATTATGCCGGTACGGGGATCTCAGCACCAGACAGCCTGCATTTTGATGCAAAATCGATCAGGGTATCTTCCTTACTTTGAGGCATCAAAGCGGATAACGGTAGACTTTAAAACTCACGCTACCTGGCAGGTTGAATACGATAAACATAGTTTTCTGGACCTAGATAACTATCCCCATTTGCCTGAAACTTTTGCCAGGTGCCACGAGCGTAGTTTTCGAATGTCTGAAAATCCAGCACCTGCCATTCTACCTCCACTGCTTTCTGATCTGCATAATCTTGCATGCCTCTACGCTCATCGACCAGACCGATAAAACCATAGGAGGAAGACTGATAGATTTTGGTCCAGCCCTGGTCCGCCACCAGAGGAAATCCCAGTACTTCGTCATAGAACCGTTGCATTTTGAGTAAATCCTTATGGTAAGTCCAGGTAATTGACCCGAAGAAATATAGGCCCTCCGGTCCGCAGGCAATCTTGGGTGCTGCTTCCAAGCGAGCCATTAAACGCTCGTTTTCCGGGTGTTGTTTGAATTCTTCGAATTCCAGCAAATAACCACCTGGGTCGATGGCAACAAAACCATCATGGGGACCACCTTGTTTGGGTTTATACGTGTATTTGATAGGGATATCCTGCTCCTGAATATAGATATACCAGAGGGGCAATTGGTCAGTCAGCAACGCTATCGCTGTGGATTTAGGTTGCTCAGCGGGGTGCTGCTCACTACTGGCATGCAGGTGAATGAAAGCATCTTTGCCAATCTGAAACTTATCAGTCCCCGAATGCGGGAGTCGGATAACATTTTGGTAGAAATCTATCGCCTCCTCCAGATTGGCATAATAGAGGTGGGTTACCTGACGCTGGACGTCAAAGGTGGTCAAACTTCGATAGTCTCCGTTTTTACCTAGCAGCCGATTGATACCGGGTGAGTCATAACCCAGTAACCTTCCAAACCTTCTAGCGAGCGATTCCAGCACGCGACTATCGCTTCCCCGATAGGCGTTGACATCCGCCTTCCACTGCTTGTACTGCGTTAACCTGTCCCCTCGAAAGATCAATACAACCGATTTATTTTCAGTTGCGCTGGCAGGGAACAGCAAGGAGATCGGGAAATTATCTTCTCTGAAAAGAGATACGTCATATTGCTCGGCTGTTTCCTCGAATTTTGACCAGTAGGCTTCGATCTCTGATCGGTGCATCGGATAGTGCAACGCCATGGGTTTGGCTCCATTTGCAACCATTTCACAATATATGGAGAAGGCTATCAACACTTGCTGGTCATGACGTTGGCAGGAGAGTAACAGGGTGATCCCAGCGAATACGCAAATGATCTTTTTCATGAATTTAAGATAAGGAGAAATTAAGATTCGGCAATATTCTCTCCAGCGTGAAGGGAAGACACGGCATATACCCACATGGGTACCCTCCAAAGGATACTTACAATGACAATACCGTCATAAGTAGAATTTACTTAAAACAGCATTTGTAATTTTAAGAAAATGATCCTACTTTTCAGAAAGGGTGGTAACACTCGACCTAACCTCCTACTGAATGAGTCTTGAAGGATTACCGATATTCTTTAAAAAGTTTCCGGTTATACATTTCTTAGTATTTCTCGGGGTTTGTGTCCTTTTGTCACTGGTTCTATTTGCCGCATATAGGTGGCGAATCAACAAGAAACTCCAACCACGGTCTCGCAAAGCCATAGGACTTTACGTTTTGGTCTTGGTACTCGTCATCTGTGCTGATTTATATTTCATTTGGCGAGATGAATTGTACCTGCATTGGGACCGGAAGACGATGGTTCAAGAGTGGACCCGGGACCTGGGAGAAATGGAGTACGCGCTTAAGTACTTCCAATCTCAAGATAAGATAGAAGGGAGTGATATTCTAGTGCTCTTTTCAACTAACCTGTTGGAAATGAAGGAAGGGGATATCACCAGAGAAAGGTTCAAACAACTCGTCGAAGATCAGCAGGACCTAAGAAAGAACTTTATGCAAATTCGTCAATGAAATTATCAAAGCTGCTCCCCACGGTAGTACTCGTTTTACTTACTCTCACTGTTTTTTCCCAAACCACGGATCCTTATCAGTTTATTAGAAACAGAATTCTCGAATCCAGAGAAGAAAGAGACTCACTTCATACGGTAATAGAAAACCTGAAGAAGGAGAATAAAGAGCTCATAGGAATTAGAAATGAGGCCAAAGCAGAAAACGACCTGCTAAAGGAGAAGGTAAAAGAGCTAGAAGATACGGAAGAGTGGCTGTACACATACATCGAAGGTCTGAAGAAAAAACAAAGGCAAGATGAATCTAAGATTATCTTCTGGAAGAATCGCCTGCAACAATCAGAATTACTAAGGCAAAAAGACCAGGACCTTATCGCCAAAATGCAAAAGTCCATTGCTCTGCTAGTATCCATGGTAGAGGAGATGGAGGCCGAAATGAACAGGAAAATTTCTATTTATCGGCAAGAACTGCAAAGAAGTTCCTTTGAACTATATGCTGAGGGAAAATCAGGACGAGAATTGCGCCTAAATAACAGCATAGAAATACCGGGCAGACGAATAAGAGAAATATATCTAAAAATGAGAGCGGACGTTTCGAATGAAAATGTTCCCGACCTGTTGATGGAGGTGTATCATTTCCTCTCACCAACACAAAAGAGAATAATTATCGGGGCGGACAGGCCAATTGTATTGAAAGTGGATAGAGAAGGCGTTATCAACCAAACCATTACTTATAAATATAAAGACTATAAAGGCGATCTAAGCGTTAGGGTATTTTATGAAAGCAATGAAGAATACATTGAAGTCATCGATCATCCCTTCAGGGTCAAATAAAGGAACAATATGGATTTTGATGTTCTTATTGACGATTCAATATGACCTATTCGGGCAAACTGCCACATCCATTCACAGAATCGCCAATTTCCATGTTTCGAATAACTCCCGCATCAAAGACTTGTTACTTGATAACAACAAAATTTTCATCAATTCCAATTACGGTCTTACTGTCACAGATACAAATTTTCAGTCCATAAAACTCCCGGATTTTCTCCAGACCAAGCGCAGGAGTACTTCAAGGATCATCCCAAGTCGGGACGGAACGAAAATAATTACTAGGGACTATGAGATTATCGACTTCAACTCGGGAGAAAAAATCAATTGCCAAAAAAGAACCTTTACCTCCGGTATCATCGGCCTCGTAGAAAACAACGGCGACTATTTCCTGGCTACCGCGAGTGACGGCCTGTATGTCATCGAAAAAATCAATGACAAGTACGACTGTTTCAGGAGGCTAAAAGGCGGCGAGCTTTATCAACGTAAACAAAAAAGATACACTTTCGAGACCATTTCCAGTATTGAAAAATCCGCGGGAATTGTTTACATCGGTACAAACCGCGGCCTGTACTATGTAAACAAGGACAAATTCCTACAAAAGCTGGATTTTGACGATCCGGTATCCGCATTAGGCAGCGACTCTGAAGAACTCTTTATTGTGACCCATACCACTCTTTTCGCAGGGACTGGTGTCAGAAAGTTTCCCGTGAGCTACTTCCAGGAGCTGACCTCCTACGACTCGATTTATACCATCCAGGATGTCGAGGTGGATCCGTACGACAATATCTGGATGTTGAGTAATAACATCATCGTGTATGAACGCAAAACTGGTCGAAACCTTATTTTAAGCCCTGAGTCCACACCCCGATTTGGCAGTCCAAGTGCCCACAAGATCATATTCTTCAACGACAAGGCACTGATAGGAACAGTCGGGTCCGGTATTTATCAGGTAGATATTCCCCAATTTCTAAATGAGGCTACCCATCAACAAACTGCAACTGATAGCCTCTCTAGTGAGGCGGTTGTGGACTGGTTCGATGGCACAAAAAGGAACTTGAAGAGTGGCCAGACCTTCTCCGTACCAAATCTTTATTTCGTAGTTAACAAAACCACTTTAGAAGAAGGTTCAGAAAAGTCCATCGAAAATCTTTTTGTCATTATTAGGGAGATCCAAGAAACGGCCATAATTACGAAAATGGAAATCCACGGCCACACGTCGGAGGTTGTTAATGAACAACATGAAAAGAATCGGGAGCTGTCACAAGAAAGAAGTCAAGCGGTTAAAAAACGACTGAGAGAACAAGGCTTCGATTTCCCCATACTTACATGGGGTCACGGCGATGAGCAACCACTGGACACCTTAGATCTACGAAACGAAATCAATCGACGCGTGGAGATCATTATCGACTTCCACAAAAGCCCATAAGCCACATCGTTGCCCCCGAGGCTGCGATTTCCACAGTTGAGCCATGCGGAAATCAAACCATTTTACTTACAAAAGTGAACTTTTTCAGGCGAAACAAGTATAATACTTACAATTGTGAAATTTATTGTCAAAATTGCGACCAAGACCATTTCAAAATCGAAACATGGGCAATGACAACCCGCTCCTTAAAAAACGACCACCATCACTCGCCATTAAATTATTGCGATGGTATTGTGTTCCCCATCGAATTGAGGAATTGGAGGGAGACCTGGAAGAACTCTACAGCCTGCGAATAAAGCGTGGTGGATCTAAAGTGAGGGCCGATTTCTTTTTCTGGTGGAATGTGGTACGCTGTTTCAAATCTTATGCCCGAAACCCTAACCCCAAAAAGACCATTATGATCTCCTTAATAAAGTCCTACGTCACACTGGCCTTACGACATTCCTGGAAAAACAAAGGGCCGGTTTCCATCAATATCCTGGGTCTCGGATTAGCGTTGAGCATGTGCGTGTTTGTCTATATGATGTATGCCTACAATCTGGAATTCGACAATTTTTATCGAAACACAGCGGATATTTATCGTTTGCATTCAATCACGGTACAAAACGGAGAAGAAAGACGCAATGAGTTTTCTCCATTTGCATTGGATGATCAACTGAGAAATTCACTGGGTGGTGTACAAGCAGTAAGTAGTTTTTTCACGGAGAATATCACGGTAAAAAATAACCAGAGTTTCTATACTCAAACCGCGGGCATCATTTCTCAGGACTTCACTCAGATGTTTGAGCTCCCCCTGTCGTATGGTTCATTTGCGGACTTAGCCGACCAACCAACCGTCTATTTGACCAAGTCTCTGGCCACAAAGTACTTTGGGAAAGAGGTGGCACTAGGGAAGACACTAACACTAATCCTTACAAATGAGCAAAAAATGGATTTGGTGGTTGCGGGTGTTCTGGAGAAAATCCCGCTCAATTCGAGCTTCCGATTTGATTTACTCATCAGTCATAAAAGTTATACCGAAGCTATGGACCTTGATGTTAACGATTGGTCCTCCGGGCAGTTTACAGGACATTACCTGAAGTTGTCCCAGACACAAATGCAGGTAGTCACCAAGGCACTCAACACTTACATCCCCCTCCAGAATGAACAATACAAGGAGTTAAAAATCCGGAGATTCGAGTTGATACCATTCGCGGCACCGCTACCGACAGATTTGATAAGAGCTGCCCGGTTCGTTAACAGGCGCTTAAGGCCCGAGGGGTTGATTATTTTCTCCACCCTGGCAATGCTGGTATTTTTCACTGCGTGCTTCAATCTGGCCAACACCTCAATGGCGCTGATGTCACGTAGATTAAAAGAAATAGGTATCCGCAAAACCATGGGTTCTGGCAGCGGACAAATCCTTTTTCAGTTCCTGCTGGAGATGGCGGTGATCAGTTCGCTGGCTTTCGTCATTGCCTTATCAGCGGCGCACTTCGGTTTGACCGTGCTCGCTAGCCAACTAGGCATAAGCTTTATGCTGCAGGATATCAACCTGTTGGGGGTCATTCTCTTTGTGGCTGGTTTTTTACTGGTTACGACACTCGTTGCTGGTGTACTGCCAGCGCTCTATGCAAGGCGATTCCAGGCCATCGATATCATGCGCAAATCAGCAAAGTTGAAAGGTGTCAGTTGGCTCAACAAGCTCCTGGTTATTGGCCAGTACACTTTTAGCATCGCTGTTTTGGCAGCGGGCATTGCTTTCTCTCAGAATGTGGACTTCCTTGATGAGATGGATCTGGGCTATGAGGATGATCAAATTATCAACCTGCCAACCGAATCCAAATATGTTGCCATTATCAAACAGGAAGTGGATCAGATTCCGGGAGTCTCTACCGCCGGCTCAGCAACTCACATCGGAGATTTTGGGAGATACAGCGAGCGCGCTGATGTCCAAATTGATACCAGCTTTCACGAAGTAAGACATCACGCCGTTGGCAGGCAATATCTATCGCTTATGCAAGTGCAAATTGTCGACGGTAGGGGTTTCCTGGAAGGCCCCAATTCGGATAAGAATAGCGTTCTTGTCAATAGAGAATTTGTCCGACAACATTTCCCCGGTCAAAAGGCGATCAACAAGATAATCAAGGTGAATGGGGAACGTAAAACAATTGTTGGAGTCACGGAGGACCTAATTGATGACGTAGTAAAAGCGGCCGAACTTATTCCAACAACGATTACCGTGGCTGCCGAAGAAGAGTTTCGGCATTTAACTGTCAAGGTGGATGGCAAGCAATTAGGCACCGTTGAGGATCAACTCAAAAACATTTGGCACAAACACATTGACAAGCCTTATGCGGGTTTTCGCCAAAAAGATTTCGCGCTAGGAGCTTCAGGTGAAGATTCCAAGGCGTTGCAGAAAATTTTCATGATCATGGCGATCCTGAGCGGGTTTTTAAGCATGACTGGTATCTTCTCCCTGGCAAAACTCAATGTCACACGCCATAGCAAGGAGCTCGGAATTAGAAAAGTATTGGGAGCGTCATTGCATGAGCTGCTACAGACCCTAAACAAACCGTTCCTATGGACACTGACACTTTCATTGATTGCTGGTAGCGGGCTCGGGTATGTGATCACCAACTCAGTACTCGATGCTATGTATAAATACCATGTTCAAGTATCATTGATGACCACTTCTCTGAGCGGAATACTGGTCGTCTTCGTAGCTATGGTGATGCTTTCCAGTGTGGCCCTGGGCCCGGCCAACGCTAGCCCCGTATACCAACTACGGGACGAATAGAAGCCAGTTTCTGATACCTTCTTCGTGGGGGTATGTCGTAGAAAATCGACTACCTCCTGCATCTTTTCTTCTCTTGCTCGTCTCATGAGATAAACAGACTAGAAGCATGAGGACAAACGATCATTTACCAGTAGCTATTGTCGGGGCAGGCCCTGTCGGGCTGGCAGCGGCAGCACATTTGGCTACACGAAACATACCATTTCGCCTGTTTGAGGCAGGAAACGCCGTGGGAGCCAATTTATCTTCCTGGGGCCATGTGCGCGTATTCTCTCCCTGGCGCTACAATATCGACAAGGCAGCGAGGGAACTCCTCCTCAAGACGGACTGGACCGCCCCCGACGATGATATCCTACCCACCGGAAAAGAACTAGTGGATCATTACTTCCAACCTTTGTCCCGCCACTACCGGATAGCGCCTTATCTCTCCCTCAATACCAAAGTGGAATCGATCGGTCGCAAAGGAATGGATAAGATGAAAACCCGGGGCAGGGAAGCCATGCCATTCTCCATCAAGCTAAACCGGAACGGTATTGTTGAGTATGTTGAGGCTAGCGCAGTAATCGATGCATCGGGCACTTGGAATCAACCGAATCCCCTTGGGTCCGGAGGGGTAGCAGCCGAAGGCGAAGAAATGCTCCAATCACACATTTATTATGGTATCCCCGATGTAAAAAGTAAGGATCTTTCACGTTACAAAAACAAGCATGTCATGGTTGTCGGTGGCGGTCATTCTTCGATCAACTCCCTGCTGGACTTGGCAGAGGTGCAAAAAGAGCATGCGGACACGCGGCTCACATGGGTCCTCCGAAAGGAGAACCTCGAGTTAGTGTACGGTGGCAAACAGGACGATGCCCTGGAAGCACGAGGAGCACTGGGTATCCGAATAGAGGCGCTGGTCAATAGCGGAAGGTTAAGGGTGTTTACCCCGTTCCGGATATTAAAATTGGCAAGAAAAGGCAATGGTTTGCATGTATATGGTGATCTCAATGGCCAGGAAACCATCATCGAGGATATTGACGAAATCATCAGCAACACTGGCTCCAGGCCAAATCTCGACATGATCCGTGAAGTCCGGATCGACTTGGACGCTTCGCTGGAATCTGTCTTTGATCTGGCGGAGCTCATTGACCCTAATGTTCATAGCTGCGGCACGGTGAGACCCCACGGAGAAAGAGAGCTCCGACATCCGGAAAAAGACTTTTATATCGTGGGATCGAAAAGCTATGGTCGGGCCCCTACATTCTTGATGGCCACAGGTTATGAGCAGGTTCGATCCATCGTTGCCCATTTGGACGGAGATTTTGAAGCGGCTAAGCAAGTAACTTTGGATTTACCCGAAACTGGTGTCTGCAGCTCCAATTTGGGAGATCTTGGCGCCAGTAGCTGCTGCGGTGCGACTGCAGCCGCTGATTCCAACGAAGAGGTGGCCGCAGCTTGTTGTGGCTAGACGTTTATAACTGTCATTCGAAAAGCAATTGTCAGTAAAGCTCCCAGCAACCTCCATGGAAAACGCTTCGTTTCGGGGAGCTTTGATGTCCGGTGGAGCAATGGCTTTTGCCGGTCTTGGAGATGCCCTGCTCTATCCTATTCTACCGATTTACGGGGAGAATATGGGTTTTTCTACCCTTTTTATTGGGTTGTTACTATCAGTCAACAGATTCGTCAGGATCGTGAGCAATAGCCCCATCGCCAATCTTGTGCAGCGCCATGGCATGCGATCGGTAACCTTAGTATCATCCCTCATTGCAGGCGCAACCACTTTGGTCTATGGAATGAAACCCGGGGCCATCATCTTCCTACTGGCAAGAATCGCCTGGGGTCTGAGCTACGCGGGCCTTAAGCTGTCTACATTGAATTATGCAGCTGGGGCCAGAGAACTCTCAGCTTCGGCGTTCGGTATATCCAAAACCATCACCACCACTGGTGCATTATCAGTGTTGTACCTGGGGCCTATGCTGGTCCAAGCAATGGATGTATCTGGCAGCTTTTTGCTCCTATCGCTGATCAGCTTTACCGGCGTGTTATTAGCAACAAATCTTCCTACCGTGCTCGAGCACAAGCAAACCACTCAGGTCCGAGCAAAGCATACTTTCACTCCCACCCCTATCAACCTGTTGACCTTCATTTTCTCGGTAGCGATAGACGGCATCCTCGTGGTAGTCCTGGCAAAACTTCTTAACGGACATTACCATGAAAATGCTGCGCTGCTTGCTGGAGTAGCCTTCTACCTGCTACTAAAACGGCTTTTTGCATTGATGGTCAGTGCGATCAGCGGGTTTATGGCCTTACGGATTTCGCCCCGGATACTCTTTGACATGGCGGGTGCATGTTGCTGTCTCGGGATCCTTCTCATCGCTGCTGATCAGCTTGTCCCCGGGATTGTTATCACTTTTTTATTTAATCCATTGATCGTTACATTTTCTCCGTGGGTGGTCCTGCAAATCCAACACCCAAACACTTCTAGCTTACAGGTAATTTCCGGGATCAACACCTGGTGGGACCTTGGCGCAGCAGTTGGCGCCTTTTCAGGCATTTTACTTCATGAACTCCTTGGACTTAACTACTTGTTTCTACTATTATTTGGTCTCACCAGCCTCGCATTTTTCAACTTCAAATTCCATGCAAACACAACTCGAACAATTGTATAACCCGCTCCTGCAATACGTGAAGAATCGTATCAACAACAAAGAGGACGCAGAAGATCTGACCCAGGAAGTATTTTTTAAGCTGTCAAGGTCTAACAACACGAGTGTAGACAACCTGAAAAGTTGGGTTTATACGATTGCGAAAAATACCATCACTGATTACTATCGGAAACATCGGGTTTTATTTGATGATGTTGAGGAGACTCACCCAGTACATGACGAGGAGGATGACGGAGCAGCGAAAGAACTCAGCAGTTGCATCCGGACCTACATCAACATGCTCCCGGAAGAATATCGATCCATCATGAAGCTCTCGGAACTGGAAAACGTCCCACAAAAAGACATAGCAACGCAACTAAACATGAACTATGTGACTGTCCGCTCCAAGGTTCAAAGGGGTCGCAAGAAGCTGAAAGAAATGTTTACCGAGTGCTGTACAATTATACAGGGGGGTAAGGGAAGTATCCTTGACTATCGATCCAGGATGAATCCCGACGATAAGAATTGCAAAACCTGCTAGTGCACGCTGTTACTCTTACGCAGCTGACCTATGCATCCTTTTCACAATCTTACGTCTTAGACATCAAAAGACATTTGTAAGATTATCGTACCATGAAAACAAGAAAATCAATTTCCAATCAGCCTCAGCATCTCTCGGCCAACAACTGTTGTGCTCCTGTCGCACCCGCTAGCATGCCCACCCATGCTACCTGTTGTGGCTCGGTACCCGTAAGTCAATCAAAAATGCAAACACGAGGTTGCTGTGGCTAAGTCTGTTTCGGATTTTAAATTATATGGCCTTCCTTAATTTACGTCACAAACCATCACATGAGCAAGATGAGCATCTTTGACGAAGAAATCGCCGGATATGATCACCGTTTTGTACGACAAAACCCGAAGATCCTGTTTGACATGTTCGGCACCGAAAACTTGGAACCTTTCTGGATTGCAGACATGAGTTTCAAAGTGCCGGAACCTGTGACCCTCGAATTTCAACGGCTAGTTGACCGGGGCATTTATGCGTACGAGTTAGCTTCTCCTGAAGTATTTGATGCCATTACCAGGTGGAATAAAAAGCGTCACAACCTTGCCCTTAACCCCAAGAATTTCTGCCAGGTCACCGGAGTACTCACAGGTCTGGCCATTTCAGTAAGAGAACTTACCGCTCCCGGAGAGGGTGTGCTGATCCAGACTCCAGTCTATCATCAGTTTGCCCGACTAATAAAAACCGCCGGTCGCAAAATCGTCAGGAACCCACTCAAAATAGTTGATGGCAACTATGAGATGGACTTTGAGGATCTTGAAGAAAAACTTTCAACGGAAGATGTGAAGATAATTTTGCTTTGCAATCCCCACAATCCGGTGGGGCGTGTGTGGAAAAAAACGGAACTTGAAAGGTTGGTACAAATTGCAGATCACCATGGCATTAAGATTGTGAGTGACGAAATACATTCAGATATCATTTACACAGGTTATCGTTTCCAAAGCATAGCAGAAATCAGCAACAAACACCTATCGGTTTTAGGGTCTCCCGCGAAAACGTTTGGTATGCAAAGCATCTCCGAAGGATATCTTTACCTCCAGGACGGGGACTTGAGAAAGTCTATAAAAGACACGCTAGATTCCATGTACCTCAATCACGGTAGTGCCTTTTCCACCTTTGGTACCATTGCCGCTTTTCAATCAGGTGACGCCTGGCTCGATAGCCTGCTAAATTATCTGGAACAAACCATCCACTGGATGCAAGACTATATTGAGAGCGAAATGCCCAGGGTAAAAATGTTCCCAGTAGAAGGGACGTATCAGGTGTGGCTGGATTTCCGAGAAACAAAATTGAGTGCCGATGACCTATATGCAACCGTTGCCAACAAGGCCAACCTCGCTCTGACTCCTGGTAGTTGGTTTGATCGCGATAGCGCATTGTACATGCGAATGAACATCGCTTCACCCCTTTCTACTATCAAAAGCGCCTTGGAACGCTTAAATAGCGCGCTCCGGTGAAAGTATACGATACTATCATCATTGGCGGTGGACAGGCAGGATTGTCAGTTGCTTATTTTTTCCGGAGGTACAACATAGACTATCTGATTCTTGACAATCAGCAAGCGGCCGGCGGTTCGTGGCTCAGTACATGGGACAGCCTCACCCTTTTTTCGCCCGTACAGTACAGCTCCCTTTCTGGTTGGATGATGCCGAAAAGCAAGAATGAATACCCTGGCAAAGATGAATTTGTCGCCTACCTCAAAGCCTACGAAGAAAGGTATAATCTACCCATCGAACGTCCGATACAGGTAACGTCCGTGATCAAAGAAGACGATCTGTTCATCTTAGAGACCAGCGGCGGCATTTACAAATGTCGGACCCTGGTTAGTGCCACTGGAACACATGGAAACCCATTCATTCCTACCTATCCGAACAGTGGAGTCTTTGAGGGACTCAGCATGCATTCTTCAGACTATCGCAACCCTGAGAGATTTCGGGGAGAAAAAGTACTAATTGTCGGCGGTGGAAACTCCGGTGCGCAGATTCTGGCAGAAGTCTCCAAAGTAGCAGATACTACGTGGGTAACGCTGGAACCGCCTAATTTTCTGCCGGAGCATGTCGATGGTCGTTTTCTTTTTCAGGCAGCGACTAATAAATTTTTGAACAAACCCACCACTCCTGATGCTACATTCTCCTTAGGTGATATCGTCATGCTTGAGAGCGTCAAAGAAGCACTGAGTCGCGGTGTACTACATGCCCGAAGACCGTTTGCCTCATTTTATCAGCGTGGAGTAATTTGGACGGATGGCACTCGCGAGGAGTTTGAAGGGATCATCTGGTGCACGGGATTCAAACCAAGTTTACAACATCTGATCTCCTTAAACCTTCTGGAAGGCACGCGCATCCCTACCAATTTCACACGATCACAAAAGGAGCCCAACCTTTGGTTAGTGGGGTATGGAAGTTGGACTGGTTTCGCCTCAGCGACCATTTACGGTGTGGGCAAGACAGCCAAACAAACCGCCCTTGAGATCAATGAAACATTGAAAAACAGCCTGATTTAGCTATTATTCCTGCGAGTTCCACTTTTTTTTGCATCATTTCCCAAGTACTCCGTCTTTAGGTTCGAAAAACTATTTATCAATAAAATTGGAACAGATGAAATTGAACTTGAAAGCACTAGCGATCGCTTTGCCATTGCTTTTTTTCGGACTTGTGATTAGTCACGAGGCAGTTGCTCAGGAATCCAAGAAGCCCACCGAAACAGCGGGGTGTAAGCCCTCCAGTTGTCGCGGGGCTAAGACCAAATTTGGGGAAGCTAAGGTGATCACAGAAGTGCGAGAAAGCCTCGTTGCTTTGAAGGCTGAAATGGAAAAATCCGAAAATCCCGTGTTTAACGCAAGGTCTTATGATATTGAAGGGATTGTTGGCGAAAATGACGAGGAAAGTCTATCCATCCTCATTCGGGAGGTCAAACTTATTGAAAGTGAATTCACTGCCAAATTGAACAGCAGCTTTGACGGATTTACATTGCCATCGGGCAAGGCGCGACAAGTAAAATTCCTTGCCAGCCGTATCCAGAAGCTGCAAAATCTCCTTTAGCAGCAGTCTTCCTAGGACAAGCATAGAATCCCCAATCTCCCATGGGGATTTTTTTATAAGCCTCTCATATCCATGATTAGAAAACTAGTTAGTCTTTCCATAGCGCTCAGCTTCCTCGTACTACTAACAACGGGGATCATGTCTTACTTTCAGCCCTATTCCCGCACCACGGCAACATTACATACCGTCTTTGGCCTGCTATTCGCAACAGGCGCTTTGTTTCACCTGAAGAATAACATTAAGTCGCTGAAGGTGTATTCGAAAAGTCGTGTGCTATCCATTATCATCCTGATAGGTGCGACGTTCTTTCTTAGCGCTTACTTACAAAAGGCACCCTTTCGAAATATGATGGATTTTGGCGCCAGGTTGAAGTCCAATCAATCCAAGGCCATAGACCGTTCTGCTTATGAATTGGTGGAATACAATACGGACGGGGATGTCCAGCTCACCATTGACTTGCTTCGTGGACAACATTATTGGCACCCTCAGATGGCCATTTGGACCGAAGATACCAGCGGCCTTTTTCTGCAAACTATTTTTGTAACTCAGGCCACGGCAAAGGGACTCTTTTTCGGCGGAAGAAGTAAAAGCAATTTTAAATCCTTCGACACAAAGAAAGACCCATCCGGAGACTATCGTCGGGTCGATGCTTTACCGGTGTGGTCGCACAAAAGGGGCATTCAATACGCTGACGGCATGTATGTCCCCCCTAGTAACGATCCAATGCCGGATGGCCTTAGCGGCGCCACACTGAGCGACAACTTTCTCATGAATACTTCGGCCGGTTACACTTCAAAATTCATTCTGAGGATAGAAATCAACGTCGCATTTGACGACAATGAATATTACTCCGAATTTGATTTTCCGGATGACGAGGTATTCCATAGCGGCACAGGGCAGTTGGGGCAACCCTCGATTGTTTATGAGGCAATCATAGATACGGAGGACGACCAGTCTTATTACCTGATGAAATTAGTTGGGCACGGTCATCATTCTGGACAATCAGGAGAACTGTTTGAAGACCTATCAACGTTAACTACAGCACAGCATTTGGTAGAGCGCATTGTCGTTGGTGTCCGATGAAAACGCTGATGATCCAGTACTTGCTGATACTGCTAATGGCCGTAACCGGTTGCAGTGGAAACACCCCTCATGGGGCACTCGTATTAGATAGAACAGAAATCAACCTCACCGACCTGCGAGGCTCCACCATAACCGGAACCGAACTTGAGGGAAAGGAGACAATCCTAAATATCTGGGCAACCTGGTGTAAACCTTGTATCGACGAAATGCCCAGTCTGGAAAAACTTCAAGAGCGGTTACAAGAAAATCAGATTTTGCTTCTTGCGTCCAATGAAGACCGTAAAAGGATCCAACAGTTCCTGAATAGATATGACTTTGACCTGAGTTTCGTTCATTTGACAAATGATCCGGAATCGCTCGACATTCAAATTTTCCCAACTACCCTATTCTTCGATAGTGAAGGCTCATTGATCAACAAGATCGAAGGCACCAGGGATTGGAGCAAAGAAGCCCTACCCTTCTGACATAAGAAGGTTACTCTTCAGGAAGTATTTGATCACCGCAGAGCCTACACCCAGAAATACCCCGATGAACAGTGAATAACCAAGATCAGGCTGCAGTACGGGGATTGCCAGCAATGGTACTTTCATAAAATATGGGACTACAACCAGCCATGCTGCAGACATAACAGCGTTGAAGACAAAGGCAAAAATTATTTTCGGGGTACGCGAAAAGGTCACCTGATAATGCTGGTGGTGCCATTGCATTACCTTCCTGATCACGTCGACAAAGCTCCATATCATAAGTACCAAAATCAGATACCGGAAGTACATTTCATAGGGTGTGTAGGAAGTACGTTCTTGATTGTTCAGACGCCTGATCACCCCATCCATCAATTTACGAACAGCATAGAAGCTGTTCACGTTGGTGAGGATAACGATCCCATAATTTTTCTCAGGCAGAATATTGATGGCACTACTGTAGTTTTTGCTGAGACCGCTATGCCGGATTGAATGAAGTCCGTTCCAGGGTCCAATGGAAAACCCCATTCCATACCGATTGGAGACTGGTGCCTGCATCATTTGCAGCCTTTCCGCAGACACAATGGTGTCTTGATCAAGAACCCCCCGGTTCAGCAACGCAATCAACAACTTACTCATATCCTCCACATTAGAAGTAATGTCTCCCGCGCCCAGGATATTGTTATTGTAGAAAAAAGACTTTTGAACAGGAAAGCCGAAAAAGTATTGATACCCGGGTATGAGACCAGCCTCAGTGGCCTGCTCGAAGTTTGCATAGGAATTATCCATCCCCAGCGGTTCGAACAGGTTTTGACGGACATAAGCTCCGTAGGGTACCCCGCTGACTTCTCTGATTAGTTCCCCGAGTATCTGATAGTTCAAATTGCAATAGATATGTTCCTTGCCGATCGCTGCTTCCTTTACTTCCAACGATTGCAGGTAATGCTTGTACTGTTGCTCCAGTTCTGCCTGTACCTCAGTTTCAGGAAGAAAAAATCCTGCCTTCTTTGGTAATCCGCTAGTCTGGTTTAATAGATGACGAACAGTAATGCGATTGGTAAGGTTTGGGGTACGCAACTGAAACCACGGAAGGTATTCAACCACCGGCCTATCAATATCAAGAGCTCCTTTTTCGTACAGCTGGATCACACTTAATGCGGTGAACGTCTTGGCTACCGAACCAATTAAGAAGTTGCTATTTGGGTGCTCCCTACCAAAATTGCATTGCATCAGAATCCCATCGTCATCAACAATGGCCATCGACAGGTTTGGAATATTCCACCTCGACATTTCTTGTTCTACGAACGTGGTGATTCCACTCAGTTTTTCCTGCGCAAAAAGCGGCGAACCGATCAAAAATATCCCCGTAAGGATCGAAAGGGTGCCTGTTTTCAGTGTATGTATCAAAACTTAGAAGGGCTAGTTTGCCTTTACACCCTGAATATCGCTGATCGCCACAAATTTCTTGACGAAAAGTCCCAACGTAGGAGTAAAAAATTCTGGAATTTGAGTGATGATACTTACTCCAAAGCGAGTTGGTGAGGACGCCCCAGATGCAGCTCATTGCGAAAAAAACCACTCCCACTGTAATTTTAATAACGATCACCACAACCTACATTCAGTACAAAATCAAAACAGATTGTCACAAAAGTCGAAAGATCAATTTCTTCAGGAAATCGCCGGTGCACAAGGTATCATTCATAAGATCTGCCACATGTACTGCGATATCGAAGAGGATCGCAAGGACCTCTTCCAGGAAATACTGATACAGCTGTGGCAATCGTATCCTTCCTTCCGAGGCGAGGCGAAGTTCACTACCTGGATGTACAGAATAGCATTAAATGTCGCAATCCAGCACCTTCGAAAGGTCAAGAAAATTGACTCAATCGTTGAATCCTACAACTCCTCCGGAGACTTAAGAACCGTAGAGCTTCCCGATATGGACTATAAATACAGGACACTCTACCTGGCCATCGGACAGCTCAGCAGGGTTGAAAAAGCCATTATGATGCTTTATCTGGAAGAACGAAGTAACGAAGAAATAGCCTCCATTGTGGGGATCACCCAAAATCATGTACGGGTAAAAATGAACCGCATCAAAAAGAAATTGAAACGAATACTGAAACCCGAAGCAAATGAACATTGAAGAACTGAAATCATTGTGGGTGGAGGTAGTTGACAAATCCACCGAAACACAGATACTGGAAAAAGAGCACATAAAGGATATGATCAGCACAAAATCGAACTCAGCGATTACCCAGATCCAACAAGCGATCAAAACCAAACTCTATGTAGCGACTATGGCTGCCACGCTTGCTTCAATACTGGCCTTCTTATCACTGCAAGCAGATCTGCGGCTATATGATACCTATACGCCTGATCAGACGGGTGTGGTCCTGGCCACACTGGCAACCATAGTTTTCTCCGTCACAGCAGTGAGTCTCAAGAGTCTTAGGGATATCCGGGTCCTCCAACTTACAAATGACAATATACGGTCTCGGATCCAGCGCGTGGAAGCGTTGATAAGGCGACTGATCAAGATCAACATATACACCGATGCGATGGTGGCCCCTTTGCTGGTTGGAGTCCTGATCGGATACAAATTGTATGTGAATGGTAGCTTTTCGGTGATCGAAATTGGTTTTATCACAACCGCTAGCATGGTAATTACTTTCATTGTAGCCATCCGTTTAAATCGACAATTAATGGATCGGAAATTTGGTCAACAGTTGGCGGCACTAAATGATTGCCTACTGGAACTTGAAGAAGTGGAAGAGTCAGGAACTCCGAAGCACCTTAACGACCACAAAACACCATAAAAAAGGAGAATGCGATGAAGCATTCTCCTTAGCGTTGTTGTGTTTAAATGTAACTGCTAGTTCTTTATAAATCGAAAAGTCTGTCTTTTCTCGGCAGATTCTACTACTACCAGGTAGCCTCCTTTGGGAAAATGCATCACATTGATAACTTCACCCCCAGAGATGGTGAAATCCATTTCCTTTCCGGTCATATCATAGATGGAGATCTCTTGCCAAGAAAACTGACCAGATATTCTCAAATGATCCGTTACTGGATTTGGGTATAATCGGAAGCCCACTCCATCACGGTTAATCGACAACACCTGCTCTAGCTCGTCCAATACACTGATTGTTACCTCAAGGGTACTGCTATTACCAACCGCATCAGTAGCAATTATATCGATCACATAGGCATTGTCTGCATCTGCGTCATTTGGGTTTTCAAAGTCCGGAGAAGCGGTAAAGCTGATCTCATCATCGTTGGACAAAGTGAACGCGCTTTCATCTTTGGTTGTACCCAGACTAAAGGTCACTGCTTCGTCAGCTACGGCCGTGTAGGCCACACCCGTGCTGTTTTCTGCTACTGACGCAGAATTCCCTGAAGTGAATGTTGGCGCTATTTCATCTACATCCGTGACGCTGATCAGCACCTCCAGGATACTGCTATTACCTGCCGCGTCAGTGGCAATTACGTCGATCACATAGGCATTGTCTGCATCTGCATCAGTAGGATTTTCAAAGTCAGGAGACGTAGAAAAGCTGATCTCATCATCGTTGGACAGGGTGAACGCGCTTTCATCTTTGGTTGTACCCAGACTAAAGGTCACTGCTTCGTCAGCTACGGCCGTGTAGGCCACACCCGTGCTGTTTTCTGCTACTGACGCAGAATTCCCTGAAGTGAATGTTGGCGCTATTTCATCTACATCCGTGACGCTGATCAGCACCTCCAGGATACTGCTATTACCTGCCGCGTCAGTGGCAATTACGTCGATCACATAGGCATTGTCTGCATCTGCATCAGTAGGATTTTCAAAGTCAGGAGAAGCGGTAAAGCTGATCTCGTCATCGTTGGATAATGTGAACACGCTTTCATCTTTGGTCGTACCCAGGCTAAAGGTCACTGCTTCGTCAGCTGCTGCGGTGTAAGCCACACCCGTGCTGTTTTCTGCTACCGACGCAGAATTCCCTGAAGTAAACGATGGCGCTATTTCATCTACATCGGTAACACCGATCGTCACCTCCAGGATACTGCTATTACCTGCCGCGTCCGTGGCAATCACGTCGATCACATAGGCATTGTCGGTATCAGCATCGCCAGGATTTTCAAAGTCCGGAGACGTAGTGAAACTGATCTCGTCATCGTTGGACAGGGTGAACGCGCTTTCATCTTTGGTTGTACCCAGACTAAAAGTGACTACTTCATCTGCAGCTGCGGTGTAGGCCACACTCGTGCTGTTTTCCGCGATTGTGGCCGTCGCTGAAGAGGTGAATGTCGGCGCTATTTCATCCTCATCCGTGACACTGATAGTCACTTCCTGAGTACTACTATTACCTGCCGCATCAGTCGCAATCACGTCGATCACATAGGCATTGTCGGTATCAGCATCGTCAGGATTTTCAAAGTCCGGAGACGTAGTAAAACTGATCTCATCATCGTTGGACAAGGTGAACACACTTTCATCTTTGGTCGTACCCAAACTAAAGGTCACTGCTTCGTCAGCTGCAGCTGTGTAGGCCACGCTCGTGCTGTTTTCCGCGATTGTGGCCGTCGCTGAAGAGGTGAATGTCGGCGCTATTTCATCCTCATCCGTGACACTGATCGTCACTTCCTGAGTACTACTATTACCTGCCGCATCAGTCGCAATCACGTCGATCACATAGGCATTGTCCGAATCCGTATCAGTGGGATTTTCAAAGTCTGGAGACGTAGTGAAACTGATCTCATCATCGTTAGCCAAGGTGAACATGCTCTCATCTTTGGTCGTACCCAGGCTAAAGGTCACCGCTTCGTCAGCCGCGGCCGTGTAGGCCAGGCCCGTACTGTTTTCTGCTACCGACGCAGAATTCCCTGAAGTGAATGTGGGCGCTATCTCATCTACATCGGTAACACTGATCGTCACCTGAAGGGTACTGCTGTTACCTGCCGCGTCCGTGGCTATCACGTCGATCAGATAGACATTGTCGGTATCAGCATCAGCCGGATTTTCAAAGTCCGGAGAAGCCGTAAAACTGATCTCATCGTCATTTGCCAGGGTGAACACACTTTCATCTTTGGTCGTACCCAGGCTAAAGGTCACCGCTTCGTCAGCCGCGGCCGTGTAGGCCAGGCCCGTACTGTTTTCTGCTACCGACGCAGAATTCCCTGAAGTGAATGTTGGCGCTATTTCATCCACATCCGTGACACTGATCGTCACCTGAAGGGTACTGCTGTTACCTGCCGCGTCCGTGGCTATCACGTCGATCAGATAGGCATTGTCGGTATCAGCATCAGCCGGATTTTCAAAGTCCGGAGAAGCCGTAAAACTGATCTCATCGTCATTGGCCAGGGTGAACACGCTTTCATCTTTGGTCGTACCCAGGCTAAAGGTCACTGTTTCGTCAGCTGAAGCGGTGTAGACCACACCCGTGCTGTTTTCGGCAATTGTTTCGGTGGTCCCTGAAGTTATGGAAGGTGAAGTTTTGTCAATAACCAGCTCCAAGGTATCAGAAGCCACATTTTCATTACCCACCAAATCGGTTACTACTTGCTCTTCCAGGTAAACTCGAAGTGTATCTCCATCGACAAAGGCATTCGATCCTTCAGAAATAGTGGCTGTAAAATTGGCATCATCAATAGCTACAAAGTTGCCAACATCTCCATTCACCGACCCAAGATCTAAGGTCAGGTCCGCATCTGAAAATCCCGAGACCGCTTCGGAAAAGCTGATCTGAATATCGAAAGACCCAACGTTGGCTGGTGATGAAGTAGTGGTCGTCAGCGTTGCCGTCGGCGCCACAACATCCAGGGTTACCATTACCTGAGCGGAGGAATTATTTCCATTCCCGGCTGCATCTTCCGCTGCACCCTGGGGTACCTGGAGGACAATATCCCCCGTACCAGATGGTGTCAGTTCGAGAATATAGGAAGAAGCATCGATGGGTGTAAAATTGGTCACCGCAGCGTTGGAAACGGCGAGGCCACCGGCAACAAACCCGGTCACGTCCTCATTAAAATCCACGCGCATGGTGAAAGGGTCCAAATTGGTCGCAACCGGAGCGCCAGCAATTGATGCATCAGGAGGAGTGGCGTCAAACTCAACCGCTATTTGATTAGATGCCGCTACCGGATTGCTCCGAGCATCAAATGCAGCGCCCGCTATCACACTAATTGTCACATTTCCATCCATTCCAGGCAGGACCTGCGCTGTAAACGGATGCGATGGAAGATCAAAAAACTGTATGCGGTTATTCGCTTGGTCCGCAACAAAGAGTCGATCTGCAACAGGGGTAAGAACAATGCCGCTAGGACCATCAAAGGCATCGTTCCCTGTCCCTGAGACACCTGTACCTAGCTGTCCTAAGAAGTCGAAAGTACTATTAAAAACCTGGACCCTGTGGTTTGATCCATCGCTTACATAGATGTCACCAATACCATCTACAGTGACGAATTGTGGCAGATTGAATTCACTTGGACCACTGCCACTGGACCCACTACCAAGGGTGGCCAGGTAACTGTTTGAACTGTCAAATATTTGTACCCGGTGATTCCGTGTATCCGAAATGAAAACGCGTCCGGTAGAACGCTCAACGAACACGCTCGACGGTCTACGTAATTGGGAATTACTACTCCCGGCCATATCCGTCATTCCGATGGTACTCTGGTACTGGTAACTGGCATCGAACACCTGCACGCGCTCGTTTTGCTCATCAGCCACATATATGTTTCCATTCGGGGCCACGGCTACATCTAGCGGAAAATCAAATTGACTATTACCGTTTCCACGGATTCCGCCGATAGTAGCCAGGTAGTTGTGCGCTGGGTCAAAGATCTGGACCCGATGATTCAGTCGGTCTGCCACATAG
Organism: Cyclobacteriaceae bacterium; assembly: GCA_965242775.1. GTDB lineage: Bacteria > Bacteroidota > Bacteroidia > Cytophagales > Cyclobacteriaceae > JAWPMT01. The sequence continues at coordinate 199,739 of CBDETI010000015.1, forward strand.
AGATTACCCGCATCGTCCACGGCAAGGCCCCTGGGATCGTCGAACTCATTATTCCCAACACCAGCAGTTCCTGTTCCCAATGTTGCCAGCAGGTTCATGGCAGGATCATACACTTCGATACGATTATTCCCGGCTACATACAGTTGATCATTTCGGGAAACCGCCAATCCAAAGGGGGTGGGTATGGCACTTGGTTGGAGTGTGGAGGCATATTCGTACGTGGTAACAGGTACGTTAAAGGAGGATACCGTGCCATTGGTTATTGTCAAATCATTTTCATCAAAACCTGTGATCCTTTCAGAGGGGTCGATACTGATCGGGAAGCCCGAGCTATTTGAAGGGCTGGATTCCGTGGTGGTGATCATCATCCCGGTGATCATATCATCCACTGTTAGCATCAAGGTGGCCGCTGCATTGTTGGTGATCCCTGCCAGGTTGGTAGCAACCCCCGAATTAACATCTACAGTAAGGGGTCCGTTTTGGCCTGGTGAAATTTCCACCTCGTAGGCAATGGAGGATAGCGCCTGAAAATTACCTGGAACGCCATTGTTGACCACCAAGTCCGCTAACTCAAAACCTGTGACCGCTTCGTCAAAATCAATTTGTACAATAAATGGATTATTGACCGGGGAGCTTACCGATGTAGTCAGCGTCACTTCCGGAGGGCTCGTATCTACCACAACCTGCAAGTCATTGCTCACAGCATTGCCGTTTCCTTGATCATCTGCTACTGCCCCCTGCGGCAAGGTGATCGTGACCGGACCGTCGGCAGCGGCTGTGATACCCACATTGTAGTCGTAGTTTCTTGGCGTTTTGTACACCTGGATGCGATGATTCGATTGATCGGAAACAAATAGTTTTCCATTCCAGGCTACCAGGCCAGCCGGGTTGGCAAATCCCGTATTGTCGGACCTGCTTGAGGCAAATCCGATGGATGTGTTAATAGATAAATCGGCATTAACCACATGGACCAGGTGACTACTGGTATTGGTTACATGTATAAAACCAGCAGAGTCTATGGCTATGGCATTGTTTCGCCCATTGTCGGGGCTACTTCTGGCGCCGACCAGGTTGCCTTGAAGGTCAAAAACCCTGATCTCCCTGCGGTTGCTGTCTGTAATGTAGAGCTGGTTATTGTGATCGATATATAATGCCGGATCCTGAGAAAAGGAAGTGGTGATTGCTGATTCAGTACTACCATCGCCGATTTGGAACAGGAAATTGAAGTTAGAAGAATAAACTCGTACCCGGGAGGACTTGAGAATGTAAACTCTTCCATCCGCAGAAACCTCCACGGCAAGTGGAGCGGATTCGGCAATGGTAGCCAGGTAAGTAAAATCGGGATTAAAAACCTGTACACGATGATTGTCCCGGTCAGCCACAAATATCCTTCCTTGGTTATCTACAGCAACATCAATGGGCTGGTTAAAACCCGTATTATCAGTCTGAGACTGACCGGAAGTTCCTAGTGTGGCCAAGTAATTTCCTTCTGAGTCAAGGATTTGAATGCGATGATTGCCTCGATCCACGATATACAAGTTTCCCTGCGCATCAACAGTCATTTTTCCAGGTAGGTTGAAGCCGGTGTTGTCACTTAGCGCTGTTCCAGCGACCCCCCAGGTGGCCTCATATGTGTAGCTCCCCGATGGGGGTGTCACGGCAGCAACAGTGCCATTGGAAACCGTAAAGTCCATAGCGTCCAGCCCCATTATCGATTCTGAAAACCGAGCGGTTATATCAAAAGAGGTTTGGGCGGTCGGGCTTGCCACCTTAGTGGTTAATTCGACCTCCGGGACATTCAAACTTACTGTCCTGGCAAAATCTGATTGTGCAATAGTGCCATTGCCCACCAGGTCCGTCACACTACCTGCCAAAATACTAGCTGTTAACAAGCCATCTGAAATTGGCACCAATTCCAACGAATAGTTGGTCGCGTCGATAACGGCGAAGCTGGTTTTTCGCGCATTGCTGACCAGGACACTCTCCATGATAAGGCCCTGAACCGGTTCACTGGCGGAAATATTAAGGACAATCGGAGAAGAAGTCGCAGGCTCCGATGCGGCGGAGGACAATGATATCACCGGAAGGGTTGTGTCTACGGGCACATTGATTTGCGCAGCTAAGTTGCCATTACCCACCGTGTCAACCGCGGCATTTGCAGGTACGGAGAAATCAACTACTCCGTCGGCAGGTGCGGTGATAAATGCATTATAACGCTCAGCTGACTTAGCGAAAATCGTTACATCCGAAGTGCCTTCAACATAGGTGATCAGGCCTTGCGGACTTACGTCTATGGACCTAAACCCAGAGCTACCTGTAACCGGTATAGAGGTCACAAAGGCCAGGTTCTCGTCAAATACCTGGATCCTTGAATTTCCGCGATCTACCACATAAAGCGTACGATCCGGCCCAATATCCAGGCTAGTAGGTGTATCAAATTCATTGTTAGCGGACCCGGCTGTTCCCGTACCAAGTGATACAATATAATTGCCACTACTATCGAATATTTCGACTTGATGGTTGCCATTGCCTCCTGCTGCATAAATATTGCCAAGATCGTCGACGGTGACATCTGCAGCGAAAGCATTTGAGCTCGGAGAATTGCTTTGATCAATGGTGGCCAGGTATTGCCTCGTAGCTGAATATATTTCGATCCGTCCATTTCCATCGGAAATATAGATCTTGCCATCCGGGCCAATCTTGATTCGGAATGGAAAGGAGAATCCGGTGTGATCCGTTTGAGGAACACCAGAAGTACCCATAGTCGCTACATAGTTGTAGTTGCTATCAAAAATTTGGACCCGGTGATTTCGTTCGTCGACCACATAAATATTTCCAGCATTGTCTATGGCTACATCTGCCGCTCGATTGAAGCCACTGTTGTCTGACTGATCCGTAAAAGGTGTCCCCAAAGTAGCAAGGTCATTGCCCATCCTGTCGATAATGTGGACGGCACTGAAACGGTCAGCCACATAAATGTTCCCGTTGGCATCAGAGGCGACCCCTCGAGTAAGTCTGGGAGGCGAGGGTGGAAATGGGGGGCCTAAGAGGATCTCTGATGAAAATGCAGGAGCTACACCGGTCAAAGTACCCCCGGTTATATTGATATCAGAACTGGTAAAACCCGTCACGGGCTCGGAGAATACCACATCAATTTGCAAATCAAGGCTAAGTGATGGGTTACCTGTGGGCACTTCGAATGTCACACTGGGTGGTGTCACATCCTGCCCGCTCACAAACTGTGGCAGCAACACTAGGAAAAGGAGAGTTGAAAGCACTGCTTTCGGCGATGATATCATGATGATTTCAGGATTTTTTCAAAACCCCAATCTCCGGTGCAGTGGATGGCCACTCAGACCATTCCCAACCACGCGACAGCCTGAACGAACGGCATCCATTGCCCGGAGAAAACGAGTTTTACATTGGTTTTAACTAATAAACTTTACCCTAACTGACGTCTTCCTTGTCAGTTTTCAGAATTTCACTTTTTAAAGATTTAGTAGGGTAATATTAGGATAGAGCAGGCCCGATTTGGGGTGGAAATTTTCACAAAATCTCTCACAAAATGGGCCTGGAACCGATGGCATCCATGAATTCCGATAAATCTGCACCTCGTGGCAAGTTCAGCGCCTTTCGCAGTGATGAAGCCATGTTTTCTACAGACCGAATACTCAGGTGCGGGAATAAAGATTCTCGAATTTCATCATAAGACAGACCCAGATAAACACCCGATAACAACAGGATTTGGTCTTTCTTGAGTTGATACTGCTCAGTCAGTGTTTGCAACTGCCAATTTGAAAAAACCTGTTCCTCCCATTTGATTTCTTCCGGGATAAGGCCTTTTTGTCGAAAAAGGCCCATGATCTCTTTTTCCAGCGATTTGGGAAGTTGTTCACTGAAATAATCCAGTTTTGTCGCCAAGAGCTCTTTCTGAGTTGTGAGAAGTCGGTTCCGCTCCCCTACCTGCTGAAGCCTGATGCGTAGATTTTCCTTTTGTTCTTCCAGTTGAGAATTGATTCCGTAAATAGTCAACCGGACTTTCTGTATCCAATACGTATAAAGCAGGCTTACCACCACTCCAATGGAGAAGAGCAAAATGTGCATGATAACAGACCCCATAGGCAGTTTCAGATACTGCAATACCAACCAGGAGCTTCCAAGAACACCTCCGATATAAGTAATGGCAACACTCACGATGCCCCGATCATAAAATGAAGCCAGAGACACCATCATCATAGGCACGACATAGAGGTAAAAAGGTCTTCCAGGCTCGCTTCCCTGTGAGATCATCAGGGTAATCCAAATACCAATTAAAGAAGTTGAGAAGATCAGGATCAGGCATTGATTCAAATGCCGTTGAATGCCGCTTTTTCTGGTCAATAAGTAGGACATGCCTATGTTGAGTAGTACGATCCCTAACCTAATTGGAATAGAAATATGGTGGCTTAGCGGAAAAAAGAATACATCTAACGGAATAGAGAGTAAGTAGAAAATTATGAAACCGGAGATACCTAATTTTATCGGGCCCCAGGCGTACTTTATATGTGCCGCGCGGTACTTATCGATTTCCGTCATCCAATCAATTATTCACAAATAAATTTAAGGCCTGTAAGGACTCTATTCACAAAAAAAGGTCACCCAAAAGTGGGTGACCTACGCTAACCACCCAACTAGCTAAGGGTTGCTATGGACAGTGATCTTGCTTGAGAGCACTTGCTGCGAGAAAAGCACTTCAAGCACATACAAGCCTGGGTTGATCTGTAAATCTCTGATGTGGATCTTTTCCTCCACCGTACGGTACTCCCGACGAAACACTTCACCGCCCAGCAAATTCCTGATTCGTACAGTAGCCTTGCCCTTGTTATCCGACCCAATGTGAATGGTAACTTCTTGATCGACAGGGTTGGGGTACACAATAAAATCCTGCTGACTGACATCAGTGAACCCTAAGGGTCCCGCAAGGACACAGCTCCTGAGACCTCCCCACTTTGGCGATTCCAGCAGCGGCTGCCACTGACTTTCAAGTATACCAAATGCTCCAAAAGCATCCGGGCGTTCGGCCAGATTGAATAACATAAACAAGCCACCATCCATATCATCGTACCAGGAATCGTACAATTCGCAGAAGAAGTTTTCCATTTCCTGCAGCCGATTCATTTCTGCTACCAGCAATTCCGCGCATGGGTCCATTGGCTGAAAGCCAATTTCGGTCACGTGCTGACCACCCTCATAAGCAAACAGCGCAACATCATGTTGCCTACTCAATTGGGCATAGTGACTCACAAAAGCCGACATTTCGTACCCAACCCTATTCTGCAACGTATCCAAGAGGTCGCTGGCGCTATGATCGCAAATACTCAGCCCTTGGGCCTCCAAATCGTCAAACATGGTGACACCTATGTAAGAGGCAATGGCCACGGCATCCGGAATGATATTGTGTGGATTCACCTCTGCCAGCCCGAAAGATTCGTAAACAAGGTCGGCAACAAATGGATCCGATTGCGTGGCCAAGACCTTTATTACCCGGCTATCATCCTCAAAAACCTCATTGAAGAGGTGAAATATCTCGAAATGACGCTTTGAATTGAACCGATGTATAGCTTCCTGCTCTGCCAACCCAGGATGTGCGCTGGTGGCCAATTCCTGGGCAACACCTTGATCCAGGACATATTGAAATTTCTCTGGATAGCTGGGATTCCAGTTCTCATTACCGTATTCCAGGTAAAACTGAAGATCACTACTTAGGTCATTGTGAAACAACGTCGCCAGGCTGTTCACATACGCATCTGTAGCCCGGTAGGGAACGCAAATCCAGGGCGCAATGCGTGTCAGGTTGCTTAATTCGATAATGTCCTCGTACGGTATTCCATTGAGAATATCATTTTCGATATCTAAAAAGTAGGAGAAATTGCTGGTCCTGGGACGGTCCTCCCAATGCATGACGAGATTGTTTTCGACCCGAAGCGGTTTCATGTACCTCAGAGACTGAAAGTTGGAGGCTAATTCAATAAAATCGGCCCTGAATTTTTCCGATTGATAGGTGTCAGTATATTCCGGAAAGATCAGTTGGACGTTCCTCACCGGATCATCTGCCGATGAGGCGGTAATTGTCAATTCTATACCAAACGAAGATGGCTCTGAGACGGCAACAATATGCTCACCGGCAGCATCAAATTCCCTGAATTCTCCATCAATGTCGCCGGTCACCGTAATTGTTCCCTGCCCTTCAAAAACCAGTAAGTACGCTCCGGCCGGATAGAGGTAAGGCTCCGGCTGATGATGTAACACCAAACAACTCACCCGCAGGGTTTTTCCGGCGACATCCGAATGATCAAATTGAAAAGGTACCTGCAACGGATAGCCGTCACTGTCAAAGGCAGCGCTCATTTCCTGCCGTAAGTCGCGCGAATAGTTGATAGGGTCCGTCGGATCATCGGCATTTCTTGGCAACCAGGAAGACGATTGTTTCAGGGCATTGGTATACATCCAAAGTACCCCCGTAGAAGCCAGATCGGTGAGGTTCGCTCCAATCTGCCGTTCTTGTGGTTGGGCCCTGGAAGTGACTTGGTGAATAATCAAGACCAAGAACAAAATCCCCTTGATCCAGTTGAAATGGCGCATGTTCGATTTATAGGACTTTAAGAAGCAATTATAGGATATTACCTAGCCTGAAAAAGGCAGTTGTTTTCACAAAATGATTCACAAAATGCCTTGTTCATCAGCAAAAAGGTCAAATCCGGTCATTCGGAACTCCAAAGAATGTTTCTTTAACGCCTCATCTATCTTTTACTCAATACAGTTCATTTCCATGTACAATATGAAGTTAATTCGTGCCGCTATCAGAGACATTTCATTGATATGTTTTTTACTCGTAAGCCTCTCCGGGCAGGCACAGCGACCGACTAACGAGGCTGTGTTGGCCAAATTTGGATTTCGGGAAATCGCCGCGGTTACAGGAAATGATACGGTCTATTTCTACTATCGGGCAGTGGACGATCGAGCACCAGACAGACTGGTGCTTTACCTTCAGGGGTCGAGTGCTGATCCATTGTTTTCAGTGGCTCAGGAAAAAAAGGAATACAAGAGTTATCGCTGGTTCCCAGGGGATTATAAGATGTTGGACGAGCGGTACGCTTATGCAGTAATCGCCAAAAAGGGATTACATGGCGTACCCGATGAGAAAAACCTCTCAGTTCCCAACAGCTATCATGAACACAACTCGCTGGATTATCGGGTCTTTCAGGCCCGGGAGACCATCAAATACATTTTGCAAAATCTCATGGAGAACCCGAAGAAAGTAATTGTCTACGGGCATTCGGAAGGAGCGCCGGTAGCAGCCAGGCTCGCCGCGACCAGTTCCGTGATAACGCATCTTGGTTTTTGGGCCGGGCATGTGCTCTCCGAATTCTATGACCTGATTATCTTAAATGGTCAAGCGGCCAAGAGCGGACAAATCAGTATGGAGGAACACGAACAGTATGTTTCAGACCTGCTAGAAGATTTTAAAAATGTTAAAAAAGACAGTCTCAGTACAAAGGTTGAGGGAGGGTACACCAGCAAAAGATGGTGGAGCTACTCCGAACCCGTATTCAATGATTTGATACAAATAGATATACCGCTGTTTGTGCAGGTAGCTACTCACGACAAGAGTTCCCCTATTGAAAGTACCTATCAACTACCACTGGAATTCATTCGACTCGGTAAAACAAACCTGAGCTTTAATATATGCGCGGGGTGTGACCATGGGTTTGTTAGAAAGAACAGAAAGAAAGAAGAGCCTCAGTGGGCCAACATTTTTCAGGAGTTTATTAACTGGACGGAGGTGCAGGATTAACGGAGTTTGATTCTCCGACCCGAAATTCAATCCAGGTATTCGGAAGGGGCTTTACCAAATCGCTCCTTGAAGTTTTTAGTAAAATGGCTCAGGTAGTTAAAGCCTACGGCATACGCCGCATCCGACACGGATAATACTTTTTTACCTTCCAATAGGCTGCGAGCAGTGCGTAATCGGTATTCCTTGACATACTGCGTTAAGGACAAACCAGTGTTAGCTTTCACTTTCCGTTGCAGGCTACGTTCACTTTGACCTGTGAATCCCGCTAGATCTTCTCCTGTGATATCCTCCTTTATGTGCTCTTTGATGTACTGATCAATGTTTAGTTTGAGCTTGGATGGAAATTCCTTCCATTCAATATCGCGGGGATCGATCGACTTCTCAATCCAATATTCGGCTCGCTGTTGCTTGGCCTTTAGCAAGTTGTGAACGCGGGCTCTGAGCTCCTCTGCATTGAAAGGTTTGAACAGATAGTCATCCACGCCCATGTTGAGTACATCGACCTTGTCCTGTTCCTGCGCCCGAGCCGTTAGGAATATCATTGGAATTAATGACAACTCAGGATCCTTTTTGACTGCCTGGGCCATTTCAAAACCATCCATAACTGGCATCAGGTAATCTGTAAGTATCAGGTCCACCTTGGTCTCCTTAACAAACTCAAGCCCCTTCTGGCCATCATCCACGATGGAAACCTCAAAATCATCCTCAAGAATTTGTGAGATAAACCGACTCATCTCAAAGTTGTCTTCCACGACAAGTATATGCTGGTTCTTGCCGTCCCAGGCTCCGCGCTCCTGAGGTGTCTTTTCCTCCTGAGTCTCGATTGACTCGGTGATAGGAATCTTGTCGCTAATGGTCCTTTTTGACAAGTCTGGGTCCGCTTCGACAAGCTGGTCGGGTTGCAGGTGAGCTGTACCCTTTTGAAAAACCAACGTAAAGGTGGTCCCACCCTCCCCGCCGCTAGTGACAGCAATGGTCGCGCCGTGCAGTTCGACCAACTCTTTGGATAACGCCAATCCCACACCTGTGCCTTCACCACTTTTGGTATGAGGACTTTGGTAAAATCGATCGAAGACAAAAGGGATATCAGCCTCAGGGATGCCAATCCCCGTGTCAGAAACTTTGAAAATCACCTCACTCTCCTGCTCCTCCATGGTCACGGCAATCGCTCCGCCATCGGAGGTGAACTTGAAAGCGTTGGCAATGAGATTGACAAAAATGGTCTCAAACTTATCCCTGTCGAGATATAGCTCCAACGCTGGCAGTAACTCCTCTTTAAAATCGATATGCTTATCATAGAACTTAGATGAGAAGAAGTCTCCTACTTTGCTCAATACCTGTCCGGGATTGGTTCGTACGGCATACAATTGGACTTTCCCGCCCTCCAATTTTGAAATATCCAGGATATTGCTGACCATCTTGAGCAATCGCTCACTATTGCGATAGGATACTTTGAGATTGGCATATTGCTCGTCATTCAAACGGCCAAATTTTCCCTTCAGGGTCTGATCCACGGTACCCATGGTCAAAGTCAGAGGCGTTCGTAGTTCATGCGAGATATTTGTAAAGAATCGACTTTTCAATTCGTCAGCTTGTAAGAGTTTATCAGCCTGACTTTCTATCACCTTTTTATCTTCTAAGACCAGGTTTCTACTTTCCTCTAGTTCTTTTGTCCGTTCTTTCACCTGGTTCTCTAGTATTTCATTACGCTTTTTTATCCTGCGCATACGATATAGGTAAACCAAATAGACCAATTGTAGGAATACCACCAGAGCCAATACCCTAAACCAAACTGTTGCCCACCAAGGTGGTGTAATCCTGATATTAATAGAAGCAATGTTATCTGACCATACACCGTCACCATTACTTGACCTGACATCCAGAGTATAGCGTCCTGACTCCAGGTTAACAAAGGAGACACTATTGGTATTGCCTAACTGATTCCAATCACCATCGATTCCGTTGATTCTGTAAGCATATTGGTTCTTATCAGGTGCCACAAAGTCCATCGCAGCAAACAACACGTTGAAAGAAGCTTCATCATAGGGTAAGACGATATCTGGATTATTCAATAAAGACATGGAGGTCTTAGCACCTCCTTTTAGCTTTTCCAGTTCTGTAAAAGTCAGCACATATGGTGCAGTACTTATCCGTATCTGATCAGGCTTAAATTGATTGAACCCATTCATACCACCGATATACATCACTCCTTCTTCACTCTTGTGTATCGCTCTTTCGTAAAATTGATTGGTTGGGATACTGTAGTACTCCACTACATTTTCAGTGACATCATATTGATAAACGCCTTGCCGTGCTAAAAACCAAAAACGTCCCTGATCATCTTCCTCTATGCCAATAATGACATCTTTCAACAAACTCTCATGGTTATGAATACGCATCCACTGATCTGTTCGTGTGGTATCAGATAGGTGAAAAACACCAAAGTTGGTACCAATCCAAACTTTCTGATGACTATCTACGAACACATCATGAACAGACTTGTTATTGGCTTTTTGCTTCAAAAAGGACACCTCTCGAACAACATCGGCCTCTTTTGTTTTCAAGTACAAACCTCTGGATGTACCTACCCAGAGATCTCCATTTTGCATGCAAGACATATCCAGCACATATCGATCAAAAGGCTCTGAAGAAGGCATTTTCCAGTGATTAGTAAAAACTTCTTTTTTCAGGTCAAATACATGTACTCCATCATAAGATCCTATGTATGCGTGATCTCCATTGAGTAGTAAACTCTGGGGTGAAATGGGGCTGGCAGGTAAGTCAATCAGATGATTGATTTTATCAGTTGTAGGATTTAAAATGGAGACTCCACCCACTTCCGTAGCAATCCATAAGTGATTGCGGCTATCCAACGCTAAATCATTGAGTGTATAGTCCAGTAGCGTACTCCGATCATCAGTTGTATAATATGTGTATCCCCCGGTATTCAGGTCTACTTCATTCACGCCTCCCCCATTCGTAGCAATCCACAAAAGATTCTTATGAGACTCAAAACCTCTTACCTCATTGATATTGAGCGAATTCTTCGCATGAGGCTCGTAATAAGTTTGTGAAAACCTTTGATAGTTGGGGTGAGACTTATACAGCCCGGCACCATCTGTGGCAATCCAAAGTACTCCTGTGGCATCTTCCAAAAAGCCCCAGGTATCAGGATCGTTGATGGCTTGAGGGTTAGTATAGTCCGGTCGATAGGCATCCATTCTATTGGCATCATAGTGGTAGTAATAAGTGCCACCTCCAGACGTACCAATCCAGAGATTCCCAATACGATCTGTCATCATATTGAGTATCCCATAGTTGAAATCAATCATCTTAGAATCTTTGTCAAATGGAAGTACCCGCTGAGTCCTGGGATTGTAGCGAATGATATATCCCGTATCCTCTACGGTGTTTTGACCGATCCAAATATCATCAGGCCGTACTTCCTGAATGGACATGACCACATGTCGATCAAACACTTCCCATTCCGTGTTGCGATGGTTTCGAAAAGTGCTTTTTTTCAATATCCAGGATATTGAGACCATCGTAAGTTCCGACATACAGAGCACCCCCTATTTTCCTTATATCAAAGATCTGATTGTGACTAAGTGAGTTTGTGTCTTTCGGATCGTGGAAATATGCTATGAATTCATCATTTTCATACTTGACCAATCCATCATAGGTACCTAACCAAATCACTCCATTTTCATCAGCAATCATCTCTATGATGAGCTTCTCATTGACGAAAGGATGGTCTACATGCGTAAACTCATCGGTTTCATAATGATAGATAGACACTCCGGATCTGGTTCCCACCCATATGGTACCATCATTCGTCTCAATAAGGCTGATTACTTCGTTGTTACCAATCGAAGTAGTGTCTTCAAGCGTGTTCTTATAAACTTTGATACTTTTCCCATCATACCTATTGAGTCCATCCGCAGTGGCAACCCAGATGAAACCATAACGATCCTGAATGATATGATCTGTAAGCGAATTGGACAGCCCATGTTCAACTGATAGTTGTTCAAATTGAAGACTACCATCTTGACTGACCTGGGCATAAACCAGTACTGTGCTCATTAAAAGTATTGAAGAAAAAAAGAATCTTCGTTTCATCATTATTCAAAACCTGAACTTACAAACTGGTCACAAACTAAAAGAAACAAGGAAAGCTTCCCTAATGGGGAGCTCTCCTCAAGAAATTAAGTATTAGTTATTGGCGGTGTAAAGTACCAACTCAACATAACCCGAAGGCATCAAATTGGCACTCACACATATGGCGAGTATTCAAGAATAATTATCGTTTGGTTGCTGTAAAAACCTGACTACAACCTGTCAATTCTTCATCCCCAGGACTATCATCAGTAATAGTCCAAAGTACTCCCACTCAAGGTATAAGTATTAGGATCGCAATCCGAATTACTTTGTTCACATAGTTGTATGGTGGATTCCGTTGCTTCCGCAGTACCACTATCAGTACCCTCGTTTGTGGCCAGGGAATAAGTCCCATCAGCATTAATGGTAAGTGTCACAGAGCATTCTGTAGCTGAGTTACAAAAATCTCCAGCATTGGAGCAGCTACCTGTAGCCTTGACATTGGTCACATCCCACACACCTACCAGGGGAGCTAAGAAGTCCACAACGTCCGGGACTGTCGTCGCTATCGTCATCGCTGCAATTCATCAAAAGTGCAGACAGCAAACACATGGTTAAGATAGATTTGGTTTTCATTTTTATTGATTGATTAATAAAGTGAATTATAGTTTGGAAGCTGAGTAAAAGCCTCCCATAACGGGGAAGCTCTCCTGAAAATCGAATGGAAGACCTCAGGTTGTTGTAGTAAAATCACAAGCCTATCCAGGAAGCAATCCCTCCGTTCAATTGAATCCAGGTCGATCCATTATAAACTAATTGAATACTACCTGATCCACCAGCTGCAATATTTAATTGACCGGAAGAATAAGTCTCGGAATTCAGAGTGAAAGAACCTGTGTGCGTATTGGCAACATCAATATTTCTTGACCCACTATTTCCTCGGAAAGCAATGGTTACCTTATCTCCGGCAGTTGGGGATGCTGGAAAAGTCACCGTAGCACTTTCATCAATTGTGGAGAAATTCAAAAAGTAATCAGATTGTCCGGAAGGGATGGTGTGCGTGCTGTTTGTTTCGGTGACAAAGTTGGTTGATGATCCACCACCAGCACCACCAACTGCACTGCCGTTATAATGAAGCGCGCCATTTACAGAATATAATCGATTAGTGGTGGTAGCCGGAGCCGTACTGAAATCAAATAGTCCCAGCGCACCATTCTTATAGACGGTGAAGGCATCGGACTGGCTAAGTACTGTTCCATTCCCTATGACAAAAGCCCTGTCAGTATTGTCATTAGATGGCGTATAGTTCGTATTATAGGTCCCAATAGCGAATTCATTTTGAGAGACCGCACGGGTTTCAGTTCCCGAAGCGAAAGAGGATGCTCCAATGGCGGATGTAAGGCTGCCAAAGGACGTGGCACCACTTCCTGACGCGGATGTTCCTAATCCGAATGCAGTTGATGCAAATCCACTGGCTCCAGAACCGATACCTGCTGCCAGGGCATTTTGACCTGAAGCATTGGTATTGGTGCCCAAGGCGGTAGAGCTATTTCCACTGGCCGTGGTACCCTGACCAAAAGCGGTTGAGTAATTACCTATATTGCTTTCATCCCAATCGGTACCAGTCACACTCCCGGCTCTAAAGCTCCCTTTACTCTTGTCGTAGAATAAGCGATTGTCGTCATCTGTACCGGATATGTCATCAAGCGACGTGCTTCCAAAAACAAGGTCATCGGTCGCCCCTCCGGCAGAAATGGTGTTCCCACTTTGTGTAAATACGCCAGAGCCACCTGCACTCGCAGTAGTCCATTCCACACCATCCTCCGTGCTATTCACTGCAAGCACTTGTCCTGATGTGCCAAGGGATGCAGGAAGCTCTTCCGGTAGGTTTACATTGTTTCCTCCGGAAATGGATAACTGCGAACCTGTTAAAGACAGGGTTTGCGCATCCGTATTGTCTTTGTAGGAGCTTAAATCGATGGTTGTCGCCGAAGTATTATTGGTGATGGTCAAGTCATCTCCCGAAAGGTTCAGGTCCTGGATCTCATTGGTAGCGTCCCCGTCGGCTTCCGTGAAAGATGTCAGGTAACCATTATTATTCGCAAAAGCGTCTACTTCTGATTCTGTGAGTTTTGTGTCCACGGCAGCATCCTGGAAGGTTACATTTCCACTTCCATCAGTTGAAAGTACCTGCCCAGCTGAACCGTCAGCATTGGGTAAAGTGATCGTACTGGCGCCATTGGTGAGTTGCAAGGTGCCTGTCACCAGAATATTACCAAGAGAAGCGGCATCAACACGGACGACCGTTGCATCAACGTCTGCTGCTTCTATGACAAGGCCATTCGCTTGTCGAAAATACCCTAAGCCACCGCCTCTGTAACTCCGCGTGATCTCAAAGTCTTTTCCATTGACTCTGACGACTTCTCCAACTGAAGGCGAAATAGGAGTATCGCTACTATTAGGGTCAGCGGCAAGGGTGAAGATGCCTTCCTCGCCTGTATTCTGAGGTACTCTTGATACAGTTTGGATGACCATGGCCAATGGAGTGGTAGATGCACTACTGGCTCCGGACGAGGAAATGGACGTTAATTTCACACCATCACTGAATGTTTTCACACCCGTTGCGGTTTGGTCACCACTCAATTGAACGGAATTATTGATGACCGGATCCAGGTCCACGGAATTTCCACCGGAAACTGAGAGGTTAGTTCCGGACAAGCTCAATGTTTGTGCATCCGTGTTGTCCTTATACCCACTTAAATCAATGTTCGTGGCGGCGCTATTGTTGGTGATGGAGAGGTTATCACCGATGAGGCTCAGGTCCTGAATTTCGTTGGTGATACTCCCATCTACTTCAGTTGTCAAATACCCATTGTTATTGGCAAATGCATCTACTTCTGCTTCGGTAAGCTTGGTATCGGTTGCAGCATCCTGGAACGTAATGTTGCCGCTTCCATCCGTAGCGAGTACTTGTCCTGAAGTCCCATCGGTAGAAGGGAAAGTTAAAGTAGTGGAGCCATCCGTTAATTTCATTTTACCATGGATTACCACATCTCCTAAAGTTCCGGCGGTTATAATCGAAGCCGCCGCTCCAAGATCTGCTCCCGTATAGTCTACTACATTTCCGTCGGCTCCCCGGTTGTAAAAGAAAAATCCACCTCGTTGCGTTCTGGTTATGGTAAAGTCCTTTGAATTTATGCGAACTACATCTCCTGTTGTCGGGAAAGTAGGGCTTGTGCTAC
>CBDETI010000016.1:0-27894 GCA_965242775.1 Cyclobacteriaceae bacterium
GATAATTGCCTTTTTGCACCAGTTCCTCTGCGGTTAAGGTAGTGTCCAATTCGTGGAGGTAATTTGTGAGTGAGTTGCCCAAAAAAGCAGCAAAGTTCAAATCACTGTTTGCTCTGATTTCAAATGCAGATAAGAAATCTTCTTCTTTGCCATTTTTCAAAGATCGTGGACTCTTTATGAATTTGATTTTGCCAATGTGGGCTTGGTGCAAGGGAGAAGTGATTCCCTGATGTTCAACGAAACCTGGCGTAAGCTTGTTGGTACTTTGCCCGCAAGCAGCCAGGTAGACCCCTAACAGAGGCAGAATTATAGAATTTTTCATGACAAATTGAGTTATTGACCAAGGGCAAAGCTAGGCCCGGATCATTAACTAAAATTGGATGAAATTAACATGGGTGATCCTTTAGGAGCTCGTATCTTCTGAGAGAACCAGTGGTTGGAACCCACTGTAAACCATCCGACTCGCATCAAAAATCATCCTTGAATCAGTTAACGGGGTAACCAATTCGGTCATCCTGGGGTCGTTTGGGACTTGCTTATTAGCGAGATCACGGGCCTCCTTCGAGTCAAAAACCACCCATCCGAATACGACCGCCTCATCTTTCGTAGCAGCAACAGCTTCCGGGAAAGAACGTGTTCCCTCCAGCTTGGGGTCCTCGCATACATATTCTGAATAGGCACTTGCGCCGTATTCTTTCCAAATTTCTGCGATCTTTTCGGCCACACTTCTGTACTCTTCCAGGTGTTTACGGGGAATGGGGAGAACAAAACCATCGATATAGTTGGTCATGATGTCTTTTTGTTAGGGTCCTGCTTTCAGTGTCTGAAGTCGTCAACTAATTTAGTGAAAGCCACTGGACCCGACCAATATCGATCCCAAACATGTGCAGTGGAGAGATTTGGGATGGTTTTTCTCTGATCAGTTTGGGGAATGTAATCCCATCTTATTGCCTTCCGAGTCCAGAAACATGGCAAAGAAACCTATTTCATCCGCGTGAGGGGTCTTCGGAACGAGGATCTTGCCGCCATTACCTTCTACCTTATCCAGGACGATTTGAAGGTTGTCTCCGCCATTGAGGTAAATGGTTACACCATCCGCAGAGGGCACGTATCCTTCCCCCTTCATGATCACGCCTGTGACCATTTGTCCTTCGTAAGGCAATAGACCCATTTCCAGTCCCGGGAATTCCATTTGTTGGATGGTTATACCCAAAATTTTCTCATAGAATCCAATGGCTCTGGCTATGTCCGTCGCAGGGATTTCGAAAATGGCGATGTAGCTTTTCATAATATTGCCGTCTTGGTTACTTGATAAATTTTCGCTTTGTGCCGTTGCATTAATGGGCAGGAGGTAGGTGAGGCCTATGGCGAGTACAAGGGTCGCTTTATAAATCTTTGCTTTCATGGATATATATAGTTCGATCAAAAACGCATAATTAACACAGGTCAACAAGCGGAAATTGTAAAATTGCGACAGCTCAGTCTTTGGAGTAGATGAGCGATGACAACATCAGCTGCTCATCACTCAGGTATTCCTTCGGATTGGTCCCGGTAAATTCTTTGAAATCTTTAGTAAAATGAGCCTGATCGTAGTATTCGCTTTCGTAAGCAATCTGAGTTAGCTTTTCTCCTTTATTGCTGAGCATCATTTTCAGGGCGGCTTGCAGCCTGATGATCCTGCCCAATTGCTTAGGGCTGATACCCACCTGTTTTGAGAATTTTCGTTCAAGATTTCGTCTCTTGGAGGGATCGTCCTTCAGTATTGAATTGATCGATTCCTTTCCTTTAGTTTCGGATAGCGCTTGTATCGTGGACTTCACGATGTTATCGGCAATAGATTGATCAGTAAGCTTGTCAAGCAAGAACCGCTCTACTGCTTCAATTCTGGTCTGGGTGGAAGGGGCGTCGATTATCTTTTGTTCAAGCTCGATCGCGGATTGCGCCTCAAATAGATCCGTCAAGGGTGTTTCTTTATCCGCTAGTTCATGAATGGGCTTTGCGATAAAATTGGCAAATCCATAGGATAAAATCGAACGGCGAAAGTGTTTATCTGGCCGGTCGGCTGCACGTAGTAGGGTTTGGTAATTTGACCAAATACCATGGCGCGTGGTTGAATGATAAAGTCTTCTTCGGAGGTAAATCTTTTTACATCGTCGCCAAGAATGAAGCACATTTCGATGGTACCATCGGGGATTATTCGTTGCTTGGGGGCATCGAGATTGGCGGACACCTCAAGGATCCAATGACACTTTACGATGGCTTCCAGGTCAGGGTGGGGGTCAAAAGATTCGTAGTGCATGGAGGTTTAGGTGGAGCCTAGGAGGCGCTTTGGAATGTGTTATTTTTCTCAATTGTTCCCCAAGCTAATGGATTAGAAAAGCCTTCACAAGCCATTAGAGTAGCTTTACAGTACAACTCCTTTTTTTATTCCAACCTGGTTGATCGGTTATTCCTCCAACCCCAAATCATAACAACCACTCCCAAAACGACCATTGGAATACTAAGCATTTGACCCATGTTCAACATAAGCTGATCTTCAAAAGGAACTTGATTTTCCTTTAAGAACTCAATTAGAAATCTTTGAATAAAGATGGCCGTTATTCCCAGCCCAAATAGTAAGCCCTGTTTTTTGAACTTGCGGGACTTCCTCATCAGGAATAGTATAAAACCTAACATTAGGTAAAAGACAGCTTCGTAAAGTTGTGCAGGGTGCCGGGCAATTTGGTCGATCCTCACGAAAACAAAAGCCCAGGGCAGGTCTGTTGGTTTACCGATTATTTCAGAATTCATCAAATTGCCAAGCCGGATCCAGCCACCAAGTATGACCCCTCCAACAATCAAACTATCCAGCATCCACAGGTAATCTCTTTTGAACTTTCGGTGGTATAGGTAGAGGGCTAACAGGGATCCGAGGATGCCGCCATGACTGGCCAGGCCTGCCAGACCGGTGAATTGAAACTTAGGACTTAGTTTGAAGGGGAGAATCTCGATTGGGTTATGGAAGTAGTGGATAGGGTCGTAGAATAGGATATGGCCCAGCCGTGCTCCGATAATGGCCCCAAAAAGCACGTAGGTGGCCAGTGTTTCAAGTTCCTCACCGGTAATACCTTCTGCCTTGTAAATGCGGGCCATGATTTGATAGCCAATGATCATGCCGATGGCCCAGGAGACGCTGTACCACCGCAAAAACTTAAAGCCTTCAAAAATGTTGGGATCAACATCCCAAACTATGTGCGCAATCATCCTCCCTGGCAGCAGATGACAAGGGCCAAAAACATAGCCAGGTTGATCAACCACCGATGCAGTTTACTGACGGCCAAATCTTCCTGCTCGATGATTGCCAGTATTTCCGATTGCCTAATGGTTGACATAGAATTCAATAGTCTAAACTGCTTCCACGCCGGTTTCAAATCATTTAAATTCATAGTGCTGGCTTTTCAGTTTCGCTCTTAGTTCCGCTCTGATTCGTGTTAATCGGGTACTTATGTTAGTCGCCGTGAGGTTCAAAATATGAGATATTTCCTTGTTTTTGTAGCCTTCCAGATACAGGATGACGATTGCCCTATCGGCGGGCTTCAGGGACTGAATGACGATATGGAGTAATTCAATATCACCATCTACCCCCGTTACAACCGGAGGAAGTTGCGCGCTATCCAGGTGATCCATGGCGACGCGAGTTTTCTCCTTCCTGACCTTGGTGAGCAGGGTATTGAGGCTTACCCTATAAATCCAGGTGCTTATCTCCGATTGCCCCCGAAATGTGTCGAATGATTTCCACAGCTGGAGGACCACATCTTGAAAAGCGTCTTTCCGGTCTTCGTTGCTCTGGTAGTAGGCGCTACAGAGGCTTTTAATGATCCCTTGATTGCCTTCGATAATCCCCAGGAAGTTTTGCTTTTTAGGTGGCATGCAGATGCTTCTTTACAAGGGTTAGTAACAAAATTTTGAAAATTGTCACACCTATGCTGTTTTGAAGTAAATGCTACCTGATCTAACTTATAAAGATGTAATAAACGATCCCGGCTAGGTATAGGACGCTTCCTATCTCTAGAAGCCTATGACTTCTAAGAGAAGCAGCTGCTATAGCAATAATGATCCCAATAATGTGGGGAACAACAAAAACTGGACTGAGTCCGACGGACAAATTTTTGATGACCTGCAAAAGCAGGAACAAGGCAATGGGTAGCATGATTTTCCATCGCGACTTAAGAACATAATCTTTGAAGTTTAACCCCTTCAATTGATCAGGAAAAGATTGATGCGATACGATGTATAATAAACTGGGCCCTAAAACCAGATGGTAGAGTATGTCAACTCCCTTCATAATTTTGGAATACTCCAAACTGCCATCTAGGCTTAGTTCGGATGAATAATTTTGAATAACGGTAAGAAAGATCGATACGGTCCAAAGAATATGCATCCAATACACCCGATATTCTCCGTAAGCACTAATCATTTTGCTCCAACCTGTAAGGATTCTCGCTAGAATTAGGCCATAAAAAATGGAGTCAAAAACCAGATAATATTCTTCGATTGACATAAATACAAGATACTAAAGCCCTAAAACTTGTAATATTCGGTTAGCGATTTGTTCCATTCCAAAGTCGGAGGGATGGGCAGCAACTTCCGGGTTCTGAAACTTGCCTAACGCCTTGAATTGACCGGTATCACCTAAGTCGGAGATATGAACATATCGGAATCCTTCTCTGGTACAGAGGTCCAGAATTTGCCGATTCACAATATCCTTATTCCAAAAGCTGTTTACGAAAACAATTTCGGTGTTTTTTTGGATGGGCAGAAATCGGACAAGCCCTAACAGATGGTCGCCAAAGAGGTATTTCGCGGCATCAGTGTCGGCCACATTTTCCCCGAGATTGATAATGACCAGATCAGCTTGCTGATCCTTCAGGAAATTCTATTGGTCAAAATCAAAATTCCAAAAGTCTTTTTCAAAAGCTCCCGCCGAGTAAAAATCTACAATTACGTCGCTGTTGATTTTTCTGAACTCGGCAGCGAGCAAATGCACATAGCCCTTTTCTTTTGAACTTGCCGCCATTCCCCAATTGCCGCTCCATCCCAACTCGGCGGAAGGTTCTTTAATTGTGATACTGTTACCTAAGATTAGCACTTTTTCGACCTTACTGAAGTCTATTCTCTCATATGTGAGACTCGGCAGTTGGGAATCATCTGAACAGGCTAGCGCAATTAAGATTAATATCAGTCGTGGAAGTCGGACGTTCATGGTTGGTGCGAAGAGTTCTGACTTTAACCAATTACAATCTAGCGCATTTGCCAATTAGTTTCTGCAAGGGAAGCCTTTACCGACACATCAAAGCTTCCGGCCCCAGATAGTTGATGCTTGGGTTCTGCTCTGAAGCTGAGGAGGGGGTTCCTCCATCGAAAGACCAGATCCATGGAGAGGGTTTCCACGGAGCGGTCCGTGAATTGTGCCGTTGCACCTGGGGCGATGGTTGTTTGATCTGCTCAGAGTTGGGCAGCTGAGACAGCCGGCTTCATTCGTGCAGCTACTGAAGCCAATTAAGATAAAGTGGATTCTAGGGATTTCATGAACTGTAATTGTCTTTATACTGCGGTTTTAGCTATCGTCTATTCCTTCTCTTAAGACATAGATATATGCCTTTATTGTGGTTTTACCCTCAAGTTGCACGCTGGTGAGAACCCGTTCGTAGGCTGCTCCCTCAAACTCATCCAGTCTTGGCCAATGTTCCACGAGGTTGTCGGAACTAAAAAGGAATCCTTCTACCTTTTCACCATTTGGGTCCAGCGTTATTCCGGGGTACCCCAATGCCGCCCCCCAGCCTTGATCCTTTAAAATGCCGGTCACCCAGGCTTTTTTGAAGTCGCCACCTATATTCTTTAGGATATGTTCATTGGGTTTCCCTTCACCCAACGTACCATATACAAATAACCTCTGCGTCATAATTGATTCGTAAGCGCCAGTTATTCCATGTCTATTTGAGGTAGTTGGCCCCATTTGTCGCATAAAGATAGTTTCGTCCCCTAAATAGATGCCAGGCAGATAAGCAACATATTCATCCAACAGCGGCGACTTGTGGAATGCTCCCCGGGGTTGACCCCCGAAGGGCACGTGGCCATTACAGCGAGGAACCTATGATATCAAAATTTTGATATTAGCACAGGTTTTTAGCAATCGTTGGCGAAAGGGCTTTCTGCTTTTTGTGGGTCAGGTATTTGCGGAGAACTCCCCCCTTTACATTGTTTACATCAAACTCGATGACAAAGGCGTCCTGATCGACCATATTGACTGTTCTATGGGCCTTTTTGGAGTCGATACGGTTGATCACGGTGTGTATGATCTCCAGATCGGACCTTGCTCCCTGGCTTCCGTATCCTTTAAGGCCCTGATATATGGTCATGCCCTGACCGACTTTTTCCAGCAATTTCTCTTGCATCTTAGGGGATTCGCCTGTCACTATCATTAGTCCTACATAGTTTTCAAACCCTTCGAGTATGAGGTCGATCGTTTTGGCAGTTACCAGGTAGGTCAATACAGAATACATGGCAATTTCCAGCGAAAACAGTAGGCCGACCAGTGCAAATAGGATGATGTTGAACCAGAGAATGATAACGCCGACCGAGAGACCGGTTCTTTCATTGATAAATATTCCCAGGATTTCCGATCCGTCCAGTACGGATCCATTTTTAATGGCTAGCCCTATACCTGCACCGAGAAATAATCCTCCAAATATTGAAATAAGCAGTTTGTCCTCCGTGATAGCCTCAAAGTTCTCAAAGTGAATGGCCAGTGCGAGGGCCAGCACCGAAATGGCTGATTTGATTAAAATCCTTTTTGATAACGTAAACCATCCCAGTACGAAGAATGGAATGCTGGTGATCAGGAGGATGATGGATATATCAGTATCAACTACCTGGCTTATAAGTATTGAAATGCCGGTGACGCCACCATCTAAAAAACCATTGGGTAGAAGAAAGGCCTTCAAACCAATGCTTGCCAATATGATCCCCAGTAGTATCTGAAGCATTTCCCAGGTGAAACTAACGACCTGCTTCATGATTGTGCCAATTTCGATAAATCAATTTTGTTAAGTTCCACGCTAAGTGTTACTTGTTTTCTGATAATCTGGTGCGGTCCTTAGTGTCCGGAACATGCTACGGGTTCAGCAGACTATCCACAAGCTGCTTGACCTAATTTGATATCAATAATTCTTCTCGACGCGCGCGTTTAGGTTGCTTTGTTACCTGCATTTTTTCCAGCGTTTGCTGTATTTGCGTCAGCTGTATCTGCAGCTTTTCGTTTTCCTTTGACACGAATTCCTTGATGTGCTCCTCTTCTTGTTGTAGCTCTTTCAGAGATACTTCATTCATCGTATTGACGACTATGGCTATGAAGATATTCAGAGTGGTATAAGTTGCCATCAGAATGAAGGAAACGAAGTAGAGCCCCGAAAAAGGAACGCCATCCATTACCGGTCGTGCAATGCCCGAAGACCAACTTTCCAATGTCATAATCTGAAAAAGAGTGAAGACGGCTTTCGACATATCACCGAAATACAGCGGATAAGCTTCTCCAAAAATGTTAACACCAACAACTGAGTAAACATAAAATACTATCGAAAGTAGCACGACGATCCAGCCGATACTTGGCAAGGATTTGACGAGGGATTCGATGATCAATCGCAATTTCGGAACACTTTTCAAAAGCCTCAATGTACGTACAATGCGGAGTGCGCGGAACACCGAGAATGAACCAGCAGCAGGTAGCAAGGACATGACAATGATGATGAAGTCGAAGTTGTTCCATCCGTCAGTAAAGAAGCGGAATCTGTAGACATAAATCTTAAGGAGGATTTCCAGGGTAAACAAGCTGAGGATGACAATATCAAGTAGGTCCACGATGGCCCCGAATTTGCTCAGTACATAGTCGGAAGTTTCCAATCCAATCAGTACCGAGTTGATGACAATTATCGTTGTGATCAGAGATTGGAACGAACGAGACTCAAAGAATCGTCTTAGTTTGCGGGGATGGAGAATTTGCATATTGGACATTGAAATGGGAGGGAATCGTAGCAGTCCCTCCCTGATTGATAAGTTTCTACTGACCCTGGCCCAGTGAGTAGCCTTTCACGCCATCGAATTCGTAGAGGTTTTCAGTTTTGATCACATCAATCCCCTCGGTGAGCGCTTTTTTTAGTACATCCGGAATGCTCTCTTTATTGGCTGGATGGCCATTTTCCACTTCAAACCTACATCTCCAGTGATCCGTACAAAAAGTTTCTTCGAAGCCTTCAGGCCAGACTTTCACCCCCTCGATTGGTGATCATACTAAGTTTGATATCGCACTCGAGATTCTTCAGCTTCATGGCCAAGTCGTCCACTCTTCCACCATCCCAGTCTACAAATACATCCACCCCTTTGAGTACCTTCTTTGATTTAGTTTTTCGTTTATATGACGGCAGGTTGAGCTTTACATTCCGACTAAAGGAAGCGGGTTTTATAAGTCGAGGTTGCTTGCCTAATCTTTCTATTACTGCCACCGCAAACTCGGTTGTACCTACCAACCTATTGCTTACACCTTCCTTGTAAATGTCAGCGGTATGTATCCCCTCTTCTATGGTGCGGGCCCAGGCATTGATGACTTTTTCAGCTACATCTTGTTGACCAATGTGGTTGAGCATCATGACCGCCGCTCTCAGCAGACCTGAGGGATTGGCGATATTTTGGCCAGCTATATCGGGCGCGGACCCATGAATGGCTTCAAACATGGCGCAGGACTCCCCGATATTCGAAGACCCAGCCAGGCCCACGGATCCGGAGATTTGGGCGGTAATATCTGATACTACATCGCCATATAAATTCGGCATCACGATCACATCAAATAGCTCTGGCGTGTCAGCAAGACGGGCCGCACCAATGTCGACAATCCAGTTTTCGGATTCAATGTCGGGGTATTCGGCTGCAATTTCTTTGAATACACGATGAAACAGACCGTCGGTGTGCTTCATGATGTTATCCTTAGTGAAGCAGCTCACCTTTTTTCTGTTGTAGAGCTTTGCATATTCAAAGGCGTATCTGATGATCTTTTCGCAACCGGGGCGGGTGATTAATTTCAGGCACTGCACTACTTCATCTGTTTGCTGGTGCTCTATGCCGGCGTAAAGGTCTTCTTCATTTTCACGAATGATCACCACGTCCATATCAGGATGCTTCGTTTTCACGTAGGGATGGAAACTATTGCAAGGCCTTACATTCGCGTAAAGCCCAAGCGACTTTCTCATCGTCACATTTAGACTTTTGTATCCTCCGCCCTGTGGGGTAGTGATGGGAGCTTTCAGAAAGATCTTGTTGGTACGAATGCTGTCCCAGGCCTCTTTGTGGATGCCACTCGTATTGCCGGATAAATAAACCTCTTTGCCGATCTGGACTTCTTCCCATGCTATCCGGGCACCTGCGCTTTTCAAAACAGCCATGGTAGCGTCCATGATTTCCGGACCAATGCCATCTCCTTTCGCGAATGTTACTTTCTGCATAATTTCTTTTTCAACATTTGACGCGAAATTGGTATTGATTGTTTATATAATTCTATTTATATGTTTTATTGTTTTAATATAAATTATTTATACAAAGATGGGGATTTACTTCACAAGTCATGAAAGATCTCGTTGGAGGTCCACTCTGCCAGATCATGCATACATTTAGTTGGCTAGGGTATTTGCTCCGCTAGAATTTTTGCCGCCAGGCACGGATTGTTTACATCATTGACCTGATTATCTATGTCTGGTTTTGAGGGGTTTCGCGTATGGAGTTTGGGTTTCCTTCAATCCTGATTTCTTTTTTGATACTTTGGAGGGTAGCTAAGAAAGAGTCGTTAGTATCAGGACTGATATAAATTTCGCTGTACTTATCGAACTTAATAATTAGACCTCCACCCGCTGTGGCCGGCTTAATTCCTGACCATAATGTTTCGTTTTTAACCACCGTATGAATTCGGTCCATGTGGATAGTTCCTCTTAAGAAGCCACTTTGATACTTAAGGTATTCTTGTGTGAGTTCGTAGGCGGTTCCAAAATATATCCAGAGAAGTAATCCGCTGACTAGAAGGAGCGGAATTAAACTTACCGCAGGGATTATGAATTGCTGGTTGAATATTGACCAGAGTGCAATCGAACTGCTTATCAAGGTGAAACCACCTGTCACACAACTAAAAAATGTGCCTTTTCGGCTGTTAAATTTCATCTGCCTCATAATTGGGAAGGAGTAAGTAAGCTTTTTCGATCTTCATTTTCAGCTTGTGAAATCATCCACTTCTTTGAACACCTCCACGGAGGTCCGTTCTCCCAAATCATGCATGGTCTCCATTTGCTGAGGGTTGCTGTTATGCCAGAATTTCTTCCAATGGTCCAGTGAATCCCACCGGGCTATGGTCTTTATTGCCTCCGGGTCTTCATCGTTTTGTAACATAAAACTACCCCTTGCCCCTTCGACTTCAGCATGGATCTTGTTCGTCGTTTTTTTCCAGGTTTCGATGAAAGACGCAAGGTTTTCCGGCGCCACTTTCCAGTTGTAGATGATGCGTACCATAAAGATGTTGCGGTGATTTAGGCTACGGCTTGCGTAGGATCTTCTCCATTTTGCGCCCCTTGGCTAACTCATCGACCAATTTGTCCAAGTACCGGGCCTGTCGGGTCAATGTATTATCAATTTCTTCAATTCTGTAACCACAGATCACTCCTTTGATCAGCGAGGCATTCGGATTTATATGGGCTTGTTGGAAGAAGGTCTCAAATGTCGCTTCGCTAGCTATCATCTCGTGTACTTTACTTTCATCAAAGCCCGTTAGCCATTGTATTACCTCGTGCAATTCTTCTTTGGTTCTGCCCTTGTTTTCCACTTTGGTGACGTAATGAGGATAAACGGAACTGAAAGTCAGTTTGGCTACTCGTTCGTTGTGTTCTGCGGTTACTTTCATTTTTATTTTCGCTTTAGACTGAGATGATCCGGATTTTCTCTAAGTCTAAAGTTACCGGTTCGTATCGAAAATTACCGATAGCCCGATGAAATGGACCATGTACCTGTATGATTGGTTTTCCGGGCAAAATACTTCTTCGAGATGCTTTAGGTAAGTCTCATAGCTTCATCCTGATCGATGATACCAAATCGTCGCAATAGCTATCGTCATAAAAGGCAGGGTTGAAAGAAGTATTTTAAAATCGAGCCTGATCAAGGCGATGAAAAAAATAAATGCCAACAGGGCGCCGGTACAGGCAATTCCGGAATAAGTCAGGGTCCTATGTGGTGCCTTCTTAAACAACGTGATCAGAAGAAGTACTTGTCCGAGCAGCGGGCAGAGTACTAGCGGGTGCACTACGGAAGTAGGGTTTGTGAAGAGTTTTTTTAGTACGGTAAATTCTGCTTCGAGGAGAAAGGAAGAGTTGCCGCCTCCCCATTCCAGGTAGCCGAATAGGGAGGTGACAATAAGCAAGGCATTCATGATTTTGAACTTCATTCTGAGTGATTCATTGCTCACTCATTTTTCAAATTCTCCGAAGGATTGGCCTGAGCGGCCCTGAAAGCATGAAATCCGGTAGTTGAAACAGTTACAAGCATAATGATAAAGATTACGAGGATGAATAACATGAAGTTAATGGTCACATGGTATTCAAACTCATTTAGCCAATTTTCCGCGAAGAGGTAGGCAAAAGCAAATGCCGGAATTGCCCCAATAAGTACCAGCCACACAAATTCCTTGACCAGCATGGAAATAAGCCCTTGGATACTGGCCCCCAATACTTTGCGAATACTGATCTCCTTGCTCCTTTGCTCGGCGGTGAAGGATGCCAGCCCCAGCAGGCCGAGGGCGGCAATTACTATCATAATGATCGAGAAGCCCAGGAACAGGTTGCCTCGTATTTGGTCGTTTTCATAAAACTGTACAAAATTCTGATCCAGAAATTGCGACTCGAATGGCAGGTTCGGAAACAGGTCTTCCCAGGTTTCTTCCACGAAACTCATGGTCTCCCAATAGTTACCATCCATCCTAACCATGACTCGTCCATTGTTAAGGACAGGAACAAAAAGCAGCGGCTCTATTGGGTCGTGCAGGGACGACTGATGGAAATCTTTGGCCACACCAATTACCCGATGAAATACCGTGGAATCGCGGCTATACTGAATACGCTTGCCGATAGGATCGTTCCAACCCAGCCTTCGAACCATGGCCTCATTTACTATCACCGCATGAGAGGTGTCGGTGCTAAATTGAGTTGAGAAATTTCTACCCACAGCCATATCCACCCCGAGAGCGGGGAAGTATTCAAAGTCGATGCCCAGCGTATTAACACCCAGGTCTTCCATTACGCCTTCATTGGTTTCAATAGGCATCATGAAATTTGGATAGCCACCGCCCGGCACTGCGCTTGTGCTGGAGACCGTGGAGATATTTGGGTTTTGTAATAATCGATTCTTGAGCACATCCCATTTTTGATCAGAAGAGCCTCTTAATTGGAAAGTTGCTACTTGCTCCTTATCAAAACCAAGGTCCTTACTGAGGAGATACTGCATCTGATCGTAGATCACGAAGGTGCTGATGAGCATGAAAATGGAAATGGCAAATTGCAATCCGACCAAGGCCCTTCTGAGCCATGGGTTGCCGGATCTTTTGGCCGCACCACTGCCTCGTAACGCCCTGGATGGTGTAAATGCGGATAAATAGAAGGCCGGATAGGATCCACTCGCAATCCCGGTGAGGATCAAAATAAGGACAATGCCTAAAATGATCTCCGTGCTTAATAATTGGTTGATATCGAGAGATGTTCCTAGGTTGGCATTGATGGATGGTACCAATACAACCAGTATCAAAAGGCTCAGGATCAAGCTCGTAAATGCAACCACAACGCTTTCGGCAACAAATTGAAAGATCAACGTGCTTCTTTGTGCCCCCATGGTTTTTCGAATTCCCACCTCGAGCGCTCTTCGCATCGATCGGGCTGTCGCAAGGTTCATGTAGTTGATACAGGCAATGACCACCAGAAATAGAGCCACAACAGCAAACACATAAATGTAGTCCATACTGCCCGTGGGCACTGGTTCGCCTTCAAAATCTGAGTGCAGGTGAATGTCTCTGATGGGTAGCAAGTCATAAATCACCTTCAGGTCAAATCGATCGAAAATTACCCGAACATATTGGTCCATGATTTCCTTGTTCAGCTTGTCTTCCACTACCTGAAAGTCTGCCGAACTATTCAGTTTGACGTAAGTGTGATTGCCAAAACTTCCCCATCGCTGTGAATTGTACCTGTTCTGATCGGTGCTTGCGGACCCCAAGGCGTTGGCTATGATGTGAGAATTCCGAGGTTGGTCCCTGTAAACCCCCGTGACATAGAAGGAATGATCATCCGTGGTTAACAATTCCCCCATCGGGTTTTCTCCCTTAAAAATTCGAAGCGCTTCCGATTCACTCAGGCAGATCGAGTTGGGTTGACTCAGTGCGGTGGCCGGATCACCTTGCAAGAATTCGTAGGTAAATACCTCAAACACCGTAGAGTCAACCAAATACATGTCTTCGACATAATAGCTGATGTTGTTGCTTTCCAGTCGCGCTCTTCCCTGAGACATGAACCGTACGTATTGATTTACCTCGGCAAAGGTTTCCTTCACCATGGGCCCGAGTGGCATTTGTGTGGAGACCCAATTGTCTTTGGTACCATCTGACTCCTCAAAGCGCGAGGATATCCGGTAGATCAAGTCTGCTTCCTGGTGATGACTGTCAAAGCTGAGCTCCTGATTGAGGTACAGCAGAATCACTAAACTGGAGACTATCCCCAACGTCAATCCGAGTATGTTGAGAGCAGCGTAACCCGGCTGACGGAGCAGATGTCTGACTGCAATGCGCAAATAATTTTTTAACATATATCCTGTATTTGAGTTTAAATGACCTTCTAATTTTTTCCAGGCGTAGGGCTGGCAACAGCGTACTACGTCCCAGGCGTAATGAAGCATGGCCTGGGTTTTGCCTACATCCTCCAACCGGTCGAGGTACAGTTCCTCGAGATCTCCATGGAGCTCTTCGAAACGTTCGTTTTTGCAGTACCATTGAAAGAAGAGGAAAAGGAAACCGGGTAATTTTGGTGAGTTGTTCACTGGTTCCATTGGAAAGCTTGTTCTGGAACCTGATTCCGCAGGCTTGTTCTTAGTTCCATGGATTCATCCAGGGCTTTCTTGCCGACCGGCGTTATTCGAAATAAACGTCGCCGCTTCCCGCCCCTTTTGGCCACCGGCTCGCTCATAATAGAACGAAGCATACCTTTTTCTTCCAGCCGGTATAGTGCTTTATGAACGGCACTGATGTTCACTTTCCGTCCTGACTGACGGGTAATCTCAGCTTTGATCGCTACTGCATATGCCTCCTCGTAGAGGATGGCGGAAATCAATAAAACGATCTCTTCAAATTCTCCCAGGTACAGCCTACCCATATTCATTACTTTTGCCAACAATATACGAGTGCTTACGATTAAAGTTCACTTTTGCCAACAAAATAATTTTGGTAGCTTCGTTTCGTTGGCCCAGCGAGTTGAGAGGGGGAGGTGGAATGCGGATAAGTCTGCGTATCCGGGCAGTATTTCGCCAGGAAGAACAGGACTGCTTTCCTAATTGCCGAGGCTATCTATCATTAGAAAGAGATCGCCTTTCGTTTTGTCAGATTGATAAGTTCTTCCACTATAGACAATCTGGTTATTTTCATTTTTGACAATGGTCTGTCCTGCTTCTTCGTTTTCAGGACTTCCAAATGTCTTCATCCACAAAAGTTGCCCTTTCGGATCAACCTGGATAAGCAATAAGTCCACTCCGGATGCTTTAAAAACGTATCCCAGAAGCGTAGTTTCGCCATTTTGAGCAACTATGGAACTTACGATCCTTTCCTCCAAGAAGGTTCCGAATGTGTTGTTCCAAATCTGATCCCCATTCAGGTCAACTTTTAGGATCCAGGGACTGCTATTGCCGGTTCCATAACTTTTTGAATATCCCGAAATGATTATGTTTCCATCTGGGGTTTCGTTGATGGCATGACCAATATCATCTTGTTGACCGCCATAAGTCTTTGTCCACATTTCGTCGCCTGTCTGTGTCAGGCGTGTTATGAAACCATCCAAGTTGGTAGTATCAGTATCGACCATCCCACTGATAAAGTAGCTATTCCCAACTGCTAACACACCGAAGGCACGGCTGACTTCTTGCCTATCCGGTTGGTAAGACCAAACAGTCTCTCCATGTTCGTTCAGTTTCAAACAATAGGAAGTTTCCTTTTCATCTATGGTATTATTAGTCTGCCCAACAATCACATACTCACCGCTGGCATCTGCCAATATACTCCAGGCGAATTGGTCTTTTGGTGCCGGTATATTTTTATCCCAGATTTGGTTTCCGTCATCATCAATCTTAATTAAGTATATGTCCCAGTCACCGTCCGAGAAGCTATTCGAAAAACCGGCGATGACATAATTATTATCAGTTGTTCTTTTAATGGACCAGGCATTGTCATCACCGTTTCCGCCGTATGTTCTTTCCCAAATCAGGTTTCCTTCCAAATCGGTCTTAACCACATAAATATCCTCCCCAATTGCGCCGAAACTCGTGGTGAATCCTGCCATTAGATAGCCATCGTTATTTGAAGTCAAGGTGATGCCAACGCCACGGTCAGTACCGGATTGTCCGAAGGTTTTTGTGGGGAATTGCGCATGGCACGTATGGATGCTGATGCTACAAATGAAAATAATTGCAGGTATTTGACGTATTGGGCTGGGCATAAGGTTTAGGTAATCGGACTAAATTCTTCAGCTACTTTGCTGGAAAGTATACAAATGACTTGAGGGCGATTTTCCATTGCCCGCCGACTTTCTGCAGTTGCAGGTAGTCGATATAGTAACTACTTTTCGAAGCCCTTGGTATTTGGACTTTGGCTGCGGCAATTTGGGAATTGACAATATCCACGCTTAGAATTTCGTACCCGATCCCGTAGCCCTCATGCGGTTTGACGTTGGTCGCCAACTCAGATAAGGTCATGGATTTGAGCATTTCGGTTTCCCCACTTTTATTGACCCAAAGCACCACTCCTGCATCCAAATCAAAGGCCTTTTCCAAAAGCCCCGTATCACCCGACCTCCAGCCGAGGATATAATTTTCAATGGCCTTTTCAATTTGCGCTTGATCAGTAGTTTGAGCGGCTAAAGGAAGGGCAGTTAAAAGCAGCATTGAGGAGATCAAGGCGAATGACTTTAGTTCAAGAGTGGGTTTAGGGGACATGTCCATTCTTTTGGTTACTAAAGTTACGATTTTGAGGTAGCCGCAACGTAGTTGTTTGTGGGTGAAAGTTGTGAATATATCATCAAGCCCGTGTCCAATGACGAAGGTTCTGTCCGAATCTTCTTAGCGACAAGCTCAAGCGGCAGAATTTCTCATGGGGCCATTTGGCGTATCATTCTCATACCGTCTTAAATTCCACTTGGCAATGTCTTGAAAGCAATGGTTATCTTGTCCGTTGCAGATATTCGTGATTAGTATGGTAAAGAAATCGCAGGAAGTCGCCGTGATATTCGAAGTGTTGCCAGCCGATGGGAAAAAACAGGAATACCTGGACCTGGCGGCAGTACTCAAGCCCGAGTTAGAAAAAATCAAGGGGTTTATATCCATTGAAAGGTTTCAGAGCCTTTCCAACCCTGGAAAGATCCTATCTCTATCCTTTTGGGAAAGCGAAGAGGCTTTGGCTGAATGGCGAAATCTGGAAAGGCATCGTGCCGCTCAATCCAAGGGAAGAGGGGGCATATTTAAGGATTATCGGTTACGCGTGGCGCAAGTCATAAGAGATTATGGAATGTTTGACCGATCCGCGGCTCCCACTAATAGTAAAGGCATTCATGATAGGGGAGTATGATAGAAAGCTGATAGTTACATAGCCTGGTGCCTTTGGTATTATATTCTTAGTTCGGAAGCCGGTTTTTAATAAGGGAGATTTGCCCTGCATGCTGACATTCATGTTCCAGCACATGAAACCATTGGCAATAATGGTTGACTGGCACTCCCCAGGGATGATTTTCATCAATTTTCATTAACCATTCATCATCGCGACGCTTGAACTCTTCAATAGATTTTTGCCGTACCGTCCTTAATTCGGTCATGTAAAATGATACCTCGTTCCCTTTGATTTTTTCTCTGGTCTGATCACCTAGCTTACTTACGATAGCATCCGCTTGGTTGAATACTTCGGCCCGGTCCCATTTAAATGTTTGTACCTGACATTCTTTTTCTTGTGCAATAATGTGCAGTAGCAATGCGCCAATACTATTTGCTTTAGGGTCAACCAGGAAATCCAAATCCTGCATACTTAGTTGCTTCACCCATTCGATGGTGATCCTTCGCGTCCAATTCATCATGGATACCAATGTTCCTACCTGAGGAGAGAATCCCTCTTTTGGTCCGACAATAAATAAATCAGTATCCTGCGTGGGACCTGAGGCGGAAGTTTGAGAGGGCGAGGACAAGGTCCAGCCTGTCAGTGCAAATGCTGTTGAATTCTTTATGAATGTTCTTCGATTCCTTGTGTTTGATTTCATATGTGTAGTTTTCGGATACTTGCAGTGACAATGAGGTTCAGCTTATCTATGGTAGTAATTCTTAAGTCGCTTTCTAACCAGTAAGAATCGAGTGACCCCAATCGCCAAGAGTACGATAGCGACGCCTAAAAATGTATAACCTAAAGCGACAATGCTTTGAAGTATTTCCACTTTTACGATAGTCAATCCAGTACCAAATACAACAACAAAAGTTCTGAAATAGGCTAGAAAAGTTCTCTCATTTGCCAATCTGGTCCTTTGTAGCGCCAGCCAGTCAGATCTACTGATGTTTTCTGCGTTCATCGTGTTCAATTCTTTCTATTTAGAATGTAGTTGGTTGCAAAGTTTGCATGAATCAGAGTGGTATTGAAAACCGGCAGACTTAAGTCATCCTTCCCGATCATCAGCGGAAATTCGGTGCATCCCAAAATGACTCCTTCAGCGCCT
The DNA here is from genome assembly GCA_965242775.1 of Cyclobacteriaceae bacterium. Classification (GTDB taxonomy): domain Bacteria; phylum Bacteroidota; class Bacteroidia; order Cytophagales; family Cyclobacteriaceae; genus JAWPMT01. The sequence continues at coordinate 18,054 of CBDETI010000016.1, forward strand.
AGCTTCGTCATGTTGTGAATAGTATCCAATACAAACGATTTTGAGGAGGGGACAATTTTACCATATGTCAATTCCTGGTGGATTATTCTATGCAGTTCTTCGATGGTACTGGCGTCCTCGGGAATCAAAACTTCGATATTATTTTTCGAGATTCTGCCGGTTAAAAAATCCTCGGTCATTGTGAACTTTGTACCTAAGAAAAAGACTTTTTTGAGGCCATTTTTCAGGATTTCTTCGGAAGTGGCATCGGCAATGTGAAGGATGGGTATTTCCAGTTGTTCCTCGACGATTTCAAAAATTTTGTGCGGTGTATTGGCGCAGAGTATAACAGCTTCTGCATCGGCTTTTTGGAGCCTGTAGCCACCGTCAATAACCAACTCCGCAATCTTACTCCATTTGTTTTCTCTTTGGTATTGGTGAACCAAAGCCTGATTCAGGTTGAATAGCAAAAGGGGAGGGTTGGTGTTATTTCCGAAATGCTCGTTGACGGACTGATTTATGTTTTGATAATACTGGACTGTTGCCCGCCATGAAGTACCCCCAATTAGGCCAAGAGTTCGCATTTTATTCATTTGGGCTGTCATCCAGGGGCCGGACTTTTGAAATCTTCATAAAAGTATCTTATCGCACCAGCCTATACAAGTAGCTCTGCTGTCCACCCATTAGAAGCTTAGCGGGTGTTGCGTTTTCGTATTTCCGTTACCATCACAATCGGATTGGTTCTTCGACCCTTTGGCTCGGTTTTTGTCAGTCAGATGGAAAAGAGCCCTAAGCTATGTATAGAAATAGAATCCTAACCATTTGCATATTGATAACCGTTGTTGCATCCTCGTGTAATGACGAAAGCACAGAACTACCAGCACCAGTAATCAGGGATCTCTCAGTAGATGAATCAGAAATAGTCAGTTCGACTAACAACTTTGCCTTTGACCTAATGGCAGAAATCGAAGGTGAAACCCCTAACGAAAATTATTTCATATCCTCATTTAGCATAAGTACAGCACTTTCAATGGTCATGAATGGGGCTTCGGAAGACAGTCAGGAAGGATTCATTCAAACGCTGGGTTTAAGTGGGATGCCCCCCGAGGACATCAATGTCTCCTACAGGTCGCTTGTGGAGTACATCTATGGCTTGGACCCGTCAGTTACACTAAATGTGGCCAACTCGAATTGGTATTCGAATGAGTACACTATAGAAAACGACTTTGCCACAACCTTGTCTACCTATTATGATGCGGAAGTATTTGAACGTGATTTTGGCAGTTCAGCGACATTGGATGCCTTGAATGGCTGGGTCGAAGATGAAACAAATGGGAAAATCAAAAATGTCCTTGATGTCATTAACCCCGAAGACGTCATGTTTTTGATCAATGCCATCTATTTCAAAGCGAGGTGGACTAGTCAATTCGACGCAAATGCAACCACTGATTTACCTTTTAGTTTGGCCAATGGAGAAGCCGTCGATGTACCGACGATGGTTGCCGAGGTTAAGCATTGGCGGTCCTACGACCATACCTTGGGCGCGGAGGTTATTGAGATTCCATATGGAAACGAAAGCTATGCTTTTACTATAATTATGCCTGATGACCCCTCTGAGATTGATGGCCTTGTTTCGCGAATTGATGTGAATAGCCTCCACGAGGTATTGGCTGACTCGGCGACATTGTTCAGGGATTTATACCTTCCAAAGTTTCAGATGGACTTCAAAGCAGACCTGCTGGATATTCTTGTGAATATGGGTATGCCGCTGACGGGGCTGGATAATTTATTTGAGGAAATCCTTCCACTGGCGATCAGTAAGGTTATTCATCAGTCGTTTTTGGAGGTAAATGAGGAAGGTTCGGAAGCTGCAGCAGTTACGGTGATTGGAGTAGAGTTGACTTCCGCGCCCCCGGCGACCCGCATTGACCAACCTTTTGTTTTTCTTATTCGGGAAAGGAATAGTGGCACGATCCTGTTTTCAGGGAAGCTTTTAGATCCTCGATAGCAAATCGCCTGATAAGGGCTTCCTACAAATCGCATTCATTTATGCTGTTTGGCGCTGTTGCCCATTTTATTATTTGGTCAGCATCCGATAAGTCGGGTACCACCTTTGGTGCTCCTGCTTCCACGAGTTTGTTGTTTTGATGGTAGTCAACCCCGATAAAGTTGATCCCCAAACTTCGGGCTGTTTCAAAGTCCCAAAGCCCGTCACCAATGTAGGTAATGGAGTGGAAAGCTTTTAGTTGTTGCTTTGCGAGTACTGCTTGTATTGCTTGTTTGGTGATTTCTGCTCTACTTATATGCTGATTGGCCGAAGTAAGTACTAATTCGCCCAGTTCAATCCCGATGATTGATAGTTTCAATGTTGCCGTTTTTTTCCAACCACCGGTAGCGAATGCGATGCAAATGTCGTGGTGTCTATTCAGCGTATGTAAAGTGTTTATTGCTCCTTTTACCTCCTTGATCTCATTTCTACGCTTATCAAGTAGTCCATAGAAGTAAGTTTGCAGCTTAGCAATTTCTCCTTGGGAGGGTTGTCGCCGAAGATAGATATCAAAGATTTCGGAGGTCAGTCCACTGTCGGTGACATGGTTGAAGTCATTCCAGTTTGCACCTGACAAGTCAATGTCATGCAAGTCCTGAAATGATTGAATAAAGCATTCATCATCTGTTTTAACCGAATCAACTATTGTTCCATCAATGTCAAAAACTATGAGGTTCATTTTAATGTGATTATAGAATGCTCAACGCAGCGATGTTAGCTGTTGACTAATGGCATTTGCCACGGTTAATTTTCTGTACCCGGAATACTCAGCACCAAGTCAGCATGCAGGTTGGAAGCCAGTCGCTTCGCATGTTTCACGGCTTTTTCCTTATTTGAATATTCAAAGGACAGCAGGGGTTTAGAAGCACTTGAATACAGGAGGATCTTGAAGTCTGTTACCTTTCCCGAAAGTGTCGGACTGATTCCATTTGGCGTGTTACTGCTGACGTAGGTAGCTGAAACAACTTTTACTTTTACAATATCCGGCAGCTCCATCCATTCACCAACTTTGTAACCGCCAATTGATGAGTACTCCTTGAATCTTTTTCCGGTAAGGTCAATCAGTGTTCCGCCGTAGGAAGTGACAATGAAAAGACCTATAGCAATGGCGCCGATTCCTACAAGAAAAACCCGCTCCATTGAGCTTCCACCTTCTAAAAATGTAGGAGTGAGTAAGGCAAACAGACCTGCGAATATCAGAATTAGCCCGAGTAGATGTGGCCCTGAGAACAGGTTTCGCTGCTTGAAGTTGAAATCTTTCATAGGCACCGGCCTCTTGTGATAGCACGACGGGTTAAAATTACCATTCGTGCTGTTTTGACAGGGGTGGCGGGTCTTTTGGTTTTTATTGTCATTTCTGGCGACATAGGTAAGCCTATTTACTACTGCCCGTTAGATGATCATGGCTATTCGAAGAATGCTCTGATAGAATAAGTTAAATCCGCAAAATCTTCGGAGAATCTTATTAGAAACGAATATGTCATCGAAGCTAATATGGGCAATCCCATCGAAAGAATGGTCATGAAAACTGATAGTTTAAAAAGAGATCTCACGATCCAATAAACATAGATCAAGACGAGAACAAGCCAGAGGACAAGAACTAGCCTGTGATCCAGTCCCATCAAAGCGAAGATTTGTACCAGCACATACGACAAAAAGAGTTGTGCCCCGACGAATGTTGCTGCAACCAGGTATTCAAAGAAATTGTAGCCTTTTTTATGGTTGAGCAGATAGAAAACCAACGAAAACAGGATCAAGCCGATTACGAACCCAATTAAGGTATGTGTGAATGTAAAGTCGTCCTCATGCGGGGGGTTTAATTTTTGGCTGACGAAGGCCTTGATTTCATAGACTGCCATTGCAAGTATCGCATACTTTATTGGGTTAAATAGTCTCCGGCTGCCATTGAGATAATCCCCAATGGCCTGTGCAGGGCGGACCGTAAGTTCTCTGATTGTGAAAATTAGCCCTTTCTCCAGGTCAAAGGCTTTCAGAAAACTCTCCCATAGATATTGGCCTGAAATACGGTGATGTGGATTGCCTGTCATGGTTTATTCAATAATTAGCAGCGATGTGAAAATAGCGTGGCTGGTTTATGCCATTCAAGGTTTATGAGAGGTATTGTTTCTTACTAATCTACAGAGAAGCGAGTGTCTTTGGGGACTTTCATGCCGTTTTTAAGTACAGGGTTGCTCCTCACATGCAAGTAGTTGTCCAACGCAGGCGCCATGTCCTATGTTGACAGGATCAACCCCTGCCTTGTCTTAGGGTTTGCCTGATGCAGGCCGCTTAACAAGGCAGGGGCAGGTATTCGTTAGCTATTTATCCAGGGGTAAATATCTTTCTTTGATTATGTTGAAGTGATGAATTTGATGTGCCGTTATTGTTAAACCAATCGTGTACAGCGGCATTTCATATTCGAAAAACACACAATTTGTTGCTAGAATTCTCTTGTCGAAAGACTCAAACATCAGCATTGTGGATTGACGTACCATTCGAAGTTCGTTTACCAACTGCTCAATTGACAGTTCGTCTGCGTTTGAATTTTTACCCATGATTTCCTGATCATGTGCATCGGGGATGGTGCCCTCACCTCGAGCAAAAATGATAGCCCTGAAGCACCAAATTCTTTCCCAGTCAATGAGATGTTGTAAGATTTTGTGGATAGTCCACTTATCCTTTTCATAGGTTTTCAAGCCAATTCGGTTTAATTGGGCAATGTCCAATTCACTGATCTGATCGAAGCTCTTTTGCAATGCCTCATCAAAGGCTATATCCCCATTCAATTTCAAGACGTACGCTAAAAATTCCGGGTGTTTCTTTAATTTCTTGATTTTTCATAAATAATTATATGTTGATGTAAGATCTGTGCGATCGCAAGTCAAATCCTGCCGAAGGTGAGTCAGACATTCTTGTGGCTGAACCGTGAAATATCCAATGGAACAGCCTTAAAGACCATTATCAGCGCTGATAAGCAACGCACAAAAAGTTGATTAAATAGAAGTGCATTCGGAAGAATATCCGAATGGCGGAGTTATTAGCCCTTGGGTTTAACGGCTAATTAGTAAGCTACTATTAGTTTCAGAATCACTTTCAAAATATGAATCATTTATACACAGTAAATGTATGCATTTTAAATGACTGTTTTTCGTGCCGAGGCTAATAGAGCGGTGGATCAATCTAATCAGAAAATTGGTAGGGAGGGTGTTCCACTTCCAGCCACGGCACTGCTTAAGGCTAAGCAGTTGCCACTCAGGCCGTGGGGGCGAAACCATCGTGACTCGGGTAAAAAGCGTTGAAGGTCTCCGTATTGTAACACTGCACTTCTTGCGCGGTGGCCCGCCAGAATACGCGGTTCGAGCGATTATTCTGGCTTGATTTCTTTGTTACTTTCTGGCGAAACGTCGCACCGATCTAAGACAGAAAGTAAGGCAAGAGAATTAGAACTTGCCTACCCTAAATGATTCAGTCAAAAGCAAAAACCTAAATGAACAGATGTCGTGCCAAACTTGATTTCTTTCTTATTTTCTAGCGAAACATCGCACCGATCTAAGGCAGAAACTAAGGCAAGGCCTGTTGCCACTCAGGCCGTGGGGGCCTCGTCTTCCAAGACGAAGCTGAATTTCGTAAATCCGTTGGCCAAAAACTTGCCGTCCATTCAGTACGAAATAAGGCTTCTTACTTTGAAGACTGGTGTCAATCGAAACGATCGCGATTCAGGTAAAAAGCGTCGAAGGTCTCCGAATCGTAGGCAATGCACTTCCTGCGCGGTGGCCCGCCAGAATACGCGGTTCGAGCGATTATTCTGGCTTGATTTCTTTGTTACTTTCTGGCGAAACGTCGCACCGATCCAAGACAGAAAGTAAGGCAAGAGAATTAGAACTCGCCTACCCTAAATGATTCAGTCAAAAGCAAAAACCTAAATGAACAGATGTCGTGCCAAACTTGATTTCTTTCTTATTTTCTAGCGAAACATCGCACCGATCTAAGGCAGAAACTAAGGCAAGGCCTGTTGCCACTCAGGCCGTGGGGGCCTCGTCTTCCAAGCCGAAGAAGAATTTTGTAACTCCGTTAGACCAAAACTTGCCGTCCATTCAGTACGAAATAAGGCTTCTTACTTTGAAGACTGGTGTCAATCGAAACGATCGCGATTCAGGTAAAAAGCGTCGAAGGTCTCCGAATCGTAAGCAATGCACTTCCTGCGCGATGGCCTGCCAGAATACGCGGTACGAGCGATTATTCTGGCTTGATTTCTTTGTTACTTTCTGGCGAAACGTCGTACCGATCCAAGACGGAAAGTAAGGCAAGAGAATTAGAACTTGCCTACCCTAAATGATTCAGTCAAAAGCAAAAACCTAAATGAACAGATGTCGTGCCAAACTTGATTTCTTTCTTATTTTCTAGCGAAACATCGCACCGATCTAAGGCAGAAACTAAGGCAAGACCTGTTGCCACTCAGGCCGTGGGGGCCTCGTCTTCCAAGCCGAAGAAGAATTTTGTAACTCCGTTGGACCAAAACTTGCCGTCCATTCAGTACGAAATAAGGCTTCTTACTTTAAGGACTGGTGTCAATCGAAACCATCGCGACTCAGGTAAAAAGCATAAGTGATCCTCCAGCTGTGTGCATGTGCTCCTGTGCTGCGAGAAAGTAAGGTAAGAAATTGCGCTTTCGGACACCTACCTTTCAATTATTGGTTACATTTTCCTTGTGAAGCAGTTTTTATTTTATTCTTCGATTGCGATTTTCTCAATTTTCATTGGCAGTCAAATTACCGAGGGTGTCCTGCTCGTTCCTTATTGGAAATCCCTTTCCTCCACGGATTTCTATTCATATTATCAGCAGTTTGGCCCTGCCATTGGTCAATTCTATACCATTCTTACGATAGTCGCTGCGCTCGTTCCCATTTCCGTTTCGGTTTATTGTAAGGTAGTCAAATCAAAGGCGTTGAACCTGGCGTTGATTTCGTCCCTGTTTGCAATTCTTTTCATTGCCTGCTTTTATATCTATTTCAAGGGTACCAACGCATTGTTCTATCAGGCTAGTTTCTCAGAGGTAGCACTACGTGAAGAGTTGGTCAAATGGGGATATTGGCACTGGGGAAGAATTCTCCTCGAAATTGCTTCTCTGGTTTTTCTAATGCTCTCGCTGGTGAAAATTCGCAATTAAATCAGAACAAGCCACACGATAGGTTTTTTCGGTGGGGCCATCAATGTCGCGACCACCAATAATGTATAAGTGCTCTTTTACGACAGAGGCAGCATAGTCTTGGACATCCAGGTTTGTTTCGAGCTGCCGGATGTCTTTGGTTTTAGAATCTACCACCGTGATTAAGACTGATCCATCACTACTGTGGAGGATAAATAGGTATGACTGGTATGATGCAGTAGTGAAATTCTTAAGTGCATTGGGAAGTTGAGCGAAGAGGTCCCATGATTCCTCGACAAAGTCGTATGAGTAAATGGCTTTGTGCCATTTGGCTTGATACGCGTACGGCTGATCTTTCTTCATCATACTCATGCCTCCTATGGCGTATAACTTGTTACCGACCACCAGCCCCCTGGATGAGGCTTGAATTGGCATTTTCTCAAGAAAGCCAAAAGATAGCTTTGATGGGTCTAAATAATAGAAACTGGAGGATGAGCCTTCGTACCTTCTCGTATTTTGAAATGGCTTGTGTCCTCCCCAAAAGTAGGCCAGACCCTGATGATAGGTCAGTGATTGGAAAAAGTAATTAACCGGATTTTCCAACGCCACCGACGATCTGTAGGTTTTGAGATTATAAAAAACTGAAACCGATTTAATAGAATCGTTCACCATGGAATTGCCAGTTATTAACAGACTTTCATAATCTTCCAAGTAGGCCACTGATGCTATTCCTCCATTTCGAAAGTGCTTAAATGAACCCGAAATATCCATCCATTTATTCAGCTGAGTATGATAAACGAGTATGCGATTGTGTTTACTGCTGTAGGGTGTTTTTCCTCCCAAAAGGTAAATCCTTTCACCGTCGGTGACTGAAATCATGCCATAAATTGGGATCGGCATCCTTTTACTCTTTTGAACTGGATGACTTGAGCATGCAAAATCCCATGCGTCAAACTCGCACCTATTAGAAGAGCAATAAATGATTTCACCGTCATGACATTCCGTTTCAAATTGAAACCTGAAAAGGAATATATTGTTTTCAATTCCGGACTTGATCCGAGCGTCTGACTAAAATGGCGTCGTACCCAGCGAAGTAGAATGATTTCCTCATCCTGTCAATATACTTTTGTCTGAATATTCTTTTTAGCGCTTGTTGTTCTTTTTCTTGGCGAGCCCCTGCCATTTACTGTTGGGATGTGTAGTGCCTGGGAGGACTTTCGTGGGCTTCTACCTTAACGGATGGCTCACAGATTGAACTTTGTATTGAATCCTCTAATCTTTTCAAGTACCTGTGCTTTTTGATAGTCATCTAACTTTTCCCAGAAGTATTCATCTCGCTTAGACCTTAAGTATTTAGGGTCATTCATCTCGATAAAAGCGTTTACAATTGCATGGATAGCCACCACCCTCCTGTACCGTAATTCGCCTTCTTTGATCCTGTCAAATAATTTGTATACAGGCTCAATCCACTCTCTGAATTCCTTCTCTTCCTTAACTCTTTTGGTAAACTCCCCAAAGCTTAATACTCGATAGTTTCCATTTTCCGATACTATCATTTGGTCGCCTATCGCCTGAGTCCAGATAGAAAATATCCACTTGTCTTCACTTTCATCCGGAGAACTTGCAGGTTCTTTTTCAGTTAGTGCTGGATTGGAAAATGACGATATCACTGCGTCCAGCCCATATGTATATGATTTTGTTCTGGAGTTGCTTAATGAATCGAGATAGATTAGGGTTTTGCGCAAAATTTGGACCCATCCCAAAAATTGACAAATGACAAAAATTGTACTTAAGAAGTAATAATCACTCTTGTCTTTTCTGTTCAACCAACCAGTTTCGATCTCAATCAAATGTATTAGTTTAACAATATTGCTGAGTCTCTTTCTAAGTTCTAAAGCGCTAAAAAATATAGGGGAAGAATACTTCCGTTGAATGGCGAGAAGCTCCCTTTTGTTCTTGAGGTTTTCAGGGATCATGAAGGTGAAAAGGAATTTCAAGCTAGCTCCAATCGCACCTCCGATCGTGGAGGATATTAAGAGCCATGCGATTGAAATTTTCTCAAATTCTAAAGAAAGCCATTCAAACATCCGGTCGTGATTTTGATCGCTAGTGTCTAGCTAAGCGGTGAATACTACGAAGATAACGGAGCTATGCAACACCTACAACGGTAAACTCCGGAACGCCGGGTTTCCTAAGGGCAAGAGAAGTAGTATATGTTGTTTTCGCCGGTGTTCTTTACAGATTATAGGTCATCCCAAAATTGAGTACTACAGCAATATGGCTGTATTTGTTATCACCCCCTCCGGCCACGACAATATTTCCAAATTCCGATTGCCTGAGACTTTGACGATATGCCAGGTTTAGTTCAAACGCCATTTTTTCATTTACGTGTTTGCCCAGCCCTAGTAGAAATTGTGCCGATAGGTCAAACTTATCAATTCGATCGGTGACGTCTCCTCCCACACCCGGCAAATCCGAACGTACTTCCGAATGCATAAGCAGAGACGGGATAATAGCTATGTCAGATACGAGGTAGATGTCTCCGTTCGTTTCGGCCCCGGCATGTAAAGAAAAATTCAAATAGTTGAATACGTGTTTTGTATTTGAAGTACCCAGGTTTTCTCCATTTAGATCAGTCAAAATAACTTCAGCTCTGTAGCCTTTTTGAA
>CBDETI010000017.1:0-24204 GCA_965242775.1 Cyclobacteriaceae bacterium
CTTAAGATGCTACCATGTGAAGATGTCAACATTAGTGGGCGATACTATTGCGGGCAAATCGAAGTACCGGAGGATCGTCAAAATCCCAATTCAAGGAAAATACCCATTCATTTCCTGGTGCTGGAAGCTGAGGATTCCCTTGCAAAAAATGATCCCATCCTTTTTTTCGCAGGCGGGCCAGGCCAAGCCGCATCTGAGTGGTCCGTGCTTTTACAAGATGGCAACCTACGGAAGGATTACGATATCCTCCTGATAGATCAACGTGGCACTGGCAAATCAAACGCCCTGGATTGTCCAGTTTATTCCGAAAGAAGCATAGCAAACCAACTGGATTTTGGAATCATCGAAGAGCAAAGGATGCGACAATGCATGGATGATCTGGGAAAAAGCAATGACTTGCGGTTTTATACCACGGGCCACGCCCTGCCAGATTTCAAGGAAGTATTGGAAGTTTTGGGCTATAAGCGAGCGAACCTAATTGGTGGATCATATGGCACTCGGGTAGTTCAGGCTTTTATGAACAAGTATCCACAGTTGGTCCGAACAGCAGTCATCAATGGCGCGGTAGCTATGTCCAACACCATTCCTTTAAATCATGCTGAAGCCGCTCAAATAGCGATGGATAGAATTTTTGCCAGATGCCGTGAAGACAACCAATGCAGCAACACCTATGGCGACATTAGCGAAAAGTTTGACAATATCAGGCAAAGATTTCAAGCTAACAATGACACCTTGGAGGTCGACATTTTGGATCCCAAAACACAGCAGACGGTTACGGTGGGATTGTCCTACTACAATTTTGCGGAAGCCATTAGATCGCTTTCCTACTATACCGGCACACAAGTGAGAGTTCCTTGGTTTATTCACCAGGTATTTGAAAAGAACTATCAGGTGGTCTTTGACCAATACACCCGGGTTGAGCAAGGTCGCACGGATTTTTTGAGCATTGGCATGCTGCTGTGCATTACCTGCTCGGAGGATTTCCCCAGGATTGACCGTGCGCGAATAGACGAGGTGATCTTGCCTGACTACTACTATGGTCGGCAGCGCCTGGATGCGCAGATGAAGATTTGCGACTTCTGGCCTAAGGGTGAGGTAGCTTCCGACTTTTTTACCCTAGATCAGAATAATCCGAGTACCCTGATCATTTCAGGCAGCAACGATCCGGTAACCCCTCCCAAGTGGGGGGAAGTCGTGAAAAATCAGCTAAAAAACAGTGTACATTTAGTTTTTCCCGGCGGGCACTATATACGTAGCGAATGCGCTCAGCGAGCGATCAAGCAATTTATTGATAGGCAGGTTTTGCAAGAAAGACCGGATTGCGTCGAAGAGAGCAGTTTTCCCGACTTTTATATGGAGGACGCCACAGGTTGACCAAGTCCGGTCCCTAGCGATCGTTTGTAATCCAAGGGTGTAGTACCCGTTTGCTTTCTAAAAGCCGTGTGGAAAGAAGACCTGGAATTAAAGCCCGAGGCGTACATGACTTCCTGGACAGTTCGGTGCGTTTTGGAATGCGCCAATAGGTCCAGCGCGTAATTTATCCTGTAGGTATTCAAAAAATCAACAAAAGTCTGCTGTCGAACTACGTTGATAGACTTTGAGATTAAGTAAGATTTCATCTCAAGCAGGCCAGCCAATTTCCCCAATGTCAATCCCGGATCGGTGAAGACCTGTTCTGATTCCATCTTCTCCTCTACAGCCTTCAAAATAGCCTCGTAAGTACTGTGTGATGCCTGGTCCTGGGATTGCGCGTTGAGCAGGGAAGGCAGCGAATTGACATTAAGTAGGGACGAATGATTAAAAGATTTGACTATTACCAGGGCAATGTAAGAAAGGACTAGAAAAGCAAATACATTGTAGTACGGTAGGTATAGATCATAGTCGTTAATAAAAAATCCCAAGGAGTAGTTGATAACTCTCAGCGAAAGAAGCACCATAAGCCCGACGTAAAGGATCCGGTGCCACGATTCTGTCAATACAATTTTTGAGTTTCCAAAATCAATGCTTTTTAGGCCCTTGGCGCAATACCAGGCAAAGAGAAACTGAACTGTCGATGCCAGGGTATAATACAGGTAATATTTGAATGCGTCAATGCTGAATTTATTCTCATGATTCCATTCCAAAACCACAGACCCCACGCCCAGCGCCAGCGCGACCATGAGACCACCTGCCACAGCCCTGGTACTGAGCCGACCGAGGGCATTGAGATGATACAGGTATAAAATTGGGCCAAGAAACCAAAGGCTCTGGTAACTGAACATGCCTATCGTTGGCGCATCGAACAGTGATGGCAGTACCAAGAAGTTTGTCGAAACGTAAACAGACCACCCCAGGAAATAACCCCCCAACAACAACGCCTGGACGCCATCTCTCCTTACCCGGGAGAGAAAAGAAACGCCGAAGAGCAGCGTGGAGAAAAACACGCAGCCTATGATGCTAATCGCCAGATAGAACATAAGTAGTAGTAAATCTCGGCATTTTAACCAACGCAGGGACCACAACCACTACTCAACAGGTAAAATAGTGTGAAAAGCCAGTATTTTAACTGCGAAAGGAGGCCAGCAAAGCCTCCACGATCACCCTTTTTTTCTCGTCCGCCAACCGAAAGCAGCGTAAAGGGGGCAAAAATTGACGAAGCCTGTGACGATGAAGATCGCGGCTACGATTGTCAATACAACCAACCAGGGGCCGGCTATAACCCCGAAATACCACAAAGCCACGATCGTTAGCGCGATGAGAATCCTTACGACCCCATCGGCATTACTCATATTCTTTACCATGATTGTTTTTTTGGTAAAACTGCTGCCGACCATGATCAATGTCAGTGATGCTGATCACATAGCACTAAAATTCCACACCAGGAAGGTCGGTCAGGTGCTAAAGACCTACTTGTCTGCTTCGACGTTCCATGATCACATTGTCCTTCCAGATACCTTGCCATTGCGCGATTTTTTCGCGGAAACCGATCTCGCGAAAACCCATCTTTCTATGCAGGCCAATGCTGGCGGTATTTTCGGCGAACATGGCAGCATTAAGTGTCCAGATACCATTTTCTTCAGAATCCTCAATGACCTTTTCCATTAAGACAGTTCCCACGCCTTTTCCTTTTGATTGAGGGTCAATGTAAATACTCACTTCGGCCACTCCACCATATACACACCGGTCCGAGACTGCACTCAGCGCCACCCAACCGAGTATTTGATCCCGGTTTATAGCCACCCAGCGACCAAAGGGCAGGTGAGCCTTATCCCAATGGGAAAATGAAGGTGCAGCGGTCTCGAAAGTGGCGATTCCAGTGGCGATTCCGGCCGCATAAATAGCCGATACATGTTCCCAGTCATCCGGTTGCATTTTTCTGATTTGCATGGCTTGATCGCTTAACAGTCCATGTTTTTGCCAGCACGCCAAAGCACCTTAGTCTTCCGGATAAACTCCTCAATTCGGGTCTCCTCCGGCCTGGTTTTTTTCTTAAATCTCATGCAGCCTTTACCTGTATCAATTCCAGCTGTAAGCGCACCGTCAGGATCTGTTTTATTAATATTTCCGACGTATAAACTCACGTAATGCATCTGCGCATTTAATTGAAAAAGAATATCCTTGCCCTTACCGTAACCAAGCATTTTGTAGTTCATCTTCTCCTCCAGGTCTTTTTCACCGTCCAAAATCATGGTCCTGAGTGCCAATAGGGTTTCCTTTTTCCAATCGTCGGGCAACGATTCCAGGTATTCTCCGGGTGTGCTAGCCTCTGAGATCATAATCAAAAGTTGTTTGACCAGTTTATCACCAATCGTGATGATGTTCTAAATTAAATATTTATGCGGCTAATTTTAGGGGTGATCGGTAAAAGCAGTAGTTAATAGATAATGTCTGTTGTTGATAATGTAGTCCATATCATCATGGTCATCTCCATTGGCCAGGGTTTTTTTCATTTCCTATGTTTTTCTGAAACAAAGCAAAACCCACAGTGATCCACGAGTCTATTTGAGTTTGGCTATCATCACTTTTTCATTCATTCTATTGTACTGGATCGGGTTTTGGAGGGAGATTAACGAGCCAAGGATGATCGTTGCAATAAAAGTCGTCATTGACCGGATGGATTATCTGCTGGCACCTTTGATCTATCTGTATATGGTTGCCCGGATGCATGGGCAGAAGCCGTTTTTGAAAAAGGACCTGCTTCATTTCCTACCTTTTGTATTCTTCTTCCTTCTGAATATCAATTCTATAGTTTACATCCTTTCGGACAAAATCCTCTGGGACTTTCGGGAAATCCCGGTTTTGAAAAAGTCATTATTCATGGTGTATCATATGGGAAAGCTGGTACAGTTTATTGCCTATACAGTAGCCCTGTGGTGGTTATGGCGGAGCAACAAACCCGATTCCCCCGCCTGGATGCGCAATACCTTTGTCGCTTTTGCACTCTACACATTTGGTCGGGTGGCCTATGTGGTACTTAGCGAACTGGATTTGTTGCCGCTGGAGATTGACTATCTCATTGGGTTCTTATCCATCGGTGCTATTTACTCCATTTCCTACGATTCCATCACAAAACCCACGCTATTCAAACCAGAAAAAAGCTATGCCAAAAGCAGTCTGGATCAGAAGCATGAGGCCATTCTGGCCAAAGAAATAGAGCTATTTCTGGATCAAGACAGACCCTACCTGAATTCAGAATTTTCCCTGGAGGAGTTGTCTAAAAGTCTTGGTAATTCCAGACATCACATCTCCCAGGTCATGAACCGTCACTTGGGTAAATCTTTTAATGACCTTATCAATGAAAAGCGGGTAGATCATTCAATGAAAATGCTCTCTGATCCAAAGAATCGACATGCGAAACTTGTTGCGATAGCGCTCGATTCTGGGTTCAACAATAAGGTCTCATTTCATCAGCATTTCAAAAAAATCACCGGGCTCACGCCTGCTGCGTTCCGCGAACAGGCGCTTGCTACTACCGTACTGGGTTAAATCCGACAATAATTTACCCTTTGACTCTCATGTGATTGTTGGCCTAGAAAGTCAATCATATGAAAAATCTATACAAACCTTTATCCTTACTACTGGTGCTTGCTTTAGTCGGTTGCAACGACGATGGCGAAGATGAAATCTCCGACTTGATAAGCAAAATTGTGGCTTTCGATGTTGGGAATGAGCAATCAGGGAATGATATCCGGATTGGATTCGACCTGACAGCTCCGGAATTGACGGAGTTTTGGATCGTTGTGAATAGGGATGAATCGCAGCTCTCCATCGGCGCCATCAAAGCCCTGGCCGACGATCAGGTGCATCAAGCTAGCGTGGATCAAAACGAGGCAAGATCCATCAAGCTATCAAGCGTCACAAAAGATACAGACGGAGCAGCATTAAGAAACAATCAAGTCTATACGCTTCAGATCTACACGCCACAAAACAATAAAGTGACAATTCCATCCGACCCCTTCACACTACAAGACGCAGGTATCTACGATGGTGATTATGTCGGTACCTGGTCCGACAACCTCTACACCAATTTTGGCATTTCAGCCCAGCTAGTGAGTTCCGGCAATCTGGTAAGGGGCGCTTTCTTCTACTCTAACAACTTCACATCCTGCTGCAACGGATCTAATGATGGCGGTATATCATTTACTATCGATGGTTCGCAGGTGCTGGATTTCAAATACAATCAACAGATAGCCAATTTCGTTGGGGTCTCAGGCCAAACATTTGGCAACTGTCCAGGCCAATACTTCGGAGAAGGAACTATCGCCAATGATATCCTCCTTGATATTTCATATGAAGGCGAAGACTGTGAAGGCCCTCATACGGGAGGAAAAATCCGATTGAGACGTGTGAATTAGAACCCTCTCCTTCTTACACAAAAGCCGAATCTGGATACGCCGATTCGGCTTTTTTTTGTCGCAACAAGTAAAATATGACTGCAATTATCAATGATAGTAATACTATTATATTGGATAGTTATATTTTTCATCTAAATTGTATGACTATACTGACATTTTTTAGGAATCAGGGAGGCAAAGCGACTTGAAGAAAACACTTATGGAGACATTGGAAAACAGGGAAATATCAGCGGTGGAATTTGAAATGAACGCCAGAAAGTATGAGCGGGCTCTATTGAGTCAGGCCCTGGCGCTTACCAAAGATATTGACGATGCAAATGACCTGCTTCAAGATACTCTGGCCAGAGGATACAAATTCAAAGAAAAATACCTGTTTCAGTACTCGTTTTATGCCTGGATCCGTCGGATCATGACCAATCTTTTCATCAACAGCTACCATCGCAAAAGGAACACCGATCATCGGCACGACCCGTTACAAGAAGATGTCGCCCTAGGTTTGTCAAGAATGCAAACTGGAAATTCGGGATACCAAAACCTGCTGGAAGAAGAAATTCACAGGGAGATTGATAAACTTGAGAATAAACATCGAGAAACTTTCCTCCTCTATATCAATGGTCACAAATATCATGAAATCGCTGAGAGACTGAAGATTCCAATTGGAACAGTCAAAAACCGAATTCACATCGCTCGACAGTTCCTCAGAGGCAGGATATACATGAACTAAGGTCCTCCACACTTTCTATTTGCTGATGAGGTAGTATTTTTAGGTAATCAACACCTAAACTTACCTAGATGCGCATTGCCCTTCCTGTTATTCTTTGTTTCTTCCTTGCTCCCTCGTTGGCCCAGGATTTTTCAGCATTTCAATTCCGGGAATTGGGACCTTATCGGGGAGGTCGAGTCACCACTGTTGCTGGCACCGAACAGGAGCCAGGCACATTTTATCTTGGGGCTACTGGAGGTGGCATCTGGAAAACCACTGATTATGGCACATCCTGGCAAAACGTTTCTGATGGATTTTTTTCCACGCCATCGATCGGCGCTATTGCCGTAGCGCAAAATGATGCGAATATCGTTTATGCAGGAACGGGTACAGATGGGTTAAGAAGCAACATTATCGAGGGAAAGGGCATTTACAAATCCATTGATGCCGGCAAAACATGGAGCCCTATCGGTCTTGAAAACACAGGACAAATCGGCGCAGTGCGGATCCATCCTTTCAATCACAACATTGTGTATGTGGCCGCCATCGGTAAGGCCTTTCAGGCTAATAGCGAGCGAGGGATTTATAAGACCCTGGATGGCGGTAAAACCTGGCGCAAAATATACTTTCTCTCCAATGCGGTGGGATTCTCTGATATTGAGATGCTGCCCACCAATCCGGACATCCTCTTTGCTAGTGCCTGGAAAGCTCGACGGACACCCTGGACAATAGACAGTGGAGGAGAGGCCACGGAAGCTGGAGTATTCAAATCAATGGACGGAGGTGAGACTTGGGAAAAAATCACTAAGGGTCTACCAAAAAAGTTGATTGGAAAAGTTGATCTTGC
The DNA here is from genome assembly GCA_965242775.1 of Cyclobacteriaceae bacterium. Classification (GTDB taxonomy): domain Bacteria; phylum Bacteroidota; class Bacteroidia; order Cytophagales; family Cyclobacteriaceae; genus JAWPMT01. Next base: position 7,385 of record CBDETI010000017.1, read on the forward strand.
CGTGACTCCTGCTGACTCCAGGATCGTCTACGCATTGGTTGAAGCACCTGATCAGGAAGGCGGTTTATACAAATCAGTGGACCAGGGGCAATCCTTTGAACTTGTTTCCAACGAAAAAGGCATAAGAACAAGACCTTTCTATTACACAAACGTTCGTGTTGACCCAAAAAACGCCCAGGTAGTATACGTACTGGCCACGGGCTATTTCAAATCAGAAGACGGTGGGAAAAAGTGGAAACGCGTAGGCTCACCCCATGGAGACAATCACGATATGTGGATCAACCCAAAAAATCCTGACCTCTTCATCCAGGCCAACGACGGGGGAGCCAATGTCACACTTAATGGAGGCAAGTCTTGGTCCACGCAATTCAACCAGCCGACCTCCGAGATTTACCAGGTGGAAGTCGATGACCAGTATCCTTATTGGGTGTATGGCGGACAACAAGACAATTATACCACGGTAGCAGTCCCAAGCATGCCCCCTTACGGGCTGCAAGCTCCAGGCATCGGTTATATCATCAATACCGGCGGTTGTGAAACCGGCCCTGCGGTCCCCAAACCGGGAGACGCTAACATAGTTTACGCGAACTGCAAAGGCCGATTCACGGTATTTGATAAGCGTACTGGTACCGAACGCTCGTACTACGTTGGAGCCGCCAACATGTATGGTCATAATCCTAAGGAACTGAAATACCGCTTCCAGCGTGTTTCACCCGTCCACGTTTCACCTCACAACCCTTCGGTCATATATCACTGCTCTCAATATGTGCACAAAACCACCGATGAAGGGAAGTCCTGGGAAACAATCTCACCCGACCTTACCGCATTTGAAGAAGATAAACAGGTAATTTCCGGCATGCCTATAACCCGTGACATTACTGGCGAAGAATTCTACAGCACGATCTACGCTATTCGAGAATCCCCAGTCACGGAAGGATTATTGTGGGTCGGCGCCAACGATGGGCCTGTTCACGTTACTACAGATGGTGGTGCAAATTGGAAAAATGTTACTCCAAAAGCACTTCCTCCAGGGGGGCGTGTGGATGCGGTGGAGCCCTCGCCTCACGATGCCAACAAAGCCTATATCGCCGTGCTTCGCTATCAACTTGGCGACCGAAAACCTTATATCTATAAAACTGAGAACCAAGGCCAATCCTGGCGGCTGATCACGACTGGTATTCCCAACGAAAGTCCTGTCAGGGTGGTTCGCGAGGATCCGGAAAGGCCCGGACTACTTTATGCCGGCAGCGAGCATGGAATGTATATTTCCTTCAACGACGGTGCATCGTGGCAACCGTTTCAGCAAAACCTACCAGTAACACCCATTACAGACCTCAAAGTAAAAAATGAGGATATCGTAATGTCGACCATGGGGAGAGGTTTTTGGATGCTGGATGATTTATCAGCAGTGCGCCAATATGATGAAAATACGCCTGACGCCAACCGACTCTTCAAGCCAAGGCCAACCGTCATTTCGCGTATGCCATCCGGCTCTTGGGCTAGCAATACACCCAAATACCCAAGACCCGCGGCCATCATTAACTACTTCCTGTCGAAGAAGCCCGGCAAAATCTTAAAGTTGGAGATCCGTGATAGCCAGGACCGGGTTGTAAACGCTTTCCTCAGCGATACAACCAATCAAGGCAACTCTGAGATAATACGAGATATGAGTACCGGCAATGTGGAATTTCTCGTGCCAAAATCATTCGCTGCCGACTCTGGTTACAACCGATTTATGTGGGACATGAAGTACGCCGGTCCCTGGGACAGTGACGATAAGCGGCGTTATCAAAATGGGCCTATGGTTGCTCCCGGCACCTACAAAATACTTTTGACTGTTGATGGAGTTCAATACAGTGAAGAGTTGAAATTGGAGATCGACCCAAGGATCATTGCATCCGGGGTAACTGACACTGACGCGGCAAGTCAATTGTCTGTGTTGCTCTCCATCCGGAACCTTCGGAGTGAAGTGGCCATGAGAGTTGCAGCGCTTGAGGATGAGCAAAAAACGATCGAAGAGAGCGACGATCAAAATGAAACGCAAAGGGCAAGGCTGGAACAGCTAAAAAAGATACTGGCGGAAATAGTCACGAAAGATGGTATCTACGAAAAGCCTATGCTCAAGGATCAACTGTCTTACCTTTATTTCATGCTTAATGGCGCAACACAGGCGCCGGGTAAGGACGCCTATGATCGGTTGGAGGAATTAAAACAATGGTGGGAACGCATTAAATCAATGTAGTCGGCTGCCGCTATCCCGGGGTTCAAAAACTATCAGGGACCTTCTCGATCCGATTCCGGGAATTTATCCCTACCTTTGCACCTCTTCTGAGCGAAGACCCCCATAATAGGAACCGGATAAAAGGATCATTTCTATTTTTGTTTCTGCGCTTCGGGGAGGCACTCATACGGAGCACAGTAAATTAAAAACCCTCCAGACCAGTATATTCGGGCGACATGCGTTGGCCCAGGCAATACTGTTTTGAGGAGCAGTATTGTAAAACTCATATGATTAAATACAAATTTAGCAGGGAGAATTCTGAATTTTTCAAGACGCTCAGATCGAGGGTTTACAGCTATTTCAAAGAAGAAAAGCTCAGCCGAAACGCTAACCCGCTTATGGTGTTGAAGACGATCTCGGCGCTGAGTATGTATCTGGTGCCCTTCGCACTGATCTTGTTTTCCGGTATCGCCAACCTGTGGATACTCTTTGCGCTCTGGATCGCCATGGGTCTAGGGAAATCATTTATCGGAACTTCGGTCATGCATGATGCACTGCATGGATCCTATTCTGACAAAAAATGGATTAACAGCTGGATTGGTTTTACTGCATTCATCATAGGTGCCAATCCAAAAATGTGGAAGCTTCAACACAATGTTTTGCACCACACCTATACCAATATAGAGCATGCCGACGAGGACATTTCTCCGAGATTTGTTTTAAGATTTACACCTCATCAGCCTCGGCGATGGTTTCACAGATACCAGCATATTTATGCGTCTTTTTTCTATAGTCTTTCCATTCTTTTATGGGTAACGATCAAAGATTTCAGGAAAATTTTTGAATATAGTGACATGGGCTTGATAGCCAAAGGCAAAGCATTCTGGTCGTATTTGCTGGAGATCAGCATTCACCGGGTGCTATATTTCGGCGCATTTCTTGTATTGCCAATGATACTCTTGCCTGTAGCCGCCTGGCAGGTGGTTGGCATGTACCTGTGCATGGAAGCCATCACTGGATTGGTGTTGACCCTTATCTTTCAAACAGCCCATGTTATGCCAGATTCGCATTTTGTAGATCAGGAACATGAGGAAATCGAAGAAAACTGGGCCATCCACCAATTGCTCACTACAACCAATTTTGGCACTAAAAACAAGGTATTAAGCTGGTTCACAGGAGGACTCAATTTCCAGATCGAACATCACCTATTCCCAGAAATCTGCCATATTCACTATCCGGAAATAGCTAGAATCGTTAAGCAAACCGCAGCAGAGTTTAACCTGCCTTATCACGAGATAAAAACCTTCCGATCCGCCTTACTCAGTCACTTCCAAATGCTCAAAGACCTTGGACGCAAAGACCATCTCAGTCCAATGCAAGTCCCCGTGTCACGCGGTATCTCATCTAACAAAGTACATGCATAAAACGAAACAAAAGAACAAGAGAAAGTCATATCCGACATTTGCAAAGCAACGAGTCAACAGGCGAAAAAAGTCACAAAGTAAGGAGCATTTTGACATTAGTCAACTAGTACGAAAGTCGAAAGAAGAACGACCCACCCTGTCTTACGACCAAGAGCATACGTTCACAGACTTTCAATTAGACTCCCGGCTTCTCACCCGTTTGGAAACACTTGGCTACGAGAAACCAACAGAGATTCAGGACAAGACGATAAAAGCCAATCTCTCAGGTATGGACCTGGTAGGGCTAGCAGGTACAGGTACAGGGAAAACTGCAGCCTTTCTCATCCCGATAGTTCAAAGGCTTTTGGAGCAACCTGATGACCAAACGGCTTTGATTATAGCACCTACCAGAGAGTTAGCCTCACAGATTTTCGACCAATACCGGAAACTTACTAAAGGCCTGGATCTGTATACTACCTTGCTCATTGGAGGCGCAAACGTAGGACAAGCTATTAGAGACTTGCGAAGGACCAATCATGTTATCATTGGAACACCCGGGAGGTTGCTGGACATGGCAGGGAGAGGGCTTCTGTCACTGGATCGATTTGAGATATTGGTCCTGGACGAATTTGATAGAATGCTTGACATGGGCTTTGCAGAGGACGTAAAAAAGATTGATGATCAAATGATCAGCAAATCGCAGACACTGCTTTTTTCGGCAACCATGGACCCCTCCCAGCGAAAGTTGGTAAAACAGATCACCCGCAATCCCATGCACCTGGAAGCCGGTGTAGGGACACAACTCACTGATGCCATTGACCAGGATATTTTGCAGGTCCCAAAGGGCAGGAAAAAAATTGAGGTGCTTCAGGATTTGTTAAACTCGGAAGATCAGGATAAAGTGATTTTGTTCTGTGAGACCAAAAGACAAGTAGATGATGTTTCCAAAAATTTGCGTATAAATGGCGTGAAATCAGACGAAATTCATGGCGATAAAACCCAAAGATCAAGGGAAGTTGCTTTACGCAAATTCCGGAGAGGGCAAACAAGGGTGCTTGTTGCTACAGATGTAGCAGCCAGGGGAATTGATGTTGCCGATATTTCGTTAGTAATAAATTATAATGTACCTAGAAGCTATAATGACTATGTTCACCGTATAGGCCGAACTGGCCGGGCTGGAGCCAAAGGAAGAGCAATAACGATAATAGACTAAAAACCAAAGTTTGACATATATGGCAAGATCGCAAAACAGTTTTATCAAGAAACAAAAGGCGGAGAGGAAGAGAAAGAAAAAAATGGAAAAGTTCGAGAAGCGCCTGGAGAAGAAAAACACGGAAACCAGTAGCAGCCTTGACGATATGATCGCTTACGTGGATGAATTCGGCAACATTGTTGATGAACCACCAGAGCAGACCGAAAGTAAAGATTCAAATACCAATAACAAGAACAATTAACAATGAAGACAGGCACAGTAAAATTTTTCAACGATGAAAAAGGATTTGGTTTTATCAAAGATGATGAATCCAATGAGGACATCTTCGTCCACAGAAGCGGGCTGATCGACGAAATAAAAGAAAATGATAAGGTGCAGTTCAGCACAGCGCAAGGTCGAAAAGGACTTAACGCGGTGGATGTTCAGCAAGCCTAAGAAGACCATATATACAACATAAAATACCGCCTATGCTTGTCATAGGTGGCGTTTTATTATTCAATCGTCAGGACGATATCGTGTTACCGGTTATTTTCCTGAAAGAAAGTGAGAGCAACAAACCGATCAGGGAGAACCCTGCCAGGATTACAAAAAGATATTGATGTCCAAGCTCCCCAGGGTTGTTGTCAAGTACCACCCCCATTAACGGCCCCATGAACACATCCGGCGTATAGCCAATTACTGAGACGATACCTACGGCACTCCCGGTGATCATGAGCGGCACTTTCGCCTCCTTAAAAAGCGCATAATACAAACCTCTAAGTCCGTAAATTCCGATACTGGCGCTGGATAGTGTGAAAATAATAAGGGCCCCCATGCCCGGTTGAAGTACACCGGAAGCAATTACGAGACTCCCTAGGATCATTATCACAAAGCACCACATCGCCAACTTTGAATGCGTGAAATGGTCGCCCAGCAATCCTGCAACAACAGCGGCCACAGGACGGATCCAGAAAGAAACAGTGGCAATATGTGCAGCCTCTACGTCATTGTACCCGAAGGCCTCATGTGCATATAAAGAGAAGTCGTCCGTACACTTGTATCCTACATAACTACACAATAGAATAATAGCCTGAACCCAAACTCCCTTTAGCCTCAGGGCTTGTTTCACGCCAGCCAATGATATCTTCTGTATCGACTTATCATCAACGATATTTTCGGGAAGAAAAAACCACACCAATATGGCGCTTGCAGCAGTGAGTCCGGAGAAAAACAGAATTATCTTACTGAGTGAAGTTTGTAAGTCGGCAGTGGACGCAAAGTCAGCTGAGACCGGCAGAAACAAGTCCAGAAGAAATACCGCTGACGATGCGATGGCGGCAGCGACAAATCCACGGCCAGCATCTATGAGGCCAAAAGACCTTCCCTGACCATCGGAACCTCCCAACTCACGCTGAGCTTTGACATAACCCGCCCAAAACAGTAGAATGGTTGTCACCCCCCACAGTCCATACAACAAGGTTAGTGTTCCTAAAGAGGGTATTGCAGCCATGACGATCCCACCACCCGCAGTAGCTACTATTGACACGGGTAAAAGCTTACGGGGAGGGAAACGGTCTGCAATGGGACCACCGACGAAATAAGCGACCATACCAATAAGGCCATATAGTGAAAAGGCCGTTCCCAATTCCAGGTTGGTTATATCAAATACCTTGAGAAAGGTGGGTCGGAAAACACGGGTCACCACGAAGGGCAGCAAAAAAATCAATTCGCCCACCAACATCAATGTCATCAAAGACAGGAGCTTTCGCCAACGCATAAGCCTGCAACTTAATTAATCCCAGCGGTTCTGCACATGCAGTGGACGAAACTCAGTTAAAAAAGCGATAGCACCGGTGGCAGTTCCAAATAATTGTCGGATCAGCTATCTTACCTTGCTCGTGAGCTGGAAACGACCGAAAATCATACGGAGGAAAAAGGACCTCCACCTACGCCTTCCCCTGCTATTGCTAGCATTGCTATTCTTTGCATTAAGCCCACTGATCATCGGCATTGGAGGCGCATGGGCCATCCAAATTTTCACAAATGAGGCCTGCCATGAAGGCAATTGTATCTGGGCCGTATTACCCTGGTTAACATTGTATACTATGCCATTAGGTATGCTTTTGTTTTTGGTCCTTGTCATTTTCCTTATCCTGGACGCCCGAGACCTATACAAGACTGAACAGCCTCAGCATAATGGCGAGTGACGATCCGGGGTGGGTCAGACAGCCGGCTACTTATAAAAAATCAGATCTACGCAACATTCAAAAACCAGCCAATCAATCCTAGACACGCTACCTTTCTATTCTAAGAACATCCGCAGGGCTTCTATTAAGAGATCGCGTGGAGATCAGTACCAGCGCAACCAGCGAAAGCGAAGCCACCGCGATTAGTGCCACAAGGAACTCCCAGCCTTGCCAGTTGATGTGGTAATAGAAGTTGGCTAACCATTCTCTTAAAAAATACCAGGATAAGGCAGCTCCCATGACAAAACCCAGCCCGATTTGCCAACTATATTCCTTTATTAAAAGTCGATATAGACCTTTAAGTGTTGATCCGAGAACACGCCTGATGCTTAACTCCTTTTGTTTTTGTACCACTGAGTAGGCGACGATCCCCAATAAGCCCAATATATTGATAACCAACGTGATCACTGACATGTACATGAGAAGCGTAAAAAGTCTTTGATCACGCTCATAGAAAACGTTGAAGTTTTGGTCCAGGAAGGCGTAGGTCATTGGTGTTGATGGCATGAATCTGTCCCACTGATCCTGTACAAAATTCATTTCCTCACTTCCAGCATTTTCTGCTAATTTCAGCACCAGATAATCGCCAGCTCCTTCCTGCATGAATATAACGATCGGAGGCACCTGACTATGTAGTGAACCCACATGGAAGTCGTTTACAATACCCACTACTTCATATAATATCCGTTGACCAAGTGAATCTGTGCCATTGCCAATTTTCATACCCAATGGCCCATTCGGACCACCATAGGCCCTGGCAGCAGACTCATTAAGCAAGACTGACCCCACCAGATCTCTTTCAGAATTGGCTATGAAGTTTCTGCCCGATTTTATCTCCAAACCGAACAGGTCTATAAAGTCATCACCGATCTCAATGAATTGACCACCTATCGAATTATAATCACCTCCGTTTTGCGGAATATCAAAGAAAGTCTGATTCAACTCGATACCGGGCACGTTCATGGTTGTCGCGGCTTGCAGAACATTAGGATTCTGGAGAATTCGACTTTGGAAGGCCTCCACCCGTTCGTGGTTCTTTTGTTCACCCAGGGTGATAAGCATGACGTTAGATTTGTCAAAGCCCAGGTCACGAGATTGAACAAAGTCCAGTTGCCGCAATACCAGGATGGTCGCAGCGATGAGCCCGATGGAGATCGTGAATTGAAATGCCACGAGCGCCTTTCGCAACCGAACGCCACCTCGGGACCTACTAAACTGACCCCTTAGGAAGACGGTGAGAGGAAATTGTGCCATCACAAAGGCCGGATATAAACCTGCAATGAGACCCACTGCCACAACAGCAAGCGCATACCCCACAAGAGGTAGGCCAAAGATATCCAGCGGCACAAACGGAGAGGCACCGGTAATACCGTTGACAACCGGCAATAAGATCACACTAAAGAGTAGCCCCAGGAAAGCCGCAATAAAAACGGTCAGTGCCGATTCAACTAAAAACTGGCGTACTATCAACTTTTTGGAACTACCCATGACCTTCCGAATCCCAACTTCTCTGGCCCGAACCGGGGCTCTGGCAGTGGCCAGATTAATGTAGTTGATGACAGCCATGACAAGAAGAAAAAGACCCACTGTGAGAAACACAAAGACCGTATCACTATTGCCATTCTGGTATGCCTCCCAATTGAGGTTGGAGGTAAGGTGAATATCGGCTAAGGGTTGCATGATCAAATCCACTTTGGCTCCAAATTCGTCTAATGTGGATTGCATGTACTTCTTCTTAAATCCATCAAATTGGTCCATGATCCGGGAAGGAGCAGCTTCTGCATGAAGTCGGAGATAGGTATATACATGCCAGCCTATCCACACATTTTCCTCGCCTGGTCGGGCTCCCAGGTCCCACGATAATATAGCTTCATAAGGTAGATGTGTTTCGCCCTCAAAGTCTTTGAAAACTGCCGTAACCGTAACAGGTGTTGTGCCTTCCAGCATCAGTTTTTGGCCAATAGCCATCTGATCCCCAAAAATATTGGCAGCCATAGATTCGCTTAAAACCAGGCTGCGAGGATTACTCAACGGGCGATTCGATGAACCAGGTAGAAAATCGCGGTTAAAAACATCAAAAAAAGACGAATCCGCATGAAAGACATGCCCACTACGAACCCTACGATCTTTGTATTCAAAGAAGGCTTGATGGGTGTAGAGTCCATTATACCCTGCGATCCGGGATTGCGCGACAATCTCGGGGTATTCGCGCTTCATGGCGGGACCGATCGGGCGAGACAAATTACAAAACCTGTCAATGCTCTCTCCGATCTCGTACACCGCACCCAGCCGATAAATATCTTCCTGGTTGGTGTAAAATTTATCATATGAAGTTTCTCGATCGACAAATAGGTAAATGACAAAACTGGCGCTCAGTCCCAGGGCGAGGCCAAATACATTGATTGTAGAAAAGAGCATATCCTTCCGGACATTCCTCCAGGTAACTTTTAGGATGTTAGGCATAGGTTTGGTGGTTGGCGCACTATAGTAACAACTACCGGTGGGCTCCACCCCAATTACCACGGTGGCATTATCAGCTGCCTCGGAACCGCCGTAAAATCCTTTTAACCCTTTGTGATTGCTTACCTACGCTTAAGAAAACCGCACGCTTCGGCTGGCGCTGGCAGCTATCATTGATCACATCATTCGTTGTAGAATGCGGTAAGTGTTTCATAGGCAGGGACTCATGCTAGCCCTGCCAAATTTTAGGGCGGCAGTCGAAAAGCCCGGTTAGAGTAGACACATCACACGAAACAATAGACCAATGAAAAAACTGGGAAACAAGCAACTCAGCTCCATCAAAGGGGGACCGAGGGCTCAGCCTTTCTTCAAAGGATAATTGAACTGGCGGATACCGAAAAGCCAAGAATAGAGTAGGTATTTCTATAAAATTCTATCAATGAAAAAGATCGAAAAGAAAGCACTCAGCTCTGTAAAGGGTGGCGGTAACGCCCAGGGCTGGGGTTAGTAAACACTCCATAACAAGCAGACACTATCAAACCAAAAACAGAGACCAATGAAAAAACTGGAAAACAAGCAGCTCAACTCCATCAAAGGGGGACCGAGAATTTCACCATTCTTTAAAGGGTAATTGAACTGGCGGATACCGAAAAGCCAACAATAGAGTAGGTGAACCTTTAATACTGAAATCAATGAAAAAGATCGAAAAGAAAGCACTCAGTTCGGTAAAAGGAGGAGGCAACTCCATCGGAGCTTGGGGCTAAGTTTCGAACGCAGGCGTATGGTCGAAAAGCCTATAAGAGAGTAGACACGTATTTTTAATTTATTACCAATGAAAAAGCTTGCATCAAAGCAAATGGCTTCCATAAAAGGTGGGCCAGGTGCACCGGCATTCTAAACGTGAATGTTCTAAAATCGGGTGTAACCCACCCCTAAATCCCCTCCCAGGAGGGGACTTTTTTTACCACACAAATCAAGGACTTCCACCATAGAGGGGACTTTTTTTACCACAGAAATCAAGGACTCCCACCATAGAGGGGACTTTTTTTACCACCAAATCACCACGACTATTTTTGAAGACCATCCGCCAGAGCGACCTTGACCCCTAGCCACTTTTCCGCATAAATCGTCCTCCTGTCTGAAGGCACTCGACCAAGGGAGCTTCATGGCTATCGGAAATTGTAAATTACTGATAGTATTATAATGTTAAACCCGTAAACCTATTTTAGGACGCCACGCAAAGGACTCCCCTCCCGGGAGGGGTTGGGGGGTGGGTACTTTACAACCTTTCTATAGGAGAAAACCCAGCAAAATAGCCCTGATAGAGCCGGCATCCCCGATGTATTGCAACAACTGAACTTTATTGGAATCCAGGCTGATCGGGATAAAGGCGATGGCAGGAATATCAGATCAAATTGCTCGCTACCTGGCGCTCCGAATAATGCTCATCAACCCAGTAAATTGGTCAGTCACAGAAAATTTTGTTATCATGCTTCTTGATGATCAATCACTGGAGAAAGGAAATTGCTTTTTTTGCTGTCGCAATAGCGGCGGGTGGTGGGATTAAATATGGTGCTGGTCTGGGCAGAACGGAGCGAGGACGGAGCCATCACATCATTCAGCGAAGCCATTTGGTATATGGTGGTCACACTTACCACTGTTGGTTATGGAGATCTGTATCCTGTCTCTACCATTGGGAAAATCATCGGGTATCTATATGTATTTTCAAGCATAGGTCTACTGGGGCTTTTTCTGGGGACCATTACCAACCGCTACAACGAAATGAAGGAGGAAAAAAAACTTGGATTCAAGGGCACGCCGTTTGAAAACCACCTCATCCTGTTTGGCTGGAATGACTTCAGTCGAATGGTGCTGGATGGCATCTGGCACACACACACGCAGGTAGCTATAGTCACGGACCGGAAAGATGATGTAGATCTGGTGTATGATCAATATGGTCGGGAAAGGGTGTTTGTGTTGTTTGCTGACTTCAGCAATCGCGACCTTTACCAAAAGGTAAATGCACACAACTGCCGTATGGTATTTATTTCGTTACAGGAGGATTCTGATAATCTCATGCATGTGATCAATTTCAAGAAGTATTGCCCGCATGCGGATATCCTTGTGTCCACAACCAAGTCCACCCTGAAAGAAACTTTCGAAGCGGCGGGGGTGACGCATGTTGTCGCAAGGAACGAAATAGTAAGCAAACTGGTAGCCAGCTACATCTTCGAGCCAGACGTAGCAGAATTGAACCTTGATTTGCTCGATTCCTCCAAGGCGGAGACGGACTATGACGTACTTGAGTTCCTGGTCACCAAGGAAAACCCATACATTGGACTGGATGGAAAAACACTTTTTCATCAGTTGAAGGATGACCTGGATGCCGTACTCATGGCACTCAGAAAGAATGAAGGGGACAAAAGGGTGTTGGTAAAAAACCCTCCGGCCGATGTGACCTTGCAAGTGGACGATTTCGTGATAGTAATGGCTAACAGGCCTATTCGTAAGCGTCTGGAAAAGGTCTTTGGAGTGGTAGAAGGGATCCATTAACGCAAGCCATATCGACGTAGTGGTCGTCTAAGGATTTTTCTGCAAATAGAGCATTCGTCCAGGGTAATCCAGTGTGATTACATATCCTTTGAGCAGTTCATTGCCCGCCAGGTTGCTCATGGCTTGGCCGTGGGCAAATACGGCCACAGAATCCTGAGGCGATTCACCCAATGTAACTTGATCTGCATAGTAAACTTCTATCGGCAACGATCCGCGCGTACCCACCGCGTCAGCTCTAACATTTAGCTTGGCCTTTTTTAAATCGAGCCGACGTACTTCCTGGCGAGATAAAACAAGGGTAGCATTGCACCCGGTATCCAGCCATGCACTAAGGTGTTGTCCATTTACTTTCAATGCCGGCAATAGGGGAATTCTTCCTCCCACAAGCTGCAGCGGAAACTTCTGCAGGTTTTGCACTCGATTTTCTCGAAAAGTGTCAGCAACAGATGGTGAAAACGTGAGCGTTTGGGTTTGATAGTCAATGGTTGTAACTCTGTCCTTTAGAAAGCTGTAACCTAGTATTCCGTGAATTGGAGTTTCCAAGGTCTGGAAATGACTCATATCAACTGCCATTGCCCTTACGAGAGGAACACCGAGTGCTCCTATCTTGACATTATTCAAAGTGGTCGGGTAAGTCGGTAATTGACCAGTACCCAGACCAAAGACATTGCCCCCCCGGGGGCCCAATTTGAGGCCCACTTGCCGTGCGACCTCTGTTGACACCTGCGATGGATAAAGCCCTGTGTCTATCATAAAATTGAACGGGCCCTGATTGTCAAGATAAACTTCGGCGAGGATCAGGTGGTCCTGGAAATTAAACTTAACCTGGTACTGCGGTTCCGATGGCGACGGAAGATCGGCAGGCCCCAACAGTTCCATTCCAAAGAAGGGCAACATGGCCACAGAGGCGAGCCAGAGGTAGTTACTTTTCATAAAACCATTTTGTGATAAAAGAGGATAAAGAAAGAGACGCCCTTACCTATGGTACAAACTCCGGGCGCCTCCTCGAACTTCGACTATGAAACTACTACACCTAGTCGAAAAGGTCTTTGGTGTCTAACCGCATGGCCTTGATCAGAAAAGCAATCTCATCAGCAAAAGTGTCTACAGGTGAATGCGTTTGAGATCCAAATCCCGAATGCCCCGAAGCCCATGCCATTTGCAACAAGTAGGGGTTCGATGAATCTATATTTTGGAGTTTGGCGATAAATCGGTACGAATCCGTATCTAGTGGTGTATCAACTTCGCTGGTAAGAGCCAGTACCGGTGGATAATTGACAGATTCGGCTATCTTTTGATACGGAGAATAGCTGGCAAGCGCCTCAAAATCTTCCCTATTCGAAGCAGACCCGATCTCGGGTATCATATATCCATGATTGGTGTCAGAGGAGAATTTGTCGGCGTACCCAATCATATCTAGCATGCCATAGTGTAGTACGGCTGCTCCCACTATTTCCGGCCGCTGAGTTAAAACTCCGCCCACCGGAATAGTTCCCGCGCTCACGCCATTGATGACGATTTTATCATAAGAGGTGTATCTGGCATCCACGACCTTTTCAATGGCGGATATGTAATCATCTATACCATTTTGCTTGTTTCGTGCGATGCCTTGCTGGTGCCACTTGGATCCAAGGGCACCCCCTCCTCTGATATGTGCTACGCCATGTATACCCCCCATCTCCAGCCAAGTCATATAGTCACCTTGGAAATAGGGATAATTAGTAAAAGCAATGGCTCCGTACACTTGCATCAGTAAAGGTGTCCTGCCATCTCTCTTCAGACCTTTCTTATAAGTAAGAGAAATTGGTACTTGTGTACCATCCTTGCTGGTACTAAAGATGATTTCGCTGGTGTAATCGCTTGCACTGAAATTGGTCTTGGCACGGCTAAAAGGCACAACCTTTCCAGATCTAATATCCACCTCCAGAATGGTGCTTGGCTCTGTAATGCCGATAAAGCGGGTCAACAGCTTGGTCCCGGTACGAATGCCACTCAGGGCATTAAGTCCGTTTGTATTGAAATAGAGGCCGCCGCTGGGAAGCTGAATTTCCTTGAGGGGCTTGCCAGTCAGATCATAAACCCCCAAATATTGCTTGAGATCTTTCTGATAAGGTATGACAAACTTGTTGTCCACCATCAATGGAAGAAATGTTCCCCCCCGCGGACTGGTAGCCCATGACCGGTTTCTCTCCTTCGGGAATGAGTTCTCTCCATCTCGTAGGAGTAGGATTGTCGATGTTGATTGAAACTACCCGACCACCCGGAGCCCCGTGATCGGTTTCAAAATAAAAATTTTTTCCATCGTTGCCCAGAAATATAAATGACGCTTCGGCAACGCCAATAAGTGTTTTCACCTCATCGGTAGCTGTGATCATATAAGAGACTTTGGCCTGGGTAGCAGCTCCCTCCCGTTCCGCAATGATGAGGTAGTCCCCTCCCTTGCACACATTCAACTCGAGTTTAGACCCATCGGATTTTGGAGTAAATACGGCCTTATCCGAGGTTGCTACTGTGCCAACCACATGTTTTTTCACGACATACTCCGATCTGGCACCCTCGCTATCCGTAGTACCAGGACCTATGTAGTAAAATGATTTGCTATCCCGCGACCAGGCCAATCGCGTACCTCCAAGGTCTCGACCTAATAGTGTCTCGTCCAATAATTTGCCAGAAGTCACGTCCAATATTTTCCAATCAAAGTGTCCCGTAGCCATTGCCATTGCGACATAGCGCCCATCAGGGCTCGGAATATAAAAGTAAAAGGCCCGGGGATTGAAGGGCGGTTCGGGTTGAAAAGCTCCCCGTTCCTCGCTTCCTTCTTTGATCAGAAAATTCCATTTACCGGCTGCATCATCACGCAAAAAGAACGTCTTGTCGCCACCCATCATGGGTAGCTCGGCTCTGCCGCTGATCGACATGAGATTCCCTACCTTGGCCTTCAATTCGGAGTATTGCGGCATGGACCTCACATAACCCCGCATCACCTCATCCTGTGACTTCACCCACGTTTTCACTTTATCATCAGCAGCATTATTGAGCCAGGTATAGTCCTCGACAATGGTACTAGCCATGATAGGAGATAGAGCTCGCTTCCTTTGGCGTTTCAGGATACTGCAGATTGTTAGATTGAGAGGTACAACTAAGACTGTAAATCACGCAACTCGCGAGGAGCGACCATTTGACTGTTTGGACTTTCATTTTGACTTTTTGAGCAAATGAACGGCACAGTTCGTCGAAAATACCTTAAGGCCTTAGAAGGAAAATCTTTAGCTTTTATTAGCCGAAATTGATAACCAATGAAAGCTTAGGTTTTTGTTAGGTTTCCTTTATGGATCAACCAGAAAAGACGCCTGACGTTAGCCTTGTAGGCCTAAGGCTAGAATTTATGAGTGGTACATTTTACTTACACGAAGCCAAGGTGCAGCCGGCAATTAACACCATCACTGTCAATGGTGTAGATCACAAAATTGAGCCCAAAATCATGCAAGTGCTGATTCAGCTAGTCAAAGCGGAATCAGAAGTGGTTACTAAACAGTATTTATTAGAGACCGTATGGGCGGAAACCATTGTAGTGGAAATGGTCCTGACCAGAGCCATTTCCGAACTACGAAGAGTCCTTGGGGACAAGCCAACCCAGCCTCGATTTATCGAAACGATCTCCAAGTCCGGTTACCGGTTGATTGCTCCTATTAGCCAGAACCGGTATGCGAAGAAAACCCGACCCTTAAGACAAATGCCTCCAATAGCGATCGCGCTCACCGCGATGGTCTTAAGTATTTGGCTATTATCGAAAAGAGAGGTAACTCCGGAAGCGCTGGTAACACAACCCCTTACCTTCGAAAAAGGCTGGGAGTATCATCCGGTGTTGTCTCCCGATGCCAATTGGGTGGCCTACATAGGTCAGACCAACAACGATCATTCTGACATTTTTGTCCGATCTACCGAAAGCGATTCTTCCTTCAAACTCACAGACTCCAATGGTTTTTATTTCAAACCCTGTTGGGCCCCCGATGGAAGCGCTATCGCCGCCATTGGTATGGGAGGTATGTCCCGACTCCAAATTTTCTCGGTGGCCTCCAGGAAACTGATCGACGAAGTGACTGTTCATTCCCAGTATGCAGGTCTATCATGGTCGCCAAATGGTGAATGGCTGTCGTATGTGGCTTACGACTCCAGTCAAGCCCGTCATTCCGTTTTTAAATACTCCCTGAAGGATAAGCAAACAAGCCTTCAAATAACCACGGCACCGGAATCCTGGGGAGATTCAGAGCCCAAATACAGCCCGGATGGTCAATCATTGGCCTTTGTGAGGACCGTTGCAGAGGGCGATCAGGATCTTTACCGACTTGACTTATCCACATCTACGGTTCACAGACTTACTAAAATCAACCGAAATATTCTCGGTTTCGACTGGAAAGATGACAATACAGTTTTAATGTCCTCGGACGTAGACGGCCGTGACAATCTATGGAGTCTTCGGGTCTCCCAATCGCCTGCGACACTCGAGAAAATTGTCAAAATGCCCTATGGCGAGAGCATCCAAAACCCGACTGTTCGCGATGGATTGTTGGTGGGAGAAAAGTGGATGCAGGATACTGATCTGGTGATTGCTTACATCGATGATACCGTCAAGAGTAATACATCACAGATTGCTTCCAGCCAGTGGGAGTTGCATCCGGACATCTCTCCTGACGGCAAAGAAATTGTCTTTAGCTCCAACCGGTCAGGGTCTTATGAGATTTGGA
>CBDETI010000018.1:0-180587 GCA_965242775.1 Cyclobacteriaceae bacterium
AGGCTTTCCAAAAGAATAATAATTTAGTTCATCTTCGTGCCTCATTATTCAGGTACTTGGGTAGGTCGGTTGGATTTTCGCAGCCGATTTGCTCCATAACTTGTTTGAACTGTGTCTTGAGGAGAGCAGCCATGTGGTCCCCGCCTTCTTTTCCTAATGCACATGTGCTGTACATGAAGGACCTGCCCATGAATGTGAATTGGGCCCCAGAGGCAAGGGCTCTGGCGATATCAGGTCCGGAGCGCAGGCCACTGTCCATCATGATTTTAATTTTATCACCGAATTTGGCAGAGATGGACGGAAGAGTTGAAATGCTCGAGGGGCCAGCATCAAGTTGTCGGCCTCCATGGTTGGATAGAATAATTCCATCTAGCCCTGTTTTCACTGCTAATTCTGTGTCTTCTTCGCTGGCAATCCCTTTTAAGACTAGTTTTCCTTTCCAAAGATCTCGGAGAGCGGCAATTTTCTCTTGGCTTAACCTGCCGGCGAATGTTTGATCCATAAAAGCTCCCAACTGCTTTATATCCATCTGTTTTGGCATATACTGCCGGAGTGTTTCAAAAACTGGCTTCCCAGATTTTAATGTGTGCCATGCCCATCGGGGTTTAGCCATTATTTGAAGTACATTTCTACTTGACATTTTTGGAGGCATAGCGAGTCCATTTCTAATGTCTCGTGGCCTAAATCCAAATGTGGGTACATCACAGAGTATAACCAGAACCTCGCAGCCAGCAGCGGCTGCTCTTTTCAGTAAATCGTCTCGAAGTGCCTCTTCCTTGGGATGATAGAGCTGAAACCAAAACCGACCTTCGGTAAGGTTACCAATTTTTTCAATACTGCTGGTTGAAACGGTGCTTAAAATGAAGGGGATATTGTGCTTCTTTGCGGCTTTTGCCAGTATCTCCGGGGCTCCTGGCCACATCAAACCTTGAAGACCAATTGGGGCGATACCAAAAGGCGCATCGTAAGTATGTCCGAAGAGTTCCGTTCTCAAATCAACACCTGAGAATGGTTTAAGGTATTGAGGCAATAACTGTATTGCCTGTAGGTCGGATCTGTTTTTATCTAAATTGAGGTCTTCATTACAGCCTCCATCCAGGTATTCAAAAGCAAATTTTGGAATTCTATGACGGGCGCGGACCCGCAAATCCGCTATGGCTGGGTATTTGGAGTTGAAATTCATTTTGTCCTGGCCGCAAATAGAAGTCACAGGCTATTTGCAAAAAAAAAATGATGTGCAATAACTAAAATAATCTATTATCGTTGTGATTTTCGAATATGACGTTTGCTTCACCTCAGATTTTGTGGGGACTTTTCCTCTTACTGATACCCATTATTGTTCATTTATTCCTGTTTAGACGGACCAAGAAAATATATTTCTCCAACGTCTCAAGGATCGCCTTGGTGAAAGATGATACTAAGTCAAGAAATCGTCTTCAACATTTGCTAGTGTTGTTGATGCGCCTGTTGTTCGTCTTTTTTTTGATCCTGGCATTTCTCGGTCCTCGTAAATCGACGGAAGGAACTGAGGCTAGCAGATCGGTAATTTTTATTGACAATAGCTACAGTCTATCGCGAGAAGTTGACGGGGGTGTGTCGGGTTTGACAGAAATGCTAGCCACCGTTTCTCAATATGTATCCAATCGCTCATTGGATCATGAGTTTGTGATCCTGACAAATGATTTTGATCCTTTTTCAAATCATTTTAAATCGAGGGGCGAGACCTTGGACTATCTGACGGAAATAGAATTTTCGTCGATAGCGAGAAACGCCGAAGCGGTGGTGAATAGGTTGTCTAATTATGTGGGTGAAGATGTCGCTTTTTTGATCTTTTCTGATTTTCAAAAGACGACTTTTGACTTGGAAGCGGTGAATTTTTCGGCTTTCGCCAGCAACAGCATTAGCTTATTCCCATTGAGGAGTGATAATTTATCTAATATATACGTCGATTCGGTTTATTTGTCCAGTCCATTTTTTAACCTGGATCAGTTGAATGGGATCGTTTTTGTGGTGGGGAATGTCGGCGCTGACCAGCCCAAAGAAGCATCTTTTCGGCTACTGGAGGGTACTAAGCTGATTGGCTCTCAAACGGTATCTGTTGCTGCCAACGCTAGGACGGAGGTTTCATTTGAGGTTGATCTGAAGCGAATAAAAACTGGAAAATTGTCGTTGACATTCGAGGACTACCCGGTTTCCTTTGATAATGATTTTTTGCTTTCTCTTCCCAGGTTCCAGCGGGTAAAGATTGGAGTCGTTTCTAGTGAGGATCGCTCCTATTTTGAAAGTGTATTCGGGAACGAGGCCTTTTTTGAAGTGACCCGTTTTGAGGTAAATCGAATAGATTTTTCAATTTTACAGGCCATGGACCTGGTTGTTGTGGAAGGTTTAAATGCGTTGCCTGAGTGGGTCCGGACAATGGAAGGGGTTGATTTTGTGGTGGTTCCAAGCGGCCAACAATATGACGTGGATGAGCTGGCAGAATATCTCAATATGGATGTTTCCGTTAGCGAGGTTGGTGAAGCTCCCGAAAATTTGCGGCTCCAAAACACGGACCATCCCTTTTTCGAGGGACTATTAGGGGACATTCCTCAAAACCTTGCGATGCCACGGGCGAAAACTGCACTACGTCATCGATCAACGGTCAACACCATCTTGGGGAACGAGTTTGGTGAACCTTTTCTATCGATTTTTAGTAGGGATAAGAACCTATATCTCTTCTGCGGTCCTGTAAGCAAAGTCTATACAGACTTAGCGGATCACGCAGTTTTTTTACCATTAATGTATCGAATTGCCCAAAGAAGCGCGGATGTTGTGGACCTGGTTTCATATCGATTTGACCAGCGGTTGGTGGAGTTGGTCTCGGAGAACACGGGAAACAAACCTATTGCCCTGCAGGGCTCGAGTACCAGACTTGTTCCAAATCATTACTTTTCGGGGGGCAAACTGCTGATCGAATTACCCTCAAGTGGGCTGAATGAAGGGTTTTATGCGGTCATGGAGGGTGCGGACACTTTAATGTTTCTGGCTTTGAATGTGCCCAAGAGTGAATCATTGATGGAAACTCATACCGGTTCAGAGCTTACAGAGCGATTTGCCTCGGAAGGAAACGTGCGCGTAATAGCAGAAACGACAGCATTCGAAAGAAGCGCTGGGGTAGGCTTAAATGGCGGAGCAGAATATTGGAAATATGCCCTAGCTTTGAGCTTACTATTTGCTTTTGTAGAGATACTTTTGGTCCGATTGGCGCGGGTCAATCACAAAGGTTGAGCAACGAGGCGTTTCTGTGCGGATTTCATTAAAGTTATTTTCTAGCTTCTTAAAACAACCATTTAACATCCATGATTAGGATTTCGGTAAAGTATGGAGTTGTAACCTCTTTGTTTCTGATGCTGGTATGGGCTTTGTCCATAGTCTTTGATGGTGAGCCACTTCTTGACCCGAACCAATTAATAATTGACGTGGTAGTTTTCACCATTTTCATTGGTTTTGCTACCAAGGAATTTCGCTCTTTGAGCAACCCGCCAGTTCTACATTTTTGGCAGGGGATGACTGTTGGGTTTGTCGTTTACATGGTGGCTGTCAGCCTGTTTGTAGTAGTTGGCTATTTCTATGCAATACTTTCTGAGAATTTTTTGACGAATTATCAAGCCAATGCGCTGGATTACTACAGCCAGAAGCAGGAGTTGTTTGTTTCCGAGTTCGGTGAAGAAATGTACGAAAAAGCCCTGGATGATGTAAGAAATGCCACTATATCCCAACTAATTTGGGGGGCGGCATTAAAAAAAGTTTTTGCCGCCTTTTTAGTCACTCCGGTGATATCGGTAATTTTAAGAAAGAAACCTAACTAATTATGAATAAACACGGAATTAAGAGTGGTGCTATCATAGGCATCATCTCCATTGTTATCAGCCTGTTACTCTATATCGTTGACGCGTCACTTTTTGCTGCCTGGTGGGTGGCACTTTTAATGCTTGCGGTGGTTATTGCGCTCGTGGCCTATTACGGGATTCAGCATCGCAATGAGGAAGGAGGCTTTTTGACTTTTGGCAAGGGTTGGATCTATTCAATGAATGCTTTTATAGTGGCCGGACTAATAGGCACACTTTTCAGAATTCTTCTTTTTAACGTCGTTGACCCTGACTTAGCTGAGATTGTTACGGATCAAGCAGTTGAGAATGCAGCCTCCATGATGGAGAGCTTTGGCACACCGGAAGAAGCCATGGATCAGGCTTTGGAGGATACCAGGAAGAGCACAATGGAGAGTTTTACGGTAATGGGAAATATGAAAAATTTTCTATGGGCAATCCTAATATATGCCATTGTATCACTCATTACGGGGGCTATCATCAAGAAAAACAAACCCGAAACGCTCTAGTATTTAGTGTCTACAGGCCAGCTCGAAATCAGTATTGTAATACCTGTTTTCAATGAAGAGGAATCATTGAAGGAACTTTGTTCATGGGTATTGAGAGTTTTAGCTGAGGAGCAATTACGGGGGGAAATTATTTTCATTGATGATGGCAGCAGTGATGGTACATGGAATGTGATCCAGGGGCTAGCTTCAGAGCATACCCCAGTTTTGGGCTTGAAGTTTCGCAGAAATCAAGGTAAGTCTGCTGCGCTTCAAGCCGGATTTGATCGGGCGATGGGAGAAGTAGTTTTTACTCTGGATGGAGATATGCAGGATAGTCCGGACGAAATCCCTGCTATGCGGAGAATGATCCTGGACGGCCTTGATCTTGTTTCGGGATGGAAAAAGAAAAGGCATGACCCCCTGGAGAAGCGGCTCCCGTCCAAGTTTTTCAATAAGGTCACGAGTTGGGTCTCCGGAATCCAGCTGCATGACTTCAATTGTGGCTTGAAGGCCTACAGAAATGATGTGGTCAAGTCGCTTCGCCTGTATGGTGAAATGCATCGATATATCCCTTTGCTGGCAAAATGGAGGGGCTTTGACAAGATCGGGGAAAAGGTGGTGGAGCACCGGGCCCGGAAGTACGGGCACACGAAGTTTGGGATAGAGCGGTACCTAACAGGTTTTCTCGATCTGATTTCGGTGATTTTTGTAACCAGATTCAAGAAAAAGCCGATGCACTTTTTTGGACTCTGGGGAACGCTCTCATTTTTGATCGGAATGGCTATCACGATCTACGTAATAGGTGATAAGATTTACAGACTGACTTATTCATTGCCTGTACGGGATGTCGTCGATCAGCCCCTTTTCTTTCTGGCCTTGGTGGCCCTTATTATAGGAGTGCAACTATTTCTAGCAGGTTTTTTAGCAGAATTGATTCTTCAACCAGGTGCTCGTAAATCTGAAGATGACATTGAGCAAATCGTAGGAGGGGGGTAGATGCGTGAGGTTTTCAGTCGTAATACCGGTATATAACAGACCTGAGGAACTGCAGGAACTGCTAGCAACTATCTGTAGGCAATCTCGCTTACCTGACGAAGTAGTTGTAATCGAAGATGGGAGTACTTTGGCTTCGGATAAGGTTGTGGCTGGTTATTCGGATCGATTGAATATCATCTATCACGTGCAGGAAAATACGGGCCAGGGCTTTGCAAGAAACACAGGCTACCGACTTTCCACTGGAGATTTCCTTATTGTTTTTGATTCTGACTGCCTCTTGCCTGACGGCTATCTGGAGGGGGTCGAAGCTTTTCTGAAGACTCACGCCGTAGATGCCTTTGGTGGTCCGGATGCTGCGCATCCTTCTTTTAATAAGGTACAAAAGGCTATCAGCCACTCGATGACGTCTTTTTTCACTACCGGGGGTATGCGAGGCGGAAAGATCAGGATTGGGGGTTATCATCCCCGTAGCTTTAACATGGGGATCAGTCGTGAGGCCTTTGAGAAGACGGGAGGCTACAGAATTCCCTTCATGGGCGAAGATCTTGAGTTTAGTACCAGGCTTATTGATGAAGGTTTGGTCACGGCTTTGATACCGCAGGCGGTGGTCTATCATAAGAGAAGGACAAGCTTGATTAAGTTTTTCAAACAACTGTTTTACTTTGGACGGGCACGAATAAACCTTACGAGATTTCACCCAGGGCAACTCAAGTTGATGCATTGGTTCCCCACGATTTTTACTGCGGGCCTAGCAGGTTCTCTTATTTTATTGCCTATCGCGCCGGTCTTCGGGGCCACCGGAATTGGGTTGTACCTGTTTTATTTCGGGCTTGTGGCTCTAGAGTGCTCCTTCAAATACAGGTCATTGGCTGTAGGAGCATTATCAGCGGTGGCAGTCTGGCTACAATTTGCTGGATACGGGACTGGACTTGTTTATGAGCTTGTGCGTAAGTGGCGGGGCATAGACCCCAACACACCTTACATTGATCTTTATTAAACCGGCTTAATGGCCCTAAAGATTATTTCGTCAGCGGGCAGCGCGTATTTTCTGATTTCACTCTCCTCTAACCTTTTGACAAAATCGTTTTCTTCGACGGTAAAGCCAGCTTTCTCAATTCGCCTTGGGTAATCCTGGCCGTACATCCTGACATGATCATCTTGTCCAAATAGTCTTTCGCGTTCTTGCGGGTCAGTAATGGATGGGTCTTCGATGGTGTCGGGGCGCCATGGAGTGAAAATAGGGATTTGTAAAATGGCCCAGCCTCCCGGTTTCAGTACGCGTTTCATTTCTTGCATTGCCAGCATGTCATTTTCTACATGCTCCAGGACGTGGTTGCAAAAGATTACATCAAAGCTGTTGTCTTCGAAAGGCATCTTGTGAATGTCCATTTTCACCTGTGCCAGTGGGCTTTCCAGGTCTGCGGTTATATAGTCTAAGTTTTCTAGTTCTTCAAAATGCTTGATAAAGCAAATTTCGGGGGCGATGTGCAGCATTTTTCTAGTCGCAGAAAAAAAGTCCGTCTCCCTCATCAGAAAAAGCCATAGTAGCCGGTGCCGTTCCAGGGCAAGACAAGATGGGCATAATGCATTTTCGCGGGCCTCGCGTCCGTAGGGTACGAATTTGCGAAATTCGGATTTACAAACAGGGCAAGTCACCTCCGACCCGCGGTAAAAAATAGACATAGCTTTCAGTACGATGTGGCTGAAGAGCTGTAGATACTTCCTGGGAATTCGCTTGAGCGAGTAGCTAATGATTTTTTTGATCATGGGCCTAAATTGGCGACTTCTTTACGTTTCAAAGTTATATTAAACAGAACCTTTTATATTCGATAATTAAACCGCAGGGCAATTTGCTACTTATCGTCAGGGTCATTTTTTTATTAGTCTTTTTGGGAGGCTATCTGACGTCATCAGCTCAGAAAAGAGAGAAGTCGGTTCATGACTATTTTCCGTCTGAGAATATTGACGCTCGTACTGACTACAACAAAAAGCAAAACCTTCCAAAAGAGAAAAATATCTCATTCATCGTCAAGAATAATACCGCGAACTTGCTGTATGGTAATCCGTGCATGATCGACGAGACCCACCGCATGGGTTTTGAGTATTCGATTCAGATCCCGGGCTTGCCTGGTAGTATTAGAACTGTGCCCAGGGTTTGGAGAAATACTGGTGTGTGGTTGAAGTTGATCTTCACCAAAGGTCCGTGGTGGAAACTGACACTGAACCGACGTGTCAAGGACTGCCGGAAACGCAGTGGTGATCTGGTTGGGTGACGATTGATCTTCTGCAAAGAGGAGACTATTTGAGTTGGTCAAGGCAAGCATTCCGTTTGGTAATTAAAAATGATTGGTTGAATCGAGCATATGAGGTAACCGTTGCGGATTGCTCCCGAAGCAACTACTATCTCAGATTATATTCGGGTTGAAGCCTGTTGGTGGGACTCTGAGCAAATCTGATTACAAGTTAATAGCACAAAAATGGTAACTCGTACTTGTCGCTGAGTTGGGCGAGTGTGCGATAGTAAGCACAGGCCTCACTGGGTTGCTCCATGGCCTCAAAGCTTTTGGCGATGGTATGATAGTTTTCCAGGCTATCGGGCCATATTTCTACATTCCATGTGGCTGCTTTGATTGCCATTTCAGGATCACCGACTTGCAAATAGATATCCGCCAGTCCAGTATAAAGGTCGAAATGTATGGGAGGGATGAATTTAGCGTTGACCATGACTGGGAAAGCGTCTCCATAGGCAGCGCGATAATATTTGATTGCAAAGGAACTTGCTATTTCGAAATAATTCTTTGCTGTTTCGTAATCCTCCAATTGATCCCGGTGGATTTCGGCGAGTTGAAGATAGGTACTAATGTGACGGTATCCGATGGTGAGCAGCTCTTTAAATACTTTAATAGATTCGT
This sequence comes from Cyclobacteriaceae bacterium, assembly GCA_965242775.1. Lineage (GTDB taxonomy): Bacteria > Bacteroidota > Bacteroidia > Cytophagales > Cyclobacteriaceae > JAWPMT01. The sequence continues at coordinate 8,263 of CBDETI010000018.1, forward strand.
AAGGGCGATCGGCTTCCCGGTAGGCAATGGCCAGTTTTTCTTTTAGGGTCGTGATTTTTTTTGGGGCATGTTTTTGGAGCACTTCAAAGAAAACAATGGCATCCCGATACCTTTTCTGGTCAAAGGCCAACTCACCCTTTTTCAAGATCTCGTCTATAAGATTTCCTTTGTAATTTCTGATGTCTGTCTCGGTCGCATGAAATCCTCCTAAATCGTTGATTAGAACAAGGGTCCTATCCAGATCTCCCGACGCGTAAAGTGACTTGGCTCTTTCAAATTGCGAACGTCTTTCAGCTAGCAGTTGCTGCAGTTCTCGTTCTTTTATCAGGTTGTTGATTCCTATTCCTGCCATGATTATCAAAGCCACCACCAATGTGAACCCAAAGGCATAGGCAGTGGCGAGCCAATTTTGTCTGTAATCGACAGGAGGTGGGCTATACTCCTGGCGCCTGTAAGGAGTTGGTTCATAGTTTGGCGCCGCATCGGTTGTTGAGGCGCCATATTTCAATTTTAGATCGTACCTGGCTTTCTCATAAGGATTAGACAGGATTTGATATGCCTCATTGATGGCTTTGAATTGTTCTTCGGCTACTTCGGATCCCTCGTTTTTGTCCGGGTGATACTTGACTGCCAGCTTCTTGAATGCCGCTTTTATGGCTTCAGGGGAGGCGTCTTCCGAAAGTCCGAGTTTGTGATAATGATTCTCCATTTCCACCTGTTACCGAAACGCTTTTAGTCTTTGTCTAGTTTAGTTAACTGATTTTTTCGGACAAAAAATATCCCAATCCACATAGTATTAACCCACCAAGGATGCTTATTCCTGTATAGGAAAGCGCATATTGGAAATTTCCGGATTGAATGAATTTTACGTTCTCTAGGGAGAAAGTGGAAAAGGTGGTGAACCCACCACAAAACCCTGTCACCATCAAAAGGTAGATGGTGGTGCTATTTTTTGAAACGGCCGAAAACAAGATGCCAATCAGCAACGAGCCTGCCAGATTCACTATGAGCGTGCCCCATGGAAAAGTGGAATTGGAATTGGCTAGGGATAAAAGGCCAATTTTATATCGAAGCATGCTACCAACCAAACCGCCGATACCGACTAGGAGTAAGTCTTTCATAGGGCAATCTTCCTAAATCTCTTTTACAAATCGGACCAACTGCGGAAAGAACTGACGAAAATCCTGCTGAAAAGAAGAGTAATTAGCTTCAAGGTCGGCGGAAGCGTTTTCCATTTTGGATATGAACGCGGTGCGACGAGACAAACCGGTTAGAGCGGTGCCAATGCCATCAATTGATTGATAGTGATAGAGCCAGTTGTCCGCCTTCATATAGCGTAACATGGTCTGCGCTTTTTGTGGAATATAAGTTGTGAAATCATTGGTCAGGTCATAAAACGATTCTGTAAATTCCTTGAGTGAGATATTGGAGAAATTGGTCCAATTTGCTGCCAGAAAATGGTCATAAAACATATCAACGATCACTCCCGAATAGTGTCCGTATTTGCTCCAAAGCTTGCGTTTGCTTCCTTTTACTACTTCATGATTGTCGGTAAATTCATCGATTTTTCGATGAACACGGATGCCTTGTTGGATTCCTTGGGGAAAACGCTCCAAATCTGAACCTTTGACAAAATCGCCTATAAAGTTGCCGATCGTAAGTTCGGCATTAGGCATAGTCAGATATATATGGGCCAGGAAGTTCATGACAATTCATAACAAATTAGGCAAACTCCACCATTGGTAGCCTATGTATAGTTTAGAAAAATTACCCTGAAAAGATTACTTTAGCCTATAGTCATCGCCTTACCAACGTATGTCTTCGCTAAATCAATTAAGTATTTTGGTCCAGCTTGCGAAAGTAGATGGGGTCGTAGTACAGGATGAAATCGACCTCATCAAGAAAATCGGAGAAGCACATGGACTAAGTTCTTCGGAAATAAGCGCCTGTTTTGATAACCCCACGGAAGAGGGGGAGATGAGTACCTTGTCTGATGATGAGAAGTACGACTACATATACAACGTCGTGCAACTCATGAAAATAGATGGCAGGCTCTACAAGGAGGAAATAGGTTTCTGCGCAAAAGTGGCTAGCAAGCTGGGTTATGATGAGAGCGTCTTACTAGAGTTGATGCTCAAAATCTACAGCGATCCCGATATCACAACCGACAAAGAATCTCTGAAATCAGCCATTCAGAAATACCTACGACATTAGATGGATCAGCAGGAGCATTTTGCTCGCCTCGCGACGTTGCTGAAGAAAGAACGTGCTGAGGACAGGCAGCAGTATGAGCAAAAAATTCGGAACCGGTCTCTTCAGAACAGAAGGGCAGATGGTGTATGTTGGTTTCCATTTTTGATCAATCGATCCTATTTAGGCACCGGAGAGCGCTGGGTAATTGAGGGTGCTCGTACGCAGGATTTACACCAGAGGCATATGTTTCAGGTAGGAGCCTCCGTGAGTGTATTTCTAGCTGAGGAAAAGGTGACCAGATCTATCAATGGTGTGGTAAGTCGCCTGGTCAACAATGAGATGCGGATAGTCCTGAATGCCGAGGGTCCCCCTGATTGGCTGGAGGAAGGTAAATTGGGTGTGGATTTGCTTTTTGATGAATCGACTTACGTCGAAATGGAAAAGGCACTTGCCAATCTTCAAAAACTTAAGGCAGGCAGAACAAAAGAGTTGGTTTCGATTTTGCTTGGAAAAAAGGCCCCCGAATTCTCCTCGAAAAAAGCCATGGGTTTTGCCGGACTCAACGAGAGCCAGCAACTGGCAATATCGAGGATCGTGGCTGCCAAGGATCTGGCGCTTGTTCATGGCCCGCCTGGCACAGGAAAAACAACTACGATTGTCAGCGCCATTAGTGCAGTTTTGGAACAGGAGGATCAGGTTTTGGTATGTGCTGCCAGCAATGCCGCCGTAGACTTGCTGGTAGAGCGATTGCACCATGAGGATGTTAAAGTCCTGAGACTCGGGCATCCGGGTCGGGTGGATGAGGACAGTACTGTCCCACACACTTGATGTACAGCTTTCCCAGCATCAAGACTCAAAAATGCTCAGGGACCTTCGTCGCAGGTCCACCGAACTTCGGGGCATTGGATTGAAATACAAACGAAAGTTTGGGAAAGAAGAGCGAGAGCAACGTCGAATGTTGCTGGACGAAGCAAAAAAGTTAAAGGAAGACGCAATTTTGCTCGAAGAGCATATGATCTACCAGTTGCTGCAGGAAGCACAGGTCATTGCTTGTACGCTGATCGGTGCGAGTTCGGACTACCTGAGGTCCAAACGCTTTACTACCTTATTTATTGACGAAGCATCACAGGCCCTGGAACCCGCTTCGTGGGTGCCGATTTTGAAGGCCGATAGCGTGATCATGGCAGGTGATCACAAGCAATTGCCCCCTACAATAAAGTCAGAGGAAGCGGCCCGCGAAGGCTTGAGTGAGACACTTTTTTCCAGGGCTATGACGCACTTTGATGAGGTGGCGACGGTGCTGGATGTGCAGTACCGGATGCATCCCGATATTGCGGCGTTTTCAAACAAACATTTCTACGGAGGTGTGCTCACCGATGCTGTTTCGGTCACAAATCGACGACAGCCGTTTTCGCCGCCGGTATTGTTTATCGACACAGCCGGATGCGGATTTAGCGAAGAGGTTAATCCCGAGACCCTAAGCACTTTCAATTCGGAGCAGGCATCCTTTACGCTGAAATTCTTCGATGGTTGGCTAGCGGATAACCCCGTTGCTTCCAAAAGTTCGGTGGGTATTATTGCTCCTTACAAGGCCCACCTTGAAATATTGAGAAAGGAGATTGTGCATTATCCCTGGTATGCCGAGATGGCCGACCAGATTTCAATTAACTCAGTGGATGCTTTTCAGGGTCAGGAAAGAGATATTGTTTTGCTTGACCTTGTACGTAGCAATGACAAAGGGGTAGTTGGTTTTTTATCAGATACTCGAAGGACCAATGTGGCCCTTACTCGGGCCAAACATCAGCTTGTCATTATAGGTGATAGCGCAACACTTTCGACATCTGAATTTTATGATGAAATGATTCGCTTCTTTCAAGATCGAAACGTGTACCATAGCGCCTTCGAGTATCTTTATTGACTCAGGTGGTCATGTTGGTGATGTAAACTTCGCAGGCTTCCTTCGATCCTAAATACATCAGGTTATCTTCCTTATACACTTGCCATTGTTGTTCTGACTTGCTAAACTTCAATTTGTAGATAGACTGCTTCGTCCAACCAAAAAGTGCTTTAAGACTTTCCATTTCTATTTCGTTTTTTGTTTCAAATCAACGGCATGTACGGACGGTTAGTATTTCTTTTTCGATTTTCGGGGTGCGATACCCGTTCGATGAAACACGTTATCGGTAAACGGGCTTATCGAAGCTATTTTGAAACCATTATCTTTAGCCAATGAAGAATGGGATTTTTATACTGCTTACGGCTTTGGTGTTTCATGTTTCTGGTCAGACACCCGAACAGGCGATTCGTGAGGTGATGGCGGCGCAGGAGCGATGTTGGAATGATGGCGACCTGGTCTGCTTTATGGATGGTTACTGGGAAAGTGAGAAGTTGGTATTCATTGGCAGTCGCGGATTGACTTATGGCTGGGAAACCACCCTTAAAAACTATCAGGAATCTTATCCGGACAAAGCCGCGATGGGGCGATTGAAATTTACTATTAAAGAAATTGAACCTTTGAGTGATGACTATTGGTTCGTCATTGGCCAGTGGCAACTTTTCCGTGAGTCCTCCGATTTAGAGGGGCACTATTCGCTCCTTTGGCGATTCATTGAAGGGGAGTGGAAGATCGTGGCGGATCATTCTTCTTAAAAAAGCATTAACCTATCACCAAATGAAACATTTACTACTTACAGCGTTATGTCTAATGGTTGTTGAGGCTTTTGGCCAGCGGACAATCATTCACGCCGGAGCTCTTTTGAATGGGGTGGACTCCAAACAGAGAAAGGAGCAGTCTGTCATTGTCGAAGACGGTAAGATCTTAAAAATTGAATCGGGGGTACACGGCCGTAGGCGAAGGAGACGAATTGATAGATCTCAAGGAGTATACGCTCACGCCGGGTCTAATTGATATGCATTGTGCATGTGGAAGGAGAGACAAGCCCAAATCGATATTTAAAAAGATTTACCCAGAATCCTGCTGATGTCGCTTATGATGCAGCTACCTACATGAAAAGGACGCTGCTGAGTGGGTTCACCACGGTTAGGGACATGGGCGGAAGTGGCGTCAATGTTTCTTTGCGAAATGCCATCAACAGCGGCAAAGTAGAAGGTCCGAGAATTCTCACTGCGGAAAAGGCGCTATCCATTACTGGTGGACATGCAGATCCGACAAATGGTTATCGGCGGGATTTGATGGGTGATCCAGGTCCGAAAGAAGGCGTTGTAAATAGCATCGGAGATGCAAAAAAGGCCGTAAGATGGAGATACAAACAAGGTGCTGATTGGATAAAGATCACTGCAACAGGGGGGTGTTGAGTGTAGCGAAGGATGGGCTTGGACCTCACTTTCAGAGGATGAAATTGCTGCGATCGTGCAAGCTGCCACAGATTTGGGACTGGATGTGGCTGCTCATGCTCACGGCGCAGAAGGGATGAAGCGCGCTGTGCGAGCTGGTGTGCGAACAATAGAACATGGCACTTTTATGGACGAAGAGACGATGGATCTAATGATTGAGAGAAATTGCTTTTATATACCAACTATCTCTGCCGGGCGCTATGTGGCTGATAAGGCCGCCACACCTGGCTATTTCCCTCGGTTGTAGCTGCTAAGGCTGCGGCCATCGGGCCGCTGATCCAGGAAACCTTCAAAAGGCTTACCGCAAGGTGTTCCTATTGGCTTCGGGACGGATGCTGCCGTGTTCCTCACGGAGACAACTGGAAGGAACTTGTTTATATGCAAGAGGCAGGTATGCCTGCGGATGAGGCGGTTAGTCAGCGACATCTGTGAACGCGCGAATCCTCCGAATGGAAGATCAAATTGGAGCTATAAAAGAAGGTCTTTCAGCGGATATCATTGCGGTAAAGGGCGATCCCCTGGAAGATCTGAATGTGTTTGGGGAGGTAGTTTTGTGATGAAGCAAGGCGAGGTATTCAAGCATATCCAGTGATTTAAAGATCAACATCAACAATTCAGCGTGATCATTTGACGATTCACTGGAAATAGCTGGAAAGCAGGCTTTGTGCAGGCGTTATTCTTAGGTATACACTTAAAAATAGCGCGATGAAAAATTTCAAACTGGCCTTCCTTTCTCTAGCAATATTGTTACTATCTCTTTCGACTCAGGCACAAGCGCCCAAAGACGGCATCCTTATCAAGATGGATGACTATGAGTTGAATTTGGCCAACGGGACCGCATCCACAAAGGTCTATTTTGTAAGGTCCAAGAGACTCTCCAAAGTAAAATTAGAAGCACCTGTCGTACAGGCGCCGCAAGGAGTAGAAGTAGCTTTCGAAGCTATCTCGGAAGAAAAAGATGCTTACAGAATGATTGTTAAGGCAGACGCAATGACTGCTGACGAGTTAACATTGATGGTAGACGGAGCAGGAAGATGGAGACATAAAATTCAATCTGCTGCATTCGCCCTGTCAGATGACTCGAGGCTCAGCAAAAATTGATTCGAAAAGATATCATACAGTGGGTTTTAGACAAAGGTGGATGACAATCGTCCATCTTTTCTTATTTTAATAGGGTGAAAATTTCTACAAAATACCTGATCCGCCTGGTGGTGGCATTGTTGGTGTGGGTCTTCTTTCATGTCAACAACGTACCGGAGGACGTGGAGGCTTGGGAACTCGGACCATTGGATCGAGTTTATATCTTCTACACGGTTTTTGTAGTATTGATCACCTGGCAACTTTTGATATCACCTTGAAGCGAGTCGATAGTTATTCGATGGATCTTAGTGATAACAGCAACATTATGAAGTTGTTTTTACTTCTGACTGTGGTGAGTATGCCTATGGTGATTTCTTCCACTTGGGTTTCGGAATATGTAATCAAGGTATATTTCCACCAGAAGTACCATGCCTCTGCTGATGGGTGCCCTTACCCGCCAAGCTCTACAACATTTGTAAAAATGGCTGTGCAGGGCCAGGTATTGGCTTGGTTGATCATTGCCGAGCGGCTGCTCCAGATCTACCATGAGCAGAGCAAAAAGAACGAGCGCGACAAGGCCTTGATCCAGAAAGAACTACTTCAGAGCAAGTATGTCAACCTCAAAAATCAAGTGAACCCCCATTTCCTATTCAACAGCTTCAGCGTTTTACAATCTTTGATTGACACCAGGCCGAATGAGGCATCAAAATTCCTCGATCGCCTATCTAAGATGTACCGCTACATGCTTGATCAGCGTGAAGAATCGATGAGCAGTCTGGAGAAGGAGCTGAGTATACTGGAGCATTATATTTATTTACTTAAAATCCGGCATGAGGAGAGTTTTATCGTCAACATGAACATTGATAAGCAATACTATGACAGGTACGTGCCGACCTTGTCACTTCAAATGCTAGTAGAAAATGCCGTCAAGCACAATCAATTTTCCAAGAGGGAACCCTTGATTGTGACCATGTATGTCGATGACCATTACCTGGTTGTGAAGAATAAGGTAAAAAAGAAAGGCGCTACCGAAGATTCAACTCGACTGGGATTAGAGAATATCAGAAGCCAATACAATCTACAAACTGATAAATCGGTGATCATAACGGAAGATGAGCAATTTTTCACGGTCAAACTCCCAATACTTCAGGGACTTAAACTCACCTAACAAATGCAGGCACTAATAGTAGAAGATGAGCGGCTTTCGGCCGATCGACTGAAGATGCAACTGCAGAAGCTAGCGCCTTTTTTGGATCTGGTGGGTATTTTGGATTCTGTGGAGACAGCCATTGATTGGTTTCGAGACAATAGCCCACCAGATGTAATGTTCCTCGATATTCAGCTGAACGACGGCACCGGTTTCGACCTGCTTGGAAAGATCAATGCCACTTTTCCTGTTGTTTTTACCACGGCTTACGATCAATATGCCATCAAGGCCTTTAAATTCAATGGCATTGACTATTTACTCAAACCCATAAGCGATGACGAACTTACCGCGGCAATTTCGAAGCTGAAAAGTTTCTCAGGTACGGAGGAGGTCCCCAATGAAGTTCATTTTGGGCAGCTACAGAAAATAATTTCCGGAGACTTTAAGCGCAGGTTTTTAATTAAAATAGGAGAGCAATTTCAGTCCGTTGGTATTGCTGAGATCGCTTACTTTCACTACACCGATGGCATGTGCTATGCTGCGTCATACGAAGAAAGGAATTACCCCATAGATTACACAATGGATCAGTTGGAAGGGCTATTGAACCCGATGGAATTTTTTCGTATCAACAGACAGATATTGACAAGTCTGACAGGTATAGCGGAGATCCATAGTTACTTCAATAGTCGCTTGCTGTTAAAACTTAATCCCGACCACAAAGCAGAGGTTATTGTGAGCCGGGATCGAGTGGCCGATTTCAAGCGATGGATGGATCTGTAGACTAGTTTTTGTGAACGTGAACGTCCATTTGTGGGTATGGTATATTGAGCCCCTCCTTGGAGAAAGCATTGTATACCTTCTCATTCATATCAAAATAGACCCCCCAGTAGTCTCCGCTATTGACCCAAACGCGTACCACAAAGTTGACTGAACTATCGGCTAACTCTGAAAGTGCAATAAAGGGGGCCGGATCTTTCAGAATCCGATCTTCTTCATCTATCAATTTCTGAAATACCTCCCTGGCCTTCTGGCTGTTGTCGCCATAGCCGATTCCGAAAGTAAAATCTACTCGTCTGGTGGCTTCGGTACTGAAATTAGTCATGGAAGAATTTGCTAAACCACCATTTGGGATGATGATTGTTTTGTTGTCACCTGTTTTCAGGATGGTATTAAATATCTGAATCTCTTTAACTGTGCCTGTATAACCGGCCGCATCTATAAAATCTCCAACTTTGAAAGGCTTAAGGACAAGAATTATAACCCCACCGGCGAAGTTTTGAAGTGTCCCTTGCAGTGCAAGACCTACCGCCAAGCCAGCGGCACCAAGGATCGCGACAAAGCTTGTCATTTCTATACCTACCATACCGATCACCGAAACCACAAGCATCACTTTAAGCAGGGTGTTAATTACTGACAGGAGAAACGGAGATAGCGAAGCGTCCACACCTCTTTTCGTAAATCCTCTCCGCAAGGCTCCGGTTATAATGGCAATGACCCAGAGACCTATGATTAAAGTGACTAAAGCGCCAAGAAAGTCAGGCCCTTTGGACCAAAGAAGCTCAATTGCCTGATCGGCATACTTTTCAACAGTTGAAGTTTCCATGAATGGGAAGTTAGATTGTGTCGTGTGATTTTTTCCGCAATCTAGTCTAACGATTACCGGCTGATGGTTATTCCTCGGGGAATGGTATAAATAGGAAGTTAGTAAACGCCTCATCCACGACGAACAGACAACAAAACTCGTCCGGATTTTTATAGATAGCTTTAAAGTCCGATGGGCTGGATATCAACTCCCGTTGAATGAAATCTTCCATATAGGAGGCGTAATAGTTCCACTCATTTTCGAAAGCACCTGCATCGTATAGCACATTCCCGATGGGGATGCTTGTTTTCGACAAGGGGAAAATTGGGAAATCGGAGAAACCTCGTTTTCGGATCTGATAGGATGCTTCTTTTAACTGGTCAGCAACCTTCACAAAATCGGTCGAGATGCTTCCTAAAAATTTCGGATCGAGTTCAGGGTCGTTTTGCATGGTATGATAACCAATGGTACAGCTGCAAATGGCGCTTCCATTTCTTACTGAGTGCAAAGAAATGCTACTTTCTTAAAAGACCTTTCGAAATACGAATTTCTTTACTAACAGGCGGTAGAGGAGTAACGTGCCTAATCGACCATTTCAGCCCTTACAACTTACTAGTACTTCTCTTCATTTCCGAAACCGGGATAAATGGAAAAGCACCTGGCATGAGCTTTGGCGAAAACTCATAATAGATATGAAATACAAATACTTGCTACTTACGCTGGTCAATCTTTGCATGGCGAACATGACCAATGCCCAATTCCACACTTTAAAACTTCCCAGGCCAAGTGTCAAAGTCCTGGAAACTCAGGAGTTGGGGGTGACCGACATTGCCATAGATTATTCCAGCCCAGCTGTTCGAGGACGAGATGTCTGGAACACCATTGTTAATGGGTCGGATCCTAATCTTGCATGGCGTGCCGGTGCCAATATGAATACACGGATTTCTTTTAGCACTGATGTGACCATCAATGGGCAGTCATTAAAGGCCGGCTCCTATGGAATACATGTAGAGGTACAAGACAATGTCTATACTTTGCTGCTAGCCGACCAAGACAACCTCTGGGGTAGTTATTACCTGGATCGGGAAAAACACCTGGCTTTGAAAGTGCCCGTTGAAAGCGAGGCATGTGCTTTCTCAGAGCAACTCGACTATGAATTTGTAGATCGAACAGATAGTACAGTCGTCGTAGCACTTGAATGGGCAGACAAGAGAATTCCATTCACCGTGGGCGTCGATTTGAATGAAACGGTTGTATCCAGCTTACGCTATGAACTATTAGGCATCAATACTTATAGGTGGGAGGCGTGGAACGATGCTGCACAATGGTGCCTCAATCATAATACAAATCTGAAAGAGGCTTTGGTTTGGGCCGATCGATCTATCAATGGTGGTTACAATGGGTTCGCCGCTAATAAGAATGTGACAAATATGACAACCAAAGTTCAACTGCTAAGTAAGCTGAACAGGGATGAAGAATTCAATAATGCATTGGCCGAGCTCACTTCTATGGAGATGAGCCCAATCGAAGCAAATTCTCTAACAGGTTTCTTGCTCCGAAATGGCAAGGCAGACTTTGCCCTTGCCGCCCTGGATACCTTGTTGACCAAATTTGAAGATGTGTGGTACCTGAAACTAAATCGTGCGATTGCCAATTATTTTGAAGGTAACTCAAGACAATCTTTGGATGAATTGCAAGTGGTGAAAACGCTGGCGCCCGAGGGTTTTCAGCAAAGGCTAGGTGAGATCATTTCAGAGGTGACAAGGGGTACCTATAAAATACCTGGTACATGATTTTAGTAAGGTTCAACTTGTCAACATTCCTCGTTCATTAGGCCGATAATAGCGCCGCTTTTTTTTGATACTCTTTTGGCGTTTGACCCGTATATTTTTTGAATGCCACGTAAAAGGCGGAAGGGGAAGCAAACCCAACTTCATACGCTAAGGATTCGATTTTTAAATGTTCCTTTTTCGGGTCAAGGAGCATTTGCTTCACTCGCTCAACTCTGAATTGATTCAGCGTTTCAGGAAACGTTCGGCCATAGAGTTGTTTCACACACCGAGTGACCAGGTATGCCGGTAGATGAAGTTCTGTAGCGAACGTTTGCAAATTCATACCAGGTTCCTTGAATAGTTGCTGATTTTCTAATGCCTCTTTTACTTGATTGACCTTGTCGTCAGGCGGCGTGGCGGATAGTTGTCTTGGCATTAGGCCATTTTGAAAAGATTGAAGAAAGATCCAATAAAGGAAGGACGAGGCAATGATTGAACCCCAGGCATAGGCCATCATGGTGTCAACCTGGTGTTGAAATGCAAAAGCAAACCAAACCCCGGAAGTCATTAGTAAGACTTGCCGATTCCAATTCTTTTGTACATGCTCTTCAGCGTTCATATGAAAGTACCAGGAAAATATCAGGTAGATCATTAAAATGACCGTGGACAGTTCATAGAGAATCGTCTCCCAGGGACTCGGTGAAACGATGTAGCAAGCGATGGTGCCGACAATCGGTATAATAAAATGCCAGTAGCCTCCTAAGCTCCTCGTGCGTTTCCGCTGCATCATGAAGAGGGTGCACGGACCGATTGATGAAAGCCCAAGAAAGCCCAAGGCCAGCCCCAGCGGAGCCATATCATTCAGTATAAAGTAGAAAATAGACTTACCGAGCCGCAAGGAGATGGACAATAGAATTATGCCAAACCATAAGTATTGTAATCCTTCTTTTCTCTTAATGGCAAGAAAAAAAATAGACAGGAAAAGTGCGATGGCTACTGCAGCACCAGCCATTACACCAAATAGACCCATGGTATTCACAATACTCTTTACGAAGTGGCCCAAGTATTAGTTAGCGGTGTGGTAACAAAGGTCACCACCTTCTTTGACCGGGAAGAAATAAGTTCAATATTGGCTTCTGTACCCCCAGTCCAAATTGGGGGGAAAGGGCAAAATAGAAGGAAGGATGACAATCCGCATCCTTCCAATTACCGCAACTTCAACCCAATCGAAATCAGGACCCCTCATCCGGTGAATCACGGTTGTAAGTATCTATTATGAGTTTATAACCATCTTTCTCCTTTCTCCAAACATTCACGTACTTGAATTTGAAAGGCACGATTTTTTCCTGGACCTTGATCTGTGATTTTCCAAAACCAGTTTCATAAATCAATTTCGGGTTTCCTTCTGCTGAAACGGTTGTCATTTCGAACCCGACAATGTCCAAATTGAAAGTGGCGGCCCAGTAGGCTCTAATTGCCTCCAGTCCTACCAGCATGCCATTATTGTCAGGCAAATACCTGGAATCCTCGGCGTACAGACCCATGATCTTATCAAGATCTTTCGCGGGGACATATTCCTCAAACTGATTGCCAAGTTCTTCCACGATTGCCATTAATTTATCCTGACCATTGCACAAGTAAGACCCAGCTAACATAAGTGCTAGTAACGTTTTTTTCATATGTTATGTGTTTGAAATCTGTTTGGTAAGGATACGAGATCAATTCTGCGTCGAACGCATTTTAACAAGGTGTGAAGTCCAGAATCCGGACTTTGGACTTATTGTCTTCCGGCCAGGGGCAATTGAGCAGAGTTGAAAAATTGCTTTGGTGTGCAATTTTCGAACTTCTTAAACGTGGAGTGAAAAGACGACTTAGAAGAAAATCCACATTCCTCTGCAACAGCGGCAAGGGTGTACTTTTGGTATCCACTAAGAACTCTTTGCTTGAATGCCTCTACGCGGTGTAGGTTTATAAAATTGGTATAGTTCCCTCCGAAATATTCGTTGATAACCTGTGAGAGCACCTTGCTACTAGTTCCCACCTGATTAGCCAATTCTAAAATTGTAAGCGCTGGATTTTCGTAAGGCTTATTATCTTTCATATGCTTCTGAAGCCTATGCCAGATGAGTTGTCCATCTTTTCTTGAAAGATTCGAATTGAGATACTTTTCGGTGGTTGATGCAGGCGCGAATAGCTGAGGGTATTTCAGGGCGAAGAACACAAGCAGATAAACCATCCCGAAAAACACCAAATTGAGTATTGGCACAGATAGATGAGTGGAAATAGGATTGGGCCAAAAGAAGCCTAGAATCTGAACTCCCATGAGTAGATCCACGAGGAAGATACCCAATACGAAAAGAAGGGTCATTCGTAGAATCGGTCCCGGTTTGCTGACTGATTGGCCAAATTTCTTCAAATGGAGAAAAGCCAGAAAAGCGTAGGTCGAACCATGGATGATCTTCATGCCTTGAATCATTAGTATTGAGAGTGCATTCTGACTGGCAGTACCGTCCACGATGGCCATTTTCTCATGAGGCCCCATCGTGAATAGCGAGAAGCCCGCTATGAAGCTATATAAGACAAAAGGTAGAAAATGCCAGCTGTCTCGCGCTACAAGTTTTTGTTTGGAGCCAGTTATGAGATGCACATACAGGTACAAAACCGGACCGCAGGCATAAGGTGTTGATTCATCCAGACCCAGCAGGAAGATATATTGCCTGATCAATCCGCTTTCAAATAGGTAGCTGTGAAATAGCGTTAAACAAACCAATATTAGCCATGCAATCAATAAGAAATTTCGCTGATATTCTTGTCCCTGATGCAGTAAAAAGGCTATGAATAGCAAGCCCTGCAAAATGGCTAGTAAGTAGACCGTATCCATTATTCAAGCAGTACGTCTGTTTCGATCCAAGGTTTGCAATATCTTGAAAGCTAGCAATTTGACTATTTGTATGGAGGTTTTGTGTGCTTTCATGCTCACAGGGTCAGACTTCAAAAAATATAATCATCATCGGGAACAAGGACCTAAAAAAACCACCTTCTGAAAAGGTGGCTTTCTCAATCTAAACTCCATGAATTATAAAGGAACTACGTTCCGCAAATGGGGCATACTGCCCCACGATTTTTGCCTTGCGGTTTTTCTCGGTTATTTATCCGATGGGTCAGTTCGAAATCAGTCTTCGAACAGCTGATTGTAGATGGCCCTGTGAATTTTGTAAGTGCCATCGCGTTGCTTTCTCCAGAGGTTCAGGTACTTGAAGTTTGCAGTAATTGTGTCACCATTGAAATCGATTCGGGCGGTAGTTTTGCCGACTTCAGAAATTAATTCCTCCGTACCTGATACCTCCACGGTTTCTAATTCAAAGCGAAGTATATTCATTGCCAGCGTTCTGTTCCATCCTGTTCTGATGGCCTGTTTCCCTTTCAATATTTTATTTTGTACTGGCATGTAGATTGCATCCTCCTCATACATACTCATGATAGTTTCTATATTTTTTGCGGGCACCGCTCTTTCATAATCGCGTTGCAGTGATTCTACCAACACCTTGGCAGCAGTGATATCCAACACTGATGTAGATGTTCTACATGCGTGCAAGACGAGCCCTGTCATTAGCAGAGCCATAGTCCTTTTGATCATTTCGTATTTGACTTTGATTATGCTGTCGCAATACTAACGGCTGGCTGTAGTCACCTCTAGGAAATGGCAGTCAGAAAAATCCAGTATCAGGAATCTGTACTTTTTACTGAGTTGGAAATCGAGACATGAGCCCTTCTCACCATTTTTTTGTAGCGACAGGGGTATTCGGCAATCCTGCGAAAGCACAGACAATAGCTGGTCCTAAAAAGAGGAATTTGTAAACACTACACACTACAAGCATGAGAAAAAGCGTGATGAGAAAATGTATTTTGATATATATGATCAATGGTTTGTTGATCGTGGGTTTTTGCGGTTCTGGCAGAGCGCAAGCTGAGCCAAACCCTTGTTTCATCTTTAGAAATCAACAATTTCAAAAGAGCAAAATGGTCCCTTCGGAAGAGTTGGTTGAACTGGAGCATGTTTATGGACAATTTGAAGCCCATGTCAGAAAAAAGGATATTGAAGGGTTAGACGAAATTATGTTTCACTCTTCCATACCCTTGTTCATTGCTGGCAAGGAGTTCAATCGAATAAAGGAGATAGGTTTAAATGGGTACTCTTTCCGAAGGTCGGTTAAGAATACCAAGGGACTTGAGCTGAGAATTAGCAATACTGATTTCAGGATACTAAATGGTGTTGCCTCGTCTTGGGCCGAATACACGGAAGTGGTCAACGGCAATGTCCGTGCGACAGGGATCGATTTGTTTTTTTATGTAAATACGACGCGGGGATGGAAGTTGGCGGTTACCAATAATACCTACTTGCTACCTGATGACGATACGGATTATGCGGCGACCTTGCCACTATCAGCTACTCCGGAGGATGTTTTGATCAACTTGGTTGATGCTTTCAACGAAAAAGATAAGCCTGGCTGGTTAAGAAATTTTAAAAAGAATGCAACGCTTCTGGTTCTCGACTCGCATGAAGTTGAGGCGTTTTCTCCTGGTATTCATGGGGCTGTAAGGTTCTTAGAATGTGCTTCTTCCGAAATGCCCGGATCTGTTTTAGCCGTTGAAAATGTAAAGAGTGAAATACAGGACCAATACTTGTCACTGATAGTTGGGGATTACTCGGTGAGTGGAGTGAATGATATTGTGAACACGGGGCAATTGATGCTGACTTTGATTGGTACTCCTCGAAGTGGATGGAAGGTTTCGGCGGCCGCTTTTACCAATTGAAAGACATGAAGGTACTATGATTGATTTTACGGAATGAATAAAGATTTTTGAAACATGATGATGAGAACGATTTTTGAGTTGGTTGTATTTCTGGCTATTGTGATAGCGGATGCTTTTGGCTTTGTACCCATCACTCAAACCATTTTCTTGCTCCCTTTTATTTGGATATCCTTAAGAAGCCAGGGCCAGAGATGGGCTGAGATTGGTTTTAAAATCCCTAAAAATTTTGGAAAGTACGTTCTCCAAGGTTCAGTGTTTGGAATAGGGTTGGAGTTAGTAGCAGTTTATGGTACTACACCACTGATTAGTAGCCTCTTTGGAGTAGAACCTGATTACTCTGCTTTCGATGATGTCCAGGGGAATTTGGTGGTCCTGCTTTTCTATGTAGCTCTCTCTTGGGCTCTGGGTGCTTTTGGTGAGGAAATATGCTTCAGGGGTTTTTTAATAAATCGGCTTATCGTTCTCACAGGAGACAAAAGAGCCGGGTGGGTAATCGCTCTGGTCGTATCCAGTACACTATTTGGCTATGGACATACTGAGCAGGGAATTTCCGGTTGGGTTCAGGAAGGCTTGAGCGGTTTGTGGTTGGGGATACTGTTTCTCGCCTATGGCCGGAACCTGACCGTACCCATTGTGTCCCATGGTGTTTCCAATACGCTAGCTTTTGTGCTGATGTACTTCGGAAAGTATCCGGGAATGGGTTGATCAGGCCTGTTGGGGTTTGGCCGTCAGTTTAAATCGATCAGATGCTGAGGAGCAACCAATTTCATCTTAGACTGACATGGCTAAGGCCTATAACTCATTTCTCCCTATCTTTACTTCAGAAGAGACGACCTCCGTTGAGTCTTCAACGACCACTGATTTTCTAACTTAAGGAAGAAATCGAGAAAACTGGTGGTGTCTCTTGCGGACCTCCGCATACCTTAAATAATCAAGAAAGGTGTGCGGAGGTCTTTTTGTTTGTGGCAATGCACAGAAATGTTGGCCAGCACTTATGAACTAAAAAAAGAAATGAGAAGAGTATGAACATTCCAATTTTTGAGCTGGAACGTATCCAGTCGCTATTTGAAAACACCGTGGATTTCAACCTTACCGAAAGTGGATTTCACCCATATACGCTCTCGGAGTTCCTGGAGCCCCACCAACTCACTGAACTCACCGACATGGTGCTGAGCTATGGACAAACCAATGGTTCCATCCCTCTTCGCAAGCGCATTAGTGATCTTTATTCAGATATCGACCAGGAAAATGTCCTGGTTACCAATGGCTCTTCGGAAGCCAACTTTGTGGCATGTCATACACTATTGCAGCGAGGAGACGAAGTGGTGGTCATGGTCCCCAATTACATGCAGATATGGGGAATTGCGAAGGAGATG
This sequence comes from Cyclobacteriaceae bacterium, assembly GCA_965242775.1. Classification (GTDB taxonomy): domain Bacteria; phylum Bacteroidota; class Bacteroidia; order Cytophagales; family Cyclobacteriaceae; genus JAWPMT01. The sequence continues at coordinate 25,582 of CBDETI010000018.1, forward strand.
GGCTGCGAGGTGAAAGTTTTCCATCTGAGAGAAGAGAATAATTGGGCACCGGACCTGGAGGAGTTGCGGTCGTCGGTTACCAAAAAAACCAAAATGATTGCTATTTGCAATCCCAATAACCCGACAGGGTACATCCTGACGATGGAAGAGATGAAAGAAATCGTCGAGATCGCTCGTAGTGTAGATGCATGGGTTTATTCGGATGAAGTATACCGTGGGGCAGAGCTTGATGGAAATATGACCCCCAGTTTTGTCGGGACGTATGACAAAGTCATGGTGAACGGGGGTCTGTCCAAAGCTTATGCGCTACCTGGCCTGCGACTGGGCTGGTTGGTAGGTCCTGCGGAATTGATCAATTCCAGCTGGGCTTATCACGATTATACTTCCATTACAGCAGGTATCCTGAGCCATTATGTAGGCGAAATTGCCTTGCGACCTGAGAAGAGAACCCAAATTTTCAAGCGAAACCGCGTAATGCTCAATGAAAACCTGACGGCAGTAGGGGAGTGGTTGGATAGTTATGGTGAACTGTTTCAGTACATCCCCCCAAAGGGAGGAGGGATGTTGTTTGTCAGATACCACCTGGATATCAATTCGACCGATCTTGCTGACTGGCTGAGGGAAGAAAAAAGTGTTTTTATCCTTCCCGGCGATTGCTACGGCATGGATAAGTTTTTCAGAGTTGGGATTGGCGAGCGTAAAGACTACCTTCTTTCCGGACTCGATCGGATTAAAGACGCCTTGAAAGCACGTTTCAATGTTTAAAGGATAGCTTGCGAACATTTGCAATTCGATTAACCTTAGCATAAATGGCTACCATACTTGAGGAAAAAGAAATAAGAAAAATTGTCGAACACATTGATGTGGTGGCGGCTATGGAAGAAGGTTTTATTGAGTACAGCAAGGGAAATTCCGTGGTGCCTCCGGTGGGAGAGTTGTTATTTGAAAACCCCAGGAGGGAAGTACATTTAAAATACGGCTACATCCTGAACGATGACTTTTTCTGTGTCAAGATCGCCGGCGGTTTTTATAGTAACGCAGCAATTGGACTCTCCACCAGCCAGGGTTTGATGCTCCTTTTCAGTCAAAAGACCGGAGAAATTTTCGCTGTTCTGTTAGATGGAGGCTATCTCACCGACGTGCGTACTGCCGGTGCCGGAGCACTTGCCGCCAAGTATCTTGCTCCAAAAAAGACAAGCGCCATAGGGATCATTGGCTCGGGTATTCAGGCGAAAATGCAACTCCAATATTTGCAAAAAACCAGACCGTGTCAGTCAGTTTGGATATGGAATCGAACCTTACGTAGTGCGGAGAAATTGAGAGATGAGCTAAGTTCCAATTTCGACATTCGCGTGGCAGAAAGTCCGGCCGAGGTAGCGGCCAACTGCAATTTGATTGTAACAACCACGCCGGCCAAAAAACCCTTGTTGCAGGCCGCTGATATCCAACCAGGAACTCATATTACCGCCGTGGGCTCCGATACCGCAGAAAAGCAGGAATTAGCTGGCGAATTACTTGCGAAAGCAGATCTGGTTATTGTAGATAGTATTGCCCAAAGCAGGAGTAGAGGAGAAACTTTCAAGGCAACAAAAGAAGGTGCCATTGATTCGAGTGAAGTCGTGGAACTTGGAAGTGTCCTTCAAGACAAGTCTTTGCAGCGAACAAACGATAGCCAGGTCACCGTCGCGGACCTCACGGGGGTGGCGGTTCAGGATATTATGATCGCCAAGCGGGTTTATGCGGCATATATCGATGAGATAAGTGGATAAACACCCTCTGGGGTCGAGACGAAATGCCGCCGGTCATCGTTAGAGAAGGAACCTATGACTATTGCATATAAGTAGTATTTTTCGGATTGACTCGTAAAACACCAATGGCTACATTCGCAGAACTTTCGCAATTCGAGGAGATTTTCAAGAAAAGCCACCGGCGCCTTTGTAACCTGTCCTATAAAATAGTTGGAGAGAAAGCTGCTTCGGAAGACCTGGTGCAAGAGCTTTTTGTTAAGCTGTGGAAAAAAAGAAAAACATTGGACGTCCAGGACTTAAAGACATATCTCAATAAATCCATCGTCAACGCGAGCCTTAATTACCTCAAATCGTCAAAAAACAAAGTGTTGTTGACGATTGAGAGTACTCCGGAAATTGGATCCAACGTGACTGAGGAGCATTTACAGCTGACCGAACTACAGGTTAAAATCGATTTGGCCGTGAAAAAGCTCCCACCCAAATGTCAGACCATCTTCGCATTAAGCCGGTTTGAGGGTATGTCCTCAAAGGAAATCGCCAAATATCTTGATGTAAGTACCAAAACTGTGGATAATCAGATTGGCATCGCGCTTTCAAAGTTGAGGGAGGAGCTGAAGCCCTATTTGATCGTGTCGGTGGTGAGCCTGCTGTTGCTATTATTGCTACTGCTGTTGGTGATTGGTTAACCCATTTCCATAGCAAGTTGAAAAAAATAGCAACGGCCTTTGGGTATTGCGAGCGTTTTTAGCTGTCGTTAAAGTGAGTATCAAATTTTCATCGATATGAAGTCACTTATCGCCAAATACCTGAAACAGCGGCTAGATGATTCGGAAGACCGTAAATTCCGTGACTGGCTTTCGTCAGATTCATCGAATCGGCAGCAGGTGGAAGAGTTTGAGTTGATCTGGAGGGAAAGCCGCCATCTTCGACCAGATTACAAACCAGCAACACAAGAGGCCTGGCAACACTTTGTAGCAGAGATTTCCACCGTCAATTCCGGACCGTCATTGCGCTGGATTTCTGGGATTGCCGCGTCACTGGTCCTGATTGGTTTTTTGGCCTTATTTTATCTGGGAAATGATGTCACGAAGTTCGTGGCTCGCGAAGATATACGGTCAGCGCTGGAGCTTCCGGATGGTTCAAGGGTATGGCTCAATCGAGGAAGTGAATTGCGGTTTAAGGATGAAAAAAACGGCAGGAGTATCATGCTTATTGGAGAGGGCTATTTTGAGGTAGTGCCAAATGCTGATAAACCATTTACTATTCAGACGGGAAACTTAATCACCAAGGTACTAGGCACGTCATTCAACGTAAATGCTAGTTCCAAAACGTCCATAGAGGTGGTGGTGGCTTCAGGACAGGTGCTGGTCCTTCACAAAAGCGACTCGATTTCCCTGGAACCCGGTGAGAAAGGGAGCTTTGATTTGAAAACCCAGGCACTGACTGCAGGCACAAATGTCGATTTGAATTTCGATGCCTGGAGGACTGGGATCCTGGTATTTGAGGATGCGCCAATGCTGGAGGTAGTTCAGGTACTTGAAGACCATTTTGGCGTACGACTGACCGTGAAAGCTTCCTCGGAGGCAAAACTCAACGGATTGTTTGACAATCAGTCACTTCAGGAAATCCTGGAAATAATAGCAATTTCCACTGACGTTGAAATAGCCAGAGAGGATGATGGGAAATAGTTTAGTCAAGTTCGTGTGCTTTGTCGGATTGCTCGTAAGTGAGCCAATTGCTGCGCAGGATGTTCTCAATCAGCAGATTTCTCTGGCCAAAGGCGAAGCCAGTATTCGGGAGGTTTTGAAGGCTGTTGAGAAGCAAAGTGGCATTGGATTCATTTACGATAGCCAGAAAATAGAGGCTTTGAAAAGCGTGCATCTGAAAAAGTCAGCATATAGAATAGGCGAATTGCTGGAAGAAATTCTGGGCAAAGAAAACGTCCAGTTTGTAGTTCGAGGTAATCAGGTGATTCTCAGGAAGCAAGAAAGTCGAAAGTCCGAAAAAAAAACGACGGCAACCGTTTACGGATACGTAAGGGATGAGGAAAGCGGTGAAAATATGCTCGGGACCAGCGTGGTAGACCTGAGAAGTGGTCATGGAACCATCGCCAACTATTATGGCTATTACAGTCTGACACTACCCAAAGGCGAGGTGGACTTGCAGTTTTCATTTGTTGGTTCGAAGACGAAAAATGTGCGTACAATACTTTTCAGAGACAGCTCTATCAATGTAGCGATGGCCGCCGATCAGTTGGCCCTTGAGGAGGTCGTAGTGTTGAGCAATAGGCCAGTACCTGTCGAGCAAACGGTAACGATGAGTACCATCAAGCTCACGAGTAATCAAATACAATCACAACCAGCTATTGGCGGCGAGGTAGATGTCGCAAAAACGCTTCAACTGTTGCCAGGCGTGCAATCTGGTGTTGAAGGGAGTGCAGGTTTGTATGTACGAGGAGGCGGGCCTGATCAGAACCTGATACTGCTGGATGGAGTACCTGTATATAACACTTCTCACCTGTTTGGGTTCAGCTCCGTTTTCAATGTGGATGCAATCAACAATGTGGAGCTGATCAAGGGCGCTTTTCCTGCCCGATATGGAGGCAGACTTTCCTCTGTTATTGAAATGAGTATGAAAGAGGGTAATGCACATTCCCTGAAAGGTGCGGCGAATATTAGCCCGATAGCAAGTAGCTTGATGCTTGAAGGGCCATTAGCGAGGAACAAGAGCTCGTTTATGGTAGCGGCTAGAAGATCGTTTTTAGATCTATTGACGAGTTCGTTTACAGATAATAGCTACTATTTCTATGATCTCAATCTCAAACTGAATCACAGATTTTCCGAAAGAGATCGTGTCTATTTCAGTTCTTATCTAGGGAGAGACGCGGGGGAGTTAAATGAATCGCAAAGCTGGGTGGAGGAAGTTGGAACCGAGCGGATCGTTTCAGAAACACGGACCAGTTCGCAAGTGGACTGGCACAGTGCCATATCACTCTTAAGATGGAATCATGTGTTCAACCCCAAGCTTTTTACCAATTTGAGTTTAAGTTATAGCACCTACGATTTCGCCGCTACCAACAATTTCTTTTCTCAGACACGGAGTGTAGCTGATACGCTGACGGAATATCAACAATTCAATACCACCTCTGATATATCGGATGTTACAGCCAGGGTAGATTTCGATATCTTCCCGCATCCGGATCATACCATCAAACTAGGCGTCCAGACGGTATGGCACCAATTCAAACCCAATGTTGTAGGCTTGATTGCCAGTGAACAGCCTGATGTGACCTTCAATGGCTCGAACGTGCATACACAGGAGTATAATGTGTATTTTGAAGATGATTTTAAGGTCTCCCGGAAGCTTCGGGCCAACCTTGGAATCCATGCTTCCGCCCTGCAAGTTTCAGATGCGTTTTATACCTCCTTGCAGCCCCGGATTGCACTGCGCTGGTTGTTGAATGACCACCTCTCACTCAAGTCTTCTTATTCCGAGATGGTGCAGTTTCTGCATTTGTTGACGAACCCGGGGCTAGGGTTGCCAACGGATCTTTGGGTTCCTGTCACGGATCAGGTTGGACCTCAGAAGTCGAGGCATTACGGCATTGGGGTGGCTCGGTCATTCCCAACATTGGGAATGGAAGTAACCCTGGAAGGCTATTTCAAAAGAATGCGTGGCCTTATCGAGTATAAGGATGGTGCCAATTTTTTACGATTAAATGAAGATTGGCAGGACAAGGTAAATACGGGCCGTGGCGAGAGCTATGGTGCTGAATTATTCGTAAATCGTACCTGGAACAGGTTTGAAGGCTGGTTGGGGTACACCTTGGCATGGTCTAATCGAAAGTTTGATGATATAAATTTTGGTAGACGGTTTCCCTACAAATACGACCGAAGGCACGACGTGAGCTTGGCATTGACCCATCACGTATCCAGTAAAATACAACTCTCAACTAATTGGGTTTACGGTACCGGAATTGCGATCACATTGCCTGCTGCTAAATACCAATCGGTTTCAACGGTGATCGGCGAGGAGTCATTTTCAGACCCTACCCCCATACTGAATTATGAATCGAGGAATGGATATAGACAAAGGCCCAGTCATCGTCTGGACTTTAGTGCCAGGTTTTTAAGGAAGAAGAACAAGACCGAGCGGTACTGGGTGTTTACGGTTTACAACGTGTACAACCGGAGAAACCCTGTTTTCATTGAGGCTCGTCCCACACAGGATTTTGACGGCCTGGATTGGAACCTGCGTTTCAAAGAGTACTCCTTTTTATCGATTATCCCATCAGTGACCTATCGATTGCGCTTTTAATAATTTACCATGAGAAAAACAGTCATAATTCTTGCTTTCCTTTTTGTCGGTTGCCGCGAAAATATAGTCGATATTGAAGTAGGGAACGGCTCCTCACAGCTCGTAATAGGCGGTTTAATCAATACTGATAGCTCGGTGCTTATTAAAGTTACACATACTGTGAATGTGCTGGCCACGGACGCGGAATATAACGTGAAAAATGCGTCGGTGCTACTATATGAAAATGATGTTGTTGCGACGAGATTCCATTATGATCCGGGGGATGCTGTTTCCGGAATTGATGACATTTATTTTAGCCAGGATCGCTTCATTCCCACCGAAGGGAATACTTATTCTATTCAGGTTGATGCACCAGGTTATGAATCTGTTAGTGCTTCCACTCGGATTCCCAAAGAGGTCCCGATTCTTGAAGTCGAGATTGGCACCACACCCGTTCAGGTGGGGGAATTTTTGAATGGCGTCAATGCCAATATAACGTTTCCTGATCCGCCAGGAGAAGCAAATTTTTATAGTATCATTATCCGAGAGGAAAATCGAATATACCATGAGTATGATGAGTTTGGTCAACCTATCGAAGAAAGCGGCTATGCTCTTGAAATTCGGTCCAAAGCCCTGCTGCCGCGACTGGATGACAAGATCGAATTCAATGGCAAATCCAACTTTAGATTTCGTGTTTTGTATGTAAGCGATATTGCGTTTAATGGCCGCTTGTACACCCATGATTTTCTGATGCACGCACCTACCGGAGGCGAGTTAACCGTTTTCCTAAACCATATTACCGAGGAACATTATCTATACGGAACAACTTCACAATTACAGCAGCTTGAATCGGCCGAAAACCCATTTTCACAGCCTGTTCAGGTTTTTAGTAACATTGAAAACGGTTTAGGTATTTTCTCTGGTTACCATGCATCATCCTTGGTTGTGAACCCGGAAGAGGATTGACAATAATCACCGAAATCAACGAATCTGTTGCATGAACACACTCTTACGATACACAGGCAAGGATATTGAAGAAATGGATTTTGATCCCTGGTTAGAGCAAAAACCGGCAGCACTAAGGCCAATTGCATTAAAGTGGTTTACGGTCATCAAAAATTGTGGCCAGGACGTTGAAGACATTTTCCATGATGGCTATCCTATTGGTTGCGTAGAAAGTGCGCCTTTTGCTTATATCAACGCCTTTACTTCGCATGTCAATCTTGGATTTTTCTACGGTGCCGACCTGCCCGATGAAAGCGGACTTCTCGAGGGTACCGGCAAGCGGATGCGTCACATAAAGCTCAGGCCTGGTGGGAGTTATGATGAAGCGGCAATTTTGTCCCTTATTCACCTGGCATATGTCGATATCAAAGAGCGGTTGTTGATGGAGCGTTCGAAATCGTAGTGTTTTCGCACTGCGTTGCTCTATATGAGTTCCCTATCTATGGCCAACTTGATAAGTTCGGCAGAGGTTTTGACGTGCATCTTTTGCATAATGTTCCTGCGATGTGTTTTCACGGTGTGTTCGCTGATGAAAAGCGCTTCGGAGATAGCTTTGGTATTCTTCCCTTCGGATAGGCACTTGATAATTTCGACCTCCCTTTCGGAAAGTTCCTGCAAGGCGTTTTTCGCGGCAGTTTTTCCACGGAAATAATCGAACACCTGATCATTGATTTTGGGATGGAAATAGTTTTTGCGACCGTTCACGGTTTGAATGGCGTCAATTAAATCTTCTTTTGAGGCATCCTTTAAAATATAGCCTTGCGCCCCTCGCTCCAAGGAGCCTCGAATCCGCTTGATCGACTGATGCATTGTGAGCATCAGGATTGGAATGTCGACCCCCTTTCTTTTTAACAGATCCATGGTCGCGATACCATCCAAAATAGGCATGTCTATGTCCATGAGTATGACATCCACCTTTTCCTTTTCCAGGATAGATGGCACTTCCTGGCCATTTTTTGTATGGCATGTGACGACAATGTTGTCTTCAGGTTTGAACATGGACTTCATGCCTTCAACGAACAGGGCATGGTCGTCAACGATGAGTACTTTTATCATGATTCTATAGCTGTTTCGGGTATGCTAAAAGAGAGGTCAATGCTGATGGTGGTCCCCCCTTTCGGACCACTGTCAATACTCATTTCCCCATCTAGTTTCCGGATCATGTCTCGTAGGCTATCAAGCCCAATGCCTTTGGAATCGTTATCTACGTTTGCCAGATCGAATCCCTTACCATTGTCTTCAACGAGTATGTTCACTACATTGTCCTCCTCAAAACCTGTCAGAGAGATGGACAGTTTTGTGGCCTTAGCGTGCTTCAAGACGTTGCTTACTAACTCTTGAACTATCCGGTAGATAAGGATCTCGCTTTGAGAGTCGATTTGAACTACTCCCAGCGATGCTGACAGTACAACATTTAACTTATTCGCCTGTTTTAGGTGGTTTACTAATTCTTGGAGTGCAGGAATGAGCCCAAAGCCTTCGGATACGCCCATGTTGAGTTCGTGGGAGATATTTCTCACATCTTGTGTGGCTTGGTTCACGAGACCTACGATGGTTCGATATTTCGATTTATCAGGAGTTTCCAGCCCATTTAGGTTGACTTTAACCGTTGCCAACAGGCTTCCCAGGTGATTGTGTAGTTCTTTGGCCAGGTGCTTGCGTTCGTCTTCTTTACCCTGTACCATGGCCTGCAGGGCTTGAGTTTCCTGGGTTTTGAGCAGATCTTTGATTTTGTTATCATGTTCCTTCTGATCGGCCTTGACCAATAACCTTACATTATGCCAGCGCTGACGGAAATAGAGTACTACGACGAGTGACAAGAAGAAGAGTATGCCTGCTATGACGAAGTAAGTCCGCTGCAGGGCCCTGTCTTTTTCCAGTGCTGCAATCTCGCTTTCGCGGAGACTTACTTCAAATTTCGTCCGCTGATCAGCCATTTTTTGGATCGTTTCGAGGTTGGTTACACTGTCGCGATAGGCGATGTAATTTTTGTAGTGCTGAAGGGACTCATCGACGTTTCCGTCGGCTTCATATAGCTCTGAAAGTTTCAGATTGGCGTCGCTGATTTGTTGTTTAAGCTTATATGTAATGGCCAAATCCAAGCTCTTTTCAGCATAGGCCTTTGCTTCCTGTATGTCTCCCTTTTCCTGGAAGATATCTGCCATAGCAAGTAGGTAGAAGCATATCGGATAGAAATCTCCCAACTCTTCCAAAATAGTGATGGCTTGATTGATGTTTTGTTCGGCAAGTGGATTATTGCTCAAGTTGGCGTGGACCATGCCGATGTTGCCCAGATTGTAGGCCTTGCCAACTCCATAGTTTAATTGGTCATAGAGATTTCCCGATTTCTCAAAATAAATTAATGCAGAGTCATAGTCGCCGTGAGAAAGGTAAGCATCCCCAGCATTCATAATTGTACCCGCCAGTGCTACCAAATCATCAGTTTTGCTAAGGATTGCAATGGCCTTTTGAAAATAGGAAATGGCATTCTTATGACTGTTGGAGGTGGTATAAATACTTGCCATCGCGCTTAAAGCTGTTCCTTCTCCTTTCAAGAATTTTGCCCTCTTGGCGTGTGTTATGGAGGTAATAAAATAGTCTAACGCCAGGTCCAAATCTCCCAGAGACCAGGTCTTATAGCCCTTTTGCAGGAAACCGTAAAAAATATACTTATGATTTTGACTGGCCTTAGCGAGGGAGATCAAGCGATCGGAATATTGGATTGCGAGCTGTAGATTGTTCTCATTGAATGTCACATTTCTCAAAACTTCTAGTTTGATGCTGTCAGGTAATTCTCGTTCAAGTTCCAACTTGAGGCTATCTGCGACCTTTTGATCTTGGCCTTCTACTATAAAATGAGAAATCAATGAGAAGACACAACTCAACCAGAGATTAGTGCTCCATTGAGGCCTGGGTTTAACTCCCAATTGAGATAATTTGATAATCAAGGGGTGGGATTAATTTTTATTTGAGGGTCAATAATTACCGTAATAGTTTCTGTGATCCCTGAACCCCTATTCATCGTCAGTTGAAATGATATGGTGTAAACCCCTTCTTGCTGGCTGGTGAACGGTCTTATCATACCTAAAGTCAAGGGCTCACCAGTAAGTCCTCGAGTCGGGTAGTCATCCACAAATGGGCTTTCGTCACCTTCCCACGTACGACTTACCCATGAGATGTTTGAAACCTGGTAAGATATTTGGGCCAGAGGTGGCTCCGCTCTTTGAAGAATAAGGTCAAAGGTGTCACCAGCATACAATGAGAGGGTGCCGGGAGCATAAATTAGTGTTTGATTCTGTTCGGGAGATTCTGGAATCTCAACTAAAACATATCTTTTTGCCATTTTTTAGCGTTTTTTTTGATTTTTATCTCTTTCGAAAATTGCCGTACTATTAAAAAATTTATTACCCCTGTGCGTTTCTAAATCAGGGTATATTCAATGCAATGGCTTGATTTGAAGATAGCCTGTTTTTATATTCCGTCAAGTATAATTTTATAAAAAAAGTATGAGATCATTACGATTAGATGTTTCAGGAACTCTGCTTTGCAACTAAAGCTATCGACCACCTATACTTGACTACCTGGAAGGTTTACCGGCCATCCTTGGGATGATCAGGGAGTTGGATTTATCTTGATCTGGGGATCCATAACCCATGTAAACTTTTTATCCAGAATAACTGTAAACGTACAGTTGCCAGTCAAGATTGGAGATCCGTTTTGCGTATCTACATTAATCAATCCAAAGTCCGTGTCAGTACCTAAAGAGCCCGAAATATGACATACTCGTTTGGTGTTGGAGTCAAGAAATGGAGGAATATGATTATTGGAATTATTTATCTTCCATTGTGTATTCCTCCAGTTGTTGATGTATAGATCAAAACTACCGCCGGTGATTGAGGATGGAGGACTTATATGGATTTTTACCTTGTCTCCAACCTTCAACACGCCTTCCCCATCAAGTTGCCAATTCTTTATAGCATAGGCACCCATGACCGTTATGTTTCTAAATTCTGGTTCTGTAAGTTCTAGGGTCAGTTTTATCGTTCTAGCCATTGTTTTAAGATTTAGGGTTCGAAAACCAATTATTGATTTTCAAAATTGAGATTGTGCTAGTTATCTTAAATACCTCTTTCGGGGTATAGAAAGAGATACCTCTGGGATCAACTTCATTACTTACTCAGTCCATTTAGTGCTAATACCCCAATCGTTGTATGCTAGAAATTAACTCCTAAGGGTTATTTAATCCCTATTTCTAAAGCCCAGCTTTACAAAATCAAGAATTTATAAATCAAGAATTTTAATAAGATGTCAAACACACAAATTAAAATAAGGAATAACCAAGGGCAGTATGTGGTTCAGAAAGGTGTCGATCAGCTTGAATACGGAGATTCTAATGCATTAGTATTTGATATAATCATTCCCAGTGATAGAGGCTGGTCCTGGCGAACTAGTCCCATGATACAACTGAGGGAAACAGGAAGCTCAAAGTATTTGACTGTTAATCAAAGGGATACGCTTGTTTTAAAGGCTCAAAACGAAAGCCAACGTGAGACAAATCATTTTTTCGCTATTTACCGGGATGTCAATGTTGTGGCGCTTAGGTCAGTTCGCAATGAGTTGTTTGTCTCCAGACAGACGACAACAGAAGAAGGCTGGCAGAACAGGCCTATGGCTACCAGGGATAAAATTGGAGACGATGAAGGCTGGACATTTGAACGTGTATGATACCTGGTGATGTGAGTAAAAACTTCGAAAAGGCCTTGGCAAACGCTGAGGCCTTTTTTTGTATTTATTCCCCTTGGCCTACCCCAAAATTGGTATCTCCGATAACACCTTTTTGGCCTTATTAATTGCGTTTTATGTGAATGCAACTTTACCTCATCAAAACTTTCTCCGGAGGCAGAAACCTTTGGCGATGGACTTTGAGGTGGAGCAGCACCCACCTGTCCCGGATCGGTTCCGGGACCCAAAAACGGACTGTTCTCACTCAGTAGTTTCAGTGAGAGGCGGAAACCGAAAAGCCTTACGAGTAGGGTTAATATAATTGTACAGAAATGTCAAAAAGAACACAAATTGTAACAGAAGATGGATTGGAAATCCATTCTCAATTCGGTGATGATACCGTTTTTATTTTCGGCGGTCAAGGAGATTTCATCATCAAAAATGCAACACGCCAGTCAGAGGGACGGGCCCTGGTGGTGATGGATGATTCTCTCCATATTAATTACGGGGAATGACTTCAAAAATGGTGTGATCATCAATGGATTAAATCTTAGGCACATCTTTAAGGACCTGCCAATTGCGCCGGTTGGTGTGAATACATACGACATAGTCATGGATGCTGAAGGCAATGTCTACAAAAAAGATTAAGATCATCTTCCTGAAGCAAATACACATTTTGCCTTCAGATAAAATTGAGCACGTGATTTTCATTGCGTGCCTTTCTTGTTTAATCGTTTAGATAAGCGGTGGTGATTAACTCAAGTATCTCTAACTGTGCCTTCCATGCTGTATCAATTCCGTTTTTATGTCACTGCCTTTATCACAACAAAAGCTCTTCTCAAAGGGAGATATTGGAGCTAGGAACTTATAGCGGAGCGGTACACTGGCGTACTTTCCAACCAGTAACAGTTGATAAAAACGTCATTGTGCCTGCGATGACTAATAACCTTAGCTGTGGCCCTTAGCTAAGGCTTTTCTTATTTCCTTGGTGGTCATACCTGTACGTTTTGATACTGCGAATGAGGTATTTGCAAATATGACCTCCTTTTGGTATCGGGAAAGTGGAGTGTCGCAACAACTTTGAGGTGTTCACAAGCCCCGCCAAATAGGGCTTCGTATGTAAATCGGATAGCGCATGAAATACTTAAATGAATTCCTGGTTGATGTATTGCGAATAGGCGGACCAATTGCATTGTCTGTTGTTATTTTGTTTCTGATTGTCAGGCAGTCGCTCAAGAGCCTGGGTGGTATCAAAAATCAAGCCTAACCACGGGTTTATCATCATTCTTGTAGGTATTCTGGCTGTCTTCGCCATTACGATTTTAGTGCTATTCAAGGAGAGCGCTGGCGGGAAGCAAATAACTAAAATTGAAATCCAGGGGATAATAAATGGACTTTCAGGGGCCCTTAAAAGGAGCTCATGCGTACGTTGTTGCCCAAGACACTTTGAAATCCAATCTCACGGGAAGTGATGGCGAGTTTAGTATTGAATTAGACACGTTTCCAGGTACTTCTATGGTGATCCACTACCATCACCCGGACTATGAAAATGACTCAGAGCGAATATTAATATCCAGTAATCAAATTCATCGCAAAACCTTGCAAGGAGCTGAAGCATTTCCGCTCCCCAAACCTTCTAAAATTACCTTGAAAGGAGAGGGATGTGCCGCACCTATCTTATTGAGAAAACTAGAGAAAAAACTATCAGGAAAGCCCGCCGGAACTATCACTTTGAGCATAGATTTCTCGAGACAGGACATCCATCCGGCCGGGCCCGAACACCAAGGTCTATTTACATATTTCGGAGGTGATCTGCAGCTATCAATAAATGGAAATAGTTGCCATTTACCCTCAGTGAAAATCCCAAGACTTGTATCCTCCATCGGAAAATCAAAAATGGCCATTGAAGGTGAAGTCTGCAAAGAATTGCGTGAACTTCAAAAAGATGAATCCATTCAAAATCAGATCATAGATGCGGTATTATATTGTATTTAAAGTTGCCCTACTAACGGCTTTGGTTATCTCGAATCAGGCTCGCGGACAAGGATTGGCAGGGGATTGTAGGTTTCAAAGCGAAATGAAATCGAAAACTTGCTGTATTATGTGGAATCAGAAAGTTCGGGCGACTACTTCGTGCCTATTATCGAAAAGGTATTGCGGAATATGATATATACTGGTTCGGATGAGCTCTTGTATGATACCATCAGGAGTTTGAACGTATTGAATGAAAACCGATCCTTTGAATCCTCATTGTTCACCTATTTTACCTACTATGATGGCAGAGAAAGGAATGTTGCTGATAGTAAAGAGCGGTACGACAAATCCAAAGAGCTGGCCAATTTTTTGCTCAATGGATATGATCGATTTTTACGGATTAAGATCAACCCCATGCCTAACCATCGGGATATGGAGTTTCAGTTTTGGCTTTTTGATGTTTCGGAATCTAACTGGTCCGCAGGATCGGTGGACTTCAAGGTGCCGGATCTGGTTGGATATGCCAGCGCCAGCGCCTTACTGAGTTTAGACAGAGACGATCATGAGCAACGACTGATTTACGCCCTGAAAAAAGTAAACCCGGAAGCGAACTCTGTCCCGCATATAGCGCTTTTCCATAACCGCAAGACAATAAGAAACGGTCAGGAATTGTATGTGCACGTTGGCGACACGGTTAGGATTTACTCAAGTGTAATCGACCGGGATAGTGAGGAAAAGACCATTAGATATCATTGGTTCACAGATTCACCTGCCAACATTAAAAATTTCAGAGAGGAGGCAGCGGACCAGGCCATCATATTGACCAGTACCGATGCTACGGAAATAAGTCTGATTGTCACAGATGGAATTTGCCAATCGGAATCGTACAGTATTACATTGCATCCAATTAATCTGCCGCAGCTGTATTTAGTCAAGCAGAAAACTGGAGGATCTAGCTCCTTGCTAAGTTCAAATGGGGATCAAACTACTCCAGCCATCAATATCAGATATAGTCGATTTAATGGGATCCCTAGGCTTTTGTACAACGAACCTGTACACATGAGCATGAGTATGTTTGATCAAAGGCAAGAGGTGTTTCTTCAAAACCATCAAGAAGCCGAGACTGCCTTTAAACTAGTTTCGGGAGGGAATGGCGAGGCGAGCAATGATTTTTCCATATTAAGCTATCATCATGCGCAAGGGGAGCAGCAAGCATTGACTCGGGGCAACTACAGCTTTAAGTTGGAACAACGGTTTACTGAGGGCCAACCAGTAGAGTTGTTGGTCTCACCAGCTTTGAATCAGGTTCCATCCGGTAGTTATAGTTTTTTAGTTAGCCCGTCGTATCAAAATATACGAGGAGGATCACAACTCTTTCGGGTAAACATTAC
This sequence comes from Cyclobacteriaceae bacterium, assembly GCA_965242775.1. Taxonomy (GTDB): domain Bacteria; phylum Bacteroidota; class Bacteroidia; order Cytophagales; family Cyclobacteriaceae; genus JAWPMT01. The sequence continues at coordinate 40,718 of CBDETI010000018.1, forward strand.
TGAGGTGAAAAGATACTATTGGAGTCTTTCTCCCTATCTTCTTTATGCCTCAGAGAGTTTTAGAAAAGTATATTCCGCATTGGATGTTGGGTTCGGGTATCAATGGATACCGAGACTCTTAACTACGAATGTGGGTGTGGGTGTTCGGGATACCGGCCATTTCCGATGGTCCACGGAGATGAACTTCACACCTATCAAGTTCAAAAAGAATATTGACGTTGGCTTGAGCATCTCTTACCAGGCCTTTCAATTGGGTGATCTGCATTATATAAGTGCCTTACCCGATGCGGGTCTTTCTCGATCTGAAGAAGACTTTGGGGTTATCCTGGACTACTATTATTATCGGAATTACGTTTATGATAGTGCCAAAACGGAACGCTGGGAGGGGGAGTGGTACTATGCCTACGAAAGTAAAATCGACACGTTTGAAGTAGCGGACCGTTATCCGCTCAATGAAGCGGACCTCTTCGAAAGTTACGTAAAATACCTCTTTGATCATTCACAGGAGGAATTTGCCTATTATGATAGCTACAATAGATTTATTCCTGCTAATCAATTTATTCATTCGTTTGGTATCGGGCTTATAATTCGAACTGTCAATAGGAAGAATTCCACTTTTATCGATTACTTTTTGAAAATGTCCCGGATCAGTTGGCGGGGCTTACACAAAGCGTATCGAGCTGATATTTCAAAAGCATGGGACACCATACTTCATGAGCAGGATCAAGCCTATGATATTATTTATGGGATGCTTGAAGCGTCAGCGGCTATTGATGAGGAAAAATTAAATGAGACGCTAGATCAATTACAGTTGAATTACGAAAAAGACCAGCTACTTTATGACGGCTTTTTGTGGAGTTCTAATGCGAAATCCTGGTCTATTCAATTTGAGATAGGAGCCTCGTTTAACTTCCATTTCAAGAAGACGTAGCTTGAATGTCCTGAATGAGTGTCAGTCTATTCCGACCTAAGCGCCTTCACAGGATCGGACAAAGCTGTTTTCACCGCTTGCAAGCTGATGGTTAACAGTGCAACTAAGGTGGTTATGATACCGGTCCCAACAAATATCCACCAGGCCAGTTCCACCCGGTAAGCAAACCCCTTTAACCAGCTGTCCATCAGCCACCAGGCAATGGGGGTGGCGACCACAAACGCAATACCGACCAATTGTAAAAAACTTTTTGAAAACAAATTCAGAATACTGGAGATCGAAGCTCCCAGCACTTTCCTGATCCCGATCTCCTTGATTCGCTGCTCAGCGGCAAACATCGCAAGACCCAGAAGTCCCATACAGGAAATGGCAATCGCCAGGGCCGCGAAGGCGTTGGACAACCGGCTGATGACGAGTTCGCTACTATAAAGTTGGGCATATTCCTGGTCGACGAACTTGTAGTTCAGCGGAAAGTCCGGATTGACCTCCTTGAAGACTTCTTCCATGCTAGCCAGGGCCTCCTTGGTTTTACCGGGCTCGGTTTTGATTAAGACCAATCCAAAGCTCAGAAATTCTTTCACATCGACGATCAAGGGTTTGATCGGATCATGCAGCGAGTGCGTATGATAGTCTTTGAGAACAGCGATGATAGTCCCTCTCTTGTCCCAGGCGGAAATCCATTTGCCTATGGGGTCTTTCATGTTCATTTGCCTCAAGGCGGTCTCATTGACCATGAATGCCGCGGTATCACTTGCTATCCTGCGATCAAAGTTTCTTCCTTCCTTGATTTCGAGATTCATTAATTCCAGGAAATCATATCCTACTGAAGTCGGTAAGAAGCTAACCCCTTCCCCATCTTCCTGACCTTGCCAGCGGAAAGGCGAAACCATTTCAAAGCCCATGTTGTGCGGAGCCTCACTGCTCCCGGTCTACCAGGGCTACACCGGGCATTTGCTCAAGCTTCTGTTTCAGCAATAGATAACTCTGTTCTTCCCGGAGTTTACCCTCAACTCTGACAGAGATCAGGTTTTCACGGTCGTAACCCAGATGTGTATTCTGAATAAAGTTGGTTTGCCTGGAGACCACCACGGTGGAGATCAGTATGAGGATCGATAAGCTGAATTGGAATACCACTAAGGCTTTTTGAAGCCAACCTGCCTTTCCCTTGAGATTTGAATTTCTTTTAAGCACAGCGCTGGGTTTCAGGGCGGATAGAAACAGCGCAGGATAACTGCCAGAGAAAAGCCCAATCGTAACAGTTAGTGCAACCAGGGCAGCCCAAATCATGGGGTCGTTCCATGCAAGCGTTAACGTTTTGCCTACCAACTCGCTAAGGAGGGGCTGGGTAAACTGTAAAAGCAGTATGGCCAGTATCATTGCCAGGACTGACATTAAAGTCGATTCCACCAGAAACTGAGAATAAGGCTGGCCCTGGATGAGCCTATCACTTTCCTGATGCCCACCTCCTTGGCCCTTTTAACTGATTGAGCTGTGGCGAGATTCATGAAGTTGATGCAAGCCACTAGTAAAACGAAGATGGCCACCCAAGAGAAAATTTGTATGTATTCTATTCTGCCATTCATAGGTTTACCATCTACAAAATTTGAAATGAGGTATTGGTCCCTGAAAGCCTGCAGCCCCAGTTCAACTTTGTTGTCATGCCGATCGCTGATGCGATCGTTTAAGAAATCTTTGATCTTCTCATTCAGTGCTCCTGCATGGGCCTGCTCGCCAATTTGGATGTACGTGTTCCACTGGCCACCTGAAATCAGAATACCATCATTGTGAGTCAGGTCCCAGTTGATCAGGTAGTCAAATTGTAAAGTGCTATTCGTGGGGATATCTTCGAAAACGGCTGTGATCACAAAGTCTTTGAAATTTTCGTACCGAATTGTTTGGCCCATTGCTTTGGCGGGGGTATCAAAAAAGGACTCGGCCATACGGCGCGAGATAGCCAATCCGTTCCTGGAGGCGAGCGCAGATACAGGGTCACCCGTGATCAAGGGGAAAGAGAACATTTGAAAGATCTCTGGCCCGGCAGTAGAACCTTCAAACTTTTGTTGTTTTTCACCTACACGAAAGGTGCAGGCATGTCCCCAGGGAAGTTCGTAAGACGTGGCGTAGGTAGTGGCATATTTGATTTCCGGAAATGCCTTTTTCAGATCACTGGCCAAAACGTGTGAGCCATCGAAGTTGGGATCGGTAAAATGTTGAGGAATTCTATATCCTCCGGTGGTATTGCCAGTGGCGTACTCGGAGTAGTAAACAGCATAAAGTTGATCTCCGTTCAGGTGAAAATTGTCTATCGATTTTTCGGAATCAATCCATAAATGGATCCCTAAGAAGCAGGTGATACCCAGTGCGAGCCCGCTAATATTGATGATGGAAAATGTCCTTCCACGGGACATGTTACGGATGGATGTGGTGAGGTGTCTTCTGATCATATCGGTAATCATTGGGTTAAAAGCTGTTTGCCGCCGAATGAAGCGTGGGCGGAAATAGGAGAATATGTCGCGACTATAGGAGAGGTTTGCCTGAAATTTGCCAGAACGAGCAACTCGTAGTTGATGTCTTTCATGAAGATCCCCTATGATTTCTTCTAGAAAATCTGGCGTACAGAATGTCCGTAGGATTTTATCCATCCATTTCGGCGGCTCGATTCCTGAATTATTTTCCTTTCTCTTTGTCATATCTTCACTTCAGTTGAGGAATGGCATCCGGTGTGATTTTCGACCAAAGGCTTTCGCGTATACGGCGGACTTCTTCAAGCATTTTTCCGCCGGCTACGGTTACGGTGTACAGCCGCTTTCTTCTGCCACCTCTTTCGGCGGTGGACTCACCCATTCGGGAAGTCAAAAACCCCTTCTTTTCCAATCGCTGCATTGCGGCGTGGGTGGCGCCCGTAGTGATCGATCTCCCGAGTTCTCGTTCCAGTTCCTCTGCGACAATCACGCTGTAGGCTTGAGGAAATTTGGTTGCGACAGTCAACAAAACCAATTCTTCAAATTCTCCCAAATCACTTCTTCTCATCTCTTTTTGCTTATTACATCCATTTCGGTATAACAAATAAGGGGCCAAAGTAGCGAAACCTCTGTTTTGAGTCAGTAATCAGCCTTTCTTTGGACTGGACAAGACGAAATACTGTCAGTTTCCGTACAGTATTATTTCGGAATCGAACGTTCACTTTTGTCAAAATCTGTGATGATCTGCGACAGATAATAACCGATTAGCCAGTTGGTCGGTTATTCCACTATGAAAAATTATGTAGTGATTGGAGCTTCTTCCGGGATTGGAAGGTCGTTAGCCGCAAAGCTTGGCACGGGTGGCAATCAGGTGACAGGTACTTATTGTCAATCTAAAGTGGATTCGGCCGATTTCGTCCTTCATCATTTGGATGTGTTGAGTGATAATCTGGACCTAAGTTTTGCACCGGAAACTTTGCATGGTCTGGCATACTGTCCTGGCACCATTCACCTTAAGCCCTTTGGTCGCATTACGCCTCAAGATTTTGTGGCGGACTTTCAATTACAACTGGTGGGGGCTGTGAAAGTAATTCAGCAACTCATCCCCAATTTGAAAAGGGGAAATGGCGCTGTTGTTTTGTACTCGACGGTAGCTGTGCAATCCGGCTTTAGTTTTCATAGCCAAGTGGCCAGTTCGAAAGGGGCGGTGGAGGGGTTAACCAAGTCACTGGCTGCAGAATATGCACCGACGCTGCGCTTCAATTGTATCGCTCCTTCCCTTACCCAAACGCCACTTGCGGCGAAATTGCTAACTAATGAAGAGCGGATAAAAGCCAATGATGAACGTCATCCGATGAAACGAATAGGTCAACCCGAGGATATCGCCAGCCTCTCGGCATTCCTCCTAAGTGATGAGAGTAGTTGGATAACCGGCCAGGTGATTCATGTAGACGGAGGCATGTCTACACTTAAAGCTGGATGATGGATTTTTTAGAATTATCGACGCTTCTGTTTGATTTTGGCCTTGTCGTTTTGATATGGATGACCCAGCTCATCGTTTACCCAAGCTTCGCCTATTTTCAGCCTGATGATTTGGTGCGTTGGCACTCCAGATATACCTCCCAGGTTACGCTGGTGGTGATGCCGTTAATGTTGGCACAGCTTGTTTTGCATGTTATAGGCCTCTATGAAAGTACTACTTTTTGGCAGGTTGGTGCCGCGCTGCTGATTGTGTTGACATGGATCAATACCTTCTTCTTTGCTGTGCCACTTCACCAGAAAATTGCGGCTGGCCAGCGTGTATCACAATCCGCCAACAGCCTGGTGAAGGTCAATTGGTTTCGAACTATTTCCTGGACCATTATCTTTCTCATTGGTCTTATGCGGTTTTTAAGAAGCTAGCAACCAGATCATTGAACTGTCGTGAAGCCTCAATGTTAACGATGTGTCTGGTATTTTTGATGCTATGAAACTGTGATCGGGACTGCTTGCGATGGAACTTTAGCGCTTTGCTGAAAAACATAAAGTCTTGTTCACCCATGATGATCAGAGACGGTTGAGCTAGCTGTTGCAGGCTGAATGAACGGAGCAGTTGAAAGAACTCCTTGTAAAGACCAAGCCACTTCAGATATTCCTGCTGGGTGAGTTTTTTGGCCTGGGTCAGGTAAAGTCTGCGGGCAAACTGATTCTCCTTTTTCGGCATAAGTAGGAAGGAGAACAATCGATACATGGTAGGATAGGGTAAAAAAAGGTTCAAGAACTTGGCGGCATAGACGAAGCTCCTCAAGGTCCGGCCGCCTCCTAATACGGCCCCGGTAAAGACTAGTTTATCGATGTACTCAGGATACCTACTAACAAAATCTTGAATAAGGACGCTTCCGAATGAGAGGGTAATAAAATGAGCTTGACTGATATGGTGCTGATCCAGTACAAGTTTGATGTCTGTAGAAATAATTTCGAAGTTATAGCTTCCAAAAGCTGGTGATATGTTCTTGGAAGCTCCATGGTCACGAAGGTCCAAAAGCAACAGGTTGAAGTAATTTTTGAAGAAAGGTATTTGTCTTTTCCAGGTGCTGATACTACCACCGGCGCCGTGAATGAATACCACCCATGGAACGTCGTGTGAGTGAAAATGCCTGGAGCTATTTAGGATGCTTTGCACGTTGGGTAAACAAAATATTTTGGCCTGTGGTTATAGCTTGAAAGTCAGCTTATGAATAAAAATCAAATGGCCTTCGTGTTGAGAGCAGCCGGAATTTACAATCTGATTTGGGGTACTTGGGTCATCTTGTTTCCGGCGCACTTCTTTGAAATTACAGCTATGGCGGTACCCGAAAATCTCATGATATGGCAAGGCATGGGGATGGTAATTGGTGTCTATGGCCTAGGTTATTGGTGGGCGGCGCAGAATCCGGTTGTGCACTGGCCTATCGTGGCTGTGGGCCTGTTAGGTAAGTTGCTGGGTCCAACGGGCTTTTTCATCAATTATTGGGCTGGCAAAGTATCATTCAATTTTTTCTATCCGTTGATCACCAATGACTTTATCTGGTGGATACCGTTCTTTCTCATCCTGCAAGCTTCCAGGAAGCAGGGCCACCTTCGATTGATCTAAGATGGGCAGATACCATCGCCTTTCTATAGGGTTTCAGTCCGTTTTTTACGTCTTCGCAGGGTTCAATCATTTTGCGAACCCGCACTTCTACTACGACCTTATACCACCTTACTTAGGCCATGATATGTTGATCAATATTGTTGCCGGCGTGGTGGAAATTGCCTTAGGAACAGCCCTGAATTTTCGTTCGTTGAGGAAAGCAGCATCTACTGGTATTATTTTCATGTTGTTGGCATTTGTTCTTTCTCATATCTATTTTATTCAAATAGGAAGTTGCGTCGAGGGTGGACTATGTGTGCCCGAGTGGATTGGCTGGGGAAGGCTACTGCTCATTCATCCTTTGCTCATGTGGTGGGCCTGGGCGGCAAGAAAATAAACTGTGGCACGATTTTACTGTTCAGTACGGTTCACCGTTCCCTTTGCCTTCAAGAATACACGGGAGGAAGCAGCTCACTTTCGTGATTATAGCAATAGTATGTCCTTGATTTTTTCCTTTTGAGGAAGAGGGAGGCAGGCTGGCAGTCGGCTTATGTGGTTATAACACCATACCGTATTTTGCCTCATATTGATTTTTGAACTCGGTGGCGTTAAGCATACCGACAGCTCTGGCACCTTCTGAGGCGTTTTTGATCTTCTTTTTTTTGATCAGCTCATGGACATAAGCCAGCCTGATCTCCTTGATATAGGCTTTAGGCGTTTTCTGCGTGATCTCCTTGATCAAGCGGAAGGCCTTGCTTCTGCTGGCGTTTATTTCGTTCGCCACATCCTCTACGGTGAGATTGGGGTCATCGATGCGGTCTATGATCAACTGATTTATTTTTTTGATGATCGATTGCTCCACATTACTCGTGAGGTCCTTGTCGTTGGCTATGATTTGCCAGGCATTGGATTTGATATTCTCTGTGTCATTAATTCTATTACTCACCCTTTTTCTCAGGTCGTCTGCCTCGAAGGGTTTTGTTATAAAATCATTGATTCCTGCTTGCAGGATGACTTGTTTGTCAATTTCCGCAGTTCTGGCTGACACCACCACAACAGGAATATTATTGAATCGCTCACTAGCGGAGAGTTCCTCGATTAATTCAAATCCATCTAGCCAGGGCATCATTAGGTCTGTGATGATCAGATCTATGCGAGTATTTGCCAGTACCTGTAAAGCCTGCTTGCCATCTCCGGCGAAGGCCAGGTTGTAGTCCTCGTTTAAAACGCTGCCGATGTAAGAACGGATCTCTTCGTGATCATCCACAATCAAAATGGTCTTCTCCCTGTTTCCAGGGATATAGGGGTTGAGGGCCTGTTCAGGGGCGCTAACCAGTGTTGGTGATAGTTCTGTATCCTCCAGATCAAAGCTTTCACTGGTGACATTCTTGTCCAGGTTAAAAGGGAGCGTCAGCATAAAGGAGGCTCCCTGTCCTATTTCGCTTGCTACGGTTATCTCTCCACCATGGAGTGTGATGAGCTCTTTGACCAGCGATAGACCGATACCAAAGCCTTCCTGACTTGCATACGGCTGATGCGGGGCCTGATAAAAGCGATCAAAAATGTGTGGAAGATGCGTCGCATCAATACCCTCGCCAGTGTCAGAAACTTCCAAAGTGAGCTGGCTATCCCGAATAGACACAGCCACAGTGATAGTATCTCCAATTTTCGTATGCCTAAAGGCATTGGAAATCAAATTGAACAGGATCTTTTTGAAATAAAGCTTGTCTGCGTTCAGGATCAAATCATCCTCGATCTGCGTCTTTAGTTCCAATGTTTTTTTCTCCTGAACTGCTCTTGAATCAAACATCTTGATGATCAGTTCCAGCATCGGGAGAAGACGAATTTCACTCCACTTCAATTCTAAACGCCCCTCCTCCAACAACAACAGGTTTTGAATTTCTGCTGTCATTTGTGTGAGTATTGAGGTATTGCGCCGAAGGTTTTCCAAGTCCGTTTCCGTCGCTTGCGTGAGATAGTTATCCTTATTTTGAAGTATTTGGTGGGTATATCCGCGAATCAATGTCAGGGGGGTACGGAAGTCGTGATTGATATTCGCGAAGAGTCGGGTCCGATAGTCGTTTAAGGTTTTAAGCTTTTCATTAGACTGATTCAGTTGATCATTTAATTCGGATAGGTGAACACTCATTCGTCTTCTTTGAGCAAGCCCTCGATATACAACAAAAGCCAGGATTGCCAATACAACGATTACCATCACGGCTCCTGCGATTAGGTAATTCTGTCTTCTGATCGTCGCTTCATCCAGCGCCTGGTTCAGGCGTAGCACCTCGTTTTCTGATTCTTGTTCTTTGAGGTCATGAACTGAGGTCAGGTTGGCAATTTCTGTATCCTTTTCTACATTATACAAACTATCCATGGCCATCATATAATTGTTAAGATGACCAAAAGCCTTTTCATAATCCCCTGTGGACTGATGTGCCTGGTAGGCTATTTCGTGAATAATCGCAAGATTGTAATAGTTACTTTCATCCTCTATCATAGCCAGGGCCCTATTGGAGTAGGCTATGGCCTCGTCATCATCTCCCATTTTGAGATATATGTCGCCAATGATTTGTAAGCTGTTTAAAATGTCCGCTGGAATATTGAGTTCTTCCTGAAGTTTCAAGGCCCTGTTTCCATAGTCTAATGCCTCAGGGTATTGCTCCAGCCTTCCATAACTATGTGCCAGATTTGATAAAATCAAGGCTAAGTGCGACGAGTAATTGAACTCCTCCGCTATTTGTAGCGATTTCTCAAGGTTGGAGATCGCGTCTTCAAAATTTTCAAGCTCGGCGTGGCAGCCGGCAATAGCGATAAAAGCAGAGGTAATCATAAATTTCTCATTGATCGCTTCAAACATGAGCAAAGCGGTTTCGAGATCATTGATGGCTTCCTCGAATTGGAAATTGTAATACTTAACCGTACCGATAAGGTAGGTGGATTGGCCAATATTTAAAGTATCCTTGAATTGTGTGGCGTATGCCAAAGCTTCATAAGAATATTCCAGTGCCTTGTCGTAATTACCATGGCCCATCTGAACCAGGGCCATGCTCACAATACTTTCAGTAAGGGCCAGTGTATCCTTTAGCTCCTTACGGATCTCTAAACTCTGTTCAAAGTAATACGCTGCGGTATCCAGATGCCCCAGGTCGTTAAAAAGGCTGCCAGTATTATCCAGGTTATAGCCAAGTGCGACAAGATCATTCCTTTCCTGGTTGATTTCGCTCGCTTTTTTGATGGTCGACAAGGCCTCATCGTATTCTCCTCTAAGTCTGTGAACAGCGGACATTTGCGCATAGCAATACCCCAGATACTGTTTCATTTGCAAAGCATCGAAGGCAGCAACTGCGATACCATAGTAGTCCATTGCCTTAGCGTATTGATCCGAGTGGTGATAACTTTGGCCAATAAAGTAGTGAGCCAAGGCTTTTTGCTCTTCGTTCTTCAATCGCTTTGAGAGCGCAAGAGCCTGTTGACCATATTTTAGCCCTTTATCTGGAGCGATTTCCCTGTTTAGCTTAGACAACTCCACGAGCCAATTCAATTTTATTGTGTCCTCTGCCTGATGATTAGCAAGTAGGTTGGTGAGGCTGTCTATCTCCGGATTACGCTGCCCAAAGGAGCTAGGACAGAAGTATGTTAAAAGCAAGATGAAAAGGACTGAATGGAAATTCGCCTGCCACCTATTATCCGTCTTTGGTTTGTTCACTTTTCGCATAGCTGATGTTCCTATTCTCCCGGGGAAGAAAATAAGTAGGTCTTCCATAAAAAAATCCTGCTTGGGAGCGGAATGCTAAGGTACTTTATATGGTAAGAATTGAAGTGAGGTCCTGCAACTCATAAGTCCATTTCAAGGAACAGGAATGGAAAATTCCTTCACATAAGTATCTGAAAATCAGTCAGTAGTACTTTTTCTAACTGTTTTGGGATTTTTTCTAATACCCCGGAATCCAGGTTTGCAGCTGGGGATTGTCAAACACAATTATGTTCTGATTAATCTCCGAAACGCTTTTACCAATAGTTTAAACAGTTACAGTAATGTCTTTTTTTGATGTAGAACGAACGTGGAGGTGGCTTCATGTTCTAGAGGAACGAATACGGTACCGATGGACAATTGCCGTTTGTGCACTAGCTATTTCCATCCCGGCTTTTTCCAATACTATTCAGGTTACCAACACCAATACGAGTGGAGCAGGAAGCCTGGACCAAGCGATACAGGATTTTATATCCGGTGGGACTTCCAGCACCATAACATTTGATGTGAGTTTGATTGGAAGCACCATTAGCATTACGCAAGCCTATAGCTTCTCCGCGAACAGCCTGACACTGGATGGAGATGTGAATGGAGATGGAGCTTCCGATATCACGCTCCAGAGCGACGCTGCGGATCACGGTTTTTTTTTCTCTTTCAGGAACAGCAGCGATTACATTCGAAAACTTACTGGTAGAAAATTTCAGTACCACCAGCGATGGAGGAGTAGTCCAAATTTCTACTGGTACTGTCACAATTGATAATTGTGTGATCAGGAACAATACAGCAAGATCCGGAGGTGTCATATATATTACAAATGGATTTGGAACCGGGGATGCGAATATTACAAAATCAATCTTTTACGGCAATTCAGCAACCAGTTTTGGTGGGGTAATCTACCAGGCATCTTTTCTGAGTAGCATACATACCGTGATTGAAAACTCACTTTTTTATGAAAACTCCGCTCTCAATAGCAATGGTGGCGTAGCGTATATTAGTGATGGGGCAAATTTCACATTGCGACATGTCACGTTATCCAATAATAGCTCAAAGTTTAGCGGTGGAGCCATTTTGAACAACAACAACTTAACCATAGAAAATAGCCTGATCGTAGGCAACAGTTCCGAATCAGGACCGAGCAACATTCTAAACAATCGCACCTTTAACAACGTGGGGGGAAGTATCGTGGGAGGTGAAAATGGAGCCTCTGATGCTGTGGCGGATTATTTTGTGGATGCTGCTAATGGGGATTACAACTTATATTCAACCAGCCCTGCCGTAAATGCCGGCCTCAATTCACTCACTACGGCCGCTGGAATCACTACGGACATTATCGGTAATGCACAGCCGAATGTAGGTATCACTAGTATAGTAGATGCGGGTGCATATGAGTTCCTGGGAGATCCACCTATAAGCTTTGAGTCTTCATCAGTTACCAATTCAAGTACCTTAACCGTCACACTGACCTTTGACAGGCACGTTACCGGACTGGATAATACAGATTTTACAACGGCCACAAATTCCCTTTCGCTTACATCACTCACTTCACCGGATAATACAGTTTATACGGCCACCTTCACCCTTTCTGATTTGACACAAAGGGCCGTGGATACAGTATTCATGGATGCCCTGGTGGAAGATATGTTCAGTAATAATTTGCAGGCAAAAGATACTTCTGCCTTTATCTATTACGTTCCGGTTGCCAGGGTAACCAACACAATGACAAGTGGGGAAGGTTCTTTCGATCAGGCGCTGCAAGACTTCATCAACTCAGAAGGTACAGTAAATACGGTGGAGTTTGATCCTTCCTTGGATGGGAGTACAATCATGGTGACCCAAAGCTATACGCTTTCACAAGGTATGCTAACGGTAGATGGTGATATTGATAACAATGGAACCATAGATGTCACGTTAAAAAGTGATGGAACAAGCCATCGTCTGTTTGATTTAGCTGGCTCAACGTCATTGACATTGAACCGCCTTAGACTAAGAGATTTCACGACCTCCAATCTATGGGGAGGAATGGCAATAGTTAACTCTGCGACAGCTACGATCAATGTACAGGGCTGTGAGATGCTCAACAACCAGAGTGGTCGCAACGGAGGATCTATTTACTCTCAAGCTGGAAATGTAACCATTAACCAAAGCGTTTTCGACGGTAACTCTGGAGACTGGGGTGGAGCGGTGACCATATTCGGAGGAACAACAACTATTGAAAACTCCGTGTTCGGCGATAATACTGCAAGTTTGGGTGGAGCCATATATGGTCGCAATGGGGCTAACATTAACGTGCGTCACTGTACTTTTTCCGGCAATGCGGGGACTGCCAATGGTGGCGCCATTTATAATCTCAACCAGTTGACGGTCGAGAACTCTCTTTTTGTGGATAATGAAGTCAACTCAACAGTAAACAACATTAGAAACGAGGCTACCTTCAATGATAATGGAGGGAATATCTATGGGGGTGAAAGCAGCACTTCCAATAATGTAGCAGACTACTTTACAGATGCGGCCAATGATGATTACACACTGCATTTGAAAAGTTTAGCGGCTGATCAGGGGCTTAATGCACTAGCTACAAATGCGGGAATTACTGTCGACCTGATAGGAAATCCACGACCATACGCAGGCATCGTCCAAACGGTGGATGTGGGAGCCTACGAGCTTCAGGCTGATCCTGATTTTGTGGCTCCTACGGTTAGTATTTTGACCACCTCAAATGATCCAACCAATGACAATCCGATTCCTGTAACAATTACTTTCAGTGAGTCAGTGACAGGCTTTGAATCTGGGGATGTGACCGTGAGTGGCGGTACGCTCGACAACTTCACAGGGTCCTCAACCAGCTATTCCTTTGATTTGGTTCCGGATACCGATGGAACCTTGACGGTGGATGTCGCGGCGAGTGTAGCTACAGATGCCGCTGGCAACGACAATACCGCTGCGACACAATTGAGTGTTGACTATGATGGCACAGCTCCCACGGTCACGCTTTCCACTACATCCGATGATCCGACGAATGATAACCCGATCCCGGTGACGATCACATTTAGTGAGTCGGTGACAGGTCTTGAATCTGGGGATGTGATAGTAAGCGGCGGTACCATTGATAATTTCACAGGGTCGTCAACCAGCTATTCCTTTGATTTGGTTCCGGATACCGATGGAACCTTGACGGTGGATGTCGCGGCGAGTGTAGCTACAGATGCCGCTGGCAACGACAATACCGCTGCGACACAATTGAGTGTTGACTATGATGGCACAGCTCCCACGGTCACGCTTTCCACTACATCCGATGATCCGACGAATGATAACCCGATCCCGGTGACGATCACATTTAGTGAGTCGGTGACAGGTCTTGAATCTGGGGATGTGATAGTAAGCGGCGGTACCATTGATAATTTCACAGGGTCGTCAACCAGCTACTCTTTTGACCTGGTTCCGGATGCCAATGGCACTTTGACGGTAGATGTAGCGGCGGGTGTAGCCGCAGATGAAGTCGGTAATGAAAATACAGCTGCCACGCAGTTGAGTATTGATTATGACGATACCGCCCCAACAGTCGCGCTTTCCACAACTTCGAACGATCCAACCAAAGACAATCCGATCCCTGTGACGATCGCTTTCAGCGAGTCGTTGACAGGTTTTGAATCGGGAGACTTGACGGTGAGTGGTGGCACGATTGAAAATTTCACAGGGTCGTCAACCAGCTATTCCTTTGATTTGGTTCCGGATACCGATGGAACCTTGACGGTGGATGTCGCGGCGAGTGTAGCCACAGATGCCGCTGGCAATGACAATACCGCTGCGACACAATTGAGTATTGACTATGATGGCACCGCCCCAACAGTCACGCTTTCCACTACTTCCGATGATCCAACAAATGACAATCCGATTCCGTTGACGATCACTTTCAGTGAGTCGGTGACAGGTTTTGAATCTGGGGATGTGATAGTAAGCGGCGGTACCATTGAAAATTTCACAGGGTCGTCAACCAGCTATTCCTTTGATTTGGTTCCGGATACCGATGGAACCTTGACGGTGGATGTCGCGGCGAGTGTAGCCACAGATGCCGCTGGCAATGACAATACCGCTGCGACACAATTGAGTATTGACTATGATGGCACCGCCCCAACAGTCACGCTTTCCACTACTTCCGATGATCCAACAAATGACAATCCGATTCCGTTGACGATCACTTTCAGTGAGTCGGTGACAGGTTTTGAATCTGGGGATGTGATAGTAAGCGGCGGTACCATTGAAAATTTCACAGGGTCGTCAACCAGCTATTCCTTTGACTTAATTCCGGATACAGATGGAACACTGACGGTAGATGTAGCTGCAAGTGTGGCCATGGATGCAGCCGGTAATGAAAATACCGCCGCGACACAATTGAGTGTTGACTATGATGGCACCGCCCCAACGGTCACACTTTCCACAACTTCCGATGATCCAACGAATGACAATCCGATCCCGGTGACGATCACATTTAGTGAGTCGGTGACAGGTTTTGAATCGGGAGATGTAACGGTGAGCGGCGGCACGATTGAAAATTTCACAGGGTCGTCAACCAGCTATTCCTTTGATTTGGTTCCGGATACCGATGGAACCTTGACGGTGGATGTCGCGGCGAGTGTAGCAACAGATGCCGCTGGCAATGACAATACCGCTGCGACACAATTGAGTGTTGACTATGATGGCACCGCCCCAACAGTCACGCTTTCCACTTCTTCCGATGATCCAACAAATGACAATCCGATTCCGTTGACGATCACTTTCAGTGAGTCGGTGACAGGTTTTGAATCGGGAGACTTGACGGTGAGCGGCGGTACCATTGATAATTTCACAGGGTCGTCAACCAGCTATTCCTTTGATTTGGTTCCGGTTACCAATGGAACACTGACGGTGGATGTCGCGGCGAGTGTAGCTACAGATGCCGCTGGCAACGACAATACGGCTGCGACACAATTGAGCATTGACTATGATGGCACCGCTCCCACGGTCACGCTTTCTGCCACTTCTGCTGATCCTACGGGTGATAATCCAATTCCTGTGACGATTACTTTCAGCGAGTCTGTGACAGGTTTTGAATCTGGAGATGTGACAGTGGGTGGTGGCACGATCGATAACTTCACAGGGTCCGCGGCCAGCTATTCTTTTGATTTGATACCGGATGCAGATGGAACCCTGACAGTCGACATTGCCGCAAGTAAAGCCACAGATGCAGCCGGCAATGAGAATGATGCTGCGACACAATTGAGCATTGACTATGATGCCACGGCTCCCACGGTCACGCTTTCCACTACTTCCGATGATCCAACGAATGACAATCCAATTCCTGTGACGATCACATTTAGTGAGTCGGTGACAGGTTTTGAGTCTGGAGATGTGATGGTTAGCGGTGGTACGATTGAAAATTTCACAGGGTCGTCAGCCAGCTATTCTTTTGATTTGGTTCCGGATACCGATGGAACCTTGACGGTGGATGTCGCGGCGAGTGTAGCTACAGATGCCGCTGGCAACGACAATACCGCTGCGACACAATTGAGTGTTGACTATGATGGCACCGCTCCAACGGTCACACTTTCCACTACTTCCGATGGGCTAACGAATGATAATCCCATTCCCGTGACGATCGCTTTCAGTGAGTCGGTGACAGGCTTTGAGTCAGGAGATGTGACGGTGAGTGGCGGCACGATTGATAATTTTATAGGGTCGTCAGCCAGCTATTCTTTTGATTTGATTCCGGATGCCGATGGAACATTGACTGTCGACGTGGCTGCGAATGTAGCTACGGATGATTCTGGTTATGAGAATATTGCTGCCACCCAGCTAACCATTGTCTATGATGGCACTGCTCCTGTCGTTACAGTCGATGTACTTGACACAGATGATAGAACACCCCGTTTAACAGGCACAGTCGACGATCCGGATGCCACTATTTCTATATCAGTGGATGAGCAAAACTTGAGTGCCGTCAATAACGGAGACGGGACATGGCTTGTCAGCGAAAACCTGTTAGCTGATTTGGAAATTGGCACCTATGATGTCGTTTGCACGGCTACCGATCGAGCCCAAAATGTGGGGTCGGATAATACCTCGAATGAGCTAACTATCGATGCCATATTGGCCTTGGAAAAGCCACAGATTCACGTGCATGTCTATCCAAATCCAGTTACTAATCAACTTTCGATCGGGACTAATTTTGATTACCAGGAAATTCGCATGGTCCAGGTAATTGACGGCAGTGGTTCTTCTATGAATGTTCCATACTCGAGTGGAAGATTGGATGTGAGTGCTTTGCCAACGGGTCAATATTTTCTGAAGATTCTGCTGGGGGAATCTCTGTTGATCAAAAGATTTATAAAAAACTGATTTTGAGGAAAGATGTCTTAGTCAACCAGTTAAGAATTATCCAGCTACATCATCCACAACAATTACGCTGTTTTATTGGTAACAGGCGTGCCCCGGAGTTTTCCGGGGTTTTTTCTTAATGGGGGGAAGAGAACTGGGTTTGAAGGACAAATTCGAGTGAGGATAAACATTTCGTATCTTTAGAGAAAGGGATTAACAGTTACTAGACCATTTCGATACCTAAAGCATCAAGTAATGACTTCCAACTTTTTTCGAAGTGCGAAACTCGCCATAGTGTTTTCTTTGATCTGCTGCGGTTGTGTTGTTAGGTCCACGGACAGCTTGGCTGAACTTAACGCCTTTCTTGATGTCCGCGACTGGGAGAAAGCGGATGCACTTATTAAAAACCGGGCCATAGACCTGAATCAGGTTTTTGGAGATTCCAATGCATATAGTGAGCCGAATACACTGATGGAAAAGTATGCCTGTGATTATCAGGTAATCCAATTTTTATTCGAGCGCGGCGCTGATCCCAATTACTGGGCTGGAAATGAAGGTGAAATGGTAGTGATGGACTTTGCTTTAAAATGTGAAAACCTCGAAAGCGTCAAAGAACTACTCAAAAGTGGTGTTTTTCTGGACCCGCAGGTCGCTATTGATAAGGGTTTGGGAGACCAGGTGGTTGACATTGCAGTCAGATGGAAAGATCGTATTCACGAATTTCCATATGCAACAAGTTTTGAGGTAAATCAAAGGCTGGTTGAAATATTACCCACTCGCCTTATAGATAAGACGCCCTTTGATGACGATGCCGTCGCGTATAAGGAGCCGCTATTGATGAAGCATGTGCGTTATGGAAATGTTGAAGTTGTGAAGTTGCTTTTAGATGCTGGTGCTGACCCTAATGTAGAAGTATCAGGCCTGAAACAGCAAAAGGAAAAGGATGTATATTATTATGCCGATTCCCCGGCAGAACAGCAGGTGAGGGACAATTCATTAAGCGTGATTGGTGCAATGGTAGATGGCGATTCGTACCGTAAATATTTGCAAATCACCAAGATGCTAATTGATTGGGGTGCGCAATTGGATCATGAAGGTTACCAGATAGCCTATACCCGGCAAGATTGGCCGTTGGTGATCAAAAGTAATTCCTTTGAGGAGTTCATTGACGCGTACAATCGAGGCGAGGATTTGAATTTTTCAGGGACCCTGTGGCCTATGATCTCAGAGGAAATAAGACCCTATAAAACAGCTGCCGATAGTATCATAATACTTACAAATGCCAATTGGAAAGGCTTCCTGCTAGAGGTCCTGGAGGGTAGCATCGACATCTACTTAAATACCTACGACCATGATGGTAATTTTCTCGCGTCAGTCAGAGTAGGCTATCATGATGCCATTTCTACTACTAAAAGAATTGAATTCATAGGAGGAAATCAGCTGGAGGTGTTGATAGAAGTTGAGGAAGACGCATCGGGCGAGGCAGTTTTGGAAGAACAAATTTTAACGTACGAAATTGATGCTATGGGGGCCATTACCCGGCTTCGTAGTGATGCAGTCAAGGAATAGATATAGTGATTTGAAATAAACCATGACATATTTAATCATCACTTTGATATTTGGTTTTACTTGGTCTTTTGGTACATCTGTTGGATTCGTTTGGACCGAGAAATACCAGGTCGGACAGACCATCATCGAGGAACGACAGGCTGGCGAATTCAAAGTAGAGGTGAGTGAGATTTCGTCTCCTCCCCGTATTAGAATTCTTGTTATAGGAAAAGATCAAAGCCAAGGCGAGCTTGAATTTCTGAAATCGGGAGGTGACGAATGGGGGCAGGAGGAAGGTTCCTATCAATTCATTGATGATCTGAATTTCAGGGTAGTGAAGGTTGCCAATCGCTACTTTCCAGGAGCTGAACCAGACGATCCCACCAGTGGGGTTAGTATGGAAGAATTTCTAGCTATCGACGACCCGCGAGACATTGTTGATCGACAGCAACGTAGTGAAGCAATTGCTTATTATCAAATCGATCAGGAGGGTCAGATTTCGGAAGTTCGCAGAGAATATAAGTTGGTGACGTTTGAGCTTTCGGGATTGAATCGACTTGACCTGATCCCAAAGGATAGGTTGCGCATTCTGAGAAATACGATTTACGCTAAGCTTGGCTACTCATTCAAGTCGGCAGGAATGAAAGCATATTTCTCGCAAAAATCCTGGTACCAACCGAGATATGATAATGTCGATCATTTACTGACGGAATTGGACAAAGAAATTATCACCTACATTCAAAAATTAGAAGGTAGAAAATAGCACGAATTATCTCCAGATGTTAGTGTCAGGATGGTGGAAAATCAACTAATTCCTTGCCCGAAAACGTGCTGAGCCCTTGCCGCTATAAAGCATCCTAAGCATATTTTTTGTGTTACCACACGTTTTCCATCACCAGGTCTGGCTCAGGACCGTCCTGGTAAGTAAATTTCAGTTGCCTGGGTTTATTTTGACCTTCTACATAACGGGCAAGCCTAATGCGGCTGTTTAGCCCGCAATCATACATGCCCAACATGATGGTATTATAAAGGTAGATTTCAGTATGAAGCTCCAGGTATTCATAGTCTGATACGGGCATGTCCATGATGGTGAAGTGATTAAAGCAAGGGACGTTGCGGAAATCCAGATCGTAAGCGGGACCCATGTATATTCTCTCAGCGATTCTAGGGTTGGCGGGATCTTTTTTACCCTCCAGGTATACCTCCAGTTTGATTCGTTCTGGGATGAATTTTCCAGACTTTTTCAGAAACCTGGTGAGATTACGAGTGATGGCGACCTGGCACTCTCTTTTTAGACCGGCCTGCATCGTTTCAGAAACGATGATATCAAATTTTTCATTGAATCTGATATCGGGATCTGTAGCATCTTCAAGTCGATATGCTGATATAAATGATCCCAGTTCTAAGTGATCATACAATTTTTTAGCGGCTTGAAGCGAGGTTTGTTCGATATCAAGTAGGGTAATCTGCAACTGTTCCGGTTGGTAAATGGCAGTTATGGGTGTTAATAATGTTGCGTACGGGCCACACCCGGCGTATAGCAGGCGCACCTTACTTCCGGTTTTTAAGCGCTCGTCTATGGCGGCATGGACACCTTGCAAGAACCGAGTGGTGCGCAGGTGATCCAGTACACAGTGAGCCGCATGATTGACGCTTACTACCTCGCCATTGCTAGTAGACTTAAACTTTTCGAAAGTCAAATGATCAATATAAATTCCAGTTATGTCACTGGCGAGCTCGTAAAATGTGGTAGTCCCTGAAACGATTTTTCTAAAGTCCTCTTCACCGTATAACAAGTTCTCTGCAACTTGACGCAACTGCTTTCTTTGGTTTTTCATTTCAAGGGTTCAATTTAATGGGAGCAATTTGAAGGGCCAGATGTCCGGGCAACGTCCCTTTAAGTTTATTATAATAGCGCCATGCAAAGAGGTGTAATTCCTAAACGGCTTTTGGTGCAACTCGCCAACTACAAGGTGGTGAAGTGTGGGATGCACCATGAAAAGGTCGTGGGTGGAGGAGTTGGCACGGAGACATTAGAAAGGAATGGCTTGTGTGCCACGCGTGAGAGATCCGTACGGTTAGGCTGTGCGCACGCATCTTCGGATAGATCATTTCGGTCAATTCTCAGCGAAATGGAAACATATGACCGTCGGTTCGGTGCGTTGAAAGAAGACTTTTCCAAGGCTATGATACAAGTCTATCGGCTCGATCATAAAAAGGGAGACCTGGAAAAGCAACTATTCTGCTCTGCCGGCACGGAAAGAGTAATTATTCAGGAGCAGATCGATGAAACGTTAGGAGAACACCGGGCCTTGTTGGATGTCATTGAATCCGTTTACAACCGTTCCGTCGCTTTGGGGAAAGAACTAGCAGGACAAATACCACCGGAATAAATCTATAATCAGGGGCTTGCAGGGAATTTCATTGGGGTAGTTTTGGAAGAGGCATGAAGAAGAGTGACCTTTTTTCGGAAATTGTACCATTCATCCGGTCGATTGGACTGGAAGTGAGTGAAATTTCTCTGAATCGCGAGACTTTTATCCCTGGCATAAAAATCGAGAACGGTGAGTTATTCTACGATTCCAATATTCTGGAATTTCCTGGAGACCTTCTGCATGAAGCTGGACACTTAGCGGTAATGTTGCCTGAAGAAAGGAGACAGGCTAGTGGCAATCTTGAACCCGGAAAAAGCAAAAAAAGTAGCCTGGAATTGGGTGTGATTTGCTGGACTTATGCTGCTTTAGTTCATTTAAATCTACCTCTGGAGGTTGTATTTCACCCGAAAGGGTACAGGGGAAATTCAGACTGGTACAAGCAGCGATTTCTTGCCGGAGACTACATCGGCTTGCCGCTTTTGCAGTGGATGGGCCTCTGCACAGGAGATAGGGAAGAGGGTACTCCCGAATTTCCTCGTATGATCAAATGGCTGCGGGAAGGCTAGCGCAAATACTTTTTTCGGATGTCATCTGCCATCTTTAGGGAAGTCTCAGTATTCATTAATGTCAGCCTATGAACCATGTCTTCCTTAGTGACTTTATCCAATTTGTCGAGAGGATCGGGTTTTTCCTCAAGCTTACCTAAAACACCTATTTCCCGAAAAAGACAGTCCAGCCACTTGTTGACCTGACAGTCGATCACCAGGTGGATACGGTCTGTGGTCCCATTATTTTTGACACTGTGCTTCTGAGTAAAATCTACAAACCAACATTCACCGGCCTTCATCTCAAGTAAGTCCTCTCCGACGATAAATTCCACCTGCGGATTTGTCACAATAGGAATGTGCAAACGGACGTAGCCGTCCCAATAGACAAGATCATAATCTTTGTGGACTACAATTTCCGAACCGGCACCAAGCTTCAGATACCGAATGGAGAGCTTGGGGCATCGGATACTTTCCAGGACACTTTGCGTGTATTGGAGGTTTTTTAGTGTCGGCGTGTCTTCAAAGCTTTTAGTCCGTACGTCACCAGGACAGATATCAGGAGAGATGCCGGGAGATTGAAGGGGTGCGCGCAAAGCGATACCGCTCCAATCCCCGCTAAAGTAGGAGGTGTTGAAATGTGACATCCAGCTTGTTCCTGCTACCTCCAAGTCTCGGTTCAGTTGTTCGCTATCAAAGGAAAACGGTAGTTTTCGACAGCTAACCATGACTTTTGTTGCAAGTTAATTCCGCTCCTACCAAACCGAATAGATGAAAATTGTACATAAAGTAAGCAGTTGTGTTTGCGTCGAATAATCTATAATTTAAAACGATAATTCAACTAGCCTGTATTAGACAATTTAACAAACAACTCATAGACTTATGGAATTATTTACTGGAACTATTGTGGGCTTTGCAGGCAACTTTGCTCCGCGGGAATATGCACTTTGCGAGGGACAGACATTAGCTATCGCCGTATATTCTCAGCTTTTTGCAATAATCGGCACCACATATGGTGGTGATGGGCGGTCAACTTTAGGCTTACCTGACCTTCGTGGGCGGGCACCAATCGGTTCAGGTCAAGGTCCCGCATTGTCAGACTACCAATTAGGAAAAAAGGGGGGATCAGAAACTGAATCACTGTCCATATTTCAAATGCCTCAGCATTCACATGTTGCTGACCTCAATCTGGACACGGCTGCTGTGAACACTAATGTAGCAGTTAATGCAGCTAGTACGGCAGCAAATGCGCCTGATGGGTTCAATCCGGCGGGTAGGTATTGGGCAGCTTCCCCTACGGCCGGGGCACCGCAAGGACGCGTTTATGGGGATACGCCAGATACAGCTATGAATGCAAATGCCGTTCAGGTAGAGGTGACCGGACTCAGCGGGTCAGTCACCATAGAGAATACCGGTAGTGGCGCGGCTTTTGATATTATACAGCCTTATTCTGTCATCAACTGGATCATGTGCCTGGATGGGACCTTTCCACCCCGGAATTAATGTAGGAATGCATTTTATCCTTACCCTAAGTAAAATAATAGATACTTAAACTGATTAATAAAATTGCTAACACCTCCTTCTGAGGGTCCCCTCCGAATCGGCTTTTTGCAACCTTATTCAACGCTTTACCCTCATTATTCGGAGCATTTTTTAGTAGGCTTTTTCCTAGGGTTTGGTAGGGATCCATACAAGCAGAATGACATTCAATTCATCCCGCATTATACCGGGACGGGTGAGCGTAAGGCTGTAGCAGAAGCATTGCGGAAGCTTTTTTACATGGATAAAGTGGCTATGATGTCTGGTTGGGCCAGTTACTCCACCTTATTGGAGGTGTCAAAGTCCTTGAATATGCGGGGAGCGTTAGGCTCTTTCTTTGACATGGGAGAGTTTTTGCCGCTTCAGGGGGACTTAAGTCCCAATGCCTTTTTTTCCTCTCAACAGCTTTGGCAAAGTGAATTTGCCTTGGGCCGATGGGCTCCAGGAAAATTCGGAGAAAATGGCGCGCTGGTCATGGGGCTGTACGAATCAGGTTATCACCTGTCCACAGCATTTCAAAAAGGAGTGGCCTTTGCCAGAAAAGGTGACCTGATCAACTATATCATGAAGTCCTCCAACCCCGACCTGCATGATATTGATATTCCTCCGCTAATTGAGCACCTGCAGAAACAAAAGCCAGATTACGTGCACGTCATTCTCTGCGGACCCAATAGCGTCAGGTTCTTGCATGCCTGGTCTCAATGCAGCCTCCACCGGGAGGTTCCGCTGCTGGTGAGCGAGAATATGATGTATGACGAGTGGCTTTCGGATATTGAGCATTTGAACTTGGAGTTGTACACAGGCTCGCTTTACGATAAAAACAGCGAAATGAAGGAAAATCAGATCTTTTGCAAGCAGTTTCGGGAGTTTTCTCACCAGGACGTCAACATATTTGCTCTCTTAGGCTATGAAATGGGTTTACTCTTCAAAGAGGTATTTCAGCACATGAAGACGGGCGATTGGGACAAAGTGCATCAACTTATGCAAACAGAGGTCGTGGTGGGACCCAGAGGAGAGAGAAACTTTAACCTGAACTCAAAAAGGTCATATCCATCCATTGATATAATCAAGGTGAAAACGTCCAAAATGGGCTCAAAAAAACTGATCCTGGATCAGGCAATGGGGATACCTCACGATGCTCCCATTTTCGATGATATTCGCGACGTTGATTCCGCTGGATGGAGCAATCCTTTCATGTGTATTTAGAATGAGCGGTTCGATTCTGAGTCTATTGCAATCATGTTGAAATGCTACTCATCCTTTAAGAACCTGGTCGGATTGGATAACGCCACCTGCAAGGACCTTCGTCCGATTATCGCTACAGTCAGGATGATCGACAAGACGCTGGTGACGGCAAAATACCCAATTGAAAGTTCTATACGGTAGGCATATTCCTGCAGCCAGTTTTCAAGCAGGTACCAGGCTATTGGAACGGCAATAATCAGGGCCAGTATGATGATCTTCATGAAATCAGCGAATAGTGAGGCAAGAATTGATACAAGCGAAGCACCTAATACCTTTCGTATGCTCATCTCCTTGCTTCTCTGACGAGTGACAAAAGCTGAGAGCCCCAATATTCCCATCACCCCGATGATGATGGCTGCAAATGTTAACACACTGAGTAACGTCCCCAGGCGCTCTTCACTGATAAATTTCCTGGCGAAAACATCGTCTACATACTGAAAATCAAACGGAACATCCGGTACTACAGACTGAAATGCCTCTTCCACACCGGTCAACGCTTCTCCCGGATCCACCTGTGCACTCAACCTGATTTGCATATGGGAGCCTTGGGCTGGCTCGTTAAAATATATTGCGGGCCGGACGGGCTGAAAAGGCGATTCAATCAATAAGTCGGCAACCACGCCTATAATTTGATAGGTATCTCCTCGCCATGTGATGGTCTTGCCTATGGGGTTTTCGAGCGACATGAAATTAATAGCCGCCTCATTGCATACAATTGCCTTTTTATCCGCTAGCCTGTCTTCGGAGAAATCCCTTCCATACAGCATTTTCCATCCTACGGTTTCTCCAAATTTCGGAGTAACCCACATGGTAATGAAATTGGTGGCCAGATCCGGGTCTTTGCCTTTCCAATCAAATCCGTGATTCGAGCTGGTCACCTGGGTCAATGGGCTTGTGGACTCTGACACGGCAGTGACTACCTGGGTAGCCATCAAAGCGTCATGCAGTGCTTTGTGTTTCCCATTGAAGTCTTTCGCATTGGTACTGACGGTAAGGAGTCTGGTGGGGTTATAGCCTTTATCTCGGTCCTTTGAGTGACTTACCTGATCGTTTACCACCTGCGTGCCAACCACCAAACAGATCGAGACTGCAAACTGAACAACCACCAAACCATGTCGCAGGTATGCTGGAGAGCTGTGCCCCGGCAAGGTTCCTTTTAACGCATTCACAGGTTGGAAAGAGGAAAGGAAAAAGGCCGGGTAAGCGCCTGCCAGCAAAGCGGTCACTAACAGAACGGCCAATCCCAGACCCCAAAACCATGGATCACCCAATGGCAGTGTCAAGCTTTTTCCCGCTAGATTGTTGAAAAATGGCATCAGGAAGTAGGCCAGAATCAAGGCGACCAGAAAAGCCAGCGCAACCACAAGAAATGATTCGGTAAGAAACTGGGTAACTAATTCGATTCTCCTGGAACCCATCGTCTTGCGCACACCAACCTCCAAATATCTGACCTGTGCCCTGGCGGTTGACAGATTGATGAAGTTGATACAGGAGAGTGCCAACACGAACAATGACACTAATCCAAAAACCCACACATTAGTTATAGCTCCCCCTGACTGAACGCCATTTTTCCATTCCGACCGCAAATGCCAGTCTTTCATGGAATGAAGTACCAATTCCGGATTGGACGCTTTCAGTCGCTCGTCGGTAGTGTGGGTACTTATCATGTGCCTGATCTTTTCCTCTACCACCTTCATTTGTGATCTCGGGTTGAGCTGAACGTATATTTGACAGAAACTGGCATCCCAATACCGTTCGTTCCTCGCTCGTCGGACCCAGGCACTGTTGGCCTCGATTACGGCAAAACTGGCTATGAACCTTAAATCCTTAAAGGTAGAATTAGAAGGCAAATCCTCATATACACCAACAATTTGCATTGGCGATCCTCCATTGATTTTGACTTGTTTACCCATGGGGTCACGGTTGTCGAAGAAAGCTTTCGCCGTGCTACTTGACAACATCACCCCGTATGGGTTGGAAAGTCCTGTTGCTGTTCCCCTCAGCATTTTCAGGGAGAGCAAGGACGGAGCTTCTTCGCTCATATAAGTTCCGCTGATCGTCAAGTGCTTCTCGGCAATGGACAAGGTATTCTTACCAATCCAGTCCGCTACGACAACATATTTGAAGTCTTCCCCATAGGAATTACGTAGCTCGTCTATCACAGGTATAGGCAGTGAAAACCGGATGCCCGTCTCACCATTGTTAGTCCTTCGCTTCAGTACCTGGGCAATTTGCTCATAGTCTTGATGATGTTTGTCAAAAGATAGCTCATCCCAAATCCAAAGACTGGTGAGGATGGTGATTGCCAATCCCAGGGTGAGACCGGTGATGTTCAGGGCGGTGTAGTCCTTTTGTCTAATCAGATTTCGAGTACCTATTTTGATAAAGTTGTGAAGCATGCCGAAGTGATTTAGTTGGCGACGACTTACCCAGCGGTTCATGAGCGTGGGTCGAATTAATTTTAATGTGTCCCAGGTATATCGGAGCCTGGCTTTTTTAGTGGAATAAGTCTCCAGGTTATTCCGGAACCTCTCTTCCATATCACCTTCAATTTCTTCAAGGTAATCTTCGCTAATACAGAGTCTAAGCAGCCGTAGTGGCCACTTGGGAGGGTGGGTAGGCCCGTTTTGTTTTCTCATGACGCTTCATTTACACCCAATACCGGCATTGCTTTCCATAGCTGAGACCTCACGTCTTTCATTTCGTGTAGTACCTGATGCGCGTAGGGCGTCGCGGAGTAAATGCGTTTCCTCTTTCCTCCTCGCTTCTGCGATGACTCACCCCATGCCGAGACTAGAAATCCCTTTAATTCCAGTCGCTTTAACGCGGTTTGTACCGCTCCGACACTCAATCTTTCATTGAGTCTTTTTTCAAGGTCACGCTGAATCTCGTTGCCATAGGCGTCCTCCTGCAAGACGATCACAGCCATCAAGATCAACTCCTGAAACTCACCCAACCTATTCTTTTTCATATTTACTATTCAATGAAGTAAATATATAACTATTTTATTCTAATTGAAGTATTTATAGACGTGTGAATTTGGATTTAGGTTTCGATGCGAGCATTGAGGGCAAAGGCATTGCAAGTCAGGTTTCGGTTTAATTTAAGCTACGTTATGCCTATAAATTTGACACTTTTCCCAATTGAGAATGGACAATTTCCTCTCTGATGTCCATCGGTAGCCGCTCAGGGATCCTGACTGTTTGATCACGCGATGGCATGGAATGAGCAAGGCGATTGGGTTCCTGCCCACGGCAGTACCGACAGCTCGTGCGGCCTTTGGTTGTCCGATAAGTTTAGCTACTTCAGTGTAAGTAGTCATGCCACCCCGGGGTATCCGCAACAATGCTTCCCAGACTTTAATTTGAAAGGGAGATCCTTTGACATTTAGCTTTATGTTGGCTGTTTCTTCAGAGAAGGGCTGGTCGCCGAATATTCGTCGAACCAAAAACTCATTTGCTCCCTGGTCTTCGAGAAAAGCTGCTGCTGGCCATTCTTTCTCCAATTCGAATAGCATGGATTGCCTCAAGGGTATATATCGACCCTCCACCTTCCTCAGCTCGACAAATGACAGCTTACATATGCCTTTATCAGTGCTGGCGATCAATATCTCACCGAAGGGAGTGTCATAATAGCCATACTTGATTACCAGATTTGAACCCGCGTTATTATACGTCTCCAGTGTCATAGACTCGACCGAAAGAAACAGATCGTTGAGTCGGCCTGCATCCTTCAATCCGGTTAATCGCGCTACTTCACCGGGTTCAAAATTTCCGCCTTTCATCAAAGATTTGGCGAAACTCGAACAGACATGCTGGAGGTACTGCTTGGGGCTGATACCCGCCCAAGCTGAAAACATCTTCGTAAATTGAGCTGGGCTTTGCTGAGCTATTTCAGCTATTTCGCCTAGCGAGGGTTGCCTCTTGAAATTGTCTTGAATGAAAGTAATTGCCTTGGCAATCGTTTCGTACTCGCTTGGTGTACTGAACTGGGACATAGTTTTTTATCAAATGTATTGGCCCCAGGATTCCTTGAAAACCCGATTCTTGCTAAGCTATGTGGTATTGGCTTGGCATGAATTTTTCACTGTCCTTTGATGAGTGTTTCCAGTTCGAAAACTTCTCCGTTTTTGATTATTAATCTAGTTTTTCGGGCATGGCGAATATCTGATAGTGGGTTTGCATCCACTACCACCAGGTCGGCCAATTTGCCTGCTTCAACAGTGCCGAGATCCTTTTCTGCATTAAGTGCTCGTGCATTATTGATAGTTGCTGTCCGCAGTACCTCCAATGGGGAGAGCCCCGCATCCTGGTAGTTTTCCAGTTCAACGTGCAAGCCAAATCCTTGCGGTATGATGGGTGAATCTGTTCCTGCCACGACGAGTCCCCCTTTTTTATGGATATCCGCCACCATTCTTATGACGTTTTGATACAGGTTGTCATAGGTTGCCTGGTCACTTTGAATTTGATCGGCCGAGGCACTGATACTTGCCAGGTACCGTAGTTCTGACAGTTCCTGCAGGCGTGGATCGTTCATGACTTCCGGGTTTCTTGCTACTACATATTGATAACCCAGGTAAATCGCCGTAGTAGGGGTAAACCACATTCCTGAATGGGCAATCAGGTCGGTAACATCTTCGTAGGCCTGTTGGGTTTCTGTGAGTTTTGCAGAAAAACCCCTTCTACTTGTGCCTTTGACATGCTCTACTCCATCGATATTAAAACTGACTGCCGGATATAGCTCGTGAGAAGTCACAGGTACTCCAATGCGATGTGCTCCTTCTACTACACGCTGTTGCAACAGGTCCGGAAGTCGTACATAAGTCTTTATCAGATCGTAATCTAAAATGTCCGCCTTTTGCAATTCCAGGTCCACCTGAAGTTCGGAAGTGGTAGTAGCACCTCCTGCATAGAATATCCGACTTCCATCTA
The DNA here is from genome assembly GCA_965242775.1 of Cyclobacteriaceae bacterium. Lineage (GTDB taxonomy): Bacteria > Bacteroidota > Bacteroidia > Cytophagales > Cyclobacteriaceae > JAWPMT01. The sequence goes on from CBDETI010000018.1 coordinate 69,490, forward strand.
TCGGGCTACCGGTAAAGTAGATCCTTGGGCCCAGCGCTTTTCCGGACTGAATGGCTTCACGGCGATTGAGGGCATCATAAGGGTCGCCTGAGGGATTTCGCGTAGTAGTGATTCCCCAGGAAAGCCACGTCCGGCCCAATTTCTCACCGTTTCCACTGCCTTCGTGTACGTGAATGTCTATAAGTCCGGGCATGACAAACGCACCTGAGGCATCTATCTTTCTATCAGCCGTTCTATTTTCATCGTGCGGGGCGACTTCAATGATCCGGTGGCCCCTGATTAGAATGTCTATATCTTTTTGCAGTGTATCGCTTACCGCATCGACCAGTCCTCCGGCATGGATCAGTGTGGTGCCTGTTGGGTGTTTTCGTTGCCATTTGAGGTCAAGAGGTATCGCCGTGCTTGATTTTTCCGGAACATTTAGCAGCCTGAGTGTGTCAGTTGCCATGTATAGCAACGTTTTAGCGTCGCTGCTCCAGGAAGGGGCATCGGCCAATTCCTCTGTCAGTTGAATGGGGTCGCCAGTAGCATTCCCATATTGATCTACAGGCAACAACCACAGGGTCCCTTTGGAGACAAGCGCCATGTGTTTCCCGTCAGGCGCCCAGATCGGCCCATCATTACCTCTGACTCCAAATGACCAATGCTCGGGTGCACTTTGAACCCGCCGCCGAGTGCCATCGGCGGAAAAAAGCATGATCCTGTTCACACCCTCACGGTAACGAGAAGAATAGGGAGACAAGGCTGAAAGCGCTACAATTTTGCTATCCGGAGACCAGCTTGGGGCACCTACACTACTCCCGAGGCCGGCACCCAATTGCGATATGTCCCCAGAGGCCAAATCCAGGATATTTAGCGTCCCGTACCTGGGGCCGAAACTTTGAGAATAGGCGATCGACGCGCCATTGGGAGACCAGGCCATACCGGAGATACCACCCATGGTTAACACTTTCTTTGCTCCCGAACCGTCTAATTTTATGGTCCAGATGCCGAAGGAACCATCCTGGTCCGAACAGTAAGCGATCTGTGTGCCGTCGGGCGACCATATTGGCATCATTTGCACATATCGGTCATTTGTCAACTGTTTTAAGCTTCCATCATTTCTCCGGATCCAGAGGTCCTGCAAGGCCACAAAGACGATGGACTGACCGTCCGGAGACAGGGTGGGGGAGACAATTCCCTTGGCCACTTGTGGAGTTGTATCGTCAAACTCTCGTTGCTTTCGTTTGTAGGGTGATCGGTCAAGGTCGACTTTCACCGAAAAAGGAATCACCTCCTTTTCCGTGCCCTTTAAATGGAAGATGTCACCCGACCCGGTATAGATCAGCGAGCTATCTGAGGTCCAGGAATGTCGAAAGGGAAAAACATCCTCTTCAGCATCAGAGAGAACTTTTGCCGACTGGTCATCAACATGGACCAGCTGAAGGGCGGCTTTGAGTCCTTCATGTTCATTTACGAGGAGACGTTTTCCGTCCGGGGACCAGGATGCACCTGACAGGGAGCCAATGGAGGTAAACAAAGACGTGGGCTTGGAACTTGCTTTAGATTGAGTGACTAGCTGGTAGGTTCCATCAGTCTCCTCGACGTAAGCAAGCCGGGCGCCATCGGGGGACCACACAGGCCCGGATTCATTGCCATCTCCTGAGGTGACAGGTTCGATTTTCTCGCCGACGATGTGCAAAGTCCAAATGTCGTAGGACCCATTCCGATCTGATGAAAAAGCCAGCATGGTACCGTCGGGTGACCAGTGTGGCTCGCGATGATCGAAATCACCGGAAGTCATTTGCTTCAGGTTGGTGCCGTCGGCATTTACAGTATAGATGTGCCAATTTCCATCCCAGTAGGCTTGAAATGCAATTTTCTCTCCATTCGGCGACCAGGAAGGTTGTCTGGCATTGCCAAATGGGTCGGTAATGGGTTCGCCTTCGCCACCTGAAACAGGCATGAGCCAAATCCGACCCAGCAAGTCATAGGCCAGAGTCTTGCCATCGGGTGACACGGCCACTGCCATATTGGTTCCTGCTGTGATCGTTAGCTCCATGGTCTTTCTTTCTTCGCCTTCTGACGAAGGTGGTTCCTGGCACCTGAATAAGAAAAGACTCAGAACCAATAGATAAAACAGGTGTCGACGCATGAGCAAGGTTGATGGTGGAGGGAGAATTTAGAGATTTTTTGGGAATCGGTGCCAATGGGTGGGACATCAAGTAATGACAGTCACAGGCTCTTGCGTTGCGCTCGGATTAGTCCTAATGGATGTATACGTACACATTTTTTTCCGTTACATCTGGCCAGATGGTCCGTGTCCCTTTTTTTTGGACAGTCTCAAAATCAAATGAAAAAGTGGAAAAATATCTTGTTGTGTTTGCCTTCTGTGTTAACCAGGTCATCGCCGCACATTCCCAGAAGATCGGCTCTAACGAGCTCCATCCCACGTTATCTCCAGATGGCTCGGAATTGGCTTTTATGTCAAACGTCGACGGAGATGACGAGATCTTCGTCATGAACTTGCGCAACAAAAAAGTCAGGCAATTAACTTTCAATGAAGAAGAAGATGGAAATCCCACTTGGTCGCCCAATGGAGAATATATTGCCTTCCACACCAAGCACGACGGTGCCTACAACATTGTCCTTATCAAACTTGCGGGGCTGGATCTTTACGAGATTACCTCAGACACCCTGTCTCAAATGAGTCCGGGTTGGTCCTGGGATTCGAAGTATATATTTTACGATACTTTCATTGACGGCCTATGGCAAATTGATCGAATTGCCTGGGAAACACATTCAAGGGAAACGTTCTTGCGGGGCAATGGTGAATATTTGACTTCAACACCATATCCTACAAGCAATAAAATGATCTTCTCCTACACTGATTCTCCAGGCAATCATGATACAGCCCTCGAGATTATTATGACCGATAGTGTTGGGGCCAGGATCAAATATTTAACGAATGACTCGGGAGGTAATTCCAATGCCAGTTTCTCGATGGATGGAACTTGGATGGCCTACAATTCTATTCAAGATGGCAATTGGGAGATATACCTGATGAACTTATTGAACCGGTCCCTCAACAGGCTTACTTATAATGGCGCAATTGACGGGCAACCTGTCATTGATTCACAGGGCGATAGGATTTACTTTACGTCAAATAGGGATAGCGATTTTGATATCTATGAGATGAATCTTGTGGACAAGCAATTAACAAACCTAACGGATGAAATAGGGAAGATGCTACTTCGAAGAGAATAGAAGCCTTGCTTCAACTTCATCAACTCGCAACCAAATAAAGCGAAACCATGCTCAGAGTATCAATCAGTCCATGCATGATGATATTGATCCAGAGGTTTCGCTTGCAATTGATAATGAACACAGCCCCTAAAAAAAGACCGGTTACTCCTGTCTTGATAATGCCAATTGGTCCCTGGTAGAAGTGGGGCAATCCAAAAAAACTGAACTGGTTAGTAAGCTGAGTACCCAGGCCGCACGGTGACCACCCAAAAATACGGAGATGTTCTTCATTATAAAGCCTCACCAAATGATTTCCTCGCCAAAAGCAGCCAGCCCCCAGATGCTTATCGAGCTGAGGACTAGTATTAACTCATTGACCTTTAACTTCTCGAACCTACCTAGATCTTTATGCGCATCAGGAAAAAGTTGAATAATAATTGGATTAACAACGCGAAGAATAGAATCATTAACGTCGCGAGCAACTTCAAGAAAAAGAAAGCCGCCTCTTTCACAACAGTTTCTATGCATTGAGGGGTAAGGCTAGGGAATGTTGATAACGCATCACGATCATCTTCTCTGATCCGCGGAATCAACTTTTGATACTTCTTTCAAGGTCACAATCGGACAAGAGAGTTATGTTCGTTTCTCATCATTTTCTACGATGAGAGGGAAAAACGTTAGGAATCATTTCCACTCCATGGATCATATGAACCAAAACTCCAAATATGACCTTCAAGGTCTTTACATGTGTAGTTCTTTCCTCCATAATCCTCACTTTTCAACGCTAGAAGAATTTCAGCGCCATTACTTTTTGCCTTATCGTAATGCTTATCTATCTCGTCATCATCAATAATGATGTAAGCGCTTTGGGTCACGAAACCTCCAATCTCTGTTGGGTGTTTGACTAGTTTGGAGAACGCTGATCCACTATCAATTGAACCTAACATGATCATATTTCCTTTGTACGTAAGTTGAGCATGGGCAATCTTGCCATCTTCCGTCTGATACACAGCATCTTCTTTGAAGTCAAACGCTTTACAGAGCCAGTTAATTGCTGCTTTAGCATCCCGATAGCTCAGGCTGGGAATAATCCTTATCCTATTGTTCATCGTGTTTTTGCCAAAGATGAACACTAAACACCATCAATTCTTGGAAAATCACGACATGCCGATTTCGCCATCTCTCCATTCGTGCCCCACCGCTTTTCCTGAAAAATAGTCCTTAGGGTCATGTCCAGAGAATTTTTTAAAATCATTGGTGAAATGAGAATGATCATAGTAACCATTCTCCAGTGCAATCTGTGTCAAAGATTTGTTATGATTTTTGTATTCATCTGCGGCATTTTGAAAGCGCACGATTCGTTCATACATTTTTGGACTAAAGCCGGCAAACCTTTTGAATTTTCTTTCAAACTGCCTCCTGGAAAGAGAACATTTGATGGCGAGAAGATCGATATTAAGCCTGCCAGGGTTGTGAATAATGGAATGAATGACCTGATGTATTTGCCTATCCTTTTTTTCAATAGCTCCAACTCTTTCTTCCAAGAATTTTGAAATGATTCTGGCTCTTTCAGTATTGTTCCTGGAAGTCATCATTTTTTCTTCCAATTCCTTCCCCACTACACCAAGAAAAGTAGCTAGGTCTGGTATTTCATTACTCAACTCATCAGTAGGTATAGCAAAGAGTGCAGGTATCGCAAAGGGATAGAAGTACACACCAAATATTCCAAAGGCTGATCTACATGAATAGATCTGATAGCTCGTAGAAGTTCCCCGGATGGCTGAAAGGGCTGTTGGGCATTTCCCCTGTGGTTTGATTTGGTCGAAAGTACCATTGTAGTGAAAAATCATCTCTATCCCACCATCAGCGAGTGATCTATGCTCATAGGGTTGATCACTTTCTAAGGTCCAGAAAAACTGTACATATTCGGTAAGCATGCTGCCGGGAGGAATGATTTGGTAATCAACTTTCATCTATGCATAATTTTCAAACCCACACTGCGGCATCTTTATTGAACTTATTCCTATAGGCTACAGGCGTAAGGCCTGTGATTTTTCGGAAGACATTTCGAAAGGCTTTGGTATCTGAATAGCCTACTTCATACATTACCTCATTCACATTTTTGTTGGTCTTTTCAAGTTCTTTTTTGGCAGCTTCGATCTTTACACGCTGGATATATTCTATCACGGTATTATGAGTAGCTTTTTTGAATCTTCTCTCAAGGCTTCTCCTGGCAAGTGCAAATTGATTACTTAAATCATCCACGGTTAATTTCTCATGATAGTGGTTTTCAATAAAAAGCTGGATGTCCCGAACGCTTTCATCCGAATGTTCGGTTTGTCCTTGGAATATGATGAAAGGAGACTGGCTATTGCGGTCAATTTCAATAGCAAAATACTTGGCTGCCAATACGGCCATCTCCCGGCCCGTGTATTTCTCAACAATGTAAAGCAGTAAGTTCCACAATGAGTTAGCGCCGCCACTGGAATAGATGCCATCTTCATCGGTAATCACCTGATCATCCACAAGCGCGACATTGGGGAACATTTGTCTAAACTGGTCAGCAAATACCCAGTGGGTAGAACATTTCCTGCCCTTGAGCAAACCTGTGGAGGCGAGAAAGAAGGCTCCTGCGCACAAACTGGCGAGCTCTGCCCTTTGGCCATATTGCTTTTTTATCCACGGAACAAAACCCTCATTGGCCTTCAAGACTTCCTCGATATTGCCATTGATGGCGGGAAGAAAGACCAAGTCTGTATTCTCCACCTGAGGGATGAGTTGGTCTACATGCACGGTATAGGCCCCTTGGTGGAGCATTACCTCTCTCGCCAGTCCGACGAGATTCACGTCAAACGCAGCTTCTTTACCACCGCTTATCAGGAATTGATTGACTGCCTCAAAAAGGTATCTGGTGTCTTCAATACTTGATAGCACGGCGTTACTGGGTACAAGAATCGACACATGTTTCATCTTAATAAAGCTATGAATTTCTTGTGGCGGGATCAACCCCTTAATACGTCGTTTTTGACTCTAGCAAGGCCCGCCCATATGGCCTATGTTTGGCCAGAAGCAAACAGATCTAGAATATGATACAAAGTCTTTGGGTTAATCTACCTGTGAAGAACCTGGAAAGATCCAGAAATTTCTTCAAGGCGATTGGCTTTCAATTCAATGAAAGATTTGGTGAAAATAGCGAAGCGTCGGCATGCCTGGAGATAGGGAGCAAACCGGATATGGTCATGCTTTTCGTGGATTCCACTTTTGAGAACTTTACACGCCATCCTGTCTCAGATACACGGAAAGGTACAGAGGTTTTACTTTCAATTGACGTGGCTTCCAGGAATGAGGTAGACATGTTAGCAACAAAAGTAGAACAGGCCGGAGGAACCCTTTTTTCGAACCCTGAAATAATCGAAGGGTGGATGTACGGTTGTGGATTTAAAGATGTTGATGGTCACCGCTGGAATGTACTTTTTATGGACATGGATAAAATGCCCGGCGATTCAAAACCGCAATAACCTTTGAAATGACTAAAACTATCGGCTTGCGATGAGATCCCCAAGCACAACAGAAGAATGAAACTATGGCAAAGAAAAATCTAAATATGACCCTTGTAAGAACATTCAATGCCCCATTGCAAGAAGTCTGGAAGGCATGGTCCAAAGCTGAGCTTATCAAGCTGTGGTGGGGACCGGAAGGATTTACGGCCCCGTTAGTGAAAGTTGACTTCAAAGAGGGTGGTAGCACCTTTGTTTGCATGAGTTCTCCGGATTTTGGCGATATCTACAATATTTGGACCTATCAAAAAATAGATCCAAGGCAGCGAATAGTATTCATCTCTCACTTCGCAGACAAGGATCGCAATCACCTGGATCCGGCAGATCTTGGTTTGCCTCCGGGGATTCCGCGGGAAGTTCCTCACACGATCCTTTTTCGGGACCTGGGCGAGGGGAGGACGGAAGTGGAAATAGTCGAAGCAGGTTATGGCACTTCAGAAGTGGTAGAACTATCCAGGGGAGGGATGAATCAGTGCCTGGATAAAATGGCTAAGGCACTGGACAACAATTGATGGTGGTAAGAATTTTCACATTAAGATGGCTTAATCATAATGTTTTGTGCAGTTAAGTAACTGCATGTATATTTGCAGTCAAATGACTGCATTATGAAATCAAGAAGGGACGTATTTCAGGCAATTGCCGACCCAACGCGGAGAGCTATTCTGACCTTGCTTACTGCGGGTGCTATGACACCAGGGGCAATTGCCGCAAACTTTGATTCAGCCAGACAGACCGTGTCCAGGCATATTCAAATTCTTTCCGAGTGTGAGTTGGTAACGCAGGAACATACGGGTAGGGAGATTGCCTATCACCTGAATGCCGAGAAAATGAAGGAGATAGTCAATTTCATAGCACCTTTTGTCAATTTATGGGATGAAAGGTTCAACAAATTGGAGGTCGTGATGAAGAATTACGAAAAGGGAAAATAGAAAAGACATGGAGATGAAAACACAAGTTGAAGCGGAAGATGGCAAACAAGAAATTTTAATTTTCAGGGAATTTGATCTACCGGTAGATCTTGTCTTCAAGGCTTACACAGAGTCGGAATTTTTGGAACAATGGATGGGGACAAAGGTGATTAAGTTGGTATCTCAGGTTCATGGCAGTTACCAATTCGAAACGAGCGATCCCGAAGGAAATGTTGTCTTTCGGGCGAATGGAACGATCCACGACCTAAGGCCCAATTCCATGATCACAAGAACTTTTCAAATGCATGGCTTTCCTGCACACCTTGAATTTCTGGATTTTGAAGCACTCACTGAAACCACCAGCCGACTCGCAATTCATATGATTTTCAGGACCGTCGAAGACCGAGACCAATTGCTGAAGTTGCCATTTGCGTATGGCCTAAGTATGGCTCACGATAAACTTCAGGAAATACTTTCAAGCGATGAAGAGGAGAAATAAGATCATTTATTGGATTGCCACGACTTGGCTTTCATTGGGTATGTTATCTACAGGTATTGTGCAAATAATATCAATGGAAGAAGAAGTAGAAAAGCTGACAGCACTCGGCTACCCGATTTATTTTCTTACCATCATTGGTACCTGGAAGATATTAGGTGTAATCACTGTGCTCGTTCCTAAATTACCGCTCTTAAAGGAATGGGCCTACGCCGGCTTTTTCTTTCTAATGTCGGGAGCTGTTTTTACCCACTTGGCTGTTGGCGATGAGGTAATCACCCTTTTTGGTCCTATACCGCTGATTATTCTTACAATTTTGTCCTGGCATTTCAGACCGTCAGCACGTAAACTTCCAATCAATCTTTTATGAAATGGAACTGAATCCCCAGGTCGATAAGTATTTAGTTGATGGTTGCATGCGATGTAAATATGGTGGAACACCGCAGTGCAAAGTGTTAAACTGGGTGGAAGCTTTAGAACTGCTTAGACAAATTGTTTTGGAGACAGGCCTCACCGAAGAGGTTAAATGGGGTGTTCCTGTTTACTCACACAAAGGTAAAAATGTGGTGACCGTAAGTGCCTTGAAAGATTCGGCTAACCTAGGTTTTTTCAAAGGCGTGTTTTTGGCTGATGCACATAAAATTCTTCAGCAACAAGGAAATCTTCAGTCAGACAGGATTGTGAAATTTACCCGGGTAGGGGATATCACAAAATTGAAAGATGTGCTGAAGACATATGTCTTGGAAGCGATCGAAATTGAGGAAAGTGGCAAAAAAGTTGAGTTTAAGGAGAATCCGGAGCCAATTCCCGATGAACTGCAACAGCGACTGGATGATGATCCTGTATTTAAAGCTGCATTTGAAGCACTGACACGGGGACGCCAAAGAGGCTACATTATTCATTTTTCTCAACCCAAACAATCAGCTACTCGAAAATCAAGAATTGAAAAATGTACACCAAAGATCATGGCAGGAGAAGGGTTGCATGATTATATGAAGAGGAAGAAATAAGGTCGTTGATATGCTATTCAAGCAATACCATCTGGAACGAATAAAATCGGGGGAGATTAGTCTTGCCTTTCGAAAATGGAAAAGGCTCGCTGTGAAGTCGGGTAGTTTGGTCAAAACGGCCATTGGGCTTGTGAGGATCGGTGATGTGAAAGAAATAGCAATTGCCCAGATTACTGAGTCAGATGCCCGGAAAGCCGGATTTAAATCTGTTGCGGCCTTGTTAAAGTTGCTTCAGAGTGTCAAGGAAGGCACGGTGTACCGCATTGAAGTAGCGTATCACGCTCCAGATCCCAGAATTGCATTAAGAAATAGAAGGGAAATTACAGAGGAGGAGTTTGAGCAACTAAAGAGGAAGCTTGAAAAGTTGGACTACCACAGCAAAGTAGGGGTATGGACTTACAGCACGCTCCTCGCCATTCAAAGAAACCCAAAGCTTAAGGCGATGGATCTTGCCGTTATGCTCTCAAAAGAAAAGGATTGGTTGAAACTAAACATCCGGAAGCTGAAAAACCTTGGATTAACAATCAGCCATCATCCGGGGTACGAAATTTCGCCCTTTGGTGAGGCCTACCTTCGTCGCGTTCGCTTGAAAGAGGGTTAAGGCCATAGAATTGCCGTTTTATGGCTAAGGCGTATCTCCATGGGACGTGCGTTTCGGTTGTCCTCTTGGTCATTGGAAAAAAATGCAAGAAGCACGTACACTTCATGCTGAAAGTGAGATGAATCTGATTAACGTTAGTTCCATTGTAGGTGATAAGAACTAGCAAGCATTTCAGTACGTCTTCAAACGATATTATGTTGATTGACTTGATTTCTGCACTTCAATCCCTCAAACGGTGCCTATTTGAAGCACTGCCCCTATACTCTTAGCAAGTTGGAAAAACGTTCTCTATTTCCGTAAACCAGTGCCAGGCTTAGTACTAAACAACCTGCTGCCGGCCCTATACCCGAAGGGTCATGTAGCCCGTGAAAAACAGTGGCATTGAACATAATGGCTGTGATAATTGTCAAGCCTAGGGGCGCAAATCTGTTGACCAGCAAAGCGATTCCACCAGCCACTTCCAATATGCCGACCAGCTTTAAAAACCCGGATGCTATGTAGATGTGCATTAGTTCGCCACCGGCACCAGGAGGATTGGGTATTGCTATGAAGACGAGGAATTTATTCACTCCAATGATGACCATGAAAAGGCCAAGAAGGATACGTAAGACTTTGAATGCCATGGTTGCAACGGTTATTTATGTTTTTAATTTGAAAGCCAATTGAGACTGTATTGAACTACTTCTTCCCAACCTGGAGCGCCGCAGATGAAATGATCCTTGCCTTCATAAAATTTTGCGTCTACCAGACTGTTTTCATCCGAGTACTTTTTGATGGTCTTTCTGATAAGTACATTCGGTACAATTACATCCTCCAATCCGCCCAGAAATAGCAATGGAACATGCGGTTTTTTAGTGTCGATTTTCGCAATCTTTTTCAGTGCAGCCCTTGGGGTTTGTCTACTCTCCGGAACAGCGAATTCCTCGAATAACTTGTCTGATTCTTCCCTGGTAAAGGTGTTGGCAATAGCGAAATGGAACCATTTCTTGTACTCTTTTTCTTCCGGATTAAAGATAGACTTGCCTTTAAGAGGACCAGCGACCTTATTGTTGGCCTTGATGAAGCTGGGTTTCAGAGTACTGATGCCCTTGGGTGGCGCGCTGCTGATCAATATAGCTGCGGCTGCTCTTCCGGATTCCACGAGTTTTTGGGCCGTCAATCCGCCAAACGAGTGACCTATCAGGATGGGTTTTTCTGGCAAACCATCTATAAATGCTTCAAGGTTTGTGATCCAATCTTCGAATCGAACATCTTCCAGCCCTATCGGGGGATTGGTTCTTAGCTCGGCAGGGTTGCCAACATGTTTTGGATGTGCTGGGGCGTAACAGATATAACCCTCCTTCTCAAAAAGGGATTTCCAATTGTCCCAGGATTTGTCATTCATGAATAGGCCATGTATGAAAACGATAGTCTTGGAATCGATTTGCTTCGGCATTTTTTTGTGATTTGCAGGTTGTGAAATGGCAGTACTGCTGATGAAAAGCGCTGCGGATGCGAGTAGAATTTTCATTCTGTTCTTTGTTGTCCGGACAAAATTGAAAAGGCCCCGGATCAAAAAATTTACCCTATGTTAAAAACGATTAGTGGGTTAAGTTTTTCCTTATCCGACTCAAGCTTTGCTGAGTGATACCCAGGTAGGAGGCGATGTGCGCAAGTTTTGCTTTTTGGAATATGAGGGGGTGTTCTTCTAATAATTTCAGATAACGAAATTGGGCAGTTTCGGTGTGGATGCTCATAACACTCCTACTAAGGCGCATGGCGAATTCAGCGGACAGGTCAAAAAATGCTTTGTTCGCTTTATCGTCCTTTTCATAAAGCTCAAAGTACTGTTCTCGAGTAACGAGGATAAGTTCAGTGTCCTCCAGTGCCTCAAAATTGAGGATATTGGGCTCGTTCTTGAAAAAACTAAAGGGGGAGGTGATCATCATGTGCTCCGAAGAGAACCAGTGGGTAATTTCCTTACCCTCAAGATCTAGATAAAATAGTCGGACAAATCCCTTTGAAACATAGTAGAAGTAAAAGCATCGTTGGTCATGTTTGAGAAATATCTCTCCTTTCCTGGCGACCTGCGTCTTGAATTCGATGGAAAGCTTCTCGCCCCAGGTGAGTAGATCGTCTTTGGAAACAATTTGGGAGGATTGAAACATCTCGTGTTTGACTTAGATCCAATGTCCGATAGGAATGTACAAATTAAATGTTCATTTCATTCTTGGCGTTCCAATAATGCCACACACTCCACATGGCTGGTATGGGGAAACTGATCCACCAGGCTAAATTTCTTCAGCACATAACCGGCTTGTTGCAACAAGTCGATATCCCGGGCTTGTGTTGCCGGATTGCAAGACACATACACCATGCGTTGTGCGCCTAAGTCGATTATTTTCTTCATGGTCTTTGGCGCTACACCGGCTCTGGCCGGGTCGAGGATCAGGGTACGGATCTTGCCTTGGTATTGGGGATGTTCATACAAAAATTTGCCAACGTCAGCTGCGTGGAATTTTACTCCTTCTATTCCATTCCTCTGCGCATTCTCCCGGGCATTTTCAATAGCCGATTCCACAATGTCTACACCTACTATTTGCGCGTTCTCGCTCCGCGAAGCTAATATTTGTCCTATAGTGCCCGTACCACAGAACAGGTCCAGGACAATGTTGTTGTCAATGGTCTCTTTTCTTTCCAAGGCATATTCCAGGACCTTGGTGTATAACTTCTCCGCCGACCGGGGGTTGGTTTGGAAAAAGCTCTTCATACTGATCTCGAAACTGAGACCAAGCAATTCCTCGACGATTTTATCTTCGCCATATACCAGCCGAATATCTCCGGTGGTAGCGATGGTCCGATCACCGGTTTCATCGTTGGTGGTATGTAATATCCCCGCTACACGGGCTCCAAACAGGGAAACAAGAAATTCCGAAAATTGCTGTAAATCAAATTTCGCCAATTCGGCGGAAGTGGTGACCACATTGAATAGTAGCTGGTCGGTTTTATATGACTTGCGCACAACAAGGTACCGGAAAAACCCCGCTCGCTTGGGACCGTGCCACGGAGAAAGGCCGGTTCCCTGACAGTAGTTTTTGATCAGCTTCAAATTGTTTTCTACCTGTTCATCGAACAAGCCCGAGTCTTTTTTCAGGTCATCACCACACCACCAGGTTCCTCTTTTTTTAAACCCCAGGGTGAATTCATCCACATCGGTTTTCTGCTCATGGTCATACCCTATGGCAGAAAAGGCATATTCCATCTTGTTACGGTAGTGGAAAGTGCTGGGTGAGCTTATGAATTGGTCAAATACGGTTTCAATATTCTGCACTTTGCCAATTCGCTGCAGGAGGGCCAAAGTGCTTTCTTTTTTGTAACCGTGTTGCTTTTCAACAGGTAGTTTGATGTAAGGTGCGCCTGGAATTTCCTGATAAGGAACTTCAACCTCATCTTCCGAAGGTGTCAGCACCTCCAGGAGCTTACTCTCCGCATAGGTTTTGCTGACTTTACTGATCTGCGCTTTAACATATTGGCCGGGCAGAGTATTGGGTACAAATACGACGAACTCCCCATGTTCATTGCTGATCCTGCCGATCCCCTTGCCGCCAAAGGCATAGTCCTGGATGCGGATTTCCAGTACCTCGTTGCGTTTGACAAATTTGTTCTGAATTCTTCTTCCCATGGGTGTTTGTGGCTGCAGCTGACAATGTTAGTACGAAGTTGAAAAACGATAAAGCTTTTGGCCGTAATAGACCTACGGCACGACGAAATAGAAATAAGTGCGAGTAAATGATCAGGGTTAAGTTTAAGTAGATTGTACTTAGTTTGTGTTATGAGGAAAGCCCTAACCTTAATTCTTCTGGCGATCTCCACGGTCACTTCGGCCAATCACATTGTAGGGGGAGAAATTGAGTTCCAGTATCTCTCTCCGGGCCGCTATCTTATCAGGGTTATCCAGTATTTTGACGAAACGCAGGAGGCAAATAATCAATTCGACCCAAGTGCGACTGTTTCTATTTTTTCCAATCGAGATAACCGGCTGGTATCCAATCATATACTGCTGCTGGATGAAACAGCCAATGTGCCTTACACCAATCCTGAGTGTGCCATCGGTGAGTTGGTGACCTCCCGGCTGGTATGGTCGGCGGAGGTGCAACTAGACCCCTTGGATTATGCGGAGAGCGAAGGCTATTACGTAGTTTGGGAACGGTGCTGCCGTAATCGGGATGTTGTGAATATTGTTAATCCATTGGGCACAGGTATGAAATATGTGGTAGAAATACCACCGCTCTGGCGGAATGGACGGCCGTTTATTAACTCATCTCCCATCTTGTTTCGCCCCTTAAGTGACTATGCGTGCGTCAACCAGCTGTACTACATCGAATTTACTGGTATTGATCCTGACGGTGACCGCCTCGTGTATTCCCTGGCAAGACCTCTGAATAGTTCAGCAGTAGCTGCAGTACCGATCCCCCAACCCAAACCGCACCCGGAAGTAGTGTTTCGACCTCCCTTTGATGTAGACAACATGATCCCGGGCAACCCTGCCCTGAGAATCAGCGATAGAGGATTGCTTACAGTAACTCCGGAGTTCCCGGGATTGTATGTGTTTTCTGTGCTCGTGGAGGAATATCGCAACGGCGTGAAGATCGGCCAGGTACAAAGGGATTTTCAGATGCTGGTGATCGCTGGTTGTGATCCACCCGATCCTCCCCAAGTGGGGGCGACAATTCCCGGAGACCCCACGTTCCAAACGAATAGGGACACCCTCTTTTACGAGGTAGGTGACGAGGAGAAATGTTTTGATTTTACTGTCACCAACGTAACACCAGGGGAGACGATTTCTTTGCGCGCAGAAGGCGTGAATTTCCTGGGAGAGTTGGAAGGGGTCTTCAGCATCAATCAGCAATTTGTAGGAGCGGGTCAGGATACACTGGAGGTGCAGGTCTGTGTTAGCGATTGCCCTCCGTTGCGTGGTGAGCCTTTTATTGTAGATTTTATTGCCGGAGACGATGCATGTCCATTGCCGCAGTTGGATACTTTGCGATTGACCATCGATGTAGAGCCTCCCCCGAATGAATTCCCGGTCATCACCCCGGCAGATCAAACCATCAACCTGCCCGAAGACGACTTCTTGTCTATTGACGTGACCGGCACAGATGCAGACGGTGAGATGATGACCATGGAATTGTTTGTGCCAGGGCTGCTCAACCCACAGGATGCGGGGTTGTCCCTGGAGGTAACCGAATCTACCGAAGGAGAGATCGCCGGAACGCTGGAGTGGGATACCAATTGCCTTTTGTATGATTTTAGTGTTCAGCAACAGTTTGACGTGGCCGTCATTGTGGACGATGCGGACGAATGTGCCGTGGCCAATCCTGACACATTATGGCTGGATATGCGCGTGATCTTGCCGCCTAACACCGACCCCTTATTGAACATTGGTCGGCCATATACAGGGCAGAATGAAATAACCATCCGACCGGACGGCATACTCGATTTTGAGGTGTCGGCCGTGGACAATGATGGCGATACGGTCAATGTGCGGCTTGGCAAGCTCAAGTTTGATCCGACAGAATTCGATATTCAATTCAACGAGGCGCAAGCCCGAGGAGAAGTCTCCTCTCAGTTCTTTTGGAACCTGGATTGTGCCTTTAACGACACTGAAAAAAGTCAGTTTGAGCTGGTTTTTGTTGCCGATGATCAGGACAAATGCAAGACCCAGAACTTCGATTCGCTCTCGCTCATTGTCAACATCGACTTTTCCAATGAAGCACCTGTGATAGATCGTCCGGGTCCCTTTGACTTGATCGTCAATGATGCCTTTGAGCTGGAAATGTTTGGCCGGGATGCCAATATCAACGACAACATTACTATTGACTTCTTTGATGGCTTTCGCCGACCCAATTCACCATCTCTGGCCTTTGCTGAGGCCACCGGAACGGGAAGTGTTTCTTCTACCCTGACCTGGACACCAGAATGCAGTCTGCTCGAGGGGGATGATGAGCGCATATTTGACCTGGCTTTTGTGCTTTTTGACGATGCATGTCCTGACAATACCTTTGACTCTACGATGGTGAGCTTCAAATCATCAACCCGCAAGGAGCTGATGAGTTCGTGCCGCCCAATGCCTTTTCACCCAATGGCGATGGTCACAATGATATTTTCAAATTGACAGGTCTGGACAGGTTCGAAGCGAATATCCCACCTGATAATTGCGATGACCAGTTCAGGTATATCTCCATCCATGATCGGTCGGGCAAAACCGTTTTCGAGTCCACCAACAGAGAGTTCGAGTGGAAGGGCGAGAATGTATCAAGCGGAACTTACTATTACATCGTCCACTTTGTTCATAAACAGTTCAAAGGCTACATCCATTTGCTGCGTTAACTTCGCGGTTTCATGAGTCTACTACGAGTTGAAGGATTGTCAAAATCCTATGACGATAAGCAAATATTAGTTGATATCAGTTTTGATCTTGCTTCGACGGAGTTTCTAAGTATCGTCGGAGGAAAGCGGGACTGGAAAATCCACACTCCTCAGAATTCTGGCGGGTTTGTTGGAAAAAGATCGAGGACGGCTCGAGTTGGAAAATGAGGCCATAGCCGGTCCATCCGATAAGCTCGTTGCAGGAAATGAGCACATTTCGCTGGTACATCAAAACCTGGAACTTCATCCATACCTGACCCTGGAGGAGTCTATCAGGGCCGCACTGGCCGCTTACACCGAAGAATATCAGGCGGAAAGGATTCAGGAATTGCTGGAAATGGCTGGGCTGGAGGAGAGTAAAACCGCTTACCCAAGGCAACTTTCCGGTGGTCAACAGCAAAAGGCCGCTATCCTCATTGCATTGGCAGACCCTCCCAAACTGCTTCTTCTTGATGAGCCCTTCAGTCATCTTGATCCTTTCTCCAAACAAGAGTTTCTTCAACGTATAAAACTTGAAGCTTCCGAGATAGGAACGACAATAATTTTTGTTACCCACGATACCCGCGACGCCATGTTGTTTGGAGACAGACTCATGATGATTCACCAAGGACGCATATTACAGGATGGCAGTGCCCATGATATTTATGCGCGCCCCATTAGCCCCTTGGTGGCTGAGTTTTTTGGCCCTGTCGCCTACTTCTCAAAGGCAGAGATCGCAAAGTATTGGGGAGGTAATTTGTCGAACACCGGGTCGCAGATTGGTGTCCGGCCTGAGGCCATTTACACTGCTACGTCCGGCCCTGGAGCCAAAGTAACCCAATGCCTGTACCTGGGCAGCCACTTCATGGTCAGGGCCACCCTGGATCACAAAGGTTTTTATTTCAATTCTAAAACTGCCATTGATCCTGGATCTGTTATCCCTGTCCGACTGGACTTTGACCAGCTATTGGTGTTTCCTCAACCTGCGCCTTGATGCAGTGCCACGCGGTTACCTTCCGAATCCTCGAAGTGGCCGCAAAATCCATTTTCTCCAATAGGAAACTTCTTATTGATGATCTTGCCGCCATGTTGTTCTACCCGGGCCAGCACATCATCAATTTCTGGCACTGAGAAGTATACCATCGTGCCTTCATAAGAAGGCGTATAGTCTTTCGCTTTCATAAGCGTACCGGTCGCTCCGGAAGCACCTTGTTCGAAAGGGAACCAGCCCATGGTGAAACTATCCATTTCATTCAAGGCTATGTCGATTTCAAATACAGCTTCGTAAAATGTCTTGGCCCTTGCCATGTCAGTGACCGGGATCTCAAACCAATTGATTGGATTAGGCATTTTTTTAGGGTCAATTTAACCGAAAATGATAGGCGGGAGGTGTGTCCGGTCCTTTTTTCGCGAACTGGTCAGAAACAGACCATTAAATGGTTGTTTTTTTCACGGGTTGAGGTCGCTGAAGCTGTTGGATTTCCTTTTCCATATATTCAATTTCCTCTTTTTTCAGCAAAGCCGACAACTTATTTGTCTTCATATCCCGGTCAATGAGAAAGTAAAGGATAATGTGGCCAGCAACCGGAAGTATTGCTCCCAGGGCAAACCACACCCAGAACGACCGACCGTAACTCCAGGCGGCATACCCTAACACCGCAGGGATCGAGAGATAAAAGCAGATGATCAGCAGTAAGAAATCGAAATCAATGGCCCTGTATTATCTATTATATACTACTCTTTACCACCCAAATAAGTTCAGAGAAAAATGGAAGCTAGAACAGTCTGATGCCAAGAAAGTCCCCAACACGATCATAACAAAGATCAATCCAAGAATAGCCGGAATTAAAACAGGCAAGGCTATACGCATGTATCGATAAAATAAGGATTGTTGGAGCGCTGGAAACCCTTCCTCAAGCTCTTTTTCGAGATTATGTTTCTTCCAAATATGCATGGCAAAAACTACTATTAAGCACCCGCCAAGTGGTAAGAAGGTGTCATTGGCAATGTTGATGACGAAATTCAACGCATCCGTGGGTTTGTCTGACCCTATGTAGGTGATAAAATACGTGAACGTATCCGAATAGCCATTACCCAATAGTGATGGCAGACCAACGAGAAAAACGACCGATGCAGCTACCCATGCAGCTCTTTTTCGAGGAATGTGCTTTTCATCTACGAGATAGGCGACAAATACCTCCAACAGTGAGATCGTAGAAGTGAGCGCAGCAAACAGAGTTAATAGAAAGAAGACTGCTCCCCCAGAAAGCACCTGCAGCACCGCCAATTGCTCCAAATACCTGCGGCAAAGTGACAAATATCAACTCTGGTCCTCTACCGACAGTAGACATGGTTCCTTCTGTGAGAAAACCAATCAATGGAAAGATCATTAATCCAGCGAGAAACGCGATCCCAACATCTGCCGAGGGTGATCAATGAGGCCGCCGATACGATATTTTCTTTTCTTCCCACATAACTTCCGTAAGTGATGAGTGCTCCCATGCCAAGGGAAAGAGAGAAGAATGCCTGTCCCATGGCATTGAAAACTACCGTACCACTTACTTTGGAGAAATCCGGTACCAGGTAAAACCGAAGACCTTCCATGGCATAGGGTAGCGTCAGCGAGTAAATGATCACTCCCAATATCATAATGATCAGGGGCGGGCATAAGAATTTTCGCGAGGCGCTCGATGCCATTGCCGACGCCCCTGCCTACAACCACGGCTGTCATTGCCATAAAAACCAGTCCCATAACCACCCACTTTGAAGACTTTGGCCGTGTAGTTGGAAAACTCGTCAGCGATGGCAAAATTGCCCGCCCCGATCTCGAAGATGTAACCAAAGGCCCATCCGGCTATGGACATTGTAAAAGGAGAGTATCAAAATTCCGGAGATTACCCCCAGTTTGCCTATGACATTCCAAGGCTTAGCACCTAATACTTCGAAAGCACCAACTGCGTTTTTTTGTGTCTTTCTACCGATGGCAATCTCCGTGATCATCACGGGGAGGGCAAAGTGTGAAACAATAAGAACAGGTAGATCAATACGAAAATGGCCCCGCCACCCTGGCCTACTTCATAGGGGAACCCCCAAATATTTCCTAGCCCCACAGCAGATCCGGCGGCTGCAGCAATAAAACCAAGACGGTTTGAAAAATTTCCTCGCATTATTTTTTCAGTTTCCTGCAAGGATTGCTACAGGAGCACCGTCTTGTGGTCAAATGTCAGAAGAAATTACCCGAATGTCAGAAAGAACCTTTCCGACAAAAGGCCTCTATTTATTCTGCTATTTGAAGATTCTCCGCAGGAATGGCCAGGCTGATCTTCCTTTCCCGTTTTCTGGACAAATCGTAGATCTGGCTTTTGAAGGGAGCTTCATGAACCTCCTTGCGCCAGTTGTTTTTTCCATATATCCCATCGAGCAAGGTAGTCGTCAGTCTTTTGATCTCGTTGTGGTCGTTGATCTCATAGTCCCGGTCAGGTCGCGGGTTGTGCTTGGGTTTTATTTCAAGCCACTTTTCATTATTCATTCGGTACGTGACGAATGTTTTTAGAAGACTGAACTGCGCTGGGGATATTCGAATTTCGATGGTTTGAGATTTCAAGCCCCTCGATGGCGACCATGTGTTCGCTACGTCCATTCTCCACCTTTTGATGGCGCAAGAGCATATGGAGCTTACTAACCGGTGGGAGCTGATATTCCATAAGCTCCTTTACCCAGCTTAGCGCCAAAGCAAAGAATAGCATGATCAGTGTGTGGTCTTGAAAATGGCAGATAATAACAACATGTCAACCGATGAGTCCGAGACCTTCAACAACTGAGCTGCGAATGTTGTGATTATGCAGATCAAAGACAACCAGGACAATATGTGAAGTCCACGTCGAGCAAAAGACTCCCAAAGCACATATCCGAGAAAGGCGAGCGTGAAGATGGCATAATACACATCCAACTCACTAATCAAACCCATCGCTCGACCTGAGAGCATTTTTGTAAGCGTTGGAAGAAAGGGCGAACCCAAATGGTATGCCGATGATAATGGGCCAATATCGGGATTTTATAATCGCGCTAAAACGTTGCGGTAGGTACCTGAACCACGGTAGACCCAACAAAATAAAAAGGCTGTTTAAGAGGGAAAATAAACTTCGAAACCCTTCTAGCGTGGTTTGGATTTTCTGGTAAAATGTCTTTGGCATACAATACTTCCACCGCTCCGGAGAAGCTCCAGCTAAGTATGGATAATGCCAGCCAGATTTGACCAGTGTCTCCCTGTTTTTTTCCAAGATGCTGATAAATACCACAAAGTGCGATGAAGGCAAAGAGACATACGCCCAACTGCCACCATCCATAGAATAGAAGTATGCCTTTATCGTTGACCATTTTTATTGAATCATCAAAAATAGTCAAGGCGAAAAGACCAGGTCTATGGTTGCAATACGAAGAAGTAAGTAATGAACAGGAAGTACCCAATGGTAATTAGACTGAATACCAAATTGCGCTTCTTTCTCCCGCTCACGTGCAAAAGATTCATAGTGGTGGTTTTTAGGCGAATAAAAACTTTAATATGTCTATGCGGTTGGGAAATTCGATGACCAGCGGTCATCTATAGACGATCGGCGCTGGGTTGGGGTGGACCGATAGCTTCGTCTACTTGCAAAACAAATAGAAAAATTCCTTTTACGCTGCATCCGTCACGTTATTTTTTTTATCTGTAAAGAAGTATCGGATAAGTTTCTCCCTGTTTGAATCGGTTTTTTCCTCGGGGGAGCTTTATGAATGCGTCACCATCTACCAGATTGGCCAGGTCTCCGCTACCGTTACCCTTAATCGGATGAGCTATGGTGATTCCCCGTCGAATGTGATGATTCCAGGCGTACCTCCAGAAAATAAGTAAGATCTGGTGCGAATTCTACATCCGCCGATAGCGTGGCGGATCGATCTGCTTTTTTGTTTAAACGCAGAGATTTTTCCAGCCAGGGTAGTAGGTATTGGTGGAGGCACATGAACGATGAAACCGGATTTCCCGGGAAAGCAAAGACGACCGAATTATTCGGATGTTTCCCAAACCAAAATGGCTTACCTGGGCGTTGTGCAATCCGGTGAAAGAGCTTTTCTACACCAACATGCGATAGCGCTTCGGGTAGAAAGTCAAACTTTCCCTTAGATACGCCTCCGCTTACCAGGATAAGTTTCGTAACTGCTCAAAAATTCTGTCAGTCTTGACTGGACTTCTGCCAAATCATCCTTCAAATGGGCAGTGTCTACCTTCAGGCCATATTGCTGCAGGGTGGTTTTAATTCTGAAAACATTGCTCTTACGGATCTGATGGGGCAATGGTCGTTCATGAATGTCTACCAACTCGTCGCCCGTGGAGATTGACGATGGCTTTTGGGAGTACGACTGACCTGAACTTCGGTTTTTCCAACAGTAGCACAAACACCTACTTCGCTGGAAGAGATCTTGATGCCAGGCGTGATGATGACATCCCCTTTTTGACGGTCAGATCCGCGAAAGTGTATGTTTTGACGGAATTGCACGTCTTCGGTTGTGACCGCTGCTGATCCATCTTCTATTGATAACTGTTCATAGGGAATGACCGTGTCGGTTCCGATTGGTAATATAGAGCCGGTCATCACTTCCAGGCATTGATCAGGATTATTCAATGACTTTTGGGAGTTACCTGCCGCAGCTACATCCTCGATGGGAAATTTTCTTTTGCCTGCCTGAAAAGAGGCAAAGGAAAGGGCGATACCATCCATCGTTACCCGGTCATAGGGTGGAAAATGTCTGTCGGCAGTAATTTCCTCGCGAAGCGTCTTGTCAAGACTTTGATCAAGCGGTATGTGCTCGGTTCCAAAATCCCTGGCATTGGCCAAAACAATTTCTAATGCTTCTTCTACCGAGATCATATTGGAAAGGTGGCTGTTTTGTTCATGGAATTGAGATATGCAGTTGGTCCTTCGTCCTAAAAATAACGCCTTAGCAAAACGGTATTATCCCCCGATCGTGGCCATAGACTCTGCCACTGGGTTCCGTTCGTTTCGGCTCTTTTCCGCCTCGAAACCATCCTTAGCCCGTCGCTGAACCACCTGGGTAATTTCATGTTTCAATTCAGTTTCTGTCAGACTGCTTCGTATCAAATCTCTCAGGTTGGCCTTGCCATCGTCGTAAAGGCATGTTTTTAAATCTCCTTGCGGCGTGATCCTAATGCGGTTACAAGAGCCGCAAAAAGTCCGCGTATACGCAGCGATTATGCCAAAGGAACCGGTAAAGCCATTGACGCGGTAGTTCAAAGAAGTGGAATGTGGCCCATCTTCCAGCTTTTCAAATTCATACCTTTCTCCGATATGATCCAGGATTTTTTTCATCGGCCAGATGGTGCTGTTACCCTGACCTTCGGTGCCATTGAAAGGCATTTCTTCAATGAATCGTACGGATACCGACTCATTGCGGGCAAGTTCGATCATGGGGTAAATGTCATCTATGTTGCGACCGTCCATTACTACCATGTTGATCTTAACGCGCATCGGGGAGGCGAGTAGCCGCTGATAAGTGGACATTACCTGGTCATACATGTCGCGCCTGGTGATGTCGAAAAATCTTCCTTTATCAAGGCTATCTAAACTTAGATTGATCGATTTTATCCCCAGGGACTCTAATTCCGACACGTAATCTTCGGTAAAGGTTCCATTGGTAGTTATATGGATCTCATTCAGCCCGGGAAGTCCGGCTACTTCTTTCAAGAAGTCAAGAATGCCTCGTCGCACGAAGGGCTCACCGCCGGTGATACGCAATTTGTTGATCCCCATCTCACTGAGTACACGCACCAACAAAAACATCTCCTCGAAAGTCAAAAGGTCTTTGCGGGCAACGTACTTGATGCCGTTTTCAGGCATGCAGTAGAAGCACCTCAGATTGCACCGATCAGTAACTGCCAGGCGCACATAATTGATTGGTCTTCCATGATTATCAATCAGCATCGGCGATATTCATATAAAAATGGTAAGGTATAACAACGAATTAAGGATTTTTGTTGTTTTCAAAACATTTAACCCGCAATCTTACTTTTGGTGAACGACGTAAAACGCCATTTTCCAATTTTCCAATCACATCCGGAGCTGATATACCTGGACAATGCAGCTACCACCCAAAGGGTGCGATCCGTGATTGAAAGGATGCGCCGTTTCGATGAGTCCGAAAATGCAAATGTGCATCGGGGTGTTTACAGTTTGTCCAACAACGCCAGCACCGAATTCGAGAATGTCAGGAAAAAGACCGCCCAATGGATCGGAGCCGATGCCGAGACGTGCATTGCGTTCACCTCAGGGACTACTGAGAGCATCAATGTGGTGGCGGCTTCTTTGCTCAAATCGGGACTTGCTGAGAAAGACAATATCGTAACCACCGTGATGGAGCATCATGCCAACTTTATCCCTTGGCAACAAATTGCCATGGTGACGGGAGCTGAATTCAGGGTAGTGGGCATTGACAAAAGAGGAGACCTGGATTTGGATGATCTTGAACAAAAGATCGATCATAATACCAAAATTGTCGCCGTGACACACGTCTCCAACATGATGGGCACAGTAAACCCGATGGCGGAGGTCGTCAACCTGGCGCACCAAAAGCAGGTGCCGGTTTTAGTGGATGGGGCTCAATCCGTTGCAACGGGGGATCTGAACGTTGCCGATCTGGATTGCGATTTTTTGACGTTTTCTGCCCACAAAATGTTTGGGCCCTTTGGGATAGGGATTCTCTATGTGAAACAGGCATTTCATGAATGGATAAGACCCTATTCCCTTGGCGGTGGTATCGTACATGAGGTGTCCATGGCAGAGACGAGCTATAAGCCTTTCCCATGGAACCTGGATTCCGGTACACCCAATGTCTCCGGGGTACTAGGTTTTGGAGCTGCATTGGATTTTTGGAAGCAATTGGGTTCAACAAGAGAATATGTCTACGGCCTGGGTAACTATGCACGGCAAGCGCTGGCTGAGGTGCCCGGATTATCTCTAATCGGTAGCCCGAAAAAGCAAGGACCTATTGTCTCTTTTACCATGGATGGGATCCATCCACATGATGTGGCGTCATTTCTGGATAAGGATAATATAGCTGTTCGTGCAGGGTTGCATTGTACGCAACCCTTGTTGAAGGCCCTGAATACCCAAGCCACGGTACGAGCTTCATTTAGTAGCTACAATGATCGGACTGAAGTCGATAAATTAGTAGGAGCCTTGATGGACCTAAACGATTTTTGGAATTGACCAAGGAAGAATTACAACTACTTTATAAATCAGTGATCTTGCCGGAAAGCAAAGATCCATACCACTTTGAAGATGCCAAAAAGGAACATCGGGATGTACTTGCTTATAATCCAATTTGCGGGGATAAATACGCATTGCAGCTAGGTGCTGATGACAACAATCCACTGAGGGAAATCTACTTCCAAGGTATGGGATGTGCCGTCTCCCGAGCTTCCACTTCTCTGTTACTCAGGTCCATCGAGGGTATGAGCCCTGGGAAGGCCCTCAGCTACTGCGAGTCCTTTTTGGAGGCGGTGGCTTCCGGAAAGGGGGAAAGGTTTAAGGGCACGCCCTTGGGAGTTTTGGTAGAAATGAAAAATTTTGAAGGCCGCATGGAATGTGTGACGTTGAGCTGGAGCGCCATGTTGAACTTTTTAAAAGCAAACCAGGAACATGACAGTTAAATTAGTTGCCTTTGGCATCGCAAAGGATATTTTAAAAACTACGTCCATGGAGATGTCCGTGACAAACGGTACTACGATTGGTGAATTGAAGCAGACCCTGGTCGAGAGATTTCCGGAGTTTGATAAACTGCGAACCCTAAAGTTTGCTATCAACGAGGACTACCAATCGGATGAACATGGATTAAAGGATATGGATGAGGTGGTGATCATACCACCGGTAAGTGGAGGCTAACATGATACAAATCAAAGTATTGGAAGAACCGCTCTCTGAACAGGCTTGCTTTGATGCTGTCAGGGACCCTGCCGCAGGAGGAATCGTCGTTTTTGTGGGCACGGTGAGGAATCAGACCCAGGGAAAGAAGGTCTTACGATTGGAATTCGAGAGCTATGTTCCGATGGCGGAAAAGGAAATGACCAAAATTGCTGATGCAGTGGCGGTCAAATGGAATGCCCTGCAAGTGTGCATTCACCATCGGGTGGGTTCACTTGAAGTCGGAGAAATACCAGTGATCATTGCCGTATCAGCGCCCCACCGTAAGGCGGCCTTTGAAGCTTGCGAGTACGCAATTGATACGTTGAAAGAAACCGTACCCATTTGGAAGAAGGAAGTCTTCGAGGACGGGGAAGTATGGGTTGCTGCCCACCCGTGATCAAAGAAATTCGTTCTTTGCTTCGATGATCTGACCCATGATCGCTAAAGAAATTTCTTGCGCCGACTTGGCATGAATGGGCATACCGATGGGTGCCTTTATTCGATCGATTTGATCTTGAGGAATTCCTTTCTCTGTGAGTCGGGCTACTCGCTTTGCGTGCGTTTTTCGACTCCCCAGCGCACCTACGTACGCTACCTTGGAAGGGAGTAGTATTTCCAGTGCATTGTCATCAATTTTGGGATCGTGTGAGAGAATTGCGGCAAACGTGTAAGCATCCAGTGGAAATTGCTTCAACACTTCCGAGGGATAAGCTTCCAACAGATCATCGGGAGGTGTAGGGAAGGTCGTTTTCTCTGTGAAATACCCCCGGGGGTCGATAACAATTGTCTGGAAGCCGTGCATTTTGCCAAGGGCCACGAGATCTACGGTGATATGGGCCACACCAATTGCCAGCAAAATCGGCTTACGGGGAAATAAGTGAATGAAATAGCTTACTCCTTCCAATTCAACGGTTTGGTTTGTTCTTTGATCGTAGGCACTTAAAGCAGCTGTTTTCAAGGCTTCCGACAATGGGTCTCCAAGTTCCTCTCCTTTTTCAGTGAGGAGTGTATTTTGTTGATTACCATCTTCCAAGGACGAAATGAGAATCGCCCATTCGTTGTTCTCAACACAATCAATTAAACGTTTCCAAACCTGGCCTTCCTGAAAATCCATCCGTTGCACGAACACTTGCAAGCTGCCGCCACATGAAAGCCCCACAGACCAGGCATCTTCGTCACTCACGCCATAGCTGAGCTTTCGTGCAGAATCTTGCTTGTTAAGCGCTAGACTGGCTTTTACAACCGCTCCCTCGACGCACCCACCACTTACTGATCCAAGGATTTTCCCTTCGTCATTTACGAGCATGCAAGACCCTACGGGTCTAGGTGAAGAGCCCCATGTCTTAACGACCCTGGCCAGTGTGATGGTGTTGTTTCCGTCGATCCAATTCTTAGTAGTTTCAAGGTACTCTCTCATACTATACAAAACTATGTTGGAGATTTTTAGTTATTATCACGTTGATCCGTAGACTTTTATGAAGCGTCCGTGTGGTAAATGTGTAGAGAAACCTTCGAAATCCGCTGTTGGTAGTTCGCTAACAGGTGGATTGTTGGTGATGCTTTTACCAAAATGCCCACTGTGCGTCATGGCCTTTTCCAGTGCGATGACTGTCTGTGGAGGTCGCAGTTTGTATCTCGCTCAAAATAATTGGCTTTCTTATTTGCCCATTGTCTTGTCCGGGCTGGTGGCGTTCATGATTATTCTCAATTGGCGCGACGCCCGCAGTTGGTATGCCCTGGCGTTGGCCATGGCAGGTGGATTGTTCGTTTACTTTAGTCATCAACTCATATTGCCTGCTAGCAGCTACTACTGGGGCGCGACATTATTGTTAATTGCTGGCTGGCTCAATAGTAATTTACTGTCATTTCTATCGTACCTTGGAGGTTTACTTTTCAAGAGTAAGTCACATGCCCAAGGTTAAATTCACCTCAGCTCTCAAACGGTTTTTCCCTGATTTGGAACCGGTCGATGTATCGGCTTTGAAAGTGACCGATGTGATTAAGAAAGTCAATGATTTACATCCGGGTCTTGCAGATTATCTCATCGAAGAGGATGGTTCATTGAGAAAGCACGTCAATATTTTTATTGGCGATGATCTGATCACTGACCGACAGACCTTGAGTGATGCGGTAGCACCTCAGGATGAGGTAGTGATCTTTCAAGCATTGTCGGGCGGGTGATAAATTCTATACGCACGCTGCTGGTGGCTACAGCCAAGGGGCTGGTCACTTATTCCTTCGACCAAGGGGAATTCCATCAGGAAGGAATCCATTTCCTTGGCTTCGCTGTGAATATGGCTTACCATGATCCTCGGAATGGCAGGTGGTGGGCAGGCGTTTCGCATAAGCACTGGGGCCAGAAATTGCACTTCTCGGATGACGAAGGTGCAACCTGGCACGAAGTGAAAACACCCACCTTCGAAGGTGCAACCTTGCCCAATGGAAAAATGGCTCACCTACGGCAAATATGGTCTATGCACCACGGCGGGGAGGCTTACCCTGATAGGTTATGGTTGGGTACGGACCCAGGGGGACTCTTTCGGAGTGATGACAATGGGTTATCCTTTCAACTGGTCACCGGGCTTTGGGAACACCCAAGTCGACGCAAAGAGGGACAATGGTTCGGAACCGGCAATGATTTCCCCTTTATTCATTCTATTGTCGTTGACCCCCATGAGCCCAAACATGTATTTGTGGCTGTGAGTGCCGCGGGGGTTTTTGAAACGCTGGATGGGGGCCTCAACTGGCAACCTCGAAATGAGGGTCTGGTAGCGTCCTATTTACCGAATCCAAATGTAGAAGTGGGTCATGATCCTCATCTGTTGGTTATGGCGCCGAGCGATACACGGGTGATTTGGCAGCAAAACCACTGTGGTATTTTCGTGTCAAAAAATGGAGGGGGTTCATGGACAGATGTTTCGGCATCGGATGGCTTCCCCAGTTACGGTTTTTCGCTGGCACTGGATGATCACCAACCAGGTACGGCCTGGGTGGTACCCGTAGAAAGCGACGAAAGACGGATCGCTCCGGAGTTACGGCTGCAAGTTTTCCAAACAAGGGACTTTGGCGAGTCCTGGCAAAGTGTGAGCGAAGGACTCCCTTCAAGTGCTTTCGATATTGTCTTGCGTCATGCCTTCGTTCAGCGAGGAGGTGTATTGGTCCTGGGCACTACAAATGGCAATTTATTCTATTCGACGGGAAGAAAATTTCCTTGGAGAAATATCTCCACACATTTAACGAAAGTAAATTCCGTAATTCTTATTTAAAAAGAAAAAAATTTGGCTTCGAACTGGAAAGGGTTATTTAGAATAAGTCTAAATATCTTTTCTCAAAACAATTGTTGGTCTCTGTTAGTCTTATTGCAGTTGACGAATGTCAATTGATAATAATCTAACTTAACCCAAACCCTACATGATACCTGCATCGTTTGATTATTCGGCGCCAGAGTCTCTCGAGGACGCGCTGAAGCTGCTACGTGACCTGGGTGATGAGGCAAAAGTGCTGGCCGGTGGTCATAGCTTAATACCCATGATGAAGTTGCGCTTCGCGGAACCCGAACATCTGGTGGACCTCAACAATATTCCAGGGCTGTCTTATGTAAAAACAGATGGCGATACGCTTCGAATCGGGGCGATGACCCGTGAGGTGGAGCTGGAAGAGGCGGAAGTCGTTGGTCAGCGCTTTCCTATCTTTCAGGATGCTGCCAAACTTATTGCTGATCCCCAAGTGCGAAACTTCGGCACCATTGGTGGCAACATCGCACATGGAGACGCTGCCAATGATCACCCGGCAGTGATGATCGCATTGGGAGCACAGGTGGAAATCACGAATTTGGAGGGCAAGCGGACCGTTCCCATTGATGAATTCTTCTATGGATTCTATGCCACTGCCATTCAGGATGGAGAGATTCTCACTGAAATCACAATCCCCATGCCCGCCGGGAAGTTCGGCAACGCTTATCACAAGACAGAGCGAAAAGTGGGAGATTATGCTACTGGTGGCGTTGCAGTACACCTGGAACTCGACGCTGGTGGTACTTGCACCAGAGCTGGTATAGGGCTCACTAATGTGAATCCAACGCCACTCCGTGCCGCCCGATCAGAGGAAGCATTGGTAGGATCAAAAGTGGATGACCAGGCTATTGCCTTGGCGGCGCAATATGCTTCCGAAGATTGTGAACCATCTGATGACCTTCGGGGCTCTGCAGAATATAAGCGAAGAGTCATCGGGGCACTCACCAAGCGCATGATCCGAAAGGCCCTAGATCGGGCCAATTCCTAACTAAATGTGAAATTGACGATGAAAGAAATCAAATTAAAAATAAACGGAGAGGAAGTATCGGGTCAGGTTGAACCGAGGACGCTTCTGGTTCATTTCATAAGAGAAAATCTAAGCATGACCGGTACTCACATTGGTTGTGATACCTCCAGTTGCGGCGCGTGCACCATTCTTATCAATGGCAAATCAGCCAAGTCATGTACCATTTTGGCAGTCCAGGCTAATGGCAAGGAAATTACCACTGTCGAAGGGTTAGCCACTGCAGATGGCCCCCATCCTTTGCAGGAGGGATTTAAAGAAAATCACGGTTTGCACTGTGGGTTCTGCACACCGGGGATGATGCTCCGCGCGGTAGAACTTTTAGAGAAAAATCCGAACCCTTCGGAAGATGAGATCCGATGGGGTATTTCCGGTAACCTGTGCCGCTGCACCGGTTACAATAATATTGTGAAAGCTATTCAGTACGCGGGAGCGAAGATGAGAGGCGAGGAATTGCCATCCACCGACCCTGTATTTGTAGAATAACCAACTAACCCAGAAAAAATGATTCAGTGTAAAACGTCGAAAGAGATCAGTGGCATGGGCCACTCGATGAAACGCAAAGAAGACGATCGGTTTGTACATGGCAAGGGTAACTATACCGATGATATCAAACTTCCGGGCATGTTGTACATGGACATAGTGCGTAGCCCGTATGCTTATGCAAAAATTAAGAATATCGATGCCTCTGAAGCCTTAAAAATTCCAGGAGTGTTGGCAGTAGTGACCGGTAAAGATCTGGAGCAGTATAACCTGCATTGGATGCCAACATTGATGTCGGATACCCAAATGGTGCTGCCAACGGATACGGTGATGTATCAAGCTCAGGAGGTTGCAGCAATTATTGCTACGGAAAAATACATTGCCCGGGACGCAAGGGAGGCAGTAAGAGTTGATTACGAGGTGATGAAGCCCGTAATGGATCCTCACAAGGCACTAGATCCAGACGCACCGGTACTCAGGCCGGACAAAGAAGGTAAAACCGACAATCACATCTGGCATTGGGAAGTCGGGCAGAAAGAGGAGACTGAGAAGGTCTTTAATTCGGCAGAAGTGGTGGTGAAAGAGCAAATGCATATCCCGCGGATCCATGTAGCATCCATCGAAACCTGCGGTTGCGTAGCCAGTTATGACAAAATCAACAACCACTTGACCATGTACATGACTACTCAGGCGCCACATGCCATTCGGACCGTAATTGCGCTTGTGGCAGGTCATGTTGGTATTACAGAGGAGAAAGTGCGGGTAGTTTCTCCTGATATCGGGGGAGGTTTTGGAGGTAAAGTTCCTGTTTACCCTGGGTACGTTATTGCCATTGCAGCGTCTTTCTTAATAGGAAAGCCGGTCAAGTGGATTGAAGATCGTAGTGAAAACCTGCAAGCAGATTCCTTCGCTCGCGATTATCACATCACGGCAGAGATGGCTGGGACCAAGGATGGAAAGATCCTGGCTACCCGGATGAAGGTACTGGCCGATCATGGTTATACCGATGCCGCGGCCAATCCGTCCAAATTCCCCACAGGCATGTTCTCTATAGGTACAGGGTCCTACGATTACCCCAATGCCTTTATGGAAGCGGATGCGGTGTACACCAACAAGCCGCCAGGAGGCGTGGCCTACCGATGCTCTTTCAGAGTGACCGAAGCAGTTCATGCTATTGAGCGCATCACGGACAGGTTCGCCTTGGAGATTGATAAGGATCCGGCAGATGTTAGGAAACAAAACTTTATCAAAAAAGATCAGTTTCCTTACCAATCACCAACCGGCTGGGAATACGACAGTGGCGACTATCACGCCGGTCTTGAGCTGGCTATGAAATCCATTGACTATGACGGCCTTAGGAAAGAGCAAGCTGAGAAAAGAAAAAAAGGCCAGTTGATGGGTATTGGCATTTCCACTTTTACGGAAATCGTGGGAGCGGGCCCATCAAAGGACTTTGATATTCTGGGCATAAAAATGTTCGATTCTGCTGAGATCAGGGTACATCCTACGGGAAAAGCCATCGCGAGATTCGGTACAAAATCGCAAGGACAGGGTCATGAAACGACCTATGCGCAGATTATTGCTGAGGAGCTGGGTATACCCGCAAAGGACATCCAGGTCGAGGAAGGCGATACCGATACGGCTCCCTATGGGCTAGGTACATATGCCAGCCGAAGTACTCCTACGGCTGGTGCCGCAGCGGCCATGGCCGCGCGAAAACTTCGGGACAAAGCCAAGAAGATTGCAGCTTATTTGTTGGAAGTAAGTGAAGATGATTTGGAGTGGGAGCCAGGTAAATTCTTCGTGAAAGGCGCTCCAGACAAATCCAAGACCATCCAGGAACTTGTTTTTGCGTCATACACTAATCACCCGCAAGGAATGGAGGCAGGCTTTGAAGCAACTCACTACTACGATCCTCCTAACCTGACCTTTCCCTCCGGAGCGTATATCTGTGTGGTTGATATAGATTCGGAAACCTTTGAGATCAAAGTGCGCCGATTCGTGGCCATAGATGATGCCGGGCATATTATCAACCCGATGGTAGCTCAAGGACAAGTTCATGGTGGTTTGACGCAGGGCTTGGCTCCGGCCATGTATGAGGAGTTGATTTACGATGACGATGGCAACATCCTCAATGGAACATTGATGGACTATTTGGTGCCAACAGCGGTAGAGTCACCAAGCTGGGAGACAGGACATACGGTCACCCCTTCGCCCCATCACCCGATTGGCGCGAAAGGCATCGGAGAATCGCCAACGGTTGGTGCTCCACCCGCCATTGCCAATGCCATTGTGGATGCGTTAAAACCCTATGGTATCACACACATGGACATTCCAATCACTCCTAACAAGATATTCCAAACGTTGAAAGACCGGGGAGTACTTGATAAGGAAATATCGTAATTGACTTTAAACCAGATAACATAGATGCCGGAGCAGGAATTTATTCCTGAGTCCGGCATTTATCTTTCAAATCGAAACATTATGGAAGCAACTATAGATAAAGAGTTTACAATCGAAGAACCTATTGAGAAGGTCTGGGCCGGTCTCAGCGATCCCATGAGAATCTCGGGATGCGTACCTGGGGCCTCCATCACCGAACAAATCGATGACAACAACTATAAAGGTGAGGTAAGTCTGAAATTTGGTCCTGTAAAATCAAAATATGATGGCCAGATCACCATCGAAGAGATGGACAATGCCAACTACAAAATGGTATTGAAAGGTAAGGGACTGGACTCGAAGGGAAAAGGGAGTGCCGAGATGACCATGAACGGTGTTGCGACGCGGCAGGCGGATCATACGAGTGTGGCCTTTAAAATGGTGGTAAACATTCAAGGAACACTGGCACAATTTGGATCGCGATTGATCAACGACGTGTCAGCCCAATTGATGAATCAGTTTGTCGATAATTTCAAGGCATTGCTGGCTGGCGACGAATTTGATAACACGCTGAAAGCGGGATCTATGATGGGCTCTGTTCTAAAAGACAAGGTTTCGGGTATTTTCAAAAAGAAAGAGGAAGGAAATTCATGATTCCGGACGTTCAGGAACTTGTTGGCAAGCTGGATGACCTGGGATACATTGTCGAAGAAGAGCTCGCCACGGTTCTTCTCCTGATGATGAGATTGGAAAAGCCCCTGTTGTTGGAGGGTCCGCCTGGTGTCGGAAAAACTGAAGCCGCGAACATCCTGGCAAGTTACTTGCAGACTGATCTCATTCGCCTGCAGTGCTACGAGGGCTTGGACGTCAATACTTCCATTTACGAATGGAACTATCAGAAACAATTGCTTTCTATTAAGATCAATGAGGATGGAGGACTGACAGCCCACGAGAAGGAAGCACATATTTTCGGAGAAGAATACTTGCTGAAACGTCCGCTGTTGCAGGCAATTAGCTATGAAGACCGGCCTCCGGTGTTGCTGATTGACGAAGTAGACCGTGCAGACGAAGAATTTGAGGCTTTCTTGCTCGAGCTTCTCTCGGACTTTCAGATTTCCATTCCCGAAATGGGCACGATCAAAGCCCGACATAAACCAATTGTGCTGTTGACATCCAATCGAACCCGAGATCTCAGCGAAGCCTTGCGGCGGCGGTGCCTCTACCACTGGGTAGACTTTCCGGATTTTGCCAAGGAGTCACGGATTGTGAAAAAGCACATCCCGGACATTGAGGAAAAAATGCTGGAGCAATTGGTGAAATTTGTAGCGCATTTGCGCTCCCGGAAATTGCAAAAATTTCCAGGGATAGCCGAAACCATCGACTGGGCTAATGCGCTCATTACCGTAAACACCAAAGCTCTCTCCGCGGAGGTGATTGCGCAGACGCTGGGATGTGTTCTGAAGTCAAATGGTGATATCCAGTCAGTTAGAGATGACCTTTCGCAGATTCTCGAGGAGGTGGAGCAGTTGAGATGAGTGTTGATCATTTTACGAATTACCACTCTACCCGGGAAGCCATTGTAGGCTTTAGTAAAGTTTGCCGTGAAAACGGGCTCAACATAGGATTGGGTCAAACCAAAGAAGCAGTGCGCGCCGGAGCACTCGGTTTTGTGGTGGATGAAAATAGCTTGCGTTATTCTTTGAAATCGCTCTTCTGCACAAAGACTGAAGAATTTGAGACCTTCAACAAATGCTTTGATGTGTATTGGCTCACACGTAGACATGAATATTCGCATACATTTAAGAAGGGATCATCGAACATCGCGAAGAAGAATAAAGCTTCGCTGGCGCTCATGGGTTTCAATCCCAATAAGTCTGAAAAAGAAGAGGAGAAGGAAGAAGCAAAAAATGTAACAGGAGCTAGCCGCGTCGAAATACTCAAGGCAACAGATTTCTCCAAACTCTCTGAGATAGACAGTGAATTTCTTGATCGCATCGCCAGCCAATTGCTTCGGCAACTAAATCACAGACTGAGACGTCAACTTCGAGTTTCCAAAAAAGGTAAACTGGATATCAGAAAAACCATCAGACGAAACTCTGGAAGTGGAGATATACTTCTTCGGCTCGTGCGACAAAACAAAAAGCTTGAAAAATATCGTTTAGTTCTGTTGCTCGATGTGAGCGGTTCTATGGACAAGTACTCTTTTTACCTGCTTAAATTCTTATGGTCGCTCAAATCCAATTTGAAGCAAATAGAGACCTTCATTTTTAGTACTCGACTGTTAAGAATCACTGAAATGCTGGAATATGAACAACTCGAGCAATCGATGTTCGAGTTAGGGTATCATGCCAATAACTGGTCAGGAGGCACCCAAATCGGGGAATGCTTGCGAGACTTCAATGAGGAACACTCGCGTCGGGTTTTGAATGGAAGAAGTGTCACTATTATCTTGAGCGACGGGCTGGATACCGGGAGTTCTGAGCTGTTGAATAGCGAATTAGAAAAGATTAAATTACGTACAAGCAAGTTGGTTTGGCTGAATCCATTGAAAGGGGCATCAGGTTATGAGCCGCTCGCGAAAGGCATGAGCACGGCACTACCATGGCTAGACGAATTTCGAACGGCCCACAACTTGAATAGTCTAGTAGCTTTAGAAAACGTGTTAGCAGATGTTTAAAGAGGAGATACTTGATGAAATAAAATATCAGCAGTCGCTGCAGCAGTCCGGTGCGTTGGCCATGGTGGTACAACGTGAAGCTCCCACCTCTGGCAAGCCAGGAGATGCAGCGGTTATCACTTCGAAAGGGGAGGTGAAAGGATGGATAGGTGGCGGCTGTACCCGTGGAATTGTGATTAAAGAAGCCTTGGAGGCTATGGCCCAACAGACGCCCAGGCTCGTTCGGATCCAAACTGATGATGATGCTACGGATAAATCCGGAGTAAAAAACTATAAAATGACCTGTATGAGTGGTGGTAGCCTGGAAGTATACATTGAGCCGATCGCATCGGTGAGTAATATTTTCATTTTTGGCAGATCCCACATTGCCAAGGCGCTATGCGAAATTGGTAGTGTTTCAGGTTTTCGAATGCATGTGATCTCCGATTTTGCTGATGAAAGCATGTTCCCCGCTGCCAGGACCATTACCCGCTTATCGGATTTTAATTGGGAAAAATCATCGAACCAAGGATTTGTTGTCGTTTGCACACAGGGCGAGGATGATGAATTGAGTTTGAAAAAGGCCCTCGGGGCCAATGCTGGTTATACCTCATTTGTTGCTAGCAGGAAGAAAGCCAACAGCGTGCTGATGGCGCTAAAGCGGGAGGGGTTACCTCACAAAGCGCTGGCTCAGGTCAAGACACCCGCCGGGTTGAATATCAATGCGAAGACCCCCGAAGAGGTGGCCATTTCTATCCTTGCTCAGATTGTTGAAGAAAAACGTACGCCTACAAAGAATTCCGAGAAGGATTTGTCGCCGAAATTGGATGCAGAAGATCTCTACATAAACCCTGTTTGCCAAATCCCTGTTAAGAAAAGCACAGCATTGCATGTCCTCGAGCATTTAGGCCAGAAAATATACTTCTGCTGCGATGGATGTAAAGATTCCTTCGAGAAAGAGCCTGAAAGATACCTACCCGCTTAGCGGTTAATTTGAGCAAATAATAATTATTATTAACGACCAGGTCTTTTCACGACCGATAGAGGCTCCTCACTGATCGTAATATTGGGTCATGTCGAAGAGAATTCTTGTTTCAGCAAGCCTGTTAGTGGCTATATTTTTTGTCTCTGCTCAGCAAATCCAATCCGTTCTGGAGGAAGATAATTTAGCGCAGATCAAGGAGATGGAAGTGCTTCCGTCAGACGTACTTCATCAAGCTATTGAGCAGGGCTCCACCTCAATTGTGGATTATTTGCTCGACCTCCGAACGTATAATAACAGTTATGATTCAGCCGGTCAGACTCCTCTGTTTGTTGCTGTCAACAAACGTGACAAATCACTGGTATCAAAGCTGTTGAAACGTGGGGCCGACCCCAACTTAAAGTCTACTTCGGGACTAGAGGCTACACCGCTTATGTGGGCGAGTGGTTCCAATTCCACAGAAATTGTGGGCTTACTCATTAAAAGTGGCGCCGACGTGAATGTTGGTGATAAAAACGGTGATCCGGCACTCAATTGGGCAACTTATTATGGCTATGTGGAAACGATGAAATTGTTGATAGACAAAGGCGCGGATCTCTCAATTAAAAGCAAACATGGAACCCCGGCGGATGTTGGCTTGCGACTCTGGCATGCGGATTCCGTTATGGAAGTTTTCAGAGCCACAGGTTATTATGGAAAAAATAAGAAGGCAGAAAACTATTGGGTAGCAATGAAAAACGGGGACAAAATCCTCGACTACCCAGCAGACATGACAGATGTCCTCGAGACCCCTCTACTACACCTTGCGGCGGAGACAGGCAACCTCGAAGCAACAAAAAAACTAATTGCCAATGGTGCCGACCCTAATCAAATGAATAGGGTTGGGCAAACGGCGCTGACAATAGCTGCGAGATTCGGCAGATTTGAAATAGCGAAATTCTTGCTGGAAAAAGGCGCGGATCCCGGATTAAGCGGCGACGATTATAAACTCTCTCCACTCATAGGAGCCGCTGTTGGCGGTAACTTGGATATAGGTAAGCTGCTCCTTGAGGAGGGAGCTCCAATTGATCATACGGATGTCGTAAACGAATGCGCGGCATTGCATTGGAGCTTATTGTACGGCAAGCAGGACTTTGCCAATATGCTACTGAATAGTGGCGCTGCATATAAGATGGAGGTAATGGATGGTGCCTACACCGCGGAAAACCTGGCGACGCTGATTCAATTAAAGGAAGTTCAACAAACCATCGCCGGGTTGGAGGCCCGCGATATCACATTAGGTGGTTCCTGGTCCTTAAAAAGTATAGATTACATTGTCAGAGATACAACTTATCATGTGGAAACGACCTATCCAGGTGCCCTCGTTGTAGCGCCCAAACGATACAGTATCATGTATAGTATGAGTGATAAAGGCAGAGAGCCCTTTGGCAATTTATCCAAACCTACCGATGAAGAGGTACTTGCGGGTTTTAGGTCGATCGTATTCAATAGTGGAAATTACCAGATCGATGAAGACAACAACTTTGTCACTACCGCGGACATGGCAAAAGTTCCAGGATTTGAGGGTGGGATTCAGTATTATGCCATTGATTTGCAAGGGGATCAGCTAGCGCTGACGCTTCATGATGAAACTTATCCGAATGGAAAAAAACCCGAGTGGTTTGGTAAATTGAAGGTTAAACTATCATTCTATAGAGAATAATGGACTTTGAGGGAATGGAAATCCTGAGATATGGCCTGCTACTATATGCTTTTTGCGGGTTTTTTGTGGCAGGGGGACTCTTCTTCCGGAAAGACAGTTCCGGGAGCACCTACTTGTCCTTTTTTGTGGTACTCCTGGCAGCGGAAATGCTGGAGTTTCTATATTCCACAAGCCAGATCAGAGCCATTTTCCCCCAGTTTTTTCTACTCAACTATTTTCCGGCAGGTCTGCTATACGGACCACTCCTGCTTTTGCACTTCAAGCAACTATTTGATAGAGAACTGCACAAACTCGACCTACTTCACGTAGTACCTTGCCTGGCGATGATTGTTCATCTGCTGCCTATTTATCAAATGACGGGCATTTCACGATTTGATTACAGCCAGATGTATTTTATGGAGAGGATCATGCCGTTAAACTATTTGCGAGCGGCTCATCAAAGTTTTTACGGGGCTTGGTTGCTTTATTTCTCCTACGCAAATTTCCAAAATGTAGCATTGAACAAGCGCTACTATGCTTTGCTGGTATGCAGTATTTATTTCTTGTCCACTGTTTTGATTTCCTGGTATACGATGTTCGCTGAGAGTTGGCGAGGAGATTTCATTTTTTACTATTTCGCTGTTTCCTCCATCATTTTTGTGATTGCCTATTTATTGTATTCAGATGCGTCGTTTCTGAAAACACTGTCCAAGAAATACCTCACTTCAAGCATTAACGAGCAGCTCATGAAGGAAATCAAGGAGAAGCTGGAGTCGGCCATGGATAAGGACAAAGTCTTTTTACGTGGTGACCTCAGCTTGAAGGCCTTGAGCGATCAGCTTGAGATCAAACCTCATCAACTTTCACAGACCTTATCGGAGCTGATCAATGAAGGTTTCAATGATTATATCAACAAGAAACGGGTAACGCATGCCCAGGAACTACTACTCAATCAGGATTTTGATCACTATAAGATTGAGGCCATTGGCAAGGAATCGGGTTTTAATAACAAGGTTACTTTCAATAACGCCTTCAAGAAGTTTTCAGGGCTGACTCCCTCTGCTTACCGGGATGAGAAAAGAAGTCTGCAGGCGTCCTAATTAAGGATCGCTTCCGTCGCGGTTTTGGCAATATCCTCGAGCACTTGCCGGTCATCAGTCGTTCTGGAAATGACCTTTAGTCCGCTGACAGTAGCATATAAAAAATTGGCCAGAGCCGCTGGGTCCTTTTCTTCAGAAATGACTTTTGTGGATTGATAGGCCCTGAATAGTTCGGTGAAATTGCCAACAAATGCGGACATATTTGCCTGCACAATTTCTCGGACATTTCCATCATGAGGGGCCAGTTCTACACAAGTATTTACCATAAAGCACCCCTTACTTTCCTCTCCCTTTGCTTGTCGGATAAGGGCCTTAAAAAAGCCATGCAGAAAAGTCTCTAAACTCATGGAACCGGTCTCAGACGCCACAGTACCGACATGTTGGTCCCTGGGATCAGTGTACTTTTCTCGATAGAGTTGTAGCGATGCCAGGAAGAGGCCAGACTTATCTTCAAAGGTATCGTAGATGCTGGATCGGCTTAAACCCAGATGGTCAACCAGATCTTGCATGCTCGTATTGTGAAAACCGCGTTCCCAAAATAGGTTCATTGCTTTTTCCAAGGTCTGAGCTTCATCAAATGTTTTTGTCCGGGGCATCACCGCAAAGATAAACTTGCAACAATAAGGAAAGAAGAGAGGGACATTTTACCATCCGCTCTCTTCCTTTTCAGTTAGACTTGTGCGAACCCGCCATCTACTGGAATCTCAGCACCTGTGATATAGCTACTATCAGCGCTGGCGAGGAAAAGCGCCGTAGCCGCCACCTCATCTCCCTTGCCAAACCTGCCCAGCGGGACCATTGACGGGAAGTTGCTTGCCATTTGATCAATGTTCTCCTGAGGTACGTTGTGTTTTCCATAGATTGGCGTATCGATCGGGCCGGGGGAAATAGAATTGACTCTAATATTTCGAGGACCAAATTCTGCGGCAAGCGTGCGGGTCAGGGACCTCAGCGCGGCTTTACTTGAAGCATAAGCCGCCATACCACCAAATCCTTTGACATTTGAAACCGAGGTGTTGAAAATGATACTTGCTCCACTGTTAAAGTGAGCATTGGCTTCTCTGACTGTAAACAGAGGTCCCTTGACATTTACATTGTGCACTTCGTCGTAGATTTCCTCGGTCAGTGTATCACTCGTCTCTAGCCGGAATACACCGGCATTCAAAAAGAGGATATCGATTTTTCCGAAAGCGGCGACGGTCTTTTCAATAAGCTGCTGACTGTCCGAAATACTCGAAGCTTCGGCAGGAATCAATAGGTACTCCCCGCTTAGTTCGTCTTTTATTGCGTCAAGCTTGTCCTGGCTTCTGCCTGTAAGTACCACCCTGGCACCTTCTTTTAAATAGAGTTTTGCTGTGTCAAGTCCCATGCCGCTGGTCGCACCTGTGACGATGGCTACTTTGTCTTTTAGTTTGCTCATAATATTGGAATGATCGTTCTTTTATTTTCTATTACGGAACGATCATTCCTTTAAAAAAGTTGAGTCTTGCTGAAATTTTTTTAGAACTTGTCGATAATCGTCATCCCAACTCCCTGAAAATCATTTAGCTGCATCAGCTTTTCAGGCGCTTGCATTAGAGAAATTTTTTCACCTACCAGTAAATCGGGATTGAGGACTCCCTGGCTGATCAGGCTTAGCATTTCCGGATATCGATGTGCTTGCATACCATGGCTACCCAACAGTTCCAATTCCTTGGCGATTACCAGATGCATGGGGACTTTAGGGTCATGATCAGACCCTGCCATCAGCCCAACCTGAATGTGCTTACCTCTTTTCCGCAGGCAAGCGACGGAATTATAACAGGTGGCTTGGCTACCCAATGCGTCCATGGATAGATGCGCCCCCCCGCCCGTTAATTCAATTATCTGCGCTACCACCTCTGGATTTTTATTGGCATTGACCGTGGCAACGGCACCAAGTTCTCGGGCTACAGAAAGCGTCTGATCGTGTATGTCAACAGCGATGGGAAGTGCTCCAGAGGCCCTGGCTATCATGATAGCGCTTAGCCCCACACCGCCGCAGCCATGTACGGCCACCCACATGCCTGGAGCAATTTTACCTTGGTCCACGATCCCCCTGAAAGCGGTTATGAATCTGCAGCCAAGGCCCGCTGCTGTTGGAAACTTGATATCATCAGGCAGGTTTACGAGATTGATATCTGCATATTCTATGGCTACGTACTCAGCAAAGGATCCCCAAGCAGTAAAGCCCGGTTGAAATTGGTTATCACAAATGTGTTGATTCCCCCCTTGACATTCCGCGCAATGTCCACAGCCACTGACAAAGGGTACCGTTACCCGATCGCCGATTTTCCAGTTGCGAATATTGTTGCCTACTTCAACGATTGTACCTGCTAGCTCATGTCCCGGGACATGTGGTAGCTTAATGTCCGGGTCATGCCCTTGCCAACCGTGCCAGTCACTTCGACATAAACCCGTTGCGCCGACTTTCAGAATCACACCTGTCTCCGAAGGCACCGGATCCTGGACAGTTTGCACACGTACTGTTCCTCCAAATTCCTCGTAACAAATCGCTTTCATCCCATGAATATAGCTTATCGCCAATGGAACCACCTGTGTATTTCTTTTTTGTTCACGTAACAAATATTTCTTTTGTCACGTCAAAAGAAATAACTTGCGCTAATGGACCATACACTTACGAGCCAGGAGGAGTTGATTTTGCTTTCCGTAGGAGCCTTGTATCCGGAAGCTTATGCCTATGGCATCCAGCAGGAAATCGACCAGACTTTAAATAAGCGCTTTTCTTTGGGTACAATACATACCATTTTGTATCGAATGGAAAAGCTGGGTCTGTTGAAGTCTGAAATGGGGGGGAGTAGCAATAAACGTGGGGGTAGGAGTAAGCGCATTTATTCCCTTACCAGTAAGGGATATGCTATGGTTAGGCAATTGCAGGAAGTAAGACAGGCGTTTTTGGCCCGCATTTCATTGGACCAGCTCTCGTTTTATGGGAAATGAGAGAAGACCACCCAGACTAGCTTTTAAGCTGTTGGATTGGTTATGTGACGAATACTGGCACGATGAACTCAAAGGGGATCTGGAAGAGCTATATGCCGACCTCCTGGGGAGGGCATCGTGGAGACGCAGCGCTATTTTTTGGTATGAGTTGCTTCGGCTGCTTCGACCACATATTATAAAATCCAATAAATACACCCTTAGTGTTATGATGACCTTCAATCACTTGAAAATCTCTTACAGGAACCTGGCGAAAAACAAGATTTATACTTTTATCAATATCCTGGGCCTGTCTGTGGGAATAGCGAGTATGATACTCATTGGCTTGTACGTCCGTTTCGAGACTTCCTATGACAAGTTTTTTGAAGATAGCGATCGGATCCACCGCGTGGCGTTGCATCGGATTTATCCTGGTAGGGTAAAAGACTTTGGGACCTCTTCAACACAATTGGCAACAGTTCTTAACAGGAATTACCCCGAAGTAGAAATGGCCACGAGGTTGCATCGGCTCTTTTTCCAGAATGAGATACCAATACGGGTCGAAGAAACCGATCGCTCTTTCATAGAGGATAAATACTTATTTGCCGATTCACTTTTCTTTCAGGTATTTTCCCACAAGTTCATTCAAGGTACGCCCGAGACTGCCTTGGTAGATAATGGTGGCATTGTGATAACCCGGTCGACCGCAATCAAGTACTTCGGGACTGATCAGGCATTGGGTAAGACGGTGACATCTGGTCAGAATTCGCTGGCTGTGACGGGTGTCATCGAGGACATTCCTGCTAATTCGCATATTCACTTCAATCTGTTGGGAACCACTACTTCACTTGGGTTTCTTAACAATGCTATCAGCAATGACAACTGGACCAGCCCCTGGGTTTACACTTATGTGAAATTGAAAGAGAATGCGGATGCTGTAGCCTTTGGTGAGCAACTTGGGCCTTTGGTGGATACTTACGGCAATGCCGATATATCGTCTTCTCTTGGGGTCGACTGGAAGGAAAAGGGGCATGCCTTCAACTATTTTCTTCAACCCTTGACGGCTATTCACTTGCGATCTCAATTAGATGTAGAGGTCGAACCGAACTCCAACATTTCTTACGTTTATGTATTGGTTGCGATTGCTGTTTTCATTCTGCTTATTTCCGGGATCAACTTCATCAACTTGTCTATTGCCAGATCCACGGAGCGTGCTAAGGAAGTGGGAATCAGAAAAGTAATGGGCTCAAATCGGCGTGCGCTTGTTGGGCAATTTCTTACCGAATCTGTTTTTGTTGCCTCCTTGTCTGCGGTGCTTGGAATTGGGTTCCTTTATTTCTTTATTCCGGTGTTCAATAACCTATTGGGTACCCACCTGTCCTTTGCTGATCTTGCCAATCTCCCTACGGTTTTGCTTGTTATAGCATTTGTGGCCATTACCGGGATCGTGGCAGGTCTTTATCCCGCTTTCGTGATATCCGCGCTTCAGCCTTCTCGAGTGCTGAAAGGAGCTTTCCGAAGCAGCTCTAAAGGTCAATTACTGCGAAATGCCCTTATCGTCTTTCAGTTCTTGATATCAGTTGTAATGATTTCCGGCTCAATCATCGCTGATCAACAAATGAGTTACTTACAAAACAAAGACCTGGGTTTCAATAAAGAATCATTGATGGTGATTCGTACCGGATCTTTAGGACAGGACTATGGCGCTTTTAAAAATTCGCTTAGCGCGATGCCAGGTGTCAGGCAAATCGGTGGTTCGAATATGCTACCCGGCGACTTCCATGGCAGCAACGTTTTTGATATCAACGATCCAAATGTGGAAGACCTGCGAGTGAATACTTGTAGTGTTGATGATGACTTCATCGAAACTATTGGTTATGAGTTGGTAGCAGGAAGAGATTTTGCCAGGGAATTCCAGGATTCACTTTCCATTATTCTCAATGAAGCGGCTGTTAAGGCCATGGGAGTTGAAAATGCGCTGGGTTTGAAATTCAAGGCTACAACTAATGCTGGGGGTAATGCGGTCCCGGAATTTTCTGTCGTCGGCGTGGTTAGGGATTTCAATTTTTATTCATTGCATTCGGAGGTAGGGCCCATGGTGATATTCAATAATGGACCTCAATCCCTGGCAGCGCAGACGATCCTCAGGTTTGATCCCGTGGCACTGAGTGGTTTGTTAAAAGAACTGGGCAGTACCTGGGAGCAATATTCAGAACAGCCTTTGAATTATTCCTTCCTCTCCGACAACCTGGCGAGACAGTATCAGGCGGATCAAAATACCGCATTCATGTTTGATATTTTCACCTATATAGCGATCATTCTTTCTTGCACCGGACTCTTTGGCTTGGCAACCTACATTGTCAATCAACGTAGCAAAGAGATGAGCGTCAGAAAGGTATTAGGTGCATCTATTGCCAATATCATTGGCGTTTTTTCTCGTGACTTTGCTTTATTGATTTTGATGGCTTTTCTAGCGGGTGTACCCATTGCTTATTATGCCCTAAATCAATGGCTAAATAACTTCGCTTATCACTCGGAAATTGGCGTGTTATCATTTGTCATAGCTGCATTGGTGACGGTCCTGCTGGTTGCTGTGACGGTCGGATATCAGGCGATAAAAGTGGCCCTTGTGGATCCAGCAAAAATTCTCCGTAGCGAATGATTCTTTGCCACTAAATTAGGCTT
Source organism: Cyclobacteriaceae bacterium (assembly GCA_965242775.1). Taxonomy (GTDB): domain Bacteria; phylum Bacteroidota; class Bacteroidia; order Cytophagales; family Cyclobacteriaceae; genus JAWPMT01. The sequence continues at coordinate 113,872 of CBDETI010000018.1, forward strand.
GTTAACTTGTTTGATGTGTCCGTGCCGCAGGGAGGGGGAGGCTGTTGACACATGTCGCGTGTGTGATAGGTACAAAATCCCTGGGTTTTTATGGAAATTTCGATTCAAATTTGAAATTCTCAGCTTTGTAACCACCAATGCCCAAAAACATGAATATGCGCCCTCAACCCCTGAAAGTATGGATGCCTATCGTCCTGCTTATCCTTTTTTCGATTGGCTGTAGCAATCAAAGATCTCAGGTGCCGAGTGTACTGGTGTTTACCAAGACGATGGTGTATGAACACGCGTCAATACCTGTGGGAATACAGGCCATTGAGGCGTTGGGTGCTGCGAATAATTTCGAGGTGGTAGCTACCGCCGATGCCCAAGTTTTTGAAAATGATGGATTAATGGGGTACTCCGCTGTTGTTTTCTTGAGTACTACTGGCAATGTGCTGAATCACCTACAGGAGGCGGGCCTTGAGCGATACATTCAATCCGGAGGAGGTTTTGTGGGTATTCATGCTGCTGCGGATACAGAATACGATTGGCGATGGTACGGCCAACTAGTAGGCGCTTACTTCGAGAGCCACCCTAAAATCCAGAAAGCTACCTATCAGGTGGTGGGAGATATTCCCGGAACTTCTTTAGAAAAAGGCACCTGGGTACGGCAAGACGAAATTTACAACTATAAGCTCCTTCAACCAGATATCAACGTGTTGGTCACCGTTGATGAAAATACATACGAAGGGGGAACTGATGGTAGTGATCATCCCATGAGTTGGTACCACGATTTTGATGGAGGAAGGTCCTTTTACATGGGCTTGGGTCACACATCAGAAAGCTTCACGGAGGACCGTTTTTTGAGCCACTTGTTAGGAGGTATCAAATACGCGATAGGCGACAACCTAAAGCCCGACTTCTCTACTGTTGCCTCCGAGATACCACCGGATCCGGACAGGTTTTCCAAAGTACCACTGGTTATGGGCGAATTTTTTGAACCAACGGAAATGGCCCTCTTGCCCAACGGGGATGTGCTGATCGCTCAACGGAGAGGAGAGATAATGCTTTACAAAGCTCGGACCAAAGAGCTCAAGCAGGCGGCCTACCTGGATGTATATTATAAGACTTTACACACCCCTGATGTGAATGCGGAAGAAGGAGTAATGGGTTTGCAGAAAGATCCCGAGTTTGAAGCCAATCGCTGGATTTATGTCTTTTACAGTCCAACCGGCGATGAATGGGTCAACCGGCTATCAAGGTTCAAATTTATCGACGACCGACTGGACCTTGCCACTGAGCAAGTGATTTTGGACGTAGCCAGCCAACGGGAGATTTGCTGTCATACAGGAGGATCCATTGCGTTTGGCCCGGACAACATGCTCTATCTTTCCACGGGTGACAATTCTACCCCATTTAATGAAAACGGCGTACCTTTTGTAAATAATGGTTTCGCGCCGCTCAATGATTTGCCTGGCCACGAGCAATACGATGCAGCCAGGTCTTCCGGAAATACCAACGACTTAAGAGGAAAGATCCTGCGTATTAAGGTGAATCCAGACGGCTCATATGATATTCCGGAGGGCAACCTGTTTCCTGTTGGCACACCTCAAACCCGACCTGAGATTTTTACGATGGGGCATCGTAATCCGTACAGAATTTCGGTTGACCCGAAAAAGGGATGGGTATATTGGGGTGATGTAGGGCCTGATGCCCGGGCTGACAGTTTATCTTCAAGGGGTCCCCGAGGGTACGATGAAATGAACCAGGCCCGAGCGGCTGGAAATTTTGGGTGGCCCTTCTTTATTGCTGATAACAAGGCCTATTACCAATATAACTATGCTACAGGAAAATCCGGGCAGCGCTTTGATCCGGAAAAGCCCGTAAACATGTCTCGCAATAATACAGGATTGGAGGAGTTACCTAAAGCCATGCCGGCCTATGCCTTTTACCCGTATGTTGCGTCATCCGAATTTCCACAAACTGGCACAGGGGGGCGCAATGCTATGGCGGGTCCGGTATATTATGCCGATTTATACAAGAACAGTACCTCACTGCCTGACTACTATGACGAGAAGGTGATTGTATATGACTGGATGCGCGGTTGGATGAAAGCAATAAGCCTTTTCGAGAGCGGTGAATACAACAAAATGGAACCCTTTGCTCCGGATATTAATGTCAACAACCTGATTGATATGGAAATAGACGCAAATGGCAAGATCTACTTGCTGGAATACGGAAGCGGTTGGTTCACGAAAAACGACGATTCTGGTCTTAGTTACATTGCCTTCAATCCAGGTAATCGCCCGCCAGTTGTCACGGACTTGGTTATCGATCGAACATCAGGCAAGTTGCCTTTAACCATCCAAGCCACGGTGAGCGCAATGGATAGGGATGGAGACGATATCAAGTATCAATGGCATTTTGGCGATAAGGTTTTGGAGACCAACGAGCCATCAGTTTCGCACACCTACAAGCAATCTGGGCAATACAAGATTTCCGTTGCAGTAAAAGATGGCAAGGGTGGCAAGACCGAAAGTAACGAGATATCCATCGTCGCTGGCAATTCCCGACCCAATGTATCGATTGACCTGGTAAGTGGTAATGCCAGCTTCTTTATACCGGGTAAGCGTATAAGCTATCAGGTGGCTGTGACAGATGCGGATGAACCGGAGTTAGATGTATCCAATGCCTATGTTTCGGTGGACTATATGGATGGTTTAGATCAAGCGTCCATTTCGGCAGGGCATCAGCAGGTTTCCGCTTCTGTGATCGGAAAGTCACTGACTCAGGCTATGGATTGCAAAACCTGCCATAAAGAATCTGGACCCTCGGTGGGTCCTATGTACACGGCTGTAGCGCAGAAATATAAAGGTCAATCGGGCGCTTTGCGATACTTGCAAAACAAAATTATTTCCGGAGGTTCTGGAGTTTGGGGTGAAGTGACTATGCCAGCGCATCCTGATGTAAGTGCGCAGGAGGCCAGGCAAATTGCGCTATACATCCAATCTCTTGCTGAGGAAAAGAAACCCTCGCTACCTGCATCTGGTTCGTTTGTTCCAACTCCCGCAACAGGGGATAATGTGATGGTCTTGACAGCTCGCTATACCGATCAGGGGAGGCAGGGTCTACAACCCTTGACGGGCGTCGCCTCTATCACACTGCGTGCCAATACGCTTTTCTTCGATGGTGAGACACCATCGGAGGGCTTTCAGCATTTCAACTTTGAGGGGACCGAACTGCTAATAGTTCCGGAGGAAACCGGCTGGTTTTTGCTTGAGGACATTGATCTCACGGGTGTGAAGGCTGTGAATTTGACAGCTGGCTGGCAAGACCCACCCACGTCGGCCCTACAATTCGAACTAAGACTTGATGAGGTGAATGGCGAGTTGGCGGGCACCGGACAGCTATCTGCTCCGTATGCTCCGGCTGGAGGTCTTGTCTCCATTCGCTTGAATCAACCTGTAGATCGGAAAGTTGACCGACTATTCATCGTTTTTGTACCTGGGCAAGTAAGTAATGCCAATCCAACGGCCATCTTAAGCACGACCTTCGTATTTTGAGAAAGTCGCTATTCCCTGGTGAGTCGTTCGATAAGCTTTTTGTGACTTGGAAATTTTTCAATTAGGCTCTCTCTTCCGGGCATTTCAAAGTCAGCAAAGTCAAAGCCCGGAGCGACAGTACAACCAACGAGTGCGTAGGAGGTACGATCAGCTACTTCTGACCCAAAATAGTGCCCTCCCCTAATGACTGCTTGCAGTTCTTCGCCCTCAGACGCGTTGCGCCCAAGCTTGGTGAGAGAGTATTCGCCATCCGGATCAATGCTATGGATATGCAGTGTGGTGCCATCGTAAAAGTGCCACATTTCATCCTGCTTTAATTTGTGCAGTGCAGAAAATTCCTTTGCTTCCAGTAAGAAATAAATCCCTGTCGAGTACGAACGGGCTCCGGAATAACCAGGTGGTAATGCTTCATGCGCGATGATACCATCGGCGCGATAGGTTTCTTTGAAACAACCTCCTTCGGGATGCGAAATCATCTGAAGGTGGTCCTTCCAATAGGCGGCGGTGTTCATAGTAAGTTTTGGTTTATGCTTGTCTCATCCAGTCCATAAGTTCTTTGCTTTTGTACCGACTTACCGATATTTCTGTTGCTGGCACATGGCCATTTACCTCAAGCTTCAGTTTTCGGTTAGTATCTTTTTTTATTTCTTTCACGGCAGCCCTATTCAAAATGAATTGGCGATTGGCTCGAAAGAATTGACCTTTTGGTAGCAGCATTTCTACCTCTTCCATCGATCCGAATTGCGTGACTATCAGTCCATTATCTGTATGTAAGGTAACGATTCCATCGCTTAAATGCACATAGGCAATCTCCGGGAGTGAGACCGTCAGGTGCTTTTGACCTGTGGGCACAACAAGAGAGGTTCTTTGCTTATGGTTTAACTCCTCTTCCAGATCTTTCGCATTCTCTATTGTGCAATAAAGTAGATATATGAGGTTTTCGATGGATACAACAGCAATTGTCAGTAAAAAATAAATGGCAAAGTGCCTGGGGTAGATTTGGCCATTCAGTGTGATATAAAGCATTGTATAAACGATCAGCGCCACCAACACATTGACGGCAAGGAATTTGGCGGTATTTCGAAGGTCTATTTTCCCTTTTGAGAAAAGAATTCGCTTAGCGAAAGTGGTTACCACCCAGGAGCTTGTACATACAGTAAAGGCGAAAACAAAGCCAAAGAAGAATATGCGCCACGGGAACTCAAATCCGGTTCGAGGTGCTCCCATATCAATCCTTAAAAAAGCGTTGGTAAGGGCTAGGAACAGGACTACTCCATACCTGATGGAAGCGGTTTTCCAATTGAGGTCAAACACCCTGAAATCCCTGATTTGTCCTTGCAATACCATTGGCGTGTCTAAAAACTAATCTACGAAATTGTGGTCAATAGCGATCGACCTAGATGATTAGAGGCGAAAGGAGGCTAAGCTCAAAGCCCGTCGAAAATGCTCCACCTGCAAAAAGAGGAGCGGAGATAGCCAGGAGGTCGACTGATACCATACCATTCATGTTGATTTTTGTACCCTTCGGCTAATTCCAGGCTTTTGCGGTAGTCGCAGGGGGAGTTGAAATCGTCTATGCCGGTAAGCCAAATTTTAAAATTCAATTCTTTTAAGTTATGAAGCGACTTATGCTATTTCTGGTGAGTGGTATGTTGAGTATTACTGCCATGTCACAAAAAGGCAGGATTTCCGATTCAGAGCGGGAGTTCCTGGAAAACAATTACTGGACTACTACTAAGTTATTGGAGTCGACCCTGGAGGGTTTAAGTGAGGCAGATTGGAAGCGCCGTCCAGCAAGTGGAGGATGGAGTGTTGCCGAGACCATGGAACATATTATTCTGGCTATGCCTGCTCAATTGAAAGGGCTTCAGAAAGCACTGGCCAGCGAGTCCGATCAACAGGTGGACTTGAGCAGCAGAGACGGGTGGCTATTATCTAAAATCGCCGACCGTGGTGTGAAGGTAAAAACACCACTTGAACCTGAGGGGGCAGCCATGACAAAGGCTGAGATGCTGAAGGTTTATCAGGAAAATGGTGAAAGATTCCTGGAGATCCTGAGTGACCGAAAGACTGCCTTCAGGCATTTTTACGGCCAATCTCCCTACGGAGAAGTGGATGCCTATCAGCTCATGATCTTCATACCAGGTCATATTCAAAGACATCTGAGCCAGATAGAAGAAATTCTGAGAGGTTTTCGCAGCTGAAACAGCAGCACCAAGCGGAATGGGGAGCAGCGACATGTTGCTCCCTGTTTACTCAGCTTTGAATGTACACTCGAGGTACTTTTGTCGCCAATTGCCATTTTCTATGGATCCGACAATGAATTGGTAAGTACCATCTTCATTGGCGATCCAGGCATCGGTGATGATCGCTCCGCCATACTCATAGACGTAATACAAGTTTGATCCATCGATCTGGACTTCTCCCGTGGTGAGGCCTCCGAATACATCAAATTCCCAGAATCGTATTTTGCCGGTGGCACCGTCATATTTTCTGATGCCGTGATTGCGCTCGCCAAAAGTCGTTTGTTCCTGATCAGTGAACCCTTGAGATTTAGCAATTATAATTTTTTCGTTGAGTGCATACTCGAATTGCGTGATCTGCTTAAATGAGCCACCGTTGGACCAAGTACCTTCCGCCTTCCATGTTTTACCAATTAAGGGTGCAAAAGCGCTCAAGGGGTCGTTCTGAGCTATCAGGGAGCAACACATCAATATCCATATGCCTATCAACGTCGAGCGTTTCATCTTCTTTTTTGATGCTAAAGCTAGCTGATCCGGTTAGAAAATACTTTTTCAGCCTGGTCCATTCAAGTAGCTTATGTGACCCTTCAGTTAAAAATGTTCATTCATTACGCAATTGCAGCACCGATTGAATCTTGTAGCGTTGAAGGAGGCCAGCAGCACGGTCACACCCGCAATAAATATGGTAAGTAGGCCGGAAGTGAGGAAATAGTAGGGGTCAGCGTTACAGCTACCGAAAAATTTTCCGGCCATTTACTTGCGATTAGAATAGCCGGAGCAGCCAGGATGCCAGTTTGGGCGGGGTAGGTCTCATTCGGACCGAAGTGCTTTTACAGGGTTGGCAACTGCTGCTCGCAAAGAATGGATACTGACTGTGCCAAGGGCTACGACAAAGCTTATGAGTACGGCGAAAGCAAAAATCCCCCAGCTAAGTTCTATGCGGTATTCGTATCCCGCGAGCCAGTTTGTCATTACCTGAGAAGCCAGGGGAACGGCCAAAACACAAGCTACCAGAATGGGCCTGGCAAAATCCAGCGACAACAGCTTCCATAACTGAGAAGTCGTGGCTCCGAGCGTTTTTCTAATTCCAATTTCTTTAGTTCGACTCTCCATCATAAATGCAGATAGGCCAAATAACCCCAAACAGCTGACCAGGATGGCAAGGGTACTGAAGAACGCTGCTAGACTACCAACACGCTCTTCCTCTCGGAATTTGGCTGCATATTCCTGTTGCAAGAAACTGTAGGCAAATGGATGCCCGGGGATGATCTCTTCGAAAAGGTCTTGCATTTTGGGAAGTGAGCTGCTTGGGTTTTGACGAGTAGTCATCTTAAAAAATGCCCACCGGAGTGGGTTTTCGGCATGGAACACCATCAGCGGCATTGGTGCCTCGAAAGGAGAGCCTTTGATCATGTCACCAACGACCCCAATAATGGTCCAGCTTCTGCGTCCGTTGAATTCGCGATCCGCGTAGATGATCGTGCCAACCGGATTGTCCAGTCCCATCTTCCGGGCCGCCAATTCGCTAACGATAACAGAGGAAGATTCGTCCTGCACGTCGCCGTTGAAGTCCCGACCCGCTTTCAGGTCCCAGTTGGTAGTACGACCATAGTCGGAATTCACCGTGATAGTATTGAAAGAAACATCCAACGTTCGATCTCCGATGCTGAAAATATCGTTGTTACCCAGCGTGTTGGTCAGTGGGTAATTGGCGGTAGATGCTTCAGTGATGAGCCCATTCCTTTTTAATTCGGTGGCGAGTACATCAAATTTCTCGAGGAAAGCAGAGGTGCGAGCACGTACGCTGATCACACCCTGTTGATCGTAGCCCACATATCTATTTTTAACATGAACGATTTGCTGGTACACCACGACGGTGCCAATAATGAGCGCTATGGATACTATAAATTGAAAACCGACCAGCATTTCACGCAGCCGTCGGCTGGTGGCGCCTTGCCTCAGCACACCTTGCAAAGCGGGAAGTGGGCGAAATGAAGACAAAAGGAAAGCTGGGTAACTGCCAGCGGCAAAACCGGTGACCAATACGAACGCCACACAGATAACCCAGAAATAAACTTCTGAAAAGGGAATAGTAAGTGTTTTTGCCGATAGGTCGTTGAACCAAGGTAGCAATGTCCATGTCGCAAGTAGAGAAACTGTGAACGCGGCAAATGCATAAAGCAACGATTCGAATAAGAACTGATAAATCAATTGGATACGCCTGGAACCTATGGTTTTTCTAATGCCAACTTCCTTCCCTCGGTGATGATATCTGGCAGTATTCAAATTCATGAAGTTGATACACGCAAGAATGAGTACGAAGAGCGCGATCACTGCATAAAGTCCGACGAATTGGAGTCGTTGACTGGTGGTCGATTCACGACCTTCAAACTCGGAGTACAACCGCCAATTGGCCATGGGATGCAAAAACAATTCTTGCTCTTGGCCATTGGGACTGTTATTTTTCAGAACGTCTTTTATGGCTTCACTTGCTGCCTTTATTTGAGCGTTTTCACGCAGTAGCACGTAGGTACGGGTATTGAAATTGTCCCAGGTTCTGGGGTTGTTCTCATTGTAAATAAGATCCATGGATACAAAAAATTGGGCATCCTGGAAAGTTGAATTGGTGGGGAGTGACTGGAAGACCCCCTTGATTCTGAGTTTTACCGAACCATTCAACTCCAGTACTTCGCCAATTGCGTTCTGGTTTTTGTCAGAATTTGGCAGCGACATCACTGGAGATCAAGATTTCGTCAGGTTTTTGAGCTTCATAGGTGCCAGAGATCATTTTTAGTGACAGCAGCTCACCTACTTGCTTATCAAAAAAGTAGCCAGTTTCAGAAATGGTATTGTTGCCTTTCGTAAGCAATTCTTCACCATTGCGATAAAAGGTTACCGCTACCTGCTCGAAATAGTTTGCATAGTTTTCGGATAAAAACTCGCTGAGTTTACTGACCTGGGAAGTATAGACGGCATCGTCCTCGCCATCGTATCTGACTACCTGGGCAATGCGGTGGTAGTGATTATGGTTCTTGTCAAAGGAAAACTCATCGTGAATCCACAAACCAATGAGGAGTGCCACGATCATACCCAGCGCAAGACCGCCAATGTTGAGGGTTGCAAATGCCTTGTTTTTAATGAGTATGCGGAACCCTATTAAGAGATGATGTCGATTCATGATGAGGTAGTTTGAGTTTTTGAGTGATTTAATGGCGAAGGGCCTGAAGTACTGGAAAACCTGGAACCAATAATTGAGAACTGCCCGGTTATATGACCTTTTATCTCGGACCTGTTGGAATTTTTCCTCCAGATCACCCAGTACCTCTTCCAGTAATTGGTCCTTAAGGAAGGAAGCAAGTAGTTTTTGGGCCAATTTGGGCGCGAACCTAGCCATGATTGAAATCGATTTTCCCCGTAGAGAAGGCAGGGAACTGCTTCCACAGCGCTATTTTGAAATCCCGTGAATTCTCCAGGGCCCGCTGGCCGGCTGCGGTGATGCGGTAGATCCTTTTGCGCCTACCACCACGCTCAGGCTTAGCTGCCCCCATGAAAGATTCTAAAAAGCCCTTTTCACTTAACCGGTTCAATGTAGAGTGTGTGGCCCCGATTGACACTGCTCTTTGCGCTTGGTTTTCGAATTCCTCGGAAATCCGGAAAGCGTATGCATCTTCTCCGAGTATCCCGACAATTAATAGCAAAGTCTCTTCAAAGTCGCCTAGCCTTGTTTCTTTCATAAGATACTAACTTGTAGAACAAATATATCAGATTCTTATTTATATGTTCTACTTTTTAGTAGGAAATGTATTGCTGAGTTAAATCGAGGATAGGGTTTTTAATCTTCCAGTCCGTTTTCGGAAGTTCGTGAGCGAGCCAGGTCGACGGCTCCATTATAATTCCAGCCAAAATCCAGGATTTTTTGCCAGTAGAGTAGCGCTTTGTCAGAAGACCTGCTATCGTAGTAATTGGCCAGTTGCAGCCAGGCATCAACCGTGTACCAGAAAGGGCTAAAATTCTCGGCATCACCCACCGTTTCAAGAAAGGGTATTTTCTTGTCTATTTCTCCAATAGCTTCGTAATGAAAGGCCATGTACATGTTGGCGTAAGGGTGATCAGGGTTTTTGGTCAATATTTTTTCCCCCATGGCCACTAATTGCTCGTCGAAATCGCGATAACCGCGTGTACTCAAGGTCTGTAGCAGATGCAGCATGGGCACATTCGTATTTTGCGTCAAGTCAGGTGTTTTCCCGACCAGGGCCCGGACTTTGTTAAAGGACTTCTCCGCTTCTGAGGCTTCACCATACCCCAAAAAACTAGCGGCGAGCCCTTCTGCCTGCAGTATGCTATTAGCCATAACTTTTTCGGGAAATACTACCTTTTTTAAGAAACTCATAGCAAACAGCGAGGAGGTCACGTCACCACTGATTAACCTGGCAGGATCACTAAGGAGGTTATTGTTAGCCAGCAGCAGGAGGGTAATGTTCTCATTGGGCACTCGAAGAACCAAACTGGAAAAACAGTCCTCCTGGCCATAACCCCAAGTCAGTTTCTCCTCTTGGAAATGTTGTGTGAAGGTCCCCAATCCATAGGGTAGGGGCATGCCATTGGGTGCCTTGGTTGGCGTGAACATTTCCTGCAGGCTTGAAGGTTTCAGGATCGTATTTAATCCTTGTTCAAACCTGGCAAGATCGCGGACGGTCGAGGATAAGCCACTGGCGGCACTCAACCCCGGGTCAAAGTGTCCTGGTTCAATTTCACCGTAGTAAGTGTATGGCGATGCCAGGTCATTCCGAAGAGAATCTACCACCTGTTGATTGACCAATGGTACCGTCTCAGTAAGTGCAAGGGGTTGTAGTATCAGGCTATCCAGGAGTTTTTCGTAAGGCTTTCCAGATGCGGCTTCAATGATGCCGGTCAACCAGCCATATCGGTAGCTGTAGTTGAAGAGAGTTCCGGGAGTTCCTTCGCTAGTGTGAGACAGCAAGTGGCGAATTGTAATTCCCGGAGATGATTGTAGACCGTATTTTGCAATGGGATCCTCCAGAGATAGTATGCCATTCTCGACCAACTTCAAGATCACCGTCGAAGCAAAAGTTTTTGAGACTGATGCTATCGGAAATCGATAGTAGGGGCTAAGCGCAATGCTGTCTTCCAGGTTGGCGTACCCGAAATACCTTTCCCAAAGCACTTCATCATCTTTTAAAATAAGAGCAGCAATGCCGGGTATATGAAGGTATGCCTGATGTTCTCGCAGGTCGTTTTCGAAACTTCGTAACCGCTCCTCGATTGTTGGTTTCGTCTCCTGCGAATCTTTTGTGTTGTCACAACTCAGGAATAATAGCAGTATTGAAAAAATAGTATATCTCATCCTTTTCAAGGACAAGTTGGCTTGCCGAAGGTTGCCCAAAGCTAGTGTATTTTAATCCGTGTCGGAGTAGCTATGCCACGGTAATCGGAGCATAAGACCTCCCCACCTTCAGCTTTTCGCCGCAAGTGAGCACAACGTATTCGTCCCTTTTCAATTTTTCTTTGCCGGTGATCCTGGCTTTATTGACTAGGTACTTGCGATGGATCCGGACAAAATCTGGCCGAAGTTCACTTGCCATCTGTTCCAGCGTGGAACGTTTGACCATGGCGAACTTGTCTGTATGGATTTTCAGGTAGTGGTCATCAGCCTCAATCCACCGGACCTGATCGATTTGAATTTCGATCTTTTTCCTTCCAATGGAACCCGAAATGACTTTGCTCTGAGCACGAAGATTGTAGACATAATAGGCTGTTGCCCCAAGCAGCAGCAGGTGAAAAAGGACTTCACGCCCAAAGTACTGCCTGAAATATTGCTCGGATAAGTAACCATCATAGTAGCCGAAGATATGGATGGTACTACTGGACAATAGGTAAAACAGGAGTAAGGCTACAAACGTAATTGCCGGTGCCCACACATAATATCTGAGACGCTGCCGGTGGGCTTGTTGGTATGCTAAAAGCACCATCGGAAGCATAAGTAAAAAAGCCAATTGTGCCACCAGTAGGTATAATATGGAAACCCAGGGGTTGTAGCCCTGGTATTGACCATATTTTATCACATTTTGTATCATGGCAAGGACCACAACCACCAAATAGAAGCCGGAGGCCGCAATAAAGTATTTCCTTTGATGTTTCAAAAAGTTCCACCAATGCATATAGAAAGATACGTGTTTTTCGACCGGATTTGGAAGGCGTTTTATCCAAAAACACCTTTTATATGCGTCTCACTGAGCCCCTTTTCCATGAGCCATGTCTCCATGTCAGTATGGCCGCCTACCTTGGCATGGTGAAGGAGGGTGAATCCATGTGGACCAGGGGCACGTAGAAAATGTGGATAATCAGTGATAAATTTCTTAACAAAATCACTGTAGCCTAAAAAGGTATAATTAAATAGATCTAGTCTTGCTCCTTTGGCTACCAGCATGTCGGCAATATCACGTCGACCCATGTGTGACGCTCCACCTAAAGCCGTTTCGAAATCGCCCTTTTTGAATTGATTGGTGCAATTCAGCAGGAGTGGTTTCTTCTCTACAATTTTTTGCGTTTCTTCTAAGTCTTTATGGGCTGCGAAAACAAATTCTGTGATCTCTTCGGCACTGAATATTTTGTTTGTTTCCTGGCTCCAGGCTGGTTGGATTAACGCCATGGCGCCGAGTATGCTTCCATTGCGAATGAATGTTTTTCTCTTCATTTTTTTTTGAGTGAATAAAACGCAGAACATCCTGGGAAGGAATAGCAGGCAATGTCACTTTTCGTGAGTGGGCCCGAGGGTGTCGTGAATGGTCTTGCCAGAAGATTTGCAGCTAACTTTTTAATTGCTTGAAAAATGGATAGATTTAATATTCAACCTGCCCACCTATGTTTGATACACCTGTCCTGGACCTTACGATCTCAATCGTTTTCGTTTTTTTCCTATTCAGCATTTTCGCAGCTGCCATCCTCGAGATTATCAATACGTACTACAAAGACCGGGCGCTTATCCTGAAGGATGCCATGGACAAAGTTTTCAATGATCCGGCAAACAAAAATTTTGCAGTGCTGCTGTATGATCAGGCACTTATCAAGTCCAGTAAGCGTGACCATCAAAGTTTCCCCTCCTATATCTCTCCTGACAATTTTTCGCAGGCCCTGATCCTCACCATAGCGGAGGAAGCGAGAGATATAAAAATTGGTTTAGATGGCAATGGTAAGCAGGTCATCGAAAAAAACGCTTTACCTCATGGGGAGGATACGTTTGCTAATTTCAAGGCTGGTTTGGCTACACTCAATGAGAGTGATCTCAAATGGATGCTCCAGAGTTTTGTTCAGTTTACAAGTACCTCGGATCAACTGCAGATCAAGATTAAGACCTGGTACAATGACTATATGGATCGTGTGTCGGGATGGTTTAAACGAAAGTCCACCAGGAGATTACTATTTATATCCATTGGTGTCTCGGTCGTGTTCAATATCAATTTTTTCCATTTGCTGTCGTCGTTTTGGCAAGACGAGGATCTAAGAAATAGAATTGTCAGTTCGGCGGTGCAAACAGTGGAATCAGGCCAACGCCCGGACGATGCCACAGCGATTAATATGTTAAGTCCGGACAATGACTTGGGGGTAATGAGCCAGGCGTCTTTTGACTCATTAAAACAGGTGATGAAAACAAGGTATGAGCGAGCAGATAGTATCTACAGCGCCATTAAGGATAGTAATTTGCCGGTTGGCTGGAATGCCAAAGGAGCCAGCTGGAAATGGCAGCGTGATCCGTCGAAGAACGGCTGGCTTAGTGAACTGCAAATTCCTAGAAATATTTGGCAATACCTGGTCAACCTGTTGGGTTTGACGATATCTGCCATTGCCATTTCACGGGGAGCTCCCTTTTGGTTCGATGCGCTCAATAAACTTGTGAACCTCCGCAACAGTGGCGCCAAACCCAAATCCTAACCATTACAGCGCATGGAATTATACAATATTCACACGCACATTTTCACAATTAAGTGCACCCCCAATAACTTCCTGGGTAAGGTGAGTACGAAGTTTCTCACTACTCCAATTATCAATAAGCTACTGATCAAACTACTCTCGGCGGCCCTTCCTGGCGAGCGGGATTTCCTTCAAAAGCTCGGCAATTTCGTTGCGATCGGAAGCAAGAAAAGTCAAGAAAAAATACTAGAAGACCTGATGAGCAACTACGACGACAACTGTCGTTTTGTCGCGCTGACTTTGGACATGGACCATATGGGTGCCGGTAGAGCAGAAATCAACTATAATACCCAGTTGACAGAAATTGTACGGCTCAAGTTGAAGTACATGCATCAATTATTGCCCTATGTTTCGGTTGATCCTAGACGTGGATCTCCACAGGAATTGCTGGAGCTGGTTCGAACCTATGTGGAGAAATATGGTTTCATCGGTATCAAACTATATCCGGCATTGGGCTTTTATCCGTACGATCCTAATCTTTATGAGGTATATAAATACGCGGAGGATAATGCGTTGCCGTTAATGACACATTGCACTAAAGGAGGGGTATTTTACAAGGGCGACCGACTCACCGCCAGGCAATTGTGGTCCCCAGACCTGACCGGAGCTATGCTGCCAGAGAATGATCACCGGAAAGATGGCGCCATGAAAGTAAAGGATTTTAAAAATCACTTTACCGATCCGGAAAACTACAGACAAGTGCTCAAGCATTTTCCCAAGTTGAAAGTATGCATCGCTCATTATGGTGGCAGTACCGAGATACTCAGGTCCCGGGGTGCTGGTCCGAAGAAAAAGCAAGTCAATCCGTTGGGGAACTTCTATGAAAAGACGAAGCAGCTAATTTCTGAGGAAAATAACATCTTCACTGATGTCTCTTATACGCTGGCGGACAAGCATGTTTTCCCGGATCTTCAAAATGATATTAACGATTCACGTATCGGAGGGAAGTTACTTTTTGGTACAGACTATTTCATGACGATTCAGGAGAAAGGTGAACGTGCTTTGGTCAAGGATTTTCGTGACTTCCTGCACCCTGATGAGTTTCAGAAAATTGCAAATAGCAATGTCAAAAATTATCTAACCAGTAACTTTTTTGTCGTTTGAATCGATATGACAGATAATGGCCTTGTAATGACCCCTGGCTTATGGCCAATTATGCGCTTCAAAGCGTATATGGTTCCCAATATTTTAACGTTATTTTTGGGAGTGACCTTAGAGACCCTTTGAGCTAGTACATGTCCAGATCAACCCTGGTAATTCTATTGCTTTTGTATTGTGCTTTTGGCAACGGCCAAACAGAGGGATCCGCCTCTGCTGATCGTTTGCGTAGCGCTGGTGACCAATTAGAGAAGGGTAGAGCCATGGCTGGGATAGACGCTGATTCGGCGTTGTTTTATTATGAGCTTTCCGCTGATATTTATCGCGAAACAGGCGATACTATAAATTATGTACGGGTTAACCGACTAATTCGCGAGTTATTCGTGGAGGAAGACCGGCTTGACGAGGCGATAGAAAACAACCTTTCGATGATTCAGTTCCTGAAGCCTACCGAGAGCTTTGAGCATTACCATCATTACCTGGAATTGGCTGAGTTGTACGATCGTGAGGGGGACCAAAACAGTCGGTATCAATATGCCCTGGAGGCCAAGCATGGTTTACTGCGTATTGGAGATACTGCCCATGTCACGGTGGCCTACAAAGAATTGGCAGCTGTTCATTTGGATATGGGCGCCATTGATAGTTCCTCGTTCTACATTGATGCTGCCCTTCGACTGCCATTGCCTCCCAGAGGCCGGAAACTACTACAAGGGATTTATGAGTTGCTTGGAGATATAAAATTGTTTCAGGGGGATACATTGTTGGCTTTCGCGTCCTATAGTGAAGCACTTGCTATTTCACTTGAGATTCGTCGCGTGGTTGGTACGGCAAAGTTGCAAATTGCTATGAGCGAAATTCTCAGCGACTGGGGCCAGGTGGGCAGGGCTTTTGAAAAAGTTGATTCGGCTAAAAATTTTGCTCTGCAGGCGCGTGAGACCGAACAACTGGCGTTGGCCTATCGCCAAGAGGCGGCGCTGTGGGATATTCAAAACGATTATCAACAGGCTTATGGTGCCTACAAACGCTACACGGAATTGGAGGATAGTCTGGCACGAACAAATGCTTTGACATTTCAAAGCCAAAGTCAAAGAATGCTCTTCCAGGAAAGAAGACAAGTGGAAAACGCCAGGCTTGCGTTATTGCTGGAACGTTCCAATAGCGAGGTGGAAGAACAACGTATTTGGATCATACTCCTTGTAGCTACGCTTTTCGTATCCTTCATTATTTCTATCAGGTATGTCAGGACGCTTAAAAAAAGTCGTTGGGCCTATAGACAATTGCAAGAAAGTAACAGAAAGGTACTCGCTCAATCAAGGGAGCTCGCCAAGGCGCAAGATGAGATTATCAAGTCCGAAAAAATGGCCTACCTGGGAAGGATTTTTGCAGGAATCGGACATGAACTGAACACACCGATCGCAGCTGTGAAGTCCAACCTGCAGTTGATCGAAGATGCACAAATGCGGGAGGTCAAGAAATATCATGAGCTTGCAGAGGCTATGTCCCCTGACGCCATCCGGGTAATGATAGAATTGGTAGTAGCTTCTTATCAGGCTCAGCAGCGGCCTATATCCACCAATAAACAGCGCCAATTGAAGAAGGAGGTCAAAAACTACTTCATGCAACGGAAGCCGGAGGCAGCTCAAGAGCTTACGGATATCTTCGATGACCTGAAAATATATGATGACCTACATCGATTCGATCCTTTCTTTGACAATGAAAGTGGTAGAGGGTTTTTGGAACTTGCGGTTTTCATCTCGACCAGGACCCGTTCTATCATGACAGCAACAGAGGCGCTGCGACGAGCCGATAAAATTCTTTTTTCGCTAAAGACTTACTCGTTTAAAAATCTCGAGGATACAAAGACAGCTTTTGATCTTGTCCGTAACATAAATACCATACTGACACTTCATCAGAACAAGTTGAAGGATATTACTATCTACAAGCAATTTGACGATAAGGTAGTGCTCGAAGGCTATCCTGACGAGCTAACGCAAGTGTGGACCAATCTATTAAGTAATGCCGCCTACGCCAATGGGTTTAAAGGCAACCTGTGGATCCGTATCCGTCAGAATGCGGAGGAAGTAAGGGTGGAGTTTGAGGATAGTGGCGGGGGTATTGACCCGCAGGTAAAAGAGCAAATATTTGAACCGTTCGAAACGACTAAACCTGAAGGAGAGGGGTCAGGATTGGGGTTGAGCATATCCAAGAAGGTAGTCGAAAAACACGAGGGAAAGATCACCGTGGAAAACACCCCTAGCGGGGCCCTATTTAGAGTTTCTTTACCTCGAATGCCCCAATGAACTTATAGCATTCATTATATTTAGGAAATGAAAAGGGGCCTGATCCTTTGTGTGGATGATGAACCGTACATTCTAGTTACGCTTAAGTCACTCTTACGGCGAGCGTTTAAGGATTTCCACCTTGAATTTGCTGAAAATGCCAATGAAGGACTGGAAATACTTGAAGATTATCAGGATCAGAACCTGGAGAAAACCATTATCCTTTCCGATTGGAAGATGCCCGGTTTGAGAGGTGATGAGTTTCTAAAGAAAACAAAAGACCTTGTTCCCGAAGCCTCCAGATTCCTTCTGAGCGGTATGATCACCAAAGAATTCACAGGAGATATATATGAAGAAGCAGGGATCAACAAGATAATCTCTAAACCTTGGGACAATGATCAGTTGCTAGAGGTGATCATGGAGGTCAGCAGCTAGTTTAGAACTTACGATCAGGTATAAAGACCCGGAAAGTTGTGCCCTCATTCAATTGGCTGTCCAGTTCCAGTTTTCCTCCTAATTGATCGACCGATTTTTTCAAAATGTACAGTCCAAGACCAGCGCCGGCGATTACCTCATTGCCCTGGTAGAACATATTAAAGATGTTTTTTCTTGTTTCCTCGTCCATCCCAAGGCCATTGTCCTCGACAGTAAGTAAGACCCCATGGTGCTTAGGTCCAATCCTGACAGCAACTCTGGGCTGTTCCTGATCCTTGCGGACGTATTTAATGGCGTTTTCTATGAGGTTTTGGAGTATCGTATTGACAAGTGCCCATTCTGCTTTGAGACTGACATCTTGATCCACTACGACCTGAAAGTCGATCAATCCAAAATTCGGGAGATAATTGAAGGACGAAATACATTCCTGCGACATTTCCGAAAAATCGATCTCCTCGGCTACCTCGGCAAAATGATTGCTTCGTGTGAATTTGATCAAGCTATCGATGATGTGGTTGATCCGCAGGATCTGCTCCTTAAACATATCCAGATACTGGATCGATTTGTTATCCTTCAGGTCCTCTCTTGCCACAAAATCGAGTCCGACGAGGGAGGTAATGGGGCCTTTCAGGTCATGAGATACGCGGTAAAAAAAAGCATCCAGTTCCAGGTTTTTCTGCTCGATCATGGATGACCGTTCTTTTTCGACCTTTATCTCAGCCTCCTTGGCTTCCATACGCGCTATGGCGTCGTAACTCTCGATGAGCTTAGAGGTCTGAGTACCAATGACAAATTCTTTTTCCTTGACATACGCTTCAAGGAACTCCATCGATTGTTCAAGTTGGCCTTGTTCCTTATACAGTTGATAAAGCAAATAATTAGCCTTGAATTTTATTAAGGCTATGCGCTTTTCATTGGCATAAGCGAGGGCCTTTTTCAGCATTTCGTCCGCTCTTTGAAAATCTTTCATTTTTAGATAGAGCGCTCCGATCTTATGAAATGACATGCCTATCCCTAATTCCTCGCCCATTTCACGATGGATATCAATGGACTTTAGTAGATCTTTCTCGGCAAGTATGAAGTCACCAGTCTCAGTGTATACTTTACCTCTACCGTAGAGTGCAAATGCCAGTCCTCGAATGTCGTTTGTTTCTTTCTTCATCGAGATAGACAACTCAATGAGCTCCATCGCCTCTTCGGTTTTACCTTGGTTCAACAAGATTCCGGAAAGGGGATTAAAGGCATTTGATTGAAGGTTGAGATCCTTAGCAGTTTTCCCTGCTTCAATCGCCGCTTCATACGCATTAATGGCCGCTTGTTGGTCTCCATAATATTCGTAGATCGTGCCTATGGATTTCCTTACCCGGGCCTGATTGTGATAATCCTCGTGCCGTTGGTAAATGTGCAGGCAGTCAATAAGATACTGCAGTCCTCTTTTCAGATCGTCGGTCTTATAAAGTGCCCCGGCGATCGTGTATTTGGCATCAGCAATACCAACGTTATTTTCAACCAAACGAAAGTACGAAATTGCCTTCTCGGCTAGCTCAATAGAGTAGGAGTAGGCCCCCTGAATCATTTCGAAAAGCGACAGTCGACTAAGACTCTGGCCTATGAGCTCGTCATCACCTAACTTCTTGCTTATCTCTAAAGCCTTGGTCGCCAGGTCTTTGCTAGAGGCCAGATCATACGATCTTTTTTCGTATGCCTCATGCAGAAGTGTACGGACTTTTTGTGCGTCAGTATCGACGCTGTTGCCACTGAGCGTTGGATCGATTGCCTTTCTGTACCTTTAGTAGATCGCTGAAATTAGCAAATACAAAAAGATTATATTGGAAAAATTCAATTAATTGTGAGTTTCTTGACAAAAGCTGGTGTTTCTTAAGGAATTTAAACTGATTCAATGCGCTTACATCACACGATCCCTCTTACAAAAAGCGACTACTGAAGCTGGTACTGATAGGTGTGTGGCCAGGTCTCCTTCGGGCACGGGCGGACACGGAATGGTTTTCATGGGAACGACTCCCGCCCAAATATCAAGTGCCAAATCTGCTTTCTCGTCGTTTACACCCTCAGCGCGTACCTTGGCGGAGGCATCTTCAATATCGACAGCTAAGACCAAAGTACCATTGAATTCTTTTTCATTGGGTTGGCGGGCCTCTTGCCATCTGTCTTCGAGGAAGTTTTCAGTGACTAGTCTAAGTGCCTCCATTTTCTCTTCGCGATCTTCCACCAGCCTGGGTTTGCCAAATAAAGTTGCTGATCGGTAGTTGACTGAATGATGAAAAACAGAACGTGCTAGCACCAGCCCGTCCAAATGTGTTACGGTGATGCTTACGCGCTCTTGATTCATTAACGCCAGCATCATCCGATTCTTAAGTGAACCGTGTAGGTAGATGGTGTCGCTCTTGCGTCCATAACCCGTTGGGATCGTGATCGGCGTGCCTTCGTAGACATAGGCAACATGACAAATCATATGCGCGTCTACAATTTCGTAAATGAGTTTTTTGTCGTATTCGGCCCTGACTGGACCCCTCATGACTTTATTGAGTGGCTTCTTTTCAAACTTCATGTTGCATTTTTTTTCAAAAGTAGATGATTTATGGACTACCTTAGGGATCCAGTTTATATATACATGGTAGTCCAGTGGTTTCGTTTTTAAGTGCGGTACATATAGACCGGGAGATTTCAACGCCGCTGTATATACAGCTGAGCAACGGCATTGCAGCATTGATAGAGAAGGGGTTTATAGCTCCTGGCACCCCCCTTCCCGGAACAAGGGTGCTTGCAGAGCAACTGAAGCTTCACCGAAAAACAGTAGTGGAAGCCTACGCCGAGTTAAGGGCACAGGGCTATATTGACATGAAGCCAGCGAAAGGCACCTACGTGCACCAGGACATTCCCAAGCTGACGCCAATGTCCATTAACACCAGACGAGCTAATTCCGGACCCATTGCCGCATTCTCTTTTTCAAAGTTCACTCATCTTCAGCGACCATTTATTTCAGAGACTGACCAGTTGTCTATTGATGAAGGACTCCCTGATTTGCGACTTTCACCCATTCAAGACATTCGACGGACTTACAACGCCTTGTTGTCCAGAAAATCAAACCTCAGATACTTGAATTATCAATCACCTGCAGGTGACTTACTATTGATAGAGGAACTGAGAAAGTACCTAACCACTACCAGGGGATTAAGTATTTCAGGGGACCAGATCATGATCACCCGTGGTAGTCAAATGGGGATGTTCCTGGCGGCCAGGCTTTTGCTAAAACAAGGAGATAAAATTGCAGTGGGGGAATTAAACTATCAAACAGCCAATATGACCTTCATCCATGCGGGAGCTACCCTCGTGAAGGTGCCGGTTGATCAGGATGGATTAGATGTAGAAGCGTTGGATCGCCTATGTAGGGAGGAGCCTATCAAGGCAGTGTATGTGACGAGTCACCATCATCATCCCACAACAGCCACCCTTAGTGTAGAACGGCGCATGCGTTTGCTTCAGTTGGCCACAGCGTATGATCTGGCTATCATTGAGGATGACTATGATTATGATTTTCACTATGAGAGATCTCCGCTGATGCCCTTAATGAGTGCCGACATCACAGGACGTGTCGTCTACGTGGGAGGTATTTCGAAAATCGTGGCACCCGGGTTGCGAATTGGATTTCTTGTGGCTCCCCCCGATTTTGTCGATGCCGCGGTTTACTTAAGGCGCATACTGGACAGGCAAGGCGATCATATTATGGAACGTGTTATTGCTCAGATGCTGCAAAGTGGCGACTACCAACGGCATGTCAAAAAAGCGCTAAAAGTTTACGCCACTCGCAGAGACAAGTTTATCACTTCTCTCCAGTCCTTGTCCCAATATGTGTTTTTTGAAAAACCGAAGGGAGGGCTTGCACTCTGGTCTGGCCTGCGGGCACCTTTTACCTGGCAGCAGGTTACCGAAGTTGCCAGTAGCAAGGGATTGGGTCTTCCTGCCTGGGAAAATTATGATCCGGACAGAACAGGTCACAATCATATCCGGCTCGGATTTGCCTCCTTAAATGATCAAGAACGGGGAAATGCCCTGGACATCCTGGGTGAAAGCCTAAACTACCTCAGGCTCCAAACCTCATAAATATCCGCGCCTTTGCTGCTTTTTCCGCTGTGGTGCCATTTACCTTCTTTGAGCTCGAAACTGAAACTCAGAGAAGCTCCAACTCTTGATTGATCACGGGAGAAAAACTCAATGTTCTCGATGTACTCACCGTCAACGCTGGTATAGGTACCTCCACCTGTTCCGAAAAACTCTGCGGTTTCGGTGTTGTAGGCAATCCACTGGAAACGTGTGCCAGACAATATCTTCATGGTTATTCTTGGACCTGGCTGCCGCTCTCTCATTTCGCCATTTCTCATTCGACCGGTAATGTGCCACGCCCCCTGCAGATTGCCCGGTTGACCATTATCCGTCCGTCGCCACGATTTGTCGTCATAGACCAGCTCGCCATCGTCCTTTATTTCGAGCTTGCGATTCCAGATTTTCCCAACTTGATCTGGTGTTTCCGTGTGAAATTCGATTGTCATCACTAGCCAATCATTGTTAAGATTCCATGCGCCCCCGTAGGTGCCAATAAACTGGTCCTCATTGTAGGTGGTCACGACAAAGTAACCATCAGTCCAGGTCATTTGATGTGTGATATCCTTGCCCTGGAATTGCCAGGCACCTAGCAACTCATCCTTAGCAAGGTTTTGACTTGCGGATGATAACGTGAGGATTGAAAATAGTAGTCCAAAATATCTTTTCATGATTGCAGCTATCTGTCTTTTAATCTGAATACAAACTTTAATCCTGACCAGTCTTCATCTACAGCGGCAACTTTCACGTCAACGAGTCCGGCTGTTAACCCTATTTCACGGACCGACTCCCTGTTGATATTGGTGGGAATTTTTGAAGCTCCCTTCGGCCATGATATCCACATGAGTCCATTTTTTTTGAGGTGCGATTTGGCTTTAGAAACAACCCGTACCAAGGTGTCATTGTCGGTCGCAAAAACATGAACAAAATCCACTTCCCCTTCCAGTTCAGGGAGCTGCTCCAGACCTTCTGGCAAATCCTGGAACAGGTCGAAGTAGTGGTCGGGATTGTCGAAAAGCCATATTCGAAACCCCGGTTTTATTCCAAGTTTTTTGGCAAGTGGAGTTCCTGAATAACCTGCGGTTGGCATAGCAATTGTTTTCTGGTCAACAACAAGTTAGCGCGTTTTGGTGAAAGAAAAACGACATCCCGTAAGATGCCGCTCTACAACCTGAATCGTGGGTCTTTTTATTTTACTTTTTCTCCTTGCAGGCCTTTTGCGAGTTTCTCAATCGAAATAGCCAGCAAGGTGTTGATGGTCTTGCTTACTTCGCTCTTGTAGGTTTGGGGATCACATTCAATGGTGTTGGAAAGCTCCACCGTCTTGTTCTCTACTGTGAAGAAAGCTGCATAGTCCGGGACTGTTGTTCGACTTTTGGTAGCTACAGCTTTGAATTCTTGGCTATCAAAAACACCGTTGATTGCTACAGGCTTTTCCAAGGTCAATTCAATAGCGGTTTTTGGGGAGGGCACACCGGGCTTGCTCAGTTTCCCGGATATGTAGGAGATTTTGGCCTGCCCAAGTCGGAGGTAGGGCCCCCCTTTGATCTTGGCGGTACCTAGCCTTGATTTTGGATCTAGGTAGATGCTGGGTATGCTGATAGCTACTTCTACCACAATAGCATCATCGATTTCATCCGATAGTTTAGGCACCGGACCATAGAGCGAGCTTTGAAATCCTCCTGCGTCACCGGTTACTCCGGCCATGAATCCACCGGTTTTCTCTTTCCCTTTCTTGCTTACGCCTTTAACAAAGTACCCAAAATTGTCAGGTACGACCATCAAGCTACCAACAATTTGTTCCTGGTTGATTCTAGGTCCATCGATCCGGTCCCAGTCGTTGAAAAATTCGGTAGCGCCCACTTGTGCCACGTTCATTATTTCAAGGCCTTGCTCTTGTAGGCTGTTTATATAGTTATTATACAGTTGGTTGGTCAATGCCTGCAGGTCATTGGGAGAGACTCCTTGCACGCCTACGGCCAGCCTGGCGGTGGCATTTCCCGTATAGGATCCTCCACCTAGTTGCCTGCCCCCGTATACAGTTTTCTCGGCCTCAGCGATCATTTGATAAAAGACCTTGAAATTTTTGATGTAAACCTTTCTTGGGGCTTCCGAAAGTTTAGATGATTTAACAGTTACAAGGCGATAGTTTTTGTCACTGATCTCCTGTGATTGGGCAACGACAACCAGCAAAATCGCGGGAAGTAGGAGTAAATGTTTGATAGCTTTCATGGCCTGGTATTTTTGATCAAAAATCCGGCAATCCAGGAGGTCATGAAATACCACCATGAGGGCAAAATGATATACCGTAAACCCGTAGTTAGGTATCCGATTGCTTCCGGTCCAAATGTTGGCTCAGCCCCATAAGTTGTTGATCCCAGAATTTGTCATAAAACCGCACCCATTCCACTATGTGTTGAAGCGGTTCGATGTTGGCAGAGCAAAATTTTTCTCTTCCGTCCGCGGTGAGATCAATTAAACCGGCTGATTGCAAGGCATTGAGGTGTTTGGTTACCCCCTGCCTGGTCATGTCAAAATGGGCGGAGATTTGCGTGATGGAAAGGGTAGTGCTTGCCAGCACTACCAGGTGGAAAATCTCTCGCCGAGTTGGATCGGCAATGGCCTTAAAAATTTTACTAAGGGAATCAGACATTGGCTGCAGAAGCTAAATAATTCAGTAGATCTTCCGTAGCCTTTTCCCAACCTTTTTCAAAATGACCAAACATTTGAGCGGCTGTCTCTTGGCTGCCATATTTTTCGGCGCCATCATGGCGAAGGGTGAGTAACGTACCTCCGTCTTGTTCTGATAGCAGCCAACTTACTCTCGTCGCAGTTCCGCTATTGTTTACGTCCCAGGTGTAAACCAGCTTGTACACTGGGTTAGATTCGAGTACCTCACCGCGAATCTTAGTGTCTTCATGTGTGAAGGTGTAGTTATAACCGACTTCTGCTTTAAAGTCAGCATGGATAAACCAGGAACCAATTTCCTGCGCATCGGAAATGGCATGCCAGACAGTGTCAATCGGGTGGTTGTAGAATTTTTGCTTTTCGACGAAGTTCTTCATGTTATCTAATCATTTAATATGCAACTATTTGGTTGCTAATATAGGTGAAATTAAATTAAGCAACCATGTAGTTGCGCTTTTAGATCAGATTGTTAGCATAGGCAAACTTGATAAGTCCCACCAGGTTGTGAGTTCCCGTCTTGCGAAAGATGTTTTTGCGGTGTGTCTCCACGGTTCGTTCGCTGATGAATAATTCTTCGGCGATTTGTTTGTTGGTGAATTCTTTGGAAATGAGTAATAACACCTCGCGCTCCCGGTCGGTAAGGAGTCGTTCTTCATCTGGTCCATGCAAAGCCCGAAGCAGTAAGTTGTTAATATCCGAGCTTAGATAGGTTTTTCCGGAGGCTACAGACCTGATGGCGTAGACAAGTTCGGTGTGTGACTCTTTTTTCAAAAGGTACCCCTCAACACCTTCTCTTAGCACTTCTTTAACAAGGTGCGCCTCATCGTGCATACTTAGAATTATTACCTTAATGTTTGGATATTTTCGTTTGATCTTTTTGATCAGGGTCAATCCATTGTCGTCAGGCAGATTGTAATCGGAGATGAGTATGTCCGGCGTGATCCGAGTCAGTTTGTCAAGTGTTTCTTGTACCGAATTGGCTGTTTCGACCACCTGCAGATCACTCTCGGCCTCAAGAATTTTTTGCAGTCCATCGAGTAGGATCGCATGGTCGTCAGTAAGAAATATTTTGAGCAAGGCTTTCTCTTTTAAGAAAGATAAAAAATCCATTCGCTAAAGAGAATGGCTCCAAGTCAAATTTGCTATACCGTGATGGTGGTATTTTCAGTCGCTTTTGTGGCAGGTAATCTTTTTGGCGCATTGATGATTAACGTATTTCCTTTTCGACCGGCCAATGTTTCTAACTCCAAGGTCCCCATGATCAGCCTGGTTCTTGTGTTGATGTTTTTCCAGCCGTTTCCGCTACCGGCAGTGAGTAATTGACTGTCGAAGCCCATGGCATCGTCTTCAATTATCATAGTTATTTCGTGATCATCCGTGGTTATTTGTACGGTAACCTTCCGGGCTTCCCCATGTTTGATTATGTTGTTGATCCATTCCTGAATGATTCGATACAGGGAGATTTCCTGCACGTTTTCCAGCCGTTTTTCCAGGCCGAAAAGGTCCAGGTCTATTACCAATTGACCGGTTTCGTTTACTTGAGCACAAAACTCCCTGAGTGCCGCCGAAAGCCCCTGATGTATGAGTGTATGGGGCATCAGGTCGAAACATATCCGTCTGAGCTCATCGTACATGCTGTCAATTGCTTTAGCGGAGGTATTAAAGACCCTTTCTCGTTCCTGGAGGTCGGTACCTGACTGCAGTCTATGCAGGTTGAGCTTGATAATTGATATCAGCTGTCCGAACCCGTCATGCAGATCCCGGGCGTACCGGGCGCGTTCCTGTTCTTGGGAAGAAATGGCTGCATGGATCTCAGCTTTCCTAGCTTGTAGTTGGGTCTCCTGCAGCTCGATATGCTGCTTACGCTGCATTTTGCTTCTCAACAAAAGACCGATAATCACAATTAGGATCAGCGCCAATAATGCTGCTATCAAAGCAATGCTATTTCTGGTAATTATCGCTTCTTGTTCGTCTATTTGGGCATTTTGCAATGCAATTTGTTGCTCTTTTTTTTCTGTTTCATGTTGTGTCTGCAACTCGGAAATCGCTCTGCTTCTTTCCATATTGAACAGGCTATCCTCAATATTTTCTGCCCGAACCTTAAACCCCAACGATCGTCGGAAGTCCCCAAGCAGTGCGTAGGTAGATGATAAGGAATCCAAGCTTATTCGTGCCAGGTCGGGATACCCAAAGTTGAGACTCCCTCTTACCGCCTGGTCGTAAAAATGAGCGGCTTTTACATATTGGCTTTCCTGAATGAACAGATCACCAAGTGCTTTATAATTTTCGAGGACCCCCTGATCGTCTCCAATTCTTTGTCTTATTGTTGTCGATTGATCAAAAAAAGCCAGCGCCTCTGTAAGGTTGCCCTTCCGGCGCTCAATATCGGCTATATCCAGCAGAACGTAGCCTAGTCCCACGCTATCATTTTGGATCTTCCTGATTTCATAACACCTGATGAAGAGTGGGTCCGACTTCCTGTAATTTCCACGGCCCCGGTAAAATGTGGCTTGCATTCCCAGAGATGTACCCAGCGTACGAAGATCGTCGGCCTCTGTGGCCAACCTTTCGGATAGTGCCCATAAGTCAAGTGCCTTTTGATATTCTCCCTGCTTGCGGTGATAGTTGGCCAGTTCATTACTGACCTGGGCCAACCCACTTTTGTCACCCAGGGAATCGTATAGATCAAAAGATGACAAGTAGGACCTCAGTGCAGGTTCGTAATCGCCAGATAAGTATAATATAATGCCTAGATTCTTTTTCGAAAGGGCTTCTCTTTTCGGCCAATTGTTTTCTTCGGATAATGCAGCAGCTTTTCGTGTGAGGGTGAGCGAGTAACCAAAGTTGGCACTGTAGATCGAGTAGAAATTTTGGTTGATAAAATCGACTTTGCCTGAGTCCGATAGTTGATAGAGCGCTTCCTCTATTTCCGAGGTGCTGGATTGTGGCCATCCGATATTGCATGCCAGGATCAATAATAGGCAAAGGCGAACTCTCCGAAACATACCTAAATCTACTTGGAAACCTGCATTTGATGGAACCACGATCTGGTGAATTCGATAATTGGTATAGTAGTAGGGTTGGGTGGAGGTAAGTAGGGTGGAAAGCTGTCTCAGCCGGGGCCGAGAAGCCATTTGATTCCTTTCCTGGAATGGTATAACTTCCCGTCAATTACCATTAAAACCAAAATGATGAAAAAGAAGTTAGGTATTCTATTTTTCGCGTTGCTTCTCATGTTTTCGGCAACCGTCGCTGGGGACGTCAGAATAAGTGCCAAGTCCACATTAAATACAGAGACCAGCGCACCTGCGGAGAGCACTTGGTGGGATGATGTGGTCGATTGGGTCAACGACCTTTTTTAAAATCTTCCGAAAGAAATAGCAGATGCCTGGGAATTTGTCCAAGCATCTGCACTATCAAAATCTTTAAGCTAATGCCGCGCTGGCGCCGTACTGAGGTACGGTAGCGTTCTTGTCACTTAGTTTTTTCAACATCTGCATGTGCAGCTTGAGTGCAACCCAGAAATCGGGATTTTCTTGGTACTGCATACCGAAATCTTCCGCTGTATCCTTGATGATCCGGGTCAGAGGGATGTAATGGCCGTGGTTGATGTGCGGGAACAGATGATGCACCACATGGATGTTGATACCGCCGCAAAGCCAGGTAATAAACTTGTCTTCCCTACTGAAATCAGCCGTGGTTTCCAGTACATGAATGAAGTAGTTGTTTTCGATATTGCCTTCATCATCCGGTAGTGGATAGTGCGTTCCGTTATAAACGTGTGTAACCTGGAACAATAAGGCGAAACATAAACTAGGTAGCAAGTGAAGATTTACCCAGGCAATTACCACCCACCACCATGGGGCGGAAAGCAGCAGTAAGGGAAGACCTAATGTAGCTCCGTAGTAGAATATTTTGCTTACAAAGAGGATTACATATTCGGAGGCTGGGTGTTTGATGCCTTTGGCGTTTCCAATGTTAGCTTCGCCGAACATCCACTTGAAGTCCTTGACAAGTACCCAGTGTATCATGGCCAGGGAGTAAAGTATTGGCGTATAGATGTGTTGCCATTTATGCTTAGGCTCCCAGGGCTCGTGTGGTGTAAATCGGAACATACCATGCGTCTCAAGTGTCACATCGATACCTGCAATATTTACAAAGGCATGATGCGCATTGTGCATTCTGGTAAAGAGATAGCTATTGCCACCAATGAAGTTCATGCTATAGCCCAGCAGTCGATTTACCTTGTTGCTCTTTGAATAGGCATTGTGACATGCGTCGTGCATGATGTTAAAAGCGATGAAGATATTCACGAATCCCAGCGCTAAAAAACCAGCCATCAATAGTGGCAGGTTAAAACTGAGCACATCGGAGATAATCACTGCGTAAATGAGCCCCCACATTACGAAGGCGAACACACTCTTGAACTTGACACCCGCGGTGGCGTAAGGTGAAAGATTATTTTCCTTAAAATAGTTATTGACCCTTTTCCTCAGTTCTTTGGCAAAATCATCCTTGCTCTTGGTACTCCTGTACTTAACTACCTTGTCTGAAGTCGTCTTCTTTAACACAGCTAAATCTTTATTTCGGTCGCAAAATTAAGTGATAAAGGCTTTAAAACCAGTTTCACGTATTGATTAAGATAATTTGGATATAAACGTGGGGAATACTGTCCGGTTCTGTCCAAACTGTATCTGGGTCAAAAGGGACAATTTCTTGATTGAAAAAAATGGAAAAGGCCACCGAAGTGGCCTTTTAGAAGTGATATTTTTCAGGTTTTATTTCTCAAGCAATCTGAGCATCAAGCTTTTGGCTCAACACCCCTTTGGGTACTGCCCCAATCTGCTTGTCTACGATTTCGCCATCCTTAAAAACCAACAATGTCGGGATGGATCGGATACCATATTTTGCTGAGATTTCGGGGTTGGTATCAACATCGACTTTTCCTATAACTGCTTTCCCATCATAATCAGATGCGAGTTCTTCCACTACTGGGCCGATCATTTTACAGGGGCCACACCACTCTGCCCAAAAATCAACTAAAACTGGTTTTGTAGATTGTATTACTTCCTCGAAGTTTGAATCTGTTATTTCTATCGCTTTTCCCATGGTATTCTATAAGTCTACTTGAATCTAAGGTACGCAAAGTTATGCCGCCGGTTGATTTCAAATCACGCAAAGATGAATTATGTAATTGCTATGACAAAGTGTTTGTATGGTTGATGACATCCCCTTCGCCAGTTTAGCCAAGAAAAAAGTAGTAAGCTTTGGGGATTGGCCAACCTTTTGTCAACCTCAAAAGATGTTTTCTTGTTTCTGGATTCGTTTTTTTTGCTGATATTCGATGTTTTCACCAATCTACTCACCGCTGATGATACGCAAGGTATTTGTCGCAATGGCCTTATCCGCATTTGGCTTATTCGCTACTGCTCAAAATGATGATGAACTCAAGTCCTTGGAGGATTTTGCTCTTGACGATGATGAGTTGTTTTTTGGCCATGTTGTGGTCCAGTCAGATATTACCCGGACCCTCAAAAAACCCTTGAAAAATGGAGAGGTTACAGCGGAAGATTTGAAGCCTTTGAAAATCGGATTGGTGACTACCTATTTATTCGAAGAAAAATTTAACTCCGGCCGGGCTTTGATGCTTTATACTTACGAAAAGGACGGTACATCAAATTACTTTTTTGGAAAGATTGCGGGACCTGCTATTAAGGGACTGCTAGACGCCTTTGATGGCTCGGAGGTGGAGTTACTGCTACCGGAAGATTTTCTAAAAACCGGGGAGGATAAGCAACGCTATGCTGAGCTAGGTAAGAAATTATCTTTTTCAGAACCTTTTTCCAGTGCCGTCAAGGGCAAGGGAGACCCCTCCGGAGGTGAATTTGAGTTCATTTACTCGATGTTCAAGGGTGGATTTTCGGAGAAAGTTGCCGACGAATTGGCGGCCTTTGCCAAGGCAACCGACCTGGATGCGGTCCTGACGCTGGAGCTTGTTACACAATATTTTGCTAAGTCAAC
This sequence comes from Cyclobacteriaceae bacterium, assembly GCA_965242775.1. Lineage (GTDB taxonomy): Bacteria > Bacteroidota > Bacteroidia > Cytophagales > Cyclobacteriaceae > JAWPMT01. The sequence goes on from CBDETI010000018.1 coordinate 144,286, forward strand.
CAATCTGAGCCGCGTCAATCTCATGCTTCATGGTGTCAATGAATTTGAGAAAGAGGGTAGCCAGGGACTGCTTATGAATGTCTATACCCTTCATCCGGACTTTATGTATCCCCTGATCACATACAAGGGAGGAGAGGTGCAGGACGAGACTTATGGGGGAATGGGCAGAATGATGAACCGAATCGGGAAAGATTATATCAAGTACCTGGATGAGTCAATAGACGAGGTGTTCGCCCAATAATTCTAGGACCTGGGAAGCTACTTTCTTCCCTGAATTGCTGCAAAAGTAGTCCCACGGCACAATTATTGATCGAAAGATTTGGGAGTCTTAATTTACTGTAGCGCTTATCACCTGATCAATGAACTGGACGGCTAAATATTACAATGTACTTTGGGTGTTTTTAGCTTTTGCCGTGGCGGTATTCTGGCTTTTCGCGGATGCCACATACCAAGTACCGCAGGAGTCTTTTGTTGGTGTCAGTACCCAACTCAAGCATGGTGCTGTGGAGTCGCTGGACCGGAATGGGCGCCTGAAAACACTCGTCCATTATGATTCGGGAAAGAAACAGGGTACATCGTACCTATATTATCCAGATGGTAAGGTTCAATTGGAAATGCCGTATAAAAACAATATGCGACATGGAGTATCGAAGAAATATTTCAAGGATGGATCCTTGTACGCCGCTACGCCTTACGTGAATGATAAGTTGGAGGGAATAAGGGAAACTTTTTTTCGATCAGGTAAAACGAAGGGTTTGATTCCTTATCATAATAGCTGGCCTGGTAAGGGGCTCAGGGAGTTTTTCAAGGACGGAGGTGAGAGGGAACTAGATCAAACCTTGGAATTCAGACAGGTAGGAGACCTCTTTTTTATCTCTACGAATGAGCCATGCCGCAAACGAATTTTTTATGTCGGGCAGCTAGAGAGGCAACAGTATCTCAACAAAAAAGGCAATGTTTGGGTCGTCGGTATGCAAGGGGATGAGGCTGTGATCGATTTATCCGAGACTCAAGGGATAGCCACACTCAAAGGGCAAGAGGTGATTTGTCTTTGCACCACCAAACAAGGCCACCCCCTGGTGCTCTCCCGAAAGATCTGAATAGGATCCCCGGTTAGGTCAGGACTTTATACATCAGCTGATCCATGTCTTCCAGCGCTTTCACTAAATCAGCGCTGAGGTCGACACTGTTTTTTCGGCTGATCATTTCCAGTTTTATTCCTCGATCTTCATGTTTTCCTTCCACGTTGAGGCGAAAAAGGCCATTCCCGGGATGTTTGCTTATCAGCGTATCCAGCTCTTCTATCAATAGCTCATCTACATCTTTTACGTGTACATTGAGCTCTAATCCTTTGGTCAATTTCTGTCGAATGTCGCCGAGGTACTCGATGTTTTGGATCTTGAATTCCAGTTCCTCACTATTCCATCGGTTGCCGATGTTGCCGGAGATGTAGAGGAACCACCCTCCTTCGAGAAAGCTCTTGAATTTCAGGTAGGTGTCCGAGAAAAGGAAGAATTGGTGACTGTCGTTGTAGTCCTCCAGTGTCATCTGGGCAAAAGGCTTGCCCGTTTTAGTCATCCGGTGCTGCACACTGCTCACTACGCCAGCCAACTTGATCTCTCTTCCCCGGAGCCTGTCCAGGTCTTTAAGATCATTGAGGCTTGTATTAGTGAAAAATTTCATTTCGAAGGCATACTGGTCCAGTGGGTGACCTGTTATGTAGAGACCAACCATCTCTTTTTCAATATTGAGTTTTTCTATGTCACCATATGGCTCAATATTGCCCGCCCGCGGTTTCATAACCGGGTCACCGCCCGATGGTCCTCCAAAAAGCGAAGCTTGGTTGCTTTCAGCTTCCTGTGCCATTTTATTGGCATAGCGGATGGATTTTTCAATTAGCGATGTGCCATCATCGTCGGTTTCAACATACTGGCGTCGATGATACGTGGAAAAGCAGTCAAAGGCGCCGGCCTTGGCAAGACTCTCAAATGACTTCTTGTTTACCGCGCGGAGATTGACCCGTGTAGCAAAGTCAAAGATATCCTCAAATTTCCCGGTTTCAAGTCGTTCTTCAACAATCGCCTGGACCGCCGACTCTCCTGTGCCTTTAATGGCTCCCATTCCAAAGCGTATTTCACCTTCAGCATTTACAGTGAAATGTTGTTCGGATTCATTCACATCTGGCCCAAGCACTTTAATGCCCTGGTTCCTGCATTCCTCCATGAAGAAGCTGACCTTCTCAATATTGCTTTGGTTGTGAGTCAAAACAGAGGCCATGTACTCGGCAGGGTAGTTGGCTTTTAAGTAGCCTGTGTGATAAGCCACCACGGAGTAACAGGTACTATGTGATTTGTTGAATGCGTAGGCGGCGAACGCCTCCCAGTCTTTCCAGATCTTCTCCAGCTTTTCTTCTTGGTAGCCCTTCTCCTGTGCCTGATTGATGAACTGCGGTTTCATCTTGTCCAGTACATCGCGTTTTTTCTTTCCCATTGCCTTCCGCAACACATCAGCTTCACCTTTGGTGAATCCCGCCAATTTCTGCGAAAGCAACATCACCTGCTCCTGATAGACCGTGATCCCGTAAGTTTCGGCCAAAAATTCTTCCATGTCATCCAAGTCATAATTAATGGCTTGCTGACCGTGCTTTCGTTTGATAAAATCGGGGATGTATTCCATGGGACCCGGGCGATAGAGGGCATTCATGGCTATGAGGTCTTCAAACTTGTCAGGTTTCAAAGCTCTGAGGTGCTTTTGCATACCCGGCGACTCAAACTGGAAGGTGCCGTTGGTCTCGCCACGCTGATAGAGTTCGTAGGTTTTGACATCATCCAGGGGCACTTGATCTATGTCGATGGTGATGCCATGTCTTTTTTCGACATTTTCTATGGCGGTTTTTATGATCGAGAGTGTCTTTAGACCGAGAAAGTCCATTTTCAGCATCCCGGCTGACTCCACGACACTGTTGTCAAATTGTGTGACAAGTAGTTCAGAATCCTTGGCTTTTGCCATCGGTATGAATTTGGTCATATCATCTGGAGTGATGATTACACCACAGGCATGGATGCCTGTATTTCGCAACGACCCCTCAAGCACTACGGCTTGATTCAGTACTTGGCCGGGAAGGTCCTCACGCCCCTTCATTTCCTCCAATTCGGGGACTTCTTTAAACGTTTTGCTAAAACTTGTTCCTGGTCGTTCAGGTACGAGTTTGGCGATAGCATCAGTATCGGGAAGCGGCAGTTCCATCACACGGCCTGCATCTCTGATGGCAGACTTTGGTGCCATGGTGCCATAAGTAATGATTTGAGCTACCTGATTGAAGCCGTACTTATTAACAACATACTCAATAACCTTCTCCCGACCTTCATTGTCAAAATCAATGTCAATATCGGGAAGCGACACCCGGTCAGGATTTAGAAAACGCTCGAACAGGAGATCGTAAGCTATTGGGTCGACATTGGTAATGCCGATGCAATAGGCTACTACTGATCCAGCGGCTGATCCTCTTCCCGGACCTACGGAAACGTCCATCTCCCTTGCCTTAGAGGTAAAATCCTGAACAATCAGGAAGTAGCCTGGGTAACCGGTGTTCTCAATGGTGGCCAATTCGAAATCGATGCGCTCGCGGATTTCGTCACTTAAGTCATCGTAGCGTTTTTTGGCGCCTTCGTAGGTTAGGTGCCTGAGGTAGGCGTTTTCACCACGTTTGCCACCATCTTTTTCATCTTCTTCATGCTTGAATTGCTCGGGGATGTCAAATGCCGGTAGAAGGACGTCTCTTTCCAACTCGAATTCCTCAATCTGATCAATTAATGAACCGATGTTTTCAATGGCCTCCGGAAGATCGGTGAAAGCCGATTTCATCTCTTCCTGTGTCCGAAAATAGAAATTGTTGTTAGGTAACCCTGGACGATAGCCACGACCTCTGCCTATTGGTGTGCTTTGTTTTTCGTTTTCCTTAATGCAAATCAGTACGTCGTGGGCCTTCGAGTCTTCCTGATCCAGGTAGTAACATTCGTTGGCTGCTAACAAGGGTACCTCGTGCTTTCTGGCGAGCTGGACCAGGACTTCATTGAGATGATGCTCGTCTTCCAGGTCGTGCCGGTTTAATTCAAGATAAAAGTCATCTCCAAAAACTTCTTTCCACCAGAGTAACGCCTTTTCGGCCTGGGTCTCACCCACATTGAGAATCAAGTACGGAATCTCTCCACTTAATCCACCACTCAAGGCCACAACTCCTTCTCGGTACTCCTTGATCAACTCTTTGTCAACTCTGGGATAGAGGCCGTACAGTCCTTCGATATATCCAAGAGAGCTAAGCTTGGCCAGATTGTGGTAGCCGGTCTTGTTTTTGGCTATTAGCAATTGTTGAAAGCGCTTGTCGGGATTGTCCTTTGTAAACTTGGTCTTGGTACGTTCCTCCGCTACAAAAAACTCACATCCGACGATGGGCTTTATGCCCTCACTGAGCGCGGATCGCACGAATTTGAAGGCGCCAAACATGTTACCCAAATCGGTCATAGCCACGGCTGGCATGTCGCATTCCTTGGCTTTCGCGACGATCTCCGTAACATCAGCTGTGGCTTGTAGTACTGAGTACTGGCTGTGGACATGTAAATGAACAAATGGAGCCGTAATGTCCTCCGCGGCCACCACATCATCCCCGATTTTGCCTGTTGACCTTTTGCGGACCCAAGCAAAATTGGCCTCTTCCAGGTCTGGAGCTACGTAAGTGATTAGTTCTGAATCACTGCCGTCAAAAGTTTTGATTACTCGCTTCTTCAGTAATTCGAAGAAAGCTTTTGCTGTAGCATCTACATCATAGGCGGCATCATGAGCATCGCCAAAACCTTGGCCAAACAGTTTCTCATAAAGCTCTATCAGTTTGGGTTGCTTGAGGCGACCTCCAATTCCACCTTGTAGCTGGCAAAATTCTACAGTTTCTACGGAGGTATCGATGTTAGGTATGTCGGCCAGCTCATTGGCTTTTTCACATCTCAGGTACTCCGCACCTATGATTTTGTTGTCAAATTCGATGTTGTGACCGACGAGTACCTTGGCTTTCTTCACGTCTTCAGTGAAGCGGTCTAGAACGGTCTTGAGATCTTCACCAACCTCTGTCGCCCGCTGCGTGGAGATGCCATGTATTTTTTCCGAGTTGAAGGGGATCGTAAACCCATCGGGCTTCACAATATGATTTCCTGAAGAAACTAGCTCGCCAAGGGGGCCATGAAGCTGCCAGGCAATCTGGACAAGTCGCGGCCAATTGTCCAGATCCTCAATGGGGGCCGTTTTATTATGAGGGAGACCAGTAGTCTCGGTATCAAAAACTAAATACATGTGGTGGTTTAATATTCGGTAGTCCGACGGGTATCGAACAATATTTCAAAATAAAAAAATCCATCCTCGGAAGTGGCGAGGAGCATGAAAAACTTTTCCACAACTCGTGCTGAGTACAAAGTACAGAATATTAAGTATTGGGTATAGAGTATGAGGTCCGACGATACCGTTTTTAGCCCCAGGCATCTTACCTTGCACGTCATTCCTGATGAAGTGAAACGGAGGTCAGGAATCTCTTTTCCTGGTACGGTGAGAGATCCCGGTATTTCTCGCTATCGCTCGAAAACCGGAATGACGGACAGATAACCAGCTCTAGCAATCATCACCCAGAACGTCATTCCTGATGGAGTGAAACGGAGGTCAGGAATCTCTTTTCCTGGTACGGTGAGAGATCCCGGTATTTCTCGCTATCGCTCGAAAACCGGAATGACGGACAGGTAACCAGCTCTAGCAATCACCACCCAGAACGTCATTCCTGATGAAGTGAAACGGAGGTCAGGAATCTCTATTCCCTAGGCTGAGAGAGATTCCGGTATTTCTCCCTGTCACTCGAAAATCGGAATGACGGACAAGGGTGCTCGAAGGAACTACCTAAGCCACCTAGACCCGGGTGTGGGCAGCACGAGGGCTTTGCGCGGAACACGGGAATATATTGTGAGTCCGGGGCTGCCGAGTATCTCTTCTATTTTAATATCCTCGCTGGCAACATGAACAGGGCCTTGATGAACTCCAGGATACCCTCAACGGCAAATCCAAGAATCCGAAAAGGGAGTAGCAACAGCCAGATAAACGGGTAAAGAAACAGCACCAACAGGGCCAAAGGCCAACAGATCACAAGAAGTATAAACCAGAGAAGTACCTTCATAGCTACAAAGTTATTCGTCTTTAAGCGATTGGGCCGGGTTGGCGCGCGCGGCCAAAAAGGACTGGGAACCCATCGTAATCCAGGAAATAGCCAATGCGATGATCCCGGAAATGATGAACGTGACGGGTCGCAGGGTGGTCCGGTATTCAAAATCCGTAAGCCATTCACCCATAAAATAGTAGGCCACCGGAGCAGCCACTACAAATGAAGTGATGACTAACTTGATGAATTCCTTGGAGAGCAGACCCACGATACTGGCGACGCTGGCGCCCAACACCTTGCGGATACCGATTTCTTTGGTCCTTTGCTCTGCTGTAAACGATGCTAAGCCGTAAAGGCCCAGGCAGGCAATGAAAATAGAGAGAAAGGCAAAGACCGTAAAAATGTCGCCTATTTGTTGTTCGCTTTCATACATTTCCTGGAACTCCTGGTCCATAAAGCTGTACGTGAACGGTTGACCGGGGAGGAACTCATCCCATGTGTCTCGGATATGAGCCAGGGCTGGTTCCATACTGGTCGCTTCAATTTTAAACATGGTTCTGCCTCTGCTTTGTTTGCTGAAGTGCAATATCAGCGGCGTGATGCTGTTTTTCATGGATTGGAAGTGGAAGTCTTCGACCACACCAATGATCCTGAATGCTGCAGCCACCGGCTCCCCGTCTACTTCATCCCAGTAAGTATGGATTTTATCATTCACGGCGTTTTCATATCCAAACTGCCGGGCGGCAGTCTCATTGATCAGAACTGCCAGTGAGTCCGCCTGGTAATTTTCTGAGAAGTTTCTACCGTCTGCCAGAGAGATACCCAGGGTTTGGATAAAATCTTCGTCGATAAAGGCCTTGTTTATCACTTGGCTCTGATCGGAGGCCAGGTCTGGATTTTTGAAATAGAGGTCCGAATTGTCCCAGTTGCCGGTAGGAGAGAAGCTACTCATTGTATTGGTAACAACCCCGGCATGTCTGGCAGACTCGTTCTTAAATGCCTCGCCCTGGTCTCGCAATAGCCAGGTGTCCTCAACAATGATGATCTGGTCTTTGTTGTAACCAATCTTTTTGTTTTGGATATAAGACAGCTGGTCGAAGACGATGGCCGTGCCAATGATCATCATGATGGATATGCTGAATTGAAATACGACGAGTGTACTTCTGATGGCTCCACTTTTCAAGCCTTGACGTACTTTGCCTTTTAATACCTGGGCGGGTTTGAACGCGGATAGGTAAAATGCGGGATAACTTCCTGCTAGCAGACCAACCAGAAGCATAATGCCTAACATCGTTAGCACCATTTGCCACTGGAAAAGCTGACCAAACACCAGTTCTTTGTTGGCGAGTGTATTGAAAAGAGGTAAGACTGAGAACGCGATAGCATAGGCTAGCGTAAATGACAATAAGCTGATAAGAATAGCCTCGGTGAGAAACTGATTGATCAAGTGCTTGCGGTATGCTCCCATGACCTTTCGAACTCCCACTTCTTTGGCGCGGTTGGCCGAGCGTGCAGTGCTGAGGTTCATGAAGTTGATACATGCCAACAATAAGATGAAAAAGGCAATGGCCGAGAATATATAGATATACTTGACATCACCATTGGCGGCCAGCTCATCTTCCTTGTTAGAGTGCAGGTGGATATCCGTCAAAGCCATGAGCGAATAGCCCACGGCATTACCACTTTCCGAGAATTCTTCGAGACTCATGCCCAGAAATTGCTGGATCAGCGGACCGCAATATTTAGCTACCATATCAGGAAATTTGGCTTCAAGTTCATCTGCTGAAGCTCCAGGCCGCAGTTTGATATAGGTGTTAAAGTTGGTACTCAGCCAGTGGCCATTCTGCACCCAATCAAATGAGAGCATCGAAAGCATCACCGTAGGACGGAAATGTGAGTTGGAGGGCAAATCCTCGTATACCGCGCCCACTTCGTAATCGGTCTGATTATCCAATACCAGCACCTGACCAACAGGGTTTTCATCGCCGAATATTTTTGTCGATGTAGTCAGGTCGATAGCGATCATATTGGGTCTATTGAGGGCAGTTTTGGGATTTCCATAGACCAGCGGGAAAGTGAAAAACTCAAAAACGTTGGAGTCAGCCATGATTACCTGATCTTCTTTGAAAGTCTGCAGGTCGTCCTTTTTTCGAATAAACCAGTTGCCCGAACTATTAAGACGTACCGCGTCTGTTACCTCCGGGTAATCTTGCTTGATGGTAGGACCAGTGGGAGCGCCAGCATTGGATGAGATGTGGTCGCTTCCGTTGAGAGTGGCTGCGAAATCTACCCGGTAAATCAGATCCGCATCTTTGTGAAACGTGTCGTAGCTGAGTTCCTCTTGCACGAAAAGAGCAATAAGCAGGAAGCACGTTAATCCTACGGACAAACCTAAAATATTAAGGAGGGAATAGAACTTATGCTTGGTAAGATTTCTTAGCGCGATGTTGAAGTAGTTTTTGAGCATGACCTTTGGGGTTGGTGTATAGTAAAAATTGGGAGACCCATGACCGAAGGGCCTCCCTACTGTTTGTTTATTCGTCTTTAAGTGATTGAGCAGGGTTGACACGAGCCGCTTGATATGCCTGAGATCCCATGGTTAGGGAGGCTACCGCGAAGGCAACCAAGCCTGCTACGGCGAAAGTGACAAAGCTGAGTGTTGTCCTATATTCGAAATCCGAAAGCCACTGATCCATTAAGTAATAGGCTGCACCGGCAGCAAGCACAAAGGAGATAATCACCAGCCTGGAAAATTCCTTGGATAGGAGCGAGATGATGCCGATGATCGAGGCACCAAGGACCTTGCGGATACCAATTTCCTTGGTCCGTTGTTCTGCTGTGAAAGAGGCCAAAGCATATAGCCCGAGGCACGCGATGAAAATGGATAAGAATGCGAAAACACTGAAAATATCGCCGATCTGCTGCTCGTTTTCATACATTTTGTTGAACTCCTCATTGAGGAATTTGTGCTCAAACGGCTGACCTGGTGCGAACTCGTCCCATTTGGATCGAAGCGCGGCAATGGTTGAAGTGATCTCATCTGTTTGCACTTTGAAAGATATGTAACCACGTGAATCATCCAATTGGAAGATCAGTGGGTCAATACGTTCACGAAGGGTATTGAAGTGAAAGTCTTTGACGACCCCAATGACTTGATAGACATCCGAGGTGGGATTGTCTTGAGAGCCACCGTAGTTACTTAAGAATCCACCGATGGCATTGTCAAAATCGAGCTGTCGTGCTGCGGCTTCATTGATCAGGATCTTGGTTGTGTCATTGGGAAAATCACGCGAGAAGTTTCGGCCTTCGGCCATTTCCATGCCAAGGGTTTCCAGATAGTCCTCATCGATGCGATAATTGTGAAAGACATAACCCTCGCCCGCTCCGGCAGTCTGCCCCTTAAACCAAAGGTTATTGTTATTGGTGGTCTTAACTGGCAGGAAGGTCGCAATGGTTCCTTTGAGTACGCGGGTATCTCTGAGCGCCTCCGTTTTGAAAGCTTCAATACGATCGCCGAGCAACCAGGCATCGTCGATCATCACCACCTGATCTTTATTGAATCCAAGTTTTTTGTTTTGGATATAAGACAGTTGATCGAATACGATGGCGGTGCCAACTATCATAATAATGGAGACTGTGAATTGGACAACTACCAGCACACTACGAAGGCCACCACTTTTCATTCCAAGGGTCAGTTTACCCTTCAATACTTCCACAGGTTTGAATCTTGACAGATAAAATGCCGGATAACTCCCAGCCAATAACCCTACCACAAGCATGATGCTCACCATCAAACCGATGAACAAGGGAGAAAAGAGATCTGACAACACCAACGTCTTGGCAGCCAGCTCTTCAAATGCGGGAAGGACTGCCGCAGAAAGTCCTAATGCAATGGCAAAAGAAACCAGACAGATCATAATCGCCTCTGACAGAAACTGATAGATCAGGTGTGATTTGTATGCGCCCATGGTTTTCCGCACACCTACCTCTTTGGCTCGGCTCGCCGAGCGCGCAGTAGAAAGATTCATGAAATTGATACAAGCCAACAGCAGGATGAATAGGGCAATGGCCGTAAAGATGTAGACGTAGTTCATATCGCCATTGGGCTCAATGTCGCCAAGTTTGTCAGAAAGCAAGTGGATGTCTTTGACAGGGAATAAGTAAAATCCTGCTGAGTTGCCACTTTCGTAGAATTCGTCGAGGGTCATGCCCTGCATGAACTGTGCAATCTCCGGACCAATGTATTTTTCGATCAAAGCCGGAAACTTTGCTTCGATGCTAGCGGGACTGGTGCCGGGTTGCACCTTCAGGTAAGTGTTGAAATTGAAACTCATCCAAAAAGTGGACTTGGCTTCTTCCAGGCCTTCCATGGCCAGGATCAAGTCGAAATGAAAGTGGGATTGTGGTGGCATGTCCTGAAAAACACCGGTCACTTCAAAGTCAAATTCATTACTCATTACCAGGACCTGACCGATTGGATCTTCGTCACCAAAAACCTTTTTGGCCACTTTTTCGCTGATTGCGATGGTGTTAGGACGTTCCAGGACGGTTTCAGGATCACCTTTGAGCAGGGGGAAGTTAAAAAACTGGAAGAAATTGGCATCTGCATAGGTAACATCCGACTCTTTATAGTTTTGGGTGGTTCCCTTGACCTTGATGAGGCGTTCCCCACGGGTACGTAACCGGGTCGCGGCTGTGACTTCCGGGAATTCTGCTACCATGGTTTGAGCGGCTGGGACGCTGGCCAGTGCGGTTACAAATTCGTTGCCGTTAATGGATCCTGAAAAATCCATTCTGTACATGTTTTCTACGTCGGGATGGAATTGGTCAAAAGCCAATTCGTCTTTCACGTACAGTGAAATCAGGATAAAACATGTCAACCCTACGGAAAGCCCGAGGATGTTGATGGAAGAATAGAATTTGTGTTTTCTGAGGTTGCGAAATGCGGCTGTTAGGTAATTGCTGAACATCTTCTTTTGAGTTTTTGGCCCATAATTATCTATTGGATGCAGAAGCAGCGATAAAGGTTGCATCTGTTAATCCATAATTCTTTGTATCATACGGTACTATGCAATACATAGTTGCAGAAAAGAATGGTTCGGGTTCTTAAACCGATACCTATTGTATCTCTTGGCTACTGATCTTTAGGTCTTCGGATTGTAGGTTGAAAGACCGAATGGGACACTACGCAAATGCCAATGAGATTTATGTTTTTACTAGCCGTTATCGGCTTGTTTGGTTGTCAGGCTGCCGAACCTGGTTACGATATTGATGAGGAGATTGACAGTTTTATGGTGCTTATTAAAGGTGGCTGCTTCACACTCGGAGACTTATCGGGTTTGGAAAGGGAGAATCAAAGGCCAAGTCACCTTGTTGAGGTTGCTGATTTCTTCTTGGGCAATATGGAGGTGGCAAATCAGGAGTTCGTATTATTTCTCAATAGCATTCAACCGGCAATTGATAGTGTAACTGGTTCTCTGACTTACCATCGTTATGGGATTTACAACCTTGCTCTCTGCCAGGATTGTAAAGATTGGCGACCTGGTATAAGCTATAGAAATGGCCGTTTCGTTGTTCATGCCGGAATGCAACATTTTCCGGTGGCAATGGTCACCTGGTTTGGGGCGATTGAATACTGCAACTGGAAGAGTCGCAATGAAGGTCTGGAAGAGGTCTATCTGGTTGATAGTTCCGAGATTGTCTTGAATAGGAATGCGAATGGATACCGTCTGCCTACGGAGGCCGAATGGGAGTATGCAGCAAAATCTGGAGGGAGAAATTTTAAGTACGCATGGGGCAATGGATCAATACCACATGGAAATGTCAGAGATGAATTTTTCGCCAGGCTATACGAAGACACAACTAACATTTGGAAGGGCTACAACGATGGTTATGCGAATTCCGCTCCGGTCAATCTCTTTAAGCAAGGTGAATTGGGTTTGTATAACATGACCGGGAATGTACAGGAGTGGTGTTGGGATTGGTATGGAAAATACGGACGTAACAAGCAGTCAAATCCGCTGGGTCCGGAAGCAGGTAAATACAAAGTTCTCCGGGGCGGATCTATGGGAGTCTACCGTCAGCTGGCAGGTGTCACTTCCAGAAATGCTCAGAATCCTGCCAGCTATGGCCCTGGTTACGGGTTTAGAATAGCTCGAAGTGCTTTTAAGACTTTGGAATAGCTTCGCTGCTTATGTAGTGCTATGTACATGTATGATGAATTCACTTCATCAGGAATGACGCCTCTAGCAAATCGCAGGTTCTTGATACCTGGTACTTAATACTCCATACTCTGTACCCTGTACTTTACTACTTAAAAAGATCGCTTAGCAGGCTGGCGATGACGACTATTCCACCTTAATCGCATCTACGGGGTTGGAGGAAGCGGCTTTCCAACTAAGGTAGCTCACCGTGATCGTGGCGATCAAAAAAGTAGCAGCCCCCGTGACGAGATAAACCCAGACCGGTTGGTCAATTCTATAAGCAAATGCCTGCAGCCAATTGCGCATTAAGTAGAACGCCGCCGGTGTAGCCAGCGCAAATGCCAGGCTCAGGATTCTGATGAAATTTTGATTGATCATCAAGATCACCTGCCAGGTACCTGCTCCCAATACTTTTCTGAGGCCAATCTCTTTGAACTTCCTTTCTGTAGTGAACAAAGCAAAACCAAATAGCCCCAGACAGCCGAGCACGATGGAAACAACGCTGAACAGTGTAAATAGCTGACGTTCATTGTCTTCACTTTGGTAAAGGTCTGCCGCCTGCTGATCCAGGAAACTATAGAAGAAGGGAACGGACTCACCGAATATTCGATACCAACCTGCCTCGAGTCTGGCAATATTCTCGCTGAAATTATTGGATTCCAACCGAACGGAGATGTAATCGAGGCGGTCCCAGTTCACATACATAACAAATGGTTGGATCGTGTGATGTAAGGACCGAAAATGAAAGTCCTTTGCAATACCGACAATTTTTCCGGTCTTTTCCAGACCCTGATCCGTAATAGTCCGATTGACAGCCTCTTCCAGTGTAAGTCCTAAAGCTTTGACAGCACTTTCATTGAGTACAAAAGCAGTGCAATCTGACGGTATGGTGGCATCAAATCCCCGGCCTGCTATTATATCCAGATCGAAGGTGGAGATGTAATCCTGCTCTACGGTATATCGTTCCCATTTGTGCTCCTCTTCCAGCCCCTCCACCTTGAAATCTGCGATGTATGTATAGTCTGAAAACATTTCGTGAGAGGCAGCGGTCACGTGGCTTATTCCCGGTTGAGCAGTCACCTCATTGCGGAAAGCGTCGATTTTCGGAATCACTGCGTCATCATTGTGAATGGGCATGTTGACAATGACCGATTGGTTGAATCCGAGTTCCTTTTTCTGCAGAAATTGCAATTGCAGGTAAACCATCAGCGTGCAAATCACCAGTCCGGTGGTGATTGTGAATTGCGCCGTAACAAGCACGTTTCGGACTGTCTTTCCCCCAGAAACGCCGCTGTTATTTTTCATGAGCTGCAACGACTGGATTCGTGATATATACAGCGCTGGATAAGCCCCGGCAATCGCTGCAACCAATAACAAAATCAGGGTAAAAGGAGCCAGAAAATTAAGATTCACCAAATCCTGTAACCCGTAGCGATGGGAGGTAAGTGCCCCTAATTTTGGAAGGAGACCATAAACCAGCAGTAAAGCAAACATGCCGGAGATAAGTACAAATATCAATGTTTCGAAGAGTGTCTGCTGTGCAATTTGCCGTCTTTGGCTGCCCAGTACTTTTCTGACTCCTACTTCTTTTGTCCTTTGTCCTGCCTGCGCCGTAACCATGTTGGTAAAGTTGAAGCAGCCCAAACTGAGAATAATAAGACCAATTGCAGCGAACAGGATCAACGTCTCCGAATCGTTGTGCTTGCTCCATTCTCCGATTGTGAGAGGCGGGTCTAAATGTATATTTATTAGCGGTTGGATGCTGGTGGTCCAGGCGTCAGGATTATCGGGTGTATAGTACTTGGAAGTGGCTTGTTGAGCCACTTGCTGGACTTCTTGCACACTGTTGATGTCGATGCCAGGTTTTAACAAAATATAGGCGCTGACAAACATATTTCTCCAATCACTGAACCGGCCTCCGGACCACATGGTATTGCGGCAGGTCTCAATATTGGAGATGAGGTCAAGCTGAATGCTCGCATTGCTTGGAAAGTCCTCGAATACCCCTGTGACTTCCAGCGGCGTATTTTCACCCCAGTTGAATTCAATGATTTCTCCAATTGGATTTCGGTCACCAAAGTACTTTTTCGCGGTGCTGGCACTGATAACAACTACGTTGGGACGTAGGAGGACAGTTTGCGGTGAACCTTGGATGAGCGGTAAGTCAAATAGATGGAAAAAAGTGGGGTCTGACCACCCAAATCTACCCTCATTAAAGGATTGCCGGGTTGAAACCACAGTCATGGGAATGGCCCGCCGGTACTTGAATATTCTTGTGCCTGATTCCACCGCATCGAGGTTATCGACCAGGTGGGGAGTCATCGCCAGAGGTGCATACCCATAGCTTCTTCCGGAATTTTTACTGTGATGGTTTATTCGGTAGATATCGGTGTAGCGGCTGAAAACCTGGTCGAAGGTGAGTTCCTTTTGAAGATAGAGATAGATTAATCCGGCACAGGCGATCCCAAGCGTCAGGCTGGCAATCGAAATAGTAGTATAAATCTTGGACTTCCTCATAGTGCGCATAAGCACACGGCCATATTGTTTTAAGATGGAGAGATTTCTTATCAGACTCCAACCCTCATACTTTTCCATAATTCCAATATTTCTGCTGTTAAATGACTGTAGTACTTCTTTGAAAAACCTCCACTTGGCTCTGGCCGCCCCAAAGCGCGATCTTTGCCTGTAGGCCTCAATTAGATCGCCCTCGATTTCGTCGATCAGGTCTCTCTTGCAAAACCATCGCAAAAACAGAAGCGGGATTTTGGGCATGTTGTCATTGGCCATCATACACTCATTTTCGGGACCAATGACCAGAGGTCTTCACGTTGATTTCTTAAGGTGGAGATTAGCTGGTACCCCAGGTTAGTGATTTTGTAGATTCGTTTTTTGCGTCCACCCCGTTCATGTGTTGGAGCTGATTCGTAAGATCGCAGAAGCCCCTTATTCTCCAGTCTTTTCAATACGGTGTGAATTGCTGGAATAGAGATTTCGTGTGTGGTACGGAGCGTATACTCCCTGGCAATCGATACAGCGTAAGCATCCTCTTTGAGCGCCGCTGCCAATAGTATTACCATCTCCTCCAAAGAACCAATTTTATACATTAGTTTAATTAACTTTTGTATAAATACGAATGGATATGTTTTTGGGTTACCCAACTTTCAGTTTGTAAATTGATCGTCAAAATGAAAGCACTGGTCAGAAACGGGTTAGCTCGATCCTTGTCGATCGTATGCGTCATGGGGGTGTGGTTTGGCTGTACTTCCGAGGAACCAGACTATTTGGTCCTGGAACACGCCATCAAGCTAGAAAGCTCAACGACTTTTGCAGTGGAAGGAACTTTCGCATTCATTTCTCTCAGCTTGGAGGATCGGAGAGGAGATCAATGGGTACCGGTTGACCATGGTTTCACCATTAGCCTGAATGGAGATGAAAAAGGTGAAATCAAGCGATTATGGCTAAATGAGGCAGGTACTTACGAGCTTCAGGCGTTTTATGATGGCGAAGTAAGCAATACACTTCAAATTGAAGTTCGGCCCAAGGTGGACTATGAGCCAGCTATCCGTACGGTGGTGTTCCATATTATTCACGACGGTGAAGAATGGGGCGAGGGCGCCAATGTCAACCCATTCCGCTTACCGCTGTATATGGATTATCTAAACCGCGTCTTTAACAATTCGGGATCAAGTACACCAAATACCTATGCAGCTAATATTAAGTTCGAGTTGGCCCGGCAGAACCCCACAGGTGCGGAACTCTCCGAACCTGGCATTCATCGCTTTGAAAGGCCCGACACCTCAGCCAGTGTTAACTACGAGGATTGGATGTGGCAGACCTATTGGGATCCTGATTACTATATCAATATTTGGGTTGGAGACCTCAAGGGAGGCCCCGCGCGAGGTACGATCCCAAGCTCCAGTTGCGATGAAGACCAACGCCTACCTGGAATTTCTTGCCTGAATACTGAGGCTCCTACAGGCCTGGAAGGGATCATCATGTCCTCCAATTTTATGGTGGCTTCATCCTACGATCTACTCGCTCATGAAATGGGACATATGTTTGGGTTGAAGCATGTATTTCTGGGAGGCTGTGCCTTTGACGGGGACCATTGCGCTGATACCCGAAATTATGATCGTGAAAAATACGAGGAACAAGGGTCGTCTGGCTTGATACATCCCTGTGAGGGCTTGAGTTTTGTAGGCCACAATGTGATGGATTACGGCTTCTCGGGTTTGAATACCCCGGAGGAGCTCACCTACGATCAGGTACGAAGGATAAGATCGATTGTGGAATTTGGCAATTGGCGAGGGCGCAAGAAGTTGGATGAGGGTACACCTCGGGATATGTGGGTTTTGTTCAATGGAGGTTAGCAATTGTCTTTTCCGGTGAGCGCTGGCGCAAATCTCAAATTCAATGTGGACTTAGTTTTATGCTTCCTTGCGATTTTGATCCAAGTATTCTAAGGCGTAACTTCCACCAGGTGGTCCACGCGCTTTTTATCCAATAAATCTACTTTGCCGGCTCATCCTAAAGCATTAAAATATTGCGCAGCATCGTTCTTCTATTAACAGCTATTTTCTTTTGGGCGCTCAACTTCCATCTAGGAAAAATAATGCTGGAATATGTCAGTCCGAATGTAGCAGCCTTTTGGCGCTTTCTATTTGGCATGCTGGGCCTGCTTCTTATTAGCTATTCGTCACTTCCTTCCTGGCAAATAATCAAAAAGCACTGGCGGGGCTTGGCGCTGGTGGGCTTCGTCGGTCTGTTTGGTTTTATTTACCTATTCACCCAGGGTCTTGATAAAACGTCGGCTGTCAACGGTTCATTGATTATCGCGCTCAACCCCGCTATGACTTTGATCCTGATTGTACTTTTTCAAAGGCACCCGATCCGCAAAAGAGAGGTGGCGGGAATTGTATTGGCCCTGGTTGGCGTGCTCTACCTGATTTTGAAAGGTAATCTCTCCCGGATATTGGAAATTACGCTTTCCTGGGGGGACCTGTACTTTCTTGGTGCCAGTCTCATGTTTGCGCTGCATAATATCTGGGTCAAGCGGTTTGCCACGGCGATGGGGACCAGGCCGTTTACCTTCCTTACTAATTTGGCTTGCTTAAGTGCTTTTCTGGTATTGTACGTTATCGAAAGCCCTGTCGGCTGGACGGAATTACCCACACGGTTTTGGCTTGCGGCGCTGGGTATGGGATTGTTAGGTACCTCGCTTTCCTATTATACCTGGAATGCAGGCCTCAGAGCAGTCGGACCAGCAAAGGGAGCCATTTTCTTCAATACGCTACCGCTAATGGTGGCGATACTGGCGATTCCTTTTGGCGCCAGTTTGTTTTTATTTCATTTGGTGAGCTTTGTTTTGATCGTTTCCGGATTGCTCATTATGCAGCTAGACTGGCAACGCCTCCTTTAAATTCCCTATAACTGTTTAGAAGTGCTATTATGACGTCTACCTGACAAGCATGCCTAAATGGGTTCACAATCGTTTTGAGATTATTCTAATTTTCAAAATATAATATCGGGTTTTTTGATCAAGCTGCAATCTTGTTTATCTTGAGAGGTGTCGAATTACCAATTTTATAACTAAGAAAGAAAAGCTAACCCAGAATGAAAATAAGTTTAAACGTCAATGGGAAGCCGGTTGAAAAAGAGATTGAAGACCGACAACTCCTCGTCAATTTTTTGCGGGAGGATCTGAATCTCACCGGAACCCACGTGGGCTGCGATACCAGTGGCTGCGGAGCTTGCACAGTGCATATCAACGGCAAAGCCATAAAGTCATGTACGGTACTGGCGGCGCAAGCGGATGGTGAGAATGTTACCACCATTGAAGGAATGAGCAATGGGAGTCTGCATCCTCTCCAGGAAGGTTTTAAAGAGGAACACGGATTGCAATGCGGTTTCTGTACCCCTGGTATGATCATGACTGTTGCCGATTTGCTAGACCGCAACAACAACCCCTCTGAGGAGGAGATTCGAGAATCTATTGAAGGAAATTTTTGCAGGTGTACAGGCTATCACAATATCGTGAAAGCTGTTCAGCATGCGGCAAAAAATATGAATACTTAATCCCATCAAGATGAGCTACATAGGAAAATCAGTCAAAAGGGTCGAGGATAAAAGATTTATCACGGGCCAGGGAAAGTATACAGACGATATTAAGCTTCACAATATGGCCGCGGGTTGCTTTGTTCGCAGCCCCTACGCGCATGCGACAATCAAAAGTGTGGACACTTCGGAGGCAGCGAATATGCCTGGGGTTGTCGGCGTGTTTACCGGTCAGGATCTGGCGGAGGTGAATGGTGTGCCCTGCGGGTGGCAGGTCAATTTTAAGAATGGTGACACCATGAAGGAGCCACCTCATCCGATTCTGGTGAAGGATAAGGCCTTGCACATGGGTGATGGGGTTGCTTTTGTGGTTGCCGAAACCTACGCGCAAGCGAAGGACGCGGCAGAAAAGGTCAAAGTGGATTACGAGAATCACACGGCGGTCTACGATCCGGAAGAGGCTGTGAAGGACGGGGCGCCATTGGTACATGCGGATGCACCCAATAACAAGTGTTTTGATTGGGCACTGGGAGACCCACTTGACGAGGTGGAGGCAGCGTTGGCTTCCGCTGCGCATGTCACCACACTCGAACTGACCAATCAGCGAGTAGTACCGAATGCCATCGAACCACGATCGGCCATCGGTCATTACGAAGATGCCAACGATAAATATACCCTATACACTACCTCTCAGAATCCGCATTTGACCCGGCTTTTGATGTCTGCATTCGTTTTGGGAATACCCGAACACAAAGTACATGTGATCGCGCCGGATGTTGGAGGTGGTTTTGGTAGCAAGATATTTCACTACATCGAGGAAGTGATGGTGATTTGGGCATCCCGCCAACTGGGCCGTCCTGTGAAGTGGACAGCCGAACGATCTGAAAGCTTCCTGACGGATGCGCACGGTCGAGACCATAAGACTTCTGTGTCAATGGGTTTTGATGGTGATGGTAAAATCGTAGCACTGAAATCAAAGACCTATGCCAATCTGGGAGCGTATTTGAGCACATTTGCTCCAGCAGTTCCGACCTATTTGCATGGAACGCTGATGCAAGGCCTTTACACCACACCCAAGATCAATGTGGATGTAGATGGCGTTTTTACACATACAAACGCCGTTGATGCTTATCGTGGAGCTGGACGCCCCGAGGCTACTTACCAATTGGAGCGAATAATGGATTTGGCTGCGCTGGAGATGGGCATGGACCCGACAGAGCTGAGAAAGAAGAATTTCATTCCCGCCTTTGATGGTGTCCGTCAGGAAGGGTACGCGACCCGTGTGGCGTTGCAATATGATAGTGGGAACTACGCTCCTGTTGTAGACAAGGCCCTGGAGATGGTCGGTTACGACAAGTTTAGGGAGGAGCAGAACGCTCAATCCAATGGGAAGTTACTTGGTATTGGATTTTCTACCTACATCGAGGCCTGCGGAATTGCTCCTTCGGCCGTGGTGGGAGCACTGGGAGCAAGGGCCGGTTTATTTGAGTCTTCACAAGTAAGGGTGCAGCCTACTGGCAAGGTCAGTGTCTATACCGGTTCGCATAGCCATGGGCAGGGGCATGAAACGACATTTGCCCAGATTGTGGCAGATCGACTAGGGATCGCCCTAGAGGATGTTGAGGTGGTTCATGGTGATTCGGAGGCGGTGGCTTTCGGAATGGGTACCTATGGCTCCCGATCGTTAGCTGTAGGTGGTTCGGCGATTATGAAGAGTATTGATAAAGTCCTGGAAAAAGGGGCTCAAATCGCCGCTCACAAGCTCGAATCAAGGGTAGAGGATCTTGATTTTGCGGAAGGAAAATGGACCGTCAAAGGGACTGACAAATCCATCACTTTTGGTGATGTATCCCTCACGGCCTACGTGCCTCATGATTATCCTGCGGACCTTGAACCTGGATTGGACTTCTCCAGTTTTTATGATCCGACAAATTTTACCTATCCATTTGGCTGCCATGTCGCCATTGTCGAAGTTGACAAAGAAACCGGAGCGGTGAAATTAAAACGCTTTATTGCCGTGGACGATGTTGGGAATATTATTAACCCAATGATAGTGGATGGACAGATACATGGAGGCTTGGCTCAGGGAATTGGGCAGGCGTTGTTGGAAGGTACATTTTATGATGAGTCCGGGACATTGCTCAATGGCTCCTATATGGATTATGCGATGCCTCGTGCCGACGATTTGCCGAGTTTCGAAACAGACCGAACGGTAACCCCTTGTCCACACAACCCATTGGGGGTGAAGGGAGCCGGAGAAGCTGGTTGCATCGGGTCTACTCCAGCGGTGGTTAATGCCGTAATTGATGCACTGTGGAGTGGCGGTCACCAAGTGAAGGATATCGCCATGCCGCTCATACCGGAACGGGTTTGGAACGCGATGCAAAACGGTTGA
The DNA here is from genome assembly GCA_965242775.1 of Cyclobacteriaceae bacterium. Classification (GTDB taxonomy): domain Bacteria; phylum Bacteroidota; class Bacteroidia; order Cytophagales; family Cyclobacteriaceae; genus JAWPMT01. Next base: position 165,125 of record CBDETI010000018.1, read on the forward strand.
TCAATTAAAATTCAAGAGAAAAATGATACCAAATAATTTCACATATATCAAAGCAAGTTCAGTAGCTGAGGCATTGGCGGCACTTAATGAACATGGAGATGACGCCAGGTTGCTTGCTGGCGGACATAGTTTGATCCCAGCCCTGAAACTTCGTTTGAATGAATATAGCCACCTGGTGGATATTTCGAAAATCGCTGAGCTCAAACAAATCAGTGAAGAGAATGGCCACATTGTCATTGGATCAATGGCAACCCATGCGGAAGTTCTTAATTCTCCGCTTATCCAGGAAAAATTAGGCTTTTATTCGGAGGCTGCTGACCTGATTGGGGACGTTCAGGTAAGGAATGCCGGGACTATCGGCGGTAGCATTGCCCACGCCGACCCAGCGGCGGACTGGCCTGCTTTGCTTTTAGCATCTAACGCCTCAGTGCAGGTTCAGGGAGCCGGTGGTTCCCGAGAGATCAGTGCTGACGATTTTTTTCATGGATTGTATAGCACTGCCCTCGAGGATGGAGAGATCATAACTGCTGTCAGCATACCCATTCGAACTGGGAGTCGCAGCAAATATGTCAAGTTCATGCAACCGGCTTCCAGGTTCGCGATCGTCGGATGTGCTGTAATGGTCAACGGAAACGGTACCATTGCAGATGCCAGGGTCGCTTTTACTGGAGTAAGTTCAAAACCTTTTAGAGACACGGCGGTGGAAGATGCACTTAAGGGACGATCACTTGATGCAGGCACGATTGAGGAAGTAGCCAGATTGGCGGCAGAGGGCGTGAGTGTTATGAGTGACAGCTATGCTTCTGAAAATTACCGCAAACAAATGGCAAAAGTTTATTGCAAGCGTGCCTTGGCAGGCTTGAGTTAAAATCGACTTATCACCTAACACCCGGGCTGGTCGCTGAGTTAAACTAGGCGGTCAGCCTCTTTTTTGTCCAGTCATTTTAAGTTTATATCAACCAGGTGGCAAATTTGAGCTACTCCCGATTAGAAATATTAGAAGATGAGAAATAAGCTCCAGGAAATAACCAAAAGCTTACGACAGCACGGATACGTCGCCGACGATGCCATTAGCATGTCGATCCACCTGTCCCAATTGCTGAAAAAACCCATTTTGATCGAAGGTCCGGCAGGGGTTGGCAAGACGGCAATTGCCCAGGTGATGGCTAATATTATGCACACCGAACTCATCAGGTTACAATGCTACGAAGGCTTGGATGCCAATCAGGCGATTTATGAGTGGAACTATCAGCGGCAGTTACTTCAAATAAAGCTAATGGAGGAAGAACAGGTCTCTCTCAAAGAAAAGGAGGATGCCATTTTTTCCCGAAAGTTCTTAATGGAGCGGCCGTTGATGCAGGCCATTCAGTCACCCGAACCTGTGGTGTTGTTAATTGATGAAGTGGATCGGGCCGATGAGGAATTTGAAAGTTTTCTTTTGGAGTTACTATCTGAGTGGCAGATCACCATCCCCGAAATTGGAACCATCCTCAGTCAAAGTATCCCGCAGGTAATTTTGACAGGCAATCGAACACGTGAGCTTTCCGAAGCACTTAGGAGAAGATGCCTCTATCTGTTTATCGATTATCCGTCTTTTGACAAAGAAATCGAGATAGTACAAGGAAAAGTGCCGAATATCGATGCGGTCCTGGCTAGAGAAATCTGCGCTTTTATGGCCGAGTTGCGGCTCATGCAATTGGAAAAAGTACCGGGGGTGGCGGAGACACTGGACTGGGCAACATCATTGGCCGAGATGCACTACGATCATCTAGAAAAAGAGATAGTGGAATCCACCCTCGGAGTTATCCTGAAGGATTGGGACGATACTCGAGTGGCACAAGATTCTTTGTCAGAGTTATTCGATAAGGTCAAGGTACGATTGAAGGTGAATTAGTGTGAAACGACAAACCGCACTTTCCAGCCACATTGTTCAGTTTGCTCGATTTCTAAGATCCCACCAATACAACCTGGGTCCGGAAGAAGAGCAGGATGCCCTAACCTCCTTAACTTCTATCGACTGGTCAGAACCCACTCAATTCAAACAAGCATTAAAGACTACCTTTTGCAAGGGATTTGATCAATCGATAACCTTTGACAGCTTGTACAGCCAATATTGGTCCGAGTTGACAAAGGCCGTGGATTCTAAGCAGAAGGATGTAGAGGAAGAACGACCTCAACCACAACAGCAAGTTGCACCAAGTATCCAGGTAATAAAAAACTGGCTCCATGGACACAGGGATAATCAAGAGGAAGAGGATATCCGTCGAGCGAGTGATGAACACGGAGTAGCTAACCCGGATTTAGCAGTTTTTGCCTCGGGCTACCAACGAGAATGGCGGGAAGTGGTACTCCTGCTGCAACGATACGTTGAGAAAAAAAAGTCAAGGAGAAGGGTGCATTCCCGAAAGCCGGCCGAATTGAATTACCGGAAAATACTGCGTCAAAGCATGCTCAAAGGAGGAGAGATACATCAATTCGATTTTAAAAAGCGGAAATTGAATCGAACTAATATTTTGCTGTTTTGTGATGTGAGCAAGTCCATGGAACTATATAGCAAATTCATTATTCAAATGATGTATGCGTTACAAAACAGCTCACTGCAGATTTACTGTTATGTGTTTAGTACGAGGCTCCAGGATATTTCCAGACGCATGCGACGTGAGCGGTTATCCTCGGCGTTGAAAGGCGTTTCGGACCAGGTTGCAGATTGGTCAGGCGGTACGCTCATTGGCTCAAGCCTGGAAGAGTTTTTAGAAAAGCATGCACGCAAAGTTCTAAGGAAAAATACCTTTTCGTTTATTGTAAGCGATGGCTGGGATGCCGGAGATATTGCACTCTTGGAGAAAAGCCTGCGAAGGTTGAAAAGTAGGAGCGAAAAACTTCTATGGATCAACCCCCTGGCAAAAACGGAAGATTTTCAGCCAAGGGTTATGGGTATGAAAGCGGCGATGCCGTACATAGACCACTTGATCCCGGCGCTTAACGTCAGTACACTTAAGCGGCATCTTGGAGGTCACAGACAACACGGCCCATTGCGCTAGCAAAAATTGGATCTTCACCTGGAAAAGCGTTGGCTTTTTCTTACTAGCAGCCATGTTACTATTATCAATGATGCGATAGAGAAGACAATAACAAAGAACTGCTTGTTTGTCCCGGAGGATATGGGAGCCTGGTTTCCGACCACAACAAAACCTGCCCAAAAACGAGGATGAGACTTAATGTGGTCGGCATTCCGAAGGAAGTCCAATTTAGCTTGCCTGATGGCCATGTCTTTCGACTGACCAGACGCAATATTTTGATAAAAATTATTCATCAATTGAGCCGTTGACTGATCGTCCACAGACCATAAGCTGGCAATTATACTTGGGCACCCGGCATAGGCAAAGGCACGCGCCAGGCTCATTATACCTTCACGCCCTTGCATTTTACCAAGTCCTGTCTTGCACGCACTCAGCACCACCAGACTGGCGGGAATGTCCATGTTATAAAGTTCGTAGGTGTGCAGTATGCCATCTTCTTCAGCGTCATCTCCCTGATAAAATAGTAGTCTCGATTTAAGGGGATCCTCGTCATCAACGAAGGCATGCATGGCAAGATGTAGTATGCCGTGATCTGCTGCATGTTGTTTGAAGGCTTCTTCCGTTGCTTTTTTTCCGAAGCGGAAGTCCCCCTTGAAATGATTGCTGATTTCGCTAATTTCCTTTGTGTTCCACTTGAGCGGCGCCACCTGATCCCTGAATATTGAGGGTAATTGACCTTTTTGTGCGCCGGAATTATTGTAAGAGGGTGCAAAAGCCAAAACAGAGCCAATGGGTTCAGTTGTTGTGTCGGGTGTGGTCTTGCGCAAAAACTCTGCAGACAGCCCGTAACTAATAGCATATCTTTTCAACAGATAATCAAGGTCCTTGAAATTTTCATTTGGTGGGGGTAGAGTATCCATTGAGAATAATCCCCAGGGAACGTGAGCGAGTTTGCTGTTCGGTATAATAATCAGATGTTTGATTTCGCTGGTAAAACCTTGTAAGGCCGAAGAAATAAGGCGATTATATAGCATCGAAGAGGACTGGTGAAAACGGCTAACCCTTCCTTTGGGATCAAGGTTTTCGGTCTTGGACTCGAAAAAGTTCGTATAATTTTTCATCGCTATGTCCAATGATGAATCGATTGCTATTTGATGAAGCCGAAACGTTGAATGGGTAATTGCGAAAATGTGGAGGCGCTTGTCGCCAGCAAAATACTCCAAAAGCACTTGGTCCGGTTGCAATGACTGTTGGATTTGCTTCACATTGGTCGTTCCAACATCGTACTTCAATTGATAGTATTTTGGATACCGGGATTCAAGCAACTGCGTGATCGAATCAAGTTCCTGTCTCAAGTGAAAAAGTTTCAGCTGATACCGGTTCAATCTGCTGGAATCTTCCGTTGTATTTGCAGTTTTCGCTGCATTGATCTGAGTGATGTTGTAGGATATGCTTCGCTTGATGGATTGCTCCTTTTGCAATAAAGCAGGCGGTAGCCCACTAAATTTCTTGGCTTGCATATCAGTGATCTGGTTCATCAGAACCGCGGCCCTACTGCTCTCGGCAAATCCGAAGGCATAGGAAGCATATTGCTCTTCCTGTGCAATTTTGTAGAGATCATAACTAATTCGTACGGCGCCCTCGTAGACCTTAGATATAGTTTCGCCGAACCTTACTTTGTCGTCATATCGTACGTGGTAAAGCCTCATTTTTTTGATCAAAGTGTCACATAGTTGATAGGTCTGGAACGCGAACCGGAGGTCCGAGGTGTCTTTTGTTACCCGATAAACCTCATCAAATATTTGCGCTTTTAGCAGTAGGGAGCGCAGCAGACCCTCCTGATTGGTCAGATCCATGTGTGAGGAGGGATTGGCGTAAATGGACGTGTCCTGAAATGCTACACCATTACTATTAAGTGATTTCTGCAAGTAAGCGAGCGCCTCATTGTGTCGACCCTGTAAGGCCGATAAATGCGCCATACTGTAGTAGGAAGTTGACAGTGGAACAGCGGATGTTCCAAAGAGTCGTTTTCTTGTAGTCAGACCCTTTTCATAGTACAACCTGGCGTTGGTGGAATCACCTATTTGCAAATAAACATCTCCAAGGATATCAAATGTGCGCGCACTTGTTTCTTCATATTCGGAATGAGTTTTTTGTTGAAAGTCCAGGGCCAACTGCAGGTGAACAAGTGCCATTTCATAGTCAGCCATTTGGGAGTAAGAGGATCCCATGTTGCTATGGACGATGGCCAGATTATGGTGGTCATTCATACTTTCAAATACTTTCACAGACTTGGCATAATAGCGCAAAGCCATATCATATTTTTTTCGTTCGGAATAGCTTATCGCAAGTCCGTTGTAGGGATTTGCAATGGAGGGGTGATCCTTACCCAAGAACCGGATCGTGTGATCTATGGCCTTTCGAAAATTTTCTTCACCTTTCTCATAAGAGGAGACGAATGTATGTGCCATACCAAGATTGGAACTGGCGGCTATCAAATCCGTCGGAGCTGAGTCAGCACGATTCTCCAAAACCTTCACTGCCAAACCCAAGCTCTCCATGGCCTTATCCATTTGCCAGGTCTCAAGATACAATGCACCCAGGTTGGCCAGGGTTTTTGCATACTCACCATGCGTGGTTCCAAAAATTGATGCTTTAATGGATAGCGACTTTTGGTAGTAGTCGATGGCCAGGTCAAAGTCACCGATTCGAGTTTGTATCACTCCAAGTATATTGTATGTGAAGGCAAGGTCTCGGTGATTACTGTCCAGTTTTTTCTCTCGCAACTCAAGCGCTTTTGAGCTTTGATTAAGGGCATCCTGGAGTTCTCCCTTAAAAAAGTGCAGGATTCCCTTATTGCTATAAACGGCGGCCCATTCAATATGCGCTGGGGATAGTTGATTCGTACATACTTCAGCCGCTTTCCGGACATATTCTTCAGCAGCAGCGATATTATATGATCGCCAGCTCACTTCGGAAAGCTTGTTAAGCATCGTGGCATATTGTCGCCAATCGCCAGATTTTTGGTGCCACGCGGCGACTTTTTCGAAAAGAGGCTGTGCCTTCACATATTCCCCGACCAGCAAAAGTGAGTCAGCCGTCTGACGGCACTTTGTAAGGTTAGTGGTATCCGGCAGTTGTACGGAATAGCCGATGTGTGTCAGGGTATGAAAAATCAAGATACCTAGGGTGCGATGAAGTAGCATGATTGTGTGTTTAGGTTGATGTTGCGGGTTATTGACAATTATCTAGCTACAATTGTCCGGTAAAAACAGTCACTCCATTGATTCTAGTATTTGCTGGGACTGGGTGTAGCCATAGCCCCCGGTGGGCACTTTTTTGAGATAAAAAGCAGCTGAATCCTCCTGCGAACTTGCCAATTTGATCAGGGCCTTGTACCATATTTTATGATTTTTGAAAATGGATCGCTCATCAACCAAGTCCAAATGCTGATCGGCTAGTTGGAATTGATCGAGTTGCATGTAACACATTGCCAGATAGAAGTTGGAGGTATCGGAACGACGCAAAAGCCGTAGCTCTGAAATTGCGTCTTCATAGGCCCCATCCGAATAAAGTCTCCAAGCCTTGATGGAATGGGTTGGAGACCGAGTTGTGCTGATGTCCGGATACGGTTCAAAATGGGTTTGAAATAACTCATAAGAGCTCGGTTGATCAAAGCCTACCCATAAGAAAAAACCTAATAGCGCCGCCGCTGCTGATGCTGGTATCAGCCAGAATCGCCTGTTTTTCCTTTCTGAGTCGATGAGCCGACCGGTTTCCGATCTGATGGCATTGAGTTTGATTATTTCTATAGCCTGTCTATAACTTTCGAATTCTTCCTGCAGCAATTCGTTGTGCCCTAGCTCTTCTTCCAACGCGAGCTTCTCTGAGTTTGTCATCCTTCCGCTCAGGTAGTCGTCAAAGCGATCGATATCGTTTTCCCTGTTACTCATTGATGAAGCTTGCGTGATTTAATCTTCTTTGTTTGACAATATTCATAAGATATTTGATACACCGACCTTTCTTGTTCTTCACCACTTGCTCACTGTTCATATTCATTCGCTTTTGAATCTCCCGAATGGATTTGTTGTGGTAGTAGAACAAGCTCAACAATTGCTGGCAGTCAGCTTTCAACTCGTCAAATACACCCCTCAAGAGAGAAACATCCAGTAAGCTGGGTTCAGCTTGTTGCTGTTGGGCTAAGTATTCTTGCTCATAGCCTGTCCGTCGGCCCTTCTTTTTTAACTGTCGCAACCAAAGATTTTTGGCGATACCATAGAAGTACGTCTTCAACGTTGAGGTCTTCATGAATTTGCCGTCGACAATGTTTTTATAAAAGATCACCATGGTATCCTGAAAAATGTCCGCGGCATCTGTTTTCGAGCCACTGTTGTTAGTTACCAGAAACTCGATTTCGTAATAGCATAGCTCATATATTTTTTTCAGGGCCTTCGTCCTTGGTCTGTCTTCATCTGATCTGATCGCCCTGATTATCTGCTTTTCCGTCATAAACAATTCACCGGTTCACAAATAAAATGAAATCAAACTGATTACTATTTGAATAGGAGGTGCACTAAAGGCCAATGATCTACGGATCAACCTTGAATTAGCTTATAACGGAAAATATGCCTGCTATAACTAACAGCGGGCGCAATGAAGATGCACATGGAAAAAGTTGAGCGCTCGCTCCCACCGCTGGTTTTACGCTACCTCAAAAAATTCAACTACCGGGTTGACAATACTGAATTTAAACAACGACTTGTTAGTAATCCTTCTTTTCCTAGTGTTGGATCGGTCACTGATACTTTTGATTTTTTTGGTATTGCCAATCTCTCTGCCAAGGTGGCGAAAGGGTCTTATGGCGATCTTCCGGAACATTTACTGGTGGTATTGAGCAGGGACACATCCTGTGCCTTGGCCTGGATTTCCAAGGCCGGAGATCACGTCAAGGTCCGGGTTGAAGATGGGAGTGAGGAGCGGATTACGGTCGATGAATTCCAAGCACTGTGGAATGGTATGATCGTGGCCGTGGAACAGGGGTCACACAAGTCTGGTCTAAGACGTTGGCGCCCGGCTATGGGCTACACATTTTTATCGGTACTGGCAATGGCGGCCATAGGAAAAGGTGTCGCAGAGGAGGCGTGGCTGAGCGTAACATACTCGGTGCTTTTGTCCCTGGGCCTATTGATGAGCTTTTTCCTGAGCCAGCAGGAGCTAGGCCGACATATTCGGGGGTTATCCAGGATATGCGATCTCCGGAAAATCAAATTGAGTTGTTCGGACGTCATTAATTCCAGGTTTTCAACCATCTGGAAGTCCGTGACGCTGGCCGATTTAGCGCTGACTTTCTTCGTTTCAAGCCTGCTTATTGCGGCTTTGGTTGGTTTCAATGCAACTTATTTCTTTGGCCTCTCCTTGTCGACCCTACCCTTCATTGTTTACACCGTCTGGGTTCAGCGTGTACTTCTAAAAAAATGGTGTCCACTGTGCCTGGGACTGGTGGTTGTCCTGATCTCGATGATGTCTCTTGGCTATTGGGCACCCAAGCAATTTGTCTTGCCTTGGGGATATGCGACACAAGGGATATTGATTTTCGCGGGTACCCTTTGGATTTGGAGCGGGTTGAAACGGCTTCTGCTTAGGTCGGAGAAGCTCCTTGAAATACAGACCGAGTTGCTGACCCTCAAGAGAAATGATGTAGTACTTCAAGCCTTGCTATCCAATAGCAATCTTCCACTAACCATCCCACAGCGACCAGATACCAGAATTACATTTGGTGATCCGGACGCTCAATTGACGATTACACTGGTCACAAATCCGCTGTGTGGTCATTGTACCAAGGTCTTTGAACAAGTGGAGGCATTGCTTCAACGATTTAGTGAGCGACTGCAATTAAATATCGTTCTCAATGTGAATGTCGAGGACAAGGGTTTTGATTTTCAGTTTGGCCAATCCATTGTGCTACTTTATAAGGTAGATAAGGAAAAGGCCTACGAGGCCCTGAAAGCCTGGTATCGACAAAGAAAACCAGATTGGTGGCTTTCAAAGTATTCATCGCCTCCGAACGATCTGGTGGCTGACGTCCTGCGGCATCACCTGGATTGGTGTCACATAAATAAAATACAGTATGTCCCAACCGTCTTGTTGGAGGACTACTTATTCCCCGATCTATATGATATCGATGATTTGTCTCATCTGGTACCGGACCTTCTCGAAAAGCCTGAATTGCTGAGTTCGAAAGCGCCAGTTGATGTCACACTCAAAAAAGAATTCTTGCAAGGATAGACTCAATCTGCGGGAGTCTTAAAAAGTCCGCAGCTACTCAATTTAAAAATCACAATTATGTTGAAATCTATTTTAAAGCTTGATGGTGCTCAGGAATTGAGCAAAGAAGAACAAAAGCAAGTCAATGGAGGCAGGTTACGTCGAACCCCTTGTTGGCCCACGAGCTACGACATTATTCCTTGGTGGAATTCCCCCGAGGCATGTGCCGTGCATGGAGGTATCTGGTTCAATAACCAATGTTATCTCTGTCATTGATCCATTTTGCAAAGCCTGGCCTTGTCGGGCTTTGCTTTATTTAAATTAAACCAGAAGTCCTCCTATGAGGAAATTTCCCTTCTACCAACAAGCCGAATCCAAGGATTGCGGACCCACCTGCATCAAAATCGTTGCCAAGCATTACGGTCGATTGGTCAGTACGCAACAGCTGAGAACCCTTAGCGAAACGACAAGGAATGGCAGCACACTTTTAGGCCTGAGTGAAGCGGTGGAGCGTATTGGCTTTCGTTCTTTAGGTGCACGTCTCAGTTACGCGAAACTTCGGGAAGCACCCTTACCCTGTATCATACATTGGGATACGGAGCATTACGTGGTTGTCTACCGGATTAGGAAGGACGTTATCTATGTGTCCGACCCAGCGCATGGACTTATTAAGTACAATAAAAAGGAGTTTTTGGCGCATTGGATAGGCAACAATGCCACTGAACATACGCAAGAGGGAATAGCATTGCTGTTAGAACCCACGCCGTTGTTCTACAATGATGAATTTGAAGACGAGCAAAAATTTGGGCTGGCTTTTATCAGTAAATACCTGTTTAAATATCGACGTTATTTGATACAATTAATCGTCGGTTTGCTGGCCGGCAGTTTGTTGCAATTGATGCTTCCCTTCCTGACGCAAGCTGTCGTGGATGTAGGGATCAAAAACCAGGATATACAATTCATTTATCTGGTCCTTTTGGCGCAGCTGCTTCTCTTCGTGGGTCGATCCTCACTTGACATCATAAGAAGCTGGATTTTGCTGCATTTAAGCACCAGAATCAATATATCGCTTATATCCGATTTCTTCATTAAGCTCATGAAGTTGCCGATTTCGTTCTTCGACAACCGGATGACTGGCGACCTCCTTCAACGGATCAATGACCACCAGCGAATTGAGAGGATTCTCACCGCTTCGTCGTTGACAACACTCTTTTCATTTTTTAACCTACTGGTTTTTAGCGTTGTTCTTGGACACTATAGCTTTCAGATATTGGCCGTTTTTGCCACGGGAAGTCTTTTATATTTTGCCTGGGTGCTCTTTTTTTTTAAGAGGAGGAAGGAGCTGGACTACAGGCGTTTTGCTCAGGTAAGTACGGAGCAGAGCAAAGTCATCGAGCTTATCAATGGGATGCAGGAGATCAAACTTCACAACGCCGAACGGAAAATGCGGTGGAACTGGGAATTTGTTCAGGCGAGGCTATTCAAAGTGGCTATGAAGAACCTGCGGTTGGAACAGACACAAAGTATTGGTTCCAACTTTTTGAATGAACTTAAAAATATGCTGATAACAGTCTTGGCAGCTACTCTGGTGATTGACGGGGATATCACCCTGGGCATGATGCTGGCCATTACTTATATCGTCGGGCAACTCAATGCACCAATTGTACAGTTGATAGGCTTTATGCGCGATGTTCAGGATGCTAAAATATCGGTCGAACGACTGGGGGAGATACACAATCGCCAGGATGAGGAGCAGCCCGGTGAAACAAAGGTTGCTGAGATTTCCACAAATACCTCCATTCGGTTGGAGGAGGTATCCTTTAAATATGATGGTGACCATGAGCCTGTTTTGGAGAGTATTTCTTTCGAGATACCTGCTAAAAAGACAACAGCAATCGTAGGTGTCAGCGGGAGTGGTAAAACTACATTGATGAAGCTGTTGCTAGGGTTCTATGAGGTGGCAGCTGGCGAGATAAAGATTGGCCGCCATAAACTCGACAATATATCCAATAGCGCGTGGAGGAATTATTGTGGCGTAGTAATGCAAGAGGGATATATTTTTAATGACACCATTGCTGCCAATATAGCCGTAGGTGTGGATCATGTGGATAAGGATCGACTCAGGCATGCGGTGGATGTTGCCAACATTGCAGATTATATCGAAGACCTGCCCCAAGGATTGAATACAAAAATCGGGAATGAAGGCACCGGTCTGAGCACGGGGCAAAAGCAGCGATTACTCATAGCCAGAGCGGTTTACAAAGACCCGCAATTCCTACTATTTGACGAAGCCACATCTGCACTGGATGCCAAAAATGAAAGTGTGGTGATGGAAAGGCTCAACGAGTACTTCGAAGAGAAAACTGCCGTTATCATCGCACATCGACTTAGCACGGTAAAGAACGCTCACCAGATTGTCGTGTTGGATCAGGGGAAGGTCGCCGAAACTGGCAATCATCAGTCTTTGATTACCCGAAGAGGTAAGTACTATGACCTGGTCAAAAATCAACTTGAACTAGCCAACTGAGATGCCGGGGAGACGACAGGATATTCATTTGCGTAGCGAAGAAGTTGAAGAGATTTTATCGGCAGTACCGCATTGGATGATCCGATGGGGAAATGTGCTGTTCCTAAGCATTATTCTCGGGTTTCTGGGGATTTCTTGGCTGATCAAGTATCCCGACGTGATCGCCTCAGAGGTGGTAATAACCACCCAAAAGCCACCCCATAAGGAATATGCAAAGGTCACCGGCCAGTTGCAGGGGTTGTTGGTGAGCAATGGTGATGCAGTGGTTTTTGGCCAGCCACTTGGGGTGATAGAGAATACCGCTCGATATGCTGATGTTTATCGTTTGAAATCGGCCATCGATACCATCCGGTTCCAGCATGGTTCCTTCCACTTTCCGATAGATAGTACCACAGCATTGGCGCTTGGTGAAATGGCGCCTTTCTATGCTGAATTTGAAAATAGCTATTTGCAATATTTTATTAATAGCGAACTGAAACCGTACTCCACTGAGGCCATGGCCAATCGGCATTCATTGTCGGTACTCAATGATCGCTTACATAAAATGAAGCAGCAGAAATGGCTCAATGAACAGGAACTGGATTATCAAAAGAAGGATTTAGTACGTAGCGAGGAACTCTTCACACAAAATGTGATTGCTGAGCAGCAATTGGAGAAAAGCAAGTTGAGCTTCCTTCGTGCCGAACGAAATTTGCAAAGCACCGATATCGCAATTTCTCAGTTGCACGAAGTGATTAATCAGGCGGTAAAAACCTCAAAAACGATTGAAATCGGGAAAATTGAAAAGGAACTCACCCTACTCAGGAGAGTTATTCAATCCGCGCATCGACTTCAGGAAAAAATCAAGGAGTGGGAATTAAGATATGTGCTGAAATCTGAAATCAATGGTTCCGTGTTTTTTCTCAATCACTGGCATCAAAATCAGACCGTCAACCAGGGTGATCTCGTTTTTACCATTGTACCTGACGAAAACAATGCCTATGTGGCGCGGCTTAAAACACCCGCTCGCAATCTCGGTAAAATCGGACGATTTCAAGATGTACACATCAGTCTGGAGAGCTATCCCCAAGAAGAGTTTGGCTTACTCAAGGGCAAGGTAGAAAGCATTTCGATGGTACCGGACGAGGATGGTCTGTACCTGGTGGAAGCCTCTCTTCCGGAGGCCTTGCTAACCTCGTATAACAGGCAGTTGGAATTCAAGCAGGAAATGCAGGGTACGGCCGAAATTGTGACCAGTGACCTCCGATTGGCTGAGCGATTCTTTAACCGTTTTAAGCAGGCGTTAGTTAACTAGAACACACAATGTCTAACTTCTAGCTCTTCAGTGCATTTCGAAAGAAGTGATGAAATTGCCCGGCTGCTTTAAAATGTTCCTGGAGAAAGGGGATAAGCGGCTGGTCCACAAAATCTTTGCTCGGAGTTTGCTTCATGTAAAAAAACTGCTTGTTCATAATGAACGGTAGCGCCTCCGCTTTTTCCATGAACTCCTTGTCTGTCCGCTTAGCTTTTTCCCCTTTGACTTCCCCGAAGTATTTCAGCAGGTGAGGGTCTGAGATCAACGATTTCGCGGTGGACTCGTTATTCAGCAGGTAAGTTCGGATCCTCTTCAGATCAGCAGGTTGGGCATGGTAGATTCCACCACCCACATGGATGTTGTCTGCGCCAATCGCCAGATAGAATCCGGGGTTATTGGACTTTCTTCCGCCCGGCGTGAAGTTCGCTTTCATCAAGAGATTGTATGGCGTTTTGTCTTTAGAAAACCGAATATCCTTATTGATGCGCATCATGATGTCCTTGGCCAAACCAGGTATTTCCGGATCGATCCCCTTGAGTACCTCAATTAGGTCGTTCACCAAACCTGTGAACGGTTCCTTTACCTCTTTTTCGTAGGTTTTTTTGTTGGCATGGAACCACTCCTTGTGGTTGTTTTTCTCTAGCTCCTTGAAAAATTGGATATAAGCTTTTGTGATCATGATTTTTAATTGATTTTGCCATCATGGAAACCGGCTCTTTTCCACGTGCCGTCTTCATAGATCCACAGATGGGTGACTTTGAATGATTTTGAAAATGAAGTCGTATCCTCGCGGCCGGCATTTGTGATGACAGCACTTACGATAGCTGCATTGCCATACACCTGAGATTGGAAATCAGACATGCTGTACTCCTCAACCTTCAAGGTGCCCTGCTCCAGTTTTTTCCTTTGCCCCTGAACGTAGTTTAACCAGCCTGTTTTTCCCCAGGGACCAGACGTGCTATTGGTATGCATGTAATCATTAGTGAGCAAAGCGGACAAAATGGTTGTATCGGCTGCGGCGAATGCTGCATTAAAGCGGTTAATTGTCGGGAGGAGCTCCTCCGCAGGCGCTTGTTTGATTTTCGGTCCCTGACACGCAATTGCCAGTAATACTATCACAAATAATTTAGGATTCATTTTTGATGAGATTGAGTGCTTTTTCTGCATAAACGGACCAAAGGTCTTTGCGTTCAAATGGAATTTGAAACCACCCTGGAAGCGGTCCTTTTTTCTTAAAAGGGTTAAACGGCGTGATCTCGTCAAATTCGGGTATATAACCCTTGCCCATTTTGAAGACCATGTGGTTTTTCCTGGAGAAAAAGGCGAAAACTTTTCCCTCAAAATTGATGGCCGGAGAGCTCATCATTTTGCCTGCCGCGACCTGCGGGTCTTGTTGGATCAATGCGGCGCTTATTTGTTCGAACAGTTCTTTTTCCATGATTTATTAAATGACGCTTATTGATTTCGAACTTGGACAAGTTATCGGCAATAATTTCCATCCGCAAAACAAGGATTGAATCTCTTTCATTGAGCCATCAAGGACCCGGGTGTTTTTAGTGCAGGAAGTGGATTATACAAGACAATTATGCGCTAGAGTATCTATGGTTTATCTGGTTCGATGAGGCAGGTTGCTAGCGCCGGATCAAAAGCTTGAATTTTTGAATCTCTTCCAGCTGGTCATTTTCTACTACCAAAAGGTAGGTGCCGTCCTGAAGATGGCTGAGGTTCGCCTCTTGGGAGTGGGTTTCCAAACGGAGTTGGTGCACTAACCTTCCAGTCAAGTCGTATAGCTTGGCAAAACCGGGTTCTCTTGCAACTACGGTGATTCGTTCCTTTGCAGGATTGGGGTATATGAGCGCCCCGCGGAGACCAGGAGGCAGTGCCAATGGCTCGTCTTGCTTGTAAGTAAGATTACGAATGGAAGAGCGCGTCGAATCTTCACCATCGGTTGCGATCACTTGCCATTCCAGCCCCTCGTCAAAAACTAAATCGATCGTGTCTAATTTGACCGACAGGTCAGTCGAGGAGGTGGCGAAGTGCTTAGCAACGCCCGTCGTATTAGTCAAAGTTAAATGGTATTGTACCGCATCCAAGTCTACCACGGCGGACCAGCGGAATAACAACAGGGTCTCCGCATCATTAATTTCGTGATTGTTTGCAGGCTCCATTAGAGTTAATCCTGAAGGTGCGTCATTGATTACCCGAAACAACCTCTTTTCGGATTCTAATGAGTCCTGGTTGGCTTTTACACGCCATTCAAAATTTTGTCCCTTTGTCAAGCCATTGTTCAGCGTGATTGTTTTTTGTGTTCCCTCTACATCAAATTGCAGGGTATCATTGATTATAAGTGTGTAGGTA
>CBDETI010000019.1:0-139767 GCA_965242775.1 Cyclobacteriaceae bacterium
AAGGCGGGGTGACTTTAGAAAGCCGACGAATCATTCACTGCCAAACCGGCGATTATGAAGAAGGCAAACTGTCGACAAAGGGCCTGTTTAAGGATAAAAAAATTGATGCCTTGTTTGCTGCTACGGATATGCTTGCCATCGGTGCTATGAAGAACATTAAGGCCACAGGGCAGCGCATCCCGGACGATGTTGCGGTGGTTGGCTTCAGCAATTGGTCAATTTCCGAGCTCTTTGAGCCATCATTAACCACTATCAACCAACCCGGATATGAAATGGGCTACCGAGCTGCAGAGCTCCTGATAGAGCAAATAGAAAGCAACGTACCTATCGAGCTTAAGACCCACATCCTTGAGACAGACCTTGTAAGACGAGAAAGCACTTCGCGGACTAACGGTAGCTGATCCGCCTAAATTCCTTGTCGGGTCCATCACTATTGAGATTGAAGTGATGTAAGCTTGGGATTTCGATAATCCGAGAAGGCACCTCCCGACATACCAACTTTAACACATTGTCACTTGAAACCAATTGATAATGATAGGTTTCAAACCCTTGTTCGGACATGCGCATTTCCACAAACTCATTTTCTTCCTGTCTGCCAAAGAACCCCTTTGCCACCGGTTTGGCTCCCAACTTGTCGACATATTCGATTCTATCCGGAAAGGTACGTGTGTAGGTCCTCGTATAGTTATCAAACAGGAAGTCCCCTCGAAGTACATTGAAGACCGCCTCAATATCCTCCGGGGTGCCCGTGGGACCAATCCTGGAATTCGATTCAATCGCCTGCACCAGATTCCACTTTAAGGAATCGGGAAAATATGCAGCTGTATCAAGTATCTGCCTGGGAATAGCTATTTGCAAGAAATTTTCAGCTGTTGCAGGTTTCCCGTCAAGTAGTTTTCGAATTTTTCGCTGATTATTGATCACGTTTACCTTGAGCACCTTACCTGCTACTATCCTACCCTGATCCTCTGCCACATTGGTGATACTAATTGAATAGGGGTCCAGATCAATCCATCGGACCCGTCTATCAATCCAGCTTTTACCCGAGAACTTAGCAGGATTCTCTGTTGAGGTATTTTGAAAATGTACTACCCCCTGATCGTTGTATTCAAACTTGTTGATCCACCATTTCCCCTGATCATGGTTGCGATAGGAGTAGTTGAGGTGACTTTTTAGCCACTCCAATGGAGCCTTGGACTCACTTTGCGCAAAACTATTTATTGACAGACTACCGACGAGTAAAAAACTCAATAATGCGATTCTCATGAAAGATGTTTTAGGAATCCGCAATTTAATTAGTAAGTCGTACTGGAATCGATCTCTGTTTCAACCCGACCCTCAACAGAATGCTTCCTACAGACGAAAACAAGGTTGGAAAGTACCAATAAGAAAATTCAAGGGACCAATCAGGTTTGCATCATTCGAAATACACAAGTATTTGATAATGTGACACTTACAGTCTTTCGAAAAGAAAAATTATTGTTTACTCCTACCACGAAGGACCCTGTAAGGGCTCAGCCGACTGCACATTGTAAAGTATACCTGTTGAACCAAATATTTAATCAATATGAAATATTTTACTATTTACCTGCCTACTGCCTTACTCACATGCGGTCTTTTTGTTTCGTGTACCTCCGACGATAATCCGGAACCTGCCGCCGACGACAGTAGTGCGTCTTTTACCATTGTCAAGGATGGCGTAGAAACCACTATCACACTGGACAACACAAGCAACCTGATCTTTAGTCGCGATTTTGGGAGAGACATGTGGATCCGCTTGGCCGAAAACAAAACAGCAAATGGGAATGATCACCCACATCTGGACATTGATCTATGTAGGTACTCTGGCCCAGGAACATACGAACCCGTTGACCCGCAGGCCAGGCCGTGTAGCAGGGAGTTTGGATGGGACCTCTGGTGGCACGGGGAGGACGCCATATACTTCAATCAGGCCGACTCCTCGCCTTGTCAACTGCAAATCGAAGTTGATGGAAATACGATCACAGGAACCTTTATGTGTGAGGGTATGATTCAAACATCCGGCTCGGGGACAATTAGCATCAAAGAAGGCTCTTTCAGGAGCACAATTACCGAGTAATTTGGATTTCGCCAACAACAAAAAAAGCGATCAATGAACTGATCGCTTTCTAATTTCATGTAGTGGGCGCTGAGGGATTCGAACCCCCGACCCCCTCGGTGTAAACGAGGTGCTCTGAACCAACTGAGCTAAGCGCCCGGAAATGCCGTCTCGCAAAACGGATTGCAAAAGTAGCAGAGATTATTACCAATCCAAGTTCCAGGGTCGATTAATTTCAACTAATTGCAACAGCAAAGTATTGATTGAATGGATGTACCACTTCAAAGTCAGAAATTATGCTTTGGACGAAATCCTTTGCCAACACTTCCCTATCCGTCAGGTTTTTTGAAACCAGGAAGCTCTTAAAGCGCAGCAACTCAATATTTGGATGATCCTTGGGATATCCTTTAGGTGCCGTTTTCAGCTGCTCACCGGTCATTGTACCGAAAATCTCTTTGAAGTTTTTCCCCTCAACGACCTTTTTCAACTCTTCCGGATTGTAGTCGATCTCCTGCCGGATTTTCTTCAAATTCTCGGCTTCTGGCATATATATACCTCCTGCAATAAAACTTTGTCCCGGTTGAATGTGAATGTAATAGGTCGGATTGGGCGACTTTTTACCACCTTCCATTATCGCTGCACCGAAGTTTGTTTTGTAAGGGCTTTTGTCCTTGCTGAAACGAATATCCCTGTTTAATCGAAAAGCACAGTCCTTTGGGGTAAGTCCCTGGACACCTTCCTCAAATCTGCCAATTCCCTCGATGAGCTGGCCAATGATATTGTGGAAGTCACTTTTCGCCCCTTCATAACGCTTCTTATTAGCATGCATCCACTCTCGGTTGTTATTTGCAGAAAGGTCTTGGAGAAAATTTAGTACTTCTTTCATTCGTTGCGATTTACTAATTAATGCAGAGAAAATACATCTCTAAGAAACAGTGCCAGCTTTTGGATCGAACTTTCTCAGGTTTTAAAATAAATCAATCAGAGATTCCAACTTCAGCTTTCTCGATCCTTTAACCAAAATATTGAAACCATCCCAAGTTCTATTGTTCAATGTCGATTTGAATAGATCAACGTTTTCAAAATGTTCGCTTCCCGGAACCTCACTGGCAATATGTTTTGACCAGGGCCCAATGCAAATCACACTTTCTATTCCGTGGTTCCGCAGTAAAGCCCCTAGTTCCTGATGGGCCTGCTCAGGATGTTCCAATTCCAGCATATCCCCCAGAACGACAGCTCTTTTACCAGCCATCGCCGCCAGGTTCTCAATAGCTGCCTTCATGGAATCAGGATTGGCATTATACGCATCTACAATGATGTTGAAACCTCTTTTTTGTACAATTTGGGATCGCAGGTTGTCAGGTTTATAGTCACAAATGGCAGTAGTAATATCCGCGTCAGCAACATCAAAAAACCTCCCGACAGCCATAGCAGCTGCAATGTTTGGGAAATTGTAGCCTCCGACCATTTGGGTTTGAAATAACTCCCGTCCCAGCATAAACGCTGCGAGGTGACCTCCCTCGGCTGACTTAACATCTTGTTCCGGGTAAATAACCGCCGACGTGAAACGTCTGGTTAGATGCTTCAATCTTGAGTCCAGATCATTGATAAATACCTGTCCATTATTTCTCAATAGGAAGTCAAAGAGCTCGGTCTTGCCTCTAAGCACACCTTCAATGCCACCGAACGTCTCAGTATGCGCTCTGCCGATATTGGTAATAAGCCCATGAGTAGGCCGGGCATAGGAACACAGTTCAGCAATATCACCAATTTGGCTGGCGCCCATTTCAATGATAGCAATCTCCGCCTGAGGATGAATCCCCAGGATGGTTAATGGCACACCAATATGATTATTGAAATTCCCAGACGTAGCATGAACGATATATCTCTTTTCCAGCACCCTAGTAATGAGCTCCTTGGTGGAGGTCTTGCCATTGGAACCTGTCAAGGCAAACACTGGTCGCTTAAAACGCTCTCGATGAAAAACACTCAACTGCTGCAAAGCCTGGAGGCTGTCCTCCGCCAGCACCATGCGATCATCTTTTTTGTAATCGGGATCGTCGATCACAGCAAAGGAGGCACCCTTTTTCAGCGCCTCCTCAGCGTAGGCATTTCCATTGAAATTTGGGCCACTTAATGCAAAAAAAATGTTACCCGGTACCAAGGTCCTGGTGTCAATGGAGACACCATCACTTAATAAAAACCGAGAATACAGGTACTCAATAAAATTTTGCATGCCGCAAATTAGTCTGAAAATTTCATGGGCTAAACATTGCTTGTAAGCATCGGTAGTGGAAACCTCCAGGTTCATTTTCGCAATTCCGCACTTCCATGGCACACTACCTGATCAAACACGTCGCCCTTACAGCTTTTTAAAAGCTATTTCAGTCCCTCCAGGTTTTCCATACTTCCATTCCGCTGACCCAGGCTCGTTAATACCTGTGCCGATTTCACCATATTCACAAACTCCGTGCGATAGCCGTTGGGATCTCCTCCCATTGATTGCTTAGCCAGTGATAATACATCCTCGTAGCTCCAAGCTCCACTAAACTTGGACTGCCTTAGCAGCATACCAAAACCGGCCACTGCTGCGGACCATTTGAAACGTTGCGACAATTCATCCGGTTCGCCGACGACCACATCTTGCATCATTCGGCTGCTTTGCTCGCCAGGGACTTTGTACCGTAGTTTCAGTGTTAACCAATCTTCATGATCAGCTTGCCTCGATTGCAACTGATATTTGAGTGCGTCAACCTCACGAAGATGACTGGTCTCCACCCCTACCGGGATCAACTCATACAACGCAGTGACTGTATGGCCACTTCCCAATTCACCAGCATCCACGGAATCATCATTAAAATCCTCTGCCTCGAGCCTTCTATTTTCATAGCCAATCAACCTATATCCCTTGATCTTGGCAGGATTAAATTCGATTTGAAATTTCACATCTTTGGCTATCGTGAATAAAGTACCCCCAAATTCACTGACCAGGACTTTGCGCGCTTCGCGAAGGTTATCTATGTAGGCATAATTGCCATTCCCCTGATCCGCCAATAGCTCCAGTTTATCGTCCTTGTAGTTCCCCATCCCAAACCCCAGAACGGTAAGGTATACACCACTCTTCCTTTTCTCTTCAATGAGTCTGCCCATGGCTGCATTACTTGATGCACCCACATTAAAATCTCCGTCGGTGGCAATGATCACCCTGTTGTTACCCTCCTGGGCGAAATTTTCAGTAGCTATTTTATACGCCAATTCAAGTCCGGCTCCGCCAGCTGTAGAGCCTCCGGCTTGCAGTTTGTCCAGGGCTCTGTAAATCACTCCCTTCTTCTCTCCCGAAGTTGCTGGCAAAACAAGCCCAGCTGCCCCTGCGTAGACCACAATCGCAACTTTGTCTTGTGGCCTGAGCTCATTTACTAACATTTTGAAAGAAGATTTGAGGAGAGGAAGTTTATTAGGCGCCCCCATAGATCCAGACACATCCAAAAGGAACACCAGGTTACTTGGAGGCAACCTCTCTGCATCGATCCGCTTACCTTGTAATGCGACCTTCAATAACAAATGTTCGTGATTCCAGGGAGCACGTGCAAGTTCCCGGTCTATGCCAAATGGCGTTCCTCCGGTTGGTTCCGGGTAATCGTATTGAAAATAATTGATCAGTTCTTCAATCCTGACGGCATCTTTAGGGGGTAATTGACCAGAAGACATGAACCTCCTGACATTGCTGTAAGAAGCCACATCGACATCCAGAGAAAAGGTTGAAAGGGGTTGATCGAGGACTTTCCGAAATCCGTCTTCACGAATTAGCGCATAACCTTCAGTATTGTGTATAGGCTTCAGGTCAGGCTTTCCGGGATGAAACTGGGGCGCAGCCATTTCAAATTTGCTCACCCTACTGGTAGCACCAAATTCTTCGTCGGCAAAATCTTCCTGTAGCGCCGGGCGATGTGAAGGATTAAGTACCACATCGAGCACATCCGAGGCACCTAGTTTTACCTGGGAAGCTTTAAATCCCTCTTTTGAGAAACGTAAGACTCCATAAGTCTCTGACATGTGAAGGGAGTAGGCCCCCTCAACATTGGAAAAAGTGTAATTTCCAGTATTCATTTCCTCCACCTTCGCACCCGCAATGACAGTTCCATCAGAGGAGCGAATGGATCCAGCTATCAACCGCTGACAGTGAGCAGACCATGCAATATTCCATACAATTAGGTACATCAAAAGCTTTTTCATTTCCAT
This sequence comes from Cyclobacteriaceae bacterium, assembly GCA_965242775.1. GTDB lineage: Bacteria > Bacteroidota > Bacteroidia > Cytophagales > Cyclobacteriaceae > JAWPMT01. Next base: position 6,317 of record CBDETI010000019.1, read on the forward strand.
CATCTATTGTTTGTAATTTGAGATGCCAGAATTGTAGAAATTCCACACGCGGCATGAAAATATTTATCAAAACACTCGTTATCAGCTAGTTGAAACTGGGCAAAGATCATATTAAGAGGCTTTCGGATGTTGAGCTGATATCACAATTCAGAGCAACGGGGGCTGAGCAATACTTCCGGGTATTGTTTGATCGATATCTGTTCCTGGTCTACGGGGTTTGCCTGAAATACTTAAAGTCGCGAACAGCAAGCCAGGATGCCACCATGGAGGTACTTCACAAGGTCAGTGATCGGTTGAGGCAGGAAGAGGTCACGCATTTCAAGTCATGGCTTTATGTTCTCTGCAAGAATCATTGCTTAATGCAGCTACGGCGGAAGGAAATTTTGCACTATACAGATACTGGGGTTATGGAAATTAGCGAGGAGATGCATCCTACAGAGGACAGGGAGTTGAAACTTACCTATTCTGAGGAGTGCCTCAAGACGTTAAGTGACCATCAGAAGAAATGTATTAATTTATTTTACCTTGAATCATGCAGTTACAAGGAGATTGCGGTAACGTGCAAACTTTCGCTATTGGAGGTCAAAAGTGCCATTCAAAATGGAAAACGAAATTTAAGAAAATGCATAGAAAAAAGAATGCAACACATTGAAAAATAGGCGGTTACGATATCGACCAAATTCAAAAGACTTTCAAAGCTATTTCCAGGGAGAAATGAGCAAGGAAGAGCAGCATCAGTTGGAAAAAGCCACGCTGGAGAGTGCCTTTGAATCAGACGCTTATGATGGCTGGGCAGAACATGCGCCCGATGAAATCGCACAGGATCTCGACAAGCTCAGAAAAAGGATACGCCCATCTGATGCAACCTGGAGGAAGTACTGGATTGCTGCAGCATCTATAACTCTTATCCTCGGCGCGGCTGTGTTTCTATTCTCCCTGTTTTCAAGGGATCAACCAGTAATCGCTGAAGCGGAAAAAACAGCACCGGAGCAGTCGATCAAATCCGAATCTGAAAAACCCGCATCAGCCTCAAAACTTGATAAACCAGAAAGTGCATTGAGCACTGAGCCCTCTCCTCAAAAAAAGTTGGAACCTGCCCAAGAACAACCAGCATCAGCATCACCTGGAGTAAGGTCTTCTACAATACCAGCTGAAGATCAGTCTGTGGATGAAGTGCCGGTAAGCTTGCAGGAACCCAGTAACGATCTAGCAGACAATTTCGATCAGGAGCCAAGCAGCGCCGGTGAAGTTGTTTCGCTTTCTGAAACCGAAGATGACCTTTTCGACGTAGAAGAATCAGCAGTTCAACCCGCCGCCAGATCGGCCAAAAAGGAAGCTGCAAGCGAGGATTTCGCGTTTTCCCGATTCTCGGAGCAGGAATACACATCACTTATAGTCTCAGCCACTTCATCCACTGGCGAGCCGCTGACAGCTTTCGTCGTATTCATCGACGATCAGCCGGCGGACAGCACAATAGTGAGTGGTCGCTATCTGGAAATCTCGCTGGACCTCTATGCGACACCTTTTCAACTTCGGGTTGAAAAAGAAGGTTATAAGTCTCAGGAATTGCTTGTAGAAGACGGAGACTCGGTTAATCTGGTGATGGAGCCACAGCACTAGACCGATATTCGGACCATTCTGTCTTTTTGCGAAAAATCCTTCAATAACTCCGCTTTTTCATAATTCAATTGACTTGCTAACTCAAGGATATCTTCTCCGTGGTGCTCATTGATTTCAAAATATATTCTGCCCTGAGGCAGCAAGTGTGGTATTGCTTTTTGCAATATTCTTCTGTAAAAGACAACGGGATCATTCTCAGGTACAAATAGCGCCTCTGCAGGCTCATAGTCCAGTACATTTTGATGCATCAGCTGCTTTTCTGACGGTTTTATGTAGGGTGGATTACTAACGATAACATCCCACTTCAGTGAAGGCCAGTCTTCAAAAATATCGCGATGCTCGAATCGCACCTCTGCGTTTTGTTCTCTGGCATTTGCTTCGGCCACAGCCAAAGCTTCAGGGCTGATATCCCAAGCCACTAATCCACAATGCCTTAGTCGGTTTTTCAAGGAAATCGGAATACAGCCCGACCCGGTACCTATATCTAGAATTTGCTTTTGCTCACCCGACAGGTCCTGTAGAATTAGCTGCACCAACTGTTCCGTTTCCGGTCGTGGGATCAGAACGGATTTATTCACCTGATACTTTTCACCGAGGAAATAGGCATAACCCACTATATGCTGAATCGGCTCTCCACTTTGCAAACGGTGAACACACTTCCAATAGTTAGCCACAGCCTCATCGGAAGTCATGAAATTTTCCCCGACAGCAATATCAGTCCGTGAAAGCCCCAGACAATCTTCCATGAGCCAGTACACCAGTTGTGTAGTCTCCCTCGAATCATAGATCTCGCTGAGTTTCTCACGAGACTGCTGGTATAGTGTTCGGCTATTGAGAGAAATGGACATAGATTCGCGAAGTTACCACAGTGATGGAAGGTGCCGAAGTATATATGTCCAGGGCTATTCAACTGTCCAAGCTGGGATTGGGTCATGTCAGCCCAAATCCGCTTGTCGGATGCGTGATTGTGAATGAAAACCGAATTATTGGTGAAGGTTATCATGAGCAATATGGCCAGGCACATGCGGAAGTGAATGCTGTCAGGAATGTCAAGGAAAAGCACTTGATTGAAGGCGCCTCAGCATTTGTAACCCTGGAGCCCTGCAGCCATTTCGGAAAAACTCCTCCCTGCGCGGATATGCTGATCGACCGCAAATTGAAAGAAGTATACGTTGCCACGCTGGACCCAAATCCGGTAGTTTCCGGCAAAGGAATCAGCAAAATGCGGAAGGCAGGAATCAACGTGCACCTGGGATTACTGGAAGCAGAGAGTCGAGCGGCCAATGAGCGTTTCCTTACTTATCATCAGGCTGACCGCCCCTTTGTTATTTTAAAGTGGGCAGAAACCCAAGATGGGTTCATAGCCCGGGAAAACTTCGATTCCAAATGGATCAGCAATCAAAGATCCAGGCAATTGGTCCATCAGTGGCGAGCAGAGGAAGATGCTATTTTAGTTGGGAAGAATACCGCACTTTACGACAACCCAAAATTAAATGTACGACACTGGTCGGGAGCAAACCCTATCAGAGTGGCAATCGATCTAAACCTGGAACTTCCGGCCAATCACCATCTGCTGGATCAATCCACGGAAACATATATTTTCAACAGGAAAAAAGCAGCAGGTTCAGGCAAGCTCCATTGGGAAAAAATCGATGACAGCAAAGATCTGTTGCCACAGCTAATAACCAAATTGCACCAACTTCGGATACAAAGTGTGATCATCGAAGGTGGAGCCAAAACTTTACAGCTTTTCATTGATGCAAACTATTGGGATGAAGCCAGAGTCTTTAAGGCCCCCAATAACTTTGGTTCGGGAATAAAGGCTCCACAAATCCATGGGAATCTTACTTCCGAAATCGATGTTGAAGGTGACACATTATCAATTTTGAAAAACCCGTTGGCACATGGCAGATGAACTGGTGATACCACAAACAACTGATAAGAAAACCCGATATGAGCTCTTGATCCCCCAGATCGAAGCACTCGTCTCCGGCGAACCAGACCTGATAGCCAACCTGGCCAACATCGCCTCGGTCCTCAAATTCGGCATGGATTTCTTCTGGGTGGGCTTTTACTTAGTTAAAGATGATGAACTGGTACTGGGGCCTTTTCAGGGACCCATTGCATGCACCAGAATTCGTCGAGGTAAGGGCGTTTGTGGTCAGGCCTGGGAAAGGGGGGAAACGATCATTGTTTCCAATGTCGATGAGTTTCCGGGTCATATAGCATGTAGTAGCGATTCAAAATCGGAAATTGTAATACCCTTCTATGGGGAATCGGGTGTAGCGATGGTGCTGGACGTGGACAGTGACGACTTCAACAGCTTCGACGAAATTGACCAAGCTTACCTTTCAAAGATTAGCGGCTATCTCCAGCTAAAAAACAACTGATAAATATTATCAATTAGCGTGTTCCTTCTTCTTTCGAGGGAGTCGTCCGAATAGGGTCCGGCCGTGGCGGCAATAAGCTCGGCCTCCATTTTCGCTGCTGGTTTTTCCTTTTCCTCTAAAAACCACTTATATGCTTCTATCTCCGAGCTTACTGACTTAAAAGACAAGTTCGGATAGACGAGAGATACGGTTTTGGAAATGGTCTTCGAATAGATCTGGCCCATTGCGGATCGGGATTCGATTGTGGCCACTTTTGAAAGTCGCGGGATCAGTGGTCGGACAGTCTTTGGCAAGAATTCGTTCTTCATCCATATACGACACTCGGTGTTGAGTTCTCTTAGATCCAACCGATTGATAATCACTTTGTCAATACCATGTGCCTCGGCAATTTCACTCGCTTTCGTCAGCACTTTCTTGTACTCTTCGAAATCGACTTTACCATGCCAGGTAATCAATAAAAATCCCGCGGAAAAATCAACAGCCAGCGTGGCCGTGTCTAAGGTGAGTATCTGATCCATTCCTTTAGCAATTCTGCTTTTTCGAACTGTAAAAGAATCAATAAGAAATCAGGTACACAATACCCAGAACTGGGTAATTTTTAGGGTAAAGTGGCCAAAATCGTCTCTCCACCCACTGTTTTCTCTCCAATTTTCACATGAATCTGCGCATTGACTGGCAAAAAGACATCTACCCGACTACCAAATCTGATAAATCCCACTTCATCTCCAGCCGAAACCTCGTCGCCTTCCTGCTTATAAAAGGCGATTCTACGTGCAACGGCACCAGCTATCTGTCGCATTAGAACTTCGACCCCCTTGGCAGTGGTATAACTAATGGTGGTCCGCTCATTTTCAGTACTTGATTTTGGGTGCCACGCTACTAGGTATTTTCCCTTATGATACTTAAAGAAGGACACCTCCCCGTCCACCGGTGATCGATTGACATGAACATTCAGCGGCGACATAAAAATTGATATCTGCTTCCTTTCGTCTTTCAAATGCTCGCCCTCAAAAGTGTTTTCAATCACCACAACCTTACCTTCAGCGGGTGCAATGACCCGGTTAGCCTGCTCTGGGGTAGCCACCGGCGGGACTCTAAAAAAATAAATAACTAGTCCAAAAAAGATAATTGCAGCTATACCCAAAGGAACCTGGATCAAGGTATAAGGTAGCAGCCAATATAGTAACAAGTAGAGCGCTCCTATGATTATGGCCATCGCCGGTATAATGAGCAAGCCTTCCTTATGTAATTTCATGTGTATCGTTTCTTTTTAGGGCCATCGCTTCACCGATGTGGTGATTTGCATGGATTTGATTCTTCCAAGCTCCATAGGCAATGGATGGTATACATGCTGTCTTTATGTGTTTGTGCTTTTTTCAATCACCACCTATATGTCAGCAAGATAAAGTTAACCTGATTGGCGCTACCTCCGGTTAAAAACCTCCTCTATACTTATAGGTCTTGGCTACTTTGTCAATGGCCACGATGTATGCCGCTATCCTAAGAGGCACATTATATTGAATGGACGCAGCATAAACCTTGTTGAATGCTTCCTTCATGATCCTATCTGATCTGCGGTTCACCCGCTCCCCAGTCCATTTGTATCCAAGCCTATTTTGAACCCACTCGAAATAGGAAACGGTGACACCACCGGCATTAGCCAGGATATCGGGAACAGCCATGATGCCTTTGGCATTGATAATGGCATCGGCTTGCGCTGATGTCGGCCCGTTCGCACCCTCCACGATCAGTTTGGCTTTGATCTTGTCAGCGTTGATCTCGGTGATTACGTCTTCAACCGCCGCTGGTACCAGCACGTCTACCTCCAACAGTAGCAGCTCTGCAGGATCAATTTTTTCAGCTCCCGGGAAACCTTCCAAGGAGCCTCCATTGCCATCTCTGTACGCGATAGCCTCTTTGATATTGATCCCCTCACCGTTGTAGTAGGCGCCGGAGATATCGCTAACGGCTACCACCATGGCACCACGTTCTTCGAGTAGCACGGCAGCCCACGATCCAACATTGCCAAACCCTTGAATAGCGCAGCTAGCTTTGTAAGGATTGATTTTCAATTTCTCCATGGCGGCCAGTGCGGATATCATTACCCCTCGACCAGTAGCTTCTGCTCTACCCAATGAACCTCCCAGGACCAGAGGTTTCCCGGTTACTACTGCATTGACTGTCATACCCTGTGACCGGGAGTATTGGTCCATCATCCAAGCCATTTCCTTTGGACCAGTACCCATATCTGGTGCCGGAATGTCCTTGTCCGGGCCAAAAATCTCATACATGGCCTGGGTGTAGGCCCTGGTAAGTCGCTCCACTTCACCAAGGCTCATCTTCCTCGGGTTGCAAGTGATACCTCCCTTGGCTCCTCCGTAGGGAATATCCACCACAGCACACTTCCATGTCATCCAAGCTGCAAGTGCTTTCACCTCGTCGATATTGACGTCCATGTCAAACCTGACTCCCCCCTTGGAGGGGCCCAAAATATTGGAGTGAATGACACGATAACCTTCGAAAACCTGAATGGATCCATCATCCATGGTCACAGGCAACGACACGATAACCTGCTTAACAGGCGACTTCAACACATTATAAATTTGATCGTCCAGACCTAAATGTTGCGCTGCAATGTGGAACCTGGACATCATTGACTCAAATGGGTTTCCCTTGTCCTTGATAGGCGCGGGTTCTATGTAAGCCATAAGGGGTGAATGGATATTTGTTGCTTAAAAATTTTGGCAAAGCTAATACTTAACCCAGAAGTAATCATTGAGCAAATTCTATTTTCATTGATGGCTATTTTTTCTTTTTTTAACTGTAGGAAATTCATACAAACCGCATTTATCAATTGTAAACGCAATCCCCTTAAATTCTTTTGATCGCGGCTTATTTTTGAACTAGCAAAATGACAAGGAAGGTTTCAAGAATATTACTTGTACAAGCATTTAAAGAGCCTCCACGGTTTATCTCACCGCTTGAAATTTTGTTGAGTGGCTTGTCTCCTGAAAAATTATTTGCGGTTGACAATTACTCAGATAAGTATGCCATTCAACAGGCCCTAAAATGGTTAGAGGAGCCTGCAAAAACCGATGTAATCCTGGGGCAAGAATCAAGTGCTAAACTTCTGGATCTCCAGCCACTGTTGACCTACATGCTGAAATACCCATCGCAGGTTTATCTGTCAACTGATAGCCAGGATCCCTTAATCCGCAAACTATCACATACGGTCGGGACAACCTGGACCGACAACCTGGAAGAACTTGCTCAGACTATGTTGAATGCATCGGAATCACGCTGAAAAGGATACCGCTCTCTGTACTTCAACAGCTTTTCAGCCGAAAGCGAAAAAGTAAGCGTAGTTTCTTCACCTTCATTAAACGCTAGCGTGTCGCCAAGAAAATTGTAGACCCCCGAATGTCCGGAATAGGGTTTCTCATAACCATCGATGCCCACTCTGTTTACACCAATGGAATAGGCACTATTCTCAATTGCTCTTGCTTTCAGTAGCGAATCCCATGACTGGACCCGAGCGGAGGGCCAGTTGGCGCAGTAAACTACAAGATCAAATTCGAAGGTATCATTGTCGGTTACCCGGGACCTGGACCAAACTGGAAATCTTAAATCATAGCAGATAAGCGGCAATATTCTCCAGCCACCAACATTCAATAGCAAACGTTTTTCACCAGCTGTGAACTGTCCATCCTCGCCTGCCAAAGTGAACAGGTGCTTTTTGTCGTAAGTTTCTATTGAACCCGCCGCGTCAGCTGCTATCAGGCGATTATAATAAGCTCCTTGCTCCTTGATGATCGCACTACCCATCACCATCGCGCCAGTTTGTTTTGCCATTTGCGTAAGCCATCGGTAAGTGTTACCATTGACGGGCTCTGCCAGGTCTTCTGGTTCCATGGTGAATCCTGTGGTGAACATCTCTGGAAGTATGATCACGTCTTGCTGGCCCTGAATCTGCCATATCTTTTCTTCAAACGACGCCAGATTGGCTTCTATCGATCGCCAATGCAAATTGGCTTGTATTACAGAAACGCGTAGATCCTTCATCAAATTTGTTTCAAGAGCTTGGCGGCTTCATTTAGGGTATTCTCCTCCTTTGCAAAGCAAAACCTTAATAAGTGATTGTCAGTTCCTTTCTGATAAAATACCGAGATCGGAATCGCGGCAATGCCATGGCCAGTGGTCATGTCACGGCTCATTTGCATGTCCCCCAAATCTGCAATGCCCTTGTAAGATAGTAGCTGAAAGTAAGTGCCCTGGGAGGCATGGGCCTTAAATGAACTTCCTTCCAAAAACTTCAAAAAAGCATCCCTTTTGGCCTGAAAAAAGCTCGAAAGGTAATTGTAGTTATTTTCATCGGACATGAAATCCGCCAATGCAAATTGAATGGGCGTATTGACACTGAAGGTGATAAACTGATGCAGCTTGCGTAGCTCTTTGGTAATATGAGCATTGGCCACGGAGTAACCAACTTTCCATCCAGTGGCATGCAAGGTCTTACCAAATGAAAAGATTGCCACTGATCGATCGGCCAATCCAGGCAAACACAGAACACTATGATGTCGTTTGTTATCAAAAACCATATTGTGATACACCTCATCTGCTACCACATAGAGGTCATGAGCAGCAGTCAGGCGATCCAGTTCCTGTAAATCCTCAGCCGTCAAAACGGCCCCTGTGGGATTATTAGGATTATTGATAACAATGACCTTCGTTTTTGGCGTAATCGCCTCTTCTACTTCCTGCCAGGGTATGCTGAATTCCGGGTACCTTAGTTCCAGGTGAATGGGTACGCCACCATTGAGGCGAATCGCGGGATCGTAGGAATCATAAGCCGGATCGAACAGAATGACCTCATCCCCTACTGAAACGAGTGTAGAGAAAGTCGCGAAAAGTGCCTCAGTTGCCCCGGAAAAGATGGTAACATCAGAGGAGGGATTAGATGAATGCCCATACAGGGTCTCATTCATTTTGGCAATCACTTTACAAAGATCCGGTAACCCCGGGCTCGGCGCATATTGGTTCTTTCCGGATTTCATAAAGTGATTGACCCGATCGATCAATTGCGCACTTACCTGAAAGTCGGGGAAGCCTTGTGAAAGGTTTAGTGCCTCATGCTCCATCGCTAACTGAGACATGGTGGTAAAAATACTGGTCCCTACTTCGGGTAATTTCGACCTTACTTCTTTCACTTTTTCAGGGGAGCTTTTACACGATAATCTGCATCGACTTTGCCTTTGCTGATGTTGGCCAATTTCCCCTTGAGAAGCCTTTTTTTCAAAGGGGACAGGTAGTCTGTAAACAAAATACCCTGAGTATGGTCATATTCATGTTGAATGATCCTGGCCACAATGCCCGAGAATGCTTCCTCCCGCTCTTCAAGATTTTCATCCAAGTACCTGATTCGCAAGTCCGGTTGCCGACTGACATCCTCTCTTACTCCAGGAATACTCAAGCAACCCTCCTCAAACGCCCATGTAACACCCGATTCGTCCAGAATTTCAGCGTTGATAAATACTTTCTTAACACCTTGTGGGTCTTCTTCGCCCTCTTCCATAGGACTACTGTCAATAATAAACAGATTAAGCGGTTTGCCCACTTGTGGAGCGGCGAGACCAACACCTCCGGCAGCGTACATGGTCTCAAACATATTTTCAATTAGATCGTCTTTGAGGTCATCTTGGGTCACCTCTCTGGTTTGTTGCTTTAACACGGGATCGCCGTACAATACGATCGGGTATATCATTGGTTTTCTTCTAGGTAAATCTGTAAAATGATAGTTGCACTGACTTGATCAACATTCAATTTCGCTCTTCTGTTTTTCTTTTTTGTCCCAGAAGCTATCATGCTTTTGACCGCCAACTTGGATGTCGACCATTCATCCTGCAAAACTAACGGCACTTCGGGAAACACTTTACGAAACCTGTTAGCAAATGCCTCCACTAAAGGCGTATTATTGGTGGGATTGTCATCATCGTCTAACGGATAACCTAGCACAACCGTCTCCACCTCTTCTCGCTGAAAATAGTCCTTCAGCGTGGACTCCAGGTCATGGGTCCTTACGCCAGTTAGTGGAGTGGCAATGATCTTTAACGGATCGGTTACCGCCAATCCGGTGCGTTTTGCACCATAGTCAATGGCCAGAATTCGGCCCACTTCTAGTTCAGTTTGCTAAGTTTTTGCAACTGGACCTTCACTTTTTCTTGTAAGTCAATGGCTCGTGGAAAGAGAATTTCATTTTCAATCTCCGCGTGGTAGAGAATCTCTCTATCGAAAGCCTTGATTTCGTCGACGATGACCTTGGTATGCAGGTCTGAGGTGGTCACCGCCTCTATCATCTCCCGCAGATTACCCATCTCATCCTCGTTATCATGGTCAGATTGCATCTTTTCCAGGGAAATGTTTCGATAAGGAAGGAGACGTGCAGCTGGATTCTTGATAGATCGGGCTTCAATCTTGTGGAGGGTCAAAACATAATCGAAAAGCTCATCTTCTTCTTCATAGATGTGTTTGATGAAGTCCTCCACAAAGACCGGAAAAATCTCTTTCAGATCATCAAGTACTGCCATTTGGTGATTTCGGAGCAAGTACGAGATGTAGGGAAGCTTATCTTTGATAAAAAGGTGGTGAGAATGTTTGAGATACGCGAGTAGCAGGTCGATTGGATAGGTGGACAGCTCATCGAAAGAGCATTTGGAAGCATTATCAAACTCGTAGAAACACTTGATCACTTGCTGCCTGCTGATCCCCCGCTCCCGGCACACTTCATCCAGCGAACGGTGTTCATCAAGAAAAAAGTCAATACCCAAATGGAAAAGTGCCCGGGCATAGACAAAATTCTCTTCAACAACGGAACCTATCTTTTTCTCAAGTACGCTCATGAGCTCTGATCTGTAAAGATAACAGCTAGCTAGAGTTTAACGGTAAAAACGAAATGGTATTCTTCTTCGTTTAGCAAATTGATTTTAACATTTATAGTTTAATTCGCTATTTTCTAATTGGAGGACATCTCGTGACACAGCATCAAAATAGTAAACAGGCCATTCGGTTGCCAATGTATATCGCCATAAGCATTGTCGTAGGTATTTTAATTGGCGCTCAAATGGCAGATCCAAAAGGGGGTAGTTCGGCCAATAGCTTTGCGAAATTGAGAGAAATTCTGACTTACATTGAAAACGACTATGTCGATGAGGTGAACACGACAGAGCTTGTGGATGAAGTAATTGATGGCATGCTTGAAAAACTGGACCCACATACGAATTACATCACCGCAGAGGACAATGCCATCATGCGATCCCAATTAGAGGGGAACTTTGAAGGGATAGGCATCGAATTCAATATTTTCAAAGATACGATCTATGTGATCGCTCCACTTAGCGGAGGTCCTTCCATCAAGGCGGGGCTTCTTTCTGGCGACAAAATCATTAAGGTCGACGATGAGGATGTCGCCGGGCAAGGTTTCACCAATCGGGATGTGATCACCAGGTTGCGAGGTGAGAAGGGGTCGAAAGTAGTCGTTTCAATCTTGAGAAGAGGTGAAAAAGACCTCCTTGATTTTGAAATCGAAAGGGACGTAATTCCTCAATATTCAGTCGACGTGTCCTATATGATCAATCCCAAAACTGGCTATATCAAGGTAAGCCGATTTTCTGCTACGACGTATATGGAGTTTAAAGAAGCATTGGGAGGTCTGCTGGAAAAGGGTATGACCCGACTGGTACTTGATCTCACTGGAAACCCGGGGGGCTACCTTGACCGGGCAGTTGATATGGTGGACGAACTGCTACAGGATGGGAATTTGATCGTATACACGGAAGGTAAGGAGTCCAGATATAATGAAAAGCATTTTGCCCGGAATGGTGGGGATTTTGAGAGTGGCTCCGTGATCATAATGATAGACGAGGGATCTGCGTCCGCTTCAGAAATCGTGACGGGTGCCATCCAGGATCATGACAGAGGTATTGTGGTGGGCCGGCGATCCTTCGGCAAAGGTCTTGTTCAACTTCCAATCGGTCTTGATGACGGCTCGGAATTGAGATTGACCATATCACGCTATTATACCCCAAGTGGTAGATCGATCCAAAAGCCCTATGATGACAATATCCAAGCATATCACAACGAGTTTGTAGCACGCTATCAAAGTGGTGAGCTCTTCAACGAGGACAGTATCAAAGTAGACGAAAGCCTGGTTTTTCAAACTGCCAACGGCAGAACCGTTTACGGAGGTGGTGGAATTGTTCCGGATCACTTTGTTCCGGTCGACTCATCTGGCAACACCGATTTCCTCAACCAGGTTTTCCGGACCAACTCCCTGGCGCAATACAGTCTTAACTACTTCGAAGAAAACAAAATCACCCTACGTGAGATGTCGCTGGACTCATTTTTAAATGATTTTACTGTTACAGACGACATGATGGAGGACTTCAAAAAAGTCGCAGAATCCAATGGGGTTAGGAGCTCCCGCTCGTCTTTCAACGATTCGAAACAGGAGCTAAAGCTCTACCTCAAAGCATTCATTGGCAGGAGTGGCTGGAACAACGACGGCTTTTATCCGGTGTTCAATCTGACAGACGAAATCTATTTACGTTCGCTGGAGCTCTTTGAGGAAGCCGACGAACTGCGCCCTTAGTTGAACCTAGCTTTTCAATGCCTGATCGTAGGCCTGGTCATAGTAGCGAGTCAAATTTTCCCAGTCGAACATCTGTGCAGAAGCCTCCACCTTGTTCCTCAAATTGATTCTTTCTCTCCGGCTCAAGCGAATAAAGTTATAGAGCTTATTAGCCAGTTGACCAGCCGCATCGTCATAGCTACGGTTATCACGTTTCACTACATAAATCCCTGACATGTGCGGATCCTTTACATTTTGTTGTGCGTAATCACCGAATCCTGCCAGGTCACTGGTCACGGCTGGAACTCCCCTCGCCAGGCATTCCAGCGGCGTATAACCCCAGGGTTCGTAGTAGCTCGGGAATACGCCCATGTGGCATCCACGCACAAATTGATCGTACTCCATTGAAAAAAGTGGATTGGTATAGTTAATAAAGTCTGGGTGATACACGATCTTGACCCGATCATCTGCATTATTAATCAGATTGGAGTTTCTCAAAAAGTTAAGGATATCATCGGTAGCATCATCATGAAGGTTGTGAGTAACCACCGGTGGCAGTGAGTCTGATTTCCAGGATTGCAAGGTCCTTCGATACCTAAGGCGCCAGTAATCGTCCACAAAAGTGCTCAAAGAAGGGAGCTTCGCACTACTTTGGAACATCGCTTCGTACAGCAGCTTTTCGCCGACCTGCCGCTGGATGTTTTCTACTGTGTACTTGAACTCTTCCAGCAATGCCCGCGTCTGCAAAATTTGGGGATTGATCGTAGAGAATGGCCTCTTAGTGATGAAAAACATCACCACAGTGGTATCCGAGTTTTCCGTTTTCAATCTGTGATTAAGCCTCGCCAGGGCTTCAAGCGTCAGGTCGTATCCTTTGTTGCGGTACTCATAACGTCCCGAAGTAAAGAAGTATAGCGTCTTATCCAAATCGAATGTATAACTGGAAAAGAAATGCGCCATCGTAAATTGATGGATGCGGTTTTTGTATTCCAGATGCAGGTTTTGAAACTCATGGAGGGCTTCAAAACGCTCATTATTTATGCCGTTCGGAACGATCACGTCCGGGTCTCTTCCGAGCAACTGCCGGCATTCTTTGGCGGTCACTTCACTGACGGTCGAGAATACGTGGCTACCGTGTGCCGCTGCCCTTTCCAAACCTACGGCAGCCTCAATATTGAAGTGTCTTGCCTCTTTTTGCCAGTCAGCAAAAGCCAGGTGATCATAAAAATCGGGATCATTCATGGCCAGGTACCGCCCCAACAAGGTCGCATGGGTTGTAAAAACGATTTTCGTATTAACGTTATCCTTTCTCAATCCCGGCAGGCCTGACGCTGCCATCCATTCATGAAAATGACTGATCAGCGCCTTTTTCCCTTCCTGCTGCTTAGCCAGGATTGAAATAAATATTCTCGCCAACTCGCCAAAGGCCAGTACGTCATTGATGAGGAAATCATCTGCCGGTGTGGAAATACCATGGTCCTCCCACAAGTAGTATTTGATTTCTCCCAGCCTGGGCATAACGGAGCCCAAGTTAAAAAGTACTGCTTTCGGTCGTCCACTTACAAGCCATGCTCCGTAATGAACATCATAGCCCTGTTCGCGCATTTCGAGGACGGCGTGCCCAAAAGGGTCATTGTAGTTTTCAGCAGGTTCAAACTCCGTTGAGGCATGTTGAGGCATGAAGGGCCCTAACAGACAATAGTTTTTGCCCCACCGATCCATCATAGTAGGCGCTTTAGACCGAACCACTGTGTAGATTCCCCCTACCTGGTTCAGAACTTCCCAGGCAATTTCGACTAAAAGGGTATTGGCTACTTGCTTCTTCGAAATTCTCCTTAAGGGCTTTTGTGATTTTGCTTTCATGCAATGACTTGTATAATTGGAATGATAAGAAAAAAAAGTCACTCATACCAGCCTTAAGGGTCCATAGTTCTATCTCAATGAGCTATTGAGGCCATTTTGAACCATTTTTCCCTCAAATACAATGGGATTGAGGGTAATTGGCTAAAAAGGTGTTTTAGCAGTGGATTCCCGCCAAATCCCATTTACCTTTGACAAAATCCGAAAATCTTGACATTTTAAGTTATGGACCAACAATCATATGTTGAATTTCTAGGAACCTGGAATCTTATCATGTGGGGGCTCGCCGGTGCCTCAATCCTATTGGCCTTCATCGTTTTTGTTGGCTACAAAATAAAGATTGCCTCTCTTAAAGAACTTAAGGACAAGTTTGACCTGGCTAGTGAGAAAGAGATCAAAAGGTACCTGTTGGTGAATTTCATCCTTGCCGGAGCCATATTCTTCGTGACCAACACTGCCAGCCAGTCAACGGTGGAGCTGAGCATCGTTTGGTTTTTTATCCGAATTTTTATCGCCATATGTTTCGGCACACTATATGGGTACGTGGCATACCTGGTCTTCAGTTACTACTACCCGAAAAAACTTCATAAGAAACTGAGAAATCTTCGGTATACGCCAAGGGTCAACCCTAATACCGGAAACAAAATGAAGCTACTTAGTGAAGAGGAGGAGGACGCGTATCTTGATGAAGGAATGCAGGCCGAGGAAAACGTCTTCTCCGTAGACTATGATGTGTGGATTGACCCGGTTTCAGGAGAAACCAAGATTGAGAAATACAAAGGACACTTAAGCGCATTGGAATGTGATCGGTGTGGTTTCCAAACGTTGAAGCTCGAAAAAGAAGAGATCATCAAGGAGGCTACAGATACCGAGGATGGGGAGCTCTTGAAGGAGTACAATTGCTCTTACTGCGGCAGGATCAAGCGAAAGAATGTGAAGATCACCTCCAAGATTGAGGCCAATAAAGAAGGCGTTCTTATCGACGATCCACTGGCGCATGATAAGCGTATCGTCACAGTGAAAATCGAGATCCACAGCAACAAAGGGGATATTAAAAACTACGAATTCCAAAACCTTAAACAAGCCAATAGCTTTCTGGAAGAATTTGACTTTGAGAAGCTCGAGGAAGAAGAAGAAGCGGAGTTTTCTTAAGATTTCTTGGCAGAAGGGCTTTTATTATTCGCGTCGTACGGGCCGATTGGCTACGTAAACACCAGAAATGATTAGTAGCATACCCAGATAGTGAAGCATGGTCAGGGTTTCACCATCTGACAGTCCCCACCCAACGGCTATAATCGGTATTACGTAGGTCACTGAAGAGGTGAAGAGTGGATTAGTCAGGCGTACAATATGATTGAAAATAATGAGGGCAATAGATGTCCCCAACACGCCCAACAAAACAATGTATCCGGCAGACCACCAGAATGCTACTCCAGCATCCATTTTGTCAAGAAAGTCAGTAAATCCTAGCAGATATATAGCCGCCGCGGGACCTACTATTGTGAGAGAAATGCTCGTGATTGTCAAGGCATTCAGGCCTTGCAGATGCTCCTTGATTAGGTTGAGATTCGTCGCGTAGAAAATGGTCGCCATAACTATTAAAAGCGCATAAGGATTAATCCCCGAAATCCCACCGCCATTCCCTGCGGTGATGAGAAAAACAGAGCCAAAAAAACCTATGAAAACGCCTATATAAACTCGCTTTCGGTGGCGATGACCATACAGCAAGCTGGCAATAAGTATGGTAAAGAGGGGGGTCAGTGCATTGAGGATTCCCACCACAGCGCTATCAAGTTGCGTTTGTGCAATGGCGAATAAAAAAGATGGAATTAAACTTCCAGCCAGCCCAACAGATATTAAGTACTTCCAGTGATTGCTTGCGATTTTACGGAATTGCCCCACGGCGAAAGGCAGGAGAACGATCGACGCGGCTACAATTCGCAAAGAACCTACCTCTTCCGGAGTTAAGGCCACAAGGCCCTTTTTAATCAGGATGAAAGAAGACCCCCAGATCAGCGCCAACAAGATCAGTAATCCCAGCGCGACAGTGCTTTTGCCCTCAGACATGGAACGTGTCAGACCAATTGAATGTCGCCAAACTCAACCAGGATTTCATCGAGTATTTCCAGAATTTCAGCATGGCCGTCCGTTTCCACCAGGCGCGACCGGTAGGGTTTAAAGTGGCTGATACCTCTGAAATAATTTGTATAGTGTCGTCTCATCTCAAATATGCCCTGCCTTTCCCCTTTCCATTGCACCGAAAAATTGAGGTGCCTTCTGGCAATATCTACACGCTCTTCAAGAGTCGGCGGCGCCAATTTAGTGCCGTACTCGAAATAGTGTTTGACTTCATTGAAAATCCAGGGGTAACCAATAGCTGCCCTACCGATCATAATACCATCCACTCCATACTTTTGACGATACTCCAGTGCCTTCTCGGGGCTGTCAATATCCCCATTCCCAAAGATTGGTATATTAATATCAGGCATTTCTTTCACCTCAGCAATCGGCGCCCAGTCCGCTTCACCCTTGTACATCTGCTTGCGTGTACGGCCATGTATGGTCAGTGCCTGAATGCCCACATCCTGTAATCGTTGCGCCACCTCCTTGATCCTTATATTTTGATCATCCCAGCCTAGTCTGGTTTTGACGGTCACGGGCTTATTGACCCTTTTGACGATCTCTGCCGTCATGGCCTGCATTTTTGGTAAATCCAACAAGATGCCCGCTCCAGCTCCTTTGCAGGCTACTTTCTTCACCGGACACCCATAGTTGATATCTATTATCTCCGGATCGGCTTCCTCAGCAATAGCTGCTGCCTCTCGCATCGATTCGATCTTGTCACCAAAGATTTGAATACCAATTGGCCGCTCGTAATCATAAATATCGAGCTTTTGGACACTCTTGGCAGCATCTCTTATCAGCCCCTCACTTGAAATAAATTCCGTGTACAACAGATCCGCGCCATTTTCCTTACAGACCGCCCTGAAAGGAGGATCACTAACATCCTCCATGGGAGCCAATAACAACGGGAACTCGCCCACCTCTATATCTCCAATCTTTACCACGTCGAAATGCTTTATTTTCGCCGTAAATTTAGGTGATTATGCAGAATGTACTGGATAGTAATCCGAACCTGAAAATGTCGCCATGGTTGATGATGCTGACACTGACCGGCTATACACTTGCTGGGTTATTTGCATTCTCATTTCTCTCCCAGTTCCTTACCATGCCCTTTTTTGAGTTTGATTTTGAACTGATGCTTGAAGCCTATACCTACCCCGCAGAACATCCCGAAGCAAGACTGCCCCTGCTTATTTCTCAGGGGATCGCCTCATTGGGTGCTTTTTTTATTACCCCATACTTCTTCGTCAAGCGGTTTATGAAAGTGCCGGTTGGTGAATTTTTCACGCTCCCTCAACCACTTGTTTTACCACTTATCTCAACGATCATCATCACCTTCAGCTTTATGGTGATCAACAGCGTGGTGGTGGAGTGGAATCAAAACATTGAACTGCCCTCAATATTGTCCTGGTTTGAACAACAAGCCAAAAGCAAGGAAGTTCAATTGCAACAACTCACCGAGTACCTGACAAATTTCAACGGTACGTTCCAGTTTATAATTGGGATGGTGGTCATAGCCATTATTCCCGCCATTGGTGAGGAATTCTTGTTTCGGGGGCTACTGCAGAATATGTTCCATCGCGGTTTTGGAAATGCGCATGTCGCCATTTGGTTCACCGCGCTATTGTTTGGAGCGTTCCATTTTCAGTTTTACGGAGCTTTCCCCAGGATGCTCCTTGGTGTGCTTTTTGGATATATCTACTATTGGTCCGGACATCTATCATTGGCAATGCTGGGTCATTTCATTAACAACGGCTTCACCCTGGTCACATTGTATTTGAACAGCCAGGGCGTGATTGATTACAACATCACCGGCGAACCCGAATTGCCTCCGGTATCGTTGCTCCTGCTTTTTACAGGTATCTGTGCGGTGCTACTTTTTGTATTCAGGAATTTTTATCAACCCGACGAAGAAGCAGCAGAAAAAGATGAGTAACTGGCAAAAGGTCTATGAAGATAATTCTTCCTACAGGGCTGAAATCGTGAAATCGGTGCTAGCAGACCGAGGCTATAACCCTGTTTTAGTAAATAAAAAGGATAGTTCTTATCAATTAGGTCACTTTGAGGTCCATGTTTCACCAGATCACATTCTGCGGGCCATAAAAATTATCAAGGAGGAGATAAATTTTGAGTAAGTTTTCTGATCTGGTACCAAGATTGGTGGCTGCACTTATTGGAGCCGCGACCATAGTGGGTTCATTGATTTTGGGTCCTTGGCCGTATTATTTTGTATTCCTGGTGATTTCATTCTATACGCAATGGGAATTTTACAGGCTACTCAGAATGAAATCTTATATTCCACTGCGGCCACTTGGCGTCTTTGTCGGAGCAATTCTCTTTAGCCTGGCCTTTTTCATTGAGTCCGGATTACTTCCTTATAAGTTCTATTTCGTCATTTTTCCGCTGGCCTCCCTGGTTTTTCTCTTCAAATTGTACAAGAAAAGCGATAACACACCTTTCCTAAATATTGGATTTTACTACTTGGGTTTGCTTTATGTAGCACTCCCTTTTGCTTTGCTAAATCGCGCGGTTTATCACTCCGGGGAATACAGCTACCAGATCGTGATTGGCCTATTACTCACTATCTGGGCGTCGGATGTAGGTGCCTATTTTGCCGGTAGTCTCTTTGGCAAAACAAAATTATTTGAACGCATTTCTCCAAAAAAATCGTGGGAAGGAAGTGTCGGTGGAGCAGTGCTGTCAGCGGTTTTTGCCTACCTCAACTCACTGCTTTTTCATGACTTGCATTTATGGCAATGGCTGGCATTGGCACTTATCATCGTCATTGTAGGCACCTATGGCGACTTGGTAGAATCGCTTTTCAAAAGGACCATGGCCATTAAAGATTCCGGAAGTTCTATTCCCGGACATGGCGGCTTCCTGGATCGCTTCGATAGCCTGATCCTGTCCATTCCATTTGTCATACTGTTCCTCGAGTTTTTCTGCTAGGAATGATTTAGTGAGCCAAAGTTGAAGGCCCGGATGGAAGCGTTTCTTCCAAAAAGAATGGTCCGTTACATTCGATTCGAACCAGGCCCGCATCCGTCTTCTTCAGTACAAAATCACCGTCCGTCTCGGAATCCACCGGTTCGAACCCGTCAAAGTTGCAGGTATTTCCCAAACGAAAGCGGAGTGAATATATCCCTGGTTTGAGCCATTTTTGGAGGTTTCCGGCAGCCAAAATGTTTCTTTTCCCCCCTTGAAAAACGTTGACATGTAGCCGTACCTCGCTTCCAAGGAAATAATCCGAAATCGCATCCCACTGGTCGGCAATAGCCATAACATTCACGGCGTGGTAGCCTCTCGACACAAGAAACTTCAGTGCTGAAAGCAATTCTCCCTTTTCATTGGCCCCCAGAAAGCCGATGTGGGATTGGTAATCCTCGTAGGAAACTGCCTCCCTGTCGCCAATGGTCCAATCGATCTTGACACCTTTGGAGAGAAGACGCTCTGCTAAGTTACTAGTTACAAGCACCGTAGGGCTCCACTCCAGTAGTTCTTGTAACACCTGCCATTGAGATTCTGCAAAACCAAGGACCAGCAATGCCGGCTCCTGCTCGTCTCTTACAATATGATGCGAGGACATGAAATAGCGATTTCCATGCCCTCAAAACTATTAATCTTAACCCAAGTTCGACCAGGATTTAGGCCTGCTACCAAACGGCCAAGGGGTTTTTAGAACTTCAGACTCAGGCCTGCCAGGACATTAATACCCGCCTGCGGGTAATAATTATTCTGTTGATAGAGCTGGTCGGCACCATAGTAGTAGCCCCAGGTATATCCATTCGATGAATATGCTATATCAAACACATTGTTGACCAGGAAAGAAACGCCAATCCGTTTAATGTCGCGAAAAGCGAAATCATAAGACACCCGAAAATCGTTGGTGGTGTAGGCATCTATAGCCCGATTGTCGTTGGAAGTATTGTCCAAAAACTGCTGACCGACATGTTTGGTCAACCACTGCAAGGTCAATCCTTCGATAGGTTTATACTGTAGGTCGCTACCGCCAATGATATTGGGCGAAAAGGAAATGTCTGAATCCGAATGTAATATCTCTCCAAAACTTGCCGATACTATCTCCGAAAACTGATCGATTTTGTTTCTACTTAACGTAAGATTTGCTGTCCATATAAGGCCTTTAGCCAGCTCATACGCACCCGCCAGTTCGACGCCCATTCGATAGCTGTCAGGAACATTAACACGAATTGGCGCTCCCACGTCATTGACCGCTCCTGTCACGACCAATTGGTTGCTATAGTCCATGTGGTAAAAGTTGGCTTCATAAGAAAACTTGCTTTGCCTGGCACGAATTCCGACCTCCAGGTTGCGAAGTGTTTCATGCTCGGGTTCGGTGCCGGCATTAGCATCAATAAAATCTGAACGCACCGGCTCTCGATTTCCGATCGCATAAGACGCGTACAGACTCGTGGTGTTATTCAATACATAAGTCACACCAGCTTTTGGATTAAAAAAGGCAAAATCAGTGTCAATATCATAGGCTGACCTGTCACTGTCTAATCCAGCGGTTTCATAGTTGATCGTCCTCACCTGCAGGTCTCCAAACAAATTGATTCGCTCATTCAATTGGTGGTTCACTTTCAGAAAAGAGTTGAAGTCGGTTTTCACACCATCGCCCTCATAATAGCGATCTCTGATATCAACATCTCCGGCAAACTGGGCCCAAATGATCTCTCCAAAATGGTCTCCATCGTATCTATTCCAGGCTCCCCCCCAGGTTACATTCCATGCCTCTTTTTCATAGTTGAGCGAGTAGGTAAACCCGTAAAAGTCATTGTCCAGCCATCGCCTTCTAATGATGTCAGAAGTGGTGACAGTTTCTGTGCCGACAATGACATCTGCCAGGCCATAATCCACCAGGTCATCGTCCTCCCGGAACTGCTCGAAAAAGCCGCGACCTTCCGTGTAATGCAGTGCCCCGGAAATGTTCAGCACATCCGACAAGGTGTGAGCAAGGTGTAGCTGATAGTGATCTTGTCGGTAGTTGTCCACTTCATTGTCATAGAGATAGTAATTGAAGGTTCGACCCGAGTTTCTTAGATTATCCAGCTGCTCCTGTGTACCATATTCTCCTCCAAAATCGATGAGTTCCTGTAGCTCGTCCACTCCTCCGGTCAAGCGAGCCTCAGGTGTGCCATACCAGGCCTGCTGGGTGATCTCCTGGCCGCCAAATACTACCGCCTTGATCATGGTTTTCTTTCCAAACATGCCTCCTGACAAGTAGTAGGATTTTAGATCTGCCGCCGATCGATCGATGTAACCATCCGAGGCTATCCTGGACAGACGAGCTTCAAAGTTGTATATGTCATTGATCAGTCCCGTATTATAGACCACATTGGATTTCCAGGTATTGAAACTACCCACTGAGTGGTCCGTCTGGAAAAATGACTCCCTCGAGACACTGTTGGTTTGCAAATTGACGGTGGCACCAAACGCCGCAGCACCATTGGATGAAGTACCCACACCTCGTTGTATTTGAACACTGTTCAGTGAGGAAGATAGGTCAGGCATATTCACCCAAAACACCCCATGTGACTCAGAATCGTTGACAGGGATGCCATTGATAGTTACATTAATACGCGTAGCATCACTACCCCGAATTCGCAAGCCCGTATACCCAATACCAGCTCCAGCATCAGAAGTAGTCACCAGGGAGGGTGTAAAATTGAGCAAAATAGGAAGATCCTGGCCCAGGTTTCTTTCTGTCAATTCCTGCTTGCCCACCGTGGAGTAAGTAGTAGGTGTACGCTCATTGGCCCGTGTCGCGTAGATGGTAACATCATCCAAAGTAACTGTCTTCAGCGTGTCTTGTCCGAAGACCACTCCGGCCAGCAATAGCCCAGCCGTCATCATTAAAAATCTCATTTAATTGTCATTAATATTTAACCATTTGGAAAGTGGGGACTTTCCAGTTGTGGTTATCATACTGTTGCCGTGAATCCCAGATCCACAACTGCTCCCTACGCCGGTACTAACCGGATCAGGTTCTTGGGTATGATCTCAGCCCGTATTTTATTATCCGAGGATATAGGGCACCCCTTTGTGACCTCAAAATTAGTAAGGAATTGTTTGGAGAGAATAGATATCACCACTTTCTAAAGATATCCCTGCCTTCCCCGCTAACCCTACGCGCTGCCCACAGTCAGGTCTAGATTGCCAGGGCCACTCCCTCGAGCAGTTACCTTTTTCACGAGCAACCCTTATTTATCTATTAGCTGCGCCAGCGCCTTCAATGCCGTTTTCAGCCGATCTCCTTCAATACCTGAGACAATAGCATATGGCAAACCTTTTTCCTTCAGGTATGAATGATAAATATCAAAGAAATGTGCTCGAAGGTGAGGATGTTCACGTTGTG
Organism: Cyclobacteriaceae bacterium; assembly: GCA_965242775.1. Classification (GTDB taxonomy): domain Bacteria; phylum Bacteroidota; class Bacteroidia; order Cytophagales; family Cyclobacteriaceae; genus JAWPMT01. Next base: position 29,310 of record CBDETI010000019.1, read on the forward strand.
GGTCGTCCCGCCAGGGCAGGTCAATGTCCGTGAGCAGGTAAAAGTCATAATCACGTGACTTTAATTCTTCCTCGATCCAGGGATCAGTACCTCCATACTTATGGTCACTCCACACCTTGATGACAATCAAATTAGTATCACATATCAGGTATTTGTTAGCATATTGGGATTTATCGTCTTCCCAAGCCAGTTGACCCCTGGCGATCTCCAACAAATCTGGCTTTTGGTAATCCCTTCCAAGTCGATCAAGGTAAAATCGGGCATATTCCGGTACCCACTCCGTTTGCAACTCCCTGGCCAATTGTTGACTCAACTCCGACTTGCCCGTGGATTCCGGACCTATAATGGCAATTTTCCGCATGCGCCGCAATTTCACTATTTTTATTCCGATGAAGGATGGTGACAGAATTAATCAACTGGAAATTTTAATGAGTCATGTGCTCCAGGCAGTAGATAAGCTGACGGCCGACATGCAAGAACTCAGAGAATATACAAGGGAAAACAACAAAGTTGTAAACGCCATGCTCCACAGGTTTGAGCTAAACGACGAGCAATTTTCCAAGAATGACCAGAGATTCGAAAAGCAAAATCAGCAATTCGACCAGCGATTCGAGAAACACAATCAGCGATTCGAGAAACACAATCAGCAATTCGAGAAACACAATCAGCGATTTCAAAAGCAACAAGTGCAAATGAACCAGCTTATCCAAGTCGTTCAAAAAGATCAGGAACTACGAGATGCACAATTCAAGTTCCTTGTTGAGGAGATCAAGCGCAGCTAATAACCACCGAGCCGTTTCTTCCATTCGAAATATCCCCAAGTGGCAAGCACAGTGAAAACGAAATACTGAAAACTGGTTAATAGCAACCCCTTGTACCAGTAGAGTGGTACTGCCAAAATATCTGTAGCAATCCAGGCGAGCCAATTTTCCAGCTTCTTCCGGGCCATAAGCCACATACCCGAAATAGCAGTGGCGGTAGTAAGCGCATCCCAGGTAGGGACATCAGAGTCCGTAAAGTCAAGCCCAAATCTAATCAGCACAAAGGCGATCATGAATACGGCCAGGGCAATCAGGTTTTCCGCTCTAGAATTGGTGGTAATCGGAATTTGCGGCCGATCTCCCGCCCCATGTGTCCAATGATACCAGCCATACACGCTCATGACAAAGTAATAACCGTTGATGCCCATATCAGCATACAACTTGTATTGAAATGTGATGTAGACATAAATCAGCACACTAATGATGCCTGTCGGGTAGACCAGGATGTTCTCCTGCTTTGAGTACCAAACACTCATTAAGCCAAAGAAAACTGCTACCGCTTCCAACCAACTCATGTTGGCAACCTGCTCTAGGAAAATTTGGATGATATCTTGCACCGCGCAAGTATAAAATTATTTTGAAAAGGGCTGTTTTAATTAGCGATTTTAAGTGATAATTTTGTGCGGCAAATAACCACTCCGATTGTTTGCTATGAGTTCCCCCGATCCCAAATTTCAGCTAGAAGCACTCACTTACGATGATGTTTTATTGATCCCAGGCTACTCTGAAGTATTGCCCAGGGACACCCGAACATCTACTCAGCTCACCAGAAACATTTCCCTCAACATCCCACTGCTTTCTTCGGCGATGGACACGGTAACCGAAGCCGATTTGGCCATAAGTATGGCATTGGAAGGTGGGATCGGGATCATCCACAAGAACATGTCCGCTGAAGCTCAGGCAGGTCAGGTAAGGAAGGTCAAACGTTCCCAAAGTGGCATGATCCTGGACCCAGTGACCCTTCATGTCAATAGCAAAGTCCGAGACGCGGAGACAATCATGCGGGAGCATAAGATCGGAGGCATCCCCGTGGTGGATGCAGATAAAAAATTGATCGGGATCATCACCAATCGCGACCTGCGCTTCGAAAAACAACTAGGCAGGCCTATCAGTGAGATCATGACTAAAGAAAACATAATCACCGGCACGTCCGAAATTGGTTTACTGGAAGCAGAGGAAATTCTCCAGCAGCATAAGATAGAAAAGCTTCCGATCGTAGATGAAAACGGTGTTCTGACCGGCCTAATAACCTATAAAGACATTCTGAAAAACAAAGATCGACCCAATGCTTGTAAAGATGGGTATGGCCGTCTACGTGTTGGAGCCGCTGTGGGAGTTACAGCGGATATTTCCGAACGGGTAGCCCTTTTGATCAAAGCCGGGGTAGACGTGGTGTGCATTGACACAGCACATGGTCACTCAAGAGGCGTCATCGAGACTACACGCAGGATCAAAACTGAATTTCCGGACTTGGACATCATTGTAGGAAATGTTGCGACAGGTGCTGGTGCCAAGGCGCTGGCCGAGGCTGGTGCAGATGGTGTAAAAGTGGGCGTGGGACCAGGCAGCATTTGTACCACGCGAATAATTGCCGGAGTAGGTGTACCCCAGTTAAGTGCTGTGTACGAATCAGCCAAAGCACTGAAAGGAACCGACGTGCCTGTCATTGCAGATGGTGGAATTCGATTTTCCGGAGATCTTGTCAAGGCGCTAGCGGCTGGAGCGAGTACGGTGATGATCGGCTCCTTGCTTGCCGGCACAGAAGAAGCACCCGGTGAGGTCATCTTATATGAGGGTCGGAAATTTAAAAGCTATCGTGGGATGGGGTCCGTTGAGGCCATGGAAGAGGGGTCTAAGGATCGATACTTCCAGGATGCAGAAGATGATATCAAAAAACTTGTCCCCGAAGGAATTGTCGGGAGAGTCCCCTATAAAGGTCGCGTGGGTGAAGTATTATATCAGTTGGTTGGAGGACTCAGAGCAGGTATGGGCTATTGCGGTGCAGAGGATATTTTGGCGCTTCAGGAAGCAAAATTTGCTAAAATCACCAATGCCGGCGCCGTGGAAAGCCATCCACATGACATTCATATTACCCGGGAAGCACCCAACTACAGTCGGTAATCTCGCGTAAAAGATGGTGAAATTTTTTATGTAGGAACGCAGGCCTACATTTGCTTAGTGCAGATCTCACAGAAGCTCAAAATAAGGATATCATTCACGGTGGGGCTCCTATCATGGATGCTGTTTACCTTTTTTGATATCTACTCGATTCTGCTCAATAGGTACGAGATGCGGGAGGACTTTTCTCGGTTAGTCCCGCAGGTATTCCTCACAGCTTTCATAGCGGCCACTTTGGTTTTCTATCGATACAAGATCACGAAAGCTGAAAGCATCAACTTCATTGATCTCCTCTGGAAAGTTTTTATCACCGGGTTGGTGACAACCATTGCCTCCCTGGCCATTCAAGGATTTTTTCTGGTTTTTGAAGGAAACACCATCACGACGAACGATATCACCGTCAATTTCTTCTACCACATCTACGCAGCGATTGTAATTGTCTACATTGTTTCGACACTTGTGGTCTGGAAGCGGCTCATCCTATATCAAAAGTCCAAAAATCTGATCCAACTATGGAATTTCTTTGAATACGCGCTTTACGCGAGTTTAATTTTTGATTTCCTGGGTTATGATTTTGCCACCAACAACTTCAACATTGCGCTGGTCTTCATCACCGGTTTTGGGCTGGTTCTTTCGTTAAACCTCAAGTGGATAGCGTACCTCAATTTCAAACAGAAATGGAAGAGTATACTATTTATATTACTCTCGGCCATCTACCTATACCATTTCCTGGTAAACCTTAACAATTTCACTTCTCGGGGGGTGCTGGTGATCGACCTGATGGACAGAGTGTTTGTGGTCGCCATTTTCATTTTCATTTTCATCTATGCGGTAATCTCCATCCTGGTTACACTTTTTAACCTACCCACATCGTCGGTTTTTGAAAGGAAACTGCAGGAAGCGGTAGATTTTCAGAAGCTGAGTCAGGCGATTCCAAGTGGCCAAAGTGAAGAACAGACCTATGAAATTTTGCTAGAGAGCTCGATGAGTGCCGTATTTGCGGACGCAGCGTGGTTAGAAGTAAGGGTTGGTGGCGAAAGCACTTATCATCTGAGGAATTTGACTACCGATGAGGTAGACGATCTGAAAAGTAAAGTAAAGGGTGATTCGATACTCAAACTCATCAATTTCGAATACGACAGTCATACCACCGTAACACATAAGATCTTAGGTTCCGTCAAAAGCAACCAATATCGATCTGTACTGGCACTGCCCATCCTGATCAAAAATGAACAAATTGGCTGCCTTGTCCTGCTCCAGGAAGTCAGCGACGCCTTCAACAAAGAGATGGTTGAGATCATCCGTACTTTCGTGAGTCAGGCGAGTATCTCACTGGAAAATGCAAGGTTGCTCGGTGATGCAATCGAAAACGAACGCTATAAGGAGCAGTTGAATATTGCCAAAAGCGTCCAGAAAAGCCTATTGCCTCAAGATATTCCAAATACGGACTATTTTGAAATAGCGGCTTTCTCCATGGCAGCAGATGAGGTTGGAGGCGATTATTATGACCTCATTGCCTATCCGGACGACAAATTCGGACTCATCATCGGAGATGTGTCGGGAAAGGGTACCTCCGCCGCTTTCAATATGGCCCAGATGAAGGGGGTATTTTACAGTCTGGCCCAATTGCGGCTCACCCCGGAGGATTTCATCCTCAAAGCGAACCTCGCCTTGAGTCAGTGTCTTGAAAAAGCATCTTTCATTACCGCATCTTACTTCGAAATTGACGGCAAAAGCGGTCACATCAGATTTGTCAGAGCAGGCCACTGCCCTACTTTGATTTATTGTCATGCGGACCAAGAGTGCAAATACCTATCGACCAAAGGAATGGGGATCGGTATCCTAAGAAATGAAAGTTACCAAGAATACGTAACAGGTAATTCGCTCGATCTGAACTCCGGAGACATGCTTTTGTTGTACACAGATGGTATCACCGAAGCGACAAATGCAGCAGGTAAGCAGTTCGGTGAAAGTGGATTACAACATTCTTTCCTGAAACACGTTGACAAAAGCCCTGAAGAAATTAGCGAAGGGATAATTGAAGACCTGTTCACTTTCATTGATGAGGAAAAACTCAATGACGATTATACCCTAGTGATATTGAAAATGAAATGATAGAAATTAAAGAAGAACAACAGGAAACGCATTTTGCGATAGCTGTTATCGGAGAGGTTGATGCCAGTTCTTCGATTCATCTGGATAATGCGCTTCAAAAAGCCCTAAAACTTGATAAATCCATAGTGGTGGACCTTTCCAACCTGGAATACATTTCTTCAGCAGGTCTTGGTGTCTTCATCTCTTATATCGAAGAGATAAAAAATAAAGGCATTAGTATGGTCCTGTATGGCCTGAAAACAGAGGTGACACAAGTATTTGAAATTCTGGGACTTCACAACCTGATTGCGATCGAAGAAACAAAAGAGGAAGCATTGACTCGAATCAATGAATCGTAGTATTACCATACCATGCAGTAAATCTAAACTGGGTTCCATTCGAGAATTCATTGGCGACATTCTCGACGGAATACCCCTGTCCGAGATCGAGAGCCATAAAGTAATTCTCGCTATAGATGAGGTATGTGCTAATTTGATCATTCATTCCAATAACTGTAACCCCGAAGAGTCGCTACGTGTGGAGATAGAATACATCGAGGACAAGCAAGTCACATTCATCATCAGAGACAGTGGACTTACTTTCGACATCACCAAGTACGATGAGCCTTCCATGAACGAAATTATTGCTTCTAAGCGTAAGGGTGGCATCGGCTTAATGCTGGTGAAAAGAATTATGGATAAAATCGAATTCTCTACCGAAAACAATTACAATATTTGCAGGCTGACCAAAATATTATAAAAACCAGGTGAGCCGCCTTCTGATCATATGCACTGCTGTCACCATTTTCGGATGCCAGTACTTTCAACAGAAAACCACTATTGACGAAAAAATAGTAGCCAGGGCCAACGAATCTTTTCTCTATGAGAAAGATCTGGAGGGGCTTATACCTGCTGGCTCCTCACCCTCAGATAGTAGTGAACTCACTAAGAAATATGTAGACAGTTGGGTCAGAAAACAGCTGATGATAGACAAAGCCGCCAATGAGATAGAATTCAACCAGGCCGAAATAGACAGAAAGCTACTTGCCTACCGTTACTCATTACTTATACACGAATTTGAAAAATTCTATATCAGCACCAACCTCAATGAGGAAGTGACCCAGGAGGAAATTGAGAGGTATTATAGCGAGCGATCCGAAAATTTTCTTCTAAAGCAAAACATTATCAGGTGCCTCTACGCAAAACTTCCAAAAGGGACCCCCGGCTTGGCGAACTTTAGACGAAATATTAGAGGGTTCCCAAATGCCAATCTTGATGATGTGAAAGACTACTGTTTCCAATACGCAGTGGACGCCTTTGCCGAACCGGAGATATGGGTCAAGTTCGAAGAGATCGCCAATACAACGCCCTTAAAAGATGTTAAAAATGGCAGTCAATTTCTGGAAACGACTACATTTAGCGCCACTTCTGATAACGACTTTATTTACTATCTGAGGATACTGGATTATAAGGTGGTGAACGAACTCTCGCCCATTGAATTCGTTCAGGAAAACATTGAGAATATTATTGTAAACAAGCGGAAAATTGAATTAAAACAGGAGCTGGAGGAAGCAATATACAATGAAGCCAAAGCAAACAATTCTTTTGAAATATTTAGTCGCTAGCTGGTTGGCTGTCTGCGTCGGTTTTGCCCACGCGCAAGACCAGTCGCTGGTGATCGACAAGATCATTGCCAAGGTAGACAACTACATCGTCCTTAAATCCGACCTTGAAACGGCTTACCTGGATTTTTTGTCTCGGGGAGAATTTAACACAGGTGACGCCAAGTGTAGAATTCTGGAAAACCTGGTAGTAAACAAGATGATGGTGGCCAAAGCTGAGATCGATTCGGTGATGGTTGAAGATGCCGAGGTGCAAGGTGACTTAGGTCGGCGCCTGGACTATATGATATCTCAGATTGGAAGTATCGAAGAGATTGAAAAGTTTTACGGCAAAAGTATGGCCCAGATCGAAGCGGAGCTTTTCGACAATGTCAAAGAACAACTAATTATTCGCAAGATGCAGGGAGAATTGACCTCCGAACTGCAGGTTTCGCCCTCGGAGGTGAGAAAGTTTTTCCAAAATATTCACCGGGATTCATTGCCTTATTTTTCCACTGAAGTAACGGTAGGACAGATCGTCAAAAAACCCGAACCTGGCGATGATCAAGTCGAAAAAGTGAGAAATACACTTCTTGAAATACGACGGCAAATAGTGGAAGGAGTAAGCTCATTTGAGGACATGGCGAGATTATATTCCGAGGATCCTGGTTCAGCTGCCAATGGTGGACAGCTTCCATTCTACACCCGAGGCGAGGTAGCCCCGGAATTCGAAGCAACCGCATTGACCCTGGAAAAAGATGAGATCTCCATGCCAGTAAGGAGCCAATTCGGATTTCATATGATCCAGCTTCAGGAAAAGCGTGGCAACACCTTCAAAACAAGGCATATTCTCATTAGCCCAAAGCCTTCCGCCAATGACCATGTGCTAGCAGAGCGATTTCTGGATAGCTTACGAACTCAGATTAACATAGACAGCATTTCATTTGATCAGGCTGCTAAAGAACATTCCGATGACCCGGCAACCTCTCCAAGTGGTGGTTTTTTTCTGGCCGAAGATGGCGCTACGAAGGTCTCAGTGGAAGTACTTGACCCCAATATTTTCTTTACCATCGACACCATGGCAGTGGGCAACATCACCAAGCCGCAAAGATTTCAGGAACGGGATGGCAGCTACTCTTTTCGAATACTCTACTACAAAGACAAGATAAGGCCACATCAGGCCAACTTAACACAGGACTATCAAAAAATCGCGGCCGCCGCATTGAATGAAAAGCGTGCCAGGCGATTAGCGGAGTGGTTCGAAGAAGCCCGGGACGATGTATATATAGATTTGGATCCCGAATACGATTACTGTAATCTCTTGAAATAATATTTATGACAGATGACGTCCAAGTGGCTGATAAACTCAGTCAGTCTTTTAATGATCTAAATTCAGAAATTAGCAAAGTTGTTATTGGTCAGGAAGATGTGGTAAAATCACTGGTGATTTCCATTTTCAGCAACGGCCATGCTTTGCTGGTGGGCGTTCCAGGTTTAGCCAAGACCTTGTTGGTCCATACCTTGGCCAAGTCACTATCTCTGGATTTCAATAGAATTCAGTTCACACCCGACCTTATGCCTTCAGACATTTTAGGGGCAGAAACATTGGATCGGGAGAGAAATTTTCAATTTATAAAAGGGCCCATCTTCGCTAATATCATTCTCGCAGACGAGATAAATCGGACACCTCCGAAAACGCAATCGGCATTACTCGAAGCCATGCAAGAAAAGTCCGTGACCGTTGCGGGTCATCACCATGAACTTGATAAGCCTTTTTTCGTGCTTGCTACCCAGAACCCGATTGAGCAGGAAGGAACTTATCCATTGCCCGAAGCTCAGCTGGATCGGTTCATGATGATGATAAAGCTGGATTATCCATCTTTCCAGTCGGAATTAGAAATCGTACGTAGTACCACAAGCGAGGCCCAACCTGAGGTGAAACCGGTACTTTCCAAGGAAGATATAGTCGCCTATCAGCAACTGATTCGTAGGGTCCCGGTCACTGACAATGTTCTTGAATATGCGGTGACACTTACGCACAAAACCCGACCCGACTCGGAAAAAGCTCCTGACATTACCCGGGAATATCTGGAATGGGGAGCTGGCCCAAGGGCAAGTCAATTTCTGGTACTAGGAGCCAAGTGCCATGCCATTATAACGGGTAAATATTCACCTGATATTGAGGATGTCAAAGCAGTAGCTCATCAGGTACTGAGGCACAGGATTGTAAGAAATTTCAAAGCGGAAGCAGACCAACTGACGGAGGAAAAAATAATTTCCGAACTACTCTAATATCTGGGTAGGCCTTTAGTCCAAAATTCACTGATATTGCCAAGTCATCACTTGGCGTCCTCAGGGAAGGCTTAGTGAAATTGTTTCAAGAAGCGCAGATCGTTCTCGGAAAAAAGTCGCAGATCGTCTATTTGATATTTCAGTAAGGCAATCCGTTCGATTCCCATTCCAAAGGCAAAACCACTGTACTCATTCGGATCTATTCCACAATGAGCAAGCACGTTGGGATCCACCATGCCTGATCCACCAATCTCCACCCATCCCGTGTTTTTGCAAATTTTACAACCAGATCCACCACAGATAAAGCAACTAATGTCAATTTCGGCGCTAGGCTCGGTAAAAGGAAAAAATGACGGTCTAAACCTTATCTGGGTTTTCTTGCCGAACATCTCTCTCGCAAAATGGAATAGTGTCTGTTTCAAATCCTTGAAGGAAACTCTCCTATTGACATACAGTCCCTCTACCTGGTGAAAGAAGCAGTGAGCTCGCGCAGAAATGGCTTCGTTCCGATAGACTCTACCCGGCATAATTGACCTGATAGGGGGCTTCTGACTTTGCATCAGTCGCACCTGAACATTGGAGGTGTGCGTGCGTAACAAAACATCAGGATCTCGAGAAACAAAATAAGTGTCCTGCATCTCCCTAGCTGGGTGATTTTCCGGGAAATTCAGGGCAGTAAAATTGTGCCAGTCATCCTCAATTTCAGGTCCTTCCTGGACATTGAATCCTTGCCTCTCAAAAATCTGATTAATCCGATTACCAACAATACTCAAAGGATGGAGCCCCCCCGTTTGATTAGGGACACCTGGCAAAAAGGTATCAACCGAACTGGCGCTTGTTTTTTTTGTATCAACAGCAGAGATCAGTTCCTTAAACTTGACCTGAGCTTGCTGTTTCAATTCATTGATTTTGGGCCCCAGTGTTTTCTTTTGGTCTCCGGACAGGGTACGAAAATCCTCGAACATGCCGGCAATCACACTCTTTTTCCCAATGAACTTTTGACGGAATTGCTCCAATTCTTCCTGTGTGTTGGCTTTGGCTGCCGACAGTTGGTTTTGTATATCACCCAATCGATCAATCATCGGGCAAAATTACCAAACAGAAGTTTCTGACAAACTATTATGCGGATTTTGAAATACGTAATCCTTCTTCCGGTGTTTTGGATTTCTGCATGATCTTGATCCGTCGTTTAAGGAGAAAATCCATGAACGTACCCACCAACGTAATAAACAACAGAAGTGACAGCACCAGCCAATTATTACCCATACCCTGTAGTAAAAGGGCCAGACATGTAGCAAGGAAAGTAAAACCCAATAATATCGACGAGGCTTGGCCATGGTCAAGGCCCAGCTTCAGGAGTGTGTGATGAATGTGGCTTTTGTCAGCCATGAAGGGTGACCTGCCAGCCGCGAGCCTTGTCAAAAAGACCCTCAAAGTATCATAAATTGGCACGATCAACATAGAAACCGCTACCCCGATCGGTGCTGAAACATCCTCCACTAAAATGGGGTCGGAAATTTTGATGAATGAAATCAGAAGTACTGACAGAATAAATCCAAGACTCATGGAGCCCGTGTCTCCCATGAAAATTTTAGAAGGGTACCAGTTAAAATATAAAAAGGCGATAATGGCGCTCGCAAGAGAAATGGAAATCAACGACCAAATGGAGTGCCCTGAATAAAAGAAGTTTATTCCCAGGAATAGAAGTGTCAGCAAGGCTATACCCGAAGCTAACCCGTCGATTCCGTCAATCAGGTTGAATGAATTGGTAAGGGCAATGATTATGAAAACAGTAATGGCTTTTCCCACTATCGGGTGTAACTCAAAAATTCCCATGAAACCCTGTAGGTCCGTGAGATAAATCCCTGCGTATTGCACAACCAAAATAGCTGCAAGGAGCTGGATAACAACTTTTTGCTTAGCATCCAGGGAAGAGATATCATCTCTGATACCTAGAACAAAAACCATCAAAATCCCCGCCAGAAAAAACTTGATTGAAGCTAACTGGACCAACGACAGCAGAAAAAGTAGTGTCACAAGCAAGGATCCTATGATCGCCAACCCTCCCAACGACGGCTTGCTCACCTTGTGAATCTTCCGACGATCAGGAATATCCAGTAAATCAATGGAATTGAACACATTGATTATAATCGGCAAGGATATAAACGTCAGAAAAAAAGAAATGCTAACAGCCAAAAAGTAGTCCACGAGCGGTGTTTCCTAAGTCAGAAACCAAAAATATAAATAATTACAGATTTAATGTAATTTTTTCGATGAATTACATTTTCCTATCGATGGGGCTCAATAGGCGTTTTCGCTTCCTTTCAGAAAAGCGGCTATAGTAAGGAAAATAATCTTCAAGTCCAGCAGCAACGACCAGTGACGGACGTAAAATCTATCGAGACGTACTCGTCCGCTCATGGCTATGAAGTCCGTTTCGCCCCTGAATCCTCTGGCTTGCGCCAACCCGGTTAGGCCTGGTTTGACCGCATGTCGATGCCAGAATTTCTCAATAGTGGGTTGGTACTGTTCGTTTAGCTTGATTGGGTGTGGTCTAGGACCGACGACAGACATATCACCCAAAAAGACATTTATAAACTGTGGAAGCTCATCGATACTTGTCCTTCTCAAAAAGGCACCAACTCGAGTGACACGATGATCATTTCTGGTAGCCTGCTGCGAATCGGCTTGTTGGTTAAGCACCATGGTCCTGAATTTCCAGCAGTCGAATGGACGGTTGCCTCTCCCATGCCGACGTTGTTTGAACAGCGCCGGGCCCTTGCTTTCAAGCTTAATAAGCACGGTCAGAATGGGTGTTAACCAAGAAAGAATCCCCACAATAATCAGCACGGAAAAAAGAATATCAAAAGCTCTCTTTACAAACTGATTTAATGAATTGTCCAGGGGTATTTCGTTGACGTTAAGAACCGGTATATATCCATAATTTTGGACACTCACGTTATCCAACTCCAACTTACTGAACTGTGAAAGTATTTTAACCTTGATGAGATTACTATCCGCAAGGTGCACCAGGTATTGAAATTTGTCCTTGCCTATAGAGTTCAAATTACAAAAGAAGATATCAACCTTGTTTCTTGCTACAAACTCTTCAAGTTCCGCGGTTGTACCCTGCAGTGGCACCGGGCTTTTCTCACTATCATCGAAGACACCTACCAGCTTGTAGCCCAACGCAGGATTTGACTTCATAAAATGAATCATCTTAGCTGCCATCTCCTCATACCCTACTATGGCAACATGCCGAATGTTAAATCCCTTTTTCCGATAGTACCGGATGAAGTAAAACCAGGAAGTTCTCCATCCTACGATACAAATAGTGAAGAAGAAGTAGGTGAAAAACAGCTGCTGGCGGGAAAAATAGAATGGTTTTGTTAGGAACCATATCATCAAGACCAGGGACAAATTGACAACTAGCGTGGTAAGCACTCTATTTATCTGCTCCCCTAATTTTTGTTCGCGATTAAGGTCATAGAGTCTACTGGAGTAAAAAACGAAAATCCAGAGCAGATTCATGACTCCAGCTAGGGCCAGATAATTTTCATTATCCAGCAGGTGCTTACCAAATTTCACATAACTCGCCGCAACAAAGCTGATATTCAAACCAGCCAAATCCAGTAGAATGAAAAGTAGTGGGAAATATTTAGAATAGCGACGGTGAATCATATGTATTGGTTCCTAACCCCTGGGCTAAACGCCCACAAAAATATGGGCGTATTAGAACTATTTTGATCTTATTTGTATCTATCTAGAAACGAGTCACTAAAAATTGGTTGGAATTCTTATAATATTTTTTCAATGCGGATAAGAATTTGTCTTCTACTCCTTAACGGATTATTTCTCATTCAATTGGCTTGTCGAGAAAAATTATCGACGAGCGCGGTTGTCTATGAAAATAACTTTGAGGATGGGACCGTTGGAATTGTGGGAGAAAAACTGGATACAACCCACTTCAACGGCTCCATGGTACTGGGCAACCTTCACAATGAAACCATTTCCTTAAGTCTTGATGATCTACCGGACCATGAATACATTACCGTTCTGTTCGACCTCTATATCCACGATTCATGGGATGGTAATCAGGGGTCGGTGGATGGCCCAGACCTTTGGACATTTGAGGCAAAAACCTTTGAAAATAAATTCCGATCTACTGATTTAATATTTGTTACTTCCTTTTCCAACAGTCCTTGCGTCTCAGCACACTGCCTCGATCAATCTTTTCCGAACGTCTTTCCCTTTCCCAACCTACCTCGAACAGAAACCAGTGCCAATTTGCCCGGTTTTTGTGAATTAAGTGCTAGCAGCCAAGGTACCAGTCTTTACCAAATGGAGCGCACTTTCAAACATCAGGCAAGTAATCTTTTTCTAAGCTTCACCGGGGATTTAAACCAAATGAATGTTGAAGACCCCAGGTGTAATGAAAGCTGGTCACTAGACAATCTGACAATTATAATTCTGAATTGATGAAAAAAAGCCAGTTCAGCATGGGCCTCCTATTTTCCGGCCTACTGCTCTTTCTTGCGAACATTAGCCAAAGTCAAAATATCCCTGTTGGATACCCCTTACTTTACGAAAATTTGAGACGAGCCCAACTGACTGGTGAAGAGGGAATCCACAGTTCATTTTCCAGCCTGCCTCTTTCGGCCAATTCGTTTCCCTCGCTTATGATCAAGAGCTTTGCCGCGGATACGACCAAAAAGGCAGCCTCTGATGTCAAGTTCGTGCTCCTGAATCCGACAGTCAGAACGGAGTTCAATGGCCACCACCCCTATTATTCGAATAATGGCGCTATCAAACCCGTGAAGGGTATCTCGACGCTCATAAGCGCAGGAGGTTTTGTGAAATATCGATTTGTTTCTATTCAGCTGAAGCCGGAACTGTTGCTATCTCAAAATGGCACCTATGAGGGATTTGCGGATTCGCACCCTGACGCGATTTGGCGATCCAGGTATTTGTATTGGAATAGGACCGATACCCCAGAGGACTTCAGAAGTATCGAAGGAGGCAAGATCCTCCCGGGACAGTCTAATATTACTTTTTCATTTTTGAAGGGTCTTGGCGTGGGTCTATCCACCGAAAATTTATGGTGGGGCCCTGGAAAACGAGGCGCACTCCTGATGACCAATAATGCAGAAGGTTTTCCTCATCTTTTTTTACGTTCCCTATCGCCAATGAAAACCGGCATCGGTGTGTTTGAAGGGCAAATCATTGCGGGTCGATTAGGCGGTTCAGGAAGTCCTCCTCCAGAACCTGAGCGAAGAAATCGTAATTCGTTGTTGTACTCACCCAAAGTTGATGGATGGCGATATCTGAGTGCGGCCACCTTTACCTACCAACCAAAATGGGTACCAGGGCTTGCTGTGGGCTTCACGCGATCATTCCAGGTATACTCCACCTTTGCCAGAGAAAACAATTTTTACTTCCCCTTCTTTACCAATTTATTAAGGGAAAACGATGGGCAAAGGGACGAGCTGGACATTGACCAGCTACTTTCTACCCATATACGATGGTACTGGAAAGAAGCCGCTGCAGAATTCTACTTTGAATTTGGCAGAAATGATGCCTCCATCCGTCTAAGGGATTTGTTGCTGGTCCCACAACATTCGAGGGCCTACATTTTCGGTCTGTCAAAAATCATATCCTTGCAGAAGCGGCAACTGGAAATAAATTATGAACACGTCGAAATGTCTCAAACCATTAATTACCTGATCAACGACGCAAGCAGCTGGTATTTGCATTCTAGGGTGAGACATGGTTATACGCACAGGGGGGAGGTATTGGGAGCTGGTGTTGGGCCGGGAAGTGACCTGGACCACCTAAGTGCCAACCTTTATGACAAGTCCTCGAGTTATGGAATCATCATTGAAAGGTTAAGACATCAAAGTGATTTTTACTACCGCACCTTTGGAGATATAAATGATGCTCGTAGGCATTGGGTGGACTACTCATTTGGTCTATCCGCAAGTCAGCAGCTTAAGTTTCTCAATGTGGAAGGGCAGTTGATCTATTCAAGATCGCTTAACTACCAGTGGGAGATAAGTGATCCTCTGGTAGGTAATTTCATTAACGGGCGAGATGTTAACAACCTGGTTTTTAGACTGAATGTAGCCTATATCTTCGGTGGCCAGTAATATGCATGTGAGGTGGCAGTAAAATCCATCAGAGAAAACTATCTTTTCAATTTGGCCAATACCTTGATGAACATTTTGTTCCCGGTGGCCACGTTTCCCTATGTCTCACGGCTGCTAAATCCCGAAGGGATAGGACAGGCCCAATTCGCAATATCATTCGCCCAAACTTTGGCCGTCATTGGCGCCCTGGGAATACCTGTCTATGGTTTAAAAGAAATCGCCAGGGTGAAGCACTCCAACGCGTTGCTTTCAAAGGTATTCTCGGAATTATTCTGGATACATACCATAAGCGTGGCTGTCTTGGCAGCGATCGGGCTATTGTCCGCTTTTGTAATCGCTGAAAATAATGCCCAGCTTACTTTGATGCTGGTGGCACTTGGGTTAGTTGCTGTGAGCATGTTCAATCTCGATTGGTTCTTCGGGGGATTGGAAGATTTTGGCTTTATCACCAAGCGATCCCTGATCATAAAGACCATTAGTCTGATAGCCATTTTTCTATTAGTCAAACGTCCTTCCGACCTCTTTCTTTACACGACAATCCTCACTTTCGGATTTGTTGGGAATTATATTTTGAATGGTTTTGGGCTGATCGGCAAGGTGAAACTAGAACTTGACCTGCGGAAGTTGTCATTTAAAGATCACTTGCCTCATTTGTTTTTTATCCTGGGGACGATTTTTGCTGCTTCCTTGTACACCTATTCGGATGCCGTCATCTTGGGGCTAATAACCAACACTTTTGAGGTTGGGATCTATGCTGCCGCCGGTAAGCTGGCTAAAATCGGTATTCCCCTAATTACGGCTTTCGGCACGGTACTTATCCCAAAAATTGCCGCCGCTTTAGGCAACAATGCACAAGAAAATGGGCAGGAACTCTTACACAAGTCATTTGGCTTTATCGCTTACATGTCTGTCCCGTTATCGATAGCCATTTTTTTACTCCGGGAAGAGATGATCTTGCTTTTTACCGGTACCGAATTCTTGCAATCGGCGGATGTGCTGGCTTTTCTTGCTTTCCTGCCTTTTTGGATTGGTTATGGCCATTTTTTTGCTTTTCAGGTACTCATACCTAACAATTTAAGCAATAAAACCACGCTGGCCACCCTCATCGGATTGGTTGTTTTTATCACTTTCAATGTACTCCTTACGACTTCCATGGGAGCAGTCGGGATCGGTATTACCACGTTACTGACTGAATTTATTGTCACTGTAACCTATTTAACTCTGAGTCCCAGGAATATTTCGGAAAAACTACCCTTTAGAAGAATCATCCAGGCATTGATATGCAGTTCGGTAATATTACCAGCGGTAGCACTGGCCAGAGCGATTTCCAACGAGATACTCATTGTGTTGGTGATAGCTTCAGTTATCGCCGCTCCCCTGTACGTCCTCTTACAGGGTTTGCTCTTTAAAAATCTCTTTTCCAGGTACCTTTACAATTCCCTTTTAAACCTCACAAGAAAATGAACATTGAGGTAGTAATGGCAACGTACAATGGGGAAAAGTTCCTGGAAGAGCAAGTACGTAGCATCCTTGATCAAACGCTAAATCCTACAAAAATTCGAATATTCGACGACCAGTCGAGTGATCACACCTTTGACATTTTGCAACGCCTGAAAGAGGAGTTTCCTCATAAGCTCGAAATAGAACAGAACAGTAAAAACCTTGGTGTCATTGCCAATTTTATGAAGGGAATCCGCGAATGCGAGGAAGGCAATTATATCGCATTGTCGGATCAAGATGATATCTGGGAGAAAGACAAACTTCTACTGTGCAGCCAACAAATGAGGGAAGTTGAGCAGGCCAAAAATGAGCCTTGTTTGATTTATTCCGACTTGTCGATAATAAATGAAAGCGGCGACGCCATTGCTCCTTCTTTCTGGAAAAGGACACAAATAGGTAGGTTTGAACATCGTTTGGAGGTATTGCTTGGCATGAATTTCGTCACCGGTTGCACTACGCTAATGAATCCTGCGATTCGGTCCTATTTGACCCGAATACCCTTGAGCATCGATATGCATGACTATTGGATGGCACTTATCGCGTGCTGTTTTGGCGGGCTGTCAGGTAT
This sequence comes from Cyclobacteriaceae bacterium, assembly GCA_965242775.1. Lineage (GTDB taxonomy): Bacteria > Bacteroidota > Bacteroidia > Cytophagales > Cyclobacteriaceae > JAWPMT01. The sequence continues at coordinate 46,449 of CBDETI010000019.1, forward strand.
TGATCAACCTCTTGTCAAGTACAGGCAACATGCGAGCAACGTGCTTTTCAATACTTCCGCAAAACCAAAAAGTAAAATCCAAAAGATTTTGGATCATTGGAAATACTTGATGGACCCTAAAAGTTATTTGTCCTCAAGATTCGAAGCTGTGGAGGCATTTTATGGGATTTTTGGTCCGGATCTTACTGAGAGTCAAAAGGAGAAATTCGAATATTTTCTAAGTCTCAAAGGAAAGAACTACGTAACAAAAAGGCATTCCTTAAAAAAGTCAATGGCGCCATTTATGGCCGGTAGCAACTGATTTGTTAACAAATTCCAGCCGTGTGGAGGTCTTTCTAACGGGCTACATCCTGGAAGACTTCCAGGTACCTATCCGCCACATGGTCCCACTCGTATTTTTGCACGATTCCATCTCTGGATGAAGATTTTAAGGATCCGATCCGTGCGGGGTTCTGCTCCATTTTGTCTATCGCAGTGGTTACCGAGCCCTCATGCTTTTCGAAAAAATCACCATGTTTCCCGTTTTGCAGCATTTCTTGGTTAAAAGGAGTGTCAAGCGCCAAGATAGCACAACCGTAGGCCATGGCTTTCAACATGGTTGGGTTGGTGCCTCCATACTCATGTCCATGGACATAGCAGTAAGCACTGTGGTACAACTCCGCCAATTCCTCCTGATCAGTCACATACCCGGTAAACAATAGCCTGCGATCCTCATCCCCTTTCGATTTGATCTTTGAGGCATACTCATCTTTATAAGGTACATCTCCAACGACGACCAGCCGTTTTTCTGAAGATGACTTTAAAAAACCCTCCACAATCAAATCTGCATTGTTGTCCGGAATTAAGCGCCCTACGATTAGATAGTAATCGTCCGGTTTCAGCTCCCACTTGTTAATCAGCTCTGGTTGTGTAGAGAAACGCTTGTTGGCTCCGTAGGCGATTACCTCGGAATCACTGTCAAACAAATCCAAATAGATGCGACGCATGGCCTCTGAATCATTGATCAACTTGTCGTAAAATTTTGTAGAAAGCTTCGAGGCAAAATAAAAATATTTCGCACCGAGCCCCTTCCACTTCGGACGCTTCCATTCCAAACCATCCAAGTTTATGACGGTCCTCTTTCTAAAAAGTCTGGAGAGTAGACCAAACGGTCCATTGGCCGTATTCACAACTAAAATGACATCCACCGGACTAAAACAGCAATGCAGCATGGATAAAAAGGAGTGTGAAAGCTGACTGAGAATTTTAGTCTCAATTGATGGCATATATACGAGTTTCACGCCGTTCACCTCCCGTGGACGTTTGTCAAATAGCCCTCGATGACAATAAACTGTGACCTCAACGCCTTTTTTAACCAATCGCTCAGACAATTCTCTAACCAGTGTTTCGTAGCCACTGTAAACGTAAGGGTAGCCTCTAGAACCTATTATGGCAATCCGCATGATGGCAGGTCATTTCAAGTGTTCTTTAAAAATGCGCTGGACGTTCTCTCTGTAAGTATCAAAAGTAAAATGCTTCTCCAGTTTTATTCGGGCGTTTCGTCCCAGCCGAGCCCGAAGTTGGTCATCCTCGAGAAATGTGCTCAGGTGGTGTACCATTGCATCAACATCGTTGGGGGCCACGATAAATCCCTCTTTCTCATGCTCTATCATATCCAAAACACCTCCATGACCATTGGCAATAATCGCTTTACTGTGAGCCATGGCTTCCAGGGCAGTGGTAGGAAAAGGGTCTGGCAGCGTACTTGGCAGAATGAATACGTCAAATGCGATCAGGTATTCTGAAATGTTCGGATTAAATGGTTCAATAAAAAACCGATCCTGCAATCCAAGTGCCTCCACCTGTTGCTCAAATTCTTTCAAGCGCCATTCATCTCCAGTGAAGGGGCTTCCTAATGCCAGGAAATAGGCATTTTTCTTTTCACAGGCCTTGGCAACTTTTAGAAAAAGGTCCTGCCCTTTCCAATGACTAATCCTTCCAATCATTCCTACCAGGTGATCTGTAGATTTTAAGCCTAATTTTTCTTTTAGACCCGAACTCTCATGAATGTCATAGTCGCTAAGGTTGATCCCATTATTTAACACAATCGTCTTTTCCAGGAGATCACTGGCTCCCGCACTTAAGTGCTTGGAGGTACTTGATGAAACCGCGAGCACTTTCGTAGCAAAATATCTATATAAGAGCCGAATAAAGTTGCTCACCACCTTTGGGGAAACGACTATTTCCCTTAGATGCCACAGGTGTGGGACATTTAAGGCCATGGCCACAAACCCTCCGACAAAAACAGAGGAAGTATTGGAGTGGATCAGTTTCACCTTGTATTTCCAACCGATGACCAGCAACTTGAAAAAAGCAAATACCACTTTAAAAAGCCACACAAAGACACCCAGGGGGCTGAAGTACTTCCGCCGCATGGCTGCCAAATTCATCACAAATACTTCCACTTGTTCCCTTTCTAATCGCTCGACCAGCGGGCCATGATAGGGCAGTACCGCTATGATTTTCTTGTCATAGAGTGGGCGAATGGCGAGTATGGTCCGTACCAGACTTCTATCTGCCCCGTACAAATCCGAACTAGAATTTATAAAAAGGATCGCCATTAATTCCTCGACTTTATGACCATGGCGGGATTACCGGCTACTACTGAGTGAGGGGGGACATCCTTGGTGACTACACTACCCGCAGCCACAATACTGCCGTGACCAATGGTTACACCTGCCAATATGATGCTATTTGCCGCTATCCAACAATCATCTTCTATTGAAATGAAAGAGGTGGTTACTCCTTGTGATTTCATTGGTACATCAGTTTGATCAAAGTTGTGATTCTCTGCATACAACCCCACCCTGGGGGAAATCATCACATTGTTACCTATGGTAATCTTGCCGGAGCAGCCCACATAGCTATAGGGTCCAATATTTGAATTATTTCCTATCTCCAGCCCTTGACCGATGTTTCCTCCATATTGATTGGAGGGCCGGATAGATGAGAATTTACCAATGGTTACATTATCCCCACAAATTATCCCCTCCTTGGAGAGACCGTTGACTTCTGCAAAATCGTCGATGTTGAAATTTTTGCCTACTCGAATGTATGAGCAGTTGAAGACTTTGGTACCCTTGCCGCACAGAACTAATCCCTTTGAAGCGCCTAGAAAGATTTTCAGGATCAAGCCCCTGACCACCTTGGGAACCAGCATTCGAAGCGAAATGAATTTATCCCGGGCCGTCCAGTCGGGTCCGTACCTGCCTCCCCCCTTTATTTGCCTAAAATTGTTAGTCAGCATCCTGGAAAATGGCTAAAAGTTCCTTGACAGAATTATTCCAATTGTACTTCAGTAGAACCTGTTCTCCTTTATTGACCAAATCATTTCGAAGATAAGAATCGTCAAGTATTTTTTGCACGACCCTCGCAATATCCGTAGGATTATCCGCATTAAAAGTGGGCCAGTCCTTACCAAGAATTTCCAAAAAGGCACCATACCTGGAAGTAACCACAGGTATCCCATGTTGCAGTGCTTCCAGGACGGGAATGCCAAAACCTTCGTATTTAGAAGGGAATACCAGAAGCGCTGCGTGCCTGTAAGCGGCCAGCAGTTCTCCTTCGCTAACGTGACCAGTGAGCATCACCTTGTCCTGGATTCCCAGGTCCTGTATGGTCTGGACAATGTTTTGATAATCGTCCATGTCGTTTTTTGGTCCTCTTTGGCCGATCAATACCAACTTTTTATCTGTTCCTTCAATTAACGAGAAGGCTTTAATCAGATTTACCAGGTTTTTTCTTTTCTCCATAACCCCCACATGCAGGAGGTAGCCTTGAGCAGTCAAGTTCCTCGATGTTAGAAACGTCCGATCTTCGGATACATTGAGGGATTTTGGACCCAAAGGTATTACGGACACTTTGGAGCCGGGAATGCCCAACACATCCTCTAGCTTCTTTTTGGTAAAAAGTGAATTGACCACAATCCGAGCACTTCTTTTCGCCGCAGACACAGCCATAAACGAAAAATATCTACGCCAAACAGGGTTGTAGTGGCTCTTAAATTCCCAAAAATTTGTCCCATGAAAGAACGGAAACGCCTTAAATCCTCTGGTGAAATAGGGAGCTACATAGTCATTGCATAGGAGCACGTCACTTCCGGAACGTCTCACCATTTTAGGAAGAATGTATTGTTTCCACCAAAAGTATTTGAGATGCTCAACGATCTTGGCAATACGGGATTGGGGTGGTGCTAGCGAATTTGGTTTGAGCAAGACAACATCTCCATGTTGGTTCTGAAGGCCCTTGATCAATTCTTCATGTACGGTTCGAATGCCCGTTTTCGCAAAGGCCAGGTCTCTAATGTCTACCGCAATACGCATTTACTAATCAAAACTGGGTCTGCTTTTTATTTCACCAAGCCCATGTCTTACTCCTTTCAAGGTCTTCTTGAACTTGGTCCATCTCCCTCGGAGGGCAAAGTAAGTCAGATAAATAGTCAACTTGATCACTTGAACTGCTGCGGCACCTATGATATGCGGAAATGCAATATTCTTTCGGATCATAAAAAGATGATTTCTTACATTCAGATAATGCCTCGTAGGGGATACTCTTCCTTCCTTTCCCTTTTTTTTTGCGGTGGTGGAAGCGCTACCAACATGATAAACATGGGCCTTCGGTTGATATCTCAGGACTTTACCCTCCTTTCTAATTCTTAGGGACCAGTCCAAATCCTCGAAAATGGCAAAATAAATATCGTCTAAGGGGCCGATAGTTCTGACAAGATCCGTCGGGATCAGGAAGCAACATCCTGTTATCCAATCAAGATCTTTGGCCTGAGAGAATTCCTCGGAATCCAGCCGTCGGGAGCCAATAGTTCTTGGAAAGCCAATCCATGGATTAAGTTCTCCGCCAGCACTCCAGATCCTGGCTTTATCTTCCATTAGATAGATCTTGGGTTGCACTGCTCCCACATTTTCATCCGCGAATGGCTCCAACATGAGTCTCAAAAAGTCCGGAGAGACGGTGGTGTCATTGTTTAGAAGTAGAATGTATTGAAAGTCTTTTTCAAGCGCATAATCGATGCCAACATTGTTCCCGCCCGTGAACCCCAGGTTCCGTTGATTCTCTATAAGCGTTATGTCTTGGCGGGTCCTGAGGGTAGCCAGGTCTTCGGATTCACTGGCATTGTCCACGACAATAGTTTCGAAATTGTCGTACTCGAGTAATCGAAGTGATTCGATACAATCAACTGTAAGCTTTGAGCCGTTCCAGTTGACCAGGATAATCGCCACGGATGGATTTCTTACTCCCATATTCCCAAATCCAGATCAAATTCATTTACCAATTCCCTGTTGAGGGGTTCAAAATAAATTCTTAGTCTCTCCAGTCCCTGAAGATCCTCGTCATCTGCTGTCCGATCCTTGAATTGCAAAATCGAATAGATCTTTTTCAGCATCGGCTTAAAAGGTAGCCGGAAACCCAACCGCTCATAGAACTTATATAAGTAAAAATGCAGAAAAGAATTTCTCACGCCTACGGTCTCATTGCTCTCGACCGTTTCAATATCGGATAGTGGGAGCAATTCCAGGAATGCAAGTACCTCATTACATACTTCCAGGGGTTTGGCAATGAGTTTTTCAAAGACAATGAGCTTCAAATTGTCGTCACCAACAATTTCCTGCCACTTTTTCAAGAATATAACATAACATGAATATAACAATTCGTGTTGCATGCTATGAGCATATCGTTTGCTTTTGCAGTGCTTTGCTATTTCTTGAAAGTCGCTAGCCAACAGGAGGTCCACATACTGTGAAAAGGTAATGCCTGATATAGCAGATCGGTTGTTTTTGGTATAGTAAAAGGCCGACCTTATGCGCATAGCTGGCTCCCTGATTGCCACGACAATCTTAGGAAATTTATCCGCTCCTTTGAGTTTATTTAGCAAGGATTCCTGATAGATAGACAAGGTCGTACCATCGATCTGGAGCTTATTCTGATCTATTGGTTCGAAGCACTCCACATAATTTGCTTTGGGTAAAGGCTTAAAATTCTGATTGTGTGGATTGTCTTCATCCATGTAAAAATTGGGTTCTTTTGGAGCGGAACCCTGCACTTTGGCATGCTGTATGAGAAGATCGAATAGGAATGTTGTGCCGGATTTAGGAGTTCCCGCAAGAAAAACGTCAGGGAATAGGTTATGGCCGACTGGGATCATGAAAGATGATGGTTTAGAGCCAAACCTTCTCCACTGGTTGAAATCTTCCGATAAGTTTGGATGGAGTAACCTACCATCCACCAGCTGATCAGCGCAATATACAGGTATGTCTCAATATTGGATGTCATAGCCGGCATGAGCAAGCCAAATTTCACACATGCCGCTACAAATGGTATCATTTGTTCTTCGCGGGACCTGGCTTTTCTAAAGGTTTTCACGCAGAAAATGATGGATGCCACCAACAACTGCAAATACAAATAAAGTCCTACGACCCCAAGTTGGACGCCAAAAATAAGGAACTGATTTTCTCCACTGACCCGTAGCTCGTTTTCAACCGATGTACCACTCCCACTTGTACCAAGTCCCAGACCCATGGGGTTAGCTATCATGCTTTCAATACCCTCAAACCAAGATACCAGGTGACCAAAACTCGAGGGGTTTTGAAATGTCAAGGTGTCGACCACAAAATTGCGCAGATCCGCTCCGGCCAGAAAGGCTATATAAAAGGCTATGGCTAGCACTGCCAGCACTCCTGAGGCTATTAGTCGATAGTATTTTTTGAGCACCGCTGCTAGAAAAAGCACCATAACAAGTGCAACCATCGATGACCTGGAAAATGAAAAATATAAAGCCAATACGGCACTCACGGCACCCACAAAATATAACCACTTCGTGCTTTCAAATTTAGAATTGACAAGCAGGAACAACGCAGCTGCGAAGCTTAAAAGCATCGCCGAGGCCAGTTCCAACGGATTTGAAAAGAACGCAGCAAATCGCTTTTTCGCGAAGCTGGTCTGAAAGGTATAAGCCAGGTCGTAGTGCCCTCGGGGATCTATCTCATTGATATCCTCATTGTATCTGGCAAATCCCGAAATGGATTGAAAGTGGGTGTAAGTGCCGAATTCAATTATGGTGAAAACACATGCTACTACACCAATCAAAATAACGACTTGAAGCATTTTCTTGGACTCTAATGCCTTCAAGCTGCTATTTCTGCCCAGAAAATAGGATAACCCCAATAGCAAAATATTTTTAAGGCCTACGAGCTTACTAGATATAGTGGCTTGCCCAATTGGTGCGGCCGCGTACAATAAAGTAATCAGCAGAAATGCGACAAAGAACCAGTCGACAGTATGCAGGCGTATTCTCCAGTTGCCGATCTGTGGTTTTCCAATAAGGAGCAGTCCAACGGCAGTCATCAGAATTAACTCCTTACTGACTTTGATGAGCGAAACTAGTAGCGGTGAGCCTGTAACTATATAAGTTGTACTGAGAATGGTTGTATAACAACATAGAAAAACCGCCAGGAAAAGATATGTGTACTCCCCTCGCCCTCTCAAAAAGGACGAAAATGAGAGAAACATGGTCGCCAGATAAATAGAGAAGAACAGTGCAAAAAGAAGATACGACATTAGCTGGGCATCCTATTGTACCTCGTCAAAGTTCTTGCGACTATATCCCGAATTGCTATTCCCCAAAGGATTGGCTGTCATCTATGAAAATTTAGGATCGGACATGATACTCACGTAGATCAATTTCGCGGTAAAGAAGGCGACAGACAAGAAGCCTCCGACAATGATGCTTAAAATTATCAGCACAGATGATTTATGCTTGCCGTCATCCAGCGGCATAATTGGTTCGTCAATTATCTGGATGAGAGGTTTAGTTCTTTGGTGACTGATCTTAGCAATCTCCAGGTTTTTGGTGACTTCTTGAAAAACCGCTCCAAGTGCTTCCGCCCTAATTCTTGCTCTTGGGATCTCCATCGGCGATGCGCCCGCCAAATGGGCGACGGCCACCTCAAGTTCGACATTGATACTGTCAGTCTGCCGCTGAAGCACGTTCAGGTTTTCGCTGGTCTTCTTCGTCATTGTGCGCGAGTAAAAGTCGTTGACATTTTCTACCAGTTTCCTATCAAAAGCCGCAGCAAACAGTTGATCTTCACTGTAGATTCTAACACTTAGTATATCTAACTGTCGAGTTAGCTTGCTGACGGCCAGCTGGTTTTTTCGAAACTTATCTATTACTTCCAGCATTAGGCTATCATGCGTAATCGTAAAATCCTCAGTTGGAATCTCAAAGCTGATCCCCGCCAACTTCTCACTATTATTCCATTTCTCTAGAAGACCTACTTCCGTTATATAGCGTGTAATTAACCTAACTTGACCTTCTTCCGAATCAAAAGGCGCCAGGAACGTTTCATTCAACATCCTGAACGATTTATAGAGTTCTATAATATGGTCGGTATCAAATAAAGGGTTTTCGGAAGTGCCACTGTTGATGTCTACGCCAATACCCACCGCACTGGCCAATGAGGAAAAGCCTCTAGCTCCTTGTGAGCCTTCGAGAATAAAGGTAGTCTCTGCAGTATAGACCGGTGTTTTGTATCGGTTGTATAGATAATACGGACCTGCTGTTAGAAGAAACACCAAAATCATGCCTTTCCAGGATCGAAACAAGTACTTGATCCACCCACCAATCCTTAGGAAAATTTCCTTTATAGAAATCCTATCGTCAATTATTTGGTCCATCTGCTCTTGCTATTTACTTAGTTCTGATTCAGCTGTACAAATTGGGTTACTAGTACGGCCAGTGTCGCAAGGCCACTGGTTAAGCCAATGATTTCTCCTGGCTTTAACGGAATTTTTAAGGGTTTAACAGGGACTATCACTTCGCAACCGGGAGCCGCCTTGGGATAAGTGCGAAAGAACAGAAACTGCTTGGTCCTGGAGACTTCTCCGTTAGCATATACGACATAAGTCCTGCTTCGCTTGGCCCTGGTATCAAATCCCCCGGTCTGATCAATATAATGCCGGAGACGTTTCCCTTTTTCATATCGAATAGTACTTGGGTATAATACTCTTCCTCTCATCCGGATGGTCTTCAGTTCCCTGGGCACGCTTATCATATCACCACTTTCCAAAATCAGGTCCTCGACTCCTCCGGGTGAGGCTAATATTTTCTGCAGGTCAATCGCAATAGACTCACGCTTTCGAATCTCTAGGCCGCTCAAGAAGGGATTGCTTTTCACAAGCTGATTAAGTCGTTCTCTTTTAGCTTGAGTCGCCAGATTTACGTCATCAACATTTGGAAATAGGTACTTGTTGTTCAACTCGTCGTAGATTTCATCTATGAGTTTGTCGTCTGCTTCATTCAGAAAATTCGTATCAAGGGAGGCCAGCACTTCTTGGAGACTGCTTTTCCTGGAGGCGATCTTGTCTTCGGATTGAAAAAACTCGGTATTTCTGGTCAGCGTCGCTCCCTCCAGATAGGCTGTAGACCTTAGGCCTCCACCTCTTTTGATCAGGTCGGATATGCGGTCTCCTCTGCTCAAAAGGGAATACGCACCAGGATAGACGATCTCTCCAAGTAATTCAATGGTGCGCTCCGGATAGTAGTTTGGATTCCGTCGCACAAAAACATGGTCGTAGGGCTGAAGGGTCACATCCTCACCCGAAGCGGCTACAAGGTCTCCCGTTAGCGATATTTGACGAATCTCAGCTAAGGCATCATCACTCTGCTCCTCTGGTAATCGCATAATTTCTATCGTCGAGGGTTCGGCGGCTTCTGTAAACCCCTCTGCCATGAAGATCAGGTCCTGAACTGTCATATCCGTCGAAAAGGGATAGGTGCCTCCCTTATTGATTTCTCCTGATATTTTCACGAATGTTTCGTTGGCAACATCAAAAACTGAAAGCACTTTCAACACATCCTCACGCTGCAGTTCCACATTTCCCAAGCCCTCGTTCATTAATTCTCTCAAATTGACATCAATGGTCTGCCTACTCAAATCTGACTTTGTCCGTAGGATAATGGCCCTATTATAAAAAGCGTCACCGGTTAGTCCATCTGCCTTTTCGATCAGATCCTTTACTTTCATACCTTCACTCAAAGCATAACTCCCCGGCCTGAACACGGCCCCCTGTATATTTACGCGATTCTTATATCTATCCAAGATCGTCTCAACGGAAAAGTCATCACCCGCCCGGATTTCAAAAATCTCGAATTGTCCCTTGTATATATCAGATATAACCTTTTCTCTATCCGAATTTCTTATAACACGAATCTTATCCTGGTAGGCATTTTCGTTGAATCCACCACAAAAAAATAAAAGGTCCGCAAAGGTTTCACCCTCCTTCAGTTCGTAAATCCCGGGTCGTTTCACAGCTCCGCCAATGGCGACTCTTTCCAGGCGAGGGCCGACCATGATCACATCGTCGCTCCTCAATCTAATATTAGACTCAGTTTCTCCCTTACTGAGAAAGTCGTAATAGTCCAAAGTGGCCACCAGGCGGTTTCTTCTTATCACTTTTATCTCTCTTAAAGTACCGGCATCCGTTGGCCCTCCAGCCAAATACAAGGCGTTGAAGACCGTGGAAAGGCCATTTACAGTGTAGCTACCCGGGAGCTGTACTTCTCCAATGATATTAACCTGGATCGTGCGCACCTCAGCAATCGAAAACTGGAAAAAGGTAGACGGCTCAGCCGCCAACAGGTCCGGGAATACTTTACCAAGTAACTGTTTCAATTTTTCACTGGATTGTGCCACGGTCAGGCCCGACAGGAAAACAGGCCCGATGTTGGGTAACACCAAAAACCCACGGTTATTCACTCTGATCTGGTAATTCTTTTCTGCCGCTCCGTAAATGTTGAGGACTATCTGGTCCTGTGGCCCAATAATATAATTGGACGGTGTGGGTATGTTAAGCGTTGTTTCAAAGCTCAATTCTCTGGTAGTATTTCGAAACAAATCATACCCGTAGACCTGCATTTCCGGCTTGGGAGTCTTCTTTGGTGTCGATGGAGGCACTGGTTCAGGAGTGGCTGGTTCTTGATTAGGTTTTTCAGTTTCCTTCTTTTTCAACTCGTCAATCCTGGCACGTAACTTAGTAATTTCGCTACTACTTACTCCTCGTGCCTCAGCCAGCTGATATATTTCATTTTCTCCATAACCAAGGGATCTTGCCCGTGCCAAGGCTTGTTCGATCTGCGCATCGCTCAAGTCATCGACCTTAGTATTTTCAAGGTCAAAACCACCTTGTGGAAATGCTTCTCCAAGCATCAAAACGAAAAAAGCAATCAAACACGTTGCTTGTTGTAGGAATCTCATAAATTCTGAAAATTCTGCAAATCTAGTTTAACTTGACACAAGTAAGCGACCAAAGGTTGTCAATCTATTGCCCTTTGGAAAAAATGATCGTGTTGATGGTGTCCACAATTATTCTTATATCGAGCACGATCGACCTATGTTTGATGTAATAGAGATCATACTCTAATTTGCGATAAGAATCTTCGAGGTTCTCTCCATACTTATATTTCACCTGAGCCCACCCAGTGATCCCCGGTTTCACCATATGCCTCATGTCGTAAAAGGTGATTTCCTCTTTCAATTGATCCACAAAGACTTTGCGCTCTGGCCTTGGACCAATCAGGCTCATGTGTCCACGCAGCACGGTCCAGAATTGTGGAAGTTCATCTATTCTGAATTTGCGGAGGAATTTTCCAAACACGGTGATCCTTGCATCGTTTTTGGTGGCCATGACAGCCCCTGTGTTCTTTTCCGCATCGACCACCATCGAACGCAACTTAAGAACGGGTATTTCCACCCCTCCCTTTCCGACTCGCAATTGCTGAAAAAACAATGGTCCCGGATTAAAGAAGAAATTTAGGATCAGTATAAATGGAAGTAGAATAAGCAAAAAGATCAGGCCAAACAGCGAAGAAATGATGTCGATCAGTCGATGAAGGCCTTTGTAAATAAGATTATAGTTGGTTCGGGTGAAGGGGAAGTGCAGAAAAACGTTATTGCCCAATTGCCTGATAGGTATGGCCGAATTAACAGATTCGTAGAATTTGAGGTAATTGTATATCTCCACTCCTCGAATTGAGCAGAATTCAACAAACTGGTTCACATTTTCCGGAACATTATTGAGGTTATCGTAGGCCAGGATAACCGTGTTGACTTTTTTCTTTCGCACCAAATCTTCGAATGATTTCAACATTTCATCATCGACGGCCTCTCTATTATCGGTCCTCCTTTCGCCCAGTACTCGGTAGGCATGCGACTCAAAATCAAAATATTGATGAGTAAAATCGATACAGGCCCGGCGCCCAAAAACCAGCACGTTTGTATACAGCAATGGCTGATGAATAACCCTGATATATAGCAGTCGCCACAACGTAACAGAAAGGGGCATCACCATCACCAAATAGAGTACCGTCAATCTATTTTCCGGGATCCGTGGAGTAATCTGTGGGGTAAGAAAAAAGATGGAAAAGACCATCACATATACAAAGAGGATCAGGTTGAGCTTCTTATCCGAACTGGCAATGGGGATATCGTAGGTTTTGAAAACCGCATTGGCAAAAGTGCTCACCAAAAAAAAGTACACAGCCGATTGATAAAAAACTATATCAATACTGCGACCTAATAAGTAGAAGTAAATGAATATTCCGCTAATACCAATCGCATTGTCAAAAACAAATAGGAGTACCTTCCGTTCGCTTATCGAAAAATTGAATGTGCTATAAACGGATTTCAACATTGCGCTCAAAAATACAAATACTCAACCCAATACAAGATTAGAAGAACTCTTTGACCTTCCGCGAATATCTCTTCCACGGATAATACCTTGGGTAGGGAATTTCGTTGAGTTGAAAGGCTTCCTTTATTTGTTTGTATCCTTCCAAAATGCCCTTCAATCTATTGCTCTCTCCACCTGTTCTCATATCGACTAGAAAATCGTTGATATAGTGACTAGAAATCGCATTTTTTTCAAGAAATCTTAGCATCAATTCAAAGTCCGCTGATACCCGCATATCTACTCGGAAACCACCAAAATTTTCATAAACCTTCCTTCTAACAAAAAAAGCGGGATGCGGCGGATACCAGCCATCAGTAAAACTGCGTCTGGGTCCCGGAATTACCGATCTTACTATCTTGGACGGATCCGCTTTGGATACATATCTAATATTGCCATAAACGCTATCAACTGCGTTTTTCTCAAAGGCAGCGGCCACACGACCCAGCACATCTGATTGCACGTAAAAGTCATCTGAATTGAGAATACCGACAATCTCTCCGGTAGCGACCTTGATCCCTTTGTTCATGGCATCGTAGATACCTTTGTCAGGTTCAGATATTACCGTATCGATACGACTTTTGTACTTCCCTAGAAGTTCCAGGGTCCCATCGGTCGATTGTCCGTCGACGACAATGTATTCCAGGTTCTTGTATGCTTGAGAGAGAACCGAGTCGATTGCGGATTCTATGAAAGCCTCCCCGTTGTAAACTACCGTAATTATGGACAGTTTCACGCTTCTTTCAACAATGAAGGTGCTTTATTAAACATTGTAGCTGAAAGCAAGCTCAGGAATATGGAAATGGACAAGACCCCTCTGGTAACGAGGAAATATTCAGTGATGAAATTAGCGAGAAAATAGACAAGTAAGATGAGGGTGAAAACACGAAACTCTTCCCTGGTACCGGATCTTTTTGAGGCAAAAAAATGCTTGTATATAATGCCAAAGGGTAAGAGAAGCATAAAAATCAGACCCAATCCGCCCATTAATGCGTTGACTTGAGCGATGTAGCCATCGTACCAATTTCCTTTCATTGAAACCATCCCCGGGCCAAAAAAGAGATGCGTTTTGGATGACTCCTGAAAGGACATTTTCAGTTTTCTAACACGGGCATTGGAACTACCATCATCGCCAACGTCAAACTTGAATGACCGTAAAATCGTTCTTGTGGTTCTAAAGAGCCCCCGATCTTCATTCTTATCAATATTAGAGAAACCAAAACCGACAATCACAAATAGGATTGGAACAGACATTGCAGACAGATACATTAGCCTCGAACGCTTGATTGTCATACTGATCATCGGCCTACTCATGCGATCTATTACCAAAAAACCCACAAGCATCACAATTCCAGTTCTTGAACCTGTTAAAATGGTAGCACCGATGGTCAATATGAACACCAACACTTGCCAGAATTCCGATATTCTAAAAACCTTCCTCCAGTAGGAAGTGAAAAAAATGAGGTTAGTGACTAAAAATGAACTATACAGGTGCGCATCAGATCCAAATACCTCAGATGAGAATGGCCACTTTGGTCGCCAGTTTCCAGGCATGCCAAAAAACTTTAGGATCATGTAGAGGTAGACCCAGACCATCAATGTCAAGAAGACGATTAACCCAATCTTATGGACTTGCCTCATGCGACGAGCATTCCAGTCAATGGCATATACCATAATCGGAGGGATGAAGGGAAAAATGAACTTGTACAAAAAGAAAATCCTATCAGCACGCCGAAATCCGACTTCCACAGCACCCATAACCATACTTGCTCCTAACAAAACAATGATGGTAAACAGCACCCAGAAAAGATTTTTTTTGATCCCTGAGTAAAGGATCGTAACAAACAATCCAGCAAGGATGAATATATCAGACAACCTTATGGGCCCGAGAATATTGTAGTTCACTATAATCATGAAATAAGCCAGACACAGGAACGTGAAAATCACATTCAGTGAATACTTTTTACCAGGAAGTATGTCAATTAAAATCTTCAAACTGCTATTATTTTTATTTTATCATAGCTTTAGCGACCATCGATCTTCCACTTTATCAACGTGGCCCATCTTGCAAAGATGGGAAATCTGGAAAGCAATGTAACCTTAACCTTGTCTGTTACTGTCAGTTCCGATTTTAAAATCTTGAGAACACCTGCACATTCAGCCATTAGGCCATAGTAGCTTTTCATATAGTCAAAAACATGGTCGTCTCTCAAACCCAGCCTATCGGTTTCCTTTTCGAAGGCAGCTATGAGCTTTAACATTCGGTTTGCCCGAAATTGCATCGTTGATTTACTGAAGTTCAGCACCCCCTGAAAAACTTGATCTTCATGTTGCCTATAGTAATACAATGAATCTCCAATATTGGCGATACTCATTGCGTTTTTCTTGATGATCAATGAGAACCATACATCCTCGAAAGGAAGTGTCTCAGGCAAGGGAAATACTTTCTGCGCGATCTGACGCGTGAAGGTCCAGGTACATCGTGGTAGACTAACCAGGTTCTCTAATACCTCGTTATAATCCGAATTCAAATAGCGATAATTCATCGCGTATTTCGCGAAAATTTTAAGATTACTTTTCGTGATGAAATAGCTATGCACAAAGGCGTCGTTCTCTTGCAGTAGATGTAGCTGATCGAAAAATTTCGAATCTAGTATATCGTCAGCATCAATGAACTTTAACGTATTTCCCGTCGATTGATTGTAACCGGTATTTAACCCTTGAACTTTTCCAGCTCCTGCATTCTTCAATACACGAATTCTGCGATCCTCTTCTGCAAACCCACGAGCTATATTGAAGGTGTCATCCTCTGAATGATCGTCGACAATGACCAATTCCCAGTCCTGGAAATCTGCCTTCCTCACCGCCTCTATGGCTTCCGCAATGAAGCGAGCTTCATTTTTCGCAGGCATTATTAAGGAAATAGCGGGAGAAGGAGATTTCTCAATCATTGGAACCAATGGAGCTTAACACCGCGAAAATATAAACTATCCGACAACTTCGGATTTAAATAGATCCAGGTGCAAACGCAAAACTTCCTGGACGTCATATGATTTAACTATCTTATCTCTGGCATAATCTCCTTCTTCTTTTCTTTTGGCCTTATTTAAATGGTAATAAGCTAATCCTTGTTTCACGTCAGCGGGATCCAGTGTACTAAAATGACCGTTTCTGCCTGCTTCAATTACGTCTTCTGACCCAGATATTTTAGTAACCAAACATGGTAGCCCTGCCGAACATGCCTCCAACAAGGAATTGGACAAGCCTTCATTTTCTGAAAGTAAGACAAACAAGTCAGCGATTTGATAGAATGGCGCAATTTCCTTTTGGTGGTCGAAGATTTGAATATCCGTATTGGGGGTTTTCTCAATGAGCTCCAGCAATTTCTCACTTTCTCCATCTTCCGACCTCTTTGGGCCTACCAGCAAAAGAGTAGCATCCGCTAAAGCCAGTTCTGAAAAGCACTTTGCCAGCAGGTACGGATTCTTTCTTTTGGATATCCCGCCTGTGAAAAGCACCACAAACTCAGCGGAAATCCCCAGCTCCCTTTTTAATTGCTTTTTTTCATCTATTGTGGCAGGTTTAAACTTCTCCGTATTTACTCCATTTGGAATATCATGTATCCTGTTTGGATGAATATTAGCATCAAGCAACTCACGCTTTATGGCAGCACTTATAGAAATATATCCGCTAATTTCATTAGCATATTTTCTGCGGTAGGCTGATAAGAAAAGTAACTTCGATAGTCTGGAGCTCCCAGAAAAACCCGCCTGTTCCCCGAGTATTTTGATATAAGCTGCTACACCTTGTTTTTCGATCCACAGGGCGGGCATAAAGGAAATATGATGTGCCCCGAGCACGTGAACAACATCAAAATCTCTGACGTTTTTCCTAATCCACAAGTAGGATTTGAACAAAAATGAAATGGTCTGAGCGGCCGTCTTTTTGCTTATTTCGGCGATGAAATGCTGACTCGAAAACAAATCATATTGCTTTTGTCCACCGAAGCCATGCGCCAAATGCAATTCCACACTTTCATCACCCTTGAGGTTTTGATAAAGCCGGAAAGCACTTGTACCTGGCCCCCAGTAGTGTTCTCCCATACCATGAGGAGCCCATATTAGAATCTTCACTGTATTTCCGCAATTGCCTGATCCCAGGCCTGTAAAACCATACCAGTGCTATACTTGTCTCTCACCTCAATGGCTCGTTTCGATAGCATCTCTCTAAGCGCTGTATCTGACATGACTGACTGTAAGTCCTTTGCAAAGGTATCCCTGTTGGTCAGCACTCCATTAATTTGGTGATCTACTATTTCTTTAGGCCCCGTCTCACAATCCAGGCTGATACAGGCGCAACCCATGGCCATCGCTTCCAATAACACGTTGGGAAATCCTTCGAAGCGAGAACTCAACACAAACAAATCGCATCTTCGGTACCAATCCGCAATATTGCCTACACGACCAACCAAGCTGATCTTCTCAGAAAGTCCCTGTTTTTGGATTTGAGCCTCAAGACTTGATCGCAGTTGCCCCTCGCCGATGATCAGGAGCTTCCAACCGGTATGATCACATTGGGCAAACGCATCAATCAATAAATCAAACCCTTTTTGATAGGCGAGCCTTCCTGCGGCAAGCAACACCCGATCCTCATCTTCGCAAAATGCCTTGACATCCACCAACGGTTTATAGTTTTCCAGTGGCCAGTTTGCTGCATTCGGTATGACCTTGATCTTTCCGGCTGAAACAAATTTTTCGATGATGCTGGCCGATGCTCTGGTCTGTACAACCACGCAGGCGCTTTTCCTGTACAAAAGCCAACGTAAGAAGCGCCAGTGCTTTGGAGTTGCGCTCAAAGAGATATTGTTCCTCTCGGTGGAAATGACCTTCGTAGATAGTCCGATGGTGGCTATTAAGGCTATAATCGAATTGTAGGTCATCATACCTATGACATAGTCGGGCTGGTTTTGTCGTAAGAACTTTCGAAAACGCCAGGCCACGCTCAGCAAACCAATCGGCTTGTTTATGCCTAATGAGTATTTATTTACTGCGGAATCAGCAACGTACAAGTCATTTGTAGCGTCCTTAAGCGTGACTATATCGCTCTCATAAGTTGCGCTGAAATGAGAGGCCAGTTGTAGTGAAACTCTTTCCGCCCCTCCTCCATAAAGCGAAGTAACCAATATGCAAACTTTCTTTGACTTCACTGGACTGGATTATCACTTAATCACCTAAAGTATTTTGCGAAGTTCTTGAGTTTGATCATCGCAAAAAGCCATTTCAAATTGACCCAGAATCCATGAACATATCTGATCCTGAAGATATTGAGGATATAGATTCGTCGGAATTTTGGGGGGTCGAAACTTGAGAGTCTTTCCAGGATTTCAGCAGCTCCTGACGCCAAGGAGGGGTATGTCATGGAACTGGACCGTTCGTGCCGATCAATCTCTTCAACGATGTATTCATGTACCATTTCCGGTGAATCAAAAAGTCTTGAGCCCCTGGCAAGTGGGATCTCGGAATGATAACCTACGGTTGTCGTAAACACGGGGACACCACAGGTCGCTGCATCGAGGATACTTATGGCACCTTCATCCTGTCCAAGGGCTATGGCAACATCTACCTCGTCCAGGTACTTCCTGTAATTTTCAAGGACGAAAGCTCCTTCATCTATTTCGACGTTCTTGTATTTCCTCCCCATGGACCAGCCAGACCCGAAAATCAGAAATTTCGTATTGCTCGCCTGCTCCACTCGGTCGATTATATCTTGTATGAGGTGGTCTTTCTTTCTTTTATCCTCGTATCTACGACTAAAATAGCCCAGGCGGAATGGCTTAAGTTTTTCATCGGCAGGCTTGAAATGGATCGACTCTGGCAGCACTCGCAAGACCTGATGGCTATTCCCCACCAAGGTAGTCACCATCTCTGCCGTTTCTGCAGACATAGTTATCAACAGTGCGCCTTGCATGGCATAACTCTGGATCAGAACCGCATGACGATAGTTACTGATGTGTGTAACGTAGACCACATTGAGGGCTTCTTTCACCAATTTGGCATCGCCATGATAGAAGTGGAAATATACATCTGCTCCAGCTCTGGCTATTCCCTGGACAACCTCGCACTTGCCATGTGCTTCAAAAGCTTTCTGCCATTGAAATGCCAGCGCTTCAAATATCCATCCGCCTTCCTGATAAACGATCTGAATTTTCACTTAGCCAGTCTTCGGATGTTTTCAACTACATACTCCATGTCCTGCTCGGTCAGACCCAAGCCCGAGGGAATATAAAAACCCGTCCTCGCCATGTGCTCAGCATTGGGGTAGGACTCACCCTCGAACATCCCCATCTTTTTGAAAACGGGCTGCTCGTGCATGCACCAAAAGAATGGCCTCGTCCCTATCTTCTTTTCTCTTAATTGGGCCTGTAATTCGTTGGCCCTTTCCTCTGAAGAAGCGAGCATACCAAAGACCCAGTAAATATTTTCAGCATAATCGCATGAGCGCAGGGGTAACACCAATTCCGAGATACCACTCAACTCATCTAAATACCGATTACCAATAGACCGCTTTCTTTTTACGTGCTCATCGATATTTTCCAACTGGGCCAGCCCGAGCGCTGCCTGTAAGTTCGTCATACGATAGTTCCAGCCTAGCTCTTCATGAACAAAACGCCTCTTGTTGGGCATGAAAGCGAGATTTCGGAATTGTCGGCACTTTTCAGCAAAATCTTCATCGTCAGTAAGGACCATCCCTCCCTCGCCGGTAGTGATATGTTTGTTGGGATAGAAGCTGAATGTACTGGCCAATCCAAATGATCCGCAAAGTCTGCCACGATAGGTTTGCCCGTGCATCTCAGCGGCATCCTCTATCAAGGCTAGTTGATATTTCGAACACAAGTGCAGAATTGGATCCATATCGACGGGCAGCCCGTAAATATGCACTACCAGTATCGCCTTGGTTCTTTCTGTGATCTTGGCTTCAATTTCCTGAACATTCATGTTCCAGGTGGTAAGATCAGAATCAACCAAGACGGGTGTCGCACCCTGGGTCACAATAGACTGAACTGGTGAAATAATGGTGAAAGTAGGAACGATTACTTCGTCTCCGGATGAAATACCCAAAGCTTTAAGTGACACATCGAGTGCCGCCGAACCATTGGATAAGGCCACCCCAAACTTGCGATCATGCATAGCCGCAAACTCTTCCTCAAACTTCCTAACAAAGGGGCCTTCGGAAGATATCCAACCGGACTTGACACATTCGACGAGATACGCTTCCTCATTTCCCTGTAGGTAGGGAGTATTCACGGGAACTGCTCTATCTTCCATTGTTTCTCATTACAAAATTTACCCCCCAACTGGTCGAGGAAGGCGTTTCAAAAGTTCCAAAATCAAAGGCGCTCACGAGTTCCAGGCCGGTGTGTCTGCCTATTAGCTCAATTTCGGGGATGCTGAAATACCTCATCGGATGCACCTCTTGAATTCTCGTAAACAAACCGGTTTTCTTTTCCTCCACCAGGATCTCATAGTTGACATCTATGACATTTTCCAGCCCCTTCTTCACGGGATTTGCGATTCTGATCACTTTAAATCGGTCATCTTCCAATTCTTTGATCCGAGGTTCGGCTTTCTGAGTGATAACGGCATCCGTGTACCAAGCATCAAACACAAATATTCCTCCATTTTTCAGGTGTTTCTTAACATTTTTGAAGGTGTCTATCAATTGGTCATTACTGGTCAGATAGCTTATCACATGAAACATCGACAAGGATACGTCGAATGTCCGTTGCAGGTTAAAATCGCAAATATCTCCGACCTGGCAGTCAAAACCCTTTTTCTGAGCCACATTGACCATGCTTTCGCTTCGCTCAAGTCCAAATACCTGATATCCTTTTTCGGCTAAAAGTAACCCGTGCGCTCCCGTCCCCGAACCTAGTTCCAAAATATCACTGGCCTGAGGGTGGAATTTTTTGATGCACTGATCGATATAACTGACCTCCCCGGAATAATCTTTGTCTTTGTACAGGAGATCATAGTAAGAACTGTACGCTCCGAAATTTTGAGCCACCTCTAATTTATTTTAACGTCTTCCTGCGGAACATGGTCAAAACGCACTTTATCCTCTTCTCCGCAATAGGGCCCTTGCTTCACTTCAATAATCTCAGATTTTTCTAACATCTCAAACCCATGGCCTCCGGCCGCTAGCAAAATCACATCCCCCGCTTTGAGAACCCTGCTTTCGAGGTACTCCTGGTCGTCGTTATAAAAATCTACACGCACTTTTCCCGACCTTATAAGAAGCACTTCCTGGGTTTGAACGACCTCTCTTGGAACCAAATTGTGCCTGTGTGGAGGGATCTTATAACCCTCCGGTCTGTTCATGTACCCCAGTTGCTGAGAGAAATCGTCCGGAGTAAAAAATTCGATCCCCTCTTTAGAAAATTCTTTTCTAATGATAATTCCTAAGTCCAGCGCTCCTGCCTTAACAATTTCTACCATGGTTTCAATTTGACGCAAACTTAAGTGATATCGCGTTATCTGTTCACTTCGATTTGATTCCGATCAACAGTCGTCCGCAGACTTTTGTGATCAACCATATATTGATCGGAGCGAGCACGATGGCTTTAGCAAAATAGCCCAACTGAAAGGAAAAATCGGAGGTAGACATTATCCGCTGAACGAGTGTATAGTTTCTATCTATCCAGGCCCTGCCATTGGATTCAAATAAGTGTTTGTGCTTTTTCAAAATATAAAAGTATCCGTGGACAGCTCTTTTCTTGCTTTTTGAAATGCTATCCGAACCTTCCTTGCGATAGACGATCAGGTGTTTGCGAATCGTTGCATATTTGGCTTTGCGACTAAGGCGAATATGAGTATCCCATTCCTGAAAAGAAGGGCAATCTTCATCCAACGATCCGATGGCTAAAAGTTGCGCTCTCTGTATAAGTGCACTATTATAATCCACATAAGCTTTGGCATTCAGAATATCCTCAGAAATATCTCCCTCATTCTTCCATTCTATAGTCCCAACTTCTTCTCCCTGATCATTGATGCACGTTGAAAAACAAGACACCACATTAATATCAGTGCTCGCGAGTCCCGAAACCATTTCTTCCAGAAAGTTTGACCGCATCAAATTGTCAGAATCAAAAAAAGTCACAAAGTCTCCTTTCGCTAAAAGCAGGCCCGTATTGCGGGCCCCCTGCGCTCCTTTTTTTCTAGTGTTTTTGACCAGCTGGATATTGGATCGATTCTCAATGTAGCTCCCTATTACCTCGACCGAATCATCTGTCGAATGATCATCCACAATGATACATTCCCAGTCGACATAGGTTTGCGAGAGAATAGAGTCAATGGTTTTGATAACAATTGCTGATCTGTTGTATACCGGAACAATAATAGAGACCATGACAGCAGCTAAGAAATAAAGTGCAGACCTTCCGAACGGGTCAATTCTTTCACTTGATAAACCTCCTTCTTGATCTTGTGATAAGATTTTACCTTCCAAAATAGCAGCCTAATTCCAGCGAGAGACAAGTTTTTTCCGGAAGAAAAAAACTGCATTAGCACAAGCGAGTAAATATTGACTTTTTTCAATGCAGGATCACTCATTTTAACCTTTAGCTTTCTGATAAATAGGTCTTTCTGATCATAAGATTCACTGGAGTAGTCCCTGAATTCCCTGTCGTGGCAAATCGTCACCCAAGGTACAATACCTACCCTGTACCCATGATGGAAAGCACGGTCAATGAGGTTGTTATCTTCCGAATAGTGATAAAAGACAGGACTAAATCCACCCACTTTATTCAGGAACTCCGCAGAAACCAACCAGGCAGCGGCATTCACAAATTGAATTGGGTAGATCTCCCGATGCACGCTATCCAGAAATCTGTCGGAAACAAGGCCAGGACACTTGTCTGGTGAAATGTACTTGGAGAAATCAAAATCTAGTTTGGTTTTAGCTCCATTCAGGTGGATTGGAGACAAAATACCATATTCAGGTGCTTCAACCTGTTTTTTCAGAAGTTCCTCGATGGTATCGGTTTCTACCCAGGCATCCTGATTCAATAGAAAAAAGTGGGTATTAGCCCTGGAAAGTGCAATAGATATTCCAAGATTGTTTCCCTGACCAAACCCAAGGTTTTTATCGTTGGATGCGATATGCACCTGGTCACCAAAGGTTTTGAGGAGGCTCAGCGTATCATCAGTAGAACCATTATCTACGATGATCACATCGATCGGAATCGACGAGTGTATCAAGCTCTCCACACACTTCTTGATCCATTCACCGCCATTATAAGTGACAATTATTGCTGCGACTGCATGTACGGAACTACTCATCTGAACCAATTACCTGCGCAAATTTGTGAATTATATCTGCTTTGGAAATGGATGAATAAGCCTTTTTCACCTGTTCTCCGTCTGCCTTTATCGCCTCACGATGGTCATAGTAGTACTCAATTCTGTTAACCATCCCGTCAATGTCCAGATAATCTACGGGCTGCAACCCGGCGCGATTCAAAAAGTCTGCTGTCCCCCCTGTCTGGTCAAAATAGATAATGGGGCGACTACTCAAACCAATTTCATAGGCAAACAATGAAAAGGCCTCTTCTCTACTTGTTAACAACGCCACGTCAAGCAATTCATAGTGAGTATCAGGATTTGCTTGTTCGCCGATGAAGTTCACTCTGTCCTCCAAGCCAAGCTTCTCCAAATCTTTTTGAATGAGGATCTGATCCAGTGGTTCAACCCTTCCAACCCACATCAGTTCTACGTTGATGTCAGGCCTTTTTTTGAACAGGTTGCGAGCGATACTAATGAAAAGATCATGGCCTTTGATGTATTGAATACTTCCACTGGCTCCAATGATTAATTTGTCTTCAGTGGGTTTTGCCCGAATGTCTCTGGCAGTCGCCAGTGGGTAGGCGACCGTTATCTTATCCTGCGGCACGCCATACTGTTTGATAAGCATTTCCTTTTGCGGCTCACAAACCACAATAAAATGATCTATCCGATCCTTTACCTCCGGCAATTCCGGCCCAAACATGGCGGTGAAAGTCTCATATTCATGCTGATAAAGTATCCATTTTGCCGTTTGGTCAGCCAAAGACGTGTAAGCTAAAGAAGCCACCGAATTAAAAAGTACAAGATCATAATCCTGACGACTAACGGATATCTTCTTAAATCCAAGCTTGGACTTCAACTTATCCCAGCCCCTTTGTACGATGGAAAGGCCGTGGTTTTCAGCATAGTGAATTTTATCACAGTGTCTTCGAAAGGCGTCGATCATGGGAGCACCTCTTCGTCTGGTCAACAATTCCCAAGAATGGTTATTTCCCCGCTCAGCAAGATGATTTAGCAGGTTAAGGAGGGCCAACGGTGCACCGCTTCTTGTTAGAATCTTTGATACGATCAGAATCTTCATACTGCGCTTTTTCTGAACTGGATCAGACATTTAATGAAAAGTTTCAATTTACTTTTCACAGGCAACATAGGGTATATACTTCGTTTTGAAATAACCCTGAAAAGCCTAAGATTGTATTTTTTCACATGAGCAAATAACAGCTTAGACCAACTTGCATGCACAAATTGCTCAAATTCTGACTCATGAAAAGCGTTTGTTTGTCGATTCTGATTTACCAGGTGTGAAAGCCATAGGTCGATCTCCTCGAAAGGCAACTTGTCCAACTCTTCTTTGCGTCGCTCCGCATGTAATTGGTGAACTTTGATCTGCTGGTCGTCATATTTGAAACCGTACAGTTCGTATTGGAACCTCAGGATCTTGCGGAGCTGCTCGCTCATCAATTCCGCTTTCGCCTTAGACACTCCCTGCGCATGCACTCGGTAGTGCATCAATTCACTGGGAATATTATGCACCTTCCCTTTACGCAACAACCTGATCCATAAGTGGTAATCTTCCGCAGGTGGAAACCCCAGGTCATATCTTTCACTCCCAAGTAAGGCCGCATTGATCATCACGCTGGATTGCGCAATCAAATTATGGAAGAACATGCCTATCCCTACTTGATTGGGTTTTGTGATATGACGAACATGGGCTATATGGTTGGCCGCTTCATCTATCATCTCATAATAGCTGCCCACCAAAATGTGATCAGAATTTTCCTCCAGAAATTTACTTTGGATCGCCAATCTATCCCGATGGCACAAATCGTCGGCATCGAGTATGGCCAGGTACTTACCGCTGGCATATTCGAGCAGTTTGTTTCTCGTGCCTGCAATCCCCAGATTGGTCTTGTTTTTAAACAACCTGATGCGATCGTCTTTCGCTCCAAAACCTTTAACAACTTCATTGGTGCTATCTGTGGAGCAGTCATCCAGGACAATGACCTCAAAGTCCTGAAACGTTTGATCCAAAACACTTTGAATCGTGTCCCCAATATATTTCTCGGCATTGTAAGCCGGGATCAATACTGAAACTTTCGGACCTCCCATCAGGTATACAGGTTCTTTAATAATTTGAAATTGCCATTCAAATTTCTGATGAGGGGGGCACCGTATTTGGCCAAAAGACGTGGTATTTTATTGACTTTCACCTTGGTCAGGTCGTTCCCCTTAAAATGTACTTTGTCAAAATTGAATGCGCTCACCCACTGAAATGCTTTCCCAAAACTGCTGAAATAATGACCGTAGATCAATGCTCCTTCGATGGGTCTGGGACCTAAGTGCTCCCTGATCAGTTTAATTACTTCCTCGTGAGATTGTGGATTATAAGTACCTTCTAAGTCCTTGTAAAAAGTCTTTCCGGCAAGTATACTGGGCTTTCCCCAAAAGCACGCCTCAATGCCAACGGTCGATCCAAAGCTTATGATCTTGCTTGCAGTATCGATCAATTTGTAAGTGCTGATCTTAGACTCGGGTTTGATCACGGTCAGGTTTGCTAATTGATCAAGCTCGTAGAATGGTAAGTATTCCGAAGGTTGGGCATTTGCCAGATTTGGATGCATCCTCAAATAGAAATGATAGTCTGTTTCTCCTTCGAAATCACGGCAAATTCTTTTCACTGCTTCTAGTTGAGACGGGTACAGGTGATTTTTCCATTCTTCCCCGATCGCCGCCATCTCATCCTCCGATGAATTGAAAATGACGATATTCTGCTGGTCAGAAGACCAATTTTCGGGCAACAGGTCCTGAGCCTGATCTTTCACAAAACTGTACCATTGTACTGATGCCCCTTCGCGCCGCTTTTCATAGAAGAGCTTGCCGGTGGCCTCTCTTTCCTGTGAATTGGATTGCTCCCATAACTCAAGGGCATTTCGAGTGAAATTTTCAATCGAATGGGGCAGGTGATTGCGATACACTTCGTAATGATGAATATCGTGTCCCCGTTCATGAATGCCAAAATCAACATTCATATGTTGGCAAACATGCATGGCCGCTCTCACGTGAGCAAAGCGCCCATTAAAAAAATATACTTTATCGGGATTGATCTTTTCTACAGCTCTTTTCACGGAGAGGTAAACAGTCAAAGTGTCCTTCAGGTATGATTGTACAAGCTCCCGGTGTTGCGCCACGTCAAAGCTCGTTGTGCGGAGTAATGAAATTAAAGATGAAATTACTCCTATTCCTATGTTGGCACCGTGGTAAGAAATCGCCTTAACGTCCTCAACTGACTCGAATTGAAAAGTTTGATTTGCGATTTCCTTGTGGTCCTCATTATGGAGAAAGTCCGTCAAGGAATGTCTGATAGGTTGAGACGATAGCAAATCTGCTCCGGCTTTTCTTCTCTTCAAACACCTCAGGCAACTTTCAAGATCACCCTCCATATTGTGGTCACATCGGCTTAGCTCTGCGAAGCATCCCAGTTGATGCACTTCATGGCCTTCGGCTAGTGCTTGCTCAATTATTTCTAACTCTGTCTCGAAATGGGAAGTCCATAGGTTGTGGGAAGTAAAAAAAAGTAGCTTCGCCATCTCATGCGTCGATGTTCTCCATCAAAAACCGATCTCCGCGCTCCATGGCTTTTAGGGCTTTCTTCCCAATGGCTTCATCGAGGTGTTTGGGGTGTGCACCATATCCAGGGCGGATAGAACGGACATTTTCTTCGGTAATTGTTTCGCCTGCAGCAATGTCTTTTACCACATAAAGTGACCTGGAAAAGATTCGACTCTTCTCCTTTCTCGGATTCACTTCATAATTGATTTCACCTACTGCCTCTTGGGCCTCCCTGACGGCTGTAACCATTTGTTTGAATTCATTCAAATCCAGAGAAAAGTCAGCATCTGGTCCCCCAATCGACTTATCCAGAATAAAATGCTTTTCGATGACCTGAGCACCCAGAGCTACCGATACGGTTGGCACAGTGATACCAAGTGTATGGTCCGACAAGCCTGGCACCACACCAAACCTTCTTTGAAAGTCCGCAATCATGGATAAATTGGCCTCTTCAATAGGCGCGGGGTAGCTGGAGGTACATTTTAG
Organism: Cyclobacteriaceae bacterium; assembly: GCA_965242775.1. Taxonomy (GTDB): domain Bacteria; phylum Bacteroidota; class Bacteroidia; order Cytophagales; family Cyclobacteriaceae; genus JAWPMT01. Next base: position 73,661 of record CBDETI010000019.1, read on the forward strand.
CAGGACAATGTCTCTGTTACCTGCTTTATGGCAGGTATCAATGGCCAACTCAATATCCTCCAAAGTAGCTATGCCAGTGGATATAATAATGGGTTTTCCCAATGCCGCCACTTTTCTGATCAATGGGATATCGGTAATTTCAAAGGACGCAATTTTATAAGCTGGAACATGGAAGCCTTCCAAAAAGTCCACGGCAGTATGATCAAAAGGGGAAGAAAAACATATCAGTCCTTCTTCCTTTGCTACCTCGAATAGCTTTTCGTGCCATTCCCACGGCGTATAGGCTTCATGGTATAATGCATGCAAGTACTTCTCATCCCATAGCGTACCATGGCTTATTTTGAAGTCATCCTTTTTCACATCAATGGTGATGGTGTCCGGAGTATAGGTCTGTAGTTTGATGGCGTCGGCACCTGCTGACTTTGCAGCTCTAATGGTGTCAACTGCCAGATCGATACTTCCACCGTGATTTGCAGATAATTCGGCAATAATGAAAACACCATCTTTGCCAATTTCAAATTCACCAATCCTCATTTCGTCATTTTTAACAATCCTCCTGATTCAAAATCAAGACTACTTCTATGTTTCGTCACACGCAGCACCCCATTTGGGGTTTTGATCCTCAGTGGACTTGAACTTAATATTAACCCATTTTGATCATTTTGGTGAAACCCAAAATCATCAGCAGCAACCTGATCTATGATTACTTTTTCACCCTTATAAAATGTAAATGCCCCAGGATAAGGAGCAGCCTGAGCTCTGACCCAATTGGAGATTCTTTCTTTGTGCCACTCCCAATCAATATTGCCATCTTCAGGGGTCCGTTTACCGAAGTATGTGGCCAGGTTATGGTCTTGGGGTTGGATCGCCAGCTGTTCACCTTTCGCTAACGTAACTAGCACCTCATTGACCATTTTCGGGTACAGGGACTCGAATTCATCAAGAATAGTTTGGCCTGTATCCCTATCACCGATATTAATGGTCTTTTGCAAGACAACATCTCCCGTATCGCAACCCTCATCAATCAGGTGCAGTGTTGCTCCGGTTTGTTTTTCATTATTAATAATCGCCCAGACATGCGGTGTTCTTCCTCTGTATTTCGGAAGCAATGAACCGTGGATATTCAATGCAAACTGCCTTGGCAATCGGATGAGATCTTGTTCAATCAGAAAAAGATAATTGACTGAAATCAGTACGTCTATTTCTTTGTCAGAAATAAAATCCTCAGCCCTACCTCCCCGGGGGTTTCCGATATATACTGTGAGACCTTTTTTTTCACACAGAGATACAATTTTATCTGACTTGCGATCAGTCATGACAAATACAACTTCCCATTGCTCAATGAGATCCATCAAAGTGATGTATCCCAACCCTCCACTAACCAGAACTCCAAGCTTCATTTAGACAGTTTTGAATGGATCACAACATCAATGAATTTTTCATCGAAATAACAATGATCTTTTAACGTTGCATCATGAAAATAACGCGAATCTTTTAAAACCTCGTAGAGGTGCGGCCGGAGGTCAAAGGCATAGACATATAACTTGTGAAGCTGTAATTCCCGAAACGCAATCTCCTCTATGATCTCAAGCCATACGGACCATAGGGTATGGAAAAGGTCTTGTTCGAGCTCTGTTTTCATAATGAACGAAATCTCGGCATTTTTATCCAGCCAATTGATATGTACCAAACCTCCGTAGCCAATACATTCATTCTTATTGTTTAGCAATGAAAACAATAACTGATCTGGGTAATTCTGATCATAGAGCTTCTCTACGACATCTGAAAAGTACTTGTCCTGTGAAGCTGGGGTAAGCGGGGATGCCTGTCTCAAATGGTAGATTTGCTCATTTCTCCATTGCATGATCAGGTACCTATCCTCGGATCGAATGGGGACCGCATGGTAATCCCCTATTCTAAAAAGGTTGTTTTTAAGATTTCTGTAGTTTTTCATATTTGAGTTCGGCAATTTCCCAATCACTCAAATTGTCTATGTCTTGAACGAAGATATCTTCGAGTACAATGGAGTATGTCTTTGCGTGAAAGATTCCCTGGTCCAAATACTCATCTTTGAACCAATACCACTGCCCTGCATCATGATAAAGCTCTGTCAAGTCCTGAGTACGTTTTAAGGAATTCTCGGGCCATTTCATTTGTACCCTACCTGAATTTTCCAATTCCACTCCTCGCCAAACAGGATAGGAGAACCGGGCAACTGGTAGCACGGTTTGGACATTAGTGCCAGTCAATTTCTGATACCCTTCCTTCAAATGCTCTTCTTGCATCAATGGAGCCGTTGGGTAGATGCAGCAAATGTTGTCGAATCTCTCATTGTTTTCGATCAATTTTCCTTGTACCTCCACCAGGACGTCCATGGTCGTGGAATGATCTCCCGCATTTGTTGTTGATCTGAGAAAAGGCACGTCGGCCCCAAATTGACGTGCAATCGACGCAATTTCCTCGTCATCAGTACTCACCAACACTTTACTGAAAAGCTGGCTCCTGAGTGCAGTTTCGACGGAATATGCGATGATTGGTTTGCCTAAAAATTCCTTTATGTTCTTTCTAGGAATCCTTTTACTCCCACCACGGGCTGGAATGATCGCCAGGTTATTCACCGAAAAAATGTTTTATCGTCTCGATCACATAGTCCTGCTCACGGCGCTCCAACGTGGGGAACATTGGTATACTCAAGCATTTGGAATAATAGTCCTCGGCTTTGGGAAAATCCCCCTTCTTCCATCCTAAGTTCTTGTAATAAGGCAGGGTATGCACGGGAATGTAATGCACCTGAGCATATATTCCGTGAGATCTCAGATGATTGTATAAGCCAAGCCTATCTTCCGCTTCGATAACGTAAAGATGGAATGCATTCAGCCGGTCTTTCGGCCTGGCCTGCCTGACGATACCCAGGTCACTCAAACGATCATCATAGTACGCAGCAATCTCATTGCGTTTTTCCAATCCTTGATCAGCCCGGCGCAATTGGCTTAAACCTAAGGCCGCCTGGAAATCTGTCAATCGATAGTTGTACCCCAACTCGTGCATTTCATAGTACCAACCCCCATGATTTTCCTGGAGCAAATCAGGATCTTTTGTTATTCCATGGGTTCGAAGCATGGCGAGCTTTTTATAGGTGTCCGCATTTCGGGTGGTGATCATCCCACCTTCTCCCGCCGCAATATGCTTGACGGGGTGGAAGGAGAATATACTCGCGTCCGCCAGCTTGCCGTCCCCGGCTTGCCAGCGTTGATCTCCCGCTCCCACATATGCTCCTGGCGAGTGGCATGCGTCTTCCAGGATCCAGAGTCCATACCGATCGGCTATTGCACGAAAATCTTCCAACTGACAAGGCAATCCAGTCAAATTGACCGGAATGATACCGTCATACTCCTGAGGTGCTTTCTTGATCTTATCCTCTACCTGATTTGGATCCAGTAAGTACGTTTCTCTATCTATATCTGCAAAGTCAACCAATCCTCCCTCGTAAAGTACGCTATTGGATGATGCGGCAAATGTGATTGGTGTAGTGATCACCTTTTTCCCAGGTTTCACTCCCAGGGCCATTACCGCTAGATGTAAAGCAGCAGTACCATTGGCCACTGCCACTGAATATTTGGAACCGATGTACTCAGAAAATTCGTCTTCAAACGCTTGAATCGCCGGCCCTTGCGTAAGGAAATCAGACCCTAGAACTCTGACAACTTCGGAAATATCTTCCTCGGTAATATGTTGTCGGCCATAAGGAATCTTCATAGCTACTGGAAATTAGGATCAACATGTTCCTTGATGAGGGTACGAAGTGATTCTACCGTCTCCCACTCGTCATTTGTTCCCGAGTGGTAGCTGAACCCGGGTTCCACCTTCTTCGCTCCTGTTTTCTTTGCGAATTCTGCTATGTCCCATGGTGGAACGGAAGGAAGGATCACGTAGTATTTCCCCAGGTCATACGTATTGTAGGAATCTGATGAAGTGATCATTTCTTCGTGCATTTTCTCACCGGGCCTGATACCCACTACCGGTTTTTCGCAATCCGGCCCGATCGCGTCTGCCACATCTGTTATTCGATAACTCGGGATTTTTGGGATGAAAATCTCGCCCCCCCAGGCATGTTCCAGTGCGTGCATGACCATTTTCACACCATCTTCAAGGGAGATGTTAAACCTTGTCATCTCAGGATCGGTGATGGGTAATACGCCATTCTTTCGATTTTTGAGGAAAAACGGAATGACCGAGCCATTGGAACCCATAACATTGCCATACCTTACGACTGAAAACCTAATTGGATTCCAACCGGTGATGTTATTGGCTGCGACAAATAATTTGTCAGAAGCCAATTTGGTAGCGCCATACAGGTTAATAGGCGCACATGCTTTGTCTGTAGAAAGCGCCACCAATCTTTCTACCCCCGTTTCCAGGCTCGCATTGATGATATTTTCAGCGCCAAGAATATTGGTTTTCACACATTCCATGGGATTATACTCCGCAATCGGAACATGCTTCATGGCTGCAGCGTGGATCACAAAATCAACCTCCTTAAACGCTCTTTTCAGTCGTTCAAAATCTCGAACATCCCCAATAAAGAATCTTACCTTTTTCAGGTCTTCGGAAGCAATTTCCTGAGCCATCTGGAATTGCTTCTGCTCATCTCTTGAGAAAATAATGATCTTCTTGACCGCCGGGAAATTGCCCAGAAGATGGCTTGTCAAAGCTTTACCAAGTGATCCCGTACCCCCGGTGATAAGAATTGTTTTGTTATCCAACATTTTTTACCGTGCTAATCTCTATTAATGCAATCAAATGCCTGTAGAACTTGACGAGAGATCTTTTCTGCATTTGAATCTTTGTCAAAATCTTTTACCTGACCGGCATAAGCAAAATCCGTAATGCCCTCCAAGGACATGGACATCAGTTTTTGATATGCATCAGACAACTGATCGAAATCAATTTTCTGATTGGCCCAGGTCTTAAACTCAAAACTATCTGAATATTGTGTAACTCCTGGAAGAAGTTGGTACCAGGCTTGCCCAAATGTCAAAACAGGCTTGCCTGCCCGAAGACCTTCCCACCCTGCTGTTCCGGTTATCAGTGCTATTCCTTTTGAATTAAGGATCAGTTCGGAAGTTGGAAAAGTATGGTCCGCCAAAAGTGCGCCGGTAGCAGTCAGTCTTTTGAAAAATAAGCCGGAACGCTGAACTTCCGTCTGCTTCGGATTCTCTTTGACAATGATCTTCCACTCTGGTGGTAGGTGGTTGGCAAGTCGCTCAATGGCCAGGACCTGATCGTTGTAAAGCCCTCCAAGGGCGCTGGTGGTCAGTTCCGGTTGTAGCGCTAGGGGAAAGTAAATGTAATTGGCTGGGAAGGTGTCCCCTTGTCGGAAGTTGATACCTTTCAACCAACTGTTGATATAGTCTCTCTTTCTTTTATACTGATAACCTTCCCTAAAAAATGGTTCCCACTTCCTTCGAAAGAGGTGTTTTAAAAATTGCTTAGGGGTATTCTTATAAATCAAAGGTTTGGTACCTGCCATATAGAACCACTGATCGCCTTCATATTTCGTCAGGGATCGGTTGAAGGGTGAATTGATTTTTACGGTCTCGAACGTTCCAAAATCAGAAATCTTTGAGCAAGCAAAGAAACGCCCCTGAATGATCGACTGATAACAAAGGACCTTCTTAATTCCATAAAAATCAGCAATCAAATAAAACAGATAATCAGGTCCTTCGTGCGGAATGTTAGCAAATAAGATGTGGCTTATTTCGTGCTTTTTGACAGTCCTTATGCAATGATTGAAGACCAGCCGAAATACATCTATGTAGTCGTGGAAAGCGAACCTGTTATCCTTATAGTGTCTTGAATAAAGATCGATGAATTTGGACAGGCCTTGGTGATAACAATATTCGTAGCATGGTTCATCCTCAACCACCTCGGCGCTAACCTGCGCATTAAAATAGGAGAAAATGGATTCTGATTCAGGATGATTCGCCACCCAGTGGAGGTGATTGATCTCCTTGGAAGTCTTAAGATGATTGACAATCTCAAGACCGATGTTCTTATCAAAACCCCAAACCAGCAGATTCATGACCCTAATCTAAGTTCATCGTAGCCTCAAAGCGAGTGATTCCTGCATTTCCTTCCGGATAGGCGTTATTTTGGTTTGAGTGCTTCGAAACTAAAAAATGACCAATATCAACATGCCACCAGACATCCACCCCTTTTTCTTTTGCCCCAAGGTGGAGATTATAACTGCCATGCCTTAGGTGATTCTTCACTTTGAAATGAATGGTATGAATCCCCTTTTCGATTTTGAATTCGCGATCTCTATTGTTAACCGTGCCAATATTTACATTTGACTGGTTGGTGATGGTGAATCCCAGAAACAACTTTTCAAGGTCTTGAGTAACTTCAAAAGTCAGTTTCAACTCTAGTTCTTCATCCCATGACACGATATTCGTATCCGGCAGCGCATTGGTAAACTCTAGTTCCAGCATGCGCACCAGGCCCTGATAATAGCTGGCAGACTCATTCAGTTTTTCCAGGGATAGTTTGTTGGTAGTTGTCTCCTCTTTATCGCTGAGGTATTTCGATATAACATCCGGGGTAGTGCCAGTTGAATGGATCAGACCCTGCTTGAGTAGAATACTATTTTCGCATAAACTAAGGATCGACTCCATGTTGTGACTCACGAACAAAATCGTGCGGCCCTGGCCTGTACTGATTTCGTTCATTTTTCCCATACACTTCTTTTGGAAGTCAGCATCACCTACAGCAAGCACTTCATCTACGATCAGAATTTGCGACTCCAAATGGGCCGCCACGGCAAAGGCCAGCCTCACATACATCCCTGAAGAGTATCGCTTCACCGGTGTATCTACATACCTGGCTACTCCGGCGAACTCTACAATTTCGTCAAATCGTTGTTTGATCTCCGCCTTTCGCATTCCCAAAATAGCACCATTCAGGAATATATTTTCCCTCCCTGTCAGTTCAGGATGAAAACCAGTACCCACCTCTAGCAAGGAGGCCACGCGCCCTTTCAAAAAGACATTGCCTGTTGTAGGTGCAGTAACTCGGCTCAGAATTTTTAACAGCGTGCTTTTTCCAGCGCCGTTTCTTCCGATAATACCAATTGCCTCACCTTGTTTTACTTCAAAATTGATATCCTGTAGACTCCAGACCCTATTGGTGTCACCCTTCTTTGTGCGATCATTTTGCTCTCCGATTCTGAGATAGGGGTCTTCTTTTCCGCGAAGCTGCGCCCACCATCGATGCAAATCCTCGGAGATGGCTCCGGTATTATATTGCCCCAGGCGGTAAGCCTTAGACAAGTTCTCAACTTTTATGGCCAGCGACTCGCTCATATGGTGTCCACGAAGCTTTTTTCTGCTTTGTTAAATATCAGGAAACCTACCAGAAAGATGACCACAGTGATCAACAATGTCCTTAGCAGAATGAACTCATCGAAGGTTCCTTCATTATAAAGGGCTTTTCTTAAGCCTTCGAAAATATAGGAAACAGGATTCAAGCCAATCAGTCGGCCAGGTCTACCTGTTAGGCTACTCATCGGATACACCACAGGTGCCGCATACATGATCAGCTGCACGCCGAAGGTGAGAAACATGACCAGATCCCTGTACTTGGTAGTCAATGCGGAGATCATCATCCCAAATCCCATCCCCTGCATGGCCAGCATGATCACAAGTATTGGGAAATAGAGAATATGATAAGTCACTTCCCATTGAAACCCTTGAAATACGTAGTAGACCGAAATGATCATCAGTAATGAGAACTGAATCCCCAACCTGAAGAGGTTCGAAAACACCAGGCTTAATGGCATGATCACCCTCGGGAAATATACCTTGCCGAAAATGCTGACGTTGGTCCGCAAGACGGTTGATGTTTTGAGAAGTGTCTGAGAAAAATATGTCCAGAAAGTAATTCCAACCAAATAGAAAAGTGGCTGTGGAAGGCCGTCAGTTGACAGCCCCGCCAGTGTCCCGAAGACGAATACATAGACCGCCATTGTAAACAGCGGCTGAATAAAGAACCACACCGGACCGAGGATTGTCTGCTTGTAAAACGCCAGGATATCGCGCTTTACCAACAGAAATAGTAAGTCACGGTATTTCCATATCTCCTTCAAGTCGACGCTCAGAAACCTCGACTTGGATTTGATAACTAAGTCCCACTCCTGATTTTCGTTCGTCATTCTGCTTGATGCAAAATATCAAATCCGGATTCTCGAAGTTTCAAGTCTTTTTTGAACAGATCCAAATCAGATATAACCATTTCCTTAATTAGGCCGTCCAGATCATAGCTTGGCGTCCAGCCTAAGTCTTTTTTAGCTTTGCTCGGATCACCCATCAATAAATCGACTTCTGTCGGCCGGTAATATTTGGGGTCAACTTTTATGATCACCTTCCCTGATTCTGGTTTGGGCAATTCACTGCCGACCAATCGCTCAAACACCGATGTATCTACATCTGAAATTTTACCGATTTCTTCCGCACCACTTCCTTCAAAGGCTATTTTGATTCCCATTCTTTCATAGGTTTTCAGAATGAAGTCCCTGATTTTGGTTGTCACACCTGTTGCCAACACATAATCTTTGGCCTCTTCCTGCTGCAGCATGAGGTACATTCCACGGACATAGTCCTTTGCGTGACCCCAGTCTCGTTTTGCTTCAAGGTTGCCAATGTGCATGACATCCTGCAAGCCCATAGCAATTTTCGCGGCCGCCCGGGTGATTTTCCTTGTAACGAACGTTTCACCTCTAAGCGGAGACTCGTGGTTGAACAAAATCCCATTGCAAGCGTACATGTTGTAAGCTTCCCGGTAATTAACAGTGATCCAGTAGGCATATAATTTAGCCACTGCATATGGAGATCGAGGGTAGAAAGGCGTAGTTTCTGATTGAGGAACTGCCTGAACCAACCCATAAAGTTCTGAAGTGGATGCCTGGTAAACTCTGGTTTTTTGATCCAATCCCAAAAGTCTCACTGCCTCCAAAATTCGCAGCGTGCCAATACCATCAGCATTCGCGGTATATTCAGGCGTGTCGAAACTCACTTTTACATGGCTCATGGCTGCGAGATTATAAATCTCGTCTGGCTCTACTTCCTGAATGATCCGGGTCAAATTCATGGAGTCCGTCATGTCTCCATAATGCAGTATAAATCGTGGATTCTCTACATGAGGATCCTGATACAAGTGGTCAATACGGTCTGTATTAAATAGTGAGGCACGTCTTTTTATACCATGAACCGTGTAGCCTTTTTCTAACAGGAGTTCGGACAAATAGGCTCCATCCTGACCTGTTACTCCGGTTATGAGTGCAACCTTATTTTTCATTTTCTAGAAAGTCTTGATACGCCAACCCAATTCCTTTTCTGAGCTCAATTTTTGATCTCCAGCCCATCTCTTTGAGCTTTGAAACATCCATCAATTTCCGCATGGTTCCATTTGGCCTGGAAGTGTCCCAGCGGATTGATCCTTCATATCCGACAACCTCCATAACAACTTGACTCAACTCCTTAATCGTAAGATCTTCGCCTGATCCAATGTTGATGAATGTCAAATCTGAATAATTGTTCATCAGAAATACACAAGCGTCGGCTAGGTCATCTGCAAATAAAAACTCACGCCTCGGTGACCCATCTCCCCATAAAACAACTTCTTTGTTTCCGGATACTTTAGCCTCATGAAACTTCCTGATCATGGCTGGAAGCACATGGGAATTTTCCAAGTCGTAATTATCTCTGTATCCGTAGAGGTTGGTTGGCATTACGGAGATGAAGTCGTCCCCATATTGCAACCGGTAATTTTCGCACAATTTAATACCTGCAATTTTTGCTACCGCGTAGGGTTCATTGGTATGTTCCAGAGGACCTGTCAACAGGTATTCCTCTTTCAAGGGTTGTGCCGCCAATTTTGGAAAAATGCACGATGACCCAAGAAACATTAGCTTTTTCACACCAATCTCATGCGCTGCGTGAATCACATTGGATTGGATCATGAGGTTTTCGTACAGAAAATCCGCACGATAGACATTGTTGGCGTTAATGCCACCCACTTTTGCAGCGGCCAGAAAAACATAGGAAGGCTTTTCTCGCTCAAACATCTCTCGTACCGCTTCCTGATTTTTGAGATCCAGCTCGGACGAGGAATAACCGATAAGATTCTCGAATCCTTGTTTCTTAAGAGCCCGCCATATCGCTGAGCCAACCATCCCATTGTGGCCAGCGATATAGATCTTATCCGCCTTGATCATCCTTCTTCAGTAAGCCCAAAACAATTACCCCACAAACCCAAAAGAAACCCAAGAAGAACCCAATGAAAATAAAGCCTAACAAAGTTAAGTGGTATTCAGGGCGGTCTCGCTGATTCGGTATCACAGTAGGTTCGAAAACGGAATATACAGGTGTTTTTTCCTGCAGGGCAATCTTGGCCTGCTCCAGTTGCGTAGCCAAGCCTCTGTAAACAGAAGTAGTAATTTGCAATTCCTGCTTTAATTGCTCTTCCCGGGCCTTCACCCGCGCAGAAATTACATTTTGGTTCTCGTCAAGAAATTCCGCATACACCCGCTGGGCATCCTCAAAATTACCTTTAGCAATAGCTGTTCTTTTTTCTACAAAGTCCAGATTTGTCTTCTCCTTCTTGATCTGATGGTTAACCGCAAAGTCAATCAGTTTTTCGAGGACCATTTGAGTAAGCTCTGCACTCACCTGCTTTTCGGGCATAGTAACAGCAACTACAATGAAGCCCGTTTCCTCTTCTGCTTCTACGGTGATCGCACGCCTTAGCATGCTCATTGCTCTGATCTGATGATTGGTGAGTTGAATAATGGTGGTGTCACCTCTGTACTTCTGTTGACCAAACCCTCTTTGGTTGGATCTCCGTATACCCTTTATGCCTTTAGGAATCTTTCCCCTACGTAAAGATTCGAACCATCTGTTGATTATATTCCTCTCTTCGAAACTCAGAAAGAAATCGATCAACGGGAGCTTCTTTCTATAGGTTTCGAATTCAAAGCTCTCTTCCAGCAGGTCGATCAGAAAAAGATCACTTTTTACAATGGCCGGATATAAGGAGGGATCCGTCAGACCGCCCGAGGCTTCGCCCGGCACGCTAATGCCGGCGAGGGACGCCAGCCCCGAAAATCTACCAGCTTTCTTCGACGCCACCTGGACCTCCGATATGATGGTCGTTTTCGACGTGTGGTATGTTCTTTGGGTGGCGGCTGCCACAATACCAAGAATCAGAAAGATTGCAATGAAAATATAGAATATGTATTTTCTTTCGGTGAAAAGTCTTAGGAGTAAAAACAAGGAAATCTCCTCAGAAACAAACACGGACTTGATGTCTGTTTTTGTTGTAGGCCGCTTAAAGGGTTTAATTAAATATTGTAGAATACGTTTCATCACCGGATTAATTGCTCGTAAGGTTGTCGATAACTAAAAACGTAGTAAGTAGGCTGGAGGTAAGCGCAATTACCCGCTCAGGATTGAAAACTTGTCGTACACGACCCGCGGGCACTACAATTTGACTTCCTGGCCGGACTTCCGGCCATTTCTTAAAGAACAAGAAATTCTTGGTCTTTTTCGCGTCGCCATTCGCGTAAATCACGTAGGCAAGACTTCTCTTGGCATTTAACTCAAAGCCACCAGCCTGAGAGATGTAATCTTTGAATTTTCTATTTTCCTCATACTTGGTGGAAGTGGTGTATTGGACCCGACCCCTGATCCGGACGGTCTCTTTCTTCCTTGGAATTTCCAAAATATCTCCCGGTAATAAGACAAAGTTGTCACTGCTTTGAGGGTTTGAAAGAATATTTTGCACATCGATCCCGATCCGGTCCCTACGTTCTCTGCGGCTCAATCCTGAACTTTGCGAGCTGAAGCTCACACCAGCATCGGCATCTATCGCCAAAAGATCAACCACACCTTCCTCTGTCGTCAGGTACTGTTGCTCATATTCACTTCTCAATTGCTCAATTCGCTCTTCCAAAATTCTCAAATCCTCAGCATTATTCGAATTAATGAAAATATCTTCATCATCCAATAAAAGGCTTCGCAATACCTCCAGCCTGTCTATTTCCGCCTTTAAGGACCTCTTATCCACGTTTTCCTCAGAAACTACTCGAAGAAGCGCTACACCCTCGACAAAAGCATAATTGGTAAAGCCACCTGATCTTTCCAAAATATCAGTAACCCTAACTTCGGAAGAAGTAATCACAAAGTCACCGGGATGGTTGACTTCTCCCACCACTGTGACAAGTGCATCCTCTTGGTAGGCCGCTGCGGGCCTCACGAACAAATGATCGAGCGGTTGCAATTCAAAACTGAGTGAGTCAAAATCGGTTTCCCTTATAGATCGGGGAGCATTTATTTGTATAGTTTGAAAAGTAGGCACTCCGTTCTCGTAAGTTCTGCGAGCAATCTCTATGACGCCATTCAGCGCTGAATTTTTAAATCCCCCCGATAGTATCAGCACATCACCAACAGTAATTCCTTGATAATATGGGAATATACCAGGCTCATTTACCTCGCCTGAAACCTGCAGGAACCTGGTCTCCGTTACCTCCAGCGAGGTGACTATTTTGACCACATCCCCTTTTCTCAGTTCGAAATTGCGATCCTTGTCTAAATTTATATGCAACGCTGACGAGGTGAAGTCCTGGTTGAACCGGAAGACGGTAATGTTCTTTCTAAAAGCGTTAGGGAGCACGCCGCCGGCTTTGCTGACCAGCGAATCGATGGTCAATCCTTCCACCCACTGGTATATGCCTGGGGCTTGAACAGCACCCTCAATTTGTACTCGATTGATGTCTAGAGACGTGCTCTTTCGGATGGTAAGGGCATCTCCGTCATTGAAATCAAAAACCCAAGTTGGGTTAACCGGATAGTCCCTGGCAAATTGGTCCAATCCGTTGTAGCGTTCTACCAGGAGATTTTTCCTGTTTGCCTCCGCGGTAAATCCTCCCGCATATTTCAATAATTGCCCAAGGTTCTCACCTTCAATCACCTCAAACAAGCCCGATCTGCGGACTTCTCCCTTAATTTCAATACGGGTTTCTATAGGATTGACCAGTATGATATCATCATCCGCGAGTGTTTGTGTAGAAGGCGATTCACCAAAAATCAAAAACTTGTACAGGTCAATTTCCGATACCACCTTGCCACCACGCAATACCTTCACTTTGCGGAACGTCCCATTAACGGTAAGGCCACCTGCACTGTATAGTGCATTAAACACACTACTATAGGACGGCACTTCGTAGGCACCGGGTCTTTCGACTTCACCCACAATATTGATGCGGATAGACCTGATTTGCTCCAAGGTAATATCAACTGAAACTGAAGGGTTAGGGCCTCGCAAACCAGCGTATATTGTACTTAATCGGGCCCGAAGTAATTCTTTAGCCGCCTTGATATTGAGGCCTGACAATGATACTGGCCCTAAAACCGGCAAAACTACTGTTCCCTGGGGAGTCACCTCCAGTGAGTAATATTCCTGAGAGGTACCATATACAACGATTGACAACAAATCGCCGGGGCCAATCACATAAGTTTCGGGCGTGGCTATTGTCACGTCCGGGGAAAAAGAGGTGAGGAAAGCACGATTAAAAACGTCCATTCCAAAAATTCGATTTTTCAGCTGGTGAGTTGCCAACGAATCCTGATTTACACCATAAGAAAAATTGCCGGTATTGCCACTTACTGAAGCGATTCGCTCCAACCTCACGATCCGTCGATATAGTTGCTGCGCGTGATTGTCGCTGAAGCCCTGCGATTTGGCCAGGTCTGGTATCTGCTGAAGAGAATAGCCTAGAGCCCTAGCTCTCAACCAATATTGATTAACCTCAGCATCGGTCAACTCCAAATTAGGCCGGCTTCCATTTGACCTGTTATTCTGAGCAACCACATCCGTGATGACAAGCAAAAATGCCAGCATCACTAAACTCCTTAAAATGTTCTTCACCTCTCTTGTTTCTGACAAATAAGCCGCAAAATTAACAAAAATAATCACATTGAAACGCTGCATTCCACACCCTCCAATACCCGATCTACAATGACCTGTAACGTTGATTCTTCCATTTCAGTATGGATGGGTAGCGAAAGAACACACCTGCTTAATTTTTCGGAAATGGGCATGCTTCCCTCGCCATCTCCATAAGTGCGATAAGGTGTTTGTAAATGATTCGGAATCGGGTAATAAATCATGGACGGCACGCCTTTTTCCTGCAACCACGACTTCAAGGAATCACGGTCAACAGATTCAGATAACCTGAGCGTATATTGATGGAAAACATGATCACTGTATAGGCTTCGTTCCGGCACAAAAATCATGGTGCTGGACCTAAAATGCTGGTCGTAGAAATCAGCCACCTGGTTACGTCTTTTTGCATATTGATCCAGGTATTTCAGTTTGACCTTCAATATGGCCGCCTGGAGTGTATCAAGTCGAGAATTAACACCAACAATGTCATTGATGTATTTTTTTTTCTGGCCGTGATTCGCGATCAACCTCATTTTCTCAGCTAAAGTGTCATCCTGGGTCATAATAGCCCCTCCATCACCATAGCAGCCCAGGTTTTTTGATGGAAAAAAAGAGGTAGTTCCGATATTGGCGATTGTCCCTGCTTTAGCCGTTCGACCATCACTGAATCTATATTCCGCCCCTATTGCCTGGGCTGCATCTTCGATTACGGGAAGTCCATGTTTTGCGGCTACTTTCACAATCTCCTCCATATTGGCACATTGCCCATAAAGATGGACAGGGATGATGGCCGCAGTTTTAGGAGTAATTTTTTCCTCCACCAGACGGGCATCAATATTAAATGTGCCCTCTTCTACCTCTACGAATACCGGCCTTAATCCAAGGAACGCCACGGTTTCCACCGCAGCAACATAGGTCCATGAGGGGACAATTACTTCGGCTCCGTCGGGTAGATCCAGCGCCATCAATGCGATTTGTAGCGCATCGGTCCCATTAGCACAAGGGATAATGTGATTTACCTCCAGATACTCTTCCAAATCCCGTGCGAATTCCTTTACCGCCGGGCCGTTGATAAACGCCGAGGAGGTCAGCACATTTTGTATGGCCTGGTCGACTTCCGTTTTGATCTGTTCGTATTGAAGTCGCAGGTCGACCATTTTTATATTTTCGCTCATCTCGAATCTCTTGTGAATGGATGGTTTGTTAAGTTTTTACCCAACAACGGATGGTGATCTTCGGTCATTCTTGTTTCCGCATTTCTTATGGTATGCACAAGATTGATAGCATTTCTCGCCTCGGAGATACCAAATCCTCGTCCTGCCAAAATCTCTTCATAGGAAATGGTATGCAAGTCGGTAAACCCGCCACTGAACTCCAACTCTTCTCCCTCGACCTGGATGGATCTGTAGGTACGCTGCCCTTTCATTTTGATATCTTCCGGGATCAGATCATAGTTGATTGACAAAAACCACCGAACACGGGCACGGTCGAACTCCAGGTAACCTGCAGCACGATCATGCGTGTGGACGTGTACGATATTTTCTTTTATCTCTCCAAAAATCCACCCAAGCATATCAAAAAAGTGAACGCCAATATTGGTGGCGATGCCTCCTGACTTTTGCTCATCGCCTTTCCAGGAAGTGTAGTACCAATGCCCACGTGATGTAAGGTATGTCAGGTCCACGTCGTAAACTTTGTCCGCAGGGCCTTCCAAAACTTTCTTTCTGAATTCTAAAATCCGGGGATGGACCCGCAACTGAAGAATATTCCAAATTCTTCGGCCTAGTTCCCTCTCAACTTTCTCCAGAGCGTCAATGTTCCAGGGGTTCAGTACGAGGGGTTTTTCACAAATGGCATCTGAGCCTCGCCTGAGAGCCATCCTTATGTGTGCATCATGAAGATAATTGGGAGAACATATACTGGTAAAGTGAATATCTATGTTCTGCTCGTATTTCAACCGCTCCAAGTGTCGATCAAATCGTTCGAATTCGACGAAAAAATCGGCATCCGGAAAAAAGGAATCCATGATCCCAACGCTATCAAATTTATCCAAAGCGGCGAGCAGGTTATTTCCAGTTTCTTTTATCGCCTTCAAGTGTCGTGGAGCGATGTATCCGGCCGCTCCGACCAATGTGAAATTTTTCATCAGCTAACTTTCGTCACTACATTTTCATTAATCACGTACAATTCGCCAGATTCCTCGCAAACTGCTCTATTATCGTCCCCGAAGATCAATCGGTGACCTCTTTCACTCATCCACCCGACGTGACGCCCGGGGTTACCAACAACCAACGCATAATCAGCTACCGCTTTCGTTACGACAGCACCTGCTCCAATAAATGCAAACTGACCAATATCATTGCCACAGACTATCGTCGCATTGGCTCCGATTGATGCTCCTCGCCGAACTACGGTTTTAGCGTACTCAGATTTTCTGTTTACAGCACTCCGGGGATTGATCACATTGGTGAACACCATAGATGGTCCAAGGAAAACATCGTCCTCGCAAGACACGCCTGTATAGATGCTGACATTATTCTGAACTTTGACATTACGCCCGAGTTTAACTTCCGGGCTGATTACCACATTCTGGCCAATATTGCATTTTTCACCAATCTCACAACCGGTCATTACGTGGCTAAAATGCCAGATTTTGGTACCCTTTCCAATTGTGCAGCCATCATCGATGACTGCAGTTTCATGTGCAAAATACGCGTCCATTCTGTGCTTTACATTCCTGATCTGTCTGACGATTCACTGAATAGCGAAAAACATGGCATTGTTGAAGTACTTTTTCATTTGCGAATATCACTTAATACCAATTCAATCAAAAACATGAGCACTGGGAGTAAATAAAAATTATAGGTTGTTACGATTTGCTAACCTTATCAAGGACTTCAAACCTTGACATTTGGCTTTTAAACTCTGGAACCAGGTGCTTTAAATTTTTCACCGCCTTCATTTCGTCTCGCTGACTTACCGACTCCTGTATGGCAAGTAGTAGTAGCTCAATATGCTCATGATCGGTGGGTACTTTGGCTGCTATTCGGATCTTAGGGTGATGCGTATCTTTCAAACCTTCCAAATCCGAAAGGACTTCTTCGTATAGCTTTTCCCCAGGACGTAATCCAATGAATTTCATTTCAATATCCTGTCCGACTTCCAACCCCGCGAGTTTGACCATCTTATGGGCCAAATCCAGAATTTTTACGGGTTCACCCATGTCAAATACAAATATCTCACCCCCCTTTCCCATGGCTCCGGCCTCCAACACTAAGGAGCAGGCCTCCGGGATGGTCATGAAGTACCGTGTAATCTCCGGATGGGTGATGGTAATAGGACCTCCCTTTCGTATTTGATTTGTAATTAATGGAATCACCGATCCATTGGATCCCAGCACATTACCAAATCGGGTAGTTATGAATTCCACATCCGATTGATCACTGAGGGATTGGCAATACATTTCTGCGGATCGCTTAGTAGCCCCCATGATGTTCGTAGGGTTGACCGCCTTATCGGTAGAGACCATAATGAATTTCTCGACGCTAAATTCAACCGCCAGATCTGCCAGGGTTTTTGTGCCCAGCACATTGGTTCGGATACCTTCTAATGGCTGATTCTCAACCATGGGAACGTGTTTATAGGCCGCCGCATGAAAAAGGATATTAGGTTCATAGGTAACCATCAATTCCCTCGCCACATCACTTCTGGTTATGTCACAGATCCTAATCTCAACGTGATCCGTCTCTGCGTACTCATATTTTAGGCTCTCGTGTAAGTTGTATAAATCACTTTCAGCTTTATCTACCAAGATCAACTTCTTCGCACCACATCGCACCAATTGCCGACTTATCTCGGAACCAATGGATCCGGCAGCTCCCGTAACCATTGCCACTTTCCCCGAGAATGCATCGACCGCATTGCTTGAGGCAATATTGATGGGTGTCCTTCCCAGAAGATCTTCAATCCGTATTTCCTTGAATTGCTTTTCGCTCAAATGACCGCCCACCCACTTATTGGCATCGGGCACTTCTTTGACGTGAACCCCCAGGTTCAAACACTCATTTACAATCCAACTCCGTCTCTCTCGGGATAACTTCTGGACGGCAATGATGACTTCATCTATTTCGGTTTTCCTGATCAACTTGCCAAGGTCATCGTCAGGGCGAAATACCTGAACTCCCTGAATCTTTGAACCCACTAGTTTTGGATCATCGTCAAGAAAAAACTTTAGTGCATAATGCGAGTGTCGGTCTTGCATTATTCTGCCGGCAACCCGACCGGTCTCACCAGCTCCAAAAATTACCACGCGCACTTTGTTGCCCAACCGAGAAACGGCAGATTGAAAAAATTCCTTGACAGCAAACCTGTAGCCGGTTAAAAGAGCTGCGTTCATCAACGATCCTACTATCAATATTGAAAAGGGAATAATATATCTCGGCGGGTGATATACCTTCACGTAAAAGTTGAATCCAGCCAGAATAAGTCCGGCGACGAGAATCGTTTTTAGAACTGCCAGTAAATCCTCCTTATGAGTATACCGTATGATACTGGTATGCGGTTTGAAGTAAAGCGAGCATAAAAAATAAACGCCCACATAAACAGACAAACGCCTCAGGTCTAGCCAACGGTCCGCATCCTTTAAGACGAAATTGAACCTGACAAGCGTGGCAAAAATGTAACCAAATAAGAGAATGAATAAATCCAAGGTAAGGATTACCCACCTAGGCATGATATTCAAATTCCGTAGTATATCTCTCATTCTTAAAAGTCAGGCAAAATTATCAAACTTATTGGGCAATCGTCAAAGAAGAGGTTTGGCGGGCTAATATGCCTATCAAGCGAGACCACAATTGAACGCCTGCCACTAACTCTTAATTGCGGAATCCGTCAAAAAACACACGTGGCTTGGTATATAATCCAACACCGGCAAACGCCATACAAGCAAAGGCCCCTGCCTAATTGGGATTACCCGAAGTTAGACCTTGAGGAATGCGTCAAAAACTCGCTCAAAATCCTCCTCTGTCAGGCTTGAGCCGCTCGGAAGGCAAAGCCCTCGTTGAAACAAGTAATCCGCCGTTCCATTCTCAAAGGATTTGCATCCTTGAAAAATGGGTTGCTGATGCATCGGTTTCCAAAGCGACCTGGATTCTATGTTTTCTCCTTTAAACGTTTCGATAACCTTTTTTGGTGTCCAACCCGACTCTTCCTCCTTGAAGATCAGGCATGTCAACCACCTATTGCTTCGGCTCGATTCATCCTCTGGCTGAAATGTGACATCCGGCATCCCCGATTGACCTTTGAAGAAATCATTGTATTTTTTGAAATTGGATCTCCTCTTTTCTACGTAGGTTTCAATGGAGCGAATCTGTCCAATACCAATCCCTGCCAACACATTTGACATTCTGTAATTATACCCCACATCAACGTGCTCATAATGCTCAACAGGCTGTCTGGCCTGGGTGGAAAGGTACCTGGACTTGGCGATCATAGCTTCATCATCAGAAAGCAAAGCACCGCCGCCACTAGTGGTGATAATTTTATTGCCATTGAAAGACAATACACCCAGCTTCGACAGGCTCCCACACTTTCTGCCCTTGTAGATTGAACCCAAAGCTTCAGCGGCATCTTCGATCACCGGGATCTCATAACGCGCTGCTATGGCGTTGATTTCATCCATTTTAGCGGGCATACCATACAAGTGGACTGGAAGAATGGCCCCAATGGGCTGGTTTTTTTTTCTTAGTGAAATGATGGCTTCCTCCAGCAAGTCAGGATCCATATTCCAGGTATCTCTTTCCGAATCTATAAAAACAGGTATCGCGCCTTCATAGAGAACAGGGTTAATAGTCCCAATAAAAGTAAAGGACTGACACAGAATGTGGTCACCTCGCTGGATTCCCAGAAGCCTTAAGGCTAAATGTATGGCGCCGGTTCCTGAAGACAGTGCCGACGAGGCACGCACACCGCAATAATCTTGAATTTCCTTCTCAAACAGATCGACATTTGGTCCTAGTGGAGCAATCCAATTGCTGTCGAAAGCCTGCTTGACATATGCTCGCTCTTCGTTTCCGACATGCGGAGGCGAAAGCCAAATACGTTCCTTACTATTCATCCCGTTCGAAGTAATTTTTCAATTCTGCTTTCAATGCCCTTTCTACCCAGCGGAAGCACGGTAGCTAATATGAGCTTAATGTCATAAGCCAGGCTGTAGTGGTGCAAGTAGTCAAGGTTAATTTTCACCTTCTGGGGCCATAACACCTCATCATTATACTTGAATGGATCTTCCTTTTGAAGAAGCAGCGATTCCTCATTTCTAAAATAGAGGGAAGCAGGACCCGTAATCCCCGGACGTAGCGTCAGCATTTCCCTATCGGCACCTTGCAATTTATCGGCATACCCCGGCACATCGGGCCGGGGGCCGACGAAGCTCATTTTCCCAATCAGAACATTAAATAACTGAGGCAATTCGTCCAATTTCGTTTTTCTGAAAAGCGCTCCCAAACCACTGATCCTGGGGTCTTTTTCCACGGTAATACTCGTTTCTACACCGGTTATATCGCGCATGGTTCTGATCTTTACAACTCTGATTGAATGTCCGAATCTGCCGATCCTGGTCTGCACAAAAAAGCCGTTTCTCCTAGTGTCTAAAGTGGCAAGAAGCCAGCATGGGAGAATTAGCCAAATACAAAGTAAAAGGCCAAACAGGGCTGCACAAAAATCAAACAGGCGTTTCAGTGACCTTTCTAATTTTGTCATATGCTGTTTTTGTTACCTCGTCGATTGTAGCAATGGCGGCCTCGCTCTTAATATGAACCCGCCCTTTGCCTGTTCCCGAGGATCTGATCCTGGCGGTGACCTGCGGCAATTGTGAGGGCTCGTAAGAGATTTTAAGCCACTTGAGTAGCGCCTCAATCTCAACATCAGGTTGTGTGGTCAAAGCCTCATAGGTCAAAAAATACTTATTCTCCGCTGGCACCTTATGCAAATCATCGTAAGCCTTTTGTAGGCATCTCGCCCATTGTTTAGCACATACTTCGTCTAAGCTCATGGTATCAATTTCAGCCTTCATCCCCTTATAGATAGGACCCCAGGACTTTAGCCGCTTCTCGCCACTGATCAACTGCTTCCATCGATTTCGCGCAAATAACCAAAAATAATAGGGTACATCTGCCACCGGCACGTACCGAACTTTTTTCAAGAGATACCGCAACTCAATCGAAGCGGTCCATCTTTTCATCGCTGACGCAGTAACATCAAAGCCATTTCGAGCAATCAGCACAAATCTGGCTTTTGGGAAGATGGTTTGAAGAAAAGGTATTCTTAAGGAGTTGGCACAGGTTTTCTCGACAATGGTGCCAGGCCCCTGTTCCGCCTCAAGCTTCTCAAATTGTTTTTTAATGAAGCGTTGCACCTTGTGTGTCGCGTTGCCTTCATCGAATTCATCGTCGGGCATATTTCGATTTCCATGCCTGAAGATCAAGTTGATCTCATCACAAGGCCAGGTGATAACATCATCAAAGGCGACAATGGAATCGCGCAAAATGTTAGTTCCGGATCTTCCGGCCCCAATGATGAATATGGGTGAGTCTATCATTTGCAACTACTCTTAATAATACGAAGATACTTCTCCGCAATTTGCTCAAATGTATGGTGCTCCATAAGATATTGATAGCCATTTTCCCCTAATTCCACACGCTTCTCTTCTGTCATCCCCAATAACTCTTTCAACGCATTCTCTATCGCGGCCGGATCCTCCGGCGCAACCGTCAACCCACACTTCGCTTCCGCTACAATATCATGATCACTTTGGTATGATGCCAAAATTGGCTTTTTCGCGTACATATATTCGAAAAGCTTGTTAGTAGAAATACCGTGTCTATTAGCCGCCGTATCCTTGAGGCCCAGGAACGTCACGTCGCTTTGCTCAATGATGGAAACCATGTATTTCTTTGGCAGAAATCCAAGGAATTGAACGTTGTTCAGCTGTAGGTCTCTTGCTTTCTTCTCAAGTTTAGTCCGATCCTCTCCGTCTCCGACTATGAATACTTCGACTGCATTGGAATCCATGAGGGCCACTCCATCGAGCATGGTTTCAAGGGCGTAATAAGTACTAAGTGCTCCCACGTATACAACCCTCAGAGGAGCAATCTTAGGTGGAAGGTCGTACTTTTCTTCAGCCACATTGGCAATATCCAATCCGTTTGGAATATACTCACACAGCCCTTCAACCCGATGATTCTGCTTTATGTAGTTTAAGTCTCCCGGTTTTACCGAGACGATCGCGTCCGCATTTCGGTACATCAGGTTAACGCTCCAGCGTACAAGTGTTATATACGGGTTTCTCGAATTGAAATTGCCCAGTTCCATTATAATCTCCGGCCATAAGTCCCTGATGTCAAATATTAAACCGGCACCGGCGCCCTTCGCAATCCTCTTGGCGACCCAAGATGCAAGTGGAGGTGGAGACGAAAATAATACAACATCGGGCTTCAATTTTTTCCAATGACGGATTTTGACCACTAAGAGCCAGACGAAATGTATTTGATTTAGGACCTGCTGATAATTGCGTTTTTTGTAGTTAAAAGTTGGCAGCCAATGATAATAGACCCCTTGGAGTGTGGCAGTCGTATATTTATTTTCTACCAACGGCGACTTATGATACTTGTGGAATACGCCTGAACCCACGACATGTACTTCCACCCCCTTTCGGGCCAACTGCGTTGCCAGATAATAAGTTCTGGTATTTGGGCCTATCTCGGGTGTTCCTGCTGCATGAGTGATAATAAGTACTCTCACCTTGTAATCTTTCGCCGCAACTCAAAAAAGAGAAAATACCAAACCTTGGAAAGCCATCCAAAGTGGCCATTCTCAATGGCGAGACTATCTTTTATCTGAGATTCACTCATATAATTGACGTATCCACCTATCTCTCCTTTGCGGAAGAGTTTTGCATTTTCTTTTCCTGCGGCGTGGTAGTGTGTGTTATCACCCTGACTTGCTCTTTTTCTCAGGGCTTCCAGATTCGAATTGTCCTCCACCTGGGCTTTCTCATCAAGTTCCAACTTTGGCAAATCGAGTAAGTCGGTCAAACGATCCATTGTATTTTCAACGTTTGTCTTCATTTCCTCGAATTTGAAGAAACGCTCGTTGGAAAAAAACAATCTACACCTTTCGTTGAAAAGCCATATTTCATAAGCCTTGTATCGACCCAGGAACCAGTAATAGAACTTAAACCCTAAATTGACCTTACTGTATACTTTGAGATGATAGTAGTGAGAGACAATTGCATCTCTTAGATCCCGCTCAACGAACAAGAATTTAACCTCGTCAGGATATTGAGCCTTCAGGGTCTCAAGTCGAAAAAAATGAGCTTTGGTTAGGTAGATATTTGCCTTTACATCTTCATCCTCAATGAATTGTTGCAGTTTCTCTTGTGCTATTTTCATTGCAGGTGATCTCCCGGGACTGTATGTAGTCGGCACCTCTGAAAGAGAAATATTCTTCACTCGCAGAATGCTGTTCACAAGTTCATAAAGCCAGGTGGAACCCGACTTAAAGGCGCCATTACAAACTATTAACATCCCTTAGTCAGTTATTTTCTTCACAAATTGATGGAGCCGATCGGATTCCGCTTCCCAATCATACGCCATACTTAGATCCTCGAATTGATTCAGAGCGGGCTCTGTCAGCAGTGCTTGAACCTTAGCTTGAGCATGCTCCGAATTTGCGAAATTAACAAAGGTCAACCCATCCAGATGACCATATTTCTCAATCCAATAAGGAAAGTCAGAAGCCAATACATGACATCCCCCGGCGAGATATTCAAACATCTTGACAGGTGCAGAAGTCAGATAGTTTTCAGTTGGATGGAGTGGTACAAGACCAATCTTGCTGCGATGCACCAACGCGATGGCTTCCTCATATGGAAGTAGTCCAAGGTATTTAAAATTTCGAAGCGGCTTCAGTTGTTCCAGCAAGGCCATACTCGGGGCATCCTTAACAGGTCCTGCTATTGTCACATTGAATGTCTCCAATTTCGCAAGCGTCGCCATATGATCCATCCCCCGTTTAATACTTATCCCGCCAATGTAAAGCAGGTCGATTTCCCTTTTAGCGTCGTTAGTATTGTGACGAAAAACCTGGAGTTTTGGATAGTTCCTCAGCGCCATTTGCTCTGCCTTAACAACCTTCTCATATTTTTCGAATATGAAATCTGTAGCATATAACACCCCGTCAAACCTCGTCAGCAGCCAGGGAAACGAACGCTTGAGTAATGCTCCCATGACTTTTCTACTACCAAATTTTAGGTAGGGTTTGTATTGGATTTGAAGCGGATAGTCTTCGTGGATATCCACGACAAACTTGGTTTTAGGAAAAAAGATCCTCAGAAGGCCAAAGATTAGGATCATATCCAGGTCATGCAACATAACGAGGCCAGGGCGTTGCCGCCTTATTAGCTTCATCATGCGTCGATAAAAGCCTTTTTTCGGTTCGTACCGATCCATTTCTTGGTTTCTTTCATCGGTGTGGATAAATCCCACATCATATCTCTCCGATAAAGACTTTACCTGCTTCTGATAAATCCTGGCATCCTGAGCCCGGTGCTTAGAAGTAATGACCAGAATCTTAGAATTATTTCCCACTGAATTACTTGTTACACTAAAATTTATGGATCGCTGTAATGGATTAGTTAGGATTCATCTTAATCGAGCTCGTACCATTAGCGAACTTAGGTGAAATGATGAAAATCAACATAATGAAAAATAGGAGCCAGCCATGGGTCAATATTGTGGTCAATAAAGAGGAACTCAGAAGTGTTTTTGTCAATATAAAAATTACACCAAAATAGATTGGATGCAATCGATACTGTTTGATTAAAGCGACAAGAAAGGAAATGAACAATACATTCCCGATCGCTCCCGGAATTCCAAAATTCATAAATCCCGTGCTAAAAAATCCATTATTTGAATGAGTTTCGGGACTGTTCATTAAATGCCCTGCAACCAAATTAGCTGGAGGGAGATCGTAAGGATACTCGATAAATCTCGATAAAATACTATTTGAAAGGTAGATTGGGTTGCCTTGAAAAACATCGTAATAGCCGACATTTAAAAATGCCTTAACGAAAAAGGTTCTTCTAGCAAAAAGGCTTTCGATCATTAGGAAATCGAAATAGACTGTCGCGATTCTTCCAATGATCAAAACCACTATCACAGTTGTTAGCCAAATGGTGACTTTGGCATTGTAATCTTTGCCAAGAGTAAACGCGAAAATCACAAACGTCGAAAATAGAACGGTTTTGTGAGGGTTGATCAAAAACAAATAAATCATTGCCACAAATCCAAGTAAGGTCAAGAGGTACCTTTTATTCAACATTCCATAAATCATGATCACTGGGAAAAAAGCTTTTGTGACCATCGAGAATAAATAGCGGGAAAAAAAGCCCTTGGCAGAAGAGGCCTCTGCCCTGGAATCATAGATATCTTTTAGTAGCAGCGCCTTGAAATTCATTCTGAAACCGAAATCGATGAGGAATGGAATAAGAATCAGAACCGTCCCTAGCAAAATCAGGAGTAGATGATCTTTTTTCTGAATTGCTGATACGTGGATTGGAAAAGGAACTTTAGAAAAAAAGATGATCGTAAAGATCAAAAGTACATTCAGGATAGGTAATTCAACGAAGGCCTCTGGCATGAATTGATATATTATCAAATTCGGCATAAAAGAGAGCACCATGAATATATTCAGCACAGCGTAGGTGAAGGCATCTATATTCAGCCGATGAACCGTAAATAGTACCATGAAAAAAACGACTTTCATGGCCATGTATCTGTACGGATTAAATGTATAGGTAAACCCTCGGTACTCATAGTACTCAAACACGAAGGCTACGTACACATATTCAAAGAAGAAGAAGATGAATATACTTCCCAGCATATTCATCACCCGTTGATCTTTAGGTGCTAAGGTTTTGCTGGATATATTCATGTATCTCTTGAAACTTATCGAATGGAGGAAAGAACAAGTTCGTGTTATGCCATAAAACCACAAAATTACCTCGATATTTCTTGATTATCTGATATAAATCAAGCAGTTCGGCCTTGACCTCTTCAACAGATTTTCCGGATAATAAGGTATTGGTATCCATAAAAATCAGCGGACTCTCTATTAATGGAAGTTTCTTCCTTACCAAAAAGTCAAAAACCTGAAAGGAATAACATACTCCCGTTTTAAATCCGTTCCGATTGGAAAACCCTCTGGTACTATCTTGTTCTATCCCAAGCTCAACATAACTTCTATTGGTGAATGGTAAGGACGCTTTCAAGTAATGCTGACGTCCCAGCTTTACGGTCATCCCTAAAGCGGAATTTAAACGATTGAATTCCTCCAAAAACACCTGCTCATCCTCCATAGTCTGATACCCAGGATGAATTCCAATTTGATGTCCGGATTCTACTAATTGTTTGATAACACCCTTCAATCTACCCTCTTCAATAGCATATCCATCATTATGCTTCGTCCCTCTTGCGGCCATAAAATAAAATGTTGCTTTCTGACCATTTTTCTCTAAGAGATCCTGAAGGAACTTGAAGTTGAAATAGAAATCCCGTTTCCTATCAATGGACGTCTTGATTAAATTCAAAAATGCTTTTGGGATAAAGTCTAGTCGCTTACGTCGTATAAGACCACCAAAAGCACGGATTATGGATTTTACGCTCTTCCATTTGTAAATATGATCTATGTCATACGACATGTTCAGTGTATAATTCCGTTCCTCAGAAAGAAATACACCTATCTGCTTTAGAAGAGCCCTCAAATAATCCAGGTAGACATTTACATGAGGAACCTTAAAAATATTATGCTTGATTAGAAACAATTGTTCTTCATCAACCCGGTTGTGTTTATCTACTAGTCCTTTTCCTCGAAGAGCGTATTCTTCCCAGCCTGTTAAGAGAAAGAAAGAACTGCCAAAGATATCTGCTCCACAAACAATCATTTTGTCATCAAAAGACTCATACTGTCTGCCGAATAGAAGCATCATCTCTAGGTCGAACTGCTCGCTGAAAAACTTTACCGGACATTGCGGTATTTGTGAAATATCATCGTAATAATGGAGAGGTGCATCCCGGAAAAAGTGATCTTCAATTCGGCATTCCCCGTGGGGACCAATGATACCATAGTGACTGCCTGCAGATGATTCGAGGGAAATCTCTAATCCAAGAAAGTCCGTTAGCAACGTTGTGATTATGTACTCTCTCTCGAATGAAAAATCATCCGCTGGATAGGTGATTTTGATCATTTTAAAAACTTAGACAGCAAACCATCCATTTCGCTATAATATACTCTTCTGTTCGTCGCGAGAGATCGATAGTACTTTTCAATTCCCGGTCGCATACTACCTTCAAAATCATAGTTTGAGACGGTCCCCTTTAAGAATTCTATAGCACCATCAACAAGGAATGTCGCACCATCGATGTTTGTTCTTTTCGACACGGGTATCAGGTGAAAAGCATCCACTTCATCCCATACCACATACAATGCCGCTAACTTATTACCTACCTCATCCAGTGCAATAAATCCTTGACCGCACTTGTTCAGCTCACCAACTTCAAAAAGTCGTTTCAAGAACTTCAGGCCATACTTGGTCTTCTCCCCTTTTTCGGAAAGACATTCATTGTGAAAGTCATAAAATTCCTCTGCGCCTATTTCAGTAGATAAAGAGAGCAGCTTCTTGGCTTTTTTAAGGTTTCTCCTTTTGGTACTATGAATATTTTCAGGAAATTGAAAACTCTCGTTTATATTTTCTACCCTATAAGTGTATTTAGGAATTAGGCGTTTACCCTTTGCGTGGAGCGGCAAGAAAGCGTCAATCAAATAACTGTGATTACACTTGGCGTAGAGGACTTTTGGAACAACACCTACAAAATACTCCAGTGCTTCGTGCATAACAGAAGTTCGCTTATATAAGTCACTTTCTCTCACGGAATCTACCATCCACATACCTATGAATTGCGTAAACCTCGGAATGGATTGAATAGTAACGTATTTCTTTTTTTGAAAAATCACATAACTGGCCAGCACCCTACCATCCTTTTCGTACAAAAAGGGGATCCAATCACCTTGTCCATGAGTAACCAGATCAAGCCAGAAGGGCTTTAGGAAAATAGGCACATAGGACTGATTACCCACAAACTCTCCATAGGCTTGTTTAATTTCCTCTAAATTTCTTGACTGCATCTCGTATTGAATTGGGTATGGAAGTCGACTTTTTCGTGTGCAAACCTATCTTCTCTAATTGATCTATTTCAAGAGAAGCATCCCAGGTAAGTAATTTAGCAATTACCTGATTTTCAAAGTACGGTAAGCCCTTCTCAAGCAATTCATCATAGGAAATGCTTAGGTGCGAACCTGGGGCCAGATGAGAGAGTTGATCGAGAATGTCTTGTTCTAGATAAAGCACCTGACCTACTACCTGTTCCTCCGGAGATAAATCAATCAATTCTTCTGCTTTTCTTGGCTTGACCCAAAGCCATTTTTTAGGATCTCCCAATAGGCTTGCCCTTGCCTCCAAAAGACTAATAGCATTTTCCTCAACCTTCCGGTGGACGTGTATGAAAAAAGCATTGGGAAAAATGGAATAAAGGGCCCTGATCCTGACAGAGTTTTTAGTATTTTTATTGATGAATATCGAACTCTTCTGAGAACGACAAATCCGGCTAAGATATACTTTGATCTTTTTGTTTATCTCTGATGTCAGGTCGGTCTCATCCGTATAATTATAGCCTTGGAATTTCTCATCAGGAAACCATTGATTCCAAACGGCTCCCCCTTCACTTATTGACCCCAGCCCTTTCACTCGACCATATTTACTTTCATATCCCGCTTTACCATGCCTGCTCTTAAACAGCGCATTGAAAAAAGGACGCTGAGGCATATAGTTGTCTATGTTTGAAAGGAAGCTTTTCTCTTTAACGACCGAAAAAAGGATTTGTGAAACTAACGTTGTTCCTGATCTTGGCGCCCCAAAAATGAATATTGGCTTCACATCCTGGGAAGCTGATAAATAAGCCAAGCCCAGGATTTTATCAATGGGATAGAGCAACAAGCTCAACGTTCTTAAAATCAATTTTTTGGGCATCTGTTCGACTTGAACTTGGTTCTAATTTTGAATGTGAGTAGCATAGCTCTTCTCAAATTCGGTCTTTAACCCCCCATCGATAAAGGTCTTAAACCATTGCTCGAGCATGATCAAATACCACAATTTCTTAAAATTTCGTCCCCCATTATTCGCCATTTCATCGATGTACGGCTTGTTGAAAAACTCACGTTCAGACAGGTCAGCGGCTGTTTGGTTGCAATAATCTTTAAGATTTTTGGTCACCCAAACTTTCATTGGTAAGCTGAAGCCACTTTTGGGCATATTCAGTGAACTTTGACTAATATGTTTCTCAGCCATTTTCCTTAATAGCAATTTCCGGGTACCGTTCAAAATCTTGTGCCTAGAAGGAATCTTCATAGAAAGCTCCACAAGGTTATGATCAAGAAATGGAAATCTGGCTTCGATCGAAAAATGCATACCGAATTGGTCAAGTCGGTAGAGATGATGGTTTGCCAGGTAATGTACCTTATCAAAGTAACCAATGCTCTCGGTTAAATCCTGAAATGCTTTCGGGGGTGAATTGTAATGAGTATTTAGTACATCGATTGAACTGTTTCTGTGAGCTTTGAAAAGTTGTTTCTTCTGACGCTCACTGAAGTAGTTCATGGACTTAAATTGAACATAGAATTGTCCCTCATTTTTAGCTTCAGAGAGGTGTTTCAGTTTGTCAATTTTAGACGAAACACCGGCTGGAAATAATTTCGAAACGAAGCTTAAAGTTTGGAATTTCTTCCATTGTTCGGCTTGATGATAGATGGAATAACCTGCAAATAATTCATCACCACCCAATCCTGACAGTACTACTTTTACGCCATGTTCGGCAACCATCTTTGAGATCAGGTAATTCGGAGCCAACGATCCGTAAGGTTCTTCATAGCATTTGATCATGTCGTCTATTCCATCAATGGCTTCTTCAGACCGAATGGATTTTACTACATGATCAACATCGAAGTGTCCGGCATTCTCTGACGCCACCTCAACCTCATCGTCTACATCGGTGAACCCTAAAGTAAATGCTTTAATTCCAGCTTGATTTTTGGCTGCCAGAGAGGTCACAAGTGTTGAATCAATACCACCACTCATGAATGTGGCAGTTTCTACGTCAGCGATAAGTCGAT
Organism: Cyclobacteriaceae bacterium; assembly: GCA_965242775.1. Taxonomy (GTDB): domain Bacteria; phylum Bacteroidota; class Bacteroidia; order Cytophagales; family Cyclobacteriaceae; genus JAWPMT01. Next base: position 103,940 of record CBDETI010000019.1, read on the forward strand.
ATTTTATGGACTTCTTCAATTCATCCTCTACGGACTCTATGGCATCGGACAAACTTAAATCCAGGTGCTGTACACCTACCGGGAGTTCCCAATAAGTTTTCCTGGAAACCTTACCATTTTCTAAATGTATTGTTATATGCGAGCCGGGTTCAAGGGCAATTATTCCTTCAAAACATGTTGTTGGACGGGGCATGATTGAAAGTGTCATGGAATGCCATAGTGCATCCCAGTTGATTTCCGCCTCCACAACCCCAGAAGACAGTATCGATTTAATGTCAGATCCAAATAGGAATTTGGATGAATCCTGATAATAATACAGTGGCTTAATGCCCAATCGATCCCGGGCAATAAAGACAAGGTTCTTCAATTTGTCAAAAATTGCAAAGGCAAACATGCCGTTGAACTTTTTCACACAATCTTCACCCCATTCCATGTAGGAGTAAAGCAAAACTTCCGTATCACCGGTGCTCCGGAAGGAATAACCTTTGCCCTCCAACTCCGCCCTTATCTCCCGATAATTATAGATTTCACCGTTGAAAACAAGGCTTAATTTGCCAGATTCTTCGACATAAGGTTGATGACTTGAAACTGACAAGTCCAGTATCTTCAAGCGTCTGTGGCCTAAAGCAACGGTGGTCTTTTCTCCTAAGTTTTGAAGTATATCCCTTGATTTTCTCAGCTCTAACCAACTTTCGGGTGTATCAACACCATGAAAAGATTCGATACTGCCATTCGAATTGACAAGACAATAGCCTTCATCATCAGGTCCTCGCCGCCGCTGAGAAAAAGTCATTCGATGTACAGTTTTGAGGTCGCATAGAGCATTTTTATGCAATGCTATCATACCTGCAATTCCACACATAATTACACGTGTTTAAAAGTCTTGATGTACTTTCTCATGTCTTTCATTCCCGGACTTTCTTTTTCTCCCGAAAATTTTCCCCATAACTTCCTGAGTGCATAGGTCCCCGTTCCTTTCAAAATGTCCCAAGGAATTGCATCTCTTCCCAGTCTTGCATTCGGTAAAGTTCGATCATAACCCAATAAGGAGAGTTCATCCTTGCAAATACTTTCTACGATTAGAATTTGCGATTTACTCAATCCGGTTAAGAACTTATTCTTATTCTCCCTATTTGTTGGCTTATTTAAGTTTTTCCATTCGTCAATACCTTCGAATTGGACGACTTCTTTTCTCTCGGAATTGATCTCAACTTGAAGAAACTCGCATATCCGTTCAACCTGCTTGTACTCATTCTCTATCAAGTCTTCGTATGAAACGCGGATATAGTCACTTCCTTCCAGCAATCTCGTAACCTGGAAAGATTTTAGTTGTTCCCGTTTCCAGAGATTAGAAATCTTCGAAATGCTGTCAGTAACACCCTTCCGCCGCAATTGACTTAAAGCATAGTCTCTTGGGTCTCTATGTAAAAACACAAACTTAGAAGCGCTTAAGTAATGCTTAATGGGGAAGATGAAGTCAAATATATGATTGTCTTTACATAAGTAGCTGTGATATCCCTTGTCTGCAGCATACTCTTTCATGAGAAAATGAGCAATAACAAATGTATTTCGCTCAAATTCGTCATCATAAAACCTTCCCAAAAGTTCAGACTTGGCAACTGAAAAATCCCAAGGCGCGAAATGCCGTTTGTAGAGATCCACCGCATCGAAAAACAGTTGTTCAAAATTCGAATCAATAGTCAGATCTCCATAAAAAACCTCCGAATAATAGAGGTGTTTAAAGAAATGAGCTGGTTCTGGCCCAAAATAAATATTTTGATACTCACTGATCCGCTTCCTAAGCAAGTTGGAGCCAGAGCGTTCGGACGAAACGATAAATACCGGAGGATAATTCTCAGTTAAGTTTTGCATGCGAGCTTATAACTAATGAAAAGTTGCACCAAATATATTACTGCCTGGACGCTGGACATTAATAAAAGGCACGCTTCGAAGCGCATGGAAGTCAACGAAGCAACGACAAACGAACTTAATACACTTAAAAGCAGAAGAGACTGAAAATAAAAACCAATGTCGGTGCGCTCGTAAATCGCAAATCTTGCCACGGACCGGCTGATGAAACCTACCACGATGCTTGGTGTCATCAGATAATACAGGTAGGAAAGTGGTGCCCATTTCGGTCCAAGGAACAAATCAATCCCCCCCAGTTCTATAAACAAGACCACTGCGAAATAGACTACAACCGTAAGCAAGCTCATCCCTTTCACAATCTGCTTGAACTTTCGTAATACGCTCCTGCCTTCACCAATCAGTTTGGTAAATTCCTGATACACTACTTTGTTCACGCTGCCTGAGATCAAGACGATGGGAGATTGCACCGCTCGTCGTAACATCGAAAAGTAACCCAGTGCTTGCTCCGAATAAAGGAGACCAATGGCATAAGCAGGAATTGCGTTTGCGAGATTATTTATTGCGGCACTTGGGATGGACCACAAGCTAAATTTCAGCCACCTTCTAAACATCAATCCGACGTATTTCATCCGAAAATGTGTCAAGACATTTCTGCGGAAAGAATACAAAACAGACAGTATTCCAATGGCAAGAAATCCGAGGGCATAACCCTGATACAGGCCTTCCTTTGACCAATAAAACAGTGAAACCTGTATCAGAAAAACGGCAATCGACCGTAAAATTCTCATGACAGAAACTGTACCAAATTTTTCAAGTCGCGCAAACCACATGCCTGAAACGCCTATCAGGCTTTGACCAAATCCTGCCAATACTGCCCAGAGGATTAAGGAAGCCTGGTCAAAAAAAAGCGAAGCAAAAAGAACCAGCAGCCCAATAATTGCACTGGCTCCTATCGCAAGTCCAAGGGCAAGCACGTAGACATTGGCCGCCAGTCGATGATATCGGGGGTGAACTATGGCAAATTCAAACCTTAAAGCAAGAATTCCCCCTAAAATCATGGCTGTGGAAGCGACTATTTCAAAGTCTGCAAAGTCTTCAACTTCATACAATCTCGAAAGAATCGTGATGGAGGCAATGGTGATGAGCTGGGCAACGAGCGTGCCTGAAAAAACTTTAGCGAATTTTCTTAAGAAATTTGACTTCATAAGCCAGAGGGAATTTGATTCCACCCATTTTGGGTGCCGAACCTAAGACACGAAAACAATCTTGACATTGGTCAATAAACCAACATCGACCAATTGATTGAGCCTTTCCACCTGTTGTGATTTGGTATCTCCATCAACCACAAGCATTTGCTGTACCTGATATTTGCAGAGCTCTATGTTTCTATCAAATTCGTACTCCCCGGAGCCATTAAAGACAATATAGGAATACGAACCTTTGAGCGTTGAAATTAGCTCCTGGAATTGATTGCTTAATAGGCTGGTCGTCTCCGGATCAATCGCGTCGGCAATGGAAATAGCTGCAACATCCCGCTCGCCGATACTATGAATTTTATATTGATGGTCCCCTGCCTTTACCTGGTTTTCGGTAGGACGTGGATGCATGGCGGACCAGTCTGCAGTAGATCCCAGATGCACTAGAACGGTATCACCAATTTCCTTCAAAGAAGATGCAAGGTTTGTTGAATTTCTATTGATAAATGTAACCAAGAGCCCCTTGTCGTCGGGATCAGAGGAGACATCACGTAGGATCCAGGATCGGATCCAGCGATATGACGTTACATCGCCACCACCATCATTTAGAGGCCGATCGACCGGTACTATGGGAATGGTAGTCATTTTCCGGAGCTTCGTTATGTTTTGCACATTGCCGGAGAAGAAATCGCGAGTCAGGACAATACAAATCGGAAAGAAGATCCCCACCAACAGCGCGAAAGAATAAACCAGACCCCCATTTATTTTCGACTTGGACTTTGAAGTAGGGCTTTCGACAATTTTAGCCGAAGAAATGTCATTCGCTCGGGCTATCTGGGCCTCCGCTCGTCGTTTGATCAGGTAATTGTATAGCTCATCGTTTAATGTGAACTGCCGCTGAATATTCACCAGTTTACGTTCATTCCCGGGTAGGTCATTTACTTTTTGCTCTGCTTTTTCCAAGGCTAGCTCCAGTTCAGTCTTTTTGATCCCGGTATTTTTATTGAGGTTTTGAACATTCACTCTAATGGATTGGTGAATGGCATCCATTTGGCGCGTATATAGCTGAAGTTGTGGGTTCAACTCCGAAGCACTGGCCTCTGCGCGCACCACGTCGGTATTCAGATCATTATATTTTATAACCAGAGAATTCAGGACAGGGTCTGTAATACCAGCTGTTGATGGACTTAATACTGTTTCCGAAACACCCTCTTCGAGGAGTTCGGATATATAGTCGAAATATTGAAGTTGAATATTAACTTCGGAAATGTCCTTCTCCAGATCTTGTAGTTGATCTAAAATGCTAATCCCCTCGCGACTTATATCCACAATCCTATTTTTTGACCTGAACTTCTCAAGCTCCCCTTCAGCGGTGAAGAGTTGTTGACGAATGGCAACAAGCTGCTCATCTATAAAACTGATTGCACCTTTCACCCGCTGGGTTCTGTCTTCCGATTCCAGATCGAGGTAATTTTGCATTAACGCTCTCAGTACATCCTCGCCCTTAGCTTCCTGTCCGATCGTCATGGACAATTCAACCACACTCGCATTCCTGGAAATCAGATTTGCCTTAATCAAGCCCGCCAATCGACTGGCTTCAGTTCGGCTACTTAAAAATTGTATGGTCAATTCCTCTCCTTCCGTGAGTGATGGTTGTGGTGCCACGAAAAACCTGCACCCTAAAAGCGCTATCTCCTCGAAATAAGCGAATGTCTGCTGTTTTTCTTCTTCCAATTCCATGTAGGTAACAGCAAATTGCTTTTCATCAATGGCGCGAAACTTGATTGAAAAAGTTTTTTTGACGGGTTGGGTGAGCCTAACGCGAATGGGAGATTCTAGGTAAAGTTCGTTAGTTTTAAACCTTCCCTTCTTGAGGACTTTGATATTCAAACCCAGGCTGTCAACGACAGTCTGCATTAAATCCGAGGATTTCAGTATGGCCTGCGCGTTTTCCACGTTGGTTGGTACTTCAAAGTACTCCATCTCCCGCATGAAGGATCGGACATCCCGTGACTTATTGGTGTTCTCGAATAACAATACGGACTTCACCGTAAATACCTTCGGGATGAATCTATTGGCAACAAACGCTACTGCCAGGCAACCCACCACGCTTAGCGATATCCATTTCCACAATCCCAGGATTCGTAGCAACAGACTTTTGATATCGATGTATTCTGGCTGGATGGTAGATTGATCATTCATTTCTGACACAAGTGTTATAATACAGAAGTAGCAACTACCAATCCTCCCAAAACGGCCAGGGCATACTTGATCAAGGAAGTCAACTCTCGATTGTTATGTAGTACCGATTTGTCACCGGTTTCGGCATATATTAAATCCTGAGGATAAATATAATAGAATTCCGAGGTTAGCAAATCTGGACTAGTCAGGTCTATTTGGTGCACTTTCGCTCCGTCAGGGTATTCCCTTATCAAGGTGACTTTTCGCCTGTTGGCCAGCCTTGTTAGATCTCCAGCTTTTCCGATTGCTCGAAAAATTGTCAGCGCCTCCTGACCACTTGTATAGGAATCCGGTGTTCTAAATTCTCCTAAAACAGTATAGCTGATTTCGGCTAACCTTATGCTAATAAATGGATCTAGTAAAAAAGGACTAATCGCTCCGAGAATTTTCTGTTTTGCTTCAGACATTTTGAGACCCATAACCGAGACCGTACCTCCTAAAGGCAGTTCCAGTTCACCATCCGCATTGACAGTAAATCGCTTGGTATCCTCAAATATTCTGGTTGCTCCCTGTGAGGTAGTCCTGATATCAATTACTAGTTTGAAGCCTGGCAAAAGGATATAATCCGGCGTTTCATTGTCTATGAGCAGATTGTCCAGCGCTGACGGATCCTCCGACTGCAAGTAGTTGAGTTCTTTTTTCGTTATGCAAGCGTATTGCAGGTTGATTAACAGAAGAAATACAAACCAAGATTGATTGTTGAAGCTATTTCTCATAGTTGCTCGTAGATAGTTCCGGCATACTCCAGATTTCAACGCCATTATCCAATATCGATAGCAGAAACTTTAAAGTAAGGATTCAACAAGTTCTCCTTATTGTAGCTCACACTATTTCCACTTTCTTTTATCAATACTTCACCCCCTGCTTCCTCAACGATTATCTGAGCAGCAGCAGTGTCCCACTCCATGGTCGGGGCAAATCTAGGGTAAATATCCGCTTCACCTTCTGCCACCATTAACAATTTTAGAGAGCTTCCTTTAGATACTATTTTCGGTTCTTTGAACGACTCAATAAATGCTTTTGTGTCATCGCTCATGTGAGACCTGGAGGCGACCACACGAACGCCGTCGGCATTCGAGTCAAACTCATTTACCCGGATAGGCTCTCCGTTTTTATAGGCGCCCTGACCTTCGATGGCGTGAAAAATATCTCTATTCACCGGCACCATCACCACCCCCAGAATTGGCTGGTTTTGATGAATCAAGGCTATATTGACGGTAAACTCACCATTGCGTTTGATAAATTCCTTGGTCCCGTCGATAGGGTCGACCATCCAGAAATAATCCCACTGTGATCTTTCCTCGAAGGGGATGTCTTTACCCTCTTCGCTCAAAATAGGCAAATTGGTCGACGCCAGGATTTGGGAGATGATTTCATGGGAGGCCTTATCCGCCCTGGTAAGGGGAGAATTGTCTCCTTTTAGCTCAACATCAAATTCATCGGAATTATAGATTTCCAGAATTCTATCACTCGCTTTTTCTGCAGCAAGCGTTGCAGTCTTGAGATGCTGGTTTAGCTCCATGTCAAATGATCATTCCCGCCGCCACGGTTTCATTGGTACCTTCATCCACCAGGATAATGCTACCCGTATTTCGGTTTTGTCTATAGGAATCGGCCAACACAGGTTTCGTTGTGCGCAGGGCCATACGGCAGATGTCATTCATGCCAACTTCCTTATCATCTTCATTTCGATGCAGGGTGTTGATATCAAGCTTATAGCGTATCTCTTTCACCATTGCTTTCATGTCGGAAGTTGTATGCCTCAGGGTATACTTCCCTCTGGGACGTGGACCCTTTTGATTCAGCCAGCAAAGCATCACCTCCAAGTCCTGACTTGTATCGGGTCGGTTATTTGCCCTCACGATCATGTCGCCTCTACCAATATCAATATTGTCTTCCAGAGTGATGGTCACGGACATAGGAGCAAAAGCCTCCTCTACCGGTCCGTTGAAGGTATCAATTGATTTGATCTTGGAACTGAACCCTGACGGTAAAGCCACGACTTCATCTCCTGGTTTAAAAACGCCCCCGGCAATTCTACCGGCATATCCCCGGTAGTCATGATACTTGTCATTTTTTGGTCTAATGACGGTTTGTACCGGGAATCTACAATCGATGTGATTGTGATCACTTCCCACGTGAATATTTTCAAGTGTATAGAGCAAAGTCGAGCCCTCGTACCATGTCATATTTTCACTGCGATGGACAACATTATCACCGTTGAGTGCACTGATCGGGATGAATCTTACATCTTTCACATCAAGCTTTCCAGCAAAATCTTCAAAATCGGCCTTTATTTTTTCGAAGGACTCTTTCGAATAGTCCACCAGATCCATTTTGTTAATACACACGATAACGTGGGGAATCTGAAGTAAAGACGCAATAATGGAATGCCTGCACGTCTGTTCCACCACGCCGTTTCTGGCGTCGATCAAGATCAACGCAACGTTGGCTGTGGAGGCTCCGGTAACCATATTTCGAGTGTATTGAATGTGCCCCGGAGTATCCGCAATAATGAATTTTCTCTTTGGTGTGGCAAAGTAGCGGTACGCCACATCGATAGTAATACCTTGTTCACGCTCGTCTTTCAGGCCATCCGTAAGTAAGGCAAGATCTGTATGAGACAGTCCTTTTCGCTCGCTGGATTGCTTCACCTGATCCAACTGGTCCTCAAAAATAGACTTTGAGTCATAGAGTAGTCTACCTATAAGGGTGCTCTTGCCATCGTCTACACTTCCCGCGGTGGTAAAGCGTAGAAGCTCCATATCCAAGTATCCTTGCATCTTGTTCTCTTTTAAAAATATCCTTCTTTCTTTCTATCTTCCATGGCGGTTTCTGACCGCTTATCATCTTCCCGGTTTCCACGTTCCGTCTGCCTGGCCGAGGCGACTTCATCTACGATTTTCTCCAGGGTATCGGCATCTGATTCGATTCCTCCGGTGATGGTTATGTCACCGAGTGTTCTAAAACGTACTCTTACCTTTTCCGCTTGTTCTCCCTCCTCAATCTGTATAAACTCCGAGACAGGTAACCAGGTATTATTGCGACGGATGACCTCCCGGTCGTGGGCGAAATAAAGTGATGGAATAGCAATATTCTCCAGAAGTATATATTGCCAGACATCCATTTCCGTCCAATTACTTAGTGGAAACACACGGAAATGTTCTCCTTGATGATGTTTGCCATTGAAAATATTCCACAGTTCGGGGCGCTGGTTTTTAGGATCCCACTGACCAAATTCATCCCGATGTGAGAAAAAACGTTCTTTGGCTCGTGCCTTCTCTTCGTCTCGTCTGGCACCGCCTATACAAGCATCGAATTGATTGCCTTCGATGGTCTCAAGAAGGGTCACCGTTTGGATCGCATTTCTGTTGGCGTTTTTGCCCTTCTCTTCGGCGGCAGTCCCATCATCGATTGATTTTTGGACCGACCCAACAACTAATTTTGCATCCAGTTCTTTCACCAGATTATCGCGAAAATTAATTGTCTCGGGAAAATTATGCCCCGTGTCTATGTGTACTAAAGGAAATGGGATTTTGGCTGGATGAAAAGCCTTCCTGGCCAAATGAGTCACTACAATTGAATCTTTTCCTCCTGAAAATAGAATAGCCGGGTTTTGAAACTGGGCAAATACCTCCCGAAGGACATAAATGGATTCTGACTCTAGCTCCCTGAGATGTGTTAAGCTATAACTCACTTTCTTTCAATCTTATTCTTGGTACAATCACTTCTTTTAATTCTTGCAAACACATTTCCAGGCTGTTGTTTGCTGTATTAACGATTACATCGGGATCAACAGGGGTTTCGAAGGGTGAACTGATTCCGGTAAAATCTTTGATCAAGCCGGCACGCGCTTTGGCATAAAGCCCCTTCACATCACGTTCCTCGCACACCTCCAACGGGCACTCCACAAAGATCTCAATAAAATTATCGGGTCCTACCAAAGTTTTTGCCATGGCTCTATCTTCTCTCAAGGGTGAAATAAAAGCTGATAAAACCACCAATCCTGCATCCACGAAGAGGTTTGAAACCTCCGAGATTCGGCGGATATTTTCCTGGCGTCCTTCTAACGAAAAATCAAGGTCTTTATTGAGACCCGACCGGATATTGTCGCCATCTAATAAATAGGTCTTTACCCCTTTTTGAAAAAGGTATGACTCCAAGGCATTGGCCAAGGTCGATTTCCCTGATCCGGAAAGGCCAGTGAACCACAGCAGCTTTGGTGCATGACTATACTGTGCTTTCCTATCAGCGGAAGTTACAGTATGCTTATGGGGGACAATATTCTCGCTCAATGTTAGACTGTCTTAAAGGCGCGAATTTACGGTTTCCTGTGGAAGGATGCCTTTGATATCATATATGATCACATTTTCCTTCCTGATTGATTCCCATGGAAGACCGAGAAACTCAGTATGTGCCACCGCGACAATAACTGCTAAGTAGTCCGTGACGTTGAAATCCTCTAAAAGTTCGATCCCGTATTCTGCTGCAACCTCTTCGCTATCGGCAACAGTATCGTGGACATCTACTTGCAGTCCATATTCTCCCAATTCCTTAACGATATCAATCACTCGAGTATTTCGTACATCCGGGCAGTTTTCTTTGAAGGTAAAACCAAGTACAAGTACTTTCGAGCCCTCCGGGTAGCTACCGCGTTTGAGAATCTGTTTGATGGTTTCCTTGGCCACATAGGCACCCATGCCGTCATTGATCTGACGACCGGCAAGTATAATTTGCGGATGGTATCCGAGCTCTTCAGCCTTGTAGGTCAGGTAATATGGATCGACGCCTATGCAGTGTCCTCCTACCAGTCCGGGTTTGAATGGCAGAAAATTCCATTTTGTTCCTGCGGCCTCCAACACGTCCAGGGTATCCAGGTCCATCTTGTTGAAGATCATAGAAAGCTCATTCACGAAGGCAATATTGATATCTCGCTGCGAATTTTCGATCACTTTGGCAGCTTCTGCAACTTTTATGCTTTTTGCTTTGAAGGTTCCCGCTTCAATAAAAGATTTATAGAAGTCATCTATCTTCTCCGCTGCCTCGGGTGTACTTCCGCTAGTGATTTTTCTAATGTTAACCAATCGGTGCACCTTATCACCCGGATTGATTCTTTCCGGTGAGTATCCACAGAAAAAATCCGAATTGTACATTAAGCCCGATCGCTCAAGAATGGGCACGCAGATTTCCTCCGTACAACCCGGAAAAACTGTTGATTCATAGACGACTATGTCTCCCTGTTTGATGACTGTTGAGAGCGTCTCAGATGCCTTAATGATGGGTGTTAGATCTGGTTTTTTCGCTTTATCAACTGGAGTGGGTACTGTAACAATGTACAGGTTACAATCCCGCAAGTCCTCAATTTCAGTAGAATAAGTCAGCTGATTTGACAGTTTGAGGTCCTCTGGTTCGACCTCCTTCGTTGAGTCAATGCCGTTACGTAGCTGGCTAACTCTGCTCTCATTGATATCAAAACCTATTGTTGGAAATTTCTTACCACTTTCCACGGCTAAGGGCAATCCTACGTAACCCAATCCTATTATTCCTACTCTATGTGCCATCAGTTTTTTGTAGACTCACGTATTTTTCCTTTAAAATATTCCAGGGTCGGCTCAAGACCTTCAGCTCTGGAGAACTTGGGTTCCCAATCAAGCACCTCTTTGGCCTTTGAGATATCAGGTTTTCTTTGTTTGGGGTCGTCCTTAGGTAGTGGCTTGAAAATGATTTGCGACTTGCTTCCGGTCAATCTCAGTATTTCCTCACCAAACTCTTTAATGGTAATTTCTTGGGGATTCCCGATATTGACTGGATCAGGACAATCGCTCAGCAAAAGGCGATAAATACCTTCTACCAGATCGTCGACATAAGTAAAGGACCTGGTCTGGCTGCCATCGCCAAAAGCAGTCAAATCTTCACCCCGAAGTGCCTGAGAAATGAACGCGGGGAGTACTCTCCCATCATCTAGCCGCATTCTGGGCCCAAAAGTATTGAAGATCCGTACGATTCGGGTTTCAAGTCCATGGTAGGTATGATAGGCCATTGTAAGTGCTTCCTGAAAGCGCTTTGCTTCATCATATACTCCGCGTGGCCCAACAGGATTCACGTTGCCCCAATAACCCTCAGGCTGTGGATGTACAAGTGGATCGCCATAAACTTCAGAGGTGGAGGCTACGAGAATGCGGCTACCTTTTGCCCGGGCCAGACCCAAACAATTGAGTGTCCCCAAAGAGCCAACCTTCATGGTCTGTATTGGCATTTGTAGGTAGTCAATAGGACTTGCAGGAGAGGCGAAGTGAAGTATATAGTCCAACTGACCGGAGATATGCACAAAATTTGACACATCGTGGTGATGAAACTCAAAAGTATCCTTAGCCAATAGATGCTCTATATTCGCCAGATCACCTGTGATCAGGTTATCCATCGCAATCACGTAGCATCCTTCAGCCAGAAACCGATCACACAGATGAGAGCCAAGGAAACCTGCTCCGCCAGTTATAAGGACTTTTTTCATGCCTTGATAGCCTTTCTTCCTATCGAAATGTAATCAAAGCCTTCCGTGGCAATGTCTTCAAGATCGTACAAGTTACGTCCATCAAAAATCACCTTGTTGGCCAGAGCCGCAGAAAGCTTTCCAAACTCCGGAGTTCGGAATATGGGCCATTCGGTCATGATCATTAGGGCATCAGCACCTTTGGCTGCGTCGTATTCGTCGACACCATAATACACCTCATCACCCAGTACCTGCTTAACATTCGGCATGGCCTCCGGATCGTAAGCCCGGACGATAGCGCCACGAGCCAAGAGCGCTTTTATATTTTCCAAGGAGGGAGCTTCCCCGAATATCATCGGTATAGGGTTTAAAAGACAATCCCCAAATTGCAATTGTTTTACCCTCCAGACTACCATTGAAAATAATCCTCGAGGGGTTCCAGAAGTCTTGACTTTTGCTGGTGATTTAACCTCCATCACCGAGTTGAGTATTTTAAAATCGTACGAGACCTCCGAGGAAGACTTGGCCAGCGCCTGCACGTCCTTAGGAAAACAACTTCCTCCGTAGCCGATCCCAGCAAAAAGGAACCGCTTCCCTATTCGGGCATCGGTACCCACTCCTTTTCGGACCATGTCAACATCCGCTCCAAGCAGTTCGCATAGATTCGCTATCTCATTCATGAAGGTAATCTTCGTCGCGAGAAAGGAGTTGGCCGCATATTTTGTGAGCTCCGCAGACCTAACATCCATGAAAATAATTGGGTTGCCCTGTCGAACAAATGGTTCATAAAGCTTATGCATGATCTCCTGAGCTCTTTCCGATTCAGCACCAATAACCACCCCTATCCGGTTTCATGAAGTCATCCACAGCCACTCCTTCACGAAGAAATTCCGGATTGGAGACCACATCAAAATCCCACCTTCGCATTAGCGGCAATAGCTGCAGTCACCTTTTCAGCGGTGCCCACGGGAACCGTACTTTTATCAACCACCAACCACATAGTCCTCGATAATCTTCCCAAGATCATCAGCTACCTTTAGTACATATTGAAGATCAGCGGAGCCATCCTCTCCCGGAGTGTCGTCGGAAGCGCCAAAAAAATGATTTTCGCATCCTTAATCCCTTTCCTTTAAATTGGTCGTAAAGTCACAGGCGACCTTGTCTTATATTTCGTTCAAAAAGTGGTTCCAATCCAGGCTCATAAATAGTGACCTTCCCACCTTGTAATTTTTGAACTTTTTTCTCATCTATGTCTACACAGGTTACGTGGTTTCCAGTCTCAGCAAAACAGGTTCCTGTAACTAAACGCAACATAGCCAGTGCCAACTACAGCTATTTTCATTTTTTAGAAATTATATTCTGCGTTTATAAAATGCGGATTTTTTTTATCCTTCTCTGAGATCAAGGGCTGCTGCCCCTGCCATTCAATATTTAGTTTAGGATCATTGTAGGCTAAGCCCCGTTCATGGTCGGGGGCATAAAAGTTATCAACAGCGTAATAGAAAATGGTATCTTCCTCCAACACCTCATAACCATGGGCAAATCCCCTTGGCACAAACAAATTTCGTCCTACCTTATTCAATAGAATCTCGAACTTTCTGCCGAATGTTGGAGAAGACTGTCGCAAATCTACTACAACATCCAGAACACTCCCGGAGATCACGCCCACCAATTTGGCTTGCGCATGCGGATTCAGTTGATAATGTAACCCTCGAAGAACACCCTCCTGTGATTTGGCAAAATTAATCTGTTTAGCCTCGAAAGAACTCCCCGTGAGATCCTGAAACTTTTTCTGATTGAAACTCTCCAGAAAAAAAGCCTCTTTCATCACCGTGGACGATATTTTCGACCACAAAGCAATCCTTAAGGGGGTGTTTCCTTTATTTCCATTGCGTGAGATTTTTAAGGTATTCCCCATATCCACTTTTTTGCAAAGGTGCAGCCAGTTTCAGCAATTGCTCTTTGTCGATAAATCCCATGTTGTACGCGACTTCCTCAATGCAGCCAATTTTTAACGATTGCCTTTCTTCAATTGCATGTACAAAATTACTGGCGTCGAGCAATGACTCGATTGTACCTGTATCCAACCAGGCAGTGCCTCTATCCAACACTTGCACCTGAAGTTTTTGTTGGTGCAAGTATGCCAGGTTCACATCAGTTATTTCTAATTCCCCTCTTGCACTGGGCTGTATTGATTTCGCTATGGAAACCACTTGATTGCTGTAGAAGTAAAGACCAGGCACCGCATAATTTGACTTGGGGCTCTTTGGTTTCTCTTCAATGGAGATGGCCTTCATATCCTCATCGAATTCAACGACACCATAGCGGTGCGGATCATTGACATGATAGGCAAAAATATAGGCCCCCGAAGGGTCATTACACGCTTGCAATTTGCGGGAGAGGCCTGAGGCGTAAAAAATATTGTCACCCAGTATCAGGGCCACTTTGTCTTGCCCGATAAACGATTCGCCTATGAGGAAAGCTTGCGCAAGTCCTTCTGGCTTTTCCTGAACGGCATAGGAAAATGAGCATCCGAATTGAATACCATCACCAAGCAACTCTTGAAAAACCGGCAAATCCCGAGGTGTCGAAATAATCAGAATTTCTCGGATCCCCGCTAACATTAAGGTGGAGAGCGGATAATATATCATTGGCTTGTCATAGACAGGCAGTATCTGCTTGCTAGTAGCCATGGTCAATGGGTGAAGCCTGGTTCCCGAGCCTCCGGCAAGTATTATTCCTTTCATCACTTGTTTGAGTATTGCGCCGAGTAATAATTTTGATATTCACCTGAGGTTACATGTTGTAACCATGCATCATTGCTGAGATACCACTGAATTGTCTTTTCAATACCTTCTTCAAATTGCAAGGAGGGCTTCCACCCAAGTTCTTCGTTGATCTTGGTGGCGTCAATGGCATACCTCAGGTCGTGCCCCGCCCTATCTTTTACGAAGGTGATGAGCCTTTCGGAATGGCCACTGGGATTGCCAAGATGCTTGTCCATATACTGGCATATGGTACGAACAATATCAATATTTTTCCATTCGTTGAATCCACCAATGTTATAGGTGCTACCAACTGCGCCTTTATGCAGCAAAAGGTCAATAGCAGCGGCATGATCTTCAACATACAGCCAGTCCCTGATATTCTCCCCTTTACCGTAAACCGGCAAAGGTCGGTCATTACGAATGTTGTTAATGATCAAAGGAATGAGCTTCTCGGGGAATTGATTGGGTCCGTAGTTATTAGAGCAGTTAGAAATCAGGACCGGGATTTTGTACGTATTGGCATATGCCCTAACGAAGTGGTCGGAGGAGGCTTTTGACGCGGAATAGGGCGATTGTGGATCATAAGCCGTATCCTCCGTGAAATAGCCGGTTTCACCCAGTGAACCATATACCTCGTCGGTCGAAATGTGATAGAAAAGATGCTCACCATCCTTGTCGGATCCCCAAGCGCTGCGTGCTGCTTCCAGCAGGTTCATGGTCCCAATTACATTAGTTTTTACAAATGCCAGCGGATCACTGATGGACCGGTCCACATGCGACTCGGCGGCAAGATGTACTACTTTGTCGGGATTATGATCAGCGAACGCTTTCTTGACATCATCGGAAGCGTTTATATCACCATGAAAAAAATGATAGTTCGGCAGGTGCTCTATGTCCTTTAGGTTCTCAAGATTGCCCGCATAGGTCAGTGCATCGAAGTTAACAATTTGATACGAAGGATATTGCGTGACTAAACGTCGGACCACATGCGATCCTATAAACCCCGCTCCACCTGTAACCAGAATAGTCATAATTTAAAGTAGTCTCTGTACCATTTCACAAAATTTTCGATGCCGGTTTGAAGGGAAGTACCTGGTGAGTAGCCTGTAATCTCTGTTAAGTTACTCACGTCAGCATAGGTTGATGGCACATCGCCCATCTGCATTGGTAGGAAATTTTTCTGAGCCACCTTACCTGTGGCTTCCTCGATGAGCTCAATAAATCGGAGTAAAGAAGAGGGACTATTACTGCCAATATTGCATATGCGGAATGGAGCAAAGCTCGAGGACGGGTCCGGGTCGTCGCTATTCCAGGAAACATTAGGTTTTGCCGGTATTTTCAGGACTCTGAAAATCCCTTCCACAATGTCATCAATATAGGTGAAATCCCGACTCATTTCTCCGTTGTTGAAGACATCAATCGGCTGATCATTTAAAATCGCCTTTGTGAATAGGAATAACGCCATATCCGGGCGTCCCCATGGGCCATAAACCGTAAAAAACCTCAACCCCGTAACCGGCAACGAAAAGTTGGAGGCATAAGAGTGAGCCAATAACTCATTGGCTTTTTTAGTGGCTGCATATAAGGATATGGGATGGTCCACATTGTGCTTTACCGAAAAAGGTTGCTGGGTGTTGGCCCCGTAAACGGAACTTGATGAGGCAAATACGAGGTGCTCGATTTTATGATGCCGGCACTGCTCAAGGATGTTGGTAAAACCAACGAGATTGGCACTAATATAGGCATGTGGATTTTCAAGAGAATACCTGACACCTGCCTGGGCCGCCAGATTGACCACATAGTCTATCCGATCATTTTGGAAGACCTTGGCAATACCCGCATTATCGGCTATGTCAATTTGGAAGAATTTAAACCCCTCCAGTGACTCAAGCTGACTCAGACGGTCCTTTTTCAACTGAACATCGTAATAGTCATTGAGGTTGTCGATCCCCACCACCTTGTGGCCCGTTGCCAACAGTTTTTGGCTTAAGTGGAACCCAATAAATCCTGCTGCTCCTGTTACAAGTACTACCTTTTCTCCGTCCATTAAAAATTTCGTTGCTTCATTTGCAGGCGCAAAAGTAAAATTCTATTTCCGGAAAATCAGATATTTAGCATATTTCGGACCACTAATAAATCAAAATTGCCCAGGAACATTCTCAGTTTGTTAACCTTGATTCGAAAGGATCTTTTACTGGAGTACAGAAACAGTGAAAAAATACTTTCTGTTCTATTCTACCAGGTAGCCATGGTATACATCTGTTACACGGCCTTCAACAATGGCCTCAACAAGAGCACTTGGAATGCCATTTTTTGGGTCAACTTGCTTCTTTCACTAATCATATCAATAGGAAGATCTTTCGCCGCCGAGTCTGACCGGTCACTTTATTACTATTTCCTGGTTCCCGCTTCCATGATAGTGACGAGTAAATGGCTCCTGAACTTTGCCTTGAGCCTGATCCTGGGGCTTTCTCTGTACCTGATCCAAAGTGTCCTTCTCCCAGTATCAGAGATCAATTTTGCCCCGTTTTTGATTAATGCTGCGCTGGTAATTGTCGGGCTCTCAGGTGCGCTTACACTAATGTCCGCTATATCATCCAATGTAAGAAACGAGGGCGTGCTGATGGCCGTTCTGGGATTTCCGACAGCTCTACCCGTATTGCTGATGGGCGTGAGTAACTCGCATAAGCTCCTCAATGGTGCCTCACTTGCTGATATCCCGAACGCTTTGACCACACTTATCTGTCTTGATGTTGTTATCATTGCATTATTATTAATTCTCTTCCCTTACAGTTGGAAAAAGTAGCATGGAAAGTCTCTTAAAAGCGCGTTGGTGGAAGTGGTTAGCTATCATCTTACTTTCCTACACTGTTGTCGGTGGATTTCTCTTCAGAGTGCCGAGGCTACCTATCCTCAATGAAACCATCCGAGTGTTACATTTCCACGTACCGTTGTGGTTTGGCATGATTATAATTTTTGGGTTCGCGGTTTTTTATGGGATCAAATACTTGAGAAGCGGCGAATTGAAATACGACCTTTACAGCCACCAGTTGGTCGAAACCGGGTTGCTTTTGGGTGTACTTGGAATCGTTACAGGGATGATTTGGGCAAATTACACTTGGGGCGAGCCATGGAGCAATGACCCGAAGCAAAACGCATCTGCCATTGGCATATTGACTTATTTTGCTTATCTGATCCTGAGAGGTTCGCTCACAGACGAGCATCAACGTGCCAGACTGGCTTCCATTTACGGCATTTTCGCTTACGCATTGCTGATTCCGCTGTTATTCATACTACCCCGACTAACAGATAGCTTGCACCCTGGCAATGGCGGAAATCCAGGATTTAACGCATACGATTTAGACAGTGACCTGCGTATGGTCTTTTATCCGGCTGTGGTAGGATGGACACTCCTCGGCTTCTGGATTGCGACCATCAAAGTGCGGGTCGCGCGACTTGCTGAAAAAGACTATGAATAAGATAATTGGTTCTATCATAATTGTGACCCTGGCGTTGAACCTTGGCTATACCCAAACTGTTGAAATGGCAGATAGCTTCAGAGGCGAAGGCAAGATTTACGTGGTTGTGGCAGTGGTAATGGTCATGCTGGTGGCCTTGTTCCTGTACCTGATGCGGATTGATCGCAAGTTGACTAACCTGGAGAAAGAAAAATGAAAAAATCGCACATTCTTGGTTTGATTGTCATAGCTGTGGCAATTGTTATCATCGTATCCACTGCTGGAGACGCCAGTAGTTATGTGTCGTTCACTGAGGCCAAACAAATTGCCGCAAGTGATGGTGACCGGAAAATTCATGTTGTGGGTCAGCTAAAGAAAGACCTGACCGGCAACATTGTAGGAATAGAAAAGAGTCCGGATCAAATGGCTTTCAAGTTTGTCATGCTCGATCAGCAGAATTTTGAGCAGCAAGTCATTTATCCGAATCCAATGCCCACGGACTTTGAGCGCTCGGAACAAGTAGTCGTAATTGGTTCTTATAAGGGTGAATCTTTCGTCGCTGACAAAATCTTGTTGAAATGCCCTTCTAAATATCAGGAAGAGGAATTGAAAGTATAGCAAATGGTACATTACTTCGTTGGCAACCTTGGTCACCTATTTGTGACAATCGCCTTCGTCGCCGCGCTCATCGCCACAGTCTCATTCTACCTGGGAATTAAGAAACCCGAATGGTCAAAATTTGGTTCGTGGCTCTTCTTTGCGCACACGATTGCAATCGTTGGTGTGGTGATCTCACTATTCTTCATTATCAACAGGCATTATTTTGAATATCATTATGCCTGGAGCCATACCTCAAAGTATTTACCCATTTACTATCAGGTCTCGAGTTTTTGGAACGGCCAGGAAGGGTCCTTCTTACTCTGGATGTTTTGGAATGCCCTACTAGGTGTAGTATTGATCAAGTCCAATAAGTTTTGGAGAGCGCCGGTGATGGTCTTTATCTCCTTGACCCAGGTTTTTCTGACTTCCATGATTTTAGGTGCTGTGGTGGTAGACCTCAAGATTGGAAGCTCCCCATTCCTACTTTTAAGAGATGTTATCCAGGATAATATTTTCCAGGTGAATCCTGATTTCATACCGCAAGATGGTAATGGATTAAACCCACTCCTGCAGAACTATTGGATGGTCATTCATCCGCCTACGCTTTTTTTAGGTTTTGCCAGTACGGTAGTTCCATTTGCTTTTTGTCTCGCAGGCCTCCTGACAGGCAACCTGAAGTCCTGGATACGACCCGCGCTGCCATGGGCTCAATTCTCTGCCTTGGTATTGGGTGTTGGCATCCTTATGGGTGCCTATTGGGCTTATGAAACGCTCAATTTTGGTGGTTACTGGAATTGGGATCCTGTAGAAAACGCCATCTATGTGCCATGGCTCACGCTAGTTGCAGCAGTACATGTGATGATAGCGCACAAGAAAAGTGATTCTGCGTTGAAGGCTTCCATTGGGTTAGTGATCGCGACGTTTGTGCTAATACTTTATTCTACCTTTCTGACGCGGAGTGGTATTTTGGGAGAAACATCGGTGCACTCGTTCACCGACCTTGGACTACAAGGGCAACTACTGATTTACCTATTCGTATTTCTGCTTCTCTCTGTCTTTCTCAGTGCTCGTGTGTGGAAAAAGATACCAGAAAACCAGGAAGAGACTTCCGTGTATTCAAGGGAATTCTGGATCTTCGGCGGGGCAACTGTATTATGCCTGATGGCCTTTCAGGTCATAGTCCCTACGTCCATTCCGGTGTACAACGACGTACTAGGTATTTTTGGCGTCGCGTCCAATTTCGCTCCGCCGGTGGATCAGGTCGGGTTTTACACCAAATTTCAGCTCTGGTTTGGCTTGCTCATAGCGGTTTTAAGTGGAACGGGGCAATTTTTCTGGTGGAAAAAGATGGACAAGAAGTCGTTCATAGAAGCGATCAAAACGCCGGTAATCATTTCGCTATTGCTTTCGACAGTCATATTTATTTTAGCCAAAATACACGAGATCAGCTACCTATTATTGGTTACATGTGCTGTTTACTCCATCGTCTCTAATCTGACCATCCTTTTCAGTCTCAAATCCTCCCGACTAAAACTTGGTGGTGGATCCATTGCACACATCGGGATCGCGATGATGTTGATAGGCATCGTATTTTCGTCTGGATACTCCAAGATTCTATCAAAGAACACCACTGGTATTGTTTGGAGCCGAGATCTTCCGGAGGAGCTCAACCGGGACAACTTGCTATTATTTCTGAACGAGCCAAGGCAAATGACGGATTATTCCCTCTTGTACAAAGGGCTTAGGAAATACGTGGTTGATGTTGGTTACGTTGACATTGACCACCTGGCCCCCACTACCCACCCGCTCAAGGTAACCACGATCAGGTCATTCACAGCCAGCAACGGAACAGTCATTCCTGCTGGTGATACTCTGGACCTGGTCAATGGCGAAAACAGTTATTTCGAAGTAGCTTACCAACTGGCAAATGGTAAGGAATTTACCCTGTTTCCCAGGGTGCAGCAGAACAAAAACATGGGGACGGTTTACTCACCCGACATCAATCGTACCCTTACTGCAGATCTGTATACGCACGTGCGGATATTCCCGGACCCGGACCAGGATCCTACCTGGAGTGAAACAGAATTCATGACCCTTAAACTTGGAGAGACCTTCTTCATTAATGACTATACCGGCAGATTTACCAGTATGGAACCCCTGAGAGAAATCAATGGCGTGGCATTACAAGATGATGATGTAGCTGTAAAGGCAGTTTTAGAAATCCAGGGTGAATTTGAAACCTATTTGGCCGAACCTATTTATGTCATAAGAGATCGAATGGCTGGCAAAATACCAGTTGTAGTCAATGACCTTGCCAGTAAGGTTTATATTGAATCCATCAATCCGGAGGAAAACAGTTTCACATTCGCCACGAATACCACGCAAAAGGATTGGATCATTATCGAAGCTGTAGAGAAACCGCTGATTAATGTGCTTTGGCTAGGAACTATTCTAATGGTGGCAGGCTTTGTCATGGCCATCTACAGAAGATACGTTGAGTTTCAAAAGATGCGAGACAAAGGACTGGAAACCTGATGGAGGGCTCGGTCTCTATTATTGGGACAGGTAATCTCGCCTGGCATCTGGCTCAAGCACTTCCAGCGGCTGGCTTTCAGGTTATCCAAGTAGGCAGCAGGTCCGCCGGGTCAGCTAATCAATTCATTGCCGATCTGGAATTGAAGGCCGACCCCCTAGTGCCCGGGGATCGAGTAACAGCTGACTATGTGATTTTGGCTGTGAGAGATGCGGCAATCCAAGCAGTAGTAGATAGCTATTCCCTATCTCCCTCATCGCTTGTCATTCATACTTCCGGATCCACCAATATCAAGGTACTTTCCGAAACTGGCATTACGAGAGGGGGTGTACTCTATCCCTACCAGACCTTCACCCGAGGAAGGCTGCTTTCGCTCCGGAAAGTCCCCCTGTTTTTGGAGACCTTGCAAGATTCTGATAAGCAAGCGATGGAGCTGTTGGCAAAGTCCCTTAGTTCGAAGGTCCAATGGCTAAGTTCTGAAAACAGGCAAAGACTCCACTTGGCAGGCATTTTCACCGCTAACTTTGGTAACTTCATGCTCTTCGAAGCAAGCCAGATATTAGCAGAAATGGGTTTGGAAATAGAGGTACTGGAGGCACTCGCCCAGGAAGTCACAAAGAAGGCATTGGAATTGGGTCCGGAAAGGGCTCAAACGGGACCTGCGCTAAGAGGAGATCTGCAGGTAGTCTCCAGTCACGTAGATCTTCTGAAAAACGACCGGGCCAAGGAGCTGTATTCTTTGATCTCGAAGAGAATTCATGAAGAACTGGGTAGTAATGAATGATCTCGTCGGCTTCCTTCGGGTCTCGCGTATTCCCAACTTGATTGTGATCGCATTTGCGCAGGCCCTTGTGGTTGTATTTATCCTGAATCAGCACATCTTGGATTTACGCCTGGCACTAGTCATCGTAAGTACCCTCATGGTTGCCGCTGCTGGCTACCTTATCAACGACTACTACGATCAAAAAATTGATATGATCAATCGGCCTGAAAAGGTGGTTGTGGGCATTTCCCTGAAAAGGAGGCGTGCCCTTTTAATCCATTCTGGATTGAACCTGGCTGCGATTTTCCTCGGCTTTTATGTAGACATTTTTGTCGGGTTGGTGCACTTGTTTTCCTCAGTATCCCTCTGGCTGTATTCCAATTACCTACGCAGACTCCCATTGATTGGCAACCTTACTATAGCAGCCCTGGCAGGTATGACCTTCCTGATTCTGCCCCTTTATTATCGCATGAGTAACGACATAGTCCTGATTTATGCACTCTTTGCCTGCATCATGGTCATGATCCGAGAAATAATC
Source organism: Cyclobacteriaceae bacterium (assembly GCA_965242775.1). Classification (GTDB taxonomy): domain Bacteria; phylum Bacteroidota; class Bacteroidia; order Cytophagales; family Cyclobacteriaceae; genus JAWPMT01. The sequence goes on from CBDETI010000019.1 coordinate 126,396, forward strand.
AAGGATATTCTGGATGTGAAAGGGGAGGAAGCCTTTGGCTGCCTTACTATTCCCGTTATTTGGGGAATTCGGGGCGCAAAAATTTTGATCTATTTGATAATCGTCATCGGCGCGGTATTGCTGCTCGGCTTTCTGACATTTCAAATTAACTGGCTCTTAAGAATTTACTTTATGTTGTTGGCTCCGGTATTTCTTTGGTTCATCTACCGACTGTACCGTGCCGATACCAGCGAAGACTTTTTAAATCTTAGAAAATTCTGCAACTACATCATTTTCACAGGCCTCACAAGCATTATTCTTAACTAGATGAAGAGAATCGGCATTTTCGCTTCTGGCAACGGATCCAACGCAGAAAACCTTGCTCGACATTTCCACGATCATCCAGAGATCAAGGTCGACCACATTTTCAGCAATAAGCCGACCGCCGGAGTAATAGCTCGAGCGGCCAATTGTGGTATTCCCTGCCATGTTTTTACCAGAAGTGAGATGTGGGATGGGACACTTCTAAAGCGGCTTGCAGAACGGAAAATAGATTTTCTCGTGCTCTCCGGATTCCTACTGCTAGTGCCACCGGAGATCATCCAGGCATTTACAAATCGCATTATCAACATTCATCCCTCACTGCTACCAAAATTCGGAGGCAAAGGCATGTACGGAAACCATGTCCATGAAGCTGTCATATTGGCGGGAGAAAAGGAATCGGGAATTACGATTCACCTCGTAAATGAGGTTTATGACCAGGGTAAAATTCTAGCGCAGCAGAAGATACAGCTGCTGCCTGATGAAAGTCCGGACTCGCTGGCGTCCAGAATTCATGAACTGGAATATCAGCACTTCCCCGAGACCGTCGAAAAATATGTAGTAGATTTTAGGGAATAAAGACCTGACCCCCTTGTTCTTACCAGGAAACCTTACTTTTGCACCCTTTAAAAAAATGGCATGAGTAACAAAAGGATAGCGTCCGCATTGATTTCAGTTTTTCACAAAGATGGATTGCTCCCGATCGTCGAAAAACTTCATGCGCTTGGCGTCAAACTATACTCCACCGGAGGTACCCAAAAGTTCATCGAAGAACAAAACATACCGGTTACAGCAGTAGAAGATGTCACCAAATACCCAAGCATCTTTGGTGGTAGGGTCAAGACACTTCATCCTGGGATTTTTGGCGGAATACTGCATCGCCGGGACCATGCTCCCGATCAGGAAGAAAAGAAGCAATTCGAAATTCCAGCGATTGACCTGGTAATCGTGGACCTCTATCCCTTTGAATCGACCGTTGCTTCTGGCGCAGGTGAACAGGAAATCATCGAAAAAATTGATATTGGAGGGATTTCATTGATTCGCGCTGCCGCTAAAAACTATAAAGACGTGCTGATCGTCAGTGACAGACAATATTACAGCGATCTGTTGGACCTACTCGAAGAAGGAAGTGGAGCAACCGAATTGGCTCATCGAAAGCTATTTGCGGCGAGAGCTTTTGATACCTCGTCACACTATGATACGGCCATATTTAATTACTTCAATCAGGAAAATGAGGTATCGGCATTTAAAGTGAGTGTACAGGCCAAGAAATCGCTTAGGTATGGCGAAAATCCGCATCAGGAAGGTGCCTTTTTTGGGGATTTTGAAGCTTATTTCGACCAGGTTCATGGTAAAGACGTCTCCTATAACAACCTCATCGACATTGAAGCAGCCGTGCAACTCGTGGGCGAATTTGGCACACAGACAGTTTTTGCCATCCTGAAACATAACAACGCCTGCGGCATTGCTTCGGATAAGACCTTGAAGGACGCCTATCTCAAGGCCTTTCAGGCAGACACCTTGTCGGCTTTCGGAGGAATTCTTGCTACCAACCAGGCAGTCGATCTCGACACAGCAAATGAAATGAGCAGCTTATTTTTTGAAATAATCATAGCTCCGGAGTATAGCGAAGAGGCCCTAACCGTACTCAAGAAAAAGAAAAACAGAATCATTCTGGTTCAAAAGCAAGCAGCAAAAAATGGTCTGCAATTCCGCTCCATGCTCAACGGAACCATCGTGCAACAAAACGACTGGAAAACGGATGAACCCGGGGACCTGAAAGTGGTTACTACGCAATCACCCACGCCCGCCGAAAAAGAGGACCTTTTATTTGCCTCAAAGGTTTGCAAGCATACCAAGAGCAATACCATTGTTCTTGTCAAGGATGGACAATTGCTTGCCAGCGGAGTGGGCCAAACCTCGCGGGTAGACGCATTACATCAGGCTATAGACAAGGCCCGGCGTTTTGGTTTTTCCCTAAACGGAGCCGTGATGGCTTCTGATGCCTTTTTCCCATTTCCGGATTGTGTAGAAATAGCACATCAGGCTGGTATCACGTCAGTGATCCAACCCGGAGGCTCAATCAAGGATGAACTGTCTATTGACTATTGCAACGAGCATAATCTGTCGATGGTCTTTACAGGATTCAGGCACTTCAAACATTAAAAGCAAAGCAACATCTTGCAATTCACTGTTCTGATGACAGTAATAAGGAACAAATTAGTAAATTCGATTTCCAAATTTTCAACCTCACTTTATGGCCCTATTCGATTTCTTCTCAAGTGATATTGCGATAGACCTTGGTACAGCCAACACTTTGATTATCAACAAGGACAAGGTGGTGGTAGACGAACCATCGATCATCGCAATCGACAAAAACACCAATAAGGTGCTGGCCATAGGAAGAGAAGCCATGCAAATGCATGAGAAAACGCACGAGAACATCAAGACGATCCGACCCCTGAAAGATGGAGTGATCGCAGATTTCCATGCGGCAGAACACATGATCCGCGGACTTATAAAAATGATCGACGGAAACAGCAAACGGCTATTCCCAGCGTCTCACCGGATGGTGATTTGCATTCCATCAGGAATCACGGAAGTTGAAAAAAGAGCTGTTCGCGATTCAGCGGAACATGCCGGCGCCAAAGAAGTTTATATGATTCATGAGCCTATTGCGGCGGCTATAGGTATAGGCATCAATATAGACCAGCCCATTGGGTCGATGGTAGTGGATATTGGAGGAGGAACTACAGAAATCGCGGTAATTGCTCTGTCAGGCATTGTTTGTGACCAATCGATCCGGGTGGCAGGCGACTCTTTCAACAAAGACATTCTGGACTATATGCGCAGACAACACAACCTGCTCATTGGTGAAAGGACCGCTGAACGTGTGAAAATCGAAGTAGGGTCCGCCCTTACCGAATTGGATGAACCCCCTGAAGATTACGAAATACGAGGAAGGGATTTGATGACAGGAATCCCGAAAGTGATCAAAATTTCCTACTCAGAAATTGCGTTTGCAATCGACAAATCGGTGAGTAAGATCGAGGAAGCAGTTTTGAAAGCGCTGGAGATTTCACCACCGGAACTGTCAGCCGACATCTATGATAATGGCATCTACCTGACCGGTGGTGGGGCACTGTTACGCGGACTGGATAAACGACTAGCTCTAAAGACAAAGCTTCCAATCCACATAGCCGAGGACCCTCTGAGAGCAGTTGTGAGGGGTACGGGCAATGCGCTCAAAAATATTCAATCGTATAAAGCTGTTTTGATGACCTAGATGGGGAGCCTCCTCAATTTTATATATAGAAATCGGGTTGCAGGGTACTTTTTGATGCTCCAACTGATTTGTATTTCGCTCATCCTTTCCACCGACAGCTTTTATGGAGCCACTTTTTTCAACTCAAGCAATGCAATTAGTGGTGTCGTAAACAATTTCAGTCAGAACAGCTCAGATTATTTTTCGCTTCGGACAATCAATAAAAATCTGGCGTTAGAGAACTCTGAGCTTCGAAAGCAGCTTGCCGAGTTGAGTCGCAATCAATCCGCCCAAACACTTTTCAAAGCCAGATATGCAGTGGTCCCCGGACGTGTAATTGGAAATACCTACCGCAGAAGTCGCAACTTCCTCACTTTGGGTGTCGGCAGCGACGATGGTATCGAAGAAGGTATGGGTGTAGTAAATGGATTGGGAGTTATAGGGCAGGTGCTTTACGTCTCCAACAACTTTAGCACCGTGGCTTCGCTATTAAACCCTTCAGTCATGATCAGCAGCGAGATCAGCGGCTCAGGCACGCTGTGTACCTCGCAATGGGACGGCAAGGACTTCCGCCACGTTACAGTCAAATATGTTCCCAGACATATTTCTGTTGAAATAGGTGATACAATCAAAACCTCTGGCTTCAACTCGGTATACCCCCCGGGGGTCCTGGTAGGAATCGTCGATTCGGTTCTATTGTTGAAGGAATCTCCCTTTTACACACTCAGGGCAAAATTGACTACTGATTTCTCATCGATCAGCCATGCGTATGTCATCAGCGGTCTCCTAAAGAATGAACGTGATAGCCTCGTTGACCAAACTATTGACGAGCTATGAGAAAGGAACTCAGGACTCAGATCATAAAATTTGGTTTGTATGTTGTGTTTCAGCTTTTTGTATTGCACCGGTTTGTACTATGGGATGCCGCTTATGCGTTCTTCTATGTTGGTTATTTGCTGCTTTTGCCGCCCCGCTACTCGGCCATTAGGACAATGACTATCGCTTTCGGGGTTGGGATTTTGATCGATCTATTTAGTAATACCCCCGGGATTCAAGCTTGTGCATGCGTTATACTGGCAGTACTAAAATATCCCTGGTTAGTGGCCGTGAAGGGGGCTCCTGATGATTCGGCAGAGTTGAGTTTTTACAATTTGGGGCTGGTCAGTTTCACCCTGTATGTGGTCCCACTGATTTTCTTACACCTGGCACTCATCTTTTTCATTGAAAACGGTTCGTTTTCTCCCATGTTCCCAATACTCAAAAGGGTTATATATAGTACGGTCCTCAACGCACTTTTAATCGGTCTGGCCGATTACCTGATGAGTAATAGAAATAGACGGTCATGAATGATAGAGCCATAATCATACGGGCCGTATTTCTGCTAATTATCACTGGGCTTGTTTTGCGCCTGTTCTTCCTGCAGGTGGTCGCCGATGACTATAAGCTAGCTGCAGAAAACAACATTGTCCAGAAAATCACGAGGTACCCATATCGAGGACTTATCTATGATCGGAATGATGAGCTCATCGCTCACAATGACCCTATTTTCGATCTAATGATAGTACCCAAAGAAGTAGTTCCAGGGGATTCGAGTATCCTGATTGATTTACTCGATTTGAAACCAGGAGACTTCTCAGAGCGATTTCAAGCTGCAAAAAGGTATTCGTACGGCCTGCCCTCGGTATTTGATAAGCAGATGGATCCCCAGTCCTTCGCCAAGATACAAGATAAAATCGGTGGTATTAAGGGCTTCTATGTGCGTACAAGGACTTACCGAGCTTATAATCATGCCACCATGAGCAATGCACTCGGCTATGTAGGTGAGATCACTGCCAATATGCTGCGTCAAGACACAACCGGTTACTATAAAGGAGGTGACTATGTAGGGATCAATGGATTGGAAAAGGCCTATGAGAAAGAGCTTCGTGGTACAAGAGGGGTCTCGTACAAAATGGTAAACGTTCGGGGCATCGTCGAAGGCGATTTCAGGGATGGGGAATACGATACCATTCCACAGCCGGGAAAGGATATCCAAATCACCATAGACCTTGGACTACAGCAGTATGCCGAAAAGCTCATGCAAGGAAAAAGAGGCAGTATTGTCGCCATCGAACCATCCTCGGGAGAGGTGCTGGCATTTGTTTCAGCACCTTTTTATGATCCTTCTCTTCTTACAGGCAGGCAATTTGGAAAGAACTTCGAATCACTTCAAAAAGATTCCTTAAAACCCCTCTTCAATCGCCCGATCCAAGCCATGTACCCACCGGGATCTATGTTCAAGACGGTGCAATCTCTAATCGCCCTGGAAGAGGGAGTCCTTAGGCCTTCCGAGCGCATCTATAATGATAATTCTCTCATTGGTGATCTCGCTCCTGCTGGTGAATATGATGTACAAAGGGCCATAACTTACTCCTCCAACAATTTCTTTTACCAGGTATTTCGACGAGTAATCCTACAGGGGGCGGACCCTAACCAGTACATAGACTCCCGCATCGGTTTAGAAAAGTGGCGGGAATACCTCATGAAGTTTGGATTAGGTGTGAGCTTGGGACTTGATCTACCAGGAGAAAAGACCGGATATATCCCTAGTTTAGCTCGTTATGACAGAATGTACGGCACCAACCGGTGGCGATTCTCAAATATCTATTCACTCAGTATTGGGCAGGGCGAGTTGCTTGTTACTCCGCTGCAAATGGCCAATTTGGGTGCCTTACTAGCCAATAGAGGTTTTTTTTACGAGCCCCACCTTGTCAAAGAGATAGACAACAGAGAGATCAATCGTGTTCGCAAAGATGTAGGCATCGATGAGCGTTATTTTCCCGTGGTGATAGATGGAATGGAGAAGGTGATCCAAACCGGTTCAGGCATTCGGGCCTTCCTTCCCGACATTGCCATATGTGGTAAGACCAGCACTGTCGAAAACCCGCCTTATCCCGATCATTCAGGTTTTATGGGATTCGCACCAAAGGAAGACCCACAAATCGCAATAGCGGTGTATGTAGAGAATGCCGGCCAAGGGGGTCGAGCAGCGGCTAGCGCCGCCAGTCTCTTAATAGAATACTATATCCGTGGTGAGATCTCACGGCCATGGTTGGAGGATTACGTACTAACAGGAATTTTTACTGATGCGCGACGAGAGGCTACTGAATCGGATTGATTGGCTGACTGTCTCAGTCTACTTCATCCTGCTTTTTTTTGGCTGGACCAACATCTATGCTGCAGACTATGACCCGGATGTGAGCGGCACTATTTTCAACCTTAGTCAAAATTCCGGCAAGCAACTACTCTGGATAATTACGGCTGTTTTCATCATCGGAGGTGTCTTTCTGCTGGACGCTAAAACCTTTGAAACATTTTCCTGGCTCATCTACGGAAGCATGATGGCCCTGCTGATAGCGGTGCTATTGTTTGGTACTGAGGTTGCGGGATCCAGGTCATGGTTTCAAATTGGTGGATTCAGACTCCAGCCATCGGAGTTTGCAAAGTTTGCTACAGTACTGGGACTTTCGGCTTATTTGAGCAAAGATCAGGACCTGAAAACCCCCAAAACCCTCGTCAAATCTGCGTTAATCTTTTTGCTCCCGGCGGCACTTATTGTACTACAAGGGGATGCTGGTACTGCCATGGTTTTTGCCAGTCTGGTAATTGTACTTTTCCGGGAGGGCATGAATCCTTGGCTGCTTGTAGGTCCCATTCTTTTTGTTGTGCTCTTTCTTCTGACACTGCTGATTCAAAAGACCGCATTGGTTATCACGATCATTCTGCTGACAGCATTGGCCATTGGCCTTTCAAGACGAACGCTACTGCAAATTGCGGTAATATCCATTACCTCATTGATCTTTTTAGGTACCGTTTTCAGTGTTGATTTTGTTCTGAACAATGTGCTGAAGCCACACCAACAACGACGTGTACAGTTGTTGGTCAATCCGAACCTGGATCCGTTGGGAGTAGGTTGGAATGTCACACAATCAAAAATTGCCATCGGTTCTGGAGGCTTAGCCGGCAAGGGGTTTCTCAATGGTACGCAAACTAAATTTGACTTTGTACCTGCTCAATCGACAGATTTTATATTCTGTACAGTGGGCGAAGAACATGGTTGGTTTGGCACCTCTGCAGTTTTGGCGCTTTTTGGCTTTCTGCTAATAAGGATTTTAGGGATAGCTGATCGGCAAAAGGCGCGCTTTCCAAAAATATATGGTTACGGAGTAGCAAGTATTTTATTTTTTCATCTGGTAGTCAATGTATCCATGACCGTGGGCTTGTTTCCAGTGATCGGTATCCCGTTACCGTTTATTAGTTATGGAGGATCCAGTCTTTGGTCCTTTACCATCCTGCTTTTCATTCTTATCCGGATGGACACGGAACGAATGCAGGTGCTTCAGCGGTCTTAAGTATTTATCGAAACCTCCGAAAGATGACCTTCAACAGTTCTTTGACCTGATCAGAATTCATATCCCAATCGTAGTTTTTGGCATAATTTGAGACCAGATGCTCTACTGCATCGTCGAAAGTGTTGAACCCATCTATTTCCGAAATCGCCTTTTGAAACGCGTTCGCATCACCTTCAAATAATTCCTGGGCAAACATGTATTGCTGATTTACAGAAATGGCCGATAACATTCCCTTTACGTCTTCTGCTTCTTCAAGGTGCTTGGCTACCGACCGATCTTCCTCCTCGGCAAATTGATCATTGACTGTTGAGGCAGTTTCGACCTCATCTTGAGGCTCTTCTTGTTCAGTCACTTCATCTTCAGGTGTCTCGGTCTCAGCAGCTTCTTCATCAGTTGGCTCCTCGACTTTCTCCTCGTCCACTGGCAAATCTTCCTTGGCACTGATTGGAATCTCCAGTTCCTCTTTCTCTTCAGGGGCTTCCGGCTGAGGAGCAGCGACCGGCGCTGATTCCTCCGGTTGATCCTCCTCAAAGTCCTCGCCAAAATCAATAACGTCAACCAACTCTTCCTCAGACAGTAAATCCTCTAACGTCAATGGTTGTATCGCGCCCAAGTCGGCCAATACCTGCTCCTGAGCAGGGGTCAAATCAACATCAGCAAAATAGTCGTCGGCTATCTCAAATACTTCTGCGTATGTGCCGGAAGCTTGGGCATTGAAAAAGTCCTCAAACTCATCGGTCAGTACTTTGATATATTTCAATAAAGATTTTGCATGTTTTGAAGAATAGGGGACCGAGTCCCGGTCCGGAAATTCCTGTTTGACAAACTCCGAGGGACCGGTAATGAGTAGAAAACACTCACTCAATGCCTGGCCGAGTAAGGTCATTAAGGTATCACGATTTACTTCTATATTCTGCGACAAGGTATTCATGAACTGCACCATGGCCTGCCTTACCTCCTGGGACCGATAGTTGAAATAAGGACTTTCCAATCGCTTCATTTCTGACTGCCACTCCTTAAACAGAATTTTCATTACTAAAAAATTCAACTGTTTCGAAGGGGTCACCTGCAGCAGTTCCTTACCAGTCAAAGAGGCTTTTGAAGCAAAAACTTTCGACAAAACAGCCTCAGAAAAGGAGTTTTTATATTTTGCTATGAATTCTTCGTTTAATCGTCTACTCATACATCACCCTTAATACAAAAATGTTCCAAATAAGCGTCAAGAACTTGTTGCCCGAAGCAATTGCTTGTGATGCTAAAAATACGAAACTGTTAGAGATTTTGCTGCAACACACGGATATCATGCATGCTTGTGGCGGCAAAGGCAGGTGTACTACTTGTAAAGTCCGAATTTTGAGTGGTTACCCTTCCCCGGAACAACTCACTATACACGAACAACGATTTCGGTCCATGGGTCAACTAAAAGCAGAAGAAAGACTCAGTTGTCAAATTGTTTGTAATAGTAGCCTGGAATTGGAGATTCCCGATAGCAGTAAATTACCACATCTGACCTATGTTTACTAGATGTTCATAGAACCGTCAAGTCGAGCGGGGTTCGAAAAAAATAAAGGTTGGATTGAAGTGATCTGCGGATCCATGTTTTCCGGAAAAACGGAGGAACTTATACGGCGCCTGAACAGAGCCTTACTGGCACAGCAAAAAGTAGAAATATTCAAGCCTATCATTGATCAGAGATACTCCAAAAAGAAAATTGTTTCCCACAATGAAACGGCTATCCACTCTTCTCCGATTGCCTTTTCAAAGGACATTTTGCTTAGATGCGCAGATTGTGAAGTAATTGGTATCGACGAGGCACAATTTTTTGACGATGATATTGTTGAAGTCTCAAACACGCTGGCCAATCAAGGCAAACGAGTGATCGTTGCGGGGCTGGATATGGATTTTAAAGGTCGGCCTTTCGGTCCCATGGATAAGCTCATGGGGATTGCAGAGTATATCACCAAAGTACACGCCATCTGCATGAATTGTGGTAGCGTGGCCTCCTACTCTTACCGAAGGTCCAAGTCAAAAAAGAAAGTAGTGATCGGTGAAAAAGATGTCTACGAGGCGCTTTGCAGAAGTTGTTTCTATGAGAAGATGGATTGACATAAGCCAATTAATAATTCTTATTGGATGGTGTTGTTCTGTTGCTGCGCAGGATATACCTGTCGGGACCTGGCGCAATCACGTGAGCTATCACCAGGCACAGCATCTGGCAGGGGACGAAAATCGCGTATTTTGTGCGGTTGAAAATGGGCTTTTTTCAATATCAGAAGGAGAGATTCGACTTATCTCTAAAATAGAGGGGCTTTCCTCCCCCGGAGCTTCCGCTATCGCTTATGATGCCGCAAGCGAGACGCTCCTGGTTGGTCACAGCACCGGGGCCATTGATTTTGTTCGAAGTGATGGCATTGTTACAAGCAACTCAATCTCCGAGATCACCTCTATCGCTGCGAAAACGATTAACAACATTCACATCTTCGAAGGAATTGGGTACATAGCCATTTCTTTTGGTATTGCCGTTGCGGATATCGAAAGATCCGAAATCCGGGAGTTCTTTTCAGAAATAGGACCCAATGGCCAGACCGTGGATGTCAGGGATATCGCAAGATTTGGCAACCAATTGATAGCGACCACAGGTATTGGCTTGCTTATAGGTGATCTTCAGCGCAATCTCCTGGATTTCAACAACTGGCACCTGATACCAAACTCTCCCCTCAACGCCGGTTTGTACCCTTCCGTTTCCGAGGTACTTGTTTACTCGCAAAACTTACTTCAGCGTATATCCGGAAATAACGATTTAGATACCCTTTTGACATTAAGTGATCAGATCCAGGCGGTAGCCTTTCACGATGGCGTGAGATATATTCTCACGAATAGAGCACTGTATAGTCAGAATGGCGATGATTTGCCTGACCTAAGCACAGGCGCCACTTTCAATAGTGGTCAGGATCTCCTGGTAACAGATCAGGGGTTCTTTGTCGCAGATCAGGTATTGGGTCTCTTGCAAATCAATGGCAACACAATAAACAGTATTATCCCTAATGGGCCCGTATCTGACAAGATTACGCATATAAAGTACCTTGACCGGTTGTATGCATTTTACAGTGGCAGCGCCCCTTCAACCCCGGATTCGCTGGGGTACTCTCAATTCACGTCGACCTGGGAAAATTTAAAGATCCAGGATTTCGAGGCCATCACAGATGTAGCGAATATCGAGGGGAATGTATTCCTCAGTTCTAAGGAATCTGGTATTTACAACGTCGAAACCCAAAGCCTTGAAACACTTCCCGGTAGTACCCATACCATAACACAGATGGAAACCTTGGGTCCAAGCCTATTTGCCGTCAATTCGGGAAGCGACAATCCCTTACTTGTCAGGTCGCAGGCAGACTGGGCGACTATCAGCAGCAACATGCTTGGCACTAATAATCCAGCGAGCCTGGCAATTTCAGCAGGTGGGGTTCTTTGGATGAAAAACGAGGACAACCTCGGCGAAGTGATCGTCTACAACCCCCAAGAGCAACAAACGCTCACATTCAGAGGTCAGTCAGATGGCATCCCCTCAGCCAATGTCAACGATATTGTGGTCGACAGAATAGATGAAATATGGATAGCCACGGATAGAGGCCCCACAGTATTCGCAGACGGCACTTTCCTCCTTTCGAGCGATCGGGGTTTTCTTCCCTTCTTCGAAAACCAACCACTACTTGAAAACGAGGCGATCATGGCGATGGCCATAGATGGAGGCAACCGAAAATGGGTGGGTACCAAAAACGGCCTTTGGGTTTTCAGCGAAAATATCAATACCGTAGATCGGAGATTCACAAGCAGCAACAGCCCTTTGCTTTCGGACGTAATTTTAGACCTGGCCTACGACCCAACCTCCGGTGAAATGTTTGTTCTAACCGCTTCGGGGCTTTGCAGTTATCGATCCGGAAGCTCGGAGGGCCGCCCATTTCACACGGATGTGGAGATTTTTCCCAACCCAGTCACCCCCAATTTCAGCGGATATGTAACGATCTCGGGATTAGCCGAAAATGCCAACATTAAGATAACAGATATCAACGGAGCTTTGGTTTCGGAAGTAGATGCGGTTGGCGGCACTGCCACCTGGGACCTTACTAACTTGTCGAACTCACCTGTTGTTGGGGGCGTTTACATCATATTGAGTAGTTCTTTCGATGGTGAAGAAACCTTTGTTGGCAAGGTGGCCGTAGTAAAATGATCGGAAAAACGGAAGGTATCTGTTTGAACTACATTAAGTTCAAAGAGTCGTCTATCATAGTCCGCTGTTACACCCGAGACCATGGACTACAGTCCTATGTCGTAAATAGTGTGCGTAGCCCAAAGGCAAAGAAGAAACTCGGATTCTTCGAACCATTAACTGTGTTGGAGATCGTGTACTACGAAAGTAAGACCAGTGATCTGCATCGGCTCAGTGAGTATCGGCCAAAGAAGACACATCCCAGCATTAGATTCGATATCAAAAAGAGCACCATTACGCTTTTTTTATCAGAATTCCTGTCGAAAGTACTCTCCTCAGAACCCGGAGGAAGTCACGAACTCTATGAGTTTATTCTTCACTCAATTTCTTCCTTTGAAGAGTTAACGGAGGGGTTCGAAAATTTTCACCTCCAGTTCATTTTGAAACTATCTAAATATTTTGGATTTGGGTTCGACCCTGAGACCATGCATTTGCCAGGAAATCGGGAACAGATTGATCAATACGCTGCTAAGCTCGTGGCTACGGACTACTCTGCTGAAATTCCTGCCTCCGGCGCCCTGAGAAGTGAAAGTCTTGAAGCCATAATCGCCTACTACTCCCGGCATACGGGACAGGCCTTTGCTATCAATTCACTAGATGTACTCAAACGGGTCTTCAATTAATTTTAATTGATGTTCTGAGTAAATTGATGATATCTTACCTTTAGCCAACTAAATGCACAGAATTGATGTCTGAAATTCTTTACTCCGAAATACCTTCGCTTGACTTAGCGGATTTCACATCCGGCGACACCTCGCGCAAAGCCGCGTTTGTCGAAGCGCTTGGCTCAGCCTACCAAAATATTGGTTTTGTGGCTGTGAAAAACCACGGTCTCTCAGATGCGCTTACTGAAAAACTGTATGAAGCCGTGCAACGTTTTTTTTCGTTACCCGATGACGCCAAGCAGCAATACGAAAAGCCCGAACTCTTTGGGCAAAGAGGATACATAAGCAAGGGTAAGGAAAAAGCCAAGGGTCGCAACACCGGGGATCTAAAGGAATTCTATCATGTAGGTCAGCCGTCGGAGAACAAGCTAGGTGAATACCCAGACAATATCTGGCCTAGCGAAGTGCCGGAAATGGCTGAGTTAACAACCAAGGCCTATCAGATTCTGGAATCTGCAGGCATTCAAATGTTGCGAGCTATAGC
>CBDETI010000020.1:0-50469 GCA_965242775.1 Cyclobacteriaceae bacterium
AGGTAGACTTCCGGACCATCACTCCCTTACTTCGGTTAAAAACGAAACATAACATGCCAGGAGTAAATCGAAGAAATTGGATGAAGCAAACTGCTGTATTTTCCGCCTCCATGGGGCTGGCTCCGCTGAGCTTCAATTATTTGAATAGGTCATTTGACACTTTCTCGGATTCCGAAGAAGTGGTGAGGTTACTGTTTAATGAGAACCCTTACGGCCCCTCGACGAGCGTACTAAACCGCATCGACGAAGTAAAAAGAAGGTGTAACAGGTACGCTAACTTTTTTGAATATGACTTTTTGAAACTTAAAGCAATCATTGCGTCGCAAGAAGGTGTTTCAGTTGAAAACATTGTGCTTGGTCACGGATCCATCCAACCGCTCATCTGGGTCGCTATTTTATTTGGGGGGCCAGGCAAAAGAATAGTAGTCCCAGATCCTGCTTTTGATGTCGTAGGCTCCTACGCCAGAAAAATAGGGTCCGAAGTAGTGCCGGTACCTGCAGACAAAAATCTCAAGACTGACTTGTTAGCGATGGAAGGAGTCATCGACGACAGGACTGACCTTGTGGCTTTGGTGAATCCGAATAATCCGACTGGCACCTCTTTAAGCAGCCAAGCGCTAGGTGTTTTTTGCGAAAGGGTTAGTCAAATATGCCCTGTATGTATTGACGAGGCCTATGTGCACTTTTTAGGGGATAATTGGAGGGAAGCTTCAATGGCTAAGTTGGTTAATCGAAATCCTAATATCATGTTGACACGGACTTTTTCGAAGATTTACGGAATGGCAGGGCTCAGAATGGGCTATTTAGTGGGAAACAAGGAGTTGGTAAGCAAAATCGAAGACCAGTTCATGATGGGGTTTCCAGGAAATGCGCCCAATTTGATAGGCACCGCAGCTGCTATGGTAGCACTTGAAGACGGATCTTTTTTAGCTTCTTCAAGAAAGACGAACGAGGAAATGAAAAAGTGGGTATATGATCAATTGGAAAAAGGAGGATGGGAATACGTCAAAAGCGACGCCAACTTTTTTTACTTCGACACGGGTGACTATGAGCGATTCAAACGCCAAATGTCCAGACACAATATCTTAATCACAGGTGGATGGCCTGCTAAAAAAACCTGGGGGAGAGTAACGGTAGGTACTGAGGAAGATTTAAAGAAATTTTTTAAGGTTTTGAATGGTTAAAGTCCACTACCTGGTAAGCCAGTTCATCGCTAAACTGGCTATGGTTAAGGTCATTTATGAGGAAGAAACGCTAATCATACGGTACCCACCCCTGTATTTGTTAATGTAGTCTTGAAGTTGCTCTCTGGCCACGTGGATCCGATTTTTGACCGTCCCCAGAGGAATATCCAATGCATCAGCTATCTCCTTGTACTTAAAGCCTTTCGAATACATCATAAAAGGTTTCATAATTTTTTGCTCACGCCGTTCGATTTCGCTCAGAATTTCGGTGTAACTGAGATGATGCTCTCCATGGTTTTTTACGGTTTGCGTATTGTTAAGCAAATGCAGATCCTCTGAGTTGTCCACATAAGTTTGACGTCTCAGTGTCTTTTGGTAATCAGATATGAAGGCATTTCTCATGATGGTGTATAACCATGCTTTCAGATTAGTGCCTTCCTTAAACTTACTCTTATTGGTATATGCTTTAATGAATGTTTCCTGCATTAGGTCATGTGCATCCGCCCGATCGTGTGTAAGCTTCAAGGCAAAACCAAACAGAGGTCGTTCACAATCAATAATGGCATGTCCAAATTCTTTCTCTGACATAGCAATACTTTTATATATTCAAATGTATCATTATTTTCAAACTTTCAAAAAGTATTGAAAGTTTCGAATAAAAAAACTACTTGCCGATCAAAAGTGTTTTCAAAAACTTATTTTTTTCCAGTTTGTGCAGCAGGTTGAGCGCTAAATCCCCTGCTTCAATTAGTTCGATCATACCTTGTACGGTCTTTTTAAACTCTTCCTTTTCCTCATCTCCTTCCGTGGGCATGTTCTCAAATGTCTTCAGTGTTTTTGTCACGGGAGCAATTTCCCTTTTCCGCCGCTCCGCGGCTACTATTCGTACCAACTCCCACATATCTTTGATCGGATAAAAGAACTCCTTGCGTTCTCCCGGAACCAGTTTTTTGTGAACGAGTCCCCAATCAATCAGCGCTCTGATATTGATATTGGCATTGCCTCGACTGATATTCAGTTGCTCCATTATATCCTCAGTACTCAATGGTTTTGGAGAAATGAGGAGCAAAATGTGGATTTTGGCCATGGCCTTATTGATTCCCCAGTTGCTGCCGAGGGTACCCCATGACTCTATAAGTGTTTCTTTCGCTTCGTTAAAATCCAATCGTTTCGAAGTTTTCTGAATTTTCGAAATTAGAAAATAGCTGATGGATATACTATTTGGTGGATAAAAAGGTTCAAATGAGCACAAGCTCGGAACCTTCGAACGGTCGGAATATGGTGAAGAAACGATAATTGATACTTGCGAATAGTATAAAATTCGGTTGGTGTACTGAAGGGACAACTGGTCGCCGAGAAGAAGTACTGAATTGCTTCGGCGAGCAAAAGCCATTTATTTGCAGTAGAAAGAGTAATTGGGGACCAGAACCCTTGACTATTCGATTGACGAAACCCAAAAAATCAATAGAACAATGAAACTAGTAAAAATAGGTAGCCACTACATTAACCCTATGAATATCACTCACTTCATGAAACATAGAATTATTGGTTCACCTGACACAATCGAGAAGTTGGTAATACATTTTACAAGCGGGGATGAACCACTTCACGTCAACTACACGGGAGACGAAAAAGACTTTGCAAAAGTGCTTGAGGACGCTTTAAACGCAAATAAGTAAATTTCTTAATCCGGTGAAGCTATTGCCTATGCATAGTATCATAGACTGGGTAAATAAGCCAGGTAAGTAGCTCCTGGTCAAAATGAAAAAAGCCAATCCGCAATGGATTGGCTCTGGTAATTTATCAGTTAACCTTAATTGGTTTCTTCTTCTAATCCATTCTCAATATACCATTTCATGGCAAGCAGTTGAGATATCTTATTTGGCGGCTCCTTCTGCTTATCAATGGCTCTATTAAGGTTTTGGAGAATGTTGGCTGCACATTCCTGGAATAGCGCCTCGTCCTCCCTAACAATTTCTTTTTCTGTGCTTGTTTCGATGATCATGGTCTTTGTTGCTGAACTGGTTTGAAAAATATCTATTTCGAAAGTACAAGGACCTTATCACTTATCTAAATACCGAAGTGTCAACAGGAAAAATTGGGGGCGAACCGGAAAATTGAGGGCAAAAATACTTACCGTTGTTTCCGAGGTTTAAACAGGAAATATCGCTTAACTCCAAAGAAGGCACCTAAACTATGAAACTTAATGCTCCCATGACCATAACCCGTTAGTGGCAGCTTCAGAAAAGGTGCCGCTTCGATAGCAAATCGTTTACCCAGTTTCCGTTCATAATGTACCTGGAGGTTACCAACCCCAAAGAAGTGATTGTTTTCTCCTTTGGTTCCCCAATACCATGGGCCCCAGGACATGTCGAACTCATAGTCTTCCTGAAGCATGAAGTACGAACTCACGCCAATAGACCCGGAGAAGGAGGAAACGTCATTTTCGAAAATCCGATAGCGAAGATTTAAGGGTACATCCAATACCTGGCAACTTGCAGAAACTTCTGTTGGCAATTCACCTCCCGTAGCATCTCTCCAAAACCCATCAGGGGATTTGTAAGCAGATGCTGCAGCTACATACCGCTTCCTTGTGATCATCGCACCACCCTCGACACTTAATTTGGGGTTTAACCGGTATTCCAGAACAACGCCCATTTCCGAACCGAATCGGTTGTATTTCAGCATTCGGTTACTGCTTAAATCCGGGGAAATCACCAGACTTACTCCCAGTCGAGGAAAAACAGAACTGGCCCTCGATCGTATGATTTCATCAATTTGCTCATTCCGCGAAATAGGTTGCACTTCCTGAATGCTTGACGGTAGTCCTAAAGGAGGCACTAGCGAAATTTGTCCTGGCCGTTTTTTGAGGGCTGCGAGCGTACTGTATCTGGGCGGCTTTCCGTCTTTTTCATCTTTTTCGAGCGCAAGGAGTGCTTGGTCGGCCAAACCTGTATTCTCAGGGATAAGCACATTAGCATCTTCAGAGACAGTGCCACGCGGGGTGCGTTCTATTGATTCTACAAGGCGTGTAGTAGCCCGTTCGCTATTGGCGGCTTCCGGATTTGTGGCTGCAGCAGGCCGTGATATCTCCGGTGCGGTGGAGCGCTCAGAAACCTTCGCCAGATTTTGGGTGTCCTCCGTATCTGATGCTACTGTCACTTGCGAACTGGAATCATCACGATTGCTCACCACCGCTGCCACTTGCTGTCCAGGTTCTTGCTGTGGGATTTGTGAATCTGAACTTTCCAACGTTATCGGGGCTGCACTGCCAGACTGATTAGGTACTGATTCTGGTATCTCCCGACTGGCAAGAAGACTGTTCTGCTTTTGAAGGTTGAAATTCCAAAGTGTGCCCAACAGCAATACCACCCCGGTAGCAATGGAAATCAGGTTAGTTGTGTAATAGTAAGTGTTGGTTGGTGATGAAATAACGGGCATCTGCTCATCGAGCATGGTCGCCATTTGCTCCCAGTGTTCGTCTTTGAAGTGGATATCACCTTCGTAACCTTCCAGGGCTTTTTTGAAGAAGTTTTCGATATTTTTTTTCTCCTGTGCCATCAGGTGATCTCAAAAAATTCTTCCAACATCTCTTTCATTTTCTTTTTCGCTTTGAAAAGGTTGCTCTTGGTAGTCCCGACGGACACTCCTAGCTTCTGAGCAATCTCTTCATGCGAGTACCCTTCAATAATATGAAGGTTGAATACCGTCCTATAAGAAGGTGGTAAGTGACGCATCAAGGCAACAATTTCCTGATAGGATATGCCACTAAGGGCATCCTGCGATTTATCAGCTTTTTGAACATCCTCGAGATCCACGGTATTTGGTTCCTTGGCGAGGGCATTGTAATGATCTATCGCAGTATTGACTAAAATACGTCTGAGCCACGGTTTGAATGGCTTGTCAAAATCAAAGTTTTTCAAATATTTGAAGACCTTCATAAAGCTGTCATTCATAATAAGCACAGCCTCCTCTTCATCTCTTGCATACCGAAGGCCAATGCTCATGCCATAAGCATAAAAGTGCTGATAGAGGGCTTTTTGGCTCGCTCTATCGTTTTGAAGGCAACCCTTCAACACTTTGCGTAAGCGGTCTTCAGTGTCCATTTTGTCTGAGTAACTGTACCAAGTTAAGGTATATGAGGTTTGCTCGGGGCCGATTTTTTTATCGCAAAGCGGCTTGCTGACATTCGGGTGATTTTGCAGGTCAAACCAATGTCATGTTGAGATCGGGTCTTGGGTAATGATCATTTTCAGGCGAAATTTGACCTAACTGCTAGTGTAAAGTCTTTTATGGATTTCAAGGAAGAGGTTATTAAACGGAGCTTTAAAGTGCCTGTACTCGTTGATTTTTGGGCTCCGTGGTGTGGGCCATGCCAATCATTGGGACCTATTTTAACAGATCTGGAGGCCGCCCAGGACACCTGGAAATTGACAAAAGTAAATGTAGACGAACATCAGGATGTAAGCTCCGAATATGGCATACGGGGAATCCCCGATGTACGGCTTTTTTATAAAGGTGACGAATTGGGTCGATTCACAGGGGCGCTGCCCAAACATGAGGTGATAAGGTGGTTGGAGGAGCATCTTCCTGACGAACGTCAGGAGCTACTGTATGCTATCCTCTCGCTTTCAGATAAAGAAGCTTCGCAAAGTGAACTCACCGTCTTCGTGTCGGACCATCCGGAATATCAACCCGGATCCTATGCACTTGCCAAAATGACCATTTGGGACGATCCCCAAGGAGCACATAAATTAATGAGCAGCATCAAGGCCTCAGACAAACTGGCGGAATCCGCTCAGGCGATCCGAGACTTGGCCAGATTGCTGATTTTCGAGGAGAAGCTAACCAGTCCAATTGTCCAAAAGCTGTCTGAATCTGTAAAATCTTTTCAATCCCGCAATCTTGAAAGCGGGATTACAGCACTCATAGAGGCTGTGGTGATCAATAAGAACTATGCAGATGATCTCCCTCGCAAGGCGGCTATTGCATTCTTTCAAATAATGGGCACCGATCATCCATTGACCCGGAAGTATCGTAAGCGCTTCGACATGGCGCTGTATTAGCAGGCAGCAGAGATCCTGTGGAACAATTGATCACCAGAATTCCTGCTAGTGAGTTTAAGTAATTGGTTAATCTTCGAAAAGGGTTTAAATAAAAGAACCCGGAAGCCAACCGCCGGCCCCCGGGTTAAACCCAACCTATATAAAAAACTACCTAACTTTTTCAAGCAAAACAGGGGGACTTTTTCACCCCCTGCTCCAGCTCAGGGCACCACCCCTGACTAGATTAACCCACCGCTGGTTAAAAAACCGGAGAACTTTATATCCAGATCAAAGGATCTGGCCAACTTTTCGCGCAACCAGGATTGGTATGATTTCTTACCTTCTATACTCCACAATATCTTGGTATCCCGTTGCTCAACCCATTTAAATCGTTCTACCACTTTTAACACCCACATCACAAATCGGAGGTTCACATTCCCCAAGTCACTACATCGAAACTCAATGGTCGATACCATGCCCTCTTCAATCCACTTCTCTACTTGCTCGATCTGCCCTTTTGCCTGGTCCCAATCATTTTCAGTGAGATCGTGCACACTAATGGTAAGTGACTCTGTTTCTTCCAATAGCGATAGTTCTACCCTTCCCTTCCGTCTCTTCATCGCGGTGGCATTCATAACTGGTTTGATTAATTAAATGCAAATCTCGGTGCCGACACCTTTCTATGTAAGCGTGTATCACTCAATTCGATTTTTCAGGGTTTCACCGTCACGCCTAGGTCATTCACGTAGGTGATTTACCTAAGACGCCTACAGGTATTCGGCTTTAGCCCAGCCAACTCTTTCGTTGCATGCTTCTGGAAAGGTTAATATTCAAATCGAAATATCTTCGAAGCTTCGTTTCAAGCCAATCCCGATAAGATTTTCCCACGTCGAAATTCCAGTAAATCCGCAGTTCCTTATGCTCTCGCCATTGATGCTGTTCGACCATTTTCAGGACAGTCATAACAAACCTCATGGCCATATTGCTAGGTTTCTTGCAGGTAAAGAGTATGGTCATTTCCTGGTGATCCAGTACAAACTTTTCAATTTGATTGATATGGGGTAAGCACCCGCTCCATTCCTGATCTTGAAGTTTATCTACATTCACCTCGAGAAAACTTACTTCAGAATCAAACCTGATTTTTATCGCATCGGTTGGCACTTCCTCCATAGTTGTTTCCATTCCTGATTCGTTCTTTTCAGGCACAAAATTGACCAGGGACGAAGGCCTATGTAAGAGTGAAACGCCCAATATCTCTTTTCAGAGATTCACCACAATTTGCGTTGGGAATTACCTACGAAATTCACCTAGTGTCACAGTAGGTTTCTTTCTACCGCATACATTACCAATCCGGCAATGTTTTTGGCTCCAGTCTTGTCGAGTAAGTTGCGTTTATGGGCCTCCACCGTCCTGATACTTATGAAAAGCTGATCGGCGATTTCTCGATTGGAGTATTCTTTGACGATTAGTTTCAGCACCTCTTTTTCCCTGTTTGAAAGGGAAATGTCTACCGAAAGCCGTTGTTTAGGTTTTTTACCAGCAATACTGTCGATAATGGTCTGATATATCTCCTGGGAATAGTAATTGTCGCCAGCCATGATAGAGTTGATCGCCTGACATAGTTCTTCCTTTGGCGCATTCTTTAGGATGTATCCGTTAGCACCCAAGGAGATCATTTTGTTGATATATAAAGCATCATCCAGCATGGAGAGGATTAACACCTTCTGATCGGGGTACAATTTACCAATCTCCTCCACGAGTTCAATACCATCCATTTCAGGCATATTGATATCAGTAACAATCACATCGTACTGATTGGAAGCCATTTTTTCCAATGCATCCTTTCCGTTGGTAGCCTCTCCTTTTACTTCAAATTCATCTTCTTTCTCAAAGTAAAATTTGATCGCATCCCGGATCATTTGATGGTCATCGACGAGTAGAAGAGAAATCATGCTACTAGTTAAGAATTAATAGGTATTTCCACCATGATTTGTGTACCATTTTTTTCGGAACTGTTGATTTCGAAGAACCCTCCTATCGAGGCGGCTCTACTTTCCATACTCAGCAGTCCGAATCCCTTTTTACGGTAATTGATATCGGTCTGGTCAAATCCGGTGCCATCATCCTCAATCATCAAAGTGAGGATATTGTCTCTTACGAAAAGCTGAATACGCACGGCTGTGGGTTTTGCGTATTTGGTAGCATTGTTCATCGCTTCCTGAACAATTCGGAATACATTGATTTCGACTTCCGGTAAAAAACGCTGGTTCTTGATATTTTCTTCAATCGAAATATCAATGGCGGCATACTCCTTTTGCCTTGCAATCAGGTCTTTGAGGGTGGGAGATAGTCCGAAATCTTCAACTGATTTCGGTACCAGTCGATGGGAAATTGTTCGGATTTCACGTGACAATTCATTGAGCCTTTGCAGGTTTTCTGCGAACCGGGCCCGGCTTGCTTCGGCCACGTGCGCTTCCGGGATCCCCTGCAATGCCATGGACACACTGGCAAGATACTGCTGGACACCATCGTGCAATTCCTTGGCGATCGCATCTCGTTCCTTGTCGGCGGCTTGTGTGGCATTGGTCATCAGCAACTCCTCCAACGCCACCTGCTGGCTGATGTCATGGATGACCCCCTCTATCGTGCCCTGACCCTCAGCTACTCTGAAATTGCCCTGGATCGCTACCCAGAGCACATCACCTCCAGCGGTGATCAACTTGGTCTTGGTATGAAAAGTGCCCTCCTGTTGCGGTGGCATAGCCTCTTCAAATCGTATTCTGTCTCTTTCCGGGAGCAAATCCACGATGGGCTTACCTTTCTTACCCAGCATCTCCTCCACCGGATATCCTGTCAATTCGAAAAACTGCGGACTTAGGTAGCGCATGGTCAGATCTTTATCTGCATCACATTTAAACACAACACTGGGAATATTGGAAATAAGGTTGCTAAGTGAGGTATTGGCTTCCTTTAGTTTCTGTTCTGACCGAACCAAAGCTGCAGTCCGTTCAAATACCTGGAGTTCTAATTGTTCATTGAAGGATTTTAGCAATTTCTGGTGGGCACTTGTTGCCAGATGAGCCCTTACCCTGGACACTAGCTCCTGCGGATTGAACGGCTTGGTGAGGTAATCCTGAACACCATGATCAAAACCACGAACAAGTGTCTTAAGATCCGATTTTGCAGTTAAGAAAATGATAGATATATCATTCCAATTGTCGTTCTTCCTAATTTGCTCGAGGGTTTGAAAGCCGTCTAAATCCGGCATCATTACATCCAGAAGGATCAAATGAAATGCTTTCTTTCTCAACCAACTGATTGCGGCGGAACCACTCAGGGCAAATTCAAAATTCAGGTTGTTTCGCTTAAGCGTATTGCCCAGCACCTGAATGTTGGAGGGATTGTCATCGACAATCAGGATATTTAAATCTGCAAACGAATTATCAGTGGTCTTCAATATCAAGTTCTTGCTTAAGGGATCTCAAATAATTCAAAATACCTGCAACATCCAAGGAGTCTATCAAAGCTGAAAGCTGGTGTCCATAATCCACCAGCGTAGTATCCTTCTCTTCCTGCCCCAGCGACTGCAGCTTTTCCGAGAGGGCCTTCATTTCTCCCATAGGCTGGTGCTCTTCCAGGTTTTTGATTAGTGGCCGCAACTGTGCTTTTACATGCTTCTTGACTTCAGAGTTAATGGTCTGGTTGCCCGTTTCAACACCGTTGGGCTCTTGATGTCTGATCAGCTCATGCGGCAGATACTTTCTGATGACTTGAATGAGTTCATTTTTGACCACAGGTTTGTAAACAACCGTATCAAACACTTCATTCAGGTGTTCCTTTTCATCGAAAACTGAAGCGGTTACAGCTACGACCGGCACATCATCGAACTCCTTCCTGGATCTAATCCATTGCAGCAATTCAACCCCGGTCATTCCAGGCATTCGAATATCTGTCAGGATCAGGTCGATTCTTTCGGATTCAAGCACTTGTATCGCTTCCTTCCCACTTCCCACATCAATTATCAATAGTGCCGAGTCTCTAAACAACTCTCTGAGATAGAATCTGTTACTATCAATATCATCGACAAGCAAGACTTTCCTAGGCTCAAATCGTACATGTGTCGCAGACTCATCCGAACTTTGTACGATATGGTCTTTTTCTGCAACCACACCAACGTCTGGCAGGAAAATCTCGAAAGTGGAACCTACGCCCACTTCTGACCGAACGGAGATTTCTCCGTGCATCATCTCCACCAGCCGCTTGGTAATGCTGAGGCCAAGACCAGTGCCTTTTTGAAACTCTTCGGTACTCTCATCCTGGTAGAAACTCTCAAATATTCTGTTTTGAGCCGATGGTTCTATACCCGGACCCGTGTCTACCACCCGCATGTTCAGGAGGTATTTGCCTTTGACACTGGAGAATAGAATTTCCAGTAGGATATGTCCTTTTTTTGTGAACTTCAGACTATTGCCCAGTAAGTTGATCAGGATTTGCTTGACCCTCAAATCATCCAATAGCACATATTCTGAGATTGGGTTCTCGACAAGTACGTTGAACTCAAGCCCTTTCTCGTGCATACGCATGGCAAACATACTCCGCACCTCCTCTGCCAACTGCTCCAATCGCACGGGAGACTTGCGGATATCCATCCGGCCCGACTCAATTTTGGAAATATCCAGGATGTCATTGATCAAAGCAAACAATGTCTTTGCTGAAGACGAAATAGCCTTTAGGTAGCTTTGTTCCAATTCATCGGTCACCATATCACTCAACAACTGAGAAAACCCAATGATTGAGTTGAGGGGTGTTCGGATCTCGTGGCTCATATTCGCCAAAAACGCGCCTTTGGCCTGATTTGCTTTGTCTGCCTCTTCCTTAGCGTAGATCAGGTCTTTCTCCAAAGATTTTCGGCCAGTTACATCCCTGGTAATGCCGATAAGTCCATAAATTTCGCCATCTTCATCCTTCAGGGGGTGCTTGTTAGATTCTACCCATCTTTCCCCGGTCTTATCCAGGTAGTGATCTTCCCAGTTGACTAAATCGTGACCATCTTCCAATACCAATTTTTCGTCTTCAAAGTATTTTTCAGCCAAATCCTCCTGATGAATATCAAAGTCGGACTTACCAATCAGCTCCGACTGGTTGGCAAAGCCATGGGCCTGAGCTAGGGATTTGCTGGCGGCAATGAATCGGTGGTCCTGATCTTTCACATAGAGAAAGTCCTGAGCATTATTTAGCAGCCCCACCATGATATGATTAAGCTGCTTTACTTCAGTAATATCCTGAGCAAAGCAGCTGATAGCCACCACTTTTTCGTCGACTTTTATGGGGTTAAAGTAGGTCTGAAAGTACCGGTTGCGCTCCAGTACCTTGTCCCGATCCGTTACATTAAACGACTCCCCCTTTAGCGCCCTTTGATACCTTTTTTTCCAAAGCTCTTTCCAAACCGAGGGGATCATCTCCAACAGATCGTCACCGGCTTTTACCTCTACTCCAGCCATCTCCTTCATTAGGCGATAGAAATTGGAATTGAAGGTCAACAGGCGAAAGTCATGATCTATCGAGTAAATGCGGGAGGTAGTGTTTTCCAGTACAGAGGTGAGGTTGGCCCTACTCGAGATCAACTCATCCTCCATTTTCTTACGCTCGGTGAGGTCGTGACTGATTCCCATCAAACCCTGAATTTCACCGGCAGAATTAAAAAATGGCTGGGTATTGTTGCTCAACCAGAGTACTCTCCCGTCCTTATCAGTGTACTCTTCCTCTACGTTTGCCCGCCCCTCACCCCGTTCAAGGATATCCGTTTCAAATTTGGCATATCGATTGGCTAATTCCTTCGGATATACATCAAAGTCGGTTTTGCCTATGAGATCTTGCCATTTGTCAAAACCCATGAGATCGGCAAACGCCTGACTTGCCGCGAGATACTTCAATTCCTTATCCTTGAGGTAAAAAAATTCGTTACTGTTTTCCAGAATATGAAGAAATTGACGACTCAGGTGCGTGATTTCCGTCACATCCACCGCATAGCAAGATATTCCCTCTACTTGCTCCCCCTCCAAAATTGGTGAAAATGCGGTTTCATAATACTTTTCTCCCTCATCGCTTAAGTTTTTGAAAGTCTGGACCACTCGCTCCCCGGCAAGCACTTTTTGAAACCGATCGGACCATAAGTCACGCGTTTCAGCCGGTACGATTTCCAGGAGATTCATACCATTACGCAAAGGAGGACTCCCAACCGACTGCATGAACTCACTAAAATTCTGATTGAAAGCGGTGACCTCCAGGTGCTTGTTCAAGGAACAGATATTGGCGTTTGTATTTTCAATGATCGCCCGGAGGTTCGCTTTACTGGTACGAAGCGACTTCTCAAAAGCTCTCTTTTTCTTGATCTGTTTCACCAACGTCCTGTTCCAGGCAAAGAGGATGACAAGCAAAAGACCAAATGCTAATGCCAATTGGGTGAGAGAACGATAATTTCGAATGATCTCAGGATCATTTTGCCGGTACCATTCATTGGCTAGCTCATGGATTCTGTTTCTGGGTGTGGCTTCGATGCACTTATCGATGATTTGGTGCAATACAGAGTCGACTGTGGCAAACTGAGAATTGGAGGCTATTGGAAGTATACTTGAAACCGTCAGGTCACGTATCTCGAATTTTCGGAGATAAAAAGAAATAAAAGGCAATCCCGCGACGTAGCCGTCTAGTTGACCACTAATCAATTGTTCCATGCCCTCCTTCAATGATGGCACCACCACTATTTCGGATTTTCGACAGTGTCGGCGAATATCAGGAAGCAGCGGATTCATGGTAGAAACACCAATTTTCAATCCGGACAACAAAGAAACGTCGCCTGAGAAGGAAAACCTTTTCCCCACAAGCGCCATTGGAAATTCGTAGAATGAGCGCGTGCAAAGCAGCGTGGAATCGTCCCTCCCCAAAAGTCCCAGATCTATGCCTCCTGACCTAATGGCCTGATAGAAGGTCCGATCATTGTTAAACACTTCGAAAGACACGCCAAGGCCCAGGCGTTCATTGAGTGTCCCGAAGTAATCAATGACAAAGCCAGAAGGGTCACTAAAAGCGCCAGTTTCGGCGCCATCAACATGTGTTAACAAGCCAATTTTCACTTCTTTTTTATTTGCTAAATACTCGCGTTCGGTTGCTGAAAGCAGTACCTGAGCAGGTCGGTTTTGAATCCATTTGACCATGATCTGATTCCGTTCTACCTCAGATATCTCCAGAAGCGCTTTATTGAGGATTGAAACGAGCAGCGGCCAGTCTTTTCTTATTGAATAGACCAAAGAGGCTTGTTTTTCCTTGACAATATACTTCGCAGCAATGCCGGATATAGCCCGTTTTGTGAGATCATAACTAAGCTCACCGCCTGACAAAATATAATCTACCTCTCCATTGAGTAATCCGGCGAGCAAAGATTCCATGTCAGTGTAATCCTCGTAGGGTAAATCGTTTTCTAAGAGGAGATCGTGGTTGATTTGGTTGCCTTCCTGTACACCGATTCGAAAACTCCGAAAATCCGTTATACTGTTAAAGACCAGTGAATCCGAGTTTTTCCCATAAAAAAGAATATCCACCCGGCCATATTCCTCGGTAAAATTAAAGTCATCAGTTCTACTGGGTTGGGGCGAGGAAGTCACAATTCCATCTATTTGATGATCCCTGGCCTGTTGTACCATTTCCGACCAACGCCCCGCTACCAATTCGATTTCCAGGCCTGTCAACTCTTCCAAGCGGCTCAAAAAATCGACCTCTATCCCTGAAAGTGTACCATCTTCTGAACGAATCACATAGGGCTCCCAGCTTGCCTCTCCTCCCAATACAATTTTGGGATGCTCTGCTATGAAGGCTTGTTCGGCTTCAGAAAAGCTAATTTGCCCACTGACCTGTAGGCATAGAAACAACATCGCCGCTATCGAAATGGTAATTTTCAACTGGTCTTTTCTTTCCATAGAAAAGTTAGCACAAAAAAGGCCCACCGGAAAAGGTGAGCCTTCTATTTCGCGTCCGGTCTACTACCGGTTAAAAGCTAATGCTATAGGAAATTGTAGGGAAAAACGGTAGTTGGCGTCCTACGTATATCTCCTCCGTTTCTTCAATATAGAACTCGCTGGCACGTCCCTGGGCGTTGGTCACATTTTGAATATCCAACTTAAATTCTCGGGTGGTTCTCCCCTTGTTGCGGCGTGTTCCAATGGCAAAGTTAGAAGTGGTCAAATTATCCCAACGTTCTGAGTAGGCTGCGTCCACAAGCACTTGTGAACCCAACGTTCTTGACGCCTCAAGGTCTATTGGGGTGTAAGGAGCACCCCCTACAAAAGCCACCTTGGCATTCATAAACAGCACTTTATTCTTCTCTGGGCGCCCCATTCGGAATTCTTTACCTGCCAGGAAATTGAAAACATAATTACTGGAGAATCTTGTACGCCGTTCAATGCCATCCAAGGGGGTATAAAACGACTCGAAAACGGAAACTGTTCCTAGATAGTAAAAGCCCTTGGTGAGGAATTGCTCCACTGTCAACTCCATCCCGTAATTGCGACCTGTGCCCTCGTTTACCAGGCTCATGGTCGTATAGTCCTCTACCATGTTAAGCAGCGAGTAGGTGCTATTCACATCATTCTCAACCGGCACATCATACAAATGTTGATAGTAAGTTTCTAACTTCAGGTGGGTGTTTCGATTTAGGTTAAAATCATAGCCTAGCACAAAATGCGCGGATTTGGTGATTTCCAGGTCCTCATTTTCCCTTACGTAGGTTCCATCGTCCAATCTTCTCCGACCGAGGTAAATGGAAACACTCTCGAGTTTGCTGTGAATGCCTGATCCGACGGTAAATGCGTGACGATCTGCAAAGTCCCACCGCACGCCGACTCGAGGTTCAATCGAGAAGTTGCCATTGAGACCAAATCGCAAGTAATGAAGTCCACTGGTAATAGTCCAGTCGTCACTTGGTCGGTATCTCCAGCTACCAAAAGCTTGCAGAATATCGGTACTTCCCCGATCTGAAAGCCCGGTCTCCAACTCATCTATCTCGAAATTCAACCTTCGACCTGCTATATCAAAGTGCTTTCGGGAATAAATAATGCCTCCTTCTACTTTGTGTCTCGCATTGAACTTATGATTGAGCGTGGAAGCAAAACGAACGTCCCTTTTGGTAATATTGGTATCCTCGATGGGTCTAAAGCCCGAGCCATGAGGTATGTTGTCAGTATAATCTATGAAAGTACCAGAAGTGGATAGCACATTGCGCA
This sequence comes from Cyclobacteriaceae bacterium, assembly GCA_965242775.1. GTDB lineage: Bacteria > Bacteroidota > Bacteroidia > Cytophagales > Cyclobacteriaceae > JAWPMT01. The sequence goes on from CBDETI010000020.1 coordinate 15,505, forward strand.
GAAAGGTATTACTGCTAATTAAGTAGTTATGCGTGATACCACCAACACCCACACCGGATTCAAAATTAAAACGGTAAACCACTGTGCCGTCATCATCTTCCTGATCACCGCCAATGTTGCTTAAGCCTCCCAATCCGAACAGGCTGAAGTAGTGCTTCTTCCCTGCAGGCAGATTGATATTAAATGCCAGATCCTGGTACTTGGGAACTCCGCCGAAATCGAGGATTCCCGCTGCGGCTATCAGTGCCAGGGACGAGTAACGATAATTGACCAGGTAGGAGCCGTTGTAATCTTTGCTAAAAGGACCCTCCGCTGACAATTCCAAGCCCAGGGTCGAAGCTGTTGCCGTATACTCACGCTGCTCATTATTGCCTTTTCGATATTTGATATCAAATACCGCGGACAGTGCATTACCATATTCCGGAGAAAAGGCGCCCGTTAAAAAGTCAGAATTACTCAGCATATTGATATTCAGCGCATTGATTGGCCCACCGGTAGAGCCCTCGTCTGCAAAATGATTGGGGTTAGGTATTTCCACACCTTCGAGGCGCCAAAGAATGCCTTTGGACGAATTCCCTCTCACCACAATTTCGTTGGACCCTTCGGGATTGGATTGTACGCCCGCATAGGAAGCAGTCATCCTGGCAGGATCATTCAGGGATCCGGCAAATCGCTTGGTTTCATCAACACTAAATGATCTTGCACTCACCAGCGCCATTTCATTGAGTACATCGGACTTGTTTTCAGTGGCTGTGACTACCACCGACTCCAAAACCGCTGCTGACTCCAGCAATTCCACATTTAATACCAGTTCCTTGCCGGCATTAACAATCACATTTGACAAAACCTGTTCCTCGTAGCCCAGGTAACGCACCAGTAGCGTCGCACGACCTACAGGCACATTTTCAATTCGGAATGTTCCATCCAGGTCCGTAACCGCGCCCAGAATTGGGTCGGAACCAATTACTTGCACGGTCGCTCCAATTAACGGCGATTGCGTGTCCTGATCCAGGATCTGTCCCCTAACCGTTTGGAGAAGGTCTTGTGCTTCCAACTGGAGCGCAAGAAAACACAGTGAAATGAGTAAGCTTGATTTTAAGTTCATGACAAAATTGAGTTGCAAAAAAAATATTTAGAATCGAATAGCTAGGCGATACCCTGGCCAAAGAAGTAAAGTCCTTCTATTATGGTCTTTTTTATACCAGGGATCCGCTGGATAGAGCCCCTGAAATGGGTTCGGCTCGCCATTGGTTCTTTTACTGATAAATAAGTTGAGAGATGGTCCGGCTACTATATCAACAGCGCCAAACAGATTGTAACCCAGGTTTAGGTTCAATCGCTGCATGAAGTAGCTATTGACCCTTCTTTCCGTGCTCTTAATTTCGGAGAAAGTCGTTTCTACATTTCCAAAAAGACCTTTCTTAAAGTCGAACTGGGTTCCAAACCCGGCGCCATAAATCCAGTATTCCTTGTCCGGGTCAATACCAGCAGTAACAATACCGTACAGTTGTTTTGTCCCAGATTTGTACGCGCCATTCAATGCGATGATATCATCATGGAATACCTCAAATTTTGAAAACCCATTGCGAACAATATTGATGAGGCCAATGGTCGCGCCACTTTTAAATTCGCCCACATAGTTGACGAGGCCAATCTGCACACCGCTCAGCGCTTTCGCATAATTAGCTACAGCACTTATTTGCACGCCTTTGACTTCACCATTTGCAAAGTTGATCGTTGGCGACACCTGACCTCCCGTGACCGGTCCACCTGCGTAGTTAGCAAAACCGGCAGCTTGCCATCCCTTAAGGCTGCCGTGAGAGTAGTTGGCAAATCCACCTAACTGTGAGCCTACAAGCCCTTCCCCGCCAGAGACATTAGCAAAACCGGCAAGTTGAGTAGCCACGGAAGCAGACCTATTTACATTAACAAAACCAGCCGCTTGCGTGCCGGTCACCCCACCACCAACTACGTTGGCAAAACCAGCCAGTTGGACGCCTTTCACATCGGATCGGGTCACGTTGGCAAAGCCCGCCGCTTCAAATCCATTGACTCCATAACTGTAACCTGCTATGGCATTCAAAGAAATATTGTTGATGTAGCTCCCCGACTCTAATCCATTGGTACCAATCGGATAAATCAATGAAATCTGCGCTGGCCTGCTGAGGACCTCAGGCTGGTCTTTCTGACCCTGAGAACAGAGCAAGGTGCCTAGAAACAGTCCAAGGAATAAAACGAGTTTTGACTTTTGCATGATAGTTTTTTTCGATTTCACTATCATGGAGCCTTCGTTGGATTTTACCCCCACTGAGAAAAAAGATTTTTTTTATGGATTAGGTTAATTGGGTATTGGCGCAATAAGTCTTATTAATTGCTTGGTGAGCAAGGCATTCTTCTATCAATCGGCCAGTTCCTTAGTGCTAAGCACCTTGGTACCGAACCCTCGGCAACAATACATCTTGGACGCCAGGATGTTGCCGCTCAGGCCGCGGAGGCCTCGTTTGTAGTCGAAGCTGAATTTCGGCTTTCGACCATTTCCAACTCCATTTGGACATTTTCCTTACAACGAAATAAGGCTTTAGAACTGTTGTTAATCGATACCATCGTCATTCAGGTAAAAAGCGTTCGAGGCTGAACTATCGTAATCGAAGCACTTCCTCTGCGCGGGCCCGCCAGAATACGCGGTTCGAGCGATTATTCTGGCTTGATTTCTTTGTTACTTTCTGTACGGTCCGACGCCTCGGTCAAGACAGAAAGTAAGGCAAAGAGAGGTAATCTGGATCTAGCCAAGATGCTACTAGAGGCGAGGCCAGTTGCCGCTCAGGCCGCGGAGGCCTCGTCTTTGTAGTCGAAGCTGAATTTCGGTTTCTCACCATTTCCAACTCCATTCGGACATTTTCCTTACAACGAAATAAGGCTTCTCTGCACGAATACTGGTGCGGTCGCCGAACGGTCTTAGTTAAATATCGTGGTGTATCGCACTCCTTAAGAGGAAGGTTTTTGGCGTCTTAAAAACGAACGCCCAGCCTGTATCCCAGCCACATGCTGACATGGTCATTTTCTTGCAACAACCAATTGGGTTCAACTGAAAATCGGTCCGGTGTTCGTCGGTCCCGAATTCCAATATTAAGAATTGGCCCTCCCACTAAAGCAAAATGCGATGAGAAAGAATAGCCCATATTCAAATTGAATTTGGCTATGTTGTAATTGCTTGGGGCGGAATTAGCCAGAGGTCTCAGTTCCAGGTAAATCGCTTCTACGTTGGCAAAGAGTTTTTTGGGAAAGTTGAAATGCGTCCCTATGCCGATGCCATAATCCCAAAATTCCCCTGACCATGGATGAATCCCTACTTGATAAATATTATAAAATGCACGCGACCCCATTCTGAAACTCAGATTAAAGGGGGTAACATCATTGGTGGAGAACTCCAATTTTTTCAAACCACCTTTGACGATATTGAGTAGTCCAATACTAACTCCTCCTTTGTCTTCATTGATTATATTGACCACTCCTATCTGAACACCTTTCAGTGTGTAGGCGTAGTTCATAAAACCGGCGATCTGCAATCCCGAAACCTGGTCCTTTACATAGTTTACTGCGCCCGAGATCTGAAGTCCTTTCAGGCTTCCATGGGAATAATTGAACGCGCCACCAATTTGAACGCCCTTGAGATCGTCAGACCAGTTGGCGGCCCCAGCAGCCTGCAAACCCGTGAGTGCACGAGAATTATTGATAGCCCCACTTATTTGCGCTCCATTGAAAGCTCCCCGATTAATATTGACGGCACCTGCGGCCTGGACTCCCTTCGCATCATCAAAATTGGTGTTCACCGCACCTGCAAACTGCGCACCCTTCATCTTACCTCCCACATAACTGGCCGCTCCGGCAAATTGTACTCCGAGCATATCGCCTCTGATGATACTGGCGGCTCCGGAAAATTCGGCTCCTTTGATGCCATACGCCAACCCGACAGTAGCGTTGAACGAGGCATAATTGGTGATTTTTCCTGCCAGGATGCCGTTGGTTCCCACTCCCGGGAAAAGCGAGACCTGACCAATTCGTTCCTCGCCTAACGAGACATTTTGCATGTGATTTCGGATTTTGTCACCAATCAGGGTTTTAAAAACCCCCGCGCCATCCACCTTCGACGAAGGAAGTTGGTCTTCCGTCTCTCGCGGCTTCAGATAGATGGTCTCTGGTAGCTGCTCTCCCGGTTTCAGCAAAATGAGTGTGTCCAGGTAATTCCTTTTGCTGACCAGGTAGGCCACTTCTTCATACTTTCTTGAAACTCTCAAATCATAACTGCCTGTAGCGTCAGACAGTGAAGCCGTCAATGTGTTGGCATCCAAAACCGATGCGTCCTCTATGACCTCACCCGATTGTGCATCGAGCAGCTTTCCCTTGACAGTCAACCTCGCCTGACTTTTCGCTTTTGGCTTTTGAAGGATCATGTAGTTCCCCCGTTGAATTAGCTTGATATCATCGCCAACGATCGCCTTCAATACCGTGGAAAGAGGTGCGTCTGCAAAACTTAATTGAGTTATTTCCCGATCCGGAAGGGAAACCGGGTTGTAAGAGAAGCGAAGACCTGTCTCTTCCTTGATCAAGTCCAGGGCTTGAACGGGTGATACACCCTCAAAATTCATGGAAACGCGACGATCCAATGAGGACTGTGCAAGAACTGGCCAACTACTGCTGACTATCAGCGTTAAAGCAAAAATTTTGCTAACAACCCTCACCCACCAACCGGATTTGATTTTGCTCTTCGACGACCTGCATGCCAAGGGTAATGGAGATAATATTTAATACATCGCGCAGGTCTTCATCTTCAAAAGAAACGGAGATCAGGCAATCGGCACTGGTCTCAGGATCTATGACGATATCCGTCTTATAAACTCTTTTGAGCGTCTGCACTACATCGCCCAATTTCATTGAGCGAAATGCCAATTGCTTGGTTTTCCAAAAACGGTGCTCTCCTGTATCCTGCGCCTCTACTAAGGTCAATGTCCTGGTGGCTCGATTCAATGAAGCTGTTTGATTCTTTTCTAAAATCAATTGTTGCGTTGCTGACGCTACCTGTACGCGGCCCTCCTCCACGGATACAATGGTGAGTTCTTCCTCCTCTGAGACACTGAACCGGGTGCCCAAGACCTGGACTTGCAAATCATCGGTTGCCACTAAAAAGGGCTTTTCGGGATCGGGAGTTACTTCGAAATAAGCCGTTCCCGTCAATCTTACTTCGCGTGTTTCTCCAAAAGGAACGATCTCGACCGAGCTACCTGCCTCAAGGGTTAGCTGGGAGCCATCAGCCAATGTCTGTTGCACCTGGTTGTCCAGCGCACTGAGTTCCAGTGGGGCTTCGGTACGGGTATAAAACCACAATGACAGACCCAGACCAACGACAAGAATCGCTGCCACCCGTAGTATCCACGAAGCACCTGAAGATTGTGGCTCCTCCAAAGTCAGCTGCGCTTTCCTTGCCTTTACCTTCTCCAGGGCAGTTTCAACATTCAACTCCGGTATGGCTAGCTCCTCCACTCGTCCGGTATCCTGCCACACTACTTCTACTTCCAACAACCTGCTGCGGTTTTCGGGAGCAGATTGCAACCACGTTTCAATGTTTGAGCGTTCTTCCCCCGCCAATTCTCCTCGCAGAAATTGTATCAACTGTTCGTCCCTAATGTTATCGCCGCTTGCTCCGCTCATAGTTTCTTAGCTGTATGGAAACTAACTCTCATTTTACCCCCACCTAGTTAGTTCAATTAACAATAAAAAGATCGGAAGGTACTCTCCCAGCTCTTCCCGGAAGATGCTCAAGGCTTTTCCCATATGCCGCTCGACGGTCTTCACTGAAAGGTCAAGACGCTCGGCAATTTCCTGGTACTTCAATCCCTCAAACCGACTCAGTTCGAAGACCTCACGACATTTGGGGGGCAGTTTCTCAAATGCTTGATGGATCTGCGATTCCAATTCCGAGAGTTCCGCAAAGTCAAATGAGAAGGTTGACTCCACTACATGCTTTGTATGCTCAGCGTGCCTGAGCACCACTTTCTCATGCTTTAAGTAGTTAAGGCAGGCATGGCGGACAGCTCCAAAGAGATAGGAGCGCACATTGGTCCGTACTTCTGTCTCGTCGATCTTCGCCCATATATTGGCAAAGGTCTCCTGAACAATCTCTTCTCCCACATCCTGATCGATGACATAGCGCATCGCAAAACCCACCATTTCCGAGTAGAAAGTGCGGAATACCATCTCAAAGGATTGGTCATTGAGTTGAAATATTTCCCCGGCGGGTTGGTTCATGGTGCAAGCTTAGCTGACAAAGTGCAAGTAACCTGCACAAGTCATAAAAAAAGGCGTCCCCCGAAGGAAACGCCCTTTGATAAATAAGAACTATTTCGATGTTTATTGCATGATCTCCAGTCGCTGGCCTGTACCAAAGTTGATAGTCACCGCAACTTCATCATTCGCCTGTACCGTAATGAATGAGCTACTTACAGAGTAACCGGTCGCGCTCGTATTGTTCAAGAAACGACGGTAGCCTGATCCACCGTTGGTGACAGTTTCCGTATTGTTGTAGAAATACTCGTCATTAGTTACTGTAGGAGTAAATGACACAGTGGCTCCCGAACCCGGGGCACCATCGGCACCAGGATATACAGTAAACGTCGCCGCACTACCATAGCCTGTACCATTAGTAGCAGTGAATAACTCGCCGCTAGGCAACGTGATCTGGTTGCCACTGAAGGTAAAGCTAAAGTTGGTAATGGCGCCATTATCATCTATGGCCGTACCGATAGTAGAGGTGGTGACACCATAGTCCCATGTGGTGGCCGTATTGTCTGTAATGATCGCCCGAGGTGTAGAGATTGCAAAATTGCTAGTAAAGACATTGCTCCCTCTGTCGAACACAACATCTCCACTGCTCACCTCCACCATGTTCGCTATGTTGGCTGTCTGAATGAAGGTCCCATCCACCGGATTGTACTCATCTACATTCCCGGATGTGGCTCTCGCTCCGTTAAAAGACTCAAACTCGTATTGAATATTCGTTGGCAACACGGCGTAATCAACTGTATTCCCACTGTTGTTCATGGTCACCTGATACGGCTGACGGAAGGCTACTACTTCAATGGCACCACTGCCATCGATAGTTATGCCTGGTGAAGTATAGTCATTTGTATCGCCGGTCACATCGGCGAAAGTCTGAATTTGACCTAGGTAGCCGTTGGCACCATCAATGGTGATAATGGCGGTTCCGGCACCATTGTCGATCAATCGAAGGTTAACGATCCAATCATTGATCGCGATCGGGTTTTCAGGGTTGAAGTAAGTATTCGCATTGGCAATGGCAGCACTGATGGCATTATCAACATCGCTTTGCGTGATCTCTCCTGCTGCATTGGCAGTTAAAGTAAGTACACTATTAGCCTCTGTAACATTAGTAGTCGTATCCGTATCATCGAGATCGGCCCCTGTAGAATTGAAGAATACATGATCATACACCAGGTCAAAGGTCAAAGTAGCATTGGCACCAAATCCCGATTGCACACCAGTCAACTGTCCACTGGTAATAGCCACTCGCAGGTGGGCCTCAGCCAATGTACCAGTAGCATTATTACCATCGGTCATGGTCACTAGCGGTGAATCGATATAGCTACCGCCGGCATTGGTAGTCCTTAACTGGAAGTTACCAGCTTGCGTAGGCGCATAACCGTCAAATGCATTGAAGGTACCAAAGTTGGTGCTGGCACCTGCCGCGGAGAAAGACAAACCAAGTCCTCGACCTGCAGCCGGTGGAGCAGAGGCTCTGATAACAGCGCCGGAGTAGTTGTTAATTGCAGATGTAGTAGCATTTGGGCCGAAGGTTGTCTGTACTGTTCGGATCTGTGGTCTCAATAAACCAAGGCTATCCAGCAAGTTTTGACCGTTTGCAGAAGATACGGCGATGGTCTGATCTGCCACAAAATCTTCTGGGCTGATAAGATACTGAAGGCCATCACCAAACGCAGGCACGGTTATGCTAAAAGTACCGTTAGCATCGACACTATCAGTACCAACCTCCGCGTCTTGGTTGAATCTGAAATTTTGGAAGCTTATCCCATCGTCACCTTCATCATTGAAGTCTCCTCCTGAGCCTTCCAAATCGTAAATCGCATTGATTACGGCACCTTCCGGGATTTCCGGGGTTAGGTTCATTACGTTTGTCTGGATCGTGGCCGTTCCATTAATCACAGCCGTCTCTCCACCGGTGGGCAAGATAGTGATAAGGCCAACATGATTGGTCTTAACTGGAATGACTTGCCCGTTAACAGTCGTGAAGTTGAACTCGTTACCGATATCTACTCTACCAATAATATTGTAGTGGCTAGCTGAATTAACAGACAGGATGTTCTCTCCTGCGATAGCATCACTGAATACAACACTTCCAGAAGCGTCGGTAGTAGCAGTTTGAGAAGCTATGGCGGTACCAGCTGTTGGTGATTCTAAAATAACTTCCGCTCCTTCCACCGGCTGATTATCCGGGCCGAGAATTCGAAGAAGTACGGCAGCAAAAGCACCATTATTGTTAAGTGCATCTACATTAGCCTGATCTCGCTCGTCTTGCAACATCTGGAGATCCTCAGAAGTAAATTCGTCATCGCAGCTTACGACTATCATAGAAAGCATAGCCAGCGCGATCGTATATAAGGATAGTTTTTTAATATTTTTCATTGTTTTGATCAATAAAGGTCTTTTAGAAAATAGGGTTTAAGGTTGCATAGAAGTTGATGCTGAAAGTCGAGGAGTAAAGCCCCGCAAAATCAGCTCGAAGGGAATTTGAGAAATCTTCCCTTCCGGGATTGATATTCATCATGCTCTGGCGGTAGCGAGCTTCTACGCTGATAACGCGACCATCGGTCTGATACAAGTCAAAGCCAGCACCAAAATGCCAACCAGCCTGAAAATCTTCGATCTCGTCGGTGACGCTTTGGTTTTGACCCGTCAAGATCACATCGCCCAGGTTATCCGATTGAAAAAGGACATCTCGCTCCTCGAATGCCGCCCAGATATATTCCGCGCTTCCTCCAACCAGAAGATAGAAGGTGATATTACTATCACGCGAAAAAGGCGTCAAACGCACCGATAACGGCAGTGAAGCCGTATGCAACTGCAATTTCCGATTAATAAAGGTAGTGCTTACCGTCCCTGAATTGGTGTTGTCATTGGCGTAAGCAGGACTGAAATCATGTCGGCCCCCTCCCTGATAATCGTACAATAGCTCTCCTTGAAAGCCAAGCCAGTCAAGCATATTTAACCGCGCAAAACCCCCGGCGTTGCCGCCAATGATGGTCCCAGGCTGATTAAACTGATTGAAATTCCCTCCAAACTTGACTCCATAGTCCAGGGTGTTGCTACTGCCATCATCCTGTGCTAAAGCCAACTGACTGAAGAGAAGTAAGCCCATGGTAAGGCCCAAAAGCTGTTTTCTCATAAACAAATTAGTTAGTGTGATAAAATGGTTAAAGGAGTATCTATACTGGAGCCAGTATATCTTCTAATTCCCCGTAAATCGAGGATTAGTAGGTAAGGTCTTTGTTGTCGTTTTCATGGCGGTGCTTTGGTCAGGCGTTAAACAAAATTACTGTTCTTCGAAAAATCAAGTTTTTTAGCTTGAAATTCCTATCGCTAAGTAAGGTAACGCATTGAAAACTTACAATACCCTTTTTTGGGTATTTTGAACATTCACTGAAAATGACGCGCAGGTCAATATTCGAGGTACGTTTAGGAGTTAAGAAAGCCCTTTACACAAGTAATTTTAACCTTTTTGGATAAAATATCCGGCCTTCAAATCCAGTCAGGATTGTGCACGGTCCTTTCATGTTCGACCGCTCCGGTATGCTTGGTTTCGGCAGGTTCGAAGAGCAGAACCCATACTTCCTCACCATTTTCCGTGCGTGGAAAATGCTCCACGCCCCGGGGAACTGTGATCATCTCCCCTTCTTTCACAACCTCGGTCCGGTCGCGAAATTCCATAATAAGGGTACCCTTGAAAATCATGAACAACTCGTCCTCATCTTCATGACTGTGCCACACAAAATCATCTTTCAATTTCGCCAACTTCACCTGTTGGCCATTCAGCTCCCCAATTATTTTAGGTGTCCAGTGTTCTTTGAACTGTGAGAACTTTTCTTTGATGTTAATGCTTTGCGCTGTGTTCATGATAATATTTCAATGGTATCTCCTAATCTAACTAAACCAGTGGTCCTTGGAACCAGTTGGATACCAAACGACACACCGCCCCGAGGGTGTTTTCGGTATCTCGCCAATGTCCTCATGGGCTCCTGATGCGGGTCTTTCTCGTGCGTGTCAGGGTCTATAGTGGTGAATACGCACCGCTTACACCCTTCCAACACATCAAATTCACAATCGCCAATTCGAAGTTTTTTCCACCCGTCCTCAGCAAAGGCGGTCCCTCCTTCCACCACGATATTGGGCCGAAAATTTAGCGGTCGTACCGGACGCTCCAATCGTGTATTCAATTCATCCACCGATGCCTGCGCCACCAGTTGAATGGGCGCCTGATCGGCAAAACTGACGGAACCCTCCGTTATCGCTCCTTCCTTCTCAGGGATAGCTCTGTGCACTGTCCCCTGGAAGATCAATCTGCAGGCAACTCCGAGCCTTTTCGAAACCCAACGATTGGTGGCCTCGTCCGCACCAAAACCACTCACCTGTTGACTCCACAGCTGAAATCGCGTTTCCTCATCCGTTAGACCATCATTAACAGCTAGTTCGTCTTTTCCAAATCGTAGATGTAATCCCGCTTTGGTAGGTGTGGCCAGCAAATTCAGCATTTGCTGATACTCCCTACCTGTCATCATCTTCCCGTCTCCGCTAATCAATAACCACCGACGGTCGTTTTCCAGACCGGTCAGATTCACCCGAGAACTCTCCAGGTTTAATACAGCTGTTGATTTGATTGGATAGACATGTAAGGAAGCGATGTGAGGCATAGGGCGATTATACGACAACTAACTCCGGATTGATTCGTTCTTTCCAAGCCAATGCGCCTCCTTCCAGGTTCTTCAGGTTGCTATATCCATATTTTTCAGTCAGCAACGCTATCGCCCGGGTACTCCTGGCACCACTTTTACAATGGACGATCACCTCACCATTCCTGGGTATATCATGAACGAAAGAATCGATTTGTGAGAGTGGCATGGGCGTTCCACCGAGATTGCCCGCTTCATATTCATAAGGCTCCCGTACATCAATCAAGACCAGGTCCGACCCATTCGCTAAAAGCGATGCCAGTTCTTGCACGCTCACACTTTTATACTCAGCCTCTTTATCCAGACCACAAAAAGCTTCGTAATCGATAAGCTTGTCGATGGTAGGATTCGAGCCGGAAATAGGGTTTTCAGGGTCTTTGCGAACATTAAGCGTGCGCGTTGAGAAATCAAGTGCGTCGAAAAGGAAAAGCCGCCCTGAAAGTGCATTGCCCATACCTGTAAGCACCTTGATCACCTCGGAAGCCTGTAAGCTGCCAATAATGCCTGGCAAAACTCCCAATACGCCACCTTCCGCACAGCTTGGGACCATACCTGGGGGCGGCGGAGTAGGAAAGAGATCCCGATAATTGGGTCCCCGCGAGCCATCCTTATGAACCATATTAAACACACTTACCTGCCCCTCAAATTGAAAAATGGAAGCGTAGACATTGGGTTTTCCCGATAGCACACAGGCATCATTGACAAGATAACGCGTGGGAAAATTGTCTGTACCATCGGCCACGATATCAAAGTCCTTGATTATGTCCAGGGCATTGGAACTGTCGAGCATCTCGTTGAACTCTACAAACCGAACCTCGGGATTTTGCTTTTGAAGTCGATCGATGGCAGTACGGGTTTTCAGGGAACCTACATCTTCGGTTGAAAACAAGACCTGTCGTTGCAGGTTTGACATATCCACCCGGTCAAAATCCACCACACCAATCGTCCCAACCCCTGCGGCGGTGAGGTATTGCAAAAGCGGAGCGCCCAATCCACCTGTCCCTACCACCAAAACCCTAGCGGCTTTGAGCTTTTTCTGCGTTTCCAATCCAAAATTGGGCAAATTCAGGTGGCGACTGTACCGTTGAAGTTCCTCTGGTGAAAGTGTCATAGTGAGGAGAAATGTTAAACTATTTAAAATAACATCAATTACTTTCAAGTAGTGCGATCGCAGCCTCCAAAATCGTATCAGTATTGGCAACGTCATCCGCTTCACTAATAGTGACCAAATGGTCAGGAGTCATCCCGGTTCCCTCTATAAATTGGAAATCCGAGTCCACCTCCTGCCAGGATGACAACCTGAAGGTCCATCCTATGGGCAATTCGCGATAAATAGGGCTTCCTGACCCCCCGCCGGTGACACCCCCCACCGTGACAACCTGTGGCATCACTTTCATCGCGAAAAGAAAGCTCTCCGTAGAGCTGAAGCAACCCCTATTGGTTAGCACAGCTATTGGCTTAGTAAATGAATTGCCATCAGGAGCGATGAAGCTACTGCGCCACTCGGTAAAATCAGTGTGATTTTCGCCCGAGCGATATCGGACATAGCGATAGAGGCGCTTCTTATCTGCAAACCTCGAGGCTATCAATTCAGCATTGGCATCACTGCCGCCTCCATTGTCGCGAATGTCGATGATCATGCCATCTTTATCCTGGAAAGCAGTTACCACATTATCGATCGCCTCATAATCACCCATGGACGCCCCAAAGGAGGCAATTCTCAAGTATCCAGATCGGTGTTTCTTAACGCACCATAGGTGAGGGTCCGATTCGGTCTTTCCGCTCTTTCCAGGTACCTCAATGCATCTTGCGGGTCATTGGTTGGAAACCTTCCGGAAATCGTAAGCCACGCGGGTTCCGTTGCCATACAAATTGACATGACCGTCCCCGAAACTTAGTGTGAGCGCTGAAAGCAATTCGAACAATTGACCCGCGTCATTAAAACCTCTGACTTGCTGAATGTTCGTATCATAAGCGGCCTGCCAATCCAGGTTTTTCAGTTCAAAATAGGAATAGTGGCGATCGAATGACTCCCAGAATAACTCAAAATTCTCTTCCAAGGTGTCGGCAGGATCATCGGCTATAAACAATGAACCACAGCCGTTCAAAAAGGCTACAAGACCGAGAAAACACCCAATATTCAACGCTTTCAATATGCGAACTTAATCCTCCTTCGAACAATGACCCTCATGGGCTACCCGAGTCGCTCGATCCATAATGACCAGGTTGTATTGATAGCTCAAAAACAGATCAACACCTCCAGTACCCTGAACATACGCCAATCTCAACTGATAATCAGCAAACCGGTCAGGCATCATCCATTTCATTGGTACTTGATCCGCCGAACTCCCGGTTCAATACATGCGCAAGAATCGGTGCCAATAGCGACCCCTCCAAGTTCCGATTTTCGGACAAGCTGTGTTGTATCCAACTGCTCGCACCAAGAACCCCCACGATATCACCCGTTTCGAAGGTAGCCCCCCTCATTCAGATAGTTAAACGCTCTTGAAAAGCCACTGATCCGCACATACGGACCGAGATACCAGCGCATACTTGCCGGCGAAGCTACCTTTAACCGAAACCTCCATTTTGTAATCGACTCCCGACAGCCACCCCGTTACCTGATTCCGATTAAAATCATTGGAAAGTTTGGGAGAAGCGAAGTAAAATAGTAAACTGGCGGGACTGCCGATCAGTAGTCACATCATGAGTAGCTCGCATCCAAAAAGCGATTCCCCGATAATTGAGGTTAGAAACCCACCTCATCATTGACCAAAAATGTCCGCAAGCCCAATCCCAGGCCGATGCGACGATTCTTTTTTCATTCTCAGCTTCTTGGGCTTGAACTCCCATGCTTCCAGTACAAAAAAACAAAAAATCAACAGGGATCGACGCAAAGTGACAATTGTAGGTTGGCGGCCAAATATCGGCAGAAAAATTCCTTTCACATATTCTCAGTATTTTCGTTTGAAATTGGTGTGTTTTAATGGAAAAGAAATTCTCACATCTCGACGCAGCAGGCAATCCCAATATGGTGGATGTTGGTGGCAAAGAAGTGACAGAACGCGTTGCCGTTTGCACGCGCATTGGTAGTACTTGACGAACAGATCATTAATCGCCTGGAAAACGACGACATTCACACCAAAAAAGGACCTGTGTTTCAGACCGCCATCCTGGCCGGTGTGATGGCGGCCCAAAAAGACCAGTGAGCTTATTCCTCTGTGTCAATCCACTGGGGTTAGACAAGTGTGGCGTGGATATTCAACTCAACGCCCAAAAGGAAGTGGAAATTACCTGCACCGCCAAACTGACGGCAAAAACCGGCGTGGAAATGGAGGCACTCACCGGAGCATCAGTGGCAGCATTGACCATCTACGACATGTGCAAAGGTTTTTCTCACAATATCGTCATCAAAGAAACTCGTCTGCTACGAAAACAGGGAGGAAAAAAGCGATTTCAAACCACACCGATTAATGGCACATCAAAAAACACGCTTTTGTCCACAAAGCCCCAAGGAGGCAAATTTCACCGAAATGAAATGGCATTCCTCGGTGCCCCTTGCGGAGATATCCAACGCCTGACCAGCGCGCTGGCATCGGAATTGACGTTAGATTTAGGTTACGTGGATGCCGATCATGGGGATGGTGGCCAAGCTCCCGATTTCGGGACCACCTATACAGACAAGATCAGTCACCATCAGTTTGAATTTGACCATCAGGATTATACCTATCGATTTCGCCAACTTTTCAATGACAAAGATGGGATCCTTGTCAATGGAAACCACTTCCTGGCCGCCCGGCAAATCGTGATCATTAATGACAAGAAGGAAGAATCGCTCAACCGCAAACTCGATCGACTAACCCAGGTGGAGGCATTCATCCTCGACGAAGGGATGTCTCAGCCATTCGAATTTTTGAAAAGCCTCCCGGAGTATGAAAAGATACCTATCCTGCACATACACGACATTGCCAAAATCGCTCAAGTGGTCAAGGCTTCTTTCTTGCTTGTTTCCGCCGATTAAGGGATTAGTATTGGCAGGTGGCAAAAGTACACGCATGGGTCGCGACAAAGGCGGGATCACTTATCATGGAAAAACCTCAGCGCGAGCATATGGCAGATTTTGCTGTCTCAACTATGTGATAAAACTTTTATCTCAGCAGCGACAAAGGATGCGTTTGACAGTGAATATCCGCTGATTGCCGACACCTTTCTTGACCTGGGGCCCTATGGTGGGATTCTTTCTGCTTTCAGGCAAGATTCCGAATGCCGCCTGGTTCACCGTGGCATGTGACGTACCCCTGCTAAATTCAGAAAACACTCCACCGACTGATCAGAGAACGTGACCCCTCCAAAACTGGCCACGTGCTTTCACAATGAGGAAAACGCAATTTCCCGAACCCCTGATCACCCTTTGGGAACCACGGGCTTATACGCACCTTCTGCAGTTTCTGGCACTCGGTTACAGTTGCCCACGAAAAGTACTGATCAATAGCGAGGTGAAAGCGTTGGCGGTAGATCAACACCTGCTGAAAAAACGTCAATACTCCTGACGAATTACGATGCCATACGATCCCTTGTCGATGGCTAGGGTTTTCCGCCATTGTACTCGCTGCGGGGTTATCGACCCGAATGGGTGATGAAAACAAACTTCTGCTGCCTTTTCGCAATAAACCCATTGTACAACATGTTTTGGATCAGGTAATGGTCAGCACTTGTACCGAGGTGATTGTCGTAACCAGCGAGTTGACAGATGTTCAAATCGTGCACCCTCATAAGGTGATCAACCCGGACTACAAAGAGGGCATGACCACTTCGATACAGGCAGGAGTAAAAGCAGCCGCACCAACAGCCGACGGCTATTTGATCTGTCTTGGAGATCAGCCACTTATCCCAACGAGCACTTACGACCAGATTGTCAAGTACTTGGATCACCCCGGAGGGATCGTTGTGCCTTTTTATGGAAAAAAGAAGGGAAATCCCGTATTATTCGGACGTGACTACCGACAAGCAATTTTGGATTGTCAGGAGGCCGAAGGTTGCAGATCCGTAGTTGAGGCACACGAGCAAAACATCATTAAAGTAGAGATCGACACGCCAGCTATCTTGCAGGATGTCGACACACCTAAAGACTATGGCACGCTCAGGCAACAAGGTTATTGAAGCCTCACTGCCCCACGCTGCATGCCTACTCACTCACCCCCCTCGCGGGTAGCTCAGTTTTCGGCCCCGCAAGCCAAACGCGCCAGTCTCGCCTCACCTTCGCTTTACCCTCTTTTTTGTAACATCCCCACTAAGCGTAATATCGGGCTAGCGTGCGTTTGCTACGCATGCTCGCATTCCTTAGTTCCGCTTCACACTGAAGTACTGCGTCTCTGACTTCTTTCCTGGTAAAAAGATCGATCCTTGCTACAATGGAACAGGTTACAAGGACAGACCTTCGGGATTGTTGAATTTGCATTTTTCTGACATTACAAGGTCTGCTAAATACTAGAGCGTGAGTTGCAAACGCGCCCTAGCGTGAGTACATTATTAGAGTTTTACCGACTCGGCAAATCGCAAGCGATCCTGGAATAGGAACAAAGGTTTTGGTAACATTGCCATCAGATTTGGTATGATCACAGCCCTGCTAATTGACGATGAACCCAGCGCATTGGAAACAATGGAAATCATGCTGGAAAAGTATTGCCCAAAAATCCAAATCGTGGGCAAAGCCAGAGAAATCACCACAGGCTTGCGTCTATACAACCAATTTCACCCGCAGATCATCTTTTTGGATGTCCAAATGTCCGATGGCTCAGGTCTTGAACTGCTCGAAAAGCTTCAAGGTGAACAAGTCGAAGTTATATTCATTACGGCCTTCGAAAAATATGCTATTAATGCCATCAGGCTTTCGGCATTAGATTACCTGCTAAAACCTGTGGACCCAAAGGAGCTTATGGACGCCATGCGACGATTTGAACAAAAACATCGGGTTCAAAAAGACTTCAGTATTATACAGGGTCTTCTATCCAAAATGGAAAAAACCAAAGAGAATAGCCATAACCGGCCAGGACCAAACGTCTTTTATAGAAGTTCTGTCCATTCAATATCTCAGTTCCGATCGCAATTATTGCCAGTTCCATCTGGAAGGTGAAAAAATTGTAGCCAGCAAGCCACTCTCTGAGTACGAAGAAATGCTGGCGCCCCTCGGATTCTTCCGAATTCATAGGTCATTTGTCGTAAACATGGAGCATGTTGCACAATATAAAAGTGGCCGAGGTGGGTACGTAATTATGTCGGGTGGCGACGAACTTGAAGTTGCCCGGACCCGAAAAAAGGAACTGATCCAGGTTATGAATAATTTCGGTCACACTCGAAAATAGACGAAACTGCCCATTCGTCCAGGAATCTGACCCCCTTCGGTCAATCCATAGCCACTTCCGAGGAACTTGCCCCCAGACTCATTTTCTTTGTCGTCAACAAAACAACAAGGAGTCTAGCCGGTGAAATGTCATCGACCTAGCGCTAGGGCGAATAGTACTAAGAACTTGTCATCTAAGTGATAGGCCCTCCCAATTAACAACTAAAGCCAGACAGTGATCTGGCTTTTTTTATTACTATGGTATGGATCATTGAGTTCAATTTCGGGAAATAGCCTCCTGTCCATACGGAAAAGTGAGTTGATTTTTATCCATTTTCGCCATATGCGCCTATGCTTACTGGTATTGCTGCATTCGACGTTCCTTTCGTCCTGGTCCCAAATCTCCCGGGATCAATTAACCCAATACACCATCGAAGACGGCCTCCCCAGCAACTTCGTATACGCCATAGCACAAGATGACCGTGGGTTCATCTGGGTTGGTACGGATGACGGACTTTCCAGGTACGATGGATATGAGTTCAGGAATTACACCCTTGATGATGGTGTACCTGATACGGAAATTCTCAATTTCTACAAAGACAGTCAGGGGCGAATTTGGATGTATACGCTAAGTGGCAGGGTGGGCTACATCCAAAATGATTCCATCTACACCTCTGCCAATAAACCAGAATTAGCCGAGTTAGACATGAATGGTCAAATCACATCAATTTGTGAGCTGAAGGGAGATATCTATTTCTCCTCGAATAGGGAATCGATCAAGATCTGGACCGGCCATAGTATCTACTCCTTTGTCTACCCAATTAGTGCGGGCTTGAAACAACCGTATTTAATAACCTCTAAAGAAAGCCAGGTAGTGTATGATGTCAATAATCGATTTGGCGTCGTTACAAAGGAAGGTGTAAAGGAGGCACACCCCTCCGCATCCCATCTGTTTGGCTTAGGCCACTGGGTTGAAATGAACGATTACGTTATTGGGCATCCTGGACGCACTGACTATCTCCTTACTTATCACCAGAAGGATTTTACAACGTACACTAAACAGTTGATCCCCGGGACGACTATCCTAAACGTGGTAGAGACTCGAGGAAGAATTTTTGTCACCTCACTTGATGGCATTCATGAAGTCGATACCACGCTCAATCCTACGTTTCTTACCCCTTTGAAAAACGCCTCGAATGTTTTTATTGACCAAGCCCGCAATATGTGGCTAACCTCGGTTACGGAGGGACTTTTTTTCTTACCCAAAAGATCAATTCAAAGCAATCGAAAACTCCAAAGTGTCACCAGTCTGCAAAATGTTGGTGACACCTCTCTTCATATGCGGCATGATGAGGTCCTTGTAAGTGAAAAACGGTTGACCGGAGAAGTTAGACTTCTGTTCTCGAACTCTGAACTAAGAGGTGAGGTGATGTATGATATTGTACCGTTGGAAGAGAACGTCTACTACCTTACAAGTAAGATTCTAGTGAGTCGAGGAAAGGACAATTATGTATTGCGCGCTTCAATAAAAGATCTGTCCGTCAGAGGATCATTCTTTTATTGGCCTGGAGTTCCCTTTGTCAGGAAAATCAGGCCATCTGATTTTTTGGAGGTGCATAACAATGTCGATCTGCTATACGAATTGAAGGAGCCGGATATTCCCATTGAGAGAAGTCGAAAACTTTTATGGCAAGGTGATTCACTCTGGGTCGCAACTGACGAGGGTTTATCTCTGTGGGCAGACGACTCTGTCATCTCTTTAAGTCATACATACCCGTTGCTGAAATCCCGAGTTTGGGATTTTACCATGGACGAAACCGGTGCAATTTATTTGGCGACTGGTGGCAACGGGATCCTGGTTTTAAGAGAAGACAGTCTGATACAGCTTACAACTTCTCATGGGCTTTTATCCAATATCCCAAAAAAGATTGAACTACGAGACTCGGTGCTCTGGGTTGCTTCCAACCGGGGACTTAACCAAGTGGTTTTTTCAGGCAACAAGAATCCGGCGGTATACAGCATAGGTGAGTCCGAAGGATTGCCTTCTTCGATAGTACTTGACGTTGAGTTCTTCGACGATCAGATCTACGTAGGTACGGAAAAAGGGCTAGCATACTTTCCGGCTTCCACCATCTTCAGCAATCAGAATGCCTTTTCCGTGTTCTTAACCCGATTTACCGCGGATAGTGTCACGTTTTCTACCAAAGAGCATACGCACTTGCCCTACGATGCGGAAGTCCTCAAAATGGATTTTGCAGCTCCCAGTTACACAAAAGCCGACAACATCACCTACTCCTACCGGTTGCAAGGAAAACATTCTAACGGACCCTGGATCGAAACCAGCGAACGCAGTGCAACCTTCATTAATTTGAAACCGGATCAGTATCAGTTTGAAGTGCGCGCAAGTCAGCAAAAAGATGACTGGACCTCAGCCGCCACTGTCTTCTTTACCATTCACCCACCATTTTGGTCTACTACCTGGTTCATTGCATTAGTAATTGTCACGGGGCTAGGCATCGGTTACGGAATTCTTCACCGAGTGTGGCGAAACAGGCGAGCAAAACACCAACTGGCCGCTGATCGAGTGGAAGCGCAATTACAGGCATTGCGCGCCCAGATCAACCCGCACTTTCTCTTCAATGCCCTCAATTCTATCAAGAAGTACCTCCTCAAAAATGATACTGAAGCAGCTGAAGCATACCTGACCATGTACAGCCAGCATATTCGTGATCTACTGCATTATTCGCAAAAACTGACCCTGTCATTGCAAGAAGAAACTGTGTTGCTCCAGCGCTACGTCGACATTGAAAAGATCAGAACGGGTGACACCTTTGATTTCGAAATGGTAGTGGATCCACGAATCGACCCCTATACCACTTTTATCCCCTCTATGATCATTCAGCCTTTCCTGGAAAATGCCATCTGGCATGGTATGCAAAAAATTGAAGAGAAGGGGAAGATCAGTTTGAATTTGAGAAAAGACGGTGAAGAATTGATGGTGGAAATAATTGATAATGGGAAAGGTTTTAACCCCGCGGAATCGGAGACAAAAGAAAGTTCCCTGGGAGTCTCCCTGGTTCGGGAACGTATCCGTTTAATTGGTGTGCACTACGAAAGCACCACCAATCTGGAAATTGAAAGTGAACCGGGGTATGGAACAAGAATATTGATCACCTTACCCGCCGATTTGGTATGATAGTCTTGACGTCCTCCCCTATTCCCGATATCGCTCAAACCAGGCCACAATGTGGTCGATCTTGGTGATCAGCTGGCTCGGTCGGTTGGCGATGAAGTGAAAAGCGCCCGGCACTTCCACCAAAGCCGTTTGGATTTTGCGCTGCTTCAGCGAATGATATAATTGCTTAGCCTCCGAGAGCGGCGTGCGAAGGTCACTGGTACCCACCATTACCAACGTGGGTGTCTCGATATTACCCACCAACGAGATCGGCGAAAACTTCAGATAGGCTTCCGGATTTTCCCAGGGATACCCCGGGTATCGATAGTGGTAGTAGCCATTCCAATTATCCGCTACCAGGGTCTTGCTGTACCAATTCATGACCGGTTTTATCACGGCTGCCGCTCTGAATTTTTGAGATTTCCCGATCATCCAGGCGGTCATGATACCACCGGCACTACCTCCGGTCACAAATAGGTTCTGCTCGTCTATATAGCCTTTGGCAACAACCGCATCCACACCAGACATGACATCATCATAGTCTTGGCCAGGATAATTGTGGTATAGCAAATTGCCAAATTCCTGGCCATAGCTGGTACTGCCCCGAGGGTTGGGATAAAACACGACATATCCTGCTGATGCATACAGTTGCATTTCCGGTGAAAACCGATCCCCATAGTTTGCTATGGGTCCGCCGTGATTTTCAACGAGCAGCGGGTACTTCTTTGCCGCATCAAAATCGGGTGGTTTGACGAGCCATCCCTGAATACGTCGATCATCAAATGAAGAATTGTACCAGATGGTTTCTACGGCCCCCAGTTCACGAAAGTCCAATAATTCCTTATTCAACTCCGTCAGGCGACGTTCCTTCCCTTCCATGGATATTGCCAGATCTGCTGGGTATTCCGGTCGGGTGATATTGTAAGCCAAGGCATCATTTTCGGCGATCGAATAGCTGCCTCCACCATAGGGTCTGGCTACGGAAGCTCCGCCCACATTGGAGGCGACATTTCGAAATTTGCCGCTAGTCGACACGTAGCCCAACTTTGTATTTCCCTCGGAATCGTATCGAAAGAAAAGCCCTTGCCCCTTGCTATCCCAACGCAACATAGCGGGATTGCGATCCAGGTCCATTGAAACGGTTCGTTTGTTTCCACCATCCAAATCCATAAGACTGATCTCTGGCAATTGATAGGTTTGAACCCTGTCCTCATAACCCAGATAGGCGATCGTTTTGCCATCCGGAGAAATAGCTGGCCCGTAATCGGGTCCATTGCGCTCGGTCAAGGCCTCTACTTGCCCTGTAAGCACTCCGACACGGTATATGTTGGACTCCCGTAGTTGATATTCCCAATCCTCGCTCCGATTAGCGGAAAATACCAGGTACTTTCCATCCCTCGACCAAACAGGCGCCGAGGAATGTTGAAAATTGCCACTGGTCACCTGCCTGGGTGACCCGCCTTCGGCTGGAACAACGAAATGATGGTTATAACCCGGTTCGATAAAACCGGAGCCATCGCGTTCGTGTCTGACTCGGGTGGTTACTCGAGGCGGATCTGCCCACTTGGCTCCTTTTGGTTTTGTCGGTGCCCTGGTAAGGAAGGGAGCTTTTTCGGGCACCAGTTTAGTAAATGCCAGCCATTGCCCGTCGGGACTCCAAGCGAGGTTACGAGGTGATCGATCCAATTGTGTGAGCCTGGCCAACTTACCCGTACGCACCCAATACACAAAAAGCTCGGATCCCTGGTCCGTCGACGATGAAAAAGCTAATCTGGTGCCATCCGGCGACCATCTGGGAGATGACTCGCTGACATCCCGACTGGTTAGCTTCTGGTGGTCTGACCCGTCGGCGTTGATCAGCCAGATCCTTCGAAACCGCCGGTCGGTCATGATATCCATACCATTTCGTAAATAGGCGATTTGCTGTCCATCTGGCGAGATTTGGGGATCACTCACCCACTCCAGCTCGAAGACATCCAAGCTACGGAAAGGCTGTTTGCTTTGACCCCAGCTTAGCAGGGAGACAAGGATCAATACTTGGGCTACCAGGATTTTCATGTGCGTTAGTTCAAGCGTGATATTGATGGGTTAAGTTAGGTAGTAAGCCGCAGATTCAAAACAAGCGATTCCCAGGGGAAGGGCCAGGCAACATAGGCCCGATCGTAGGCAGTGTGAGCGCCTAGGGCGGAGAGCGGGAATATCTGAGGCCCAGAGCTGCAGGCTTCTCCCTCCTAAAAACAATAAATCAGACTATTGGCCGGTTGACGACCACTCACACCATTTTGCTCGGCGATTTGTTTGGCGCCCCCTAACTTCAAGCGTTCAATCAACTTATTTAAGCAACATGCAAAACCTCATAAAATCGACCTTGATGATGGTCCTGATCCTCGCAAGCATTGCGAGTGACGCCCAGCGGCGCAGGAGTAGTAGCAATACCCCAGCTACGAATGCCAAATTATCGGCGCAGACCTTCAAGGGAGTTAAACTGCGAAACCTCGGACCGGCTTTTATGTCCGGACGTATTGCGGATATTGCTATCCATCCTGAAAACGAAAATATTTGGTATGTCGCCGTAGGCTCCGGAGGGGTTTGGAAAACCGTCAACGCCGGTGTGACCTGGACACCCATATTTGATGAACAACCTTCCTATTCGATTGGATGCGTAGCCATCGATCCGGGCAATACCAATACCATTTGGGTAGGTACCGGAGAAAATGTTGGTGGTCGCCACATTGGATTTGGTGACGGTATCTACAAAAGTGAGGATGGTGGCAAGAATTGGTCCAACATGGGACTTAAGGAGTCACAACATATCTCCAAGATCATTGTCCATCCGGAAAACAGCAATGTGATTTATGTCGCGGTACAAGGCCCGCTCTGGAGTAAGGGTGGAGAGCGTGGGTTTTACAAGTCCACCGATGGCGGAAAGTCCTGGACCAAGACGCTGGGCGACGAGGAATGGACTGGTGTGACCGACATGGTCGTAGACCCACGAAACGCAGATCGCATCTACGCAGCGACCTGGCAACATCATAGAACAGTCGCCGCCTACATGGGAGGTGGCCCCAAAACGGGTATTTATCGAAGCGAAGATGCCGGAGCAACGTGGAAAGAACTGAAAAATGGCATTCCTGAAGGCAGCAAGGGCAAGATTGGACTTGCTATATCTTATCAGCAACCCGATATCGTCTATGCGGCCATCGAATTGAACAGGCGGAATGGGGGTGTATTTAAGTCTCTGGACCGGGGAGAAAACTGGAAAAAACAATCCAATGCCGTCGGAGGAGGTACAGGCCCTCACTACTATCAGGAGTTGTATAGTTCCCCTCATCATTTTGACAGATTGTACATGATGAGCAACACGTCGCAAATCTCCTACGATGGAGGCAAAACGTTCACTAATTTCAATAGGGAGCATCGCCATGGAGACGATCACGCGCTGGCTTTCAAAAAGAGTGACCCCAACTACGTGATGATTGGGTCTGACGGAGGTGTCTACGAAAGTTTTGATCAAGGTCAGAACTGGCGATACATGCAAAACCTGCCCATCACACAGTTTTACAAAGTGGCCTTAGACGATGCCGAGCCTTTTTACAATGTCTATGGTGGTACGCAGGACAACAGTACCGAAGGTGGACCTTCCCGAACCGACAATGTGCACGGCATACAAAACTCGGACTGGCGAGTAGTCCTGAACTGGGATGGCCATCAACCAGCAACGGAGCCCGGAAATCCTGACATTCTCTATGCCGAAAGACAAGAAGGTACGTTATCAAGGGTAGATATGACCACTGGAGAGGTGATTGACATCCAACCTCAGGCGGGCGCCAATGAGGACTATGAACGCTTCAATTGGGATGCCCCTATTCTGGTCAGCCCACACTCCCCTACTCGTATTTACTTTGCCTCACAGCGGCTGTGGAGATCGGATAATCGCGGAGACTCATGGACTGCCATTTCTGGCGACCTCACCAAAAACCAGGAAAGAATTGAGCTTCCCATCATGGGTGGTAAGCAAGGTTGGGATGCCCCCTGGGACTTCCTCGCCATGTCGAATTACAACACCATCACGTCAGTCTCTGAGTCGCCTCAACAAGAAGGACTGATCTACGTGGGTACCGATGACGGGCTCATTCAGGTGACCGAAAATGGTGGGGATAGCTGGCGAAAAATTGATGTGAGCAACATGCCCGGCGTGCCAGCCACTGCGTTCGTGAATGACGTAAAAGCTGACTTACATGACGCAAATACCGTCTACGTTGTATTGGACAACCACAAGTACGGCGACTTCCGGCCTTTCTTAATGAAAAGTAGCGACAAAGGAGCCACCTGGCGTTCTATCAAGGGCAACTTGCCTGCCAAGACTTTACTCTGGCGGATCGTTCAGGATCACGTGAAACCTGAGTTGATGTTCCTGGCTTCAGAGTTTGGGATCTATTTCACTTTAGATGCAGGCAACCAATGGACGAAATTGGAGGGTGGCGTGCCAACAATTTCCTTTAGAGATCTGGCTATCCAAAAACGTGAGAATGACTTGGTGGGGGCTTCTTTTGGAAGGGGGTTCTACGTGCTGGATGACTACAGTTTCTTGCGGGAAGTGGATGCTGCTGCTTTGAACAAGGAAGCCGTTCTTTTCAGTACACGAAAAGCCTGGTGGTACATCCCCAGGTCACATCTCAACTTTGATAATGAAAAAGGCACACAGGGAGCCTCGCACTTTGTAGCTCCGAACCCCGATTTCGGTGCGGTATTTACTTATTACTTAAATGAGGGGTACCAAAGCAGAGAGCAGGTCCGCCAAAAACAGGAAAAGGAAAACGGCCGCGCCACATTCCCAGGCTGGGAGGCAGCAGAAGCGGAGAAAAGGGAACAAGCTCCGCAAGTCTGGCTTGCCATTAGTGACGCTCAGGGCAATGCCATTCGCAGAGTAAAAGCCTCCACGAAGAAAGGCATGAATCGGGTCGCCTGGGATCTAAAATATCCAGCACCTGATGCCTTGCGACTCCAGGCCCAAAGCAACCCTTTTTTCCAACCGGAAGGACTCATGGTTGCTCCCGGGACTTATACTGCCCAACTTTTTAAGCAGGTCGATGGAGAAGCTTCGGCAATTTCTGATCCCGTAAACGTAGAAGTGGTTCCTTTACGAGATGGTGCACTGCAGGGAGCGTCCAAGCAGCAAGTAGCTGATTTCTGGCGAAGCTTCGAAAGCGCCATCAAGGAAGCTACACGCCTCGATATGCAGTTGAGCAACAGCCTGAGAGCTGCAAATGCGATGCAGCGGGCTTTAGCCAATGCAACTGCTGCTCCGGGCGATCTTGATAAAGAGTTGAGCGACTTGAAGCAGACGCTTTTAGATATCGATACAGAAGTAAACGGACTCGCTGCCAAAAGAGAGATCGGCGAAAAAACCCGCACGACCATTGGATCCAGGCTGTTTTCGTTGAACATTGGCGTGACCAGGTCTACCTACGGGCCTACAGAAACGCATAAGCAAACACTGATCCTCGTAAATACGCAAATGGCTCAGATAGACACTAAACTTCAGGCGGCAAGGAATACAATGGCTGACTTAGCTGAAAAGTTAAGAGCCGCTGGTGCTCCCTATGTAGAGGGACAATAATTTTAAGCAATCTGCTCGAAGAGAAAACCCCCAATGCACACAATCATTGGGGGTTTGTTTTTTTCTATCAAGATTGGTGTTGTTAGTTAGAAGACTTGTCCTCTGCTTGCAGCCGCTTTACCTCCTGCTCCAAGATCTCTATTCGCTCGTTTTGCTGAATAAGGTACAAGGTGAGTTCCTCCACTTTTTGGAGTAGGGTAGCATTCATCTTACCCAGTGCTACTCCGTTCGCCAATACCTCCACCTCTGACGGTACACCTGGTAAGTGATGGCGAGAAAGCACATACGCCTTCAACGTAGCCAAGTCCATCAGGTCATAATCTTTTTTGAAAACAAAATCAGGCCAGCTATCCGCTTCTACACTTATCTCCCGGGTACCAATGGACCCATGAACGGCGAATTTATGGTCGCCCGTCGTTTGCGTTCCAATCCCGATCTTCTTCATGCTAAATATTACTTGCTCATTGGCCTGCCAGACACCCACGGGCCCATCAAAAAGCGATTGCGCTTCCCCGGGAGTCAACGGTCGATCGTAAATCCGTACGTCATCCAGATAACCATAAAATCGCCTGTAGTTATTGGAGTTGCTGACGCGGTTGATTTTAAGCTCATCGGCTCCCGCTACCGTCACCGAAGAATGATAGCTGCCGTTCAGGTAGAGCGTAACCACATCCCCGGAGCGAACAAGGACAACATGTTGCCAGGTTTTCATTACCACCTTGGGGTTGTAAAAATTGTATTGCTGTCCATTGGTATTCACCTCCATCGCCATTTGCACGCTTCCACGAATAAATATGCGATTGTAGGTCCCGTAGGTAGACCATTGAAAAATGTTAACCGCCCCATCAATGGTGTCAGTTTGTGCTTTCATCCAAAAAGCATACGAACCATCGGTTAGGCTAATCTCATTGAATGACAGGTAGTCATTGTTGTTGTCAAAATAGACAGCTGAATTCTCATTGCCGAATCTATCGGTGGACAGTTTTGCTCCTTTATAAGGTTGAGCATGGTTGGCAGCAGGGCTACTATCGTTGAAGTTTCCATCAAACTTCCAATGAGCGATAAGACCATCATCCAGGTCTTGCGCCAAGGCAGGTAAAAAAAGTGGCATGACGAGGGCCGCCGCTAGCAGCTTTCTCCAGGTGGTTCTGTTCATGATGTTGAGGTTTTGAAGCCGTTAAATATAAAGCAATCGATCACACATATACCCTCATCGGATTTCAAAAGCACCGCCAAAACTTCGTCCCTTTCTGTCAAGGCCGAAAATGCACTATTCTTTCTCCCCGGTCACCAGAACATTGGCCATTCTAAGCAGGGTGAAGGCACCGCAAATCATGATACAGAAATACACGATCACATCACCTATTCGATTGTAGATCGTTTCCATACCTTTAGTGGGCACGGCAGCCATCATCACTTGACCGTCTGGATCAAAGAAATATTTTTTGGCCAGGACGCTGCCATAAGGATCAGTCGCCATCAGCGTACCCCTGTTAGCTGGACGGACCATGGAGCAACCATTTTCAATACCACGAAGTGCTGCCATGTACGAATGGAAGGGAGCAATCGCCTGCCAGTCCCCTGACGGAACAAGCAGAATATCCGTTTGTTTTGTGCCCGTTTGGCGCATGAATCCCTGAAAATCCGCATCATAGCAGATAATCGGGGAGAGATTGCCATATTCCGTGGATAATATCGGAATAATACCGTCAGAACCGTAATCTTGTTCGGCAAAGGGTACCGGATTACTTTTCAAATAGGTGTTAAGCACATCGCCAGTGGGAGAAACGGTAACCGTCTTATTGGTCATGTAGCGGCGGTTTCCGTTCATGGGTCCCGGATGGATCACCCCCAGGCCCATCACCAGATAGATCATTTCATCCTGGGCAAACGCTCTGGCGCGCCTCATCAGTTCCTGTTCCTCAGTATCCAAAATCACCCCGATAGCCTCCGACCATACCACTATTTTGGCACCCGCCGCAGCTGCTTTCATGCTACGGGAAAAGAGGCTGTCAAGATTCTGATCAATGACGGATCTCGTTGCGGCGAATTGATCTTTCGTGGGATTAGCAATGAACAAAGGAAGTGCGCGATACAATTCCTGTACTTGCGGAGAGCTTTGTGCCACATCGGCGGGAAGCGCCATGGTCTCGCCAAATGCATCCTCATAAGCGGTAACAAGCATATTTCCATTGTCCATCGTGATGGCTGCAATATCCACTGTCGGTTGCTCGACACCACCCATTAATCGTAAAAATCCGAAAGCAAACACGGTCAGATAGACGGTTCCAGCCATGACCACAGGTTTCTTTATTGATTGCCCGAGCTTCTTTTGTTCTATAAAGAAATTGACCAACGAGGCGAACCAGTACACGAAAAAAGATACTCCCCAAGTGCCAAGAACAGCGGCTATCTGTTGAAAAGTAAGAAACTGGTACTGGGTGTGCGCGACTGATCCCCAGGTACCCGCTCCACCAAAAGAATCCAAGTACTCCAATACAACAAAGCAGCCTGGAAAAAGTAGTGTACCCATCCAGCCCCAGCGGATAGTTCCCACAAGTCGATCGATCAGAAAAGGCAGCGATACCTTGAGCCCCGATAAAACAGAGATGACGATAAAAATAGGCAGGGGTGCTGGAACGACCTCATATGCGCCAATAGCCGTGGAAAGCATGACCGATAAACAAACGAGCGAAAGCCCCCGCCATAGCGGCAAAAGGCGAAAACCGTAAAGCAACACAGCGTAACCTAGCCAGGGAGCGAGAGATACAGTCCACTTGGCGGAGGCGAAAGTCAACAACGCTGCGGCAATAATGAACACGAAATAGGGGCTTTTTCTGAGCTTCTTCATTTGATCTTTTTGTCAAATGAAATTGAACCCCTGAAGTAGATCGACCGATTACCGGAAGTCGAACCAGGTAAAGGCGTTCGACTATTCGCACCGAAAATCGAACCGTCCCAAAATTATTTGAACTGCGCCTTGAAAGTGGTAGGTGTAACGCCTGTAAACTTCTTGAAAGCAGTATTGAAGCTGGATTTCGAATTAAAACCAACCCGATACATAATTTCCAGGATCGTGGTGTCATGTGCTTTCCGTATCTCCTCTTGCGCCTCCTCGACCCTATATTTATTGATAAGGTCAAAAAAGGAGTGCCCCATCTCATTGTTTATCATATAGGATAAAGACCTGGGAGGGATACCCAATTCGACAGCAAGTTGGTCAACAGTTAAATCGGCCCGCAAATAGCTTTTCTCCTTTCGCAAATGGTCCGTCAACTTATTTATGAGTTCCTTCTTCATTTCCAGATTGACAGGTACTGAAGCATCTTCCTGAGAGGATCCAAGGAAAATATCATTCTGGTGAAGTCCTTTTAGTAATATGGAATTGATGAAATAGAAAAACCCGAATAGCCCAAATATCACGGCAATTTCATCCAGGTGATTCATAGAACTGTGTCGGATGGTCGACGAAATAATGTTAAGGGAAAAAGTGATTATAAATATATTGACCATGTAGTTGAGCCATGTGAGATTAATCTTATCCGTGTTGCTGAAGTGCTGCCGAAGGCGTTTTCTGTAATTCCTTAACTCATACTTGACCGCACCCAGGTAGGCGATCTCGTAGATCAGACCTACAATAGAAATAACAATAAAAACAGATCGTTCACCTTCCTGCACCCCCTCCAACACAAATTGTTGCACCTCATCTGATTTGAGATAATAGAATGGCACGAGCAGTCCCAGGCCCAAAATCACAGCCCATGTGTGAAGCAGATGCGAGACTTTCAGTCGAAACCCTTTGCGAGTAAGGGATTGTACATACAAATAAAGTAAGGGTGGGTGTAGCAGCACCAGGCTGTTGAGCAAAAAGGCAAAGTCCTGGTAACGGTCAAATACCTCCAGCTTCAAAAGCACGAAATCCATCAGTCCGGCACCAAGGCTCAGGAAGAAAAACGCCAGCAGATAGTTGCTCAACCGTCTGCCTTTTCTGGAGGAGAATAGAAAGTAGCTGACGAATGCCAACTGAAACAAAACAATGAATGACAGGACCAGAAGAAGCGACGACATAAGCTTACCCAATTAAAACCAAATTGGAGGCAATTCCGCTTATTTCAAAGTCAAATAAAAAGGTAAGTCAGTCGATAGGCATTGAGGAACACTTAATATGTAGACATGGAAGGCATATACTAAAGTGGCCTAGTAAATCAATACGTGGCAACAAAACGATTGAATTTGATAACCAGTGAAGAGCTATGATTCGTCTTCAAATTCCGTATCATAGACTTCCTCAATCAGTCCCATGGCTTTCGTGGTTTGTTGTTCTTTAAATTTTTTTGCTTTCTTCTTGCCTCCCAATAACTTATCACTTGGGAAGTCCAAAGACGCGTCCAGAAATTCTTGACGGTATACGGCATGTTCGTCCTCGTCGAAATCACTATCATCGTCATCCCTGAGGCCTCTACTCATTTCGTATTGTTGTTTCTTGTGTCGATACTCGGCTCCGCCGGCCATATTCTCCGTACCGGAACCGTAAAACAACGGCATCTGTTGAGCTTCCTGGTCAATCACCGCAGCGTAAGTATCCTGTACTTCTTGAAGTGAGCTTGTTTTTCCCATTGATAAAGAGTCCATAAGGTCTCCCACCGTTCGTCCCAAAAATTCTTGCTCCCACTTCATTTTCTCCAAATCCCAAGAAAGAACATGACTTCTATGGTCACCAGGAGACTTATGACCCATTATTTGACTCGGAGCTGCATATTCCCTGCCCGTGACGGTCACCTGATCTATCTCCGCTTTGGCCAAAGAGTCATCTTCGATTGATATGTTCACATCAACTGACCGTTGGGCAACAGCAGCCTGCAGGGCTGCCAAGGACTTACTTTCACTTCGGTTATCTGATACCGACGCGATCCCAGTCTTAGACCCGGCCGATGCGGCAGCTACAGCGCCAGCTTTTTTCAACTTTATCGAAACTTGAGGCTTTCTCATCGCAAAAAACTGTTTCGTGTAAGATAGCAAAATGACCAAACTCCGCCAGTGTCCCTCAAATAAAAAAGGAGGCCATTCAGCCCCCTTTCATTCGTTATCCTTCGGAGTTATTAATCCTCAATAAAATCTTCGTAGGACTTTATTTCAATGGGTTCTGATCCGGAATTTTCCAGATACTTTTCCATTTTCAGCACGCGCTTGAGTTTGATTTCCTCAAAATCCTTTCGGGCATTGCTGAACCGCTCTTCGAGCAGGCTTAAATTATCCATTTCACTTGCAGATGGCGCACTAAAACCACCGGCGATTTTACTAAAAAGGTCAGCGATCTTTCCTCTCAGCTGAGGTTCCCTTGAATCCACATAGTTATCACCTTCGGTGACTACCAAAGTTTCCTTCAGGTTGTTCAAAGCCTCAATCAACGGTTCGGCAGTTTTCTTCCCCTTAGTATCCTGTTCGGCTACAGCACTGGCACTGGCCAAATACTCATCGATTTGATATACCAGGTAAGCCAGTTCCTGGGACATATCATACAGCTTCATGGTCGTGTTATGAAGTGCTTCACGTTCCGCGTCCGTCAACAATGAATTGGGATCATTGACTAGTTCAATTTCCGACTCGTAGGAAGCCTTGCCCTTATTCATTACCACCTTGTATTTACCTGCAGGCACTCTGGGCGCGGTGAACCCACCAAAGGTGAAGGACTTTGCCTTGGCCATCTTGGGCTGTTTAATACGGTAGTTCCAGGTCACGACATTGATCCCTTTGGATTTGCCTGGTGTAAGTTCAATCAGGGTATTCCCGTCAAGGTCCTGGATTTCCATATTCATTTTGCCAAAAATATGTCGCTTCTTCAGGTAGTAGACGATCTTCGCATCTCGGCTGGGATTGGGACCGACAAATTCGATGGCTCCAAAGTTGCCACTCGCAAAACCACTTTCTTCCACGATTTTCGTTGGCTTGCTTTCGAAAAAGTGGACGTCTTTCGCCAACACTTCCTGAGAGACTTCTCTTAGTGGACTGATATCATCGATAATGATCACACCCCGACCGTGAGTACCCATGACCAGGTCACTGGTTTGTTTCTGCATCTCAATGCGATGAATAGCGACTGCTGGCATGTTATTGGTGAATTTGCTCCAGTTTTTACCACCATTGATTGTGATAAAAAGGCCAAACTCAGTACCTACAAAAAGTAGATCGGGATTGACAAAATCCTCTTGGATCGTGCGGGCAAAACCAACCAGATCTTCAGTAACTAGTGATGTCCATGTTTGACCATAATCCGTGGTTTTATAAACGTAAGGATTCATGTCATTTTGAGTATGTCCATCAAAAACTGCGTACGCAGTGCCTGCATCATGACTACTTGCTTCGATTTGGTAGACCCAGGTATTTGCCGGAACACCAGATAAATTGGCTGTAACATTAGACCAATTGGCACCTCCATCCCTGGTAACCTGCACATTGCCATCGTCGGTACCTACCCATATGATGTTTTCATCAAGAGGTGACTCAGCTATGGTGAAAATTGTACAATGATTTTCTGCGCCCGAATTGTCTGTCGACAGCCCGCCTGACTCTTCCTGATTTTGCTTGCTCTTGTCGTCGGTGGTCAAATCAGGAGATATTTTCACCCAGGTGTCTCCCATATCTTCCGACTTATGAACAAACTGGCTGCCCATATAGAATCGATCCGGTTGATGTTCTGAAATGGCCATTGGGGCATTCCAATTGAATCTCAGTTTGGGATCACCTTTTACCGGCAATGGTTGTACTGTTTTTGACTGATTCCTTTCTACATCTATTCGCCAAACATTTTGTGCTCCCTGCATCTCAGAATAGATGATCTTTTTGGTAGGATGTCGAAGGACCCGGAAGCCATCGCCAACCCCAACACTTTTCCAGTCTCTGGCCTCTACTCCACCGATCGACCGGGAGGGCCCATACCAGGAACCATTATCCTGAAGTCCCCCATAAATGTTGTATGGTTCTTCATTGTCAACACTGATGTGATAAAATTGGGACAATGGCAACGTCGTATTGATCTCCATGGTCGTGCCGCCATCCCAGCTTCGGTAAAAACCACCATCCGTGGCTACGTACATACGGTCCGAATCATTGATATCAAATAAGATGTCATGGATGTCGGGGTGCATTGGGCCCAGGTTTTTGAAGGTTTTACCACCATCTCTACTGATTGAACCAAAAAGGCCTGCTTTCACCACTACATCCGGGTCTCGGGGATCCACTACGATCCGGGAGAAATAAAATGGTCTGACAACCAGTCCGAAATCATTGTTCAGATGTGTCCAATTATTACCTCCATCTTCGGATTTCCACAGCCCTTTATCGTCGTTTTCCTCTGTTTCCAGTACGGCATAGAGAATATTGGACGAAGAAGGAGCTACAGCTACCGCAATTCGGCCCAATTCACCACCGGGAAACCCATTGTGGATCTTTGACCAGTTCGCACCACCATCTGTTGACTTGTACAGGGCGCTTTTTTCGCCGCCGGATTCAAATCCCCAGGCTTTGCGTCGAAACTCCCACATCGAGGCATACAAAACATCTGGATTACTTGGATCCATCACCAGGTCCCCGCAACCTGTGCGCTGATCAAAGTAGAGGATCTTCTCCCAGGTCTCACCTCCGTCAGTAGTTTTGTATACGCCTCGTTCCTCACTATCGCCCCAAAGGGCTCCTAAAACGCCTACATAAACAACATTGGTATTCTCAGGATGGATCTCAATGCTGGCAATCCGTTCTGATTTGTCAAAACCGATCTTCTTCCAGGTGGAACCGCCATCGGTAGTTTTATATAGCCCATCTCCGACTGAAACGCTATTTCGAGTCCAAGTCTCGCCAGTACCTACCCAAATGGTATTGTCCGGATCTTTCGGGTCGACAGCTATGTTGCCAATGGACTGTGCATATTCATCAAAGATCGGATTGAATGTGGCTCCACCATTGCTGGACTTCCACACACCTCCACCGGCAGCACCGGCATAAATAATTCGATCGTTTGTGGGATGTGATTCAATATCAATGATGCGCCCACTCATAAGTGCAGGACCTATTTGTCGGGCCCTGAGATTGCCAAAAAGTTCTTTCCCTTTCAGAACAATGTCCTGAGAGTATGCTGAAAGGCACCCCCAGGCCAATACCAACAGCGTAATACTAAACCTTCTCATATCTAATAAGTCTTACTCTTCGGGCATTTTGAACACACCCTCATCAACTGTCGGGTTGATTTCTATTGACTCGATGGCAATAGGTTGCTCTGCTCCGCCTTTGACCCCCTGGCTAATAGAAAAGGGGAAATAGAATCCATCAACTTCCTGATAGTCACTCATTTTAGTTACGGCTACAGATCCTTTGGCTGGTCCCTGCTTGATTTCTGTCTCTGCTCCAATCGGGATCATGGCATCTACATCAAAGTAGTAGTAGGTAACATCATCGACTTCTTCGCCATCCATCATCTTTTTCTCCTTGGTAAGTTTGACTTTGAAGGTGGAAGCTCCGTCGAATTCTTCCTCTCCCAACAGCTCGGCGGTATATCCTTTTTCCTTGTAGTTGTAGAAAGAGTCGGGGAAGTCGTTGGCATCGAGTTTGGTATTGGCAATGGTTTCAGCATCTGCTTCCTCAGCTTTGAGTGATTGGAAATTGACACTCCAAACGGTTTCACCATCAAAAACGCCTTGTTTGAAGGTATTGCCTTGAACTTCAAATTGTGAATATTGACGGCCATCAGCGAGTTGTACTATTTCCATGGGAAATTCCAGCCCACCTTGCTGTAGTTTGGCGT
>CBDETI010000021.1:0-99652 GCA_965242775.1 Cyclobacteriaceae bacterium
TGAAAGTGTTCCGAGTGGAGGTGATGGCACAGGCTTCTGCAAAAGCAATCGGCACCATCTGGATCGAAAACAAGAAACTATTGTCTCAGGCAACCGATGCCGTTCTGGAGCTGGTAGATGTCCAATTAGAGGGGCAAGAAAAGAATGAAGGCAGAGGAACTAGTTCGAGGACTTCAAAATACGAATCAATGAAAGTAACCATGATCGCTGCCATGAGCGAAAACAGGGTCATCGGCAAAAACAATGACCTACCATGGCACCTGCCAGACGACTTTCAGTTCTTTAAAGACCAAACCAAGGGTCATCATGTGATCATGGGCCGAAAAAATTACGAATCTCTTCCCCATCGTTTTCGCCCGCTTCCCGATCGAACCAATATTCTTCTCACCAGAAGCACCCAATTCAAAGCCGCTGATTCGGTAATCATCACGCATTCCATGGAACAAGGTGCGTTGGAAATTGCCCTATCGAACAATGAGCAGCAGGTTTTCATTATTGGC
Source organism: Cyclobacteriaceae bacterium (assembly GCA_965242775.1). Lineage (GTDB taxonomy): Bacteria > Bacteroidota > Bacteroidia > Cytophagales > Cyclobacteriaceae > JAWPMT01. Next base: position 501 of record CBDETI010000021.1, read on the forward strand.
GGCAGTGAAATCTATAAAATGGGCTTGGAGGTAGCCTCTGAACTGCTCCTCACCGAGATACATGCAAAAGATCGAGGCGATGTGTACTTTCCTGAGTTCGACAGATCAGAATGGAAAGAAATTTCAAGACAGGCCCATCCAGCAGATGAAAGGCACCTGTATCCATTCGATTTTGTAACATACGTGAATAAAAAACACCTAGATTTATACTAGCCATGAATACACTTAAGGGAAAGAATATTTGGCTGACAGGGGCCTCCTCCGGGATTGGCGAGGCATTGGCCTACCACCTTAATCGTGAAGGTGCCAATTTGATTATTTCCGCACGGCGAAAACCTGAGCTGGAGCGTGTCAGGAAATTGTCCAATGTCCACCCCGGAACTGTCCAGGTACTCACGCTGGGATCTGGCTGATGCATCCACTATCGCACCAAAGGCAACGGAGGCAGAAAAACTGATGGAGGGTGGCGTGGAAATTGTCATTAACAATGGTGGTATCAGTCAAAGGGACAAGGCGATTAATACCTCGCTGGAGGTGGATCGCCAAATAATGGAAGTGAATTATTTTGGCACCATAGCCCTGTCTAAAGCGTTATTGCCACATATGACAGAACGCAAATCCGGACATTTTGTAGTTGTCACTTCTGCAGTTGGCATCATAAGTACGCCCCTTGCGGTCGTCCTACGCGGCTGCTAAACATGCCCTTCATGGTTTTTTTGATGCCTTGCGCGCGGAAGCCTATCATGATAACATTCATGTCACCATTGTCTTACCAGGATTCATTAGGACCAATATATCTGTCAACGCCCTGCTTGGCGATGGTGCTAAGCAAAACACGATGGACGAAGCACAAGCCAATGGAATGTCTGCCGAAGAATGTGCCAGGCAAATTGCCAATGCAATCAAGAAACGGAAAGAGGAAGTATACATCGGCGGATTGAAAGAAAAATCTGCCATCTACGCTAAACGCTTTTTTCCCGGAGTATTTAGTCGAATGATTAGAAAAATGAAGGTTACCTAAACTTTGGAATCCAGGCTTATAATCGGTTGTCTCTTATGCTTTGTGGCTCTTGTAACAATGGGCCAACGACGATACGAATTGCCTGCCGGAAAAAGTTCAAGCGACTATCATGCTCGGAAGATCTATGTTAAAATCGGTGAAGAGGTAGATAATCAATCCCTGTCACGCGATCTTGGAAAACTGCCCTTTCCAATAGCTGGCAGCAGATCGATAGGTTCTCAAAAGCTAAACTCAGCTACCCAGGAGGTTAACAAAAAGTCCATTCTCTATGGCTTATATCAACTCGAACTTCTACCTGATGACGATGTAATAACCAGGATCAATGAGCTGCTGGCGTACCCAAATGTGCTGTATGCAGAGCCAGTTTTCAAAGAGCGGCTTTTATATACACCGAATGATCCCGCTGCCGATCCAACCGCCGGCCAACAAGGTTATCTGACTGTGGTCAAGGCCTATGACGCATGGGATGTAAACCAGGCAGATGTGAGCATTATTATCGCCATCAGCGACACGGGCCTTGATCTCGATCATGAAGACCTGGAAGGAAAACTGCTCTCGAACGGTGACGGCACCTTTGGATATGACTTTGGGGATGATGATACCAATCCGGATTCAGATGGCAGTCAGCATGGTGCACTGGTCGGCGGCATAGCCGGGGCACATACCGACAATGGAATCGGAATTGCCGGAGTAGGATTCAATGCACGCCTTGTGCCGTTGAAAGTGTTTCCAACCACGAGTACGTTTACAGTCAATGCCTACGAGTCCATAGAATATGCCGCCAACAATGGCTACGACATTATCAACCTATCCTGGGGTTCTCCAAATTCCTTTAGTCAGGCAAACCAGGATATCATCAACTATGCTGTGACCGAAAAAGATCTGGTGGTTGTGGCAGCGGCGGGAAACTCTAACCTGGACGAGTCATTCTACCCAGCGTCCTACGAACATGTCCTTTCGGTGGCAGCCACCGAACTCAACGATACCAAGTCATCATTTAGTACCTTCAACAACAATGTCGATATATCTGCTCCTGGTGTGAGCATATACAGTACGAACAATGGTAATTACTCCTCAGGTAACGGCACGTCTTTTGCCTCCCCCATTGTAGCGGGAGTAGCCGCACTTGTCAGGGCCCAATTCCCTGATCTAAACGCCCAACAAGTGATGGAGCTTATCAGGGTAACCGCCGATAACCACTATCCATCCAATGCCAGTTCCATGGAAGGAAAGTTAGGTACAGGCAGAGTGAATGCCCAAGCTGCAGTCAGCGCAGTGGGACAGAAAGCCGCAAGATCCGGTCCGGCTACGATTTACGGAAAAAACAACGGTAAATTCTACTTCGGCGACTCCTTATTTCTTGATTTTACGCTGACAAACTTCCTGGACCCTATCACTTCCGGTCAACTGGAGGTAATTGGCACAGATGATGAACTCGTCTTTGATAATGAGCTCCTAGCTTTGGAAACCCTGCAAAGTGCCACCTACACAAAATATGCAGGGAAAATCGATGAAAGCATTTCTCCGGGGAGTACCATTAACCTCCGTATACGAGTGTCGGAAGGCAATTTTAGCGATTACCGTCAGTTTAGTTTGGAGATCGAACCTGACAATTTTCTACTAGCCAATAACAGCACAGAACTAGAATTAGCGGGTAACGGCGAAATTGTCAGTAGCGGCAACCTGGAATTCGATGGAGACCCCTACGGAAGTGAATTCGGACTCATCCTAAGCACCAATTATGATTCTGTTGCAGATAACATTCCAGTTGTCTTTGGCACTAGCAAGAATGAAGACTTCTCCACCGAACTCCCAATAAAACCATACCACAACTCAGGTGCATCTGATTATAGTTTTAATATATTTCGAAGCACCGAACTCGGCTTAAAAATAGAACAATCCGTCATGGCCTGGGATTCAATTGACGTTGGATTCATTGTTAGCTACCGAATAATCAACACTTCTGGCCAGGACTTATCCAATTTGAAAGCCGGGCTATTTTGTAATTGGGACATTGGGGATCGGGAACAGAATTTTGCTACGTGGAATCAAGTCGACGCCACTGTTACCACCGATCAGTCCCAGTACGCCGGAGTTAAGATTCTGACCGGCAAAGAAGTCCTGCACAATGCGCTGGACCTGGAAACTGCCAACGGAAATGTAGAAGAATTCTCCGGAGACTTTTTGGACTCTCTCAAGCATCACTATCTGGCCATTGATTCCCTGGATTCTGCGGGGATAGCCGGTGTAGGCAATGACGTTGCCGACGTATTGGGAGCGGCCATTGACACCTTAGTTGATAATGCCTCGGAAGTAGTCACCTTTTTGATTGCTTCAGGTAACTCCCAGAGCGATCTTGATGCCACCCACGATCAACTGGAAGCCGCTTTTTCAGCATTCCAATCCACACCTCCTTTTATTATAGAAGATTTTTCGTGTGCCGGAGGTACTACTACAATCGTCCCGAAAGCCGGGTCCACCTTCAATTTCTATTCAGATGCCCTGGGAAACAACCTGATCAGTAACAACGATACACTGCTATTTGGTCCCGTACAAGGCGATTCGGTTATATACGTGGCTAACACAGATAGCTCCTACCTTGGACCTATTAGAAGCATCCCCGTAGATTTCGTCGGACAAACAGCCAATTTCACTTTTTCTCCTGACACATTGTTCCTGGGTGAAGGCCTGGACATTGTAAGCTTTACTGATGCGAGTTTCAAACCACAAAATTGGAACTGGGATTTCGGCAACGGCAACCAGGCCAGCTCCCAAAACCCCACGGTTGTCTATACCACAACAGGCACGATCCCGGTGACACTCAAAGTAGTAACCATCCAAGGTTGCGAAGGCCAAACCACAAAAAACCTGACCGTGTTGCGTAAACCCGAGACTCTAGGAATAACTGCAACAACACTCTGTGCTGGCGAAGCATTTAGCGCCTCCTCCGCTGGGGGCCTGGTCCGAGTTTATGCAGCAGACACTTCTGCGTTGCTCTACGAAGGTGCTTCAGTTCAGACCAATGCCCTGGAGCAGGACACGACCTTTTTCATCAGCCAGGTGATAGATGATCTGGAAAGCGACCTGGAGTTAGTGGAGATAAATGTTCAAAGAGTGCTCCCATCTTATATCGTTCAAGCGGATCTTTCTAATCCCTTAGGCCATAATGTCCAGGTCATAAATACCACCTCCCAAAGTCAGCAAGCCACGTGGATGATAGACTCTACCACCTTCAGTGGGGATACAGTCCAACTCGCTAATTGGACCGGAGCAAGGATCATTTCGCTCGAAGTATTGGACAATAATAATTGTACCGGCACAATACAAAATAGCTACGCACTTGCTGAAAGCCCGAAGCCCGTGGTTGTCATTCCGGAAACACTCTGTCCAGGCGAGGAAATAATCATCGCCCCTGCCAATGGGCAGAATTTTGGATTCTACGATACCCCAACCCTCGATTCCGCACTTTTCAAGGGCAATTCATACACTTATGTGCCTGTTGCAAAGGACACACTTTGGATCGTCGGACTCGATAATGGAAATCCCGGCGATACCACACAACTACTCATCAATCCGACGCTGGTTGACTTTGACATCAGTGCTGACCCAGAAGAACTTTACCTGGATGTGGCTTCAAGTGCAAAATTCACCCTCAATGAAGCCTTCAGTTCCACGCAATGGTATGTTAATGGACAATTTTTCGATGGGAGTTCCACTCCTATTATTTCCTTTACGGAAGAAGGGACTTACGACATCAGCGTGGCAACAGTGAGCGCCGAAGGATGTAGCTACCGTGCAGATACTGTTTACCAGGTTTTCAACTCCACCCCGGTGATATTGGACCTGACGAACGAGGCTATGCTCAGAATCTATCCGGTACCTGCAAAAGGGGTATTGTTCGTACAATCTGAAGAGCCCATGGAGGCAGTTTTTCTTTATGATGTAGCAGGACAGATCGTTATGTCATCAGAAAATAAAACCAACCGCTATCAACTGGATGTTAGCAGCTTAAGCACTGGAAGCTATTTCATCAAAGCTGTGTCTAAATCAAAAGTGACAACCGTACGAAAGTTTTACAAGAATTAGGAAATGGTTCCTAACTTGGTTCCAAAAAAAGATACACCTTGAAGAAGGACGTTTTTATCATCGGTGGCGGCATTATCGGTCTGATGAGCGCTTATTATCTAACCAAAGCAGGAGTTAAGGTGACGATTGCTGACAAGGGGCCAAAAGAACAGGCAAGCTCCCATGCAAATTGTGGACTGATCAGTCCTAGCCATATTATGCCACTCAACAATATATCGCTCATCTTGAAATCGTTTGGGATGATGTTCAAGAGGGACGCTGCGTTCAAAATAAAGCCTCAAGCGGATTGGGCATTTCTATCTTGGTTAATTGGATTTTTACGAAAATCTACCTCCAGTGCTATTGAATTCTCCTCCCTTGGCAGATTGCAGTTACTGCTAAGTTCAGCTCATCTTTATCGCGATTTGATCAAGCAGGAAAACCTGGACTGTCATTGGTCTGAAAAGGGACTGCTATTTGTTTGCAAAACAAAAAAGGCTTTTGACGAATATGTCGCTACGGACAATTACACTCGTAAGTTTGATATACAGGCCGAGCCGTTGGTAGGCCAGGAACTATTGGACAAGGAGCCTGCCCTGCTCGAAGATCTCTATGGCGCATGGTACTACGATATTGACAATTGGCTCAAGCCCGATCTATTGTTGTCGGCCCTTACCGAAAGGCTTACCGAAATGGGTGTTGAGCTAGTGACAGAGGAAGTAACAGATTTTGTTGTTGAGGGCGGGACCATCAAAAGCGTTTCGACTCACGACGATAAAGAATACAACGCGGACGCCTACGTCCTTGCTACAGGTGCCTGGTCGCCCTTACTCGGCAAAAAACTGAAGCTGAAAGTACCCATCATACCGGGCAAAGGATACAGTATAACGATGGATTCGCCTGCCTTGTCCCCAAAGCTTCCTTGTATTATGATGGAGAAAAAAGTGGTAGCAACTCCGTGGAAAGACAGTTATAGGCTTGGAAGCACTATGGAACTCGCGGGATACGACGATTCCTTGAATGAAGTCAGACTACAAGCCCTTAAGAAAGGAGCAGAATACTACTTAAAACAACCTTATACAGCAGAAATTAAAGAAAAGTGGTGGGGCTGGCGACCGATGACTTTTGATGGTTTACCTATTATTGATAAAAGCCCTAAGCACCACAACCTTTGGCTGGCCTGTGGGCACAGTATGCTCGGTATGAGTATGGGTACAGGTACCGGTAAGTTGATTGCCGAAATGATCACCGGGCAGCCAACACATGTTGCAACGGAAGCCTATAGTTTTCAACGATTTGTCAACTGATTATTATCCACAGCATGCGAATTTGGCATAATCGCTCGTTATCTTTAGGATTTATGCCCGTATCACTTCTCCGCATGGCTTTGGTACTATTGGTTTTTCTATCAAGTTGCACCTTGAATAGAAAATACAGAACGCTTTGGACGGACGTTGGAGCGGATGGCGTACCATCAACGGTGCCGGGACCCCTGCCCGGGGAATTCTCGCTATTCAAATTCGATACCGACTTTCTCAAGGATGGCTTAAAAGATGCTGGGGCAAGTGAAGAGGAAGGTATCCTGGTGCAACTTCCGGATCCTGGGGGTGATGTTGGCCCCTTCAAAATCTGGCAATCGAAATTAGTATCCCCTAAACTCCTTGAAAAATATCCAGGACTTGCCGCCTACAAAGGCTTCCGTACAAGCGAAGTAAGCACCAGAGTGAGGCTCGAATTGCCGGATTCAGGCATGCAGGTCATGGTTTCTGGTATTGGGGAAACCTGGTACATCTCTCCCTACAACGCAGAAGAAGATATCTATATGCTCTATTACAGGAGTTCGTTGGCCAAGGAAAATACATTTTGGGAAGGCAAAACGGGGAATGAATAGACAAACAAAAAAGCTACTTTGGTTAGTACTTCTGGTTTGTAATCAACTTGCAGCTCAGGAGCTTTGGCTGAAAACAGAGATATCCAAGGTCAACCAGACAAAGTGGGTAGGAATGCCTTTTCAGGCTGTAGAAATGGACAGACAGTCTTTCGAAGAGACCATAAATTCCGGCCTCACGCCACTGCCACTTCCATCCGGAGAGATGGCAAATTTCGAATTTAGGAATGCCTCCATCATGTCCAGCTCGCTTCAAGCCAAATATCCGCACATTCAGACATTCAAGGCGGAAAACGAACACGGGGAAACAGCCAGGGTAACATTGAGTCCAAAAGGTCTAAGTGCCATTCTTTTTACACAAAAAGGAACCGTTTACATTGATCCTTTGCCCAATGAACCAGGCAAACTTATCAGCTACTACTGGGCAGATTATAGGAACCATTTCGCAAAACCCGCCTTCGATGAGCCTTTCAAGCAAGCTCCCATGCACACGCCGGTACGCACATTTGGTCGCAGCAAAAAATCCGCCGCACGTCCGCATGGCGCCGATTTAAGAAAATACCGGATAGCCATCGCAGCAGACCACACGTACACGGAATTTCATGGAGGAACCATTAGCGATGCCCTGGCAGGGATAGTAACCACTATGAACCGGGTAACCGGAATTTATGAAAACGAACTCAGCGTCACCTTCGAATTGGTGGCGGAAAATGATCAAATTATTTATACAACGGTAGAGGATGACCCTTACGATGGCCTGAGTGCCAGTAATACCCTCTCTACCAACCAGGAGATCCTGGACCAGGTGATAGGAAACGACGGTTATGATATAGGACATGTGTTCACCACCGGATCCGGAGGGCTAGCGGGCCTTGGAGTGGTCTGCAAAAGAAACTTCAAAGCACGTGGAACCACAGGCACCGACTCTCCTGTTGGCGACCCGTTTGATGTAGATTTTGTCGCGCACGAAATCGGCCACCAATTTGATGGAAACCACACTTTCAATGGTAACCAGGGCTCGTGTGGAGGCAATCGCAATCCCGGCACTGCATTCGAGCCGGGATCAGGGTCAACCATAATGGCCTACGCGGGCATTTGTGGAGACGACAATATTCAAAACAACAGTGATCCCTATTTTCATGCCGGATCTATTGAGGAGATACTGAGCTATATCATTGATGATCAGGGCTCCTCTTGCGCGGAAGTTACGTCAACAGGGAATACCCCTCCTACTGTATCAGCACCAGCCGGTGGATTTACAATCCCCGCAAACACACCATTTAGGCTTACAGCCACTGGAAGTGATGATGATGGTGATGAGCTCACGTATACCTGGGAAGAAATCGACCTGGGTAATGCAGGGGCTCCCGGTTCCGATCCTGAAAATGGCCCTTTATTTCGAAGTGTCACCCCCTCGGACACGCCTACGCGGTTTTTTCCGGCGCTGGGCGATGTACTAAATAACAATAGTGAACCTGAAGAAACGCTGCCCTCGGTAAGCAGGGAATTGAACTTTCGGGTCACCGCCCGCGACAACAATTCCGATGGAGGCGGAACAAATGATGACGATATAACTTTCGATGTAACGAGCGGAGCGGGGCCTTTTCTTGTCACCTCGCACACCGGCGCCAGTACTTTGGAAGGAGCCAAAGCCCAACGAGTTACGTGGGATGTCGCGAACACAGATAGTAGTCCGGTGAACTGCTCAGATGTCAGGATACTGCTTTCGACCGATGGTGGGATCACTTTTGATCAGGTACTTGCGGAAAGTACACCCAACGACGGGGAAGCGTATGTCCTCGTGCCAAACATAGCTTCTGCACGGGCCAGGATATTGATTGACTGCCCTGACAATATTTTTTACAACGTCAATCGGGCGGAATTGCAAATCCAGGAAACAATCGATCCGGGATTTACCCTGCTGGTTCAAGAGACCCCCAAATCGACATGTGAGGACGAAATCACCTATGAATTAGACCTGGTGGCAATTAACGACTTTGGCGATGACGTAACCTTTTCCCTTGGCGCTACGCCTGCCACCATCGATACGCAACTGTCGGAAGAAACGCTGACACCAGGTGAAAGTCTGACTATCACATTTACCAGCGATGGGGACCCGGTCATTACCTCGGTAGACCTTACGGCATCTTCGGGAACATTGGAAGAAATTACGACGCTCGATCTTCGATTCCTGTCTCAACCCCAGGATTCGCCTGCACCTGAAAGTCCCGCACAAAATGCGGTGGCGGTGGACCCAGAAGTCACTTTCGACTGGGCTAGCTTGTCAGGTGCCCTATCCTATCGCTTACAACTGGCTTCCGATGACCAATTCGACAACATAGTTCTTGATCAAAGTAATTTGACCGCTACGACGCTTACACTGTCCACCTCCCTTGATTTTAATACGACGTATTTCTGGCGAATCAATGCTGAAAACGACTGTGGTTCGGGACCCTTCACCGAGACAAGAAAATTTGTCACCGAACGCAACGCTTCTAATAGTGTTCAGGCGCAAGGTCTTCCGCTCCAAATAATCAGTGGTGCCACGACCAACTCAACAATTAACATCGCTTCGGACTTCCAGGTCTCTGATGTCAATATATCCTCATTGAATATCACACATACCTGGATCCAGGATCTGGAGGCAACAATTACCTCGCCCGGAGGGACGACTGTCAAGCTTTTCGACCAGATCTGTGGAGATGATGATAACATGTTTGTAAATTGGGATGACGAGGGAGAAGCCACACCACCCTGCCCTCCTACCGATGGCGGGAGTTATGTTCCCAGCTCACCACTTTCGGCTTTCGATGGCCAATCCTCACAAGGCAATTGGACGCTTAGTGTCTCCGATATGTTCTCCGGGGATGACGGAACCTTAGTGGGCTGGACCCTGCAATTGGGTTCCGCCAGTGATGAACTATGGCTGTTTTCCAGCACAAATGACCCCAACAGTGCTGATCTGGAATGGACCAATGTATCAGGTACCGACAGCTATGAAATCCAGATAGCAAGCTCAGGAGATTTCTCAACTTTGACCACTCTCGATGGTAGCCAAACCAGTTTTACAGTAACCGGTCTATCGTCAAGCACCTCTTACAATTTTCGAGTTCGCGCAAGTGTTAACGGAAGTTTGGGAGGCTTTTCTAACGAAGCTCCGGTGACCACCTTTCCGGATATCCCCGAATCCCCAAGTGCCTTGGAGGCGACACAGATCAATTCCACTTCTGTTTCACTTATCTGGAACGATAACAGCGCACTGGAGGATGGTTTCATTGTCCAACGGTCAAGTGAATCCACCACGGCTTTTGAAGAAATCGGACGTACAGAAGCTGGTGTTGTGACCTTCTTAGATGAAAATGCCTTGGCTAATAGCACCTTTAGCTATCAGGTAAGTGCCTTCAATATCACTGGCACTTCTACGCCGAGCGATTTTGTGACGATCGCCGTTTTGGGTAGCAGTAGTATCCCGAGTTCGTTGAGTATCTTTCCAAACCCTGTAAACACGCGGTTATTTATTCAAGGGAGTCAGGATTATACTACTTTCAGCATTTCTGATGTAAGTGGAAAGCAAATGCTCCAGGAACGAGTATTAAGCGCCTCTGGAATCGATGTAACAACACTAAGCCCGGGGATTTACTTTCTTCACCTTGTTGGGCCTCGATCGGCCGTAACACTAAGGTTTCACAAGTCCAATTGATATGTATTTGACCAGATTTCTTTTCGCCAGTGCCCTTTTCATTTGTTTTAACGCTGCTAGCCAGGTAGGAGAGGATTTTCCATTGATGGAAGGTGAATCGCTTACACACGATTTGGTCAATTTACCCAATGACCTAAAGGGTAAGTACGCGATCTTGGGTCTTGCTTACTCCAAAAAGTCGGAGCAAGACCTGAAAAGCTGGTACAGCCCTTCTTACAACCAGTTCATTTACAAACCCGAAAAGCCTTCTTTGTTCGCAGGCAACTATGACGTACATGTATATTTTATTCCCATGTTTACCGGAGCGAAAAGGCCAGCCTACAAGTCAGTGATGAAAAAGGTGCAGAAAGGGCTTGATGAGCGATTGAAGCCCCATATTCTTTTCTACAAGGGCCAATTAAAAACGTACAAACAAGCTTTGGGTTTTAAAGGAAAGGACGTGCCGTACTTCTTTGTATTGGATGACAAAGGGAAGATCGTGTTTGCTACCAGTGGCGGGTACTCAGAAGCAAAAATGCAAGAGATCGTCGATATCATAGATGAGGCATCTTACTAATCCAAGCCTCTTAAATTTGGTTAATTCCGGTTCAACAGGAATGATTCTCCGCCGATGCACGTTTTATTTGCGCTGTGCGTATTGTTTGCATTTTGTTATGGCTCGTTTGTTACCAGGCCATAGGTCAGGTTTCAGTAGAGGGGTACATCAATGACGAGTTGGATCAGGCACTCCCGTTTGCGCTGATTCAGGTGCAAGGCACGGAGCGCGGCACCGTGTCTTCAATCAACGGCTATTTCAGCGTTAAGGCGAAGCTTCAGGACACGCTTTTGGTCTCTTTTGTCGGATATAAGAGATTGTGCCTCTCGGTGACAGAAGAAATGATCGACCGGGATATCAAAATTAAACTGGCGCCGGAATTCATTCAGTTGCCATCGCTCTGGGTTTATGCAAACCGTAAATACCTGGTGCCCGAAAGACATAAGGGAAATCCCATGGAAATCTCCGGTGTGGAAAAAAAAGCCAGCACCGAATTGCTGAAACCGGGTGATTTCAAATTTGAGAAAAGACCTGCCCAACTGGGAGAAATACCCATGTTTGGCCTAGGTCTGACTATTTATGGGCCCTTCACCTATTTTTCGGAAAAGGAAAAACGCAAGGCTGCGCAAGCTTACATCGAAACGAAGGAGACCATTGTCTACCGGAAATTTATCAATCGTACTGAAATCCGAGACAGTTTGAAAGTAGAATTTCAAATAGATGAGAATCGGCTCGAAAAAGGATTGATAGCTTTTAACGAAAGAAAACCCCACGTACAAAAGAGTAATGACGAGGAGGATATTTGGCATAACCTCGTTCAGTTTTTTGACCAGCAGCGCAGAGCGGGCGCACTTTGACCTTCTCATTATACATTTGTCTATTAAAAAATTGACCAAATGAATCGAGAGGCCATTCTTATTGAGGGGTTCGAACACGTTCCTTACAACCGTGAAACCTATCCACTGGCTGAAGTAGAAGCAAAATCAGAAGAGTTTTATCAGTGGCTGGATGGTCGTAGAACGGTCCGGGACATATCGAACAAACCGGTATCGAAAAAGGTTATCGATAACCTCATACTAGCAGCTTCCACAGCACCATCCGGAGCTCACAAGCAGCCGTGGACTTTTTGTGCTATCTCAAATCAAGAGATAAAAAAGCAAATCCGGGAGGCCGCCGAAAAAGAAGAATATGACAGTTATCATGGTCGGATGTCCGAAAGATGGCTTAACGACCTAAAACCAATAGGGACCAATTGGAATAAGCCCTTTCTTGAAAATGCGCCTTGGCTAGTGGTCCTCATGAAACAGGTCTATGACAAGAACGAATCTGGCGATAAGCACAACAACTACTATGTAAATGAATCTGTTGGTATTGCAGCGGGAATGTTCATAACAGCTATCCATGAGGCAGGCTTAGTTACACTGACGCATACACCAAGTCCCATGAATTTCCTGTCCAAAATCCTGAAGCGTCCCGAGAACGAAAGGCCCTTTTTACTCCTTCCTGTTGGTTATCCAGAAGAGAAAGTATATGTCCCCAACTTGGTTAGAAAACCACTTGAGGTGGTAGCGAGCTATTACGAATAAGCGCTAGTTCGGGAAATTTGTCAGGATTTTAAATCTTTTTGGCAGGAAATAGTAGAAAAGCTTAAAGTACTTTGACCCTGTTAAGCATCCAAAGGAAAGGCTTTGACCATGCAACTAATTTGGTATAACCCTGACATTGCCATGTACCGTGCCGGTAGACCATCCGATTTGCAAAATGAAATGGGCTCCAGCGCGAACCGATCAGCGTTCAGTGTTCTTTACGAATTAAACAAGACAACTGCTCGCCTCGCTCCGAAGATTACCAAAGAATTGAACACCGCACGGTTGACTTCTCCAATGGAATTAAGATTATGATGATCGCTTTTGACGAATAGTCAAAAGTTCATTGTCTATAGCTGGTTGGGACCCTGGATTGATATCAATCCAGGGTTTTTTTATGTACTTGGCAGTAACCGTAATGCATTTGGCAGAATCGTGAGTTTCCCATCAAGGACTTTTGTAATAATGAAATGAAGAGAATTCTTCTGTTTACAGAAGTTTTTTTGTCTATAGCTGGTTGATACCCTGAATCGGTAGGATTCAGGGTTTTTTTATTTTTGGGTAAAAACCCGCCACAATGAAACATTTTTTGTCGATCACTTTACAATGTATTGCACTGTGCCTGGCCTGCGGACAAGAAGGAAATTCCGAAGAGCTTGCTTCCAAAGACCTCAAACCTTTTAATGCTCAGTCAGGAATAATTGAATATGAAATCACTGGCGACGGAGCTGGAAAGGCAACCCTGATCTTCTCCCAGTGGGGGTGGCAACAAAAGACAGAAACACAATACACCTATAGCCAATACGGAGTAAGTAGTGAGGAGCAAAGAATAACGCTCAGAAACGGTGATTTTTTATATGATGTAAAACCTCCGTCAACAGCAGGGAAACGGACCAAGGATAAAAGTATCAGCGATTTGTTAGGCTATAAATCTCGTGACGAGGCATGGGCGGCCAGTTTCCTTAGTAAGGGCGGTATTATGACTGGCAAAGAGGACCTCCTGGGTCTGGAATGCCAGGTATGGACTTTTGAGAAGGGGTCAATCAAGAAGCTTTGGGTTAGCAATGGCTTGATCCTGAAAAGCGAAAAAAAAATTGGCAAGCTCCAAATTATCACCACCGCAAGTAAGGTAGATCTTGATGCGAGCGTAGAAGCCAACCAATTCCTACTAGCTGGTATCGACTGGTCCAACTGAAGGATTTAATTATTCCTAGACCAACTCCGCGACATAATCTCCCGCACGATATACCCTAAAAGCCATCGCCGATTTTAGAACAGAAGGTTTGAGCATGGACTTGTCCAGGAGCATCCGGCAACATTCCTGGATCCCCTCTATGATCGATGGATGAGGATGAATTAGTTCAGCCAATGCCCTAATTCCTTGCCCCATTGATATGAGCAGTGCTGCTGCCTGTATGGCACTTGAAGCGTGTTCACCAATCACACGCATGCCCAGCACTTTCATGTCATCGTCATCTGTTACGATGATTTTTATGAAACCTTGTGTATTGCGCATCGCGATGGCTCGGGGAATGCAACTGTAATCCAAGCTGACCACCTTATAGTCCATTCCCTTTTCCTTAGCTTGAATTTCATTCATCCCGACTCCTGCCACCTCGGGTGACAAAAACATGATCGTCGAGATATTTTCGTATATCAAGGGGTCAGGATTACCGTAGATTTTCTCGATGGCATGACGTCCTTCCAATTCGCCTACATTAACCAAAGAAATGTCTGCCGTGATATCCCCTACTGCGTAGATATTGGGTATGCTAGTTTGCGTGTCCGTATCAATAATTCCCCTGCGATCAATTTCAATGTGAAGGCTCTCGTCAAACAAATCTTCGTAATTAGGCACACGCCCCACTGAAACCAAGGCCTTTTCAACAGCAAACACTTCCTTCTCTCCACTATCATATTCCAAAGTGTACATCACCTGGTCGTCTTCCACTTTCATCTCTACCAATTTGGAATTTCGATGAATGAGTACACCCTTGGCCTCAAGGTTGTGCTCGATGATACTGACTACATCTTCGTCCTCAAATGGCAGGATACGGTCTCCTTTGTCGATAAGATGAACTTTTGTATGTCCGAAGTTCGAGTAGATGGTGGCAAATTCGCACCCAATCACACCCGCTCCCAGGATGACCATACTTTTGGGAAAATCCGTCAAGTTACCCAGGCCATCACTGGTAAAGATATGTTCCTCATCTATGGGAATATGATCCAACTTTCTGGGTCTACTGCCAGTGGCGAGAATAATATTCGAGGCTTCAATCACATCGACACGGCCATTAACTGCGATTTCCACCTCATTCTTGGATTTGATCCTGGCCACTCCCTTCCGAAATTCAAACCCCTGCTCGGTCCCTAAAGAAACATTGATATTATTCATGTGATGAATAAGCATATTTTGGCGATCGTCCACCGCCTGCTTCACCTCATCATCTATACCGTCAAATGAAAATTTTGGCTGATCAATATTCAACGCTAATCCATGTCTGCGGATATGAAACGCCTCTCGGGATAGTTCCCACCAGGTTTTGCTCCATAAGGCACCATTGTGAATGCCTGCCCCACCCACTTTGTCTTTCTCAACTAACAGAACACGCTTCCCAAAGTCTACGGCCCGCATCGCGGCGGCATAGCCGGAAGGGCCAGCGCCGATAACGCAAACATCAAATTTTTCCATAATTCCTTGATTTGGCGGACTTTAAAGTAAGGAATTATAGCGCTATTTGGAAGATTTATGCCTTTTTTTCAGTACGCCGATCACTTCATCCAATGAAATGTCCTTGGCCTCTAACAACACGAGTAAGTGAAAAATTAGATCTGCCGCCTCGTTCTTAAACAATTCCGCATTATCGTCTTTAGCCTCTATTACCAGCTCCACAGCCTCCTCTCCGACTTTTTGAGCAATCTTGTTTATTCCCCTTTCAAAGAGCGAATTAGTGTAAGATTCCTCCCCCGGATGAAGTCGCCGATCGGCTATAACAGCAGCAAGATGTGAGAGAAATTGGACCGGGTTTTCATTCGTTTCTCGAAAACATGTGTCCGATCCCGTATGACATGTTGGCCCATGGGGCAGCGCTTTGATCAATAGCGTATCTTGATCGCAATCCTCCTTTATTTCAACCAGATCAAGGAAATTTCCGGAAGTCTCTCCCTTGGTCCATAGTCGTCCCTTGCTTCGGCTGAAAAATGTAACTCTTCCCGTGGATTTCGTCAATTCCAGTGCTTCTTGATCCATGTAACCAAGCATGAGCACTTTGTTGGTCGTGGCGTCCTGCACCACGGCAGGAATTAGGCCGTTAGTTTTATCGAAATTCAGCGTCATATCCTTGTAGGTATTTTAGCAGCAAGCAAAGATTGTTTTAAATCGGGGATTGCAATTTCATTGTAATGAAAAATACTGGCAGCAAGTGCCGCATCCGCTGCACCGGTTGAAAAAACTGATTTAAAATGTTCGGTTTCTCCGCCGCCACCGGAGGCGATCACGGGCACTGACACAGATTTTGACACCCGTGCGGTTAATTCGTCGGCAAATCCCGCTTTTGTACCATCATGATCCATGGAGGTCAGCAAAATCTCACCAGCACCTCTGTCAGCAACCTCTTGGGCCCAACTAATAGTTTCCCTATCGGTGGGTCGGCTGCCACCATGCGTGTGTACGATATCTTTCCTATCTATGACTCTCGAGTCAATGGCAACCACCAGGCATTGCGTACCAAAATGTCCAGAGATGTCATCGACCAATTCCGGCCGATTGACGGCCGCTGAGTTGACAGAAACTTTGTCCGCGCCAGCGCCAAGAAGTAATTTCACATCCTCAACCGTACTAATGCCTCCGCCCACGGTGAAAGGGATATTAACCGCAGCGGCTACTTGCCTCACCAATTCATGAAAAGTCTTCCTCCCTTCCAGGGTAGCGGAGATATCCAAAAATACCAGCTCGTCCGCACCTTGTGATGCATATCGCGACGCCAACTCCACAGGATCTCCTGCATCCCTGAGGCCAACAAAATTTATACCTTTTACAGTCCGACCATCTTTAACATCAAGGCACGGAATAATTCTCTTTGTCAACATAACTTTAAAAATTGGCCAGATCTTCCAACGCGATTTTTCCTTCATAAAAGGCCTTGCCCACAATAGCTCCGTACAGGCCGGCATTTTCCAGGGCTTCTAAGTCGGCCATTGAACTTACACCCCCCGAAGCAATCAACTGCAAGTCAGGAAAAACAGACAAGATCTCCTTGTACAGGTCAATTGCCGGTCCCTGAAGCATTCCATCTTTAGAGATATCGGTACAGATCACATATCGAATACCCAACTCAGTATAGTAACTTAAAAAATCCATAAGATCGATAGAGGTGCCCTCCTGCCAGCCGGAGACCATGATCTGTTTGTCCAGTACATCAGCTCCCAAAACCATCTTCTCAGAACCGAATTCTTCAATCCAAGAGCAGAATAACGGCCTGTTTTGTGCGGCAACACTCCCTCCGGTAACCTGTCTGGCACCAGCAGCAAAAGCCTTGTCAAGATCTGCCCTGGATTTGATCCCTCCACCAAAATCTATCTGTAAAGAAGTGTGACTAGTGATAGATTTGAGTGTTGAAATGTTAACAACGTGCTGGGCCTTAGCTCCATCAAGATCCACCAGATGGAGTCGACGTATGCCCACCTTCTCAAAGGATTTAGCCACCAGCAGTGGATCGGCAGCATACGTTTTCTTTTTGCTGTAATCCCCTTTTTCTAATCGGACACACTTACCGCCTATAATATCTATGGCTGGAATGATTTCCATTGGTTTATCGGATGTTTAAGAAGTTTGAGAGCACCTGTCTTCCTACATCCGCACTTTTTTCAGGATGTGGCTGAATCGCGTAAAAATTATCTTTTTGCAAGGCCATAGAGAAGTCTACTCCGTAGTTGCACTTCGCAATGGTGTATGCACTTATTTCGACATAGTAGCTATGCACAAAGTACATATAGCTCCCATCAGCAATATCTTTAAACAGGTCCGAACGGTGCGCAAAAGTATCATTCCAACCCATGTGCGGAACTTTCATTGGCGGATTAAACCGGCGCACTCGTGTCGGTAAAAGCCCCAGGCCCATGGTATCATTCTCCTCAGAACTCTCACACATCAGCTGCATCCCCAGGCAAATCCCCAGAAAGGGTTGTTTTAAGCCGGCTAGTACCGTATCCAATCTTTGTTTGCGTAAATAGCGCATGGCAGAGCTTGCTTCACCCTGCCCTGGGAAGATCACCTTGTCGGCAGTCTTCAGCTCCTCAGGATCGTCTGTGAGTACAGGCGTTACACCTAATCCGTTCAGGGCAAACGTGAGTGATTGGACATTACCCGCATCATATTTCACTATCGCAATTTTCATTTAGGCTGGTATTGCATTACGATCTTCCACCATTTGCCTAAGAATGTCTTTTACCTCCGGGATCGACTGATAGAGTTGCTCATAGGACTTTATGACAAAATACTTATCCTGAAAAACATTCTTGGAATACCCCGTTTCAGCAATCGTTTTCACGTCAAAATCATAGTGTGGTGGCTCATCAGATAGGCAAAACTTTGTCTCCCCAGCTGATGACAAAATACCTGCACCATATATCCGAGTGCCTTCAGCTTCCCGAATCAACCCAAATTCAACAGTATACCAATAAACCCTGGAAAGAATATCGATGGCGTATGGATCATCATGATATTGTAAGCCTATTTTACTTAACTCCTCCAGGAAGTCCACAAAAGCCTGATTCGTAAGCAATGGCACGTGGGCAAATACGTCGTGGAACATATCAGGCTCCTCGAGGTAATCAAGCTCCTTCATTTTCCGAAGCCAGGTCGTAGCTGGAAAATGTCGTTGGCTCATTAATTCGAAAAATGTATAATCCGGTACGATACCCGGCACAACGACTAGTTTCCATCCGGTAGCATCATAAAGTAGCTTGTTGGTCTCTTCGAACTCCGGAATGCGGTCAGGTCCGAATTTAATCGTTTCCAGCCCCTCCATGAAAGCATTGCTGGAGGCAGCGGGCAAATTCTGCATTTGCCGGTCAAAAAGGAGCTTCCAAACGTTAAAATCCTCTTCAGTATAATTCGCGTAAATCTGTTTCATTGCGTTTTCGGTGATCTTTAGAAATTCTGGCGGAGGTTTAATGTCGCCCTTAATTTTTGCACCAGGTTTTCTGATTCTTTGTAGCTGAGGGTCTGCTGTCCATCGGAATAAGCCTCCTCAGGCACATCATGAACCTCGAAAATAACTGCATCTGCGCCGGCTAATGTAGCAGCTAAGGCAACCTGAGGCACATAGGCACGAATACCTATTCCATGTGAGGGATCAGCTACTATGGGGAGGTGAGTTTTTTCCCTCAAAATTGGGATGGCATTGATATCAAAGGTATTCCTGGAGGCCTTTTCGTAAGTTCTGATTCCTCTTTCGCAAAGCAAGAGGTCCTCATTACCAGCTGAAAACACGTATTCGGCACTATACAACAATTCGTCAATGGTGCCGGAAATACCTCGTTTGATCATCACCGCCTTGTCGACCTTACCCAATTCATCAAGCAAGTTGAAGTTCTGGGTGTTCCTGGCTCCGACTTGGAAAATATCTACATAGTCGTACATCTCCTCGATCTGAGAAACCTGCATTACCTCCGTGACGATCTTGATCCCGTTGGCCCGCGCAAGTTTGTACCATAATTTCAGCCCCTCAATACCAAGGCCGCGGAACGAGTAAGGTGAGCTTCTGGGTTTAAACACACCTCCCCTCATCATGGTGATATTGTTCTTCTTGAGATGGTTGATGGTTTTCTCAATGTTCTCCTCCCCCTCGATACTGCAGGGACCAGCAATAATTCCGAAATGACCATCGCCAATTTTCACCCCATCTCCCAGGTCAATGACGGTCCTATCCACTTTCCACTTACGACTGACAAGTTTGTAATCATCACTGACAATATGGATGTCCTTGATACCGGCTACATGGCCTATTTCTCTCACATCCACAGGAGCTTTGCCAATTCCAACTATATAATCGCCTCGCTGTGTACTGACTTGAGTCGTTTTGTATTTAAGTGAGGTTATCCTGTCCAACACTTCTTTTCTGGTGGCTTCTGTAACTGTTTTTTCAAGTTGAATGATCATGATTGTCCCTCTTTGATGTTTTTTACAAATGTTGATATCGCCTGATCAGAAGCGTCTTTTTCCAATTGTTTGATAAAGGCACTGCCGATGATGGCCCCGTCAGCATATTCGCTTGCTTTAATGAAAGTCTCGTGGTTGGAAATTCCGAAACCGATCAGTAAGTTTCTTTTCAGACCCATTTCACTAATTCTTTTGAAATATTGGATCTGTTTGTCGTCTATTATGGATTTAGCGCCAGTCGTACTGTAGGAAGAAACCACATAAATAAAACCGTCTGAGTTCTCATCAATATCCCGGATGCGGTCAACGCTTGTCTGGGGGGTTATGAGAAAAATATTTACTAAACCATGGGCCTGCATAATGGACTTGTAAGTTGTCAGATATTCGTGCATGGGTAAATCGGGCAATATCAAACCGTCTACACCGACCTCCCGGCAACTGGCACAAAATTCCTCGAATCCGTATTGCAACACTGGATTTAGGTAGCCCATAAGTACCACGGGGATCTGGGAGTTTTGCCGCAAGTCCGCTAGCTGCTCAAATAACAATTTCAACGACATGCCCTGCTGTAGTGAATGATGAGAGCTCTGCTGAATGGTCGGACCATCAGCGACAGGGTCAGAGAAGGGGAGGCCGATTTCTACGATATCTGCTCCCGACTTATCCAAAGCGTTTACTATCCTTTGGGTATCAGCTAACTCAGGATAGCCCGCGGTAAAATAAACGTTGAGCAGTGGCTTCTCGCCAGCCTCAAAAGCTTGATTTATCCGATTCACTTGGTGCTTGTTCTCTAAAATCATTTGGTCCATGTCGTTTTCAATATTTACCCCACTTAATGTAAGTTTCAAGGTCCTTATCCCCCCTTCCGGAAAGGTTTAAGATCACAACTTCGCCAGGTTGCAACTCCACCTTGTCGAGAACGGCCAATGCATGCGCGGACTCGATAGCTGGAATGATCCCTTCGAGTCTACTCAACTTCAATCCTGCCAGCATCGCCTCCTCATCCGTAACACTTTCAAAGACGCCTCTGCCTGAATCGAACAAGTGTGCATGGATGGGACCAATTCCGGGGTAATCCAGCCCGGCCGAGATAGAATAAGGTTCTACCACCTGGCCATCTTCTGTTTGCATAAGTAACGTTTTGCTACCGTGCAAAACCCCTTCTTTTCCAAGCGTTGTAGTCGCCGCCGACTTTCCCGTGTCATTGCCAAGACCCGCAGCCTCTACCGCTATCAATGCCACACCTGGCTCATCCAGGTAATGGTAGAAAGCACCCGCGGCATTGGACCCCCCTCCTACGCACGCAATGACTTTCGAAGGCAATTCGGTACCCTCTAATGCACTCAACTGTTTCCTGGTCTCTTGACTGATCACCGACTGAAATCGCGCCACCATATCCGGATAAGGGTGCGGCCCCACGACAGACCCAATGATATAGTGGGTATCCACAGGATCATTGATCCAATGTCTCATGGCCTCATTGGTGGCATCTTTTAATGTTCTACTCCCGGATTCAGCAGGCCGTACTTCAGTTCCCAGTATCCGCATCCTTTCAACATTGGGTTTCTGTCGCTGCATGTCCACGGCTCCCATATACACAATGCATTCCATACCCATCAAAGCACAGACCGTGGCTGTAGCAACGCCATGCTGACCCGCCCCCGTCTCCGCTATGATCTTCTTTTTATTGAGCTTTTTCGCCAGTAAGATCTGCCCTATTGTATTGTTGATCTTGTGCGCACCGGTATGGCACAGATCCTCTCTTTTCAGATAGACCTTACAGTTGTATTCCTCAGACAACCTATTCGCGAAGTACAAGGGCGTAGGCCGACCCACATAGTCCTTCAATAGGTTTTGAAAATCCTTTTGAAAATCGCTATCTGCCAGGATCGTCAGGTAGTTATCACGGAGTTCTTCTATATTGTGGTGGAGCATTTCGGGAATATAGGCTCCCCCGAATTTCCCGTAGTAACCTCGTCGGTCAACTGCGTATTTCTTACTTGTTGTTAGCATATCTGTTGCTTTACTGCTCTCACCATTTCCACATTTTTCATTCCCGGAGCCGATTCCACGCGGCTATTGATATCTATTCCTGCCAACATTGGAACATCTAATCGCATAATGTCAGCTACGTCCTCCGAGCCGATACCGCCACTCAGGAGAAAAGGCACATTCAGATGGTAAGAGACAAGGGCTTGCCAGTCAAATTGTTTGCCCGAGCCTCCGTAGGCATTTGTCATAGTATCAAACAGAAAAAAAGATGTAATCGCTGACCATCGGTCCATTTCCTCTTTAGGCAGCGACCGGTCAATCCTGAAAACCTTAATCAGCTTGAGTTTCTGGGCGTGCAGCCGCTTTCCTAATTCCAGTGACTCATCACCGTGCAATTGGATATAGTCCAGCCCGTAATCTCTGGCGGTTTCAATGATTTCTTCAAACCCGGCGTTAACAAAGACGCCCACCGTTTTAATGCCAGCGCTGCTTACTCGCCTGGCAACAGCTGTATCCAGGCCCTTGACGTACCTTTTGGATTTGGGGTAAAATATTAACCCTAACATGTCAGGCTGCACACTGGCAATCTCATTAATATTATCAGGCTCCCGCATACCACAGACTTTAAGCATCATGGGTTTATTTCTTCTTTCTGTTGGCGTGTTTTCAAAGCACGAATGAATGTCCTGCAGGCGCGATGGGGCTCGCCGAATTGCATAAAGTACTCGCCAATTAGAAATCCTTCAAAACCATAATTCATTAAGTCACGAACGGCTTCCGGGTCATTAATACCGCTTTCCGTAACTTTGACAAATTCACTGGGTATTTTGGACGCCAGATCTTTTGACGTTTGGATGTCAGTGGTGAAGGTCTTCAGGTCCCGGTTGTTGACACCTACCATATCCACTGATCCGACCAAGGACTGTTGGAGTTCCCGTTCATCGTGTACTTCCAAAAGCACCTCCATGCCCAGCGAATGGGCCAATGCCGAAAACTGAGAAATTTCGTCTGTGTCTAATGCAGCTGCTATAAGCAAAATAACATCAGCACCGATGGATTTAGCCTCGATTATTTGATACTCATCCACGATGAAATCTTTTCTCAGAATCGGGCAAAAATTGAACTTTCGCGCTACGGTCAAGTCATCGTTCTTACCGCCGAAATACTTCTGGTCCGTCAGCACCGACAGTCCGCTGGCCCCAGCTTGCATGTAACCTATACTTGTAGCCTCAATATTGACATGAGGGTTAATACTACCCTTAGATGGTGATTTTCGCTTAATTTCTGCGATGACGCCAATTTTGTCCGGACGCTGCAGATATTTTCGGAGCGATACGGGTTGGCTGGAAAAAAACAAGCTTTGCTCCAGCAATTTAATCGGAAACAGTTCTTTGCGATCTTTTACTTCCTGCTTCTTGTAGGCGATTATTTCTTCGAGTATGTTCATATTAGCTGTTGATTTCGATGAATTTCTTGAAAGCGGACATTGCTCGTCCGGACTCCATAGATTCCCTGGCCTCCTCTATCCCCGCAGCTTCGTTGATGCCCTTGGCAACGCTTATAGCCAGTCCCGCATTGGCCATCACTACATTTTTCTGCGCTGGAGTCCCTTGATCAGCCAATATGTCTTCAAAGATTTTGGCGGATTCAGCAATGGACTCACCTCCACTTAATTGCGACAAAGTGACCCTGGGTAAACCCAAAAGTTCTGGCGATACCACACGCTCAGCTTCTCGGCCGATCGATTTGAAATCTCCCGTAAGCGAAACTTCGTCAAAACCGTCCAATGCATGAACAACCATGAAATTGGTTTCGCTTTTTTGGTACAGGTAGCCATAAAGTCGCGCAAGCTCCAGGCTGAAGACACCTACGAGCTGATGCTTTGGGAATGCCGGGTTAACCATCGGCCCCAGCATGTTGAAAAAAGTCTTTACTCCCAACTCCCTTCGTACTGGCCCAACGTTTTTCATTGCCGGGTGGAACATCGGCGCATGAAGAAAGCAAATGCCAGCAGCTTCTATACTTTTTTTAATGACGTTCAGGTCATTGCCGAATTTGCACCCAAAATGCTCCAGCAAGTTTGAGGAGCCGCATTTCGACGAAACGCCGTAGTTACCATGTTTCGTCACATGAAGTCCAGCCCCCGCAGCGACGAACGACGAAAGCGTACTGATATTGAAGGTGTCTTTGCCATCCCCTCCTGTACCGCAGAGATCAATTGTGTCAAAACCATCCAGAGGTACGCGGACGCAGAGGTCGAGCATAGCATCCCTAAACCCTTCCAGTTCGTCTACTGTGATACTACGCATCAGGTAAACGGTAAGAAATGCCGCCATTTGGCTGGCATTGTATTGACCCTGCGCAAGGTTGGATAAGACTTCTCTGGCCTCCTCTTTGTCCAGCGATTGATGTCGAAATAGTTTATTGAGTATAGTTTTCATTTTGTCAGCGACTGTTCAGCCAGTTATTGATCATTTTCACTCCATGTTCGGTCATGATGGACTCAGGATGGAACTGCACACCACGAACATCATACGATTTGTGACGCAAGCCCATTATTCGGCCTTCTTCGCCAGTTACAGTAATCCGAAGGTCAGCTGGCAACTCCTCCTGCCTCACTACCCATGAATGGTACCTGCACACGGTAAAAACGTCAGGCAATGAGGCAAATAGCTGTTCCTCCTTGTCAATTACCCGCACCTGAGTGGTTACCCCGTGGAATACGGAAGGCAGGTTGTATAACTGCGCTCCAAAGGCTTCAGCAATAGCTTGATGTCCCAAGCACACCCCCAAAATGCTCTTTCTAGGACCAAAAGTTTTAATGAGTTCGGGCATGATTCCAGCATCCTTGGGAATTCCGGGGCCGGGCGAGAGCATGATCTTATCAAATGCTTCGATCGCATCCAATTCAATCTTGTCGTTTCGGTGAACTTCCGCCGAGGAACCCAGGCCAAGCTCCCGTAATATGTGCACCAGGTTATAGGTGAAACTGTCGTAATTATCGAGCACTAAAATCTTCATAATCAGATCTGTTCAGCGTCCTCCATCGCTTTTTGCAATGCTGCCAGTTTGTTATACACCTCCTGCACCTCGCTTGCTGGTTTGGACTTTGATACTATTCCAGCGCCTGCTTGAAATATGAGCTGATTTCTTTCGCTCAAGAAAGTTCTAATCATAATGGCATGATTGAAATTGCCCTGAAAATCCATGAAACCAATAGCTCCACCATAGAACCCTCGGGACTGATTCTCAATTTGGTCGATCAGCTGCATGGCTCTGTGCTTTGGCGCTCCTGAAAGTGTTCCCGCCGGAAAAGTGGAAGCAACAATATCGAGTGCATCGCCTTCGGATTTTAAGTCACCGGTAACCTTTGAGACCAAGTGAATGACATGCGAATAGTATTGGATCTCTTTATAGGTATCTACGGTTACATTATCCGCACTTTTGCTCAAATCATTTCTTGCCAGGTCCACGAGCATAATGTGCTCAGAATTCTCTTTTTCGTCCTCGAGCAGCTTCTTGGCTAGCTCCGCGTCCGCTGAATCGTCCCCAGTACGTCGAAAAGTCCCGGCAATCGGATGAATGGTAGCCTGCCGCTCCTTCACAATAATTTGTGCTTCAGGTGAAGAACCAAATATCTTATAGCTTCCATAGTCAAAATAGAACAAATAGGGAGACGGATTAATAGAGCGCAACGCCCTATAAACCTGAAATTCATCTCCTGTGAAGCCCGTTTGAAATCTTCTGGAAAAAACCACCTGGAACACATCGCCCAGGTCACAATGCTTAATCCCGGCTTTCACATGCTGCAAAAACTGCTCATCCGTCAAATTAGAGATGGTTTCACCCTTTCGTTGAAATTGAAATGAAGGGATATTACGTTGATGTATCAGGTTGCACAACTCTTCGAATTCCTCTCCTCGAGGCTCCTCATTCGCCAGGTAGTTCTCAATAATAAAGCACTCATTCTTAAAGTGATCCAGTGCGATAATGTAACGAAAGACATGGTAGGAAATAAGCGGTATTGAACTCCCGGGCTTCGGTTGCAGCTCAATGTCTTCAAAAAACTGTACCGCATCATAAGCCATATATCCAAACAAGCCAGTTTCGATATGCTTGCTGGGTGCGGCCTTCAAAGAAAAAGAGTTTCGAAACTCCTTGAGTTTAACCAGCACATCCTTTGGTGTGGCGATTTGCTCTTTGCTCGTGCGTCTGTCAGGGAGGGATCTCAGCAAAACATCTCCGTCCAGTGAAAAGCTTGCTATAGGATCACAGCAGATATAGGAAAAACTATTGTCCCCTCCATGATAATCAGAGCTCTCCAACAAAAAGGAGCCCGCAAAACGGTCACGTACCTTTAGATAAATGCCAACTGGCGTGATCGTATCGGCCAAAAGGCGTCTTTTTCTGATTCTTAATTCAAATTTCGTCATGTCTTAAAACAAAAAAAGCCTGCTGTGAACAGCAGGCTTATATTTTTCATTGCACATACTAGCAGCTCACAGATCCTTGTAAATCATGTAATACCACCACCAATATGCATGTATGTGTTTTCTCATTTCGGACGCTAAGCTACTGACGACAGAATTGAATTTGCAAGCACATTCCTAAAACTTTTTCATAAAAACATATGAAATGAAACAAAATGTCTCGTTTGGCGCTTTATATGGCTGGATCAATAAAGGAAATTGCGTCATCTTTTTTTCATTATTGAAGTATCAGTTATTTTGCGCCAATGTTACCGGTAGAGGACCAGATTAGCCTTCTTGTACATCTTTCTAAAGTAGATAAGTTCGTAGCATCCGAAGAAAGTGAGCTCATTCACAAAATTGGTAAGCGTGGCGGCCTTTCGGAAGACCAGGTGGAAAACATCATCGACAATCCGAAACCTTTGAAGAATCTTCATGATCTTCCGCCGGATGAAAAGTTCACCTATCTCTTTGACATCATTCAATTGATGAAAGTGGATGGGAAGATCTATCAAACAGAAATTGAGTTTTGCGAGAAAGTTGCAGTGAAGCTAGGTTACAAGCCAGGTGTCATTGCCGACCTATCGGCCTACATTTACTCGGACCCAAGTATCAATACAAGTAGGTCTTACCTTCGTTCCATTGCCGATCAGCATCTGATTCCACGTCGCAAAAACGACGATTAGTAGAAACTTTCATTAGCGACACCCCAATTCCCCAAAAGTGAAAAAGTATTTATCCCTTCTCGTAGGAGGGTTTTTTATTTCTTTCGGTTTCGGCCAAAATCAGCCAGACAATACGAGTTACAACTTAATCAGGACCACTGGTGAAATTGTGCTGGATGGAGTGTTAAATGATAATGGCTGGGAAAACATACCAACTGGCTCCCAATTCACTCAGAATTTTCCCGCGGACAGTGTCGCCCCATACTTTCCGACTGATTTCAAATTCAGCTACAACGACCAGTTCATTTACGTTGCAATCATTTGCCACGAAGAACATGGTAGCAAGCCCATTAGCCAATCACTTAGACGGGACTTTAGTTGGTTTCAAAATGACAATGTAGGTTTCTACATAGACCCGTTTAATGATAAGTCCAATGGTTTCACCTTCCAGGTAACGCCTTTCAATGTGCAACGTGAAGGACTGGTGACGTTGGGTGGCTCCGTGGCCGACGATTGGGACAACAAGTGGTATTCGGCCACCAAGATTTATGACGATCGTTGGGTGGCAGAAATGGCTATTCCGCTGAAATCCATCCGTTATAACAGTACCCCGAGCTGGGGACTACAGCTTATTCGCAATAACCGGAGAGCCAACGAGCGCTCGTCCTGGATCCAGGTAGCTCAGCAATTCCGAACCTCAGACCTCATCTATACCGGTCGATTGGTTTGGGATGTACCACCACCGGAGGCTGGTGCCAACCTTTCAATTATTCCTTATGTAACAGCAGGTACTTCCAAAAACTTTGAAGACGCCACCCCGGTGGACAATAACTTTGAGGCAGGTTTTGATGCTAAAATTGGGGTCACTAATAGTCTCAACCTGGATTTGACGGTGAATCCTGATTTTTCGCAGGTAGAAGTCGATCGTCAGGTTACCAACCTTAACCGTTTTGAAATCTTTTTCCCCGAAAGGCGTCAATTTTTTCTTGAAAACCAAGACCTCTTCGCCATGAATGGATTTGGGCGAGCCCGACCTTTTTTCTCCCGAAGGATCGGGATAGCCTCCAACGATGACGGTGAGACTGTTCAAGTTCCGATCATAGGCGGCGCAAGATTAAGTGGGAAAATGGGTAAAAACTGGCGGTTGGGATTACTGAACATGCAGACCCAAAAGGATCAATCTATTCGCCAACCTGGCCAAAACTATACTTTCGGCATTGTACAAAGACAGCTTTTTGCCAGGTCAAACGTTTCAGCTTTGTTTGTCAATCGTGAAGCCACAGATTTTGATCCCAACGATACAACACTAAACAGCACCAAATTCAACCGGGTCTTTGGGGTGGATTACAACCTGGCGTCACTCGACAATCGATGGGAAGGCAACTTTTTCTATCATAATTCGGAAGATCCAGGCTCAGAAAACAACTCATGGACCCATGGCGCATTTCTGGGCTACAATACCCGCTACTGGAGCATACGCTGGTTTCATCTGTTAGTTGGAGAAAACTACAACGCCGAATTGGGGTTTGTCCCCCGCACGGGAGTATTCCGTGGCGGAGGAGGCGTTGAATATACGTTTTGGTCAGGAGGTACCATCCAACGCCATGGGCCAGAATTTGAACTTCGGCGAACAACTACAGATAGCTGGGAAAACCTCGATTTAGATGGTTCTGTGAGCTACGAACTCAATTTTCTCAATACCTCCAACCTGGAGCTTTCACTAGACTATAACGAGGTAAAACTTCAGGACCCCTTCGATCCTACCAGATCCGATGGCCAGGAGTTAGCCGCCGGAGAAACCTACAGCTGGTCAAGAGTAAACCTGGAATATTCATCGGACACGCGAAATATCCTCAACTTTGAGGGAGCCGTCAGTTATGGTGGTTTTTTTAATGGGGATCGACTGCAGATAAATTCCACACTGAACTACCGATATCAGCCTTATGTGTCGTTGGCCATGGATTTTGAGTACAACCGCCTGGACTTCCCGCTTCCGTACAATTCTGCTGAATTTTTTCTGGTAAGCCCCAGAGTAGACCTTACTTTCACGACCTCCCTGTTTTTCACCACTTTTGTTCAATACAATAGCCAGCAGGATAATCTGAATATCAACTCAAGACTACAGTGGAGATTTCAGCCGGTTTCTGACTTTTTCTTAGTCTATACTGATAACTATTTCACCGCCGGAGACGACTTTGACAATCCCCTGGATAACACATTTAGTTTTACCCCAAGGAATCGAGCCCTGGTCCTAAAACTCTCCTACTGGTTCAACCTATAAAAAAAGCCGATCCCGGGAGGAATCGGCTACTTACAAATTTTCCTGGTGATACTTAGGCAAATGCCTTTCCAAGATCATCGATCAGTTTCTTGGAAACTTTTCTAGGGTTGGATTCTTTGAATTTTTTCAAGGCGGTCAAAGCCTCTCCACCCTTTTGAATAAGCCCATCGGGATTCCCGTCATTGGCATAGCTACCAAGGCACCATTCGATCTCTGAAACCAATTGTTCTTCTATGTTCAATTGGTTTAACTTGTCTTTTGCTTCAACACAAGCTTTTTCGATTTTTGCTACAGACACAACCATAAAATTGAGTTTTCTTTGAAAATATTCTGCAAAACTATGGCATTTCTTTATGAGAAATACAAAAAAGGTTTTGAGAAAAATTTAACGAATTATGAAGTTTTCGCTGCACCTCCTAACCCAGAGGAATAATGAAATATCACATTTTTAAGAATCAAACGATTGCAATTGCATTAAACCAATTTTAGCAGGACGGCTTCTATTTATACTTCCTTCCTCATCTTGCAAAAAAAAATTTGGATCGAGTAATCTGAAATTTAAAAAAAGACGTCCGGAAAGGTGTGAATTCCCCCAGTCCGTTCAAAACAATTATTCCTTACCCCCCTGCACTAGGAATCGTCATGCCATAATAGGGACCTTTGAAGGAGGTATTGTTATTAGCAGCATATGAAAAAGCTCTATTTTCCTACGTTGGTGTTGAGTCTCACACTTTTTGCCGCCTGCAAGTCAGATGATCCGGAAGAAATAGCGGTTAAGGATTTGAGTGCCGAAGAGGCCCTCGAAGCTTGTGAAACACGCGTTTACCCACAAACTGAGGTATATGCCTGCGGAGGTGAAGCCTATCCTGCTCCAGGTGCATCACCCTACACATTGCCATTTGTCCCCGGTCACAGACATTGGATGGGTTTAAGCAATTGCTCCCAATCTTTTCACGCTCCGGGAGAATTTGATCAGTATGCCTACGATTTTGACTTGCCAGAGAACTACGAATTCCTCGCGGCAAGGGCTGGCGTCGTATCATGGGTGGAAAAGGACCAGCCCAGTGGCGGCGGAGGTATTGGAAATTATCTTGCCGTCGACCATGGCGATGGCACTTACGGTCTTTATATGCACTCCCCTCAAGACGGCATCTTGGTGACGTTTGGTGATACCGTGGAAGTCGGTCAGCCCCTAGGCCTCGTCGGTAGATCCGGAACCGCAGGGTATTCTCATCTTCATTTCATTGTTTTAACGGAGGGTGAAGATGGGAAAAACAAAGGTATTCCCGTCACTTTCAACAATGCGTATCCTCCAGACATTGTACTGGAATCCTTCAAACAATACATTTCCTGCGATTAGTCATCCACGAAACCGGAGTAATCAAAAATACTTCCCGGATGGGTGGGAATTGGGGATACTCATCGCGACGATAACAACAATCCTACTATCTCGCTTAATTTCCTGACGACCAATCATAGTAATTCGATTATGTTTGGCCAATGGAGTCAGAACAGGGCAAAGGTCTGGGCTATTTACTCGAACGCACCACCAGACTGGTGAAATTGAGTTATTCTCAGGCATTTAAATCACATGGTTTTGATATCACCCCCGAACAATGGGTAGTGATAGAACAACTCTATTATAATAATGGACAATCCCAAAATGACCTGGCATCTTTCAGTTTCAAGGATGCTCCCACGATCTCCAGAATTATTGACTTATTGGTAAAAAAAGGGGTGGTCATTCGCGAAAAAGGCAATCAAGACAAAAGAGCCCGGAACGTCCTACTCACCGCGTCTGGCCAGAAACTGGTCGAATCCATGGAACCCCTGGTCAGCGAGCTTCGATCGCGTGGATGGAAAAACCTAAGCCAAAATGACTTTGACGATTTTGTAAGGATCATAGATCAGGTCTTCGATAACTACAAAAAGTGAATTAAATTCAATATATTTGTCATGACAACTAATTTAAATGTCATGGCTACATCTACACTTGAACTGGAAAAGATCTACGACGAGGCAAAAGACTTCATGCCTTTAAATGGCACCGACCACCTGGAATTTTATGTGAGTAACGCCAAGCAAGCAGCTCATTTCTATAAGTCTGCCTTTGGATTTCAGTCGCTCGCATACGCGGGACTTGAGACGGGCCTTCAGGACCGTGAGTCTTATGTGGTAGTTCAGGACAAAATCAGGTTAGTTCTTACTTCGCCACTAAAATCCGGAACCGAGATTGGGAAGCATATTGACCTGCACGGCGATGGGATCAAGGTCATAGCTTTGTGGGTTGATGACGCAACCTATGCCTACGAAGAAGCAATGAAACGGGGAGCCACCTCCTACCTGGAACCTGTCACTGAAGAGGACGGAAATGGAAAAGTTGTCAAATCCGGTATTTATACCTACGGCGAAACCGTTCACCTATTCGTTGAACGACAAGCGTACAACGGACCTTTCCTTCCAGGATTCAAAGCGTGGGAAACTACCTTCAATCCACCAAGCCTTGGCCTGAAATATGTTGACCATATGGTGGGCAACGTGGAGCTTGGAAAGATGAACCACTGGGTCAATTTTTATGCCGAAGTACTAGGTTTTGCGCAAATAGTTTCCTTCGATGATAAGGACATAAGTACGGATTATACTGCGCTGATGAGCAAAGTTATGAGCAACGGGAATGGTAGGATAAAATTCCCTATCAACGAACCCGCTGATGGTAAGAGAAAATCTCAAATTGAAGAATATCTGGATTTCTATGAAGGGCCTGGCGTACAACACATCGCAGTGGCCACCGATAATATCATTGAGACGGTGACACAACTGCAAGCCAGGGGTATTGAATTTTTGAGGGTCCCAGGCACCTATTATGATACTTTGCTTGACCGGGTGGGTAAAATTGATGAGGACGTGGCGCCGCTCAGGGAGCTTGGTATTCTGGTGGATCGAGACGATGAAGGTTATCTACTACAGATATTCACCAAGCCAGTAGAACCACGGCCAACCGTGTTTTTCGAGATCATTCAAAGAAAAGGAGCCAAATCTTTCGGCAAAGGCAACTTCAAGGCCTTGTTTGAGGCAATAGAAAGAGAGCAGGAACTAAGGGGTACGCTTTAAGCGCCTCCAGTAGGGCATTTCTGGTTTTGGTCGGCCTATATCCGGTTTCGGTCATGCTATGGCCCGACAGAGAGAAAATAGCTTTTCAGTTGTAAAATACCTGTTCATATTTGGAACATGGAAAAAGCTGGATTTCTTGATAAACATAGGAAGACCATTCTCCTCGTACTTGGTAACCTTATTGCGCTTTTGATCATTTACAAAGCCAACGCGCAAAACGCGGAAGGCTATATCTATGGAAAAGTCCATACGTTCCGTCAAACCTATCAGGGGCAAATCAGGTGGGGCAAGGAAGAAGCCTTTTGGAATGATTACTTCAACGCCTCCAAGACAAGAGACAGCTACTACAACTCCTTTGTCGAAAAGGATGATGACGATGATACCAATCGGGGTGATCTGTGGGATGACATAGATTGGAGCATATCCAGCATCTGGGATAACAAAGGACATGTTAGTCACGAGTTTTCAACACAGTTTGGTAATCTCGCTTCTATTCGAAACAAGGGCCGATCCAGAGTAGATGTGGAGCTGAAAAATGGCATGCAGCTAGAATTGAGTGGCCGCGGATACAACGACGTTGGCTCTACCATTATCGTTTACGATGAGGAGCTGGGGCGCGTGAAACTGGATTGGGACCGTATTGACAAAGTAGAATTCATGCCGACACCAAAGAATTTGCGAGTTCAGGGCGGCAGACCCCTGTATGGGACCGTCGAGACGTTTAGAAAGGGCTCTTACTCCGGCTACGTTCAGTGGGACCATGACGAGCGGTTAGGCGATGATGTATTGGACGGGGAAAGCCGGGATGGTGATATGGAAATACCCTTTGGCAACATCAGGATCATTGAAAGGGAACGCGGCGGCAGCTATGTGACCCTGAAATCTGGAAGAGAATTTCTACTGAGAGGAACGAATGACGTCAATGAAAGTAACGACGGTATCATTGTGAGTGTAGACGGTATCGGTAAAATTGATATTCCCTGGAAGGTTTTTGAGAAAGTGACCTTCAAAGATGTGGAATCCAGTGGGCCTTCCTATGAAAGCTACGCTGTTCCCAAAGGGCTTTCAGGCACGGTGATCACCTATGACAGGGACGAGTTCAAAGGGCGTATTCTCTACGACATTGACG
Organism: Cyclobacteriaceae bacterium; assembly: GCA_965242775.1. Taxonomy (GTDB): domain Bacteria; phylum Bacteroidota; class Bacteroidia; order Cytophagales; family Cyclobacteriaceae; genus JAWPMT01. Next base: position 34,105 of record CBDETI010000021.1, read on the forward strand.
AAGCCTGGGAAGTGGAAACCCTGGAGGCTGATGACGATGAGATCGAGTACAAAGTGGCTTTTGCCAATATTGAAGCGATAGCCCCAAAAAATTCTGAATACTGCCGTGTGATCCTGAAAAACGGTGAGGAACTTTTCCTGGGTGAACGAAGAGATGTTAGCGATGACAATGATGGCATTCTGGTCTTTGAAAGTAGCGGCAAAGATCCTGTGTATATCAGGTGGAGGGATGTTGCCGAAGTACGATTCAACTAGATATCCGATATCAATTCCTTATTTTCGAGATATTTTGTAATCTCCCTTGCTAAGCGTCAAGAAAATTATTTGGATTGCTGGGTTGGTCCTGGTAGCCATCCTTGTTTATTTGGGTTACATAAACCCTGAAGAGACCCATTACTTCACTATCGGTTGGGTACTGTTTGTATTCATACTGCTGTGGATTGGTAATCAGGGGATTACGCGATTTTTTGAGCGGAAATACTCATGGACCAGGTTCGGTAGAAAGCGGTTTTTCGGTCAACTTTTTGCTGGAATGCTGTACTCCCTGATCGTCCTTAATGCGGCCTATTTCTCCTTCAAACTACTCTTCACTGAAGATCCACCTGTCTTGGCCCAGATCATCGTGATGAATGTATGGGGCATCGTCATCACCATTCCTGCTTATTCAATTTATTTTGGACTACATTTTTTGAAACAGTGGCAACACTCCGAAATTGAAGTTGAACGTTATCAAAAGGAAACTACGATCAGCCAGTTGACCAATCTAAAGAATCACCTGGATCCCCATTTCCTATTCAACAATCTCAACATCCTTTCTTCGCTGATAGACAAGGACAGGGATCTATCCCAGGAGTTTCTTGTTCGATTTGCCCAGGTCTATCGCACATTGCTGCTCAACAAAGGCGAGGATTTGGTCACCCTGGAGGAGGAATTGGAATTCATCCAATCGTATATTTTTCTGATTGAAACAAGATTTGAACAAAACATACAGTTTGATGTAAACATTTCATCCGACGCTTACTTCTTCATGCTCCCTCCGCTGACGATCCAAATGCTGATAGAGAATGCCATCAAGCACAACAACATCACCCAAGCCCGACCACTCCAGATCAAGATCACAACCAATGGCGACCGACTTCACGTCTGCAACTCTCTGTTCGAAAAGCCAGAGGATCTAAAAACGAAATCAGGTACCGGATTGAACAACATCAAGGCCAGATTCAGGTATTTTACAGACGAGGAACTGGTATTTCAGAAAAATGACGATGAATTTAGAGCAAGTGTTCCCATGTTAGAAGTCGAGACATTATGAGAATTCTGATTTTAGAAGATGAATCACTCGCCGCAGAAAGGATCAAGACCATGATCCATGAAATAGACCCTGCGATAGATATTGTCGGCGAAATCAAGTCCCTGGAGCAGGGAGAACAATGGTTCAAAGATCACGAGGTGCCTGACCTTATAATCAGTGATATTCGGCTCCTCGATGGGCTAAGTTTCGACCTTTTCAAAAAGGTTCAAATCGAGACGCCAGTGATCTTTACCACTGCTTATGACCAGTACGCTATCAAAGCTTTTGAAGTCAACAGCATTGATTATCTGCTTAAGCCCATTCAAAAAGAAAAACTGCAGGCTAGCATCGAGCGCCATATTCAAAGGAGTCAGGAAAACAAATTTCCTGCAGACTTTGACAACCTCTATAATCTGATTGAGGCGCAGAAAAAGGCTTATAAATCAAGGTTTATGATCAAAGCGGGCCAGAAAATCCTGGCTTTGCCGGTTGAAAAAATCTCCTATTTTTTCAGTCAGAACAAACTAACCTATGCTGTCACACAGGATGGCAAGAAATACCCGATTGATCAACCTTTGGAAATCGTAGGCAGCCAATTGGATCCGAAGAACTTCTTTCGGGCTAACAGGCAGTTTTTGATTTCCATAGATTCCATCTCTGAGATACACCCCTACTTCAAAGGCAGGCTCAAGATTGAACTGAGCCCTGCTTCGGAGGAAGAAATTGTCATCAGTTCCGAGCGCACACCGGAATTCAAGGCCTGGCTCGATATGTAGCCGAGGTACCTTACGATCACCACCTGTATTGGTAAAAAGTAACCGTTACTAACCACTTCTTTCGTTGCCTGAGTGAAGCGCGACAGGGAATTTTATATATTCGTCAGCTATCAACACAGAACCTGAATCATGGCTGAGGAAAAAATTCTAACACTCCACCCGCAGGGTAAAAAAGGCGTCAATATTCTCAAGAGACGCTACGATCAAATTGCCAAATACATTGTTGAGACAGTACAATCTCATCCGCAAATTACTTTCGACGAATTGAGTGATCGTGCCGTTGATGATCTGACGGAGGTCTTTGATGGGAAAGTACTATGGTATATAGTCACAGTAAAACTAGACTTGGAGGCCCGAAGAGTAATTGAAAGGATCCCCAGGACCAGCCCGCACCAATTAAAGCTGGTAGGCAAGCTCTAATTTCAATACCTAACCCGCACCAGCGGGTGCGCAAAAGGAGGCCAGCAATATTCGGCCTCCCTGCTACGAAGAAAAATACCTCCAAAAGGAAGTATAGCTATCTATTTCTGAGTTTCTCCGCATAATCACAGCCAATGAATTCCTCTCGCTCGCCATTGAGGTAATTCATGCTGTAACCTCCGTCGTATTTAGATGCTTCTCCGTAGATATAGCCGTATTTGCACTGGCCGTCGTTGTTTTTATAAATGTTATGTGCATACCAGGTAAGCACCGTGTTAGCCGCATCTTTGTAGTAGATATCCTGCACATGAATCGTGATGATGTCTGAAGCGATCGATTTCTTCAAACGAGCCAGTTCGTCTTCAATTGCTTCTAGTAATGCTTCATCGCGGACCTTATGAGCCTTATTGCCTGACAGGAACTCATTGTATGTCTTTTCATCCGCTCCCTTGATCATGGCTGTGGCCGAACTGGCAGAAACCGGTAGCGATATGCGGGAAAGCTCATGTTCACTATTGCCCGAAGACTTGGATTTAGGCAAAGTAAGGAGTACCATATCAAGAGAAAGTGCACTTGGCGTCTTTCCACACTTTGTGAGCAGGTTGTTGAGGTTGTCGTAAATATCCTTACCCTTGATCAGAACGTTGACGGTCTCTCCGTTTTTCGCCAGGTTAGACCAGCCCATGGCCTTCACTTCTCCGCTCTGTTCATATACCGGATTTAATTCACCGCAACCTGAATTGTCCTTGATGTTAATTCGAACGGCATATTGCAAGTCGGCTCCTCCTTTGGCTTTCAGCATGGGTTTCATTGCCGCTGGAAATCCGTAGCCACCTTTCGCTGCTTCCTGGCTTATGCCAAACTGCAATTCAAAAGTTTGCACATCCGAAACAAGCTCCGAAATGGCTTTACCATCTGCCAATAGTCTGGAATTGCCTTGCGCAAGAAGTACCACCGGCAGTAGCCCTGCGAGTAGCACAGTTAAGATTGTTGTTTTTTTCATTGTAGCACTTTTTTCAGCAAGGAACAGGGCGTACCTGAGTGTTAAAATAAGATTTGAGGCAAACGACTAATTCCATGAGGGAATGACTAAATTTCTTAGGACGAAACCACCTAACCTTCATGCGAGCCCTTGTTCTACTTCTCCTTTGCTATAGCGTGATCCTCCACATTTCGACGGGCCAGGTCCCCGATATCTCCAAAGACTCCCTGACTTCACTCGCCGCGCACTATAATGAACGATCACGAAATGTAGGCTACGCCAATCTCGACTCGGCACTGTACTTCGCCGAGCAAGCCTTTTCATATGCCCAAGCCAGTGAATCCATCCAACAAATTGCACTTGCACAGTTCAACAAGGCGTTTGTCTACCATGTACAGGGAGATTTTGAAGCAGCCCTGAGCCTTTACGACAGCACTTTGCAATATGAAAAACTGGGGATGGACTCTGTTTTGCTTTCGCGCACCTGGAACAATCTGGGGGCGCTACATAATGTGATGGACAATTATCCCAAGGCCCTGGAAAATTATCAGAAGTCACTTTCTTACAAATTGTTGTTAGGTAATGAAGCAGGAGCTGCCACTACCTACAACAACCTTGGCATCATCAAATACAACCAGGAACGATATGGGGAAGCCCTGGCTTATTATCAGGAGGCCATCAGCATCACAGATACCGGCGACGTTCGGGGATTATCACGGGCCTATGGCAATGTCGGATTGGTATATATTCATAAGGCATTATACGACTCAGCACTTAAATATTGCAACCTGGCCTATCAAATGTTGGGTAGTGGAGAACACGATTGTCTGAGGATGTATCCCGCCAATGACCTGGCAGATGTACACCAGCGGCTGGGGAATCTCGCCTTGGCTGAAAAGTTTGCCAAAGAATCGTTTCAAGCCGGTCGGGACTGTTCAGATCCCCCCACGATAACTGGTGCACTACTGGCATTAGCTAAGATCAATCGAGACAAGGGGCGTTGGCAATTAGCAGAGCAGCAATTACTGGAGGCGTATGAGATCTCCGAGGAACATCGATTCGTATCCGGCTTGAATATGATCAGCGAAGACCTTTACCAACTTTACAAGGCCCAGGGTCAAACGGCAAGTGCATTGAAATATAAGGAAAAACAAAGCGCCTTTCGGGATTCACTTTTCAACTCAGACCTTACCTCCAAGCTCACCAGGCTGGAAATGGAGTATGATTTTAGTCGAGAAAAGGATTCACTGTCTTTTCAGTTCGAACGCGAGAAAGCCACGCTAGATGCACAACTGGCTAAAAAGTCACTTTTACAACAAGTTGGAGCCATTATCTTATTGCTCGCATTGCTAAGTACTTTTTTGTTTGCCCGATCCTATCACCTTAAGAAGAGATCCAATGAACTACTTGCCGAAAAAAATGCCTTGGTTTCGCGTTCATTGAGTGAAAAGGAGCTCCTGATGGGAGAAGTCCATCATCGTATCAAAAACAACTTGCAAATTGTCTCGAGCTTATTGAACATTCAGGAAAAGCTCATAATCGACCCGTCTTTTCAAACCGTGATCAAGGACACCAAAACCCGAGTGATCTCAATGGCCCTTGTACATGAGAACCTGCAAGTTGGAGAGAAACCTACTTCTGTGAGCGCCAAAGACTACCTGGAGGACCTGCTGGAGGCAATCCGGGACACATTCCATCACCAAACCAAACCTATTCGATTTAACCTCGAAATCGGCGCCGGTGAAATTCCGTCAGATATGGCGGTTCATCTTGGCCTTATTATTAATGAAGGCTTAACCAATGCCATCAAATATGCATTTCCGGAGGGGGTGGTAGCATTTCCTGAAATCAGCGTGAAGCTTACGGCAACAGCATATGGCCTGAATTTGCTGGTGCAGGACAATGGTGTAGGCATGGAACTATCCGCAACTGAATCCTATGGAATAAATTTAATTCGCACCCTGGTGGACACCATGCAAGGAAAAGTGGCCTTCACTCAGGAAAATGGCACACTCATCAATGTAGAGATCCCGCTAAGCCATGAAAGCTAAAATTGCAATCGTCGAAGATGAATTACTGGTCGTTCAGGACCTTACAACTATCCTGGAAGGCGCCTCACACCATGTGGTGGGTCATGCCGTTTCCGGACAAGCAGGGCTGGAGCTAGTTGAAGCTACCTCACCAGACCTGGTATTACTTGATATAAAGCTTAAGGGGGACATGACCGGTTTGGACCTGGCAAAGGCCATTAATGGCAAGGTTTCATTTTTATTTATTACCTCTCTCAAAGATGCCACATCCAGGGCAGAAATTGCCTCTTTGTCAGCAGGAGGATATCTACTAAAACCCTTTGTAGAGGAGGAACTGCTAGTCAATGTACAACTTGCATTGTCGCGCCGGGACAGACAGGCCTCTCGCAATCCGGTTTTCACGGGCTTCATGGTTAGAGATGGCTCCTCACTAAAGCGTGTTAACGCCGGCGAGATCGTCCTGGCAAAAGGGGAAGACAACTATACCAATATATTAATGAATAATGGCAGGGAGTATCTGGTAAGCCATACCTTGAAGTCCGTCGAGGCCAAACTGACAGAAACCAACTCATTCTATAGGATCCACAAGTCTTATGTCGTAAATCTTGATTACCTGAAGGGTGTTGAAGGTCAGAACATCGTGATTGGTGATCGTATCATCCCCATCGGTAAAAGCTATCGCGCTGGACTGTTCCAAAGATTTGATATCCTCTAATATCAATTTCACTTTTCCGGGCGTGGTTCTTGCCAAACCGCATTTATGCGTGAATACTCCATAAAACGCAATTCGCTCCATCTTTTTCATATCCCGATTCGGTAAGGTCATAGCCCAACTCGTCGGAAGTAACTTTCTTATATAAGGAGAGTATTCCATCTTCGAAATGTCAACAATTCACAAAGAAGTGAAAAACCCTAAGGTCAAAAACTCAAATATTATATCAGCAGATCGGAATTTCCGGTCTGTTGATTTTTTCCTCAGGGTGATGGCGCATGGATTATCGAACTAAAACGCAAAAGAAATGAATCACCTAATCAAATCTTACGCACTCGTATTGGCAACACAGCTAACCTTATTACCGCAAAGTGCAACAGCCCAGGATGATGGATTTATTTATGGCCGGGTAACCACAGAAGAAGGTCGCACTTATGAAGGTCCGCTGCGATGGGGAAAGGAGGAAGTGTACTGGACTGATATGTTCAATAGCAGCAAGCCAGAGAATCCAAACATCGACTATCTAAGTCGAGAGGAAATAGAAGAACTACGACGCAGACGACACTGGGGCAATGAAGTGGGCACCTGGTTTTCAAACAATTGGTCCAGTCGGTGGCATGATGGAGAGTTCACGCACCAATTTGCCTGTCAGTTTGGAGAACTTAAAACATTAAGGATCTATCGTCGTGACGAAGTGACGGTCGAGCTTCGCGATGGTACAAAGATTGACCTAGAGGGAGGTAGTAACGACATTGGTGCCAAAATAAGGGTCTTGGATCAGGAAATTGGGAAAGTGGAGCTGAGCTGGAGCCGGGTCGACATGGTGGAATTCATAAAGACCCCTTCTAAACTCGACCGACCATTTGGTGAGCCACTTTATGGCACAGTCGAAAGCGATTATGGCGATTTTACAGGATTTGTTCAATGGGACCATGATGAAAGAGTATCTACCGATATACTGGACGGTGAAAGCTATGATGGCGACCTGGAAATACCATTTGGCAATATAGCTTCTATCGAAAACGAAGGCAGTCGCGCTTTTGTAGTATTGAAGTCAGGCCGGGAATTAACGCTCAGGGGAACGAACGATGTGAATGGAGATAACGACGGAATCATCGTCACCCTGGAGGGAGTTGGTCGTGTGGATATACCTTGGAGAGATTTTGAAAAGGTCACTTTCTCCAAGCCACCAAATTCAGGAAAAGCTTATAATGACTTTAAGGACAAGTCACCGCTATCAGGAAAGGTAGTTACAAGGAGTGGTGAAATAGAAGGTCGTATCGTTTATGATCTGGATGAAGAATTCGACTTTGAGGTATTGCAAGGAAAAATAGATGACATGGAATACATCATTCCATTCCGCAATATCAAAAGCATCGAACCCAAAGGTTATCGTTACTCAGTGGTCGAATTGCGTAACGGCGAAAAAATAAAACTCGAAGATGGACAGGATGTAAGTGAAAGAAATACGGGATTGCTTGTGTACAAAGCATCAAAACCCCAATACATCATGTGGGAGGATGTCCAGTCCATCACCTTCGATTAAAAATGCCCTCTTCATTTTAGGAATTGGTTGTTCACAAATGAAGAAAAGAGCCCCTCACTGGGGCTTTTCTTTTTTTATACCATGGCAAATTTCATCAGAGACAACCCTTCCTTGCCGCTAAAAACCACCTGTTACCGTACCCCACCAGGGTATACTTTTCTGAAAAGCTAATTTCTTCTTGAATAGCCTTTTTTCTTAAAATGATAACCCATACTTTTGCACTCCATTTTGGCCTATGGTGTAACTGGCAACACGTCTGATTTTGGTTCAGAAGAGTCTAGGTTCGAGCCCTAGTAGGCCAACAAGTAAGTTCAAGTTCCCGGCCCAATGGCCGGGGATTTTTATTTAAATCGGAGCATGTCATCAGTAAAACTCTTTGCAGGGACAGGAACAGAGATCCTGGCCGAAAAAATAGCCCACTATTTTGGGAAACCCCTCGGCAAAAGCAGCTCCCGCAGATTCAGTGATGGCGAGATCAACTTTTACTTTGAAGAGACCGTCCGTGGTTGCGACGTATTCCTAATACAAAGCACCATGCCTCCGGCCGAAAACTTGATGGAATTGTTGCTGATGATTGACGCGGCAAAACGCGCCAGTGCAGCATCGGTGACCGTGGTAGTGCCCTACTATGGTTACGCCAGGCAAGACCGGAAAGACAAACCCAGGGTATCAATAGCGGCAAAACTGATGGCCAATCTGCTTTCAGCAGCTGGAGCAGGTCGAATTATGACTTGCGATTTACACGCCGGCCAAATTCAAGGTTTTTTCGATTTTCCAGTAGATCACCTGGATGCAGCCTCCATTTTTGTACCGTATATCAACAACCTGAACCTCGAAAATCTTGTGATCGCTTCACCAGATGTGGGTGGCAGTGCACGAGCACGGACTTATGCCAAGTATTTCAGTGCTGAAATGGTAATCTGCGACAAGCACAGGAAACGAGCCAATGAAATCGCATCCATGCAAGTAATTGGTGATGTTACGGATGCTAATGTCGTGTTAGTTGATGACATGATCGATACGGCAGGCACTATCTGCAAGGCAGCGGGTATCCTCAAAGAAAAAGGCGCAATTTCGGTGAGAGCTGTTTGTACACATGGCATACTCTCCGGCAAGGCTTATGACAATATTGAGAACTCGGAACTGGAGGAGGTAATCATTACCGATACCATTCCCGGGGCAAAGAGTTCTGACAAAATCAAAGTGCTTACTGTTGCTGATTTGTTTGCCAAAGGCATCAGAAAGATTCATGATCATGAATCAATAAGCTCTCTTTTTATTAGAAACGATTAACAATTATATAAAATGAAAACTGTTGAGATTATAGGGTATGAAAGAGCAAATCTCGGCAAAAGCGAAGCGAAAAAACTTCGGGCCGAAGGGAATGTTCCTTGTGTACTTTATGGTGGAAAAGAACAAACACACTTTTATGCGCCAATGATCCTTTTCCGGGATGTGGTGTATACACCTGAAGCAAGGTTTATTGATTTGAATATCCAGGGAAAGAAAGTAAGGGCTATCCTTCAGGATATCCAATTTCACCCGGTAAGTGAGGTGATCCTGCACGCGGACTTCCTGGAGTTGGCTGACAGTAAGCCCGTAATTATGGACATTCCTTTGAAAACCATTGGTGAAGCGCCAGGGGTATTCAACGGGGGTAAGCTGATCATGAAGCTTCGTCATCTGCGATTAAGAGCAGTACCTGCTAGCATGCCCGAATTCGTTGAAGTAGATATTTCTGAACTGAAACTGGGCAAAACTATCAAGGTAGGAGAACTGCCAGGAGGTGATTATGAAATTCAAAATAGCACATTGGTCACTATCTGCTCTGTAGAAGTACCTAGGGCTATGCGAGGTAAGTCTGAAGATGAGGAAGGAGAGGAAGAAGGCGAAGAGGAAGCTCCAGCAGAAGCCTAAGTCACTGCAAACTATTGATAAGAAGTCCCACTTTTGTGGGACTTTTTTTTTCTTTGAACCTCAAAAATTAAGGCTGTGAAATACCTGATTGCCGGACTTGGAAATATCGGTGCTGAATACGAGTTAACCAGGCACAATATTGGTTTTCTGATATTGGACCGGATGGCCGATGAAGGTAATGTAACCTTCGAACACACCAGGCAGGCTTACAAGGCTGAATTGAAGTACAAGGGTCGGGCCCTTCACCTCATCAAACCCACTACCTATATGAACCTCAGTGGCAAGGCGGTCAACTATTGGCTGAAAGAGTTGAAGATCCCAAAGGAAAACTTACTGGTGGTTACCGACGATTTGGCCCTACCCTATGGTAAAATCAGGATGCGCCAGAAAGGTTCCGCCGGTGGTCACAACGGCTTGAAAAATATTGAGGACTTAACAGGAGGACAGAACTACGCCAGACTGAGGTTCGGCGTTGGTGATGACTTCCGAAAAGGACATCAGGTAGATTACGTATTAAGCAATTTTGGACAAGGCGAATTGGATCATTTGCCACTTCAAATGGACAAGGCAATTGAAGCCATCAAAGCTTTCTGTACCATAGGCATTGAGCGTGCGATGAACTTCCACAATGGCTGATTACATCATACAAACCCCTCGCCTGGGTTTACGCCCCTGGACCATGAAAGACCTGGAGGCTATGAGCCAGATCAATGCGGATGAAAGGGTCATGGAGTATTTCCCCAGTACGAAATCCATCGACGACACCAAAGCATTCATTGAAAACCAGCAACGAGCACAAGCCGCTGAAGGCTATTGCTTTTTTGCCGCTGATGAACTGACCTCTCAAACATTGATTGGATTTATTGGCATCCTGAAATTCAAATTCGACGTGTACTTTGCGCCAGGTGTAGAAATCGGTTGGCGACTTGGTTTCAATCATTGGGGTAAAGGATACGCAACTGAAGGGGCTAAGGCCGTCCTAAAATTTGCCTTTAAAGAAAAAAACATTTCCAGGATCTGGTCATTTACTACACTGACCAACCAACGTTCTGAAAATGTCATGAAGAAAATTGGAATGACCCAATCGGGCACCTTTGAACACCCACTGATAAATAAAGGAAATCCACTGAGACCACATATCCTTTATCAAATAGATAAACCATGAAGGTTGGTATCATAGGTGGCGGAGCGGCAGGTTTTTTCACTGCCATCAATATTGCTGAAAAAGTACCTTCGGCGGACATTACAATTCTTGAAAAATCAGGCAAGGTACTTAGCAAAGTAAAGGTGTCGGGAGGAGGAAGATGTAATGTCACCAATGAGCGCAAAAGCCCCTCCGAATTGATCGGTTTCTACCCGAGAGGGGGAAAAAAATTATACAAACCTTTTGAACAGTTTTCGACCGACACCATGAGATCCTGGCTACAGGAAAGAGGTGTAGACACACACGTGGAAGAAGACCTAAGAGTGTTTCCCAAATCGAACAACTCCAAAACTATTATTGACCTATTCACAGGTTTAGTCCAACAGCTGCGCATCAAAGTGCTAAAAAAAACCGTGACTACCCAGGTGGCACCTTCACCCGAAGGCTGGAAAATCACCACAAACGATGGTGTTCACTCATTCGACAAAGTTGTAATTGCCACGGGTTCCTCCGAACATTCTTGGCAATGGTTGGAGCAATTGGGCTTTCGACTCGAACCTCGAGTTCCGTCCCTTTTCACATTCAATATCTCGGATTCCCGATTGCACGACTTGCAAGGAATTTCCTTTCCAAACGCAGCCACTCAGGTAGCCAGGAGTAAGCTAAAAGAACAAGGCCCTCTGCTGATAACTCACTGGGGTATCAGCGGACCTGCTGTTTTGAAGTTATCGGCAAGAGGAGCGCTGGAATTATCTGAACGCAACTATCAGTTCGACGTGATCATCAATTTCATTGGTTCTCCATTCGAGGAATTCCGGGACAAAATGCGATCATATATTGACAGGGGTTCCAAGAAAACGCTACGTAATCTGAAGGTTGAGGGTATTCCCAACCGATATTTAACCAATCTGCTACAGCAATGCCATATAAATCCGGAAAAGGAAATAGCACAATTGTCTAAAAAAGAGTTGAACAGGCTCGCCGAAGAGCTTACACAAGCCAAGTTCCGTGTCCACGGCAAAAGTACTTTTAAGGAAGAATTTGTCACCGCTGGCGGTATAAATCTGGACCAGGTCGACCTCAATTCGATGGAATCGAGGGAGTGGCCAGGACTTTATCTGGCTGGAGAAGTTTTAAACATCGACGCTTTGACCGGCGGATTCAACTTCCAGGCATGCTGGACAGCAGGCTGGTTGATTTCGGAAGACATCAAAAACAAGATATGACCAAACACGATATCCACTACTCCTTGCAAATAGTACCCAAGGCCAAAGGAAAGGACACTTATAGTTTAGTAGATGAGGCGATCGGTGTGATCCAGAAATCAGGATTGAAATACCTGATAACACCTATGGACACGATAATCGAAGGACCCTACGAGCAAGTGCAGGCGACAGCAGAGAAGGCACAACAGGCCTGCTTAGCAGCAGGTGCTGAAGAGGTGCTGGTCTTTATCAAAATGCACTACAGAAGTACCGGTCCCGTCACCATGGAGGAAAAAAGACTTGATCGAGACCTACCTTAGGAAAAGGATTGCATTCATGATCAAATAAAAGATGGCAGGTGCAAATACAGCTATTAGGAGCTTAGGATCTCTGTTTTGGGCGGCCGTAAGCTTTATTCCTTTCTGTTTTCCGAGGCCCAGGCTGATGACCAAAAGTACATGGCTCAAGGCCGCAATAGTCGTCACAAAACGATAGTCGGGATTTCTTAATGTGATGACCAAAGCCCACGCTAACAAAAAAGTGGAGATCATCGCATTTCGCAACGCAGCGTTTCGAAGTTTCTCAAATTCCTGTGACTCCATAAAATTGGTCAAGAGGCTAGGTACACGATCAGTAATATCTCCAACATCGCTGGTAGTGCCATATATATTGCAGCAGCAGTCAGTTGCCGATTGTGTGGCTTGCTTAAGCGCTTTCCTCGCCGAATTCTTCGAACCATGACCACATTGACAACTACCGGTATAGCTATTGCGAGGCTTCCAATCGTTGCCAGGTTTTTGTCCAAGCCCAGCGTATAAGCTGTAAAAGCCAAACCAATTATCGTCACACTTACGACACATGTACGTTTAGTAAGTTGTGTGATTTGATCGATCTCCTGATTTGTCAAAACCGGCATGCGTTGAAATTAGCAAAATTATGGCATCGAACAACATACGGAAGGTCCGGCCCAGGACGTTCACTTAATCCACAAAAAACCCACATTGATCGAAATACAACCACAAAGGCTTGAACTTGATCTCGGATTTTTTGATTTTCGAATACAGGAACGACTCCTGCGCCTAACGCTTAATTTTTATGAACGCCGCCTACGCCATCTATCCCAATCAAAGTGAACATCTGAGTCTGAATCAGCGGGACTTCTCTATTACCTGGATTCCGGAAGCTGATGAAATTGTAATCGAAACTTCCAAGTCAACAAGGACCCAGAATATTGAGGCCTCCAAGATCAATCTTGTGGTGGATGAAAATGATAGTCGAACCCAGTCCACTTACAGCATCAACATTGAAAATAATCAACTGAAGTTGAAGTACATGGACGGACATAGGGTCCAGAAGATCAAGGTAGACGAAAACTAGATTTATACAGGCAAGGCAATTTTTGGCGTTCTATCCCTAGATTTACCTAATTTTCAATAAAAGCTCATGAAAAAGTATTTCCTGATTTTGACGGTTTTGGCCTTGGCCTGTGGAAACAAAGATGACGAAGTGAAAAATGAGTTAGTAGGTTCATGGGTGGGAACGAGCTTTCAACGTACCAATTGTGCTGATAGTGGCAACAATGGCGAGGGAACCCTCGAGTGCAATTCTACAACATGCGAACGGTATATTTTTAGTGATTCCAGTACCTATGTGGTTGAGCGTACGGACATGGGTGCCACACTTGCCGAAAGTGGTACGCTGAGTATTTCAGGTGACAAAATGACCCTGTGCGAACAAGATGAGGACGGAACTGTTTGTACAGAATTTACTTTCGCCTTATCCGGCTCTAGTTTGTTCTTGACTGGCCAGGAAGCTGATACTGATTGTGTCTTACGGACTGGATACAGTAAGGAGTAGTTCGTGCCTTTAACCTCGCCTACCCATCCTGTTTTTCAGGGGTTGTATCTGCAATAAAATCACCATTCTCATATTCGTACTGAATGGTCAGATTACCTTCTTCGTCATACCATTTGGCCGTTCCATGAAGAACTCCATTTTCATAAGGAGCCTCCTCTAACACGTTACCAGACCGGTAAAATTTTCTAACCATTCCGTTGAGTACTCCCCCGATATAATTCCTTTCCTCCACCTTCTTTCGGCGATCGAACGTTAGAAATTGCCCTTCCAGAACACCTTTATTGTAAAAGGCGCGCGTGACCAACTCTCCGCGGCGATCATCGAAGGTCAGTGAGACACCATGTAGCTGGCCGTTGAGATAATTTGCCACTGAAAGCGGCATACCGGAGTTGGCATCATACTCCGCCCAAATTCCATCAGGTTGCCCATTCAGATAATCACCTTCGGCTATGATTTGGTCGCCGGTAAATACAGTCACTTTTTCTCTTCCGGGTAGCCCGTCATAAGGCTGAATAACTGCTTCCGGGGGATAGCCAATGTCATTCATAATGGCTTCCTGTGTACCAGATTGACCACATGCAGCAAGGATCAGGACGGCAGAGAAGATACGTACTAATTTCATATTACTGAATTTCTTGATTTATCCGAAGGGCCGAAATTAATAAAGCAGCATATTTTTGAGAAATCAGTTGACTCAAGCAATGACTAAAAAAAGCGGCGGTTCAAAGGAGATGATCAAATTCGGGCTAGCCTTGGGCCTCCTCGCCCTAGGCCTGCAGATCCTGCAATTTCAGAGCTCTATTCGCAATCTGACCAACGACTGGTTATTGGCAGCAGTCGCTGCACTTTTTCTGACCGTCGGGTTGTGGGTTGGTTTCAAAGTATTCAAAAGTCGACAAGAAAAACTAACCACCAAACGCAAGGGTAATCCGAAAGCATTTGGATTGAGTGATCGAGAAATGGATGTCCTCGTTCTAATCGCCGACGGTATGAGCAACAAGGAAATAGCAGAAAAACTATTTGTGTCTGAAAATACGGTGAAGACCCATTTAGCGAAGATCTTTGGAAAACTGCATGCCCAACGCCGTACACAAGCGGTTCAAAAAGCGAGAGAGTACGAGTTGATTTAACAAAATCACCCTTTCGGATGACAAAAATATCGGCTGGTAAGAGCTTCTTTGAAAGAAAAAAAATGTCCAAGAAAAATGGAAATCCCGTGGTGCACTTTGAAATAGGTTGCCGGGATAAAGCAAAAACAGCAGACTTCTATTCAGAGATATTTGGCTGGGAGGTGACACCTGCCCAATATAATTCGAGGGTAGATACGAATTCGGGAACGGGTATCAACGGGCATATCACTTCGTTGGGACACGAACCTCACAATTATGTGAACCTTTACATAGAGGTCTCCGATATCCCGAGTACCTTAAGAGAAATTGAAGCCCAGGGTGGTACCACGCATATAGGGCCCTTGCCCACAGGTACCGGCCAGGAGTTTGCGTGGTTTAAAGATCCTGAAGGTACCATGTTGGCATTAATTACACCTAAAAAGCAATAAGCATGAAATCAAAAAAGACACTTCTGAAATTCGGATTGATCAGTGGCTCAATTACCGTATTAGGTTTCTTTCTGTGGCCAGTGCTTATGCGACTGGCCGGACGGGAGATGAATGATATGGCCGCTGGTGAGTTTATCGGGTACATGGCCATGCTCGTCGCGCTCTCCATGGTTTTCTTTGGAGTAAGGGCATATAGACAGCAAAATGGTGGGGCCATCAGCTTCAAGAGTGCGCTACTCAATGGCATGATCATCGTCTTGATTGCATCATTCATTTATGTGGCCGGATGGATGGTCTACTACCCCAATTTCATGCCAGATTTTGCTGATAAATATTTGGCCAGCCAGATTGAAGTTGTCAATAATTCAGAAATGACCAATGCCGCGAAAAACGCAAGGATCACGGAACTGAGAGCAGCTAACGAAAATTACAAAAAACCCCACATCATGGTGGGCTACACCTTTTTGGAGATCTTCCCGGTGGGCTTGGTAGTAGCAATTATCAGCGCCGTTATTTTGAGGAGGAGGCCTTAAAGCTGGTCAAGTTCATGAGTTTTTGAAATCGACCGGTATCCCAGTCGTGTACAGCTTTTTTCACACGATATTGCCATTCGCTCACGTTTTTGGAGGGATCATGGATCATTTCGAGTATCTGTTGGATCCTGGACGCACGGTGAAATGGAGTTTCCAGAAGCTCAACCACCAATGGGCTGAGTAATGCAATATCCTGCTCTGTTAAGCTGAGGGATGCCTTAGTCACCGGTGGCATGGGCTCAGCGGTTAAGCTGTCTTCGCCAAGTTGGAAATCCAGCGTAAATACGGAGCCCTTTCCTGGAGTCGACTTTACCTCCAGTTTTCCACTATGTGCTTCCACTGCCATTTTGCAAAAAGCCAATCCCAGACCGGAAGAGCCTATTTTGGAAGACTTAGAGGGCTTTCCTTTCCAAAATTTTTCAAAGATGTGAGGAAGGTCTGTAGCAGCTATCCCCTTACCATAATCCGCAACGGATACCACACATCTGGCATCCCGCCGGTGGCTACGCACTACTATTTCACTTCCCGACTTGGAGTACTTAGTGGCGTTGGTAAGTAGATTCACAAAGACTCTTTGGGCGGTTTCGGCATCTACCCTTACGCGGACCCCCTCCTCTAACTGCAGGCGTACACTGATATCCTTGGACAGCAATAGGTAGTCTACCTGTTTCCTGGCGGCAGCTACAAGCGTTTGGAGGTAAATATCTCTGAGTTTCAAATCAAAGGCCGCGGTTTCAAAACGCTGAACATCCAACATATTGGAAACTATTTCGCGCATTACATGTCCAGAGGCGTTGATTTCCCTCATCTTGGGGTTCTCCTTGTCTTCCGACAGGCCCAAAACGACATTAAGTGGATTTTTCAAATCATGTACCACCATGCCGGTCATAGACTCCTTGAAGTTGTTCAGTTCCACCAGTTCATTGTTGGCCAACTGTAAGTCCCTCGACTGCAATTCGATAGCCTCATTTTTACGTTGCAATTCCTCTGTTTGTCGGTCCACCTCCTTTTGCAGTGCCCGTTGCATCCGCTTAAAGTTCCGAACTCTCAGACCGTAGTATCCTAAGACCACTGCAACCACAAAAAAAACCGCCAGGCTGCGTGCCCACCAAGTCTCCCACCAGGGCGGAAGCATAGTGATCGCCAACGCTCGATGTTCCTGCGACCAGACCTGGTCATAATTAGCAGATTTAACGTAAAAGGTGTATTCACCAGGGTCCAGATTAGTATAAGTTGCAACTGTGCGATCGCCGACATAATTCCAGTCGGACTCCAACCCAGCCAATTTGAAAGCGTATTCGTTCTTTTCGGCATTTGAAAAAGAAACACCTTTATAGTCAATAGAAAAGACCGTCTGGGAAGCTTCCAGTTCAAGTCTCTTGGTTGTAAGAATCGTTTGCGTCAGGGGTGAATCCGAATCGCCCGGCCTCACCAGTTCATTGAACAGCCGAAAGCCTACTAACTGAGGACTCGGTGCATGAGGATTCTTATTTATGTCTTGGGGAAAAAAATGGTTAAACCCATTCACACCACCAAGGAAGAGTTCACCTGTGCTTAGCTTAAATGTGGCTCCAAGAAAAAATTCCTTGCCCTGCAATCCGTGGAAGGTCGAAAAGCTTTGGACATCTGCCCTACCCCGTTCGAAATTCAGTTTGGCTATCCCATTGTCTGTTGTCACCCAAAAAATATTTTCGTCATCCTGGATTATGGACTTGATATTGTTGCTAGGCAAGCCGTCGGTCGTTGTAAACCCTAAGAATGACTCCTGTTTTTCATTGTATAGATTGAGCCCTTTGTCGGTACCTACCCAGAGCCTTCCGCTATTATCAATAAACAGATCATTGATAACAGACGACAAAATGCCGCTGGCGGGTTCAAACTCCAGACGGAAATGGGTAATGTCAAAATCGTAATTATCGGTTAGGCGTACCCGGTCCAGTCCAAGTAATGTTGCCACCCAAATGTCTCCATTATTGTCAATAGCAATATCATAAGTGAGGTTGGAACTCAACAGTTCATCGTCAAACTCTCGATAACCTATATTGAAGAATTGGCCGGTTTCGGTCTTAAATTGACTAATCCCTAGTCCCCAGGTGGTCATCCAAAGATTTCCATGTCGATCTTCATCAATAGCAAATACCATGTTACTACCAATCGAGGTTGTGTCGGATTCCCGGTTAAGAAAAACTTGAAAATCGTCTGTCTCCGGTCGAAATAGGTTCAGGCCACCATTCCAAAGCCCTACCCAAACACGCCCCTTGGAATCCTTGTACAGGTCTATAACCTCGCTGCTGCCCAGGCTCGCTGGATCGTGGGGATGATGATCAATTGTTTTAAAGGTATTTTCTTGTCTGTCCCAAACGGAAATTCCGCCGCCATCCGTGCCGATCCACAAATCGTCTCCAACATCCACGAAAGATGTAACCGTGCCAAATTGTAGTCTTACCTCCTCCACTCCTCTTGGACTTACATGTTCGAATTTGGCTGCGTAAGGGTCACATTGGAACACACCCTGATTATTGGACCCTACCCACATGTTACCAGACAAATCTCTGTAAACACTCCATATCGAATTGCTCTGTAGGGCCTCTACATCTGCAATATCTTTTTCATAATGATAGAAAAGCTTCTCACTGAGGTCCAGCAAGTTGAGACCACCTGTCTCCGTTCCAATCCAAAGGTGACTTCCTTCAAGAAAAAGGTCGAAGATATTGTTGCTGTTCAAGCCATAAGCATTGGCCTGGTTTTGTTTGTAATGAGTGACCGTCGGAGCTGCCGCAGTGGGGGTATATTCAAACAGCCCGTTATAGCGGGTGGATATCCACAAACTACCGTTTCCTTCGACTATGTCAGTGACATTGGCAATCTCCACACCACCTAATGGAGCATTTGTGATTTTATCTTCATCTACCCAATAAATACCGTCATCGCTACCCAGCCAGAGTTTCCCATCCTGCGCCTTCATTATTTTTTGAATGGGTCGATTATTGATCATCTCCATCCCGGCAAAGTCCGGCCTGACAAGTGAACCGGAGGCTGAGTCATATTGGTAAATACCATGCAGCGTTCCCACCAACAACTTTCCATTAGGAAGCTCAATAAGAGAGAGGGCATCGGTAGTTGCAAGGTCGCTTTTCTGCGGACGCACCGGCAAAAATGAATCGTTCTGATAATCAAACAGGTGCAGGTCATTATAAGTCGCAACCCAAAGCCTTCTTTGACCATCTATGAGCAAATCATTGATTCTATTATCTGTAAGTGCGGTAGTATCTACATCATCATGTTTGTAGATTTTGAAGTCAAGACCATCGTATCTATTGAGTCCACCCAGGGTACCAATCCATAAGAATCCATAGTCATCCTGAACCATGCATCTGACATTACTCTGGGATAGTCCCTGAAGTATCTGTTTGAAGGCCAAATCCGGTTGGCCCACGCCCACATTGGCATACCATGCAGCGACCACCAGGCAGATTGAACGAAGAAAGTATATTTGTATGTGTCTTGTCTTGTGTAGCACGGTCTTCAAAGATTCACAATAAAATTGAGAAGATACCCGCTAAAAATGGTTGGTTACGTGAACACATCGGCGGGATGAAAACGCCAAAAAATGTCCGTCGCAGCTAAAATCCTTGTCATAGATGATGATAGCAAGAATCTTCAGGTCGTACTAGAGGCCTTCCGCTCTCATCCGCATGAAATTTTGCATGCTCCTGGAGGATCGACGGGGCTGCAAGTCGTAAGCACCGAGTTACCGGATATTATTCTCTTGGATTGGGCCATGCCAGAAATGTCGGGCATCGAGGTGATCCATTTGCTCAAAGCCGATCCTGCGACCAGCGAGATTCCGGTGATCATGACAACCGGCATCATGACTTCTTCCGCGGACCTCAAAGAAGCGTTGGAGGCTGGTGCTACAGATTTTGTAAGGAAACCCTACGACAACCTTGAACTCATTTCACGAGTTCAAGCGACGCTAAGGCATAGCTTCACGGAAAGGCAAAACAAGGAATTGCTTGAAAAGGAACTAGAGCAAAAGGAGCGCGAGCTATCTCTGATGGCCATGCAAGCTTACGAGAAAAATAAGTTTCTCTCGGAACTTGAAAATCAACTAAGGCAACTTCGGCAACGTCCTGTCGACGCCTCTTTTAGTCGTATTTTCAAAGAGATTCGACGAGAGAAGAACGATCAAGGTAGCTGGGATAGCTTTTCGTTGCACTTTCAGAAAGTACATCCTCATTTTTTTACGGAGCTAAAAACCAGTTTCCCTGAACTCACCACAAACGACCTCAGAATATCCTCCTACATCAAAATTGGGATGAGCAACAAAGAGATCGCTCAGGTCGTGGGTGTAGAAGCCGGGACCGTAAAAACCAATATGCACCGTCTGAAAAAGAAATTGAATCTTACAGCCGATGACAGTTTGCGCGACTTTGTTTTGGCCCTGTAAAATGCGTGTGTCCACTACTTGTATACTCCCGATCGCTCTCGGTCTATTGTTGTTGCAATAGATTGCCAGGGATAATCAAACGAAAGTACGTGCACGGCAACGACGGAAAAACGCGGATAATGTACGTAGATAAGGATCCCTTTTGTCTAATGCAGTTCGAATCTATCTACCAAAACGACTATGACCTTACGCTTACTCATTGTCCCTACAGGGCCCTTAATTTGCTGTCAGTAGAACAAGATTTTTCTTTTTTGATAGCCGATTTCGATTTGCCTGATATGGCCGTCTCGATATTCGCGCAAAGAGTCAAAAGCAAGATTCCGGAGCTGACAATTCTGGCCTTGGTTACCGCCGCTAGCGGTGGTCAATCACAGGACCTGAAAACCACATCGGCCATTGATCATTTGCTGGAAAAGCCTTTTAAGAAAACCGAGCTCATGAGTATCATGGCTGAACCAACTAAAGTCACTGACTCACTCCGGGTTTCATAAACAATTACGGATGCGGCCAAATCGCCACCAAAGCGGTATTTAGGAAGTTTTTCAACCACGTTAGAAGGAGTTTCATCCAGCCATTTTAGGGTTTTCTTACCAACGGATTACAACGATTTTTCCTACCTTTCGCCTAGGTTGCTATAGATGAAAAATATTCTTGGAAGCAGTAATTCCTAAATTGTTTTAGAAATATTCATCCCAAGCCATGCAAGTAAAACGCCATCTACACAGTAAAGGTCTAAGCGCAATCCGCTGGTCAATTAGTTCGACCGAAAGTTGTAATTGAATCAACATTTGGCTTCTAAGGAATCCAAATCAACCAAACTCGAACTATCCTCCCAATGACCGATCTATATGTAAAATTTCTTATCCTTTTTGGCGTCTTCCTCGGGCTCCTGATGTCCTTTTTCTTCTTGTCACGATCCAAGTCACAGACGGGATTATGGATATCAATGTTAATGTTGTCAGCTGCCATTGAATTATTGAACTATAGCCTCATTCCTTTACTTAAAGATTACTTTCCCGGACTAATCGTAGGCTTTCCCGGGCTTTTCTTGATTCCCCCCTTCCTCTTCCTTTACTTGAGGAGTTTTCGGCTGCCGAATCGAAAATTCACTAGTAAAGACTTGATTTTGTTCCTTCCATTTGGAGTTGACTTTGCCTACCGCACCGGTAAATTATGCTGGGTATACGTCTTTGATCTTGCCGGAGAAGAGCTCTTTTTGGGCACAGGGCGGACCGTGATCAGGCAAATAGAATTTCTAATATATCAAGCATCAATTATCCTATATCTGGCAGGCCTGTCCTACTACTCCTGGCAAAAGCTTTACCAACAAACTTCGCTGTTTTCAACCGGCTCGAAAACTGGCCGCAATCTTAAGTTCATTCTATATAGTTCTATCCTCTTATTGCCTGTCTGGGCAGGTTATGAGGTCGTAGAAATTGTACAATTCCCCAAACCCCTACCGCTGCTGGCGTATACACCGTTGCACTTCGCTTTGATCTGCCAAATTGCGATTCTGGCATTCATCTCTTTAGAGGTCCGTACGGTAACTCAAGAGAGCAAAGAGAAGTACAATTCTTATCAGATACCTGCGGCAAAAAGAAAGGCCATGGCCGATCAGATCAAAGAAGCTATCGAGGACAAGCGTCTATATCTTGATCCAGAGCTTAAACTATCCTGTTTGAGCGAGTCGACACATATTCCATCTCACCACCTCTCACAGGTTTTCTCGGTTGAATTCAATACAACCTTCAAGGGATTATATCAACGACTTGCGAGTAAAAGAAATAAAAACACGCATTGAAGCTCAAGCGGCCCAGAACCTAACCTTGCTTGGGATCGCCATGGAATGCGGTTTCAATTCGAAATCCTCCTTCAATGCTGCCTTCAAAAAAGCAACAGGATTGACCCCTTCAGAATACCGAAAACGTCAAAATTTAGTTCGGCTTAATTAATTCGAACGATTTAGAACTACCACAGGCTTAACCTTGAATCACTTGAATGGAGTCTTGTCATAGCGCAAATCCATGATTTTAAGTAAGAGATAATGATCTCTGATTTTTTAGGTGACCGGAGTTAAGTTGAAACAAAAGAAAAGAAGACGTAAGCAGAAACGAGCCAAGTCTAAGATACTCTTAGTCGGGGCCATCCTTCAGTTAACTATGTGCATCACATTTCTGGTGTTCTCCAGTCCCTATATTGCCGAATCATTCGCCATCCAAGAGACAGGGCCTTTTCAAGGTCTGGAACCCATGGCTCAGGAAAAGGTCAAGTTGGAAATAACGGCATCCTTTGCAAGTATTAATCATACCGTGCCAACAGGTAGTCATCACAATCATGCATCTGGAAATTGCCAACTCCCTGTGCACTGCAACTACCCATACGGAGACCTGGAACCGGAAGATCGATACTTCCCAACCACTCATGGCTCCTACCCTTCACTGCTATTCGCGACTATTGATAAGCATACAGGACTAGAGCCCTATGGCGATTGCCCAAAAGCCAGTAATAGAGTAGGCACTCAAACACTAATATTTTAACCATGAGAAAGCTTAGCAACAAGGAGAAAGCTACGATAGCCGGTGGTGGTCAGATCATGAATATCTAATCCGACCCTGATGCCGTCTGGCGTATGCCGAAAAGCCCTTGAATAGAGTAGGCAGTAAAATAGTTAAGACATTTACGACCCTCCCAATCAGAAATCGAGAATCTAGCCAAGATACCTCCATGGAGATAGGTCTTAAATTTTATATAAAGGTGACGCTTTATAACCGCTGGGCTGGGGAATTTTTCCCTAGCCTTTTTTTATTTCAATAAATCCTACACTAATCAAGGGCTTCCGTTATCCGCTGTTTCAATACCGGCAGCACCTCGGAACTAAACCATGGGTGCTTAGCCTGCCATATGTTATTTCTTGGCGACGGGTGAGGAAGGGTGAAAAAATTTGGCAAATAGGCCTCAAAGTTGCGGACGCGATCTGTGAGCGAGGTAGACCTATTCTCGTCGAGATAGTAATCCTGAGCATATTTACCAATAAGTAAAGTCAATTTCACATTTGACATATTTTTTAGAAACGCACCATGCCATTTCGGAGCACACTCCGGTCGGGGTGGGAGGTCACCGGAAGCGCCTTTTCCCGGGTAGCAAAACCCCATAGGCAGAATCGCGATTTGATCCTCATCATAAAACATCGCCTTGTCGATACCCATCCATTTCCGAAGGTTGTCACCACTCTTGTCATCCCAAGGAATCCCACTTTCGTGTACAGCTTTTCCCGGAGCTTGACCGATGATTATGACTTTGCTGTTTTTACTTCCCGAGACAATAGGCCTCGGTCCCAGTGGTAGGTGGGATTCGCAAATGGTGCAAGATCGTATGTCACGTAAAAGGCTCTTCATTGCACAGTTCCAGAACACCAATGATACTCAATTTATTCCCTCGCAAGTCACGCAACAGTGCCCAGTGACGGCTTGTAGACAAACGGCTTACTCCGAACCGATGGTTTTTACAGGATTTTCATTAGCAGCTCGAAATGTCACCACGCTTATGACTATGAGGACAAACGCGGCAAAAATGACTGTGATGAGTGCAAATGACGTAAGGTCTATTGCGGCCGAAAATGCGTATCCTTTCATCCAACTATTGACCAGGTAATAGGTGGTCGGCCAGGCAATAAGATTGGCGACACCTACCAAAACCATAAAATCCTTGGACAGCAACACCATGATCTGCTGCACGGAAGCACCCAGAACCTTGCGTATACCGATTTCTTTAACGCGCTCGGAAGCTATGAATAATGAAAGGCCTACCACTCCGATAAGGGAAATTACGATCGCCAGCATGGCAAAACGTTTGAATATAGCAGCAAAGTTCTGATCATTTTGATAAAGTTGATCAAACTCAGAATCCAGGAAGTTGTAACGAAAAACTTCCTCAGGGGCGTACCGGCGCCACAGTTGCTCCAAATCCTGTAATGTCGACTGGAAGTCTACGTTAGATACCAACTTAATAGAAATGATGGGTGGTTGGACAACATTTAGGTTATCCCTGGGCAAACCCGCAAAGACCATAGGTGTAATCGGCTCATGTAGTGATGTGTGATGAAAATCCTCCAATACGCCAACAATTTTTACCGGATTTGGCTGTGCAGTAATGAGTATTTCCTTTCCTAAAGCCGTCTCAGGCTCCCAACCCACCATGCGGGCACAGGCCTTGTTGATCAATACAGCAGCAGTATCACTGGCAAGGTTTTCATCAAAGTTCCGTCCTGCGATCATTTTCATATCAAACGTCTGGACGTACTGATAATCCGTGATGAACAGGCTGAACAGGAATCGTTCGGTTGCAGCTACTCCTATGGCCTGGAAAGTCCCTCCCCCACTTTGTCGACCAGGTACATGAAAAGCCGATGCCGCCTTTTCGACAAAAGGCTGATTCTCTACTTCGTTCAAAAACGATTCATATTGGTCGCCAAGATTGTTTGCTACCTCAAGCAGCAAGATTTGGTCTTTGGCAAAACCCAGATTTCTCTCCATCATGTACCTGACTTGCGCCACTATGCTCACTGTGGCCAGGATCATGAAAATGGACGCGACGAACTGAAAGGTGACGAGCATATTCCTAAGTCCAAATTTGGAATTGGAAAGTTTGATGCCACCTTTAAATATTTTCACTATCCCCGTTCGAGCCATAAAAAACGCGGGATACAGCCCTGAACTAGTACCTACCAACAATGAAAGCACCAGCAAGAAAATCACCAGGCCTGAAGCGTCAAAATCCTGAAGTGCGATCTCTTTTCCAGCAAGCAAATTGAAGCTTGGTAAAAGGAGCAACGCTATCAATACAGCAATAATCACCGCCAGTAGCGAAACGATATTTGCCTCTGTAAGAAATTGTATAACCAGCTGTTTTCGTGTTGAGCCCATCACCTTTCGCACGCCTATTTCCTTGCTTCGGTTGACAGAGTTGGCAGTGGTCAAATTGGTGAAATTGAATCCCGCAATTATCAAAACCAGTAAACCTATTGTAAAAAAATAGCAGCACATATTTCCAGTCTCCGTTGACATCCAATTCATTGGTAAACTGACTTTTCAGATGGATGTCCTTAATAGGTTGCAGGAAAAAATCATGAATGTTGCCGGCCTCTACATATTCCTTATAAGTCTTTCCAAGGATATTTTCAACCTGGGGACCCATCCTGGCTTCCAGTAGCGCGGGAATCTTGTCGGTAACCGACGCCACATTATCCTGCTCATCCAGCTTCACATAGTTGTGAATGGAGTATGACCCCCAAAAATTATTATCGGCGATTGGAAGCGATCTCAATGAGATAAGCAAATCAAACTTGAAATGACTTCTCTTGGGTACATTTTCGGCGATCCCCTTGACTACAAATTTGGTTGTATCGCCGATTTCTAAAGTCTGATTCAGGGCCTGGGAATTGCCAAAATACTTTTTACTGATCTCCTCTGTAATTACTACAGCATTGGGAGTTGATAGTGCTTCCCGCGGATTACCCGCGAGCAAACGAACGCCAAACAGCGTAAAAAACGATGAATCCGCAGCAAATAGTCGCTCTTCATAGAATACCCGATCGTCCAATCTAATTCTCGTTTCATTGCCAGAGTCAAAAACACGGCAAAAGTCGATTACTTCCGGAAACTCATGGTACATGGTGGGGCCCAGTGGTGGCGGACTGGTGGCATAAGAATTTTGCCTGTCGGGAAAATACCTGGTAAGCGCCACCCTATACAACCGGTCATGGTCAGGGTGGTAGGTATCGTAGCCAATTTCATCCCAACAAAATGCAAACATCAACAGCGCACTGCTCAGTCCCAGGCTAAAACCGAAGATGTTTAAAGCTAACAATGACTTCCTCTGGAGCAAACTCCGGAGAGCGGAGAGTAGGTAGTTTTTGACCATATGTAATCTTTCTTACCCACAATAATACGGCGTGTTACCTCCGTCCAATCTACATTTTACACTAACGGAACCACGAAAGGTTATAAATTGTAATCAATTGTAATATTACAATATTCCATTACCACATTATCTCCTAAAATCTTACCGGTGGACTTTGCCACAATGATCTCAGTGCTTTCACCCCAGTTTCAAACTCACCAATATCATGGATAGCTCCGAGCGACAATCGAACGAAATTGCTTGGACCATCTACCTGAAAGCTGAATATATCGCTGTTTCGAATGAGTATCCCACTTTCATAAGCTGCCTGTGTCAAGGCAGAACTCGTCCACGCGTCGCCTATGGGCAGCCATCGAAGCACACTACCGGATGCTGACTCGGGTAATTGATCAAAAGCCATTTCCAACAGGTGATTTCTCCTGGCGATCATTCTTTTCTTCTCTAAGACAATCTTATAGCCAGTGGTGGACACAAGGCGACTGGATATCTCCAACAGCAACTGTGAACTTGACCAAAAATTGACTTTGAATAATTGCTCAAGTTTTCTCGTGATCTCTACCGAAGCAACAACTTGGGAGGAATTTAGCGATGGACTTATATGAAAGTAGAGGTTGGAAACGTATATGCCCACCCGAGGATTTAGTTCAAAGTAAGGTACGATTGGATTTGTTGCAAAAAAGTCCTGATTCCCTAATTCCACTATATAAGCATTGTATCGGTCACATATGGCAAGAATTTCTTTCTTCCTGGCAAGGGAGGAGGTGATACCGGTCGGGTTTTGCAAAGTGGGGTTTGTGAAAATCAAGTTGGAGCCACTCTCAATTAGCACTTGTTCCAGGTGTTCGGGATCGATGCCATCGTCATCTAAACGTACTGCGGCAATATTTCTTTGAACAGACCTAGCCTGATCTCTAGGTGTTGGGTCGGACCATGACTCAAAGATGATTGTATCCCCGGGCTTGGAGCAGGTCTCGATGATCAACTTGGTAGTCAGAAAATCTGAAGCTAACAAATTGATATTTCCTACCTCAGCGGATTCTATCCCAACGAATTTTAACCATTCCAGGAAAGCTTTCTTTTGATCGATTGCGCCGGCATTATGCAAATCATTCAATTTCTGAAACAGACTAGCATCGGCGCTTACATTGCGGATCGCTTGTAGCAGATGCAATTGAACCGTATGATTAAACAGCTCAGTCGTTCGGAAATTCCCAAAGTTGTATTTGTATGGTAGCTTGGATTCGGCGTACCAAAAATCAGCATACTCCGCAGAAATATCCTTGACAAAAGTACCTCTACCCACCTCACCCTGCAGATAGCCAAGTTTTTCTAATTCTTTAAAGGCCTTGGTAATGGTACCAATGGAAACCCCAAGTTTTCGTGAGAGCTCACGTTGTGTTGGCAAGGATTGTCCTTGAGATAATTTACCGGAATCAATCGCCTCGATAATGTAGTCGACCAGATGGAGAAACTTCTTCCGGTCGGTCTTATCAAATTTACGCTCCCACATCTACAAATAGCACAACTAATCAGCAGCCAAAATAAGTACAATTTCAACCACTCATCTTGTTTTGGACCCTAAAATCACAGATCCGGGCGTGCACATTTTGCTGTCGATAAAATTCCGGAAATGAGTATTTCGTCTTTTGTAGCCATACCCTATCTAATTACATCCTTTGGGCTTTGTGCCTCTTTTCATAGAGTCTATAGCCCACAACCAATCCCAAGGGCACCAAAATGATCAATGATACCCACATCCACATAGGTCCGGTAGCGGATAACTCTGACACAAAACCGGCCCATATCAACGAGGCCACCTGAATGACCAAAACGATTGCTAGCGTCCATTCCGAAAGCTTTCCACCAACAATTGATGCTAAGTACCCTCCCAAAATTCCAGCACCTGTCGTATAGACCAGTTTGACTAATAGAATGATCAATTGATTCCTAATCGAAAAGTAATAGGCTTCGTCACTGGTCAACCTCTCGAAGCTTTCGCCGCTAGCAAGTTTGACAACCAGCAATTCCAATGACTCTGTCACCAAAGTCACTACAACCAATCCAACTACAACTCCCAATATTAATCGCACCAATGCCATTATTTTTTGGCTTTGTAGTGACTAATCGTCTGGCTGAAATCGGCTTGCACCGAGGCGCGCAAGATTTGCTCAAACAGTGACAGGGGAAGATCATTGATCGACTCAAAATTCACACACCCCTTTTGGATCCTTACGTTGCACGCTGCTAATATTTGCTTGGTAAACGCCATGACCATAGGGTCGCTGTACATAACCATGGAATGAAAGGAATAGTGTTTCTTGGTTTGCGTAAGGCCGTATTTGAATACTCCCTCCTGCTCAAAGACAACTCCTTCCTGGGACATAATCTTCCCTGATTTTTCCCGCACAGTCGAGTCTATGGTGCGAATACATTCGCAGTATTTATCCAGACTTTGCCTAACTTCTGTTGCTAACATTGTTGTGTCCATTTTTTTAGGACCAATGATAACCGCACGAGATAGGAATGTGCTCACCCTAAAGGATGATTTTAGATTTATGGGTAGTTCTTGAGGGTGGCTCATTCACGCAAATGAGCTCTTAGCTAGAGTGATCGGTATAAATTTTCCACTCGTCGCCAATTTTTTTCATGATCACTGAAAAGTACCCTGACCTGGGGTCTCGCGATTCATAACTCAATGTGAACCTACCAGTAACAAAATAATACTCAGCGCTTAACCGCTCCATCTCAAATTGATCGAAGCTCAAATGTCCCATTCGTTCCGGCGGAAAGTATTTTTGGTAATCCGCCAGTATCTGACGTTTACCATAAGTTACCCCAGCGCGACTAATTGTTCTGATACTATCAAGATCGGCATAGGCATCACAATAGCATTTGGTATCTCCCTTATTCCAGCACTGTGCTTGAAAATCGAAGTTCTGCATAATGAGTGCCCGGTCCCGTGACTCATTGTATTGGCACCCCCCGGCCCAGGCTAGGGTGGATGCAAAAATCAAATTTTTAATAAATGCGTAGCGACGTTTCATTCTTTCCGTTTTAAAAAGGCCGCCACCCCTGCGGATGACGGCCACCATCCAAAAAACTACTCAATTCATCATAGGAAAGCGTTTGCATATCCAGGCATCAACCGAATACGCCCCGCCTCCTTTGATGGTAAGTATGACCATAAGGGAGACAGCAAGGATATGATATTCAAAACCCTCCCCTCTTGTGGTTTGGCTGTACCAGTTCATATAAAACCCCCAGTGCCAATGAGCCAGGTAAACAGCCCCCAACATTATGAGTATGTAAGCCCCACTAATAAACCGTGTCAAAAACCCCAGCATCAGTGCGATGGCGCCAACAGATTCCGCCAATATTACCAACCAGGTAAGTATGGACGGTATACCCCACCATTGCGCCCACATATGCACCGTCTCCAAGGGGCCATGGCCACCCCACCACCCGAGCAACTTCTGCGCACCATGTCCAAAAATCACACATGCAAGCACCAGGCGCACAAAGGTCAATAAGGCATCCGGATCAGTTTTAATCATACGATGTATCAGTGGGCTCATTTTGTAAAAATTAAAGGTGAAAATATATCTCCAAGTTTATGTATAAAGTTATATAACCTCTGGAATAACTTACATCAGCGGTTAATTGTAATATTACAATTACTATTAACGAAATAACGAATACCGATTACCTGTGGAATTCACACATAAGTCGTCACTCCATCTGCTACTGAAACTGAAAACGGTGTAAGTGCCAGGCCAAACTTGTCCTTATAGGCTGCTGAGATACGCTCCTGATAGGTTTGCAAAAAATCCTGTGCTACCAGGTTAATTGTACAACCACCAAATCCCCCTCCCATCATCCGAGCTCCCAGAACTTCATCGAACGTTCGTGAAAAATCCACCAGAAAGTCAATTTCCGGGCAGGATACTTCGTAAAGGTGTCTCAGACCATCATGAGAAGCATAAAGCAGTTTTCCCAATTCCTGCAAGTCCCCCTGTTGCAAAGCGATGGCTGCAGCTTTTGTCCTTTGATTTTCTGCAACGGCATAATTCAATCGTTGAAAGACCTTAGCGGGGAATTTATGATGCATGTTTTTCAATGTAGCAGGGGGGATATCGACGATATCCTCAATTTCCGGAAATTCCTGCTGCACAATGGCAAGTCCGGCTTCGCATTCTTTCCGACGAACATTGTACTCACTGGAAGCAAGATTGTGTGCTACGTTGCTGTTGAGCAGCAATAGTTTATAATCACGAAAATCCGCGGAAACATACTCATGCGTGAGTTCCCCACAGTCCAACAAGATAAAACGACCCTGGCGTCCCTTTACTACGGCATATTGGTCCATAATACCACATTGTGTCCCAACAAAATTGTGCTCGGCATTCAGTGCTACGCTGATAATATCTTCCTCAGAGAGGTGTAAATCGAAAAGTTGATTCAAACCGCTGGCAAAACCACACTCTATTGCCGCTGATGAACTAAGTCCCGAACCTATGGGTAGGTTGCTTGAAACCTCGCAATCAAAGCCACCTAGTTTCCCTGGTCTCAGCGTATTAATATAGTACAATACCCCTATGAAATAATTAGCCCAAAGCGTATCGCTTTTCTCAAGTCTCTCAAGGTTCGGGCTGAAGAAGTCATCCAAATCCTTGGAGTGGATCTTGCATTCCCCCTGTGGCTTTTTCGTGAGTGTCAAGGTGACCATTCGGTCAATCGCTGCAGGAAGCACATATCCTCCGCTGTAGTCAATATGTTCACCGATCAAATTGATCCTTCCCGGCGAGTGCACCCTCAGGTCGCTTTCTCCCGTCTTGCTTTGTGTCATTGCTAATGATATTGAGTCGATCACCAGAATACATTGACAAGTATGGCGATCAAAAGCAAAAGTACAATCAATTGGTACCTGTAATCTTTGTACCAGGGAAGATGTTTGCCTTCGTTAGACAAAGTGCTTTTTTTGAAAGTGTACGCTAACTCTTCTGCGGTTGGAGCACCTGAAGCTCCGCTTACCAGAATAAAGATTATAGACGAAACCACCGTCATGATTCCCACATTGTAGACATAATGCAGGGGCCAGTAGCCAATTTGCCCCAACAGGAATAATATCACCCCTCCTATTGTGCCAAGTATGAGTGTCCAAAAAGCGCCGTGTCTGTTGCCTTTACGATAAAACACGCCTACCAAAAACAAAACAGCAATTGGGGGGACTATGATAGAAAACATCTGCTGCAAGTAAGCCCAAATGCCACCGAAATTTCCGATCATAGGAGCCCACAGTGCGGCCACCACCATAAGAATAATAGTAGTGAGTCTTCCATATTTAACGGTCTCCTTATCTGAAATATCCGGTTTCCTGGTTTTGATAAAATCCACCACCACCAGCGTTGATGCCGAATTCAATGTGGAGTCCACACTACTGAGGATTGCTGAAATAAGTCCTGCCAGTACAATGCCGATCACACCTACAGGCAGAATATTAACCACCGCTGTAGGGAAAACCTGGTCTGAGTTTGTCAAGTCGGGAAATAGGCTGATGGCCATAGTCCCGGGGATCACCATAATGAACAGGGGTATGATCTTCAGAAAACCGGCCAGGATGGCTCCCCACCGGGCATTGTTTAGGTCTTTGGCGCCAAGTACCCGCTGAATAATATACTGGTTGGTTGTCCAGTACCAGAACCCGAGAATTGGCACTGCCATGATCAGACCGGGCCAGGGCAAGGATTCGTCATCAATAGGCCTTATAATAGAAAGGTGTCCTTCCGGAGCACTTGCCACCACCCTTGCCCAGGAAAAATCCAGCTCCTTAAACATCATGTAAGTAAGCACGGAACAACCCACGATTAATATCACCGCCTGTATTGCATCCGTGTATACTACGGCCTTAAGCCCGCCAAACGTGGTATATATACCAGCTACCAATGCCAGGACCAGCGTAGTTTGCCAAAGGATGAGATTTGGAAAAAAGGACTGAAGCACAATGGCTCCGGCATACAAACCTCCGGCAGTATCTACGATGATGCTAGTAAAAATGGTCACTATAGAGAAGAAGTTTCGAGACCTTCTGTCGTATCTCAACTCTAAAAACTCCGGAATTGTCGTTACCCTTGACTTAAGATAAAGTGGAATAAATATCAAAGCCGCAATCGCCAATGGGATCCCAGTCATCCACTCGTATACAGACTGGACAATGCCCGTGCTGTAGGCCGCTCCAGATAAGCCAATAATGCTTGTGGTTGAAATATTCGAAGCAAAGAGCGAAAGCCCGACCAGGCCCCAACCAAAAGTTCTGCCACCTAAGAACAGATCCTCTCCAGTCTTTGTGCCCCTTGCTACATAAAAACCAATAAGGAGTATGACCACAAAGTACAGAAGAATAACCAACAGGTCGACCGTGCTAATTCCATTTCCCATATCTCGATTATTTAGTCTTTACTGAGTCAAAGGTGATCATGCCCCCTCCTGGAACCTTCCACCAGTGAAATCCCGGCTCTAATTTGATGAAATCGCTGGCTGTTTTTTCACCACGGCAGTTATACACAGCAAAGTGGTATTCACCGCAATTTCTTTTGGCAAACAGGGTGATCATCTCTGACATTTTTCCATTTAATATGTCAATATGCATGGCTTGCGCGTCTATCTCCAGATGATACTCATCGAATACACCAAAAATGTGATGATGGTCGTCCCGAGCTTCCAGAACAGGATAGTTCGCCAAAGGCCGATGCGGCCGAAAATGCCCATCCAGTAGTGTCTTCCTTTTTTTCAACCAATAGTCCATGTAGAATTTGACCATCTCCAAATGATCGGCAGGTGCCTGCGTCAACAAAATAGATAACTGGGGCACCGCGAAAAGCGTATTGATCACGTGTATCGCTGCCAACTCTGGAGGTTCAGCAAAATGCCAGGTAACCATATCAGAATGCACTGCTGTCTCTCCTGACAGCAGCCGGAGGTCCGCAATCCGGATTCGGTTCATGGTTGCATCTCCAGGACAGTCAAATGCGCGTAACATATTGCCATACTTCCGGATAGCCGGCCCAGTATACTTTTGTCGGAATTCAATAAAAATACCTGGATTGATCTTACCGACGGCCGATGTGATTTCACTGAGAAGCAGGTTTACAGCATCGTTGATCGACTCACCATCTCGTCCGGAATCATCACCGAAATTCGTGTCTTCATAGGACCGGAAATCGTCAATAAAGTCCAATTTTAAGCCGTCCAGACCCCAGCATTGTACCGCATGAGTGTAAATCCCCACCAAATACTCTCGGACCTCCGGAAACCTGGGGTCAAAGACAGGAGCCCACCGATGGTTTTCTGTCAGAAACTTTCCTTTGAATCTTTTGTAAGCCTTGGACTTAATACCACAAAACGGTACCGAAAACCACAGACCTACTTTCATGCCTATGTCTTGCAATTCTTTAACGAAATGCGCCATGTTGGTGATCCTTTCCGGTTCCCAATCCCCGGTATAATCATAACCTCGATTGCTATCATTGGTCTGCCAACCATCATCAATTATAATGGCATCAAAACCCAACGCCTTGGCTAAAGTGCATTCGCTTTTCAATAGATCCACATCCAACGCTTGATGAAACTGATACCACGTAGAATAGAGGGGTTTGCGAGCAATATCTGGCACCGGTAACGGAGACATGTCGAATTCTTGCCACCACTGAGCAGTGCTATTCAGGCTTTCAGAAAAATGCAAATTTCGAAAATCCAATCTGATGTAGGTCTCAAATTCTCGAATCTGATATTTGCATTCAGTAAAAAAAATCACCTGACAGTAAAAGTGATTATCCTCCTCCCGATACTTTGCAGCCAATTCAACCCTATTGACGGCATTTGAACAGGCAAATGTGATTATGTTTTGATCGTTGTATCCGAAAAGTGATATAACCGGAGA
This sequence comes from Cyclobacteriaceae bacterium, assembly GCA_965242775.1. Classification (GTDB taxonomy): domain Bacteria; phylum Bacteroidota; class Bacteroidia; order Cytophagales; family Cyclobacteriaceae; genus JAWPMT01. The sequence goes on from CBDETI010000021.1 coordinate 68,380, forward strand.
ATCAATCGAAATACGGGATTCCTGATTATCAAGCTCCCAATCCGGCTGAATCCTTTTTTCAAGATCCACGGAGTTTCTCCAAACACCTCTGACATTAACTGCAGGCAACTTCCATTTCACTACCACCGGCGTGGGCACAAAGTATGCCTCCCCCGTGATGCTGAGCTTGTATGTAGCTACCGCATCTTTGTCTCCCACCTTAGTCAACGTACACCTCTCCTTGAACTTTTCCGTCTCCAGTTCAGGTCGTACTTCGGCAAATGACATAACCTCATTCATATATCTGATGACTTTCTTTCAAATACCAATAGTTTTTTGTCGTTTCTTCCGACAATAATTCGCTTCTTCCCCGAGCTATCTTTCAGAGAAATGATATCGCTGCCCTGGCCTGTAACCACGAAGCCGCTGGCTGCTGGCGGCAATATCTTGAAGCCTCCTTTTCCGTCACCGATCAGCGCCCACCCAACAGAGGCGTCTTTTCTCCCAAAGTGAGTCTCAGCAGTGTAGTCGTTGCCGATCGCCAACGCGTCAAGGTGACCGTCCCCGTCGAAATCATCGACTAAGAAGTCATTGATTGAGGAAAATTGGCAGGCCCCAGGAAGTGGCTGCAAAATAAATTTGTCACCTTCGTTGATAAGCACCGCACTACTGCTGTAGGAGAGAGTCAAAGTCTCGGCGTTTCTGTCTTTGATGTTTAAAAGCCTATCGAATCCTACCTGAGCAAAGTCCTCATAAGATTGATATTTTGACTTCAAAGAGACAAGCTGCCTGGTAATATCATCTCTTGACTGAAGCGGCATGAGCCTGCTCCCACCCGGAAAATCGAAGTAACTCCCCATGACTGGGTCTATACTGCCATTATTGTCAAAATCGCCCGTATACAGGTAGATGGGTTGATCCGATGTTGGGCTAATAAAGTTGTTCTCACCCTCATTACCTAATAGAAAATCCATGTCTCCGTCCTCGTCAAAATCCCCGCCAGCAATTGTGTTCCATAAGCCCTCGGTAGCAGTTTTATTACCTTCCCTGTCAACTATATTCCAGCTCGCTGCACTTAGCACGCCTTCATAATTCTTGTAAATCTTTACAGACATCCAGGCACCTACGACTATGAGATCCAGCCAACCATCCTTGTCCAGATCTACCCAGAGCGCATCACGTACCATTCCAATGGGACCTATGGCTGGTGCTTGAACCAACTGAAATCTCCCGTTCTTATTTTCAAGCAAAGCGCTACTTGGACTAGTGGGGAATTGCAATGGACTAATACCCGCACCCACAAAAAGATCAGTATCTCCATCGTTATCAAAATCAGCCCCAGCCACCACCGAGGTACTTTCAAAGATCTCGGGAAGAACATCCTTGGCCAGGTGAAAATCACCATCGTCGTTACGATACACGCGATCCTGGTACATCGTTGACTGGCTTGGATGCTCACTTCCACCACTTCCTACATAAAGATCCAGATCCCCGTCACCTTCCAAATCGAAGAAGGTCGCTGCACCATCCTCATATTGACTATGAAGTTCCTGCCTCACCTGGTATCCTTCTCCGATGCTACTCCACAGGCTACCATTCTTCCCATGGCTACCGCCTATGAACACCACATGACTCTGGTCTTTCTCCTGCGCTGCCACCAGACAGGGCCCTTGCCTGGAATACTGTGTTGCGAGCAGGCGCTGACTCGCAAAGTCGTTGGAAACGTTTTCAGAATGACCATGATTGATAAAATCCCGCACCTCAACGAAAAGAGAGGGAGCAAAGGAACCTGTTTGCGAACGCCGCGCAGTTTCCTCTTCGCGAAGTACCAGTACCTGATTTGCGGGCACGTTGTGAAGGACTGTTTTCCCTCCCAAAGGCCAATCGACCCGCAAAGAATCCACAGTCTCCCCTACCAACCCAAAATATCCCTGGCCTTCAACAGAAGACAAGTACCCCCTTACCACTGACTGGAAATGACCTTGTGCTTTGCCCTGTTGCCAGACTGTTATTTTTGCTCCTATCGCCCTGGTATTTTGCCTGGCACCAGCTAATTGCACTTTAAGATAAAACCGCTCTTCAGTATTAACGGTCCTATTTTCAAGTAGAGATGCCTGCTGATCAATGTTGTTTACCACAAGGTCCAGGTCTCCATCCAGATCCAGGTCAACGAAAGCTGCGCCATTTGAAAGCGTCGGGTTGGCGTTGGACCAATGGGTCGAGACATCTTCAAAATTTAGGTCGCCATCATTTCTGAAAAAGAAATTTGGGAGTGGCACCGCCGGTAAAGCAGCAATTTGCTTCTTTAAAGCCCCATCCTGTGTCTCTTGAGAACCAAAGACGTTGTTTTGCTGCGCATAGTTTATGAAGTCCAGGTCGGTTATGTCTTTTGCATAGCCGTTACTAATGAAGATATCTTTATCTCCGTCCATATCATAATCAGCTATCAACGGCGCCCAGCTCCAGTCTGTTTTTGCCACCCCCGCAAGGAAAGCTACTTCACTGAACGGCACTACCTGACCCTGGTGGATTCCATTGTGGATTTGTAAGGTATTTCTAACAAATTGAGGGGAATAACCATTTTTTAATGCTAACTGATACTTATCATAATTCATCGACCCCATCATCCGTTTCTGCCGCTCATAGTCGAAGGGCAACATATCCAGTACAAGCACATCAGGAAGTAAGTCGTTGTTGATATCGGCTACATCTACTCCCATGGCATTATAGGTTTGGTGCCCAAGTACCGATTTACTTACCTCGGCAAGCTTTAACGCCTCTTCATCGGTTGTTTTGTTCAGAAACAGGAAGTCATTACTGATAAAATCATTCGCCGCGTATAAGTCCACCCGGCCATCATTATCAAAATCCGCAATACCAACTCCAAGGCCAAAACCCTTGGTATTGCCAGTGGACCATTCTTTCACCGGATTAAAGAGAGCATGTCCCAACTGCTCGTCTAATCGATTCTCAAGCATCACATCCGAGAGGTGCTCCGGAAAATACCGTTTCGGCATCGGAGAGTTCTTATCAAACTTAAGATTACCATTTCGCAGCAGGTAAGCGTCCAGGTCCCCGTCGCGATCCACATCGAAGAAAATGGTCTGTTGGGAATAGAAGCCATCCGCAAGTCCATATTCTTCTGCTAACTCTTTAAAAATAGGAATTCCTTGCTCATCGTTTCCCTGATTTACGAAAAGCACATTCTTGCAGGCTCCCTGACAGTTAGCCCCACCAACATTTAAGTAGATATCATCTTTATTATCCGCATTTATGTCGACGACAGAAACCCCGGTAACCCAAGATTCGGTAACAGTGCCTGAAGTAGTAGTGATATCTCGAAATGTATGGCCACCGGTGTTGAGATAGAGCGCCGATGACACCTGATTCCCGGTAAAAAAAAGATCCGGCAGACCGTCGCCATTGAAGTCTCCCACACCGACACCTCCTCCATTATAGCAATATTGGAAGTCGATGACATTGATATCTCCTGTTGAAGAAATGGAATTATTGAACTTAATTCCTGAATGCTGAGATGGCACCTCACGAAACCTACTATTGTCTTTGTTCCAATCGCAGGCATAAGCCAGAATCAACATCAACGGAGCAAATATGAATCGAGATTTTATCATTCGATCACTACCAATGTACTAAAGAAAGAGCCAGGCCCGCTGTGACCTGACTCTTCTTGCAATTTAGAATTTGAAGAAGTTTCTATAATCCTATCTTAATAGCCGGGGTTTTGAGAAAGATTGGGATTGGCATCGAGCTCGGAGTTTGGAATCCAAACCAATTCATGTTTTCCTGCCTGAAATACGCCACCGCTAATAGACTTGGGATGAGCTCCGTGCAGCGAATTGGCTCCCAGGTAATCATCCGCCAGGTTCCATCGAACCAGATCAAAAAAGCGATGACCCTCTCCGGCTAATTCCATGGCCCGCTCGTCGATTATAGCCTGCCGCATATCAGACTGATTTGTGATCACGCCTGCAACCGGTGTAATACCTGCCCGTTCCCGAACCATATCGACATAGGCAGCAGCATCAGCAGTCCTGCCATCCTCATTGAGGGCCTCCGCCAGCATCAGCAACACATCTGCGTACCTGATGATCCGCCAATTGTTGCCCACGTTAGTACCCAAAAAGTCCACCTGATCTCTGGTACCTAAATCCAGGCCAGCATATTTTCTTGTAAAAATTGGTGCCACACCTGCATCATTTGCAACAACTATATCATCAGCAAAATCTGTCAAATAGTCCGTTCCTCCGTAACCAGTAGATCCGGGATAATCGTATGCCAGGGTCTCATTTCGCCTGATCTCGTCGTTGTTCGCCTCAAACAAATCTCTAAGCCATGGATTGACAACATGGCTGTTGTCCGGCGATTTCGTTGGTGGAGCATAATCTATGTGATAGTTGCCCATGTTGCCTGTGCCCGATATATCCACCCCCCATACAAAGGTCTGCTGACCCAGATACTGGAGTTCAAAAACCGACTCCTGGTTATTTTCATTTACCGTTGAGAAATTGTCGCCATAGCTAGTCCCCGGAAGCAAGCTGTAGTTTCCACTATTGACCACCTCCAGGAGCGCCTGGGCAGCTTCACTCCATTGACCTGTGTATAAGTAGGACTTGCCCTTCAGCGCAGTAGCAGCGCCAGAGGTAGGACGTCCAAGGTCCTCGCCCGACCAACTTGCGGGCAGCATGGATTCTGCCATTTCCAGGTCCGCAATAATCTGATCCCACACAGCCGTAGCAGTTGCCTGACTAACGAGTAGATTATCCAAATCCTGAGGTGCGGTAATCAACGGAACGTTACCAAACAAATTGACCAAATACCAATAGTCGAAAGCCCTAAGGAAATAAGCTTGTCCTACGAGAGAATTCCTCGTGGTTGCATCTGGTATGCCTTCTTCGGTCACACTGGCAATGATATTGTTGGCCCGAGCGATCGATTTATATAGTTCTTGCCAGGGTTCCGTGGCCCATCGATCTCCGGGATTGCCCAAAAATGTAGACATAGCCGTATTGCTTCCAAAGGGGAAAATGTTAAACTCATCGGACCGAAGTAGCGCTCCGGTATGGATGATCCTACCCCAGAAAAATGTATTGGTCACCGGATGAAACGCGCCATTGATGGCGGCCTCTACCTGCTCCGCGGAGCTACCAAAATTTGAAGTAGAAGTAGCATTGTTGTTGGATAAATCCAATGAATCCGAGCACCCAAGAACAAGCATTGCACAGAGCGGCAATACTAATCTCATTTTATGATTTTTAGTTTTTTTCATTTTGTTGAGCTCTAATGTTTTCAATCGTTAAAATGATGCCTGAATTCCGAATGTGAACGTTCTTGCGTTCGGATAGGCTCTGGCATCCAGTCCTCGACCGAGGAGCGGGTTCACAGCTGCTCTCCTACCAGGAACTCCCGTATTTCGATTGGCCCGGCCGCCATTGGTAGAGGCAACGTCGGGATCATAACCGCTATAACCTGTAATGACAAACACATTCTGGATATTGAAAGAAACTCGTAGATTATCAATCCAGTCCACTGCTTCGATGGCGTTTTTGAAAGTGTAGCCAATATCCAGGTTTTTCAACCGGAAGTAAGAACCGTCCTCCACAAAGAACGACGAGGGTGCTTTGTTGCCAGCTGGATCGGCAATGGAGGCCCTTGGAACACTGGTGTCAGTATTGGATGGTGTCCATGAATCCAGCACATCGGTGAGCTTTCCGCCATCTTGCCATAGAATGCTGTAATACCTCGCCAAATTGTAAATATCGCTTCCTTGTACCCCGTTGAAGTTCAAACCGAAATCCCAATTACGATACTTGGCGGCAAAGTTGATACCATAGGAAAAGTCAGGATTTGGATTCCCAATGTTGGTTTGGTCTGCCTCGGTAATCTCGCCATCGCCATTCACATCCACACGCACAAAATCGCCTGTGGCCGGGTTTACCTTATCCTCCACGATATAGCCATAGAAGAATCCGATCGGTCTGTCGGCGGCTGTTCTATTAACAATACGTAGATCTTCATCGATCCCCGGGCCTAAAATCGTGTTGGGAACCTCCCCCGCGCTGCTTTCCAAATTAAAGGAGATGTTCGTTCCAATGGTATAGGTGAAATCACCTTCTCCTTTTCTGTAAGACAAATCAAACTCCAAACCTCTATTTACCAATGTACCGGCATTACGTGTGACTGGGAGGCTCACTCCACTGGTTGATGGCACATTGATATCTACCAAAACGTCTTCGATGTTCTTTGAAAAGAAGTCCGTAGTGAAAAGAATGCGATTTTCCATGAAAGCCATGTCAATCCCCAGGTCAAAAGTTTTGGTAGTCTCCCAAATCAAGCTAGGGTCAGCCAGGGTGGTTTGTGCCAGCCCTGTGGCACTTGAGCCACCGAACGAGGTATTGGATTGATTCGCCAAAAAGACTGCTTCGGTGGGATAAAACGTCTCAGGGTAAGACCCCAACTCTCCGTAGGACGCCCGAACTTTCATATAATTGATAGAATTGGCATTCCAGAAGGCCTCATCACTGATGTTCCATCCTGCTGAAAATGAAGGAAATACACCGGTTTGATTATCGTCCGCAAATCTTGAAGAAGCATCGCGTCGTACTGTGGCGGAGAACAGATACTTGCCTGCAAAGCTGTAATTGACCCGTCCGAAAAAGGACTCCAACGCCGCTTCATTATTTTCACCAATGAGAATGATCTGGTCGCTGGGCGTAAGTGAGGAAACGCTCCGTATCTGATTGGAGGGAGTTCCTTGCCCAAATACACCATTATTTCGTTGAGACTCCTCGAAGGACGTAAAACCGACCACAGCTCCTACTTTGTTTTGGCCAAATTCTCGCTCGAAATTGAGTGTGGCCTCAAAAAGTGTATTTAGTTCATTTTGGGAGAACTGCGTGAGGTCACTCTGTTGATTGACGTTGAGTACCGCGTCCACATTACTCATAAAATAAGTCGGCGTGAATTGGGTCACCGCCAGGTTAGTGTAATCCACACCAAAGTTGATTGAAGCCGTCAACCACTCAGCCACCTTAAAGTCCAATTTGGCTGTACCGAAAATTGTCCGGGTAATGGTCTCATTATCCTCCAGGGAAGCCAGCCCATAGTGGTTGATCCCACCAGGGCCATGCACCGGATCGCTTGGCGCTTCAAAACCGCCTTCGTTAGCTGCATTTCTGAATGCCAGCGTAGGAGCAGCTACTCCATCCCAGCCAAACCACTGGTTTTCCTGCAAGGTGCCTTCGGCGATGCCTAATGATTCGGTGAGGGTAAATCGCCCAAATTCGGAACGTGAGTTGGCCCGGATATTGATTCTTTCGAATCCTGATCCAACCAAGATACCATCCTGATAAAAATGGTTGCCAGAGATAAAATAAGTACTATTCTCTCCACCGCCGGAAATAGACACACCTACTTCGCTGATGGCTCCTGTTGAGAGGTTTTCCTCCTGCCAGTCGGTGTTTACACCATTCCAGTTTAGTCGGGTGGATTCACCATCGTTTTCAAATCGCTGATTAAGGTAATCTGTAAACTGTTGTCCACTAATGTAGTCCAGTTTTTTGCTAGGTGTGTCAACGCCAATTCTGGACGAAACCGAAACCTTGGGAACACCAGCCTCCTTGCCATGATTTGTAGTGATAAGAATCACGCCATTTGCCGCTCTGGCTCCGTAAATTGCAGAGGCCGCGGCATCCTTGAGCACTGATATATTTTCAATATCATTTGGATTGATCCAATCCATATTGTCTACAAACAAGCCATCTACTACATATAGTGGACTTGCGTTGCTCAGAGAGTTGACTCCTCTGATAAAGACATTGGCACTTCCACCCGGCTGCCCGCCAAAACTTTCTACCTGAACACCTACCAACCGTCCTTGTAACGAAGTGGTAGGATTGCTTGCAATGACATTGACAATATCATCCTTCTTAATCGTTGCTACCGAACCGGTGAATTCAGGCCGCTTGGTGGTGCCATAACCGACAACCACAATTTCTTCCAGTGCCTGTACATCCTCCAGGAGTGTGACATCAATAACCGCTCTGGCGCCAACAGCAATCTCCTGTGAAACATAACCGATGAAGCTATATATAAGAACAGCTCCATCACTCACCGTCAAAGCGTATTTACCATCAAAATCTGTGGTAACTCCATTCGTCGTACCCTTTTCAATGATCGTAACGCCAATCAAAGGGCCTGCCGCATCTGAGACACTTCCGGATACCTTGACCCCTTGTGCCCGTGCTCCACTCGCAAATACCAGGACAACCCAAAAAATGAGCTGCGCTTTTAAGTAGTATTTTTTCATAAAGAGAGGGTTTAGAAATTTTAAAGTGTACTATGATAGTCTATGCTACTTTGTAAACATAGAAAAAACATCCCCAGAATCCCAATGATCATTTCGAATTTTTTTATTTCTGGCCGATTAATTGCGAATTAACTCGTCGTTATAGCGAGTTACGCTGTTTTAGTTGGGTAGGTATCACAAGGCTTGTGGCTTCTCCTACTTCCCTTATTCTCGAAGCAGTTTCCTGTGCCATCTCCTTAAAGTCGGTGGATATAGTGGTAATTCCGCCAAAAACTAACTCCTTAAACACATGGTCATTAAAAGACAAAATTCCGATATCCCGTCCAATCAGCAGTTCATTGTTCCTACTATCCTTTAGCAGGTTCCACATGTCTGAGTCACTAATGAAGATATAGACCTCTCCTGTATGCATGGAACCCAATTGATATTTCTCTTCAACTTGTGCATTCAGGTCGTAATCCTGTACAAACTTCAGGAATGCATCCAACACCCCTTCTGGGTAGTCCAGGTCTCGACGGAAAAAAAGGATCACTTTATCGAAGGATTTAATACTGGGCAAAAGTTCAACTAGCAAATCGTAGGTTGTACGCTCAAACTCTTGCGTGACGTAAGTGTAGTCCTTCCCGAGATCCAAAAAACGATCTACTACAATAAGCTTGTCGGGATCTATTTTCTGTAAAAGTGGCTTCACGCGTTCATCTTCGACAGGCGCAATCACGTACCTGCCATACTTGCCATACATGTTTGAAAATATGGTTTCAAATACTTCCACATTGTTGTGGTGAAAGAAGACGTCTATTTGGACACTTTCACCCAATTCTTCCCGAATCGTATTGTAGAATTCCTCCTGAAATCGCTGAAAAGAGTACAAGAGTAAGGCAATTTTCAGCTGTCTGTTGGTTTCTTTACTAACGATGAAATAGCCCTTGTGCTTCTTCGATTCTACTAATCCTCGCTCCTTCAACTCTTCATAGGCCTTGACGATAGTCTTTCGGGCAAAGCCCACTTCATCCACCATCACATTGATAGAAGGCAATTGCTCGCCAACAGACAAAAAGCCGCTATCGAGGGCTTCCATAATCCCATTAATAAGCTGTTCGTGTTTGGAAAGTGAATTAACACCTTGAAGGCGTTGAATGTATTTGGCGAGTGTCATATGGTGAGGTTCACTAACTCCTGTTTTTAATTCATGTGATCTGTCAGTGGATCAGCTTGGAGGCATGCCGGGGATAACATGCCCTTGTAAGTATAACTATTTTGGCTTCATCCATAAAAAAAGGGTGGCTCATCCATGATTTAACCCATGTAGAAGCACACCCTAACGCCGCCATAGCTTGTTGGTTAACCTAAATCAGTGATTTCTCAGGTAAACCTGAAGTCCTGCTAGTTTTTGAAAACGCCTTGAAATGAAATACCAGCAAGAGCTTCAATGCAATAGTAGCAAAGGGACGTTTAGTACAACACCCTCTCTAGTATACAAATGGTTGACACCCTCTGAAAAAGAGTCTCTTATCTCATTCTTCGCACTTTGCCACTTCCTGATGAGCTGGATCGGACTTTATCCGGGTTGCCTCGATAATAAATATTGCCGCTACCGCTAATTCGAGCGGCTATTTCTTCCTCTGCCGAGATATATATACTTCCGGAACCGCTAATACTGGCGTCCAAGGTACGCGCAACAAGGTCCTCACCCCGTATTTTGCCACTTCCACTAATACTGGCGTCCACAAAATCAGCTTCCCCGGCAACTTCCAAATTACCGGAGCCTGAGACTCTCAAATCCATATCGTCTCCCTGGGCTTCCACTGACAAATTGCCTGAACCACTGACCGAAAGGCGGAGATCTCCCGTTTTAAAAACATTCTCTCCTTCCAGGTCACCGGAACCACTTACCGCTATCTTGCTAATGTCACGCATGGTCACGTATACGGTGATATCACTACCTCGCATTCCCCGCCAGCCCCAGTTCCGATCACGGTTTTCAATAATCAGGGCGTCCCCTCGTTCGCGGAACTCGATCTCATCAAAATCCCGGTCGGAGCATTCAATTTCCACTTTTTCGTCGTTTCCCTGCGTCAGGTAAAGTTTACCGGGGATACCGAAAGCAAGTTCGGAAAAGCTACCCACACGGATTTCTCGTGACTGAGCGGTGCCAGATACAAATAGTGTCAATATAAAAACGGTGCAAAAGGTTAATTTAAGTTTCATCTTTTTGGTTTTTTTGGGGCCACCCTTTGGATGCAGGGTAGCATTTTGGTTTTTTTCCTCTTCTAAAGACCAGCCCACGGCCCAATGGTTGCTTCCGACCGCAGCTAACTTGCTCCGCGGCTCTTGTCCGGTTATAGTGTCTTCAAGTACTTTTTCGACACCATCTCCAATTCTTTGATATTGACCGGCTTGATCAAATAGTCATCAAAGCCTGCTAAAAGCGCCTTGCTTCTTTGTTCTTCAAAAGCATCAGCGGAGAGTGCCACAACTGACAAGTCGGCGAGGCTCTGATCATTGCGAATGGAAGCAAGCGTTTCCCAACCGTCCATGACTGGCATATGCATATCCATTACCACCAAATCTGGCAACGTATCATTTTCTGACATTTCAGCCAGTCTCTCCAGAGCAGCCCTGCCATTTTCTACCAAGAGGACTTCAAGTCCCAGGGCATTGAAAAACTCCTGGATCACGACTTGATTCATCAGATCATCTTCTACAACCAAAATCGTATTGTCACCAAAATTTGTTGGTTCTGAAGAAGTGCTACCGCCCTCCTGACTATTCGCCTCAAGATGGGGTATGATTATGGTGAAAATCGACCCAACATCTACCTTGCTTTGAACTTCGATTTTTCCACCAAGCAATTCAACAAGCAATCTGGAGATCGCAAGCCCTAGTCCCGTACCGCCATATTCGCGGGTGGTAGTATTATCTGCTTGCTCGAAGGCCTCAAAAATTGACTTCAACCGATCTGTTGCAATACCGATCCCGTCATCCGAAATCGATATAACAATATCTTCCCCTATCCTGGAGGCTTTTATGTCTACGCGGCCTGCCTCCGTAAACTTGACAGCATTAGCCGTAATGTTGACCAGAATCTGATTCAGTTTAACACGGTCACTCCGAATATAAGTGGGCAAGGACGAATGCAAGTCGAGACGAAAATCCAAACCCTTGGACCGGGCCGTATTTTCATGCATGTGAAAAATGCTATTCAGCAACTGATGAATATCGAAATCCTCATAACTCACAGTCATTTTTCCAGCCTCAATCCTCGAGAGGTCCAGAATATTATTGATCAGCTCTGTCAGGTGCTCCCCACTATTTTTGATGTATTCCAGATAGTCCCTGGTCTTTTTCTGGAAAGTTTCACTTTTGTCGGCCCGATTCAGTAATACCTGACTGAAACCAACAATCGCATTAAGAGGAGTCCTGATTTCATGGCTCATATTGGCCAGGAATTCGGTCTTGGCCCGACTGGCTTTCTCGGCGTTTTGCTTTTCCTGGGCAAGAAGCAAATTCTGATCATATAGCCTGACCCTATCTTTGAGATAGGCCTTCTTAAAGGTCACCAGGCATATGCCCATAACTACCAAAACGATCATGTTGGCAATGGACAAGTCCTGAATCAAAAATGAGCGACTATCATAGGGTGCGGCCGCATCCGGAAACTGAATTTCATAGATCATGAACACCAGCGACCATAGGATGGTGATCACCACATACACCACATAGTCACGAACCGGCAATGAGAGAAGGCCTGAAATATAAATGAGGGCAAGAAAAGTTGTTATCGCTCCTGTAACTCCGCCGGAGGGTAACCATGCGACAAAAATTAGCAGAAGGGCCACATAATAGTAAGACAAAGTCAACCACCTGTAGGCGAATCCTTTTTTATGCAGTATTAACAAGGTCCCATAGAATAGCACACCAAAACAATAGGTAAGTTGGATCGCCAGCTGATAGCCCACCAGAAATCCATAGATTGTCCAATAGATAAAAATGGTGACTGTCAACAGCAATGCAAGCTCAAATAGCCTGACTTCAATTTCCCTGGATTTATTCGGAAGTATCGCTCTCAGAAAACGGATCAATGTCTTAGGTTCTGCCATGTTTGGCACAATATGCCATCGTACTTCAGTAAATCTAACCTGAAATTGGCTTTGTTGTTGTGTGAAAGCAATTATACCGAGAGATCAACACCCCTGGTCCATTTATCGTTTCAGGTATTAAAATCTCCATCGGCATGATCAGATCACTGTTTGTACTGTTTTTGATTACACAAACTAATCTAGGAGCTACTGCACTCGAAGAACATATAATCGAGAGCAAGATACTCGGCTATAAGGTGAGGTATTGGGTCCATCAGCCTAAGGGGGTCCAGTCTGAGCTGCCGGTACTTTTCGTAACGGATGGCAAATGGTATATGGAATCAGGTAAACTGGCGGCCGTTTCAGAGACGCTGGTCGGGGATAACAAAGTCAATCCTCATATCATCGTCTTTGTCGATGCTTTTGATCCTGATAATCCCAGCAGGAATCGTCGTAATTCGCAATTTCTCTGCAACCCTGATTATGTCAGTTTTTACAAACAGGAACTGATCCCGAAAATAGAAAGTACCTATCCCGTTCAGCGAAACCGGTCGTCCCGAGCTATCCTGGGGCTTTCTTTCGGCGGCCTCAACTCCATGTACTTTGCTCTAAACGCCCACGACGCCTTTATGAAGTTCGGAATTCAATCGCCAGCGCCGCATCCCTGTCCCGATATTTTCAATCAATTTGAGAATGCAGAAAAACTACCTATTGACATCTTCCTGAGCACCGGAACGGTCAATGATAAGGCCAGGGATACCAGGCGGTTGAAGCGTATTCTGGAAAAAAAACACTACGAATTTGAATACTTGGAAGTCCCCGAAGGTCACAACTGGCGAAATTGGCAGCCCATGTTAGACGATATCCTAATCTATTTTTATGGGCGCTAACTGGCTAGTTCAGGTCTTTTACACACCGAAAACCCGTGTGATTGAGGCTTGATTTAGTATCATTTGGCATCCTGCTTTGAACCGCATAGCCACTGCAATAAGAATCATTGCAAAGAAAAGAACCACCTTTTACTACTGGTCCTGCATGGGAAACGCACCACTCCCACACATTGCCGCTCATGTCATGCAAACCAAAAAAATTGGCCTCGTAGGATTTCACGGGGGCAGTACCAGCAAAACCATCGGTAACCATGTTATTGAAGGGGAAGAGCCCTTGCCAAAAATTAGCTTTTGCAGCGGCGGAAGTCATATCGCTGCCCCAGCTGTATTTTAAACCCTGTGCACCGCCCTGGGCTGCCCACTCCCACTCCTGTTCCGTCGGAAGCCTCATCCCCCGCCACTGGGCATAAGCTTGCGCGTCTTCGTAGGAAACATGTACGACCGGATGGTCTGCCAAATCTGAAAAGCTTGAAACATTGCCATGAGGCATGCGCCAATTTGCCCCTTCGATCCACTGCCACCATTGAGAGTAATCGTTCAAAGGCACCGGGCCTTCGGTCTTTTTGAATACCAGTGACCCGGGATTCATCAGTGAGTCTATCCAGCGACCATCTGCACGCTGCATAGGGAGGGAAAAAGATTGCTCCGCGGTGGTTACATAACCTGTGGCCTCTACAAACTGCTGGAACTGCGCATTGGTAACCTCTGTCTCCATCATGAGAAAGGTGGGTATCCTCTCATTGCCAAGCACTTCTACCAAGCCGTCAGGTACACCTTTCGGTTGGCAACCGGCAAGGCATAAACCGGCGACCATACACCAGCAGATAATGGGATTCAGGTCAATTGAAGCATCAGGTAGTTGCCAGAGATAAATGCGCCTCCTCATGAAAAGATCAGTTGTCCAACAATATCATTTTGCTCTCCCATTTTTCCGTGAGATCCGCCACCTTGGCTCGACCCTCCTCCACTTTTTTACTTAATTCCTGCAGCCTATCGATGTTATTGGCATTGGCTGGGTGTGCCATTTCTTCCTCATTTGAGGCAATATCCGCTTCTTCTTGCTCAATCTTTTCTTCCAATTGCTTGATCTCCTTCTCTAATGGTGAAGATTTAGGCTTGGGGGAATTTGCCTTTTTTTCTTTTACTTTCTTTACGTCGGCGGCTGGTGAGGTTTCGGCTTGTCGTTGATTGTTCCACCACTCATATTCTTCATACGTTCCAGGATATTCTTTTAGCTCCTGGTTTTCGATCCACCAAATTTTGGTGGCTACTTTGGAAATAAAATCCCTGTCGTGGGAAACAAGTAGAAAAGATCCCTCAAACTGGTTGAGTGCCTGCACCAAGATACTGACAGACAGCATATCCAGGTGGTTTGTTGGCTCATCCAGCAGCAGGAAATTACTTTCAGAGATAAGGGTTTTAGCCAAAGCCACCCTAGACTTCTCGCCTCCTGACAAAACCTTTATTTTCTTGAAAACCTCATCATCTGTGAATAAAAAGCACCCCAATACTCCCCGCAATTCCTGCTCCGTCTTTCCTGTACCTTGTTGCTTCAATTCCTCTAAAATTTCGCTCTCCACATCCAGGGCTTCCAACTGATGTTGAGCGTAAAAGGAAGTCAAAACGTTATGACCAATTTCAACTTTTCCCTGGTGCGGTTCTGTACCAGCTACTATTCGCAGGGCTGTTGACTTACCTTTTCCATTAGCCCCAATTAGGGCTATCTTATCTCCTCGTTCTATATGTGCATTGGTCCTGCTCAGTATCTGCAGATCGTCGTAAGCTTTAGATATGTCTTCCAATCTGACGACATGACGTCCGGATTTGGTCTTAAAGTTAAATTTGAAATGAACCTGTGCATTCTCATCTACCACCGCATCTATCCTATCTAGCTTCTCCAATTGTTTGGCCTTGGATTTCGCTTGTTTAGCCTTGGTAGCTTTTGCCTTGAAGCGTTCTATAAACCGTTCTGCCTCCCGAATTTTTTGCTGCTGATTCTCGTAGGCATTTTGCTGAATCTCATTGCGAAGTTCCTTCTCCTCTTCATAAAAATCATAATTGCCGGAATAGACATGTAGCTTTTGACCGTAAACCTCCACGATTTTCCGTACGGTCGCATTGAGGAACCTTCGGTCATGTGATACTATAATGTAGGCGCCATCATAGGTCTGTAGATAATTCTCCAGCCACTGGATGGAGGGGAGGTCCAAATGGTTGGTTGGCTCATCAAGCATCAAAAGTGACGGCTTTTCCAAAAGCAGTTTGGCGAGCATTACGCGCATTCGCCATCCTCCTGAAAACTCTCTCAAGGGGCGCTTCAAATCCGAGGTTTTGAACCCAATACCTTCTAATATCTCTTCTGCTCTAGCCTGAATTGTATATCCCTCCACGGCTTCAAACCTTTCTTGTAACTTCGACAGGCGATCCACCAATGCATCGTGATAATTGGATTCCATCTCTTGCAGTACCAAGTCGATCTGATGTTGAAGGTCATGTGCCTCCTTGAAAGCCAGCATCGCCACCTCCAGAATGGATTCATCGGATTGATAGCTGAGTAGGTCCTGATTTAAGAAGCCGATAGAAGTGTCCTTACTTTTGGACACCTCGCCGCTGGTCGGTTCCGTATCACCGACGATCATCTTTAGAAGTGTAGACTTACCTGTGCCATTGAGACCAATGAGGCCAATTCTGTCTCGATTGGTTATAAAAAGCGAGGCTTCATCGTACAGAGCTCGATCGCCCAGGTAAAAAGAAAGGCTATTGATACTTATCATCCGATGGCAAAGGTAGAGCGAATATCAGTGCCTTAAAAGATAGTGGCGGTGACAAAAGGGCCGGTAAAAGGACCAGTTGACCAGAAATGGCTTTTACTGATGAAATCTTCATCCCAGAAAGGCTATTTTCGAATAAAATATATACTGTCATGACCAAATTACTTACCCTCTCCCTGGTTGTTATCCTGAGCTGTAGCACAGCTAACCCAAGTGGCGACAATGCCATTACTGAAGCACCTGTTGACGAAAGCATCGTGAACCTGGAGGGGCTGGAACTGGATCGACTGGAAATGCCCATGGGTTTTACCGTGGATGTCTATGGACGTGTCAAAAATGCGCGATCAATGGTTATGGGAGATGGTGGTACCCTATTTGTGGGTAACCGAAGCGGTGGCAGTGTCTATGCCATTAGGGATACCAACGGAGACTTTAAAATAGATGAAAGCTACGAAATCGCCAGCGAGCTCACGATGCCCAATGGTGTAGCCTTCAAAGACGGGAACCTGTATGTAGCTGAAGTAAGTAAGCTTTGGAAATTCGAGGGAATTGAGGACAATCTTGCCAATCCACCAGCACCCGTTCTCATATACGACGATCTTCCAAAAGACAAGCACCATGGCTGGAAATACATCGCTTTTGGTCCTGATGGCAAACTATATGTGCCCATTGGTGCGCCCTGCAACATTTGCGAAAGTAAAAATGAATATTACACGTCAATCCTGCGAATGAATGATGACGGAACGGATCGTGAGATCTACGTGACAGGTGTGAGAAACACCGTAGGGTTTACCTGGCATCCGGAAACTGGCGAATTGTGGTTTACCGACAATGGACGAGATATGATGGGAGACGATACCCCTCCCTGTGAACTCAACAGAGCAACGGCCCAAGGCCAACATTTTGGTTATCCCTATTGCCACGGTGGAAATATCACCGACCCTGAGTTTGGCTCCAAGAGGGATTGCTCAGAATTTGTTGAGCCAGCCCAAAATCTTGGTCCCCACGTGGCCCCCCTGGGGTTGAAGTTTTACCAGGGAAACATGTTCCCTGCAGAATACAGGGGTAAAATAATCATAGCTGAACATGGATCCTGGAATCGTAGTGCTGAGGCGGGACATACCGGTCATAGACTTACGGTGGTAGCTGAAGAAAACGGAAAAGGCACTTCGTACGAACCCTTCATCACCGGCTTTCTCAACGCCGAGACCAACACAGCGTGGGGAAGACCTGTGGATATACTTACACTGGCCGATGGTTCCATATTAGTCTCTGATGATCTTTCCGGCACCATCTATCGAGTGACTTATTCCGGCAGTTAAGGTACCTGTATATTAGGGCCGATTTAGTTGGGTTTATACCGGCTGCTGATTGCAAAACGCCTCGACTCTACAATGAGTGTCCCATTGCGCTCCTCGTAGGGATAAAGAAAGTTAAACACTGTGCTTTGGCTGATGCGTTTGAGTTGTGGAAACCCTGCTACCAACTTGAAAATCTCATTGAAGTTTTGGTAGGATGTCGTGCTGTATTCCACCAGTTTTTTCTGCCCTTGGGGTTCCTTTCGGCGCTTTAGCCCAAAAATTTTTGTATGGTCGCCAGCTGCTTTGGTACGGATATAGACGATTTCATTCGGATGTACCGTTAATTCGCCTTCATTTCCAAAATTGAGGGTCACTTTCGCAGGCTTCGTAAATAATTGGTTTTGTAACCTTAAGGCGTTAAGCCTTTCCAGATTATAAATCAAGGATATGTAGGCCTTGATGTTTCGACCCAGCAACACCAAAACAAATAATATGGCCAAAATGGGCTCGAAGAATATGCCGGACCTCACCTGCAATGGAAGCAATCCATGTGCCAACTCTCTGAAAATTAAGTAGTTAAATGCAAATATTGGAATATAACAAGCAATTCTAACCTTGGGGTCTCGAAATGGTAGTTGGAAAAAGGCAGCGAAATAAAATTGGAGAAATAAGAGAATCAGAAATGTGAAGCTGGCAAATTCCAGCCACAACTGATCAAGAACTGTAAGTTGAAAGAAAACAGTGCACGTAAGTGCAAACAGAAAGAAAATGATCTTATCCCGAATCTTTGCTCGAGCAAGAAATAATTCAGAAACCCTCATTTAGCTAAAATAAGTGTTTCCGTGCCAGAGAATCAGGCAGGTAAAAATATACCCTTGTAGATTTTTTTAACTGAGTACTTTGCTACTTCGAATACCGCCACTATAAATCTTATCATGTCAATAGGTCTTTGCTCAGGTAAAAGACACGATTTTCCTGGTGAATGCAAAACCACGTGGCGTGTAAAGGGGACGACCGGGAAAAAATCCCGTTGAATAAGAAATTAAAGGATAGTGGGTAACACCAACCTCGGTGGAGCAACCAAACACGGCAATTTTAAATGCCGGAAACTGACCCCACCGTTTTGAAAGGATGCCTTTAGACAGCAGCTCTGGCCCTACCTGCCTCCATTACAGCGTAGGACTCAATCTCCTGATAAATCCCCTGATCCATTTCCTTGATAGAAGAATCCGATCCGGAGGGCACAAAATCACCTTCTTTGTTCCACCATTCTTGTGCAAGCGCCCGAGCCTCGTCTAAGTCAATATCGAACAAATGACCATACGACTCGGAAATAATCCAGGGTTTGTCATTTTGGCTGAACTTCTTAAAGATCATCTCCCTCATACTTTTAGAAGTCGGGTCGCCACTTTTAAAATGCGTCACTGTATAGGACATAGTCTCAGGTTCCGTCATTTTATGGTCCCAAAACTTTCTTGAGGAAATCAATTGTGCTGTTGTGATTACGTATCCTCTCCCCTTCTCCAAAGGCTCCTTGCTCAACTCGCAATTAGCTCTGAACTCTTTTTTCTTATTCTTCTTTTTAAATAATCCTAACATAAGTAGTGTGAGTTTATTTTGACCTTTTGTTTAATACTGATTGCGACGTGCAAAGGTTACCGAAAAAACTGATGTATTTATCGTCAAGCCTTCAAATTTCATGATCTTTCACCAAACGAAGCAACGGTTTCCAAAAGTTTCGCGTACCTGCAGCAACAAAATAGTAACCTATCTCAATTCACATTAAACATTGTAATCATGCAATTTTCAGTCAGGTCCCGAACAATTCTCATACTCTCGCTCATAATTTTTACCGGTTGTAGCGAAGATGAAACCCCGGCAACCGATGACGAATTTTCAGCGCAAATCTCTGTCAGCACATCAGCAGCCACGGTTTCCGAGGATATCGGAACTATCATGTTCGACCTGACCCTGAACCAAGACAATACCTCCGGAGGAGCACTCACTTTCACCTACACCCTAAGCGGCACCAGTACCAGCGGTTCTGATTACCAATCTCCTAGTGGCTCTGTGACCATCGCCGATGGTGAACGAAGATCAAGTGTCACCGTGACCATAATTGATGATGAAGAAGCCGAAGAAGCAGAAACATTGATTTTCACATTAAATGAAAATACACTTCCTGAAAATATTTCCCTGGCCACAAATTCCGCGACTGTCACTATTTCAGATAATGATGAAGCAGCGCCTGATCCTGGCAACAATTCCGAATTGGGAGGCGAAGATGTGACACTCACATTCAGCTCCTCTGATGGAAACAGCATTACCGTCGGAGACTGGACAGAAGTGACCAATGCTTTGGGGTATTTGATACTGATCAATGACGAAGACAATTTCCAGGACATAGCAAGCGGATCGACGATTGCCAGCAGCACCTACGCAGGTACGGGCGAACAAGTCGTTTACGCGGGAGCAAGCCCCGATGCATTTTCAGTTTCCTTGTTACAGGAGGCCACCACCTACTTCTTCAAAGTGGTAGCTTACAACGACGAGACCTTCGACAATGACCAGTCAGCAGATCAGGCCAGTACCACCGCCTGCAGTGCCAGCAGTACCACGGAAAGCGAAGTATGTTTTGAGATAGACGAAGCAAACGGGCTTAGAAAATTCACTTCAAACCAGTTTCCCAATCACGCAACTGGCAGATTTCCGAATGCCAGCGTAACAGCGACAAGCCTGTCCCAAGAGGTGCCGCTTAACCCAGCTAACACGAATTCTGCCACGTACGTTTTTGATGAGTCCTCGGGTCCAACACCTCGTAACCAAAACTTCTATCGATTTGGCGTCGCATCAAACGGCATGGGGTATAACCCAATGGGTCTGAAACCCTGGACCAATCCAGATACCGGAGAAGAAAATTGGGAATGGCAAGCAGCAGTGATCAATGAAGGTGATACCGATTTGGACGAATACGGCGCCCACGTTACTTCTCAGGGTGTGTACCACTACCACGGAGACATCACCGGACTAGCCAGCTCAGAAAATGGATCACGCCACTCAAGCATCTATGGCTGGGCTGCCGATGGCTTTCCCATATATTATAAATATGGCTTCGAAGATGCCAACGATACTGGCAGCAACGTGGTAGAGCTAACCTCAAGTTACCGATTGAAATCCGGGGAGCGCGGTGGTGACGGTTTGAACGCACCAGACGGCAATCACGACGGCACGTATATTCAGGATTATGAGTACGTGCAAGGCATGGGTGATCTGGATGAATGCAATGGCCGAACAGGAGTGACACCCGAGTTTCCAGGAGGCACTTACTATTATGTAATTACCTCTGACTTTCCGAAAGTGCCTAATTGTTTTATGGGAACTCCCGACGAAGGGTTCATCATCGGGAATTAGTCATTTCCCAAACGAAAAAAGTCTTCTTTTCCTAGGGGGGAGTTGTCGATCGGCTATGTGCTGGTAGACCTCTCCCCAACCCAGGAAACCTCCTACATTGCGGTCATCTACGAATATATCGGCATTTACCTTTCTACTTCCACTCAATTTTTCTCCAGGGAAACTGGCATTGACGGCATAAAAAGTTATTCCCTTTTTCTCACAAAATTCGACCGCCTCTTCAAGCGTCTTCCCTGATCGTACAGTCCACAAAACCAGCCGATGCCCCTCAGCTTGGAGCAGTTTCAGGGTTTCAAAAGCGAAGGGCTTTTCCTTGCCTATACGAGGATATCGATCCTCCACAATGGTACCATCGAAATCAATCGCTATAACTTTACTTTCAACAATCATAAGGACTTCCGAGTTGATGTAAAATTAAGTGAATCCGCTTTGAAACACTTATTACATTGGTCATATCCCGTTGCTATAATCCTTAGCATGCTGAATCAAAAGCTCTTATTAAATTCCCGAAAAATTTATAAAATGAAATCAGTTTTGACTGGCCTGGTGATGTTGTTCTTTTTGAGTGCGATAGGTCAGAATCCGATCATGCAATATCAGGTCGACCTGACCAGAAACAGTGATACGATCTACGTGAGCATGAGCCCGAGTATACCCCTGACCAAAAGCAATACGATATATCAATTTGCTGCGACGGCACCAGGGACATATCAAACAATGAATATTGGGAGGTTCGTCAGCAATTTTCGAGCGACAGACAAAAAAGGAAAACCCCTCGCAACGACGTTCAAGGCCCCCAATCAATATATAATATCCAAGCCTCAAAAAGTGGCCAAGATCGAGTATCAAGTGGCAGAGACATTTGATACGAGAGTTGCCGAATTTCCGATCTATCTAATGTGTGGATCTTCGCTGGAGGCTGATCACGCCCTCATCAATGCCCACACTATCATTGGTTTCATCGATGGCCTTCAGGAGGTTGAATATGAAGTTTCCTTCCTTAGAAATAATGACTGGACACTCGGCACGGCGCTGGAAGAGGATCGGGGAGTTTTCAAGGCCACGAGTTTTGATCACCTGGTTGATTCACCAGTGCTTATGGGCAATCTCACCGCAGCCGATACACTCATCGCTGATACGAAAATTGAGATCTTCACTTATTCTCAAAACAACAAAATCCAATCCCGGCAATTATTATCCAACATGTCGGACATGTTGGATGCTTCCAGAAAATTTCTGGTCAACCTTCCGGTAGACAGATATACTTTTTTATACCATTTTGAACCTGGGTTGAGTGGTCAAACTGGTGCTTGGGAGCACTCCTACAGCTCCGAGTATGTGCTCAACGAAGCAGAACCAACCAGCGAATATCTGGCGCAGGTCACAGACATTGCGTCGCACGAGTTTTTTCACATTGTCACGCCGCTCAATATCCATAGTGAGATCATCGAATCATTCAACTTTGCGCAACCCACCCCATCGATACACCTCTGGTTATACGAAGGGGTCACAGAATGGGCTTCCAACATACTCCTTTATCGAGGGGAAGTGTTGGACCTAGACACCTACCTGCAAGCCTCCATTGGCCACAAGATATTCGTGGATGAAACTTACTTCGATCAGGATTGGAGTCTGGAAAAATTGGCAAGACAATCTTTCACCAAAGAAGGATCGCGGCAGTATGGGAACATTTATTACCGGGGTTCCCTGGTGGCCGGTTTACTCGACATCAAACTACTGGATCTTTCCGATGGAAAATACGGCCTCAGGGAGCTCATGCTCGAGCTGATCGACAATTATGGGAAGGGCAAACCTATTTCTGAAAAAGATTTCTTTGCCGACCTGGCGAAAATGACGTATCCCGAGATTGAAGAATTTTGTAACAAATACATTCTGGACAACCAGCCACTCCCACATCGGGAATATCTGGAGAAAATCGGCATCCGACTGACTCGAAGCAATGGACGTATTGCCCTTCGTCGCAAGAAAGATATGACGGCCCGGGAACAGTTATTGTTTGACGCGTGGAGTCGCAACCTGCCTTTGCGATAGTCAGGTAAGGACAGCAATTAGCAGTACCAGGGCCAAGGTGATCAGGCCTTGCAACAAGGTGGTGAGCGAATAAGTTTTATAAGCCTCCTTAAGTGTAAGCTCTCCGAACTGACTAACCACCCAGAAGAAACTATCATTGGCATGTGAAAAGGTCATAGCGCCACCACCAATCGCCATTACAACCAACGTCACATCCATTGGGGATTCCAAACCTGCCACGGCCAGAAAAGGAGACAACAAGGACGAAGTGATAACGATCGCCGAGGTTGACGAACCCTGGGCAGTCTTAAGCGTGGCGGCAATCGCAAAAGCTACGATTAGCCAGGTGGCCCCGGTAACCTGTGTATTGAGAAAAAATAACTCCAGACTTTCCGCCAGGCCCGATGCCTTGAGTACTGAGCCAAAGGCACCGCCGGCACCTGTGATGATCAGGATCGGACCCGCCGACTGCACCCCTTTTGAAACAAGGGATGTAAAAACTTCTCTACTAGCGATTTTGAGAACGAAATAGCCACAAATGACCGATAATAATAACGCAATCACCGGTTGCCCCAGAAACAAAAAAATATGGACTCCTGGAAATTCAATTTGCGACAACTTTAGAAAGGTACCCATGCCAATGAGCCCTATCGGAAGCATAATTGGTATCAGGCTATTTAATGTTGAGAGGCTTCCATGCACCGGTAGCTCATCAGGATAGGAATCGGTCAACTGCTGGGGTAGCTTCAGTGATTTTACGAAAAAATATGTTCCCAAAATCACTGGAACGCTCAATAAGAGCCCCACGATCATTATTAGGCCAAGGAAATCAGACCCACCTAAATTACCAGCCGCAGCGATAGGACCCGGTGTGGGTGGCACCAATGTATGGGTAGTGTACAGCCCTGCCGCCAGGCCTACAGAGAGTTTTTTCGCAGGCAACTTACTTGACTGAGCTATGCTTTTGGTTAGCTTGGAGAGGATAATAAAACCGGTATCACAAAAGACGGGAATACCCACAGTCGCACCCAGAACACTCAAGGCCAACTGAGGATTCCTCTTCCCGGGTCCCCGCAGGAGTCCTTGGGCTATAGACTCGGCCGCTCCGGATTGTTCCAGCATCTCACCTAGCACGCTACCTAAGACAATAACAAGGCCGATATAACTGAGAATACCTCCAAATCCATCCGCCATGGTACGGAGTAGCTTTCCGCTATCCAACCCAAAGGCGAAGCCTGCAAACAAGGTTACAATAACAAGAGCCAAAAAGGGATGGATCTTGAGCACGGATGTAGTAAGAATCAAGCCTATGATCGCCAACAAAAGGATAATCATGATGCCAGTTACTGACATGACCACCCGTTCAGTTTGGTAGATAGATCACACCCCCACAATTGTCTCGCAAAGCTCCTGTCACGCTGCTAAGACAATTGACTTCCTCCCTTATCCTTAAAACGCCCATCAGTCCGAATACTGCCGCTTCCTTGAACTCCACTACCTCATCAGGAGGAACAACTACCTCACCTGCAAAGTAGTGGTCTATCTGTTCTACGAGAAAAGTGTTTTTTGCCCCACCCCCGGTTATGAGCATTTTTCCGCCCTCAACGGACCTTCCAACCTGATAAGCAATATGGTGTACTGCCGTTGCTAGTAAATCATTGATATCATGCTCACCAAACCCATCCAGTATAGGTTCTACATCGCTTTGAAACCACTCAAAACCCAGTGACTTTGGTGGTGATAATTTAAAATAGGGCAAGGCATTGAGCGCTTCGAACAATTCCGGGATCATGGCGCCCTGACGGGCCAGCGCCCCCCCATCATCAAAGGCTAAATCCAAGTGCCTGATTATATGGTTAAGCAGCATATTCGCAGCCCCGATATCAAAAGCCACCCTCTTCCCATCACGCTGGAAGGATACGTTGGAAATACCCCCAAGATTTAGGCAGGCATCGTAATCATAAAAGAAATTTTTATCTCCAATTGGCACCAGAGGAGCCCCCTGTCCGCCAAGGGCCAGGTCCCCCGATCGGAAATCAGCAACGGCGGTTACGCGGGTGATGTTTGCTATTTCCTGACCTGCACCAATTTGATAGGTGAAGCCTCGTTCGACCTGATGAAAGACCGTGTGTCCATGCGAAGCGATCAGGTCCGGAGCGTCAGCCCCCTCGAGAAACGTGGCCATAGCTGTACCAACAAACCTGCCATATTCAACATTTAATTCGAGTAGCTCCAAAGCTGATAATCCCACCGCACTACTCAGCCGATCGTGCCATTCGGTAGAGTAGTCCTGAGTCGCTGCTCTAATTATGTCAAAAGACCAGTGCCCATTTTGTTTTTGAATGTCACATAGCGCAAGGTCCAGGCCGTCTACAGAAGTTCCGGACATAGCTCCCAGCACGCGATACGATTGCTTCAAAGTAGATTTACTTTCCATTCTCCATTACTTTTATTTAGCCTGATCACCCTACTTTGGGTTCCTATTTCATTGTTGTCACTCAAATAAGCCAGGACTATTTCCATCTTTTCACCCATCAGTGCTACTTGCAAGCTGGGCATTTCTCGTAAATCCTGTTGCAAAACGATTTTGTCTTCCGCAAGCACAGCGTTATCAAGCACCAGCACGGAACGGATAGATTCTTCAAGGTCCTTAAGCCGCAGGTCCACAAATAGTGTATTCCTGCTCGCCCGTAGCCCGGTAATTTCAGGTGCCTTAATTTCCGATTTCTTACGGTACTCAATCCTGGACAAAACTGGCGATTGATAGTATTCCTTTCTTAGTTTTTCCTGGAGCCTTGGGAGTTCAAGCAAAGACCGGGCGCTATAGAAAACGTTGCCCTTAATTCCCGTAAGAGATCGATTCCAAGCAATTTGCCTAGGTACTTCCTGTAAATCGTTCCAAACCCTATCCCGGTCATCTCCGACTTTGTACAGGCTCTGGCCAGCGTAGATATCCACCCCGTCTGCCTGAGCGCTCCACCACTTGGCCAGCACCGGATAGGGAGCTTTTTCATAGTAAGTACTCCAATAAATTTGGGGGACCAGATAATCGACCCATCCTCTTTCCACCCAGACCAGTGGGTCAGCATACAAGTGATCATAGGTGGTATAGGCTGCGTTGGTCCTGGATCCTCGTGAGTCATCCTCGATATTGCGCCAAACACCAAATGGACTTACACCAAACCTCACATTGGGCTTGATTTGCTTTATCCGCGTAGAAACTGTACTGATAAGTGAGTCGACATTGGCTCGTCGCCAGGCTTCTCTTTCGCCAAAATTGGCTACACCATACCTTGCAAAGGTCCTTCTATCTCCAAACTCCTCCCCTTCGACGGGATAGGGATAAAAATAGTCGTCAAAATGAATGGCGTCTATGTCATAATTGGAAACAACTTCACCAACTACCTCTCCGATATATTTTCGCACCTCTGGAATACCCGGGTCCAAATAATATCGCGAACCATAGCGTACGATCCACTCCGGCCTATCAAAATAAATATGTGACCTATGTAGTAGATCGGTTTGTGGATTGCAGGTGGCGCGATAAGGGTTGAGCCACGCATGGAATTCCATATTTCGGGCATGGGCCTCTTCGATCATGAACTGCAGGGGGTCTTCCCGCCATTTCCCGGGATCACCCTCTTTGCCAGTTAAAAAACGGGACCAGGGAGCGTATTTCGAAGGATAAAAAGCGTCGCCGGCTGGGCGTATTTGCACAATGACGGCATTGAAATTTAACGACTGGTAAAAATCCAGTAAGGCAATGTAATCCTCCTTTTGCCTTTCGGGGTGACTTCCTCCAGTTGAAGGCCAGTCAATATTGTTCAAAGTTGCCAGCCACACCCCCCTGAATTCAGCTTGCACATTGGTCTGCGCCTGAACTGATAACACAGTCATCCATGCAAAAAACAGCAAGTGAAGCTTAGGCATTCTCGAAAATACTTTCTAGAAAAAATATCCGGCAGGTTCAATGAAATTTTTTTCTGCTAAAAGTGAAATAACTTCGAAGAGTGAATATAAAAGAGAAGGTAACCGAACAGCCCTCGAACTATGATCGGCTGGAAACTATGTCCGTGACAGAAATCCTGACGGGTATCAACAGCGAAGATCAATCCGTAGCGAAATCCGTGGCGGAAGCCCTCCCACAGATAACTGCGCTGCTTGAAGCCCTGGAGCCAAGGTTTAGGGAGGGCGGAAGGCTATTTTATCTTGGTGCTGGTACCAGTGGACGATTGGGAATCCTGGACGCCTCGGAAATTCCCCCAACTTATGGCTTACCGCACGATCGTGTAATTGGTCTTATTGCAGGCGGTGATCAGGCCATTAGAAAGGCTGTGGAATTTGCTGAGGATAGCCAAGAGTTGGCAGCCAAAGACCTTCAAAAACAGAACCTCAGCGACAGGGATACTGTTGTCGGCCTTGCTGCCAGTGGCACTACACCGTACGTGATAGGTGCGTTGAAATACGCTGAAAAAATGAGTGCCTTGACCGGATGCATTACCTGCAACCCTGGCTCTCCGGTGGCGGCCGTGTCGTCATTCCCAATCGAAGTTGTCGTAGGGCCTGAATTTGTTACCGGTAGTACGAGAATGAAAAGTGGAACTGCCCAGAAGATGGTCCTCAATATGCTCTCCACTTGCCTCATGATCCGAATTGGACGAGTGAAAGGAAACAAAATGGTCAATATGCAACTCAACAACAACAAATTGGTAGACCGGGGTGTGAGATTTGTTGCTGAAGAGTTAGGCATCCCACAAGAGTTGGCGGCCGAAATGCTGCAAAAGCATGGCTCAGTAGATGCGGCCATCAAAGCGCAGGCAGAGTGAAGGAGACCACCTTGTAGGTACTTTTTTCGGAAAAATCGCTTCTTTTAGAGAATGGATCCATTTGAATACGTAGTTGTACTCACCTCTTTGATTTTGGGCTTGGGCATCGCTCAGATACTCACCAGTCTGGCTGATATTTTGTCTCACTTAAAAAACATCAAGCTTTCACTGCCTCATAGCATTCTGACCGGCACAGTCTTCCTACTACATATTCAGGAGTGGTGGATCAATTACGAGTACTCCAAGCAAATCGAGCTTTGGACACTTCCTATTATCTTATCCATACTTACGTACCCGATCCTGCTATTTCTACTTGCCCGTATGTTGTTCCCAACAGGAATAAGAGGCCATGAAACTAATTTGGAGCACTACTATTTTGATCAGTGGCCCTGGTTCTTTGGGATTTCGCTGGGCACGCTGATCATAAGTATATGGCAAAACAGTTTTCTGCAAGGACTCCCTTTGATGGAATCATGGCCGCAGTTCCTGTTCGGAATTCTCTACCTGGGACTTTTGATCTTCAAAGTCAATACCCGATGGATACACATTGCTGTGCAGTTACTCGCATTTGTTGGATTGGTCGTCTATATGATCACTGACGACCGCACCCTCAACGAATTTATGAATTAGGTAGCGCCAGGCATGCGGTTCCGTAAAAGCTATCTATTCAACACGCCCAGGAAGAATACGCCTACTACAAAAAAGCCCAGGCAAATGACCACTGACCCAATAGCCAGCTTATGCAGGAAGTCTTTTGTCTTTTCTTTTTTCGTAAGATTTGAGAGCACCACAGCGGTAGGTATGAGAAGGAAAGAAATTACCTCCACCCACAGGAAGAACTGGTATAAGGTCATGATGGAAGATAGTAAAATTTTGACGAAGTGAAGTGTGTCAGTCAAAGCAAGGCCAGAACTTCGCTATGAAAACCAGCTTACCTACGGACTTACTGTTTTGGGTTTGGCTTTTGCTGCAGCTAGTCAAAAACTTCTTAGCGCACCAATTGCAATCCCTATTCTGACAATTTTTCTAATTATATAAATGGGATTTGTCAAGACCAGCAAAAAAATCCGAAAATGACCCTGTGGAAATGGTTAGTAACAAAAAAACCCTCTCCAATGGTCATGAAGAGGGTTTCGAGTACCCAGGGCCGGAATCGAACCGGCACGGTATTGCTACCATTGGTGTTTGAGACCAACGCGTCTACCAGTTCCGCCACCTGGGCTGATAGCGTAGCTGCTAAAGGAGCGCAAACATAGGAAACACTTGATTTCTTACAAAAGAAAAGCGCTGCAAAGACAACTTCTCATTTTCTTGACAAGCTAACCTTACCAGTGAATGAGGCAGTTTTAGCTGGTCTTTCAGTATCAAGGTTCCAGAATCCGCGGATTGTAGCATCAAAAAAGGCCACCTGTGAGGCAGCCTTTTGTCATTTTTAGATTGAAATAAATTAAAGGGTCACCAATTGTTCTCTGACCAGTTGACCTTCTATAAAGAACTTGAACGTCACTTCCTGAGAAGTTACTTTTTGAAATGTAAAAAGCTTCTTCACCTCGGTATTGTTACGAACATAGCCACTATAGAGCCATTTGCCATTCCCGTCAAGAATCTGGAATTTGACACGTGCACCTGACTCATTTTTGCCCACCAATGCGTACTGGTCTGCTGAGGTATTGGTCAACACCAGAAGGGCCTTTTTGTAGTCCACTCCGGCATTAGCTGAATCAAACTTTAAAATGGTTTCCCCGGCAGAAGCCACGGAGTATATCTGGGACAGCTGTTGACCGGCTGACCTCATCATTTGCTCGTTTGCTTTAACTGAGAATACCACACTTGCGTCATACAAAGAATCCGCGGTAGCGTTGGCAGAGAATGAGACGGCACCTAAAACTATTAAAAGTGCTGTCAGTCTGTTTGCTTTGTTTCTCATAGCGTTTGTTAATTATGAATTACAATGCAAATTTGAATCAATACAATTGAGCATGGCAACAAAATCGACTAAAAAATGAAAAAAACTTACCAAAATAGTGAATATTTTTATTTTAGTCAAAAATCAATCAACATAATGATGTCTATTTCACATAATAGCTATAAAAAGTACATTTAAATGCAAGAATATCAACATTATGTAAGTTGTTTTAATACTCGAAATATAAATCGATTGAAAAAATCATATTCACAAAATAGACTTCAGATAAGGAGTAGTTTTTTGCAACTTTGAAAAGCAATTTCCGCAAGTGAGCCTGCGACCCTTGTCAAACTGTTCAACACGCACCTTATTTTCGAAACAATGCCATGCCCAATGACAACTTGACGGTTCGGACAGACGATTTTCAGCATTACGAATATGCTTCATTTTCGGTCCGCCTACTCGCGCAGAATATCGATCTGGTTGTGTTTGTGGGGCTAGCGTATCTGCTGAACTATTTGATAGCCGACGATTATTTACTATACACCTGTTTGGTTGTGAGTTATTACATCTACAACACCAGCCTTGAATTAAGTAGCTGGAGGGGATCTCTTGGTAAGAAGTTAAGTGGTATACAAGTGCTGGTGCCGCGGCATGATAGGGACTTGGGCTTCTTGCTGCTAAGAAATTTTCTCAAGTTTTTCTCACTTCTATTGCTGTTTTCAGGGTTTGTTATGATTAGTTTTAATCGCAAAAGACAGGCATTGCACGATATGCTATCCGGCTCAGTTGTCATTATTGGGCAGAAATAACTGAAAGTTTTAGATTCGTGTTAGAATAACTTATATTTCCAAAGATTAAAAACAGACACTTAAGCAATGAGCAGACTCAAGCAGTTTGAGAATTTTTTCGAGGGCTTCATGTTTTGGAGCCGGTGGGTGCAGGCGCCCTTGTACACGGGTCTCATCATAGGATCAATTCTCTACCTGATCAAGTTCTTCCAAGAATTGTTACATGTATGGCATGATACATTCTTACTGTCGGAAACGGACATGATGCTGAAGATACTTAGTTTAGTAGACATCTCAATGGTGATGAACTTGGTAGTTATGGTCACCATTGGCGGATATTCTATTTTCACCAGCCGCATTGATGTAGATCATCACGAGGACAAACCACTGTGGCTTGAAGATCTCGATGCTGGACAATTGAAGATCAAGCTATCTACTTCTTTGGCTTCTATTTCCGGGGTTCAGTTATTGAAGACCTTCATCGACTATCGGGAGGCTGAAATCAAAAACAACAGTGAACAAGTAGTGATTGAGATCATTATCCACATGGTTTTCATTGTTTCAGCCCTACTATTGGCACAAACGGAAAAAATCACGCACTCTTACCACGGAAAATCGCACGGTTCTGGTGAAAGTGAGGATGAAAGTCATTAATAGAAAGTACTTCTTAAGAGGAAAGGCCCTGGATCGGGGCCTTTTTTTATTCACTAAATCCCAACACGAGTTTAGCGATGGGACCAATCATGATCAGCCAGGCCGCCAACACCGGCAAGTAGCAAGTCAATACTAGCACCAATGTCATCGCAGTGGGCCATTTCAATTACCTGATGTAAATGCCTCGTAGGTATAGACACTGCGCCGGCGATTGCCCCCTGCTCACCGGTTCTTTGCACACCTGCCGTATCCGTGCCTCCGGCCGTTAGCAGCTCAGGTTGCCACTTGATCGCCTTGTCATTGGCCAT
>CBDETI010000022.1:0-92500 GCA_965242775.1 Cyclobacteriaceae bacterium
AATGGAGAAGAATGTGGGCTGTAGTTTAAACTCCTTAAATGCGGCAATAGAGTGGATTATATAGGGGAGTATTGTCGGGGTCGTTAAGGGGGATGCTAGGAGTTTGCAACTACAGATTGCGTCATTTGTTGTTTGGGTTGAGCGTATACGATCGACCCTTTCCGGCGTTCACTTCGGACATGGTAGTCTCTCTACACTAGCTAGAGAATCCACCCCAGAATCCCTGTGTAATGCCTGCCCTACACATCACTGCGCCCAGTGCATGTGGTTGTTGCGGAGAGCTCCTCAGGGTTCCTTGTATGGGTAGTTTCCAAACTTAGGGTCCGTTGTTGTGTCTAACTTACCACTACCTGTAAGAGCACCTGTACCGTTTCAGCAAGTCACATCTGGGTTTGGAGTCAAGTTTGCTGTGAAGGGTAAGCAAGGCCTTAATTGATGAGGAGCTCCGTAGGCAGCATTCCACTCAAGGATAATCCCTATGTCATCTGTAAGTAATACATTCCTTGTTCCCTACTAGTTATTGCTAATTCCCAGTAGTTAAAGTGCCCTAAACCCTAAACCCTAAGCCCTAAACCCTAAACCCTAAGCCCTAAACCCTAAACCACGAGGGCTGGGCAGAGACGGTCATAACCAATGCGCCCTGGGCAGCGGCAGCAAAGTTTGAATTCCAGAATCCAAAGCCTTTCCTACCCTGAATCCGGTTTAGAGTTTAGGGTTTTAGGGTTTTAGGGTTTAGGGTTTTAGGGAATATGGTTTTAGGGTTTGTTCTATAAGCGTTGGAGACTGTTGCTAACTATTCAGGTGTTCACATTGGATCTTAAGCCCCTAAGCCCCCAGCTCTCGAACCTGCGCCCAAAATAGCAAACCCTGAGCGATAGACTCGCAAACTCTGAGCAGGTCAAAGCGCATAGGGTTTAGGGTAGGTATCCATTTGAGTTACAGTCTAAAATCTTAGTATCACCCTTAGTAACCCTTAATAACAGTCCCCTATATAATGCCATATATAACCCCGTTAAGGAGTTTAGACTATAGCTCATTTAGTAGATTTCTAGACGCCAAAGTACGGACACAGGAGCCCTTCTGGGCCCCAAGCATATATTTGGTGGGTACTGGGGCTGATGTGCGAATATGTGCTGAGCCTTAAGGTTAAGGACCCTTGTTGAAATTGAAGCACCCTAAACCCTAAACCCTACACCCTAAACCCCAGGAGGCGGGCCAGGAGGCCGCCTCGCTTGCCACTGGGTAGCTGGCCCCACGACCGGTTTTGTGGGAATTACGCTATGTATTCGGGGCCGTATTCCCAGACCCCCTAAAGGATCCCAAAAATGGAACCCCCCCAATATGAACCCATTACTACATTGGGGAAACTAGGGGATTATTAGGGGGTTCCATTTTTTGGATCCTGTAGGGGGTCTGGGATTATAGTCGGGGCCCAGAAGAAGATAATCCTGTTGACAACCTACCACATAAACCTTCCCTTCTATCTAAAGGTTTTGGGGTTTAGGGTCATTACTCATTACTCAGAAGCCCGAAGCCCTCAGCCCAAAAATTTAAAGACCCCAAAGCAGAAACCTCAGACCCGGCCCTGAATCCTTGAATCCTGAACGCCCAAGCTCCCGGAAATCCCCAAAGCCTAAACCCTACAATGGTGGCCCGGGAGCATGAAGGAGACGG
This sequence comes from Cyclobacteriaceae bacterium, assembly GCA_965242775.1. Classification (GTDB taxonomy): domain Bacteria; phylum Bacteroidota; class Bacteroidia; order Cytophagales; family Cyclobacteriaceae; genus JAWPMT01. Next base: position 1,675 of record CBDETI010000022.1, read on the forward strand.
CGAAAGTCGAGGAATCGAAGGAAACTAAGGGCGAGGCAGTGGGGGGTAACATCGCACGGTTTAGGGAAGTTTAGGGTTTGGGGTTAAACTCCTTAAAAGGGGGTTACATGGGGAACTACTGTGACTAGTATAGGGATTATTAAGGATACTAGGAGTTTGAGGCTATGGCTCACATGGTTTAGGGAAGTTTAGGGCTGAGGGGTTTAGGGCTGAGGGGTTTGGGGGTTTAGGGGTTACAGTATGTATTGGGTTTATGTTGGGATAATGGAAAATAAAATGGAAACGACTATATTATAATAGGGTATATATTGGGGTTATATTATTGAGTAGTAGTGGTTTAGGTCTTGGGCCTCTGGGGCTTAGAGTGCGCCGGAACTCTGTCAAAGTAATAGCTGTTTGGGGATCAGTGTTTGGGGAATCTAGAGTCTAGAGCTGCGGGTTTTAGCGGCTTTTGGAGTTTAGAGTTTAGGTGGTCGAAGTGGAGGTTTGCACAAGGTATTGCAAAGTAAGGATACCATAGATTGCTAGGTATGGCAGACCGGTGGTAAAAGATGTTTTCGGGGCGATCGACGGCACGCGCCCCGTCTGCAAGGCCCTGACTGAAAGGGTTAAGGGCCCCAAACCCTAAGCCCTACACCCTAAACCCTAAGCCCTAAATCCAAAACCCTAAGCCCTAAGCCTAAGCCGTTAAGGCTTTAGGGACCTGGCTATAATATAGAGATAATGGAAAAGAACATGGAAACTACTATATTCTTGGGCTTTAGGGTACAGGGATCATATGAGCTAGAGTCTAAACTCCTCCAAGGGGGTTATTTCGGGGATTATTTAAGGGGCTACTTTAGGGGTTATTAAGGGGGGCATATTAGGAGCTTAGACTATAGCTCATACATAGTTGCAAGAATGGTAGTTTTAGTGCTTCTGGGATCTTAGCTAGTGCAAGATTTCCGCCACCCACCCTCGCACTTTCTAAGTGCTGTGAGGTGCTCTTACTAAATCCTGAAACTACCCTAGTTTGTAGGGTTTAGGGTTTAGGGTTTGGGAGTTAGGGTTTAGAGTTTAGGGTCTAAGCCTCTGAAGGTTTAGACTGGTTGGCTTTGTCGGCTTGCGGGTTGTTCATGGGTTCCCCTACTGTCCGCCTTTCTACTGCCTCCTTTAGCTCCCCCCTTGATTCAGGTTATCAGGGATAATCAGGCCTAAAAAAAGGCGAAGGGGGAACACAAGAAGGACAGTATGGGGTGGGGGCAGTAGGGGAACCCATGATCGTTAGGCCTTGATGGGCTCAGACTGTAGGGTTTCCAGAATTCAAGTTTAGTCTTCGCTTGGTTTGAAGCAGCTCATACACTGTACGGTTTTATGCTACTTCACGTCAGGTTCTTAAGAAGGCTTGTGCTCATGTTTGGCCAGCCTCTAGCGAGAGCACGGTGGGGTAGAGTTAGGGAATATACTCCAATGACTGGTCCAAAAGAGCGCATCATGAAATCGCAAGGACTTATGTCCGGAGTTTTTGTAGGCAAACATGTTCAAGCAGCTTGTAATTATTAGTCTGCAAAGAACATCAAGGCCACAATTGGCGTAAGGTGTTTCAGACCAAGACCCTGAATCCTGAGCCTTTAGGCTCGATCCAGGTCCTTGAGAACCCAACCCCTGTGACGCCTTTGAGGCCGCGGAGAAGAAGGACGAGAAGAAGGCCGGCTATGGTCGACTAGTTTTGTCAAGGTTGCGAAAGGTTTTTAACACAAGATTCGGTCTTGAGCGCGTAGCATACTGCTTCCACACGAGTCTAAGAGCATGTTTACCTGGGTCTCAGCGTTGCTCGGGGCCTGTGTCTGGCCAAATAAGCATCTGCAACGTGATCCAGTTGTTTAAAAGTAAGTTGCCCAAAGTCGGGGTCAGGGGCTCCAGAACGTACCCCCTGCCCCAACAGGCGGTTTCTCCGTTATTCGAAGTGTTGCAAAGAGCCTTCCCAAATTCCTGAGAGGCTGACCTGCCCCCTTTCATTTGGAGTTGAGATTTTTGTGGTTCCGCACCTATGGGGGATATGCAGCACTGGACCCAAGATTGCGTAAATCATCCCAGCCCACAACGCCGAACCCTGAATCCCGAACCTAAACTTCTGAAGTTGTATGAACCACTAGCCCATCCCTGTAGACCCGAAAGCCTAGACTCCAGATTCTCAAATCTGAACATGGTAGCAGGTCGTGAGTAGGAAAACCATACACGTATGCTGAGCTTCGGAACATAGAACCCCACGCACCACCCTGACAGCTGTTCATATTTGTAAGTATGCCCCCAAGGCCGCGACGTGTCCTCATGTGGAGGGTCTTTCCCAAGGTGTCAGATTTCCCTACAATAGTATACTACGGGTCCAGCACCCGAAAAGGCATCTATGTAAGACTGCTGCTATTTCAAAAAGGTTCTTCTCTATGAGATCTTACTGCTTAAGAAGCAATAGCCAATAACCTGGGTTGCTGGTAAGGAACTCAAATTAAGTTACTATATTGGGGAAATCCTGTTATTTACTATATATACCCATTATGGTAACTTAATTTTAGTTCCTTAACAGCAACCCAATAGCATGTGAACAGTTTTCCATGTTTTTTACCATTTCCCCACGCGCAGTTTATCCTGGAGCCGCTTCCATGTTCCGTTCCGTTTCGTTCTCTCAATCCATACTGGCAATTGGCAAGAAGCCCCTAAAGACTAAGGCCTAGATATCACTAGGTACCCCAGCAGTGCCCTTTTTCCCTTTTCATATGGGGGGGTCCTTATGAGACCTGAATATAAGGAAAAAGGGTACCCTTATCATTAAGGGGTTACTGGGGAACCTAGATCCCTTTAAAACCCCAGCTTCCATTTCATCTTCCATTTGCTTATCCATTTCCCGCTGTTCTAAATCCAAACCCTGAGCCCTAAACAGTTGTCTCCATTTTTCTGTTCCTTACTAACAATCAGCAACATGAGCATAAGCCCCAAACCTTCAATCCTAAACAGTGAATCCTAAGCCCTAAACCCTAAACGCTGAATCCTAAACCCTACATTCTAAACCCTAAATCCTAAATCCTAGATCCTACATGGGCCGGCACAGGAGGAGGAGAAGAAACCTGAGCCCGAGCCGACAGAGGAGAGAAGAGTTTCCGGATTTTCAGAGTAACCCTAAACCCTAAATCCTAAACCCTAAACCCTAGACCCTAAACCCTGAACCCGAAACCCTGAACCCTAAACATGCAGAAAACTCCCCCGATTGCCTGCTTGGAGCTCTCAGGGTCTAGGGTTTAATATAGGGTTATATGGGGACAATGGAAAATAAATGGAAACTACCATAGTATTTAGGGTGTAAGCTTTTAGGGCTTCGGAGTCTTGACAGTTTTGTCAGTATATCCTGGATAGAATCTACATAGTTCATGAACCAACCTTTTGCATTCAGACGGCTGGGCTTTTGTAACTGCAAATCCTGGCCAGCCTATGCAAGGTCTTGTCCCCCAAATAGCCCTAAACCCTAAACCCAAAACCCTAAACCAAGCGGAGCAGACGGACAGTTCAGACTAAACCAAACCGCCTGAGCGGAACGAAGCATACAGGCGTTCCGGAGCAATGAGCTAACAGCGAAATGTTGCACTCAATGACGATGAACTACTATAGGGGCCTGAAAACATACCAATACTATGGCCATAGGTTTCTTGTATGATTGTGGTAATCATTCGGTACCTCAATTTGATTTGAAAATGCGATTGATAATAATCTAGGCCCCTAATTCACATGCTGGATTCCCACCTCTGTGTCGCGCAGGAGATCTTGAGCAATCCCTGCCGCGTTCTGGGCCCGGGTGGATTTAGGGTTCAGTGTTTTGAGTTTGGGGTTTAGGGTTTAGAGTTTGGGGTTAAGGGTTTCTTGATTGGAGTTTAGGGTTTAGCATGCGACCCGCCGACTAGCTCAACCTGATTTGCAGGCGGAGAAAACAGCCGTTTCGGAATGACTTTAATAATCTAAATCTTTCTGCGAGATTGCTGTTCTGGAGGTCTCTTGAAAGTTATGAATGATAGTTTCTGAAAATAGTGGTACCCGCATATAGAACCCCCTCAAAGTACCAGAGTCCTTATCATTCTGGATGGCAGGCGTAGCTAAGGGAAAAAGAAACAAAGAAACTAGAGACCCTAAGCTCTAAACCCTAACCCTAAGCCCTGAGCCCTAAACCCTAAACCCCTAAACCCTAAGCCCTAAACCCCCAAGCCCTAAACCCTTCAGGGCTCAAGGCTCGTGACTTGGGCTGGGTTCTGCGCTTGACCATTGGGATAAATGGGTGCATCTTAGCTATAGTCTAAGCTCCTTCAAGCGGGGTTAAATAGGGGATTTTCTAGGGTTTAGGATTTAGTGTCTAGGGTCGGGGATTATCTGGGGTTTAGGATTTATGGTCTAGGGTCTAAATTCCTTAAAGGGGGTTATATAGGGTATTATATAGGGGAGTAGTATAGGGCTGAACAAGGGGCATACTGGGAGTTTAGACTATAGCTCATATTATCCCAAAAAGAGTTTATTGGGGATGCAAGGGGTACTGGCAAAGAAAATGGAAGCTACTATTTAGCGCCTAGGGAAGGGGAAGGTTTTGGGCGGCTGGAGATTGAGAACGGATGGCAGCTGACATGGAAGATTGACATTCGAATTGTCTTCCATTCTCCCTATTGACCGCTATACTACCCAGCTTGATCCTGTAGATACCTATCATCTGGAAGCATGGCAGTTGCCCGTATTGATGGTTGTTTTTGTTTCTCTTTATAGAGGATGGTGTTGGCATTCAGATGATACAGGAGTAAAGGGGCATTAAGGCGTATAGTGATCCCAACCGCAATCTCAATAGAGGCTTCACTCGCTTCTTCTTGAAGGCCCAGCAAACTTCGTAATTAGGTGTTAAATGGTGTTTAAGTCTCACAACTACCGGGTAGGCCTTTGGGTCCCTAATTGGTTTTATATGGACCCATCTTCACTAATTAATATTTTTCAAGGGCCTCTAAAGGCCAACCAAGACAAGGTTATAGCCCTATTTATAACCTACTTAGTCAGGTCCCCTGGGCTCAACCCTCCGAGCAAATCCGGTGCCTCAGTGCCTCATCTGCTGAGGTGCTCAAGGGACAGGTCCAGTTCATCTCTTTCCCGAAGGAGATGATTTTGGGGAACTTGAGAAGTACTAGTAGCTTCTTAGTCTGGGTTGCTGTTAAGGAACTTAAGTTAAGCTACTCTTATGAGGAAACCCTATCGTTTACTATATACCCACATTATGAAACTACAAAAAATAAGTTACCATAATGTGAGTTTTTTTTTAAAAACTACCCACATTATGGTAAATTACTTTTTGTTCCCCTAGGAGCAACCCTTAGTCGTGTAGTATGCGGTGGGCGGCAGCGCTAGTGGCTCTGGCCCGAGGGCTCTACCAAGTTTGCGATGGTTTAGGGTTTAGGGGTTAGGGTTAAGGGTTTAGGGTTTAGGGGTTAGGGGTTAAGGGTTTAGGGTTTAGGGGTTTAGGGTTTAGGGCCACTCTACTATAATGGATTATGTAGGGATAATGGAAAAGAAAATAGAAGCTACTGTATGATAATAGGGTATATATTAAGGGGGTATATTACAAAGTTTGCGATTGCCACGGTTTAGAACGAAAGGTTTAGGGTTCAGGGTTTAGACTGTAGGGCTTAGGGTGCATCAGGCTGAAAAGTGGGTTTTGCTGAGGTGCGAAAGGGTTCAAGCATGTTGCTACTGAGCTTAAACTTTGGATTAGTAGCTGTGGTGCAACTGTAGCATGTGCAGTGGTTCAGGGAGATCCCCAAGATTCCCGTTAAACCCTAAACCCTAAACAACCCTAACAGACTTTTCGAGAAACCGCTTGGTGCCCACATAATTGTTTCTAGGGGTCTGCCTTCTTTTAGGGCCGCTAGGAATTTACCTTACTTAGAGACCCCTTATTAGGGGACTCAGGACACTATTGCCTACTTACTACGTCATCCTGGCCTTCAAGTAGGGTCATAACTTAGGTGGCCCCCCACCCAGTAATAGTGACTACAAGGGATAATAGGGATTATATTAGGGTCCTCTCATATTCTTATTATACCACTATTACTAGGTGGGGGGTCCTCCTAAGTCATAACCCTAAAACCCCTAAACCCTAAAGCCTTATCCATTGAACCCTACTCGCGCCGAAGGAGGTGAGCGGCACCGCAGCAAGGTACAAGCACTGAGCTCAGAAGCTGCCTTGATCATCCCAGACCCCTGAAAGGGATCTAAAAGCTAGAGCCCCGGTGTAGTTTCATGCCATACACATCCTTAAGGGGGTGCACTTTCCAGCGCCAAGGGATCTGGAATTCCCTTCTAGTATTCCTAGCCGTATGCGCACCTATCATTGCAGTTTTTGCTTCAGGTACGCAACCGTTGTTGTTTACATTGCGGGTGCTTCTAGTGGGAGAGCATCGACCGCATGTGTGGCCAGCCATGGAGAAATCGTTTATGGCTGTTCTATCTAAACCCTAAACCCCTAAACCCTAAACCCGTGATCTTTCGCTGCTTGAACGTTGCACAGACTGAATCCCCACCCATCCTTCAAGCAGCTGGGGTTTAGGGTTTAAGGAAATCCCTCTCTTCTGGAGCTTTTTTGTTGCTCTTACTGTTACGCACCGTCGCGGTTAGTGTTACCTTAATTGTGAGTTTACAGTCATTTTTCTACAATTCCTATCACTCTTGCTGCTACTATGAGTATACGTTGCGTCAAGGCATCAGGCGAAGGTCTCAAGTCCAAGCGAAACAGCACTGGGCCCCCCCTGAACCCCAACAGATATTTCTCACGATGTTCCGAGCACAATGACACCTAGATGGCACATTGGGGTTCAGGATAAAGCCGGAAACGGACACTTTTTCAATCCCCGGAGCCGAAACCCTCAAGCCCTAAATCCTCATCTTTCGAATCCCCAGCCAGAAATCCTAAACCCTAAACCCTAAGCCCTACACCTTGAATTTCAAAAGCCTACAGCTCCCAGACTAGAAGGGCTTCACCCAAAGCCCTCCAGCCTGAAACTCCAAAGCCACGAGCTCGAGCTACTCACCCCCTAGACAAAGCGCAAGCTTGGTTTGGGGTTTAGGGTTTGGGGGATTTAGGATTACGTAAGGGTTTAGGGTTTAGGTTTTAGGGTTTAGGGTTATACCTATAATTCAATCAACCAACCCTAACCCACCATCGTTCAAGCCCTCGGACCTTCACACTAGCCCTGTAGAACGCCTGTGCTGGCGGCCGATTTTCCCTCGCCCCCAAATACTTCAACCTCAAACCTCAGACCTGCACATGTCCTTAAGATAATGATTATAGTATATTAGAGTATATTATTATGATGTATCTTTATACTATGGTATATTATAGTATAATAAACCTCCTCTTCCAACCCACCCGCAGCCTACTGGTAATCTTAGTCAAAACCTTTTAAAGCCCTTCTAGAAGTGCTGCAACGCAACCGTTGAGATATAAGCACAGATGAGCTGCAGTCTAAACTCCTTAACAGGGGTTATATGGGGGGGGGATTATATAGGGAAGTTCTATAGGGGATATTAAGGGGGATACTAAGAGTTTGGACTGTAGCTCATCTAGAAGTAGGTTGTAACTATCCTTGGAGCTTCAGGTAGAGGCTTAAGCTTTAAACCCCCAAACCCAAAACCCTAAATCCTCATTCTCCCTTCCATTATCATCCTTATGTAGCCCTTACAAGCGGACAACTTCGCCTTCCTACACCCAAAACCCTAAACACCAATTTAGGATTTAGGGTTTAGGGTTTAGGGTTAAACCCTCAACAAACCGTGGGCCACCCAAAGCACAACAGTTTCCATTTTCTTTCCATTACCCCTATGCAACGCCTTCTAAATAGTTTGAAGGAACTCCGAGTACTTACTGGGGGCTAGCACGGGATAAGGGAATATGATCCCTAAACATTCCCCTTACGACATATTCCCATCTCCCCTACGAACCCAAAACCAAAAACCCTAAACCCCAAACCCTGAACCCTCAAGCCATACACACTTACCATTACTTAGGGTCCTCACATTGCCTGAAAATTTCAACAGGATAATATGCTTCTGACTCCTAAACCCTAAGCCCAAAACCCCACCATCGTAGTTTCCATGCTCCTTTCCATTATCCCAATACATAAGCCCTAAACCCTACATCTACCAGTAAGAGTATTTGAGGCCCCTCCTGGATCCTAAACCCCTAAACCCTAAACCCAAACCCCTAAACCCCAAACCCTAAACCCTAAACCCCAAACCCCTAACCCCTAAACCCTAAGCCCTTGAGGCCCCTCCTGGAGTCCCGGAAGCAGGGCTTCCTCCTGCTTCGGGATCTGCGGCCTGAGGAGCCAGAGGCGACGAGATGGGAGGAGGGAGGAGGGTTAAGCGCTTTGGGGGGGTAGGGTTTAGGGTTTAGGGTTTAGGGGTTCAGGGTTTAGGGTGTAGGTTTAGGGGTTTAGGGGTTTAGGGTTTAGGGTGTAGGTTTAGGGTTTAGGGGTTTAGGGGTTTAGGGTTTAGGGTTTAGGGCTTAGGGGTTAGGGCAGGATCTAGGGGAGCAGGGTAGAGAGAGGTGGAGGGAGAGAGCTAGAGAGAGATAGAGACATATATAGAGAGACATATCCATAAAGTAGAAAGATATAGAGGATCCAAAACCTTTCCTAGGAGCTTCCGATTGCAGGGATGAGGGCTTTGGGTTTTCCGGGTCTACTGCTGGGTCTTACTGCTGGGTCTACTGCTGGGGTCTGGTGGGTTTGAGGCTCAGGTTACAAGGTCGGAAGAATGACGCCCTAATATGGCCCTTAGCGATTTGAGGAGGTAAGGGTACATATATGGCCCCCATGATATTAGGCTCAATGGTAGGGGCGGGCTGGGGCAGCTGGGGCTTAGGATCATTGATGGACTTTTTGGCAACATGGTTAGGTTCAATGCCCCATACACAAACAGTCCCCATGGTGGGTATATCAAGGCGCGGCAAAGTTTGGACTGTTACTGTGTGTGGGCGCAGATGAAGGTGCGAATGCCGCATAGTGGAGTAGAGAGAGCATGGAGTTGGGACACTGCAATGCTGCTGCCGCTTTGGTAAGGATCTACTCTGCAATAGCATGTGTTGACCCTGAACCACAAACCCTGAACCTTTTGCTGGCTTTCATAGCGTCGAGTGGGAGCCGAGGCACAGGCCGTCATAAATGTTCAATGAAGAATCCAGCAACCCCAAAATCTTTGGCAGTCTCATTTAGCAGCTCTGTTGCCCAAAGCCCTTAACCCTGCAATCTGTAAGATTCCGCTTTGCAAAGTGCGCCGGCTGGGCCGCAAAACCCCCTAGCATCTGCTAGACATTAAAAGGGTCGACGTTGTAAAACAAACCTAAGCCCTAAAGCGCATAGTAGGGAATCCCTCGCAAGAAGAGGGTGCGGAGCGGCATCATTGGGGGAGAGTAGGGCTTCGTTTCTCAAAGACTGTTGGCGCCCTTGCCCTAAAACCCAAATCCTAGATATTCCTATGACCTCGTAAACTTGGGTACTCCCCCCCACTCTGAAAAATGGATATCAACATTGTTATATATGGCCCTTGAAAGGACCCCTAATATAGACTGTTACAGGCTGGGGGCAGCACCTAGTCCTTAGAGTTTTCAAGGGCCTCCATGATCCTCCGTGTCCCCTCCCTCTGCCAGGAATTGTTCTTGGAAAGTGAGAAGAGGGAGGATGACGAAGAGAAGGCTTAACAGGGGTAGGCTTGAAAATAGTGTTTTTTCTTTGAACTGCGATATAATCAGTATACAGCGATAGAGATTCAGTTAGTTTCTTTAGGGCCCCCAAACCTACCCTAGTTAAGGGAAGTTTAATTCCAGATGTCCTTAAACAAACCATAAGAAAACCTTCTACTCTAGTTGAGAGGTTTCCTTGTTGACCCTGTGGGCTTGAGGGTGAGAAGCAGGATGCAGAAATCTTTAGTTGAGCTGTACAGTGGCATTTTCAAAATTCACCATGCCTTACTTGGGGGGTCAGGGGGACTTCGTAAGTGGGTTGATACTGGGGATAACTAGGCTTACTATATGGGTTATAGGGGTCATTAACCTACTTACTAAGTCGCCTTGACCCTCCAAGTAGATGCCCCGGTGCAATGATTTAAATATCGTGCAGATTGGACGAGACCCCTAAAGCCCAAACCCTAAACCCTTAAATGATGTAGTCCCGTATATGCTACCGTCCGTTCTTGCCCTCCGAGTTTAGACGTCATGCGCTGTGCTTCCGGCTTCCGTATAGGCCCCGTGCACCCAGTTTATGAATATACAGGCAAAACAAATGAACAAGGTTAGGATTTAGGGTGTCGGGTTCCATATATATATATACACATATCTACATATACATATATTCCCATTTCTATCACCAACCTAGCCTCTGAAAGGCTTCAGATACCCGTTATGTTCCCATTGCATGGCCCACATGGTGTTCAGGGTGTAGGCCCAATGGTTGGGGTTTTCTCCGATGCTAAGGCTTGTAATCCTAGATCTCGTGCAGTTCAGAGGATAACTGCTGGAAGGTGCCTGGGGTACTTGAAAGTAGTGTCGGTTATGGGAAATTTGAATGCGCTTATCCTCAGTTACGCTTGTAGCATCTTGCTCATCACCGAAGTTATAATGCCGCGTGGGCTTTCAAACATGGAGTGATGCTTAGGGTTTACCGTAGAGTCTTAAAGAAAGTCTTTGCTCAACCTACTCCTCACGCCGCCACAGGAGTCCTATGAAGTCAGGGGGTAATGGGAATCTTTTTGGGGGGGTGGGATCGGGATTTTCTGAAGCATGGACAGTATACATGTATACGCGCTGGGTGCGTGAGGCTTGTGACCCTAAACCCTAAACCCTAAACCCTGAACCCTAGGGTGCTCCCGTCCTGAAAACCATCCTATTGGAGGGTCAGGGGGACTTAGTAAGTGGGTTAATAATGGGGATAATTAGGGTTACTATATGGGTTATAGGGCTTATTAACCTACTTACTATAGGCAAACCCTGCATTTTTACTCTCAAGGGGGACCTAGAAAGTCATGCAGGGATGGAAAGAAACTGGGGACAGCAATATTTGCGGCCTTATAAAGACGGTTAGTAAAGGGACAATTTGCCGTTGTAGGTTATAGCGGTACAAGTCTGCATGCAGAACCTTGCTAAGTCCAAATAACCTTCCAACTAGGGGTTGGATACGGCCCTATAAGACATTTTAAGACAATGGTCTTCGATGATGTCTTGTTTGACCCTTGTTGCAATAAGCCACCTCTTCCGCACGCTTTTCAGGATGTTAGACATGGCCGTACGGTCCCATACCCCCGAGACCGAACATCTTCCCCTGAAGCGGGGCTTTACACCCCTTCCTGGCAATATTGAATGTTGAGCGTTGGAGGATGAGGGGCCTTGATGTAAGGGGCACGGAAGTAACCGGGTTCCAAGCGGGGGATTCACCAAGAAGGGAAGGGTCCCTGAAACAGACCCCTAGTTTCTGACGACAAAACAAACCTTTCTACATCCCCGAAAATCCCCATGACCGTGCCATAACCCCTCCTTGAAGGGCCTGATTCGATCCCCAATCCATAACATCCACAACCTAAGTTGACAGCAGCACGACATGACGTTTTCGTCTCAGGAGCCAGACCCCCCAGAGCCTTTCCCTTGGAGTGCGGACGAGTGAGTGGGGCGACGTTGAGGGTCTCAGGTTCAGGGATTTGGTGTGTACCAGATTATGGTCAAGAGGTGTAGCATGAAATGTTCAAGAGTGGTGCAAGAGTGGTAGAAGCCGCTTCGATCCAGCATCGTGTCTGAAACAAGTAATTAACCGCACTCGCAATAGATGTAAAATGTAGTTTTTTCTGAGATACTGTGGATATTAGTAAGCCCTGAGTGACCCTACATACCCTTAACCCTGGTAATTATGGTATTATGGTATACTAAGATCATGCAGGATTTCCACCATCAACAGTATCGCCCCCCCCCCCCCAAATACAGCATTAGTTGCCATTTAATTTTCCAGTGTCTTTTCCATATGATTCTCCATTATTGGGCTCTATTTCTCTAAAAATCCCTAAGCCCTAAACCCTAAACCCCACCGAAATCTTGCAACACCTAGGTGCCCTATAGTACTGTACTTCCTAGGACTTCAAGGACTTAAGGTGGTGCCAGGTTTCCCTCCATCAACAGTAGTATCAAGAGTAAACCCTAAACCCTAAACCCTAAACACTGAAACCTTAACCCTGGATCCTAAACCCTAAGCCCTAAACCCTTAGTAGCAACAGTAGGGTATTGCAGCATAGTAGAAAGCTGCTGACCTGCAGCGGCAAAGGTGCTCAGGCTCCGGGTTGAAGATTTAGGGTTTAGGGCTTAGGGTTTAGGGTTTAGGATTCAGGATGTAGGGTTTAGGACTCAGGGTTTTAGGATTCGGTGTTTAGGTTTTAGGGTTTAGGGTTCAGGATTTTGGATTTAGGGTTTAGGTTTCAGTGTTTAGGGTTTAGGGTTTAGGGTTCAGGAATCAGGGGTTTAGGGCTTAGGGTAGGTAATCGTGCGACCGCTGTCATCAGCAGTAGCGGAGCGATTGTTTGTTGCTGGGAGAGCAGCCTTCATCTTCATACGAGTTGTAGTCGAAACTCCTGAATGGGGGTTACACAGGGTTTAGTGTGTAGGTTTAGGGTTTACGGTCTAAACTCCTTGAAGGGGATGATGTACGAAATTATATACGGGAGCAGTCCAGGGCTTCTGAGGAGTTTAGACTATAGCTTACTTCTTAAGACCCCGCAGTTCGAGGACAGAAGTATTTGTCTGACTTTCAGAGTGAGGCAGAGTTTTTCAAAGCTCCCAGACATTTATGATGATTCTCATGACTACTAATATTACTAGTACTGTTAGTTAGTATGACTGTTATTACTATTACCATTCCTCGGGGACACCTACTGATATAGGAAAAGCCTCATCTCTCAGCAACACCGTGTATAGATCTAGCGCTGGTGCCGCAAAAATCGCGATCAAACAAGTCCATATTCAGACACTGAGACGCATGGACAGCAAAAGAGCGCCTTCAAACCCTAGACCCTAAATCCTGCTTTTGCCTTCCATTGCACCGCCTACGCAGCTATGATGCCAGCTGCCCAGAACCCAACTCGAATGTGGCTTCATTATGACTGTTATTATTGTTATTATTACTACCTACTAATTACTACTATTACTATTACTATTACTATTACTATTACTATTACTATTACTATTACTATTACTATTACTATTACTATTACTATTACTATTACTATTACTATTACTATTACTATTACTATTACTATTACTATTACTATTACTATTACTATTACTATTACTATTACTATTACTATTACTATTACTATTACTATTACTATTACTATTACTATTACTATTACTATTACTATTACTATTACTATTACTATTACTATTACTATTACTATTACTATTACTATTACTATTACTATTACTATTACTATTACTATTACTATTACTACTACTATTACTATTACTATTACTATTACTATTACTATTACTATTACTATTACTATTACTATTACTATTACTATTACTATTACTATTACTAGAAGTATTACTATTACTATTACTCTTTGAGTACATGATGGGAGGATACCCAAGTTTGCAGAATTGCGGTGCGAACGGTTTTCGACAGCGCCCTGAAAAATCCAATAGGTGCTGGATTGCACAGGGCAATACAGAAGCCAAATAGTTCCCAATATCATGGTCGCTGATTCCTTGTATAATTCTGGTATGGGGTGCCTCAAACAGACCTCGAAAATACCCTGGTAGTCATAAGGCCTTTACACTGGACGAAAACCACATCGAGTCTGGGCCCCAAACTCTGTACATTTAAACAAACCTCCCCAAAGGATCCAAAAAGGGACCCACTCAGACTGAACCTATTACTACATTGGGGGCCTAGAGCATTATTGGGAGGCTCCATCTTTTGGATTTATGTTGGGGAAATCTGGGCAAACCCTGAACACCTCATAGCCTCAACCTGGAACCCTAAAACCTCTTTGGGCGCCTGGAGTACCCCAAGCTGAGCTCTGGCTTGGTACCCCCAACTGAGACCCATATTGGGATAATGGAAAATAGAATGGAAACTACTATAGTATATTGGGGTTATATTGGGATAATGGAAAACAAAATGGAAACTACTATAGTATATTGGGGTTATATTGGGGTAATTATTCCCAACCTAGCATATTAGATATTTATACTGGTTCTGTTGGTCTTGATTGGAGTGTAGTGTTACAACTACTCATGAGCTTTTGAGGGCCCCCTGGTGATGCTTTAGCGCCGGCATGTTGATGCGCCTTGGAAGGATTACCTCAACAAGGAAGCTAAACCCCAAACTCTAAACCCTAAACCCGGAACCCTGCTGTGGTCACACAAGAACTTCTTAAACATGCGATGACTCCGCGTGGACTCTGCTCACTGGGCAGCAGGGTTGCTGAATCCCATAATGATTTTGTAGACTCAAACAGAAAAGAACATGGAAAATGAAAGGAAACTGGGCATTTATCGGGCGTTCTAGAAGTGTATGACCCCAAATGAATACAAATCATCAGAATCAAATGGAAAATCAAGGAAAATCAAATGGAGCCTGAAACGGAAGCGGCCCTTATAGCAGCGGGCCACAGCGCCAGGAGATCACCTTATGGGCATGGCTACATCCCTCTATGCAGGCCTCAGTCTAGGGTTGTGGGGTTCTGAGAGTATGGTTCGGGGTTTAGGGCCCAGGATTTAGGGTTCGGGTTCAAGGGTTTAGTTAGGGGTTTAGGATTTAGGGTTCAAGGGTTTAGGTTCAAGGGTTTACGATTTAAGTGTTTAGGGGTTCGGGATTTAGGGTTTAGGATTTAGGGTTCAAGGGTTTAGGGGTTTACGATTTAAGGGTTTAGGGGTTTCGGATTTTAGGGTTGTCTGGTTTTGAGAGTAAAAAATATTCTCTAAGCCCCTAGACCAAAGCACACCAACTTTGAGAAGAGTTCAGTTGTTGGTTATTACGATGATGATTTAGGACCTAGGTTTCCAGACGCTTTAAGGCTATATTCTTTAGAATGGAGGGATATCTTGACTAAAAAATTCTCTTGTACAGAAGTGATCTTATCTTCTGGTTTAGGGTTAAGGCTTGCCTTGGCTGTTTGGGCTTTGAGCTTTAGGGGCTTGATGGCGAATACAGGGTATGGGTTGGGTGATCGCCGTACAGAGTAATCGACATTGGAAGGGGTAATTTAGGAGGACCCCTCCCACCCCTGTAATAGTGGTATAATGGGAACATAATAGGACCTTAATATAATCCTCATTATTCCTTATAGTCACTATTACAGGGTGGGGGTCCACCTCAGGGATACTAGTAATCATATCTAAGCCTCTTTATTTTCCTTTTACATCGCGATAGATGGCTGGGAGATCACCTAATGGGCTCATGCTTATGCCTTTTTAGGATTTAGGGTTTGGGGTTTTAGGGTTTAGGGCAGCGTTGGGAGCATTTCAGAGGCTGAGATTGAAAGGGTTGCTTCGTCATCCAAGCTCAACAGGTTTTCTGTAGTCTTCTTAGAAAGTGTTCTTCATGGTTATCATAGTATGAGTTTAAGGAATCCTTCAAACTGTTGTTTTGATTATAGCTTGAAGGGGACTACAGCTTTGGGGAGACTATATATATATATATATATATATATATGGTCACCCCCCCCTCCCCCCAAGATCCATATTGAAAGGTCTTGCAATACATTTGCTTACTAACAGTACATCATAACCTCAGCTCGCACAGCTGAAAACACTGTAAATAACAGTGCTTTTTGAGTTTTTGAAATATTTATATCTGCTGCAATTATGATTGTGTTGTTCTCAAGGTGCGTTTAGTGACAACCGGAATCCGGTAGTTGACTGATATGTACGAGCTTGGAAATTTGCATTACCTTCCAAGGTTTTAGCTGCGTTTTCTTGAAGAACATAGAAAAACTCTCAGTTTTTCACGGTTTTCGAGGAAAATGTTGCCTAAACCTGAGGAGGTACCAAAAAAACCGAAGTCTAGAGGTGAAAATCTTGCCAAAACCTGTGGAAGTACCAAAAAAACAAAAAAAACCAAAGTTTCGGAGGTCTTGGGCTTGGAGGTCTCAAGAATTTTAATTTTTTTGGTACCTCCTCAGGTTTTGGCAAGGTTTTCAAGAAAAACTTTGCCAGAACCTGAGGAAGGTACCAAAAAAACCAAAGTCTAGAGGTGAAAATCTGGCCAAAACCTGAGGAGGTACAAAAAAAACAAAAAAAAACAAAGTTTCGGAGGTCTTGGGCTTGGAGGTCTCAAGAATTTTAATTTTTTTGGTACCTCCTCAGGTTTTGGCAAGGTTTTCAAGAAAAACTTTGCCAGAACCTGAGGAGGTACCAAAAAAACCAAAGTCTAGAGGTGAAAATCTTGCCAAAACCTGAGGAGGTACCAAAAAAACAAAAAAAACAAAGTTCCAGAGGTGTTCGGCTTGGAGGTCTCAAGAACTTTAGTTTTTTTGGAATTTTTCAGGTCTTGGCAAGGTTTTCAAGAAAAACTTTGCCAGAACCTGAGGAGGTACCAAAAAACCCAAGTCTAGAGATGAACATCTTGCCAAAACTTGAGGAGGTACCAAAAAAACAAAAAAACCAAAGTTTCGGAGGTCTTGGGCTTGGAGGTCTCAAGAATTTTAGTTTTTTTGGTACCTCCTCAGGTTCTGGCAAAGTTTTTCTTGAACACCTTGCCAAAACCTGAGGAAAGGAAAATCCATCTAAAAATGAGAAATCCAGGAATGAAGGATTTCTTTTAATTTACAATCAAAATTTTCAAGGGAATTCATATCGAGGAAAATCCATCCAAAAATGAGAAATCCAGGAATGATGGATTTCTCTAGGAAAATCCATCCAAAATGAGAAATCCATGAATGAAGGATTTCTCTTTAATTTCTAATGAAATTTTAAAAGGGCTTCTTATAAAGGAAAATCCTTCAAAGAATGAAAGAAATCCAGGAATGAAGGATTTCTCTTTAATTTCTAATGAAATTTTAAAAGGAATTATATACAGGAAAATCCATCCAAAAATGAGAAATCCAGGAATGAAGGAATTCTCTTTAATTTCTAATGAAATTGTAAAAGGAATTCATATAAAGGAAAATCCATCCAAAAATGAGAAATCCAGGAATGAAGGATTTGTCTTTAATTTCTAATGAAATTTTAGAAGGAATTCATACAAAGGAAAATCCATCCAAACATGAGAAATCCAGGAATGCAGGAATTCTCTTTAATTTCTAATTACATGCTAAGAGGAAGTCATACAAAGGAAAATCCATCCAAAAATGAAAGAAATCCAGGAATGAAAAGGATTTCCCTTTAATTTCCAATGAAAATTTAAGAAGGATTCAGAAAAAGGAAAATCCATCCAGAAATGAAAGAAATCCATGAATGAAGGATTTCTCTTTAATTTCTAATGAAATTTTAAAAGGACTTCTTATAAAGGAAAATCCATCAAAAAATGAAAGAAATCCAGGAATGAAGGATTTCTCTTTAATTTCTAATGAAATTTTAAAAGGAATTATATACAGGAAAATCCATCCAAAAATGAGAAATCCAGGAATGAAGGAATTCTCTTTGAGTTCCAATGAAATTTTAAAAGGAATTCGTATAGAGGAAAATCCATCCCAAAATGAGAAATCCAGGAATGAAGGAATGCTCTTTAATTTCTAAATAGATGTTAAAAGGAATTCATACAAAGGAAAGACCATCCAAAAATGAAAGAAATCCATGAATGAAGGATTTCTCTTTAATTTCTAATGAAATTTTAAAAGGACTTCATATAAAGGAAAAATCCTTCAAAAAATGAAAGAAATCCAGGAATGAAGGATTTCTCTTTAATTTCTAATGAAATTGTAAAAGGAATTCATATAAAGGAAAATCCATCCAAAAATGAGAAATCCAGGAATGAAGGATTTGTCTTTAATTTCTAATGAAATTTTAGAAGGAATTCATACAAAGGAAAATCCATCCAAACATGAGAAATCCAGGAATGCAGGAATTCTCTTTAATTTCTAATTACATGCTAAAAGGAAGTCATACAAAGGAAAATCCATCCAAAAATGAAAGAAATCCAGGAATGAAGGATTTCCCTTTAATTTCCAATGAAAATTTAAGAAGGATTCAGAAAAAGGAAAATCCATCCAGAAATGAAAGAAATCCATGAATGAAGGATTTCTCTTTAATTTCTAATTAAAATTTTGAAAGGAATAGACCTTAAAAGCAAATTACAAAGCAAAACCACCTCCCAAACTATAATTCCAGGATTCAATATTCCCGTGTGCTTTTCTGGCATATTAAAAAAGAGACTAATGTGAACAAAAAACACATCCAAAACCATAATTCTATGATTTCAAGATGTCTCTTTAATTTCTAATTGGATTTTAAAAGGAGTTTATCTAAGTAATGGATTTAAAACACAGCCACCACCCAAAACTAGAATTCTGGAATTCCAAGATTGTTTGTTGCTTTCTTTTCCAATAAGGCTTTACAGCAATTTGTATAAAGCAAGGCCACCTTCAAAACTAGAATTCCAGGATTCCGAGATTTCTGTTTAATCCGTAATCGGATTTCAAGAGGAATATATATAAACCAAAGCCACCTCCAAAACTAGAATTCCCAGGATTTGAGAAGTCTGGAGGCGAAAACGCCTCCCATATGGATCTGGGGGGGGGGGGCGAGCATATATATATATATATGGGTGGTTGTCAAAATTATGGTCCCTTTTTTGCTACCCTAAATATTAGGTGCCGTACTATAATAGGGACCCAAAAAGGGACCATAATTTTGACAACCACCCATATATATATATATATGTATTACGCAAGGAAACTTGAGGGTTGATACTAGGCGGACTGCCGTTGTTGCAGGAGATGCCATATCAGCTAATTTAGATCCACATAGCGCCATCATATACATGGGGAAATATTCATTATTCGGGGGTGAGGGATGGCTTGTTATTAGTGGTTTGATTATGTACCTTGAAGTCCGCCGCCAGACGTCGCCATCCTTGCTGACAGCTAATTGTTGTCATCTACTGACATCTAGTCCTGGGAAGCTACAAACGTAACCTTCCTGCGAAAGGTCTCCGGGCAGAACGTAGAACAGGTGTCAGAAGGATCGAGTGTGGGTCCTCCCTCCCACCAACTTGGTAGGTTTAGCTTTGTCGTTCAGGACGCAGGGCCTCTTCAGGATTCTTGATGCAACTTCTGAGAAGTTCGACAACATGGGTGTAGCGACGTCTGGAGGAGTGCGATCTGAAGGCTGCGACCTGCAATCTGTTGAAGACTCCTAAGCTCTCGAGCGAATCGAGCCCCAAGTCTCATCATGAGCCTTTCAACTTTAAAATCCGAAGACATCCTGAGCCCGTAAGCACAAGACCCATAGCATAAGAAGAAATCAGAGGCAGGGTTCCCACTCGCTCCGCTTATGATGGTGCTGAAGAGTGACAGCAAGATTAGTAGAAATCAGAATCGCAAGTCCAGGCGCCAGTGGTTCGCAACGTTAATTTCTTCACCTCTGGATCCTGACATTAAGCGTAGCATACCATCACATGGGAGGCCCCGGATGGTTTCGTCTTCGATTCGAAGGCTGTCGACGTCTACAACCATATGCCATAAAAGCTGGCTCAACAGGGACGCTTCAAAACAGCAGTCTTGTTCTAGACTCCTTTATAAGCGTTCCTTAGGTAATGGTGTTCCATTTGAAGTTATGTGCTTGGTTATTACCTAGGGCCCCAGCTCTGTCCATGACAGGTTTCGGGTCTGGTATTCAGGTTGAGGGCATGCTTGGAGGGTCAGGGGATTTAGTGAGTATACGTAAACCCCTACAAGGCCCTACAGGCCATATAGTAGTTCTAATTATCCCCATCATTAACTTACTTATCCCTCCAAGTAAGGTGTGTTACCCGCTATGAGGTGTCGAGCATAGAGTTTATAGCAGTGCGCATTGGAGCTCTGAGGAAGCCTGTAAATTTGTAGAGTACGGTGGCCAAGGGCTCAAATAACAGCGCTTCGGGCCCCAAATAGCATAATCCCAATGGTTGTTGGTACCTAAAGCACCTATATTTGGGTACCTGCTTACAGGTAGGTGATTTCCTTCAGAGCCACGCCCGGCTTGTGCTTGCCAGTAGGGAGTTTCGCTTGTAGGCAAGTCAACTATTAGGAGTTTAGATTATAGCTCATATGAGGATGTACACATGGTATTTAGCAAGAGACTGGATTGTAGCTCCTAATCCCCTTCCGCTCATATCAAAACGCCCCACCCCCTAATACTTGTGAACTATTACAGAAACTCTTGCAGTTTCCCTGGATTGCGAAGCAGTCAGCTTTCTTCTTGCCGTCATTCAAGCCTGAATGTGCCCGAACCTTGGAGGAAAGCTCTTGGCAGGGGTCGTCCGATGATCCCTTGTAAATCCGCTCTCCCTAACAATAACACCCACCCTCCCCAATATAGAGTATATACATATCAATATATATACATATCGTATATATATATACACATATCATGTATATATACATATGTATATATAGATAGATAGAGAAATCATTTTGGGGGAATGTTTGTTCTTAGATGGTGGGTTGGGGCTTTATTATCCCTGGCAGGCCCATCCATTTAAGATCCCTCCGGCCATGAACGTGGTCGACCTCATGGACGAAATGGAGCTGGTGCCTGGCCGTGCAAGGGGCAAAAGGGAACATGTTGGGGGTTATAGTAATAGTCGGAAAAGTCATGGGAATGGTAATAATACCTAGTCATAGTACTAATAGTAACAAGAATACCAGCTATCGTCATAGTAATAGTACTCGTAATAGTAACAGAAATCGTTTCCTTCAGAACTCCAAAACATGTTTCAAAAGCATCCCAGGGAGCGGAATCCTTATTCTAAGAGCTTCAACCAAGCAGTGGAAGTTTTGCGAAAGTCTCTGAACATAATTCCTACATGATCCCGAACAGGGACCCAGATAATTCCTTTACAGCCAATTTCTAGGGGGGGCCCCGATCTTAAGAAAGCCCAAAAACACAAATGATCTGCCAACTGTTATTTGTGTACTTAAGAGCCTCCGGCTCAGTCCGCCGACCCAGAGGCGGAGAAAGCACGAAAGCCTAAACGCGAAACCTTGAGGGTTTTCAGCGGCTGGCACGAGACCAATAGATAGGCGCAACAAGACTAGTCCAAGCTAGGCTGCCGGGACTCAGCAGCTTTGCTGTTTTCAGTTGCTGCGTAGGAAATCAATCGGCGCAACAAGCCAGGTTGCCGGGACTGTGCAGGACCAACACTGCATTATTGTTGCAGACGTGTCCAATCCTCATCAGCATGCTCGGCCTAGGGTTTTGAGACAAGCGATCAACTGCGCGCGCCCTGAACCTTGTTGTTTCGACGCAACAAGAAGGTCAAACTAGGCTGCAGGGACTGTGCGCAGGAAATCAATCGGTGCAACAAGCCAGGCTTTTCATGAGCCGATGAGCACCGGGGCATTTTTGGAATTCTTGACGCGGCTAGGCTGCCGGGATGCAGGGTTCAGGGGCTTGTTGGCCAGGTCCCCACGACCTTGGGGCTGAAATGCTGGAGCGAAGACGGGAACCCGCCTCTCATGAGAAAACCATCCAACGCCCCCGAGGTCAGCGGATTGGGGGTTATGGTAGCAGCCTAGGGTTTTGAGACCCGGACCCATGGGTTTGCGCTGCAAGAAGAAAAAAAAGCGGCTGCACGGGTGAAAGTGGCGGGATCCAGGGGCCCAGGGGCCTGTGGGCAAACCTCTCAAATTACGATCTTTCGCAAACCTCCTGGTGGGAGCCTGGCGAAGGCGTGGGTGCCGGCTGAAACGGCTGCTTCGGAGGTGGGGACCTGGAGGGAAACGAAGCCGGGATACCCGCCTTTTGGAGAAAGGAAAAGGGTTTTCACCCTCTCCGCCTTCGGCAACCATCCAACACGCCCCCCAAGGTCGGCGGATTGTTCAAGTTTTGTGCGGTCATTGTCCAGCTCTCAATGAGAGGGCTCATAGAAACCCCAAACA
Source organism: Cyclobacteriaceae bacterium (assembly GCA_965242775.1). Classification (GTDB taxonomy): domain Bacteria; phylum Bacteroidota; class Bacteroidia; order Cytophagales; family Cyclobacteriaceae; genus JAWPMT01. Next base: position 23,782 of record CBDETI010000022.1, read on the forward strand.
GGGAACAATAATATAGTAGGAATGCCAAAACAATGACCCTGAACCCGAAAACCCTAAACCCTACACCCATTCCTACTGTATTCTTGGGTTTGCCTGTTTGGGGTCTCCATGCGAGTCCTCATATTGAGAGCTTGCCGGGGCGCCTCGGGGTTCCAAGAGCCGGCCCTCAACCCTAAACCCTATTGGTTCAGGGTTTAGGGTTTAGGGTTTATGGAACCCTATATAATTGGTTTTATACGGATTACAGGGTGTAATATTGGGATAATGGAAAATAGAATGGAAAATATTATAATGGGTTATATATGGATCATAGGGTATATCACGCATATTGGCTTACAACATGTGATAATTTCCAGAAATCGGGGGTGGCCCAATGTAGACACCAAAATGTTCTAACGCTTAATATGTGGACTCCCAAAAAGGCATCCCTAGCTTCACCAATTCAACTCCCATGGAGGCTTATGAGTAAATCCTAAATCCCAAACCCTAAACCCTAGACCCTAAACCCTAGATCCTAAACCCTAAGCCCTAAGCCCTAAACCCTAAACCCTAAACCTTAGATCCTAAACCCTAAGCCCTAAACCCTAGACCCTAAACCCTAAACCCTAAACCCTTAGCCCTAGACCTTAAACCGAGGCTTATGAGGAGGCCAGCAAGCAGGCTCTGGAACTACAGGCAGCTGCGGGATGGGAATGTTTTGAGCGTTACAGCGTTTAGGGTTCAGGGTGTAGGGTTTCGGGTTTGGGGCTTACACGGTTTTGGGTTCTTGCTTTCAAGGATTTTAGGTCTGAGTTTTGGGGACCGGGAGGTTTATAGCCCTAGCATTGTGGCAATTTGGGGGCTCCCCGGCATGGAGGGATTCAGTTCAGAAGCCCTGAAACAAAACCCTAAGCGGTCTAGGGTTAGGGTGAACTTGAACGGTCTTTTGATGTAGTACGGTGACCTATTATCCCCAGCAACCCCTAGCATAGGCCCCGTAACCCCAGGTACTAAGTGGACTTACTAAGTCAAGAGATCCTCCAAGTAGGGGTGTACTTATTATCCCCCGTAGGATAGGGTTTAGGGTTTAGGGTTCAGAGTTTAGGGTCAAGGGGACTTGGTAAGTAGGTTAATAATGGGGACACCTGGGCTTATTCTCTGGCTTAGAGGGGTTATCAATCTGCTTGCGAAGTCCCCCCCACCCTAAACTCTAAACCCTACACGTACTAGTCCCCCTAACTCTGCAAGTAGTGCTTGGGCTAAAGTTTTTCCTATCCACTTTGAGGCCTTCTGGTGTTGTGGTAGTGTCGAGCCCAGTCTGGGGTTTAGGGGCCGGGCATCAGCGTTTAGGGTTTAATCGTCTTCTGTTGACCCTGCGGCTGCCACGTCGTCTTGGCAAATCCGAGGTTCAGTGCCTGTCGTCTTTGCAGGGCTTCTGAGAGCATTGTTGACAGGCAGCAGTACACAGCACAACCGAGGCGCTCCCTGAACTTAAGTCGGAATTCAGGAAGGGCTTAAGGATAGTTAGATTGTAGAAAGCTTTCTTCGGAAGCAGGTTGGGCAATGACTCATGAGCTCCACTAGCATGACCTCTACTTCAGCTGCTGGTATTGAGATGATGTTCATTCCTGTGGATACTAGAAATCCTGCATGACCCTAAGTACCTTATACCTAGGGAATAATGGGATTATAGTATACTAGGGTCATGCAAGATTTTTAATATCAACAGTTCTCATGTCCTGGGAAGGCTGTGTGTATTCATTTGCATCAGGAGCCTCTATGTGGGTATTGGTCTAAATTCCCTATAATACATTTCCGCCATTTTGGGAACAGTAATTTGGGGAAACTACTATGTATTTTGTTCTCATGACGAACTTCACCGGCATAAAATTAGGCAGCCGATTCGCATGTTACTTCGCATGCAAAGCCCGCAGTACTACCATTATATTCTAATGCGACCAACGGCATCAATCCACTTCTGCACGCTTGTGAATTTGTAAACCTGCCACGTCTCCACCTGGCAGATTAACGTCTTGTGGAACACCAAGGACGGGAGCATGTGGCTTTGTCTGGGTTGCTGTTAAGGAACTTAAATCAACTTGCTATAATCAGGCGACCCCATTACTTATTATGTACCCATATTATGGTAACTTAAGCCCTAAGCCCCATACATCATATTATGGTAGCTTAAATCAACAGCGCCCCAGTCTAGCGTGGTGTTTGTCGGCCTGGTTGGGTGGAGTTCCGGGCTTCGGCCGAAGGGACCTGGCTCAGGGTTTAGGGTCAAGGGTTAAGGGTGTGTGTAAGTCTCTCCCAATTTTGAAGCACTGCACGTTAATACTTTTTTGGTTCCTGGGTTCTTATTATAACAACTTCCTTCTAACAAGTCTATACTTTTGTCTAGGGTGTACTCCAAACTAGGGCTCTTGGATACTGGTGGCTACATAGATCTGCTTTGCCAGAAACCACTGGCAGGTTTTGAGGATAGAACTTACATGTGCAGGATGGAGATCACGTCGATAGATGTGGTCTTCAGCCTTGTGTTGCATTGAATGCAAGTGATGTTTTCCAAGAAAATGTTGCTTATGAATATTGTCATTTTCACTGTCATGAGCACAACTGTTGGCAGTTCAAAGCGTGTTGCGCTGCGCAGTTTGACCATTACTCCCTTCACTGTTTCTCCAGCTTATTCTCCATTATCCCAATATACACCCCAATATGCTATAGTAGTTTCCATTTTCTTTTCCATTTTGGCGGCTGGAATTCTCAAGTTTCGATTTTGGGGCTATTCCAGCTAGGGCCAGCACCTGTCGCTCAGGTGCCATTCTCAATCATGTGGCCCATAGTCTACACTCCTTGAAGGGGTGATCTAGCGGATTAAATAGGGGAGTAGTATACGGGGTGTATTGAGGGGGGTACTAGGAGTTTAGACTATAGCTCATGTGGCCCTTGCCCCAATCCACCTGTCTTCCATGCGGAGCCTCAAGTCTCGCAGTTCGTAGCTGCTACATTATTTAGTGACAGGGTTAAGTAGGGTAATAGTGGAAAAGAAAATGGAAGGGTTTAGCATCAGGGTGGCTTGTAGGTTAGGAATGGGGATAGTTGGGGCTACTATATGGCTCAGAGGGGTTACACTCCCCCAAACTAACATGGAAACCCATATAGCCCCCCTTTAAAGGGACAGTAGTCTTTATAGGACCCTTTTTGGGTTTCCATGTTAGTTTCCGGGAGGTTATTCCGCCTTCTTACTAAGTTCCCCTGACCCTCCAAGTACAAAGTCACAGAGACTTAGGCCAGACCCAGCATCTCGAGCTGAAAGACTTGAAGCCTTCTAAGCTGAACCTCATGGATCTCAAAATCTCAGAACCTAGGGTTTGGGGTTTAGGGTTTAAGGTTTAGTCCCCCAAACCCTAAACCCTAAACTGTGTGATGCCTTGAGGCCAAACTTCCAAAATCCTAGCGTCTCTAGCCGTTTGCCCTTTGTTCTTAAAGATATCGGTTTTGCACGTAATGCCTTTCCGCTTTTCTGTAGTCTCCTTAGGAGTTGCTTCTCATTTTTTTGTAGTGCTGTTCCACCGTATGACCCTAAGGAATTACGAGAATTAGACTCTTTGATTTTGGGTCTAAGGGGACTATAGCCTTACCCCTCATAATGAGCCCCCCTGCCTCACCTCTCAATAGTGAATAGTCCCCCGCTGTACTATCATGGCTTTACATGCGGAATATTCATTATCAGGGGCGGGAGGGTGTCATTACGAAGAGAGGGAATCCATACATACCGATTTCTTTCTCCATTATTCGAGTTGGGGAGCAGTTTGCCACACCCTGGATCCTATACCTTAAACCCTAAACCCTAAACACCTAAACCCTAAAACCTAACCCTAAACCCTAAACCCTAAATCCGGACCTTGTAAGCACAACGCCCGCACGCTTCAAAAGATTTGCCCCTGCCGGAGGATCCCAAGAAAGCTCTCAACCCTACCGAGAAGGCTGCGGCTAGGGCCTATATTCCCCCTTGAGTAGATAGAATACGGGGTATATAGGGATCTTATTCTATTATACCCAATGCCATATTCTATCTACTTCAGGGGGACTATAACCCCAAACCTTAAAGCCTAAACTCCTCAAACCCTTCCTAATGTAACCCCCATATAAATCCTGTATAAGCCATTGACCTTAAATGAGATTCTGAAGGCTTGGCTTGAAGTTTTTGTTGTCTGCTTGTTGCCTTTACTTCTGGGGTTCTGAAGGTCTAACATCATACCCCCCCAAATATTGGAGAGCAACGTGAAAAAGAAACTGCACAATTAAATGGAGACTGTGTCTATCTAGGGGTTGTGCGAAGCCATGTAGCGGCCTGAATAATTTCTAATGTAAGGCGCTAAACATTTGGTACCAACAAATGCGGGCAGATGATGCCGTCGCGGTGGAGGTAATGGTGAATGAGTAATGTTGATGATTATTATCACGGCTACCCTAAACCCTAAACCCCGAGCCTCTGTGGCTCTTTGGATGCTATCACCCACAAGTGCAAATGTTGATGCTGCCAGTGCCATGGCTCGGGCTGTTGCTGCGCAGCGGCCTGAAGAATCTGTAGGTTAGCCAGTTCTATCTCTGCAAGTGTTGCAATTGTTTTTGGTGAAAATGGTCTTTACTACTCAAAAATGGGGAGTGCAGGCTACTGGAAGTCCAGTGGCTCTGTTACAGGGTGTGATACAAGGCTGTCGGGCTTACCAGTTTCCGGAAGCGTAGGGGTGGGAGATCTCCACGAATTTGGCAGTTGCCACATTGCAGTACGGTGCCACGGTAGGGCACCACAGTACCACGTCACCGCGGTACGAGGCGACCACGGTGCCATGGCAGTATGGCACCGGGGCACCATGGCAGCATGGCGCCACATTGCGACAGTCCGGCAGTACCCAGCTATACTACTACGGTTTACGGCACGGCGATACGGCTGCGCAATCCGCTGTGCCACAGCCTTCATCAGATCAGAACTATTTGTGTTCTTGGCTTCCTTCTACTTCTGGCCATTTCTGTTCCGTAGTGGTTTGCTCTTCTTTGGTGCTGTCTTGTTGCTGCTGGTACCCTCCCCCAACTTATATACATGGAGCCCTGATGCAGGGCCCCGCAAAGACTAGAGTCCTTTCAAACAAAGCTGTACGAGCTACGGACTAAAGTAAGGTTGGGGGGACTTACAGGAGGACGTATCTTTTTGGGGAGGAGACCTTTATGGAATATCCTTTAACTTCAGTCCAGGGCTCAATATGGTTTTCCACGTTCGATTGGAGAGTAATGATGCAGCTTGAACCATTATAGTATCGTTCCAGGTTCCTTGTAGCATTGTAGAATTATGGTTTACAGTACGGCAAATACACCTCAAGACTCAACATGATGTTATTTAGTGTTTGTTTGGCGCCCTCTATTGGTAGCTGTGCATCCCCCCCCCCCACATTCCTTTACACAACCCCTAGAATAAGCACAGCTTCCATCTACGTTGTCTCTCACATGTAACGCCTGCATAATTCCTATAAATCCCACTGGTATATGTTTTTAACTCTAAACCCTAAACCTCTGGACCCCAAAACCCCTAGACCCTCAATTTTAAACCCTAAACCCTAAACCTCTAGACCCCTAAACCCCTAAACCTCTAGACCCTAAACCCTACAACCTAAACCCTAAACCCCCTAAAGTATCCTGCTTCAGCCATGTCATAGCTCAATCAGCCTTGTCCTTTTCGCTGCGATGCCCTTTCTGCGTCCTTGCCCCGGCAAAGTAGGGTTTAGGGCTTAGGGTTAATGTCGTCGTGGTTTTGGGTTTAGGGGACCAGGATTTAGGGGGTTTATGGTTTAAGGGGTTTGGGTCTGGGGTTTGTGGTTTAGGGTTTAGAGTCTTGTGGCTTTTGGTCACCTGAAATACAGGGTTCTTTAGGAACATTGGTGGCCATTGGGAGACCCTACCCTAGACAGAATTCTGGCTCATATATTGTTCACTGAAGAAAAAACTTGCAACCCTAAGCCCTACACCGTGAGCCCTAAGCCCTAAACCCTAAACCCCAAGCCCTAAGCCCTAAACCCTGAGCCCTAAACCCTAAACCGCCTCAAGTGCCGTGACTCTGAACGCTTGGGTTGGCCAGGCTGGTGCAGGATTTCCTCCGTCAACGGTAGCATTCTGAGGGTGTAGGGTGATACAAGATTATGGTCCTAGATTCTTTGTACCATCACCTTATAAAACCCTAAACCCTAAACCCGGGTACCCCAAGTGGACCTCACCATGATATTGGTAATCCCTTCATTCTAATATTAAACATTCCCCAACCCCTAATGCAGTGGATACCATTATCTTGCATGACCCTGAGTACCTCATACCCTGGGAATTGTGGCACCAAGCTCTACAAAGGTCATACGTGATTTCTAGTATCAACCGTATTAAGTGAGTCCCCACAAGATATGAGGCCTCTTATGTTGGCATATTCAATACTGGGGGGCTGGGAGGTATTTAATGTTTGTATGACGTGATTCAATATTAGAGGTCTCAAAGGCAGCTCGCCTCAGCGCAGCTCCCTCATATGTCCGCAAGGTAAGAACTAGGGTTGAGGGTTGAGGGCCAAAAGAGGCTGCAAGTTTGAGAAGCCCGTGTACCTGAACCCTACACGCGCCTACCTACCCGACAGACCCGTCACAAAGGGACCCAGTCAGCACTGCAAGCTGCCAAAAGCCTAGAGCTGAACACCTAAAGCCTAAATGCTAAATCCTCAGTGCGATGTGCGGGCAGAAGATTCCACGGCCCTGAATCCTACCACTCTAAACCTTAAACCCTAAACCCTAAAATCGGTCCCCTAAGCCCTTCAGCCCTTGGTGCACCTAAGGCCGAAGCGCGCTTTTCGTCCTGACGGCCTGTGCCGCATCGGCATTGCAGGAGACGCAGGGTTAAGCATGGTTTCGCTCCGTCGCCAGAGTCTGAGCCCATATATATGTATGGTATGTATATATATATATATATAAATATAAGCACCTCATGTACTTACTTATGTAGGGTTCATGGTATACGTATATGTATATATATATATATATCTATGCATACATCACACCCCCCATGTATTTCCGTGTTTTGACCCAGTCACCATTATTTCCAAAAAGGTACCCTTTGTGTTTCATGCTATGCCGAACCCTGAGCCGCAAACCCTCAACACTAAACCACGACACTGTTGATGAAGAAATGTTGCATGATCCGGGGTAGCCGAATCCTGTGGAAGTAGGCACGTTTGGTATCATAAGGTCGGAATTCCCAAGTCCATTGCCCACACATGGGCAAAACAGATTCCCAGTTATATCTAAGTACTAGGACACGCGGGACTGCTAACAAACACAAAGCCCTAAACAGTAAACCCTAACCTCTAAAGTCTAAAGCCCTAAGCTCTAAACCCTGAACTCAAAAGCCTAAGCCCCAGACCCTCAACCCTAAGCCCTAAGGCTTTTAATTCAGGACACCCGGGACTGCAGACGGATGTATGTGTACAGAGACCACTGCGTCGCAGATCCGGAATGCGAATGGTGCGAGGCTGGGTTTGGGGTTTAAGGTTTAGCGATCAAGGTTTAGGGCTTGGGGGTTGCGGTTTAGGGGTTTGGGGGGTTTAGGGGTTTAGGGTTTAGGGTTTAGGGATTTAGGGTTTCGGGATCATGGTTTAGGGGTTTAGGCGTTTAGGGTTTGGGGTTGAGGGTTAACACCCAGAAGTCTTCAACTGCGCGCCATGGCTTCTCTTACTGAATGCATAAGCTATTGAGAAACGCCGCAGGAAGATAGAGGGGCAGAGGTTTAAGCTTAGCTGTACCTGCCCAACCCAACGCCCTAAACGCTAAGCCTCCTACATGCTCAGCACAAAGACTCTAAACCTTGCGTAGAAGCCTACAGATTCTTTAAGACTATATGTCTAATCGCCTGCATAGTTAGAGCATAACCTGCTCAGAGCAGAGGGGTTGTTTCTGATTAAGCAGAACCTTACCCCTAACCCCTAAACCTTAAACCCCAAACCTAGACCCTAAACATTAAACTGTAAACCTATTTTGCCTGGAGGCGCGGGAAGCCGGTGTGGCCCGTCCGGGCTGCCTCCACAAAGAGCCTGGGTCAATGTCAGGGTTTGGGTTTCGGGGTGTAGGGTTTGGGCTTCAGGGTTTGGTCTTTATGGTTTGGGGTTTAGGGTTTCCAATGTTCCGCGCACACCACCACGCGGGACGTTGGTGTGCGCCTACGTTAAGTGCTCCCTCCCCGCCCGCCCACCCGCATCTCAACCTTGGCGGGCTTAGGGTTTCAATGACGTGTTGGAGGCTTTTTCCTTTGGCTTGGACTTTCAAAGCGTCCCGCCAGACTAATGACTCTGTACGTCAGAGGCATCATTCTCCGTCAGACCTTGGATTGTATTATACATGCAGGACTTGAGAGAAAAAGAATTCAATCCAAAGGTCCAGGCAATGTTTGCGTTCTGGATGGGACTTTATCAAATGTAAAAGCCCGGCTTACCAGCTACATTCGGTACCTGTATTCGGTGGATCGCAGTGAAATGCATCCAAGGGTCTAGGCAATGCCTAGGCTCTGAATCGCCGCCCCAACCAAACACAAGATTGCGGCTCAACGTTGTGGCTGTGCGCAAACATGGATCCAGAAGGCATATTAGATTCATAGGTTTATCCCCATACCTGCGCCCTGGATGGGCTACACCATTTGGGAGAAAAAGATTTCAACCCATAGATCCATGCAATGCTGACGTTCCGGACAAGCATCTCAATGAAATGCAAAAGCCGGGCTTAACAGCTATGCCTACCCAGAAACTAGAACCCAAGAACCCAGAACCCAGAACGTAGAGCCCAGAACCCAGAGCCCGGAACCAAGATTCCCAAACCCGGACCTAAAACCCAGACCCCTAAAGGACTCATAGACTTGACTTACAACCAACCACAGGTTTTCGTGTTACTCTCTTTGGGGCCAGCCTGACGCTGGCACGCGTGTTCAACCTTTCCATGCGTGGGCTGCAGCTACCCCTCCCGCCTGCTCGCTTGGGCTCGTTCGCGGGCCTGGCGCCACGCGGTATCGCTCACCGCTGGCTATCGCAGCGCCCGCGGCTGCTTGAGTTTGGGGTTTGGGGTTTGGGGTTTAGGGTTTGGGGTTTACACATGGGTTTCCAACGTTTCGAGGCTCCTCAGCCATACAAGGAAATATTGGGGTATACGGGGGCTTGCTTGCAGTAGGTAGTTTAAGGATCCCTAAATTAGGGGCCCTTTTATAGGGATCCCATGAGAAGGATTATGGGATGGAAAGTGCCACATGATTTTTTGAAGTATGGGTTTGCTTGTGCTTCTGCAGAGAGGATCCGTTTTGATTCCGTGATCGGTTGAGCTACCATCTTTATCAACGCATCCAATCCCAAATCCCGCCACGCCCCTTTGTGCACGATTCTGATACCTTCTTCTAACTTACTCTGCATCATGTACACCAGCTACAACCTATCGCACTTCTTGATCCCGCTGACTTGCCCGGCCTCAACCCGCCACTTGGGAATCTCATCAGCCTAGAATAGGATTTTGGTGACAACAACCCCCGACAAATCGAACCCTGATACTTTCAAATGATTATCGCTAAATCCAAAATTGGAAGGTTGTGGCTACCCAATTTGTTTGATTAGAGGTTTAGCGCTCCCTGGCTGCCCTTCTGGCTTTATTTACCTTGCTGAGTTCAAGCCAAGCTCCACTCGTGGTTTAGGGTTCAAGGCGTAGGTTCAAGATTTAGGGCTTAGAGTTTCGGGTTTATGGTTTAGGGCGTGGGATTATGTTGAGTCTTGAACATGTCCAACAGAATCCTAAGGTCTGTGTGAGGTATTCTTTTCCGTAAGTATCGGGACCATCATGTTGGCAGTTATCGTTACAAAGCCACCCGGAGAGCACAGTTTCCATGTCATTGTCCGTTTTCATTGCCACTTGATTCTCCAGAATTTGCTGTGCATCCCTACATCTCGAAAAAAAAACCTAAACCCTACGCCGCGTCCTTATATCCCTCATTTCTACGGCAACTATGCCGGCTTCTACTTTACAGCCGTTTCCTGCTATACCACGTGGGTTGGACCCCCACCCAGTGATCGTGGTATATTAATATATGAGAAACTTTATATAACTACCAGTATCCCATGTGGGTCAGTATTAGTGGGTGTGAGCCCAACCTAATATATCAAACCGGTCACCAGAACTCGCCTGTTTTGATCGTAGGGTGATAGAAGAAAAGGAGCTTGCAGCGCAACTGGCGCCCAGGGCCCAGATTCTTTTTTAGGGGTGGGAGCTAGCGGGTCTGTGAGGGATTGGTGTTGAAGTTTATTTCTCTTCTTGGGAGGTGCGGGGATACCGAATGGTCTGGGTTTAGGGATCTGGGCTCTAGGTCTGCGGATAGGGATCTAGGGATGGTAGGCGGGAAAGGTTCGGGGTTTAGCTGCTTTTTAAAAACGAAGGGTCTCTTCCTTGTAGCTGTCTTTGTGTTATTCCGATGTAGAGGCCCAGCAAGTGCCTTATGGAAACTGGGTGTGTGACAGACCCTACACCCAAAAACCTAAACCCTAAACCGCTGAGCAAGGATGCTGTCATTCCAGGGTTGCGCAGAGACGTAGCTCTAATGTTGGCTGATATCCATGCGAACTGTATACTATTTCGGGTATACTATAGTCCCCAATATAGAGGAACATTCTATCCTCCTTCTGGGTAGAGATTTTGTATGAGGAAATTATTCTTTCACCAACAAACATTACTCATGTGAACTTTTTTAGGTTTGGTTAAAGACTGGCGCTGCTAGTGCAGGAATGACTGGGTATGTTTTCCTGATAGCAATTTAATTCAACTTCCATAACAGCAACCCAGATGAACCAGGGATCAGAGTGGGCGTTCTTTTTTTTCAACTGCCATGCGAGCTTTTGCCAGGGGGTATCCCGGAGATCTGCATGAAAGCTCTGTAACGGTATATTGTATTCTAACTTCCTCTCAGGGGCATGTTCGCTGCTATCTTTGAGCTGCAAGTTTAGCACCTGTCAGGGCTCATATGTTAAGCTTGGACACTAGCCACTATGTCGAATTGACAGTACTTGTACCCTTCTTTGTGTGAACCTGTATGACAATCCACCAAGTCCATGCAGTTCGCACAGCAATAACATGGCAGCTTCCTGGTTTTGTGGTTCCAAGTGATCATCAGCTGCAGTCCTCTTTACTGGAGTGAAACGGTTGGCAGGAAACTGAGGCATGCTTGTTTCTGTTCAGGTTGGACTGGCTAGAACCATTGGATCCTCAATTGATTTATGAAAGGTAGGGTTCGGTCGATTGCTGAAAGCGTGGGAAGACAACCAAAGCATCGGGCCCATGAGAATCAGACCACAAGGGAGGATAATTAATGCGAGTAGGCAAATGCGGGCTTCGCACATGCATCTAAGCCCAACCCATCATGTTGAACAACCCGCGCGAGGTTCTGGACGACCCTCATGGATGAATTTCATCAGGATGGGTAAATGGATATCAGGAAAGGGAAATATGCCTTGCAAACCTAAACCGCTTGTGCCAGACACCGAAATCCAGTCTAAGCCTCATAATTACCCTAAACACGATTGCCAGCTGAAAAGCTAAACCCACCTACACACCAGACCGTCGTGGGACATGGTTAGATTTTTTGCTGGTTCTAAATCGGAAATCCCGACAAGGTTAATGCAACAGCACTTGGAGGATCAGGGGAACTTAGTAATCAGGTCAAGAAGCTTCATAAGCCATTCAATAACCTCTGTTATCCCCATTTTCCCCTTCTTACTAATTAAGCCCCCCTGACACTAAAACCCTAAATCCTCAACCCTAAATAAAGCAGTAGCTTCCATTATCTTTTTTTCCGTTATCAACCTACTTGACCCTGTATTCTCTGATAACCCTGAAACCCAAAAGGTAGTTTCCATTTTCTTCTCCATTATCCCTACATAACCTCATATTATACCCTATTAGATTAAACCCTAAACCCTAAACCTTATTAGATTCAATCCTAAACCCAAAGCCCTAAACCCTATTAGATTAAACCCTAAACCCTAAACCTTATTAGATTCAACCCTAAACCCTAAGCCCTAAACCCTATTAGATTAAACCCTAAACCCTAAACCCTATTAGATTAAGCCCTAAACCCTAAGCCCTAAACCCTATTAGATTAAACCCTAAACCCTAAACCTTATTAGATTCAACCCTAAACCCTAAGCCCTAAACCCTATTGGATTAAACCGTAAACCCTAAACCCTATTAGATTCAACCCTAAACCCTAAGCCCTGAACCCTATTAGATTAAACCCTAAACCCTAAGCCCTAAACCCTATTAGATTAAGCCCTAAACCCTAAGCCCTAAACCCTATTAGATTAAACCCTAAACCCTAAAGATTACAATACGAAACCCAAATCAACCCTGGGTTCGCTCGGGTTTAGGGTTTGGGGTAAGCGTAAAATACTTTAACCTGTGTTATGGGACCCTCAAAAAACTGCCTGTCATTCGGGGAAGAGGTAATCCCATCATAAATTCAGTTTCCATTTCATTTTCCATTGTCCATGTTGGGTAATGTCTTCCTGTATAACTGCTGTGGTATTCCTACAATCCTTATCCCCAATCCCTATCTAATAGTGTCCCTATATAGTGCACATAATGCCCTCCAAAAAGAACGCAGGCCTAGTGCCTTCACATGCACGCATCGACGGCGCAGTGAACTGCTGTCGCGTGCACAGACAGAGGCCCAAAGCGGCCAGTTATATTCTTGGGACATTAAAGGAAAAGGGTCTACGGCTATCGGTTTAGGGCTCAGGGATAGGGTTATTATGGGCTGGTACATGTGTTATACATGTATGGACTATATGGGTCATATAAGGATATGACACAGATTATTTCATGTTGTTGTGCATGTATCTATGCATATATACACATATACATGTACATGAAGATGTCTCTGCATATGCTTTTTTGCTTCTGTTTACAGCTGTGCAGGTACACGCATGCACGTGTGTATGTCTGTATAGATATGCATATGCGCGTGTATGTGTTTATGTATGTATGTATGTATGTATGTATGTATGTATGTATGTATGTATGTATGTATGTATGTATGAATGTATGTATGTATGTATGTATGTATGTATGTATGTATGTATGTATGTATGTATGCATGCATGCATGCATGCATGCATGCATGTATGTATGTATGTATGTATGCATGTATGTATGTATGTATGTATGTATGTATGTATGTATGTATGTATGTATGTATGTATGTATGTATGTATGTATGTATGTGTGTATGTATGCACAAGCATGTGCGTATATACACGTGTGCGTATATACACATGCGTATGTACAGGTGTGCGTACATAAACATACACGCCTAAGTATATGTATACGCGTATATATCTTTTAGGAACCTGCTAACCCGGTCAGGCTCTGGGCATCGTTTGGCGAGGCAATGCCACAAATCCGAGTTCCCATGACCTGCTTCAGTGAGGCTAGGCTCTCCTTGTGTCCATCTGGGGGTAATGCTGTGGTTGTACAGTACCTGGAGGGTCAGGAGGACTTAGCAAGTAGGTTAGTCACCCGTTAAAGCCATATAGTAGCCCTAATTATCCCCAGAATTAACCTGCTTACTAAGTCCCCCTGAACCCCACAAGTAGTACCATTGCAAACGTGTCTGACGCGTGCGCTCGTACATGATGATTGCAGATTCACGCAAGGCTGCGGCCGAGGATCCAGTGCCTAACATGGGACTCAAACAGGTTGACCAGATTTCGTGTGTGATAGTTGTATATTCACACACGGATCGTGACAGGATGATATTGGTACTTATTCGGATTCCTATGCTTCAGTCTGTGTTCGGCTCCTCTTAGCGACAGGCATGATGATACGCCATCCTCATTTGACAGCTGGTGACGCCGACCGACCCAAAGACCCTCCTCGGGGGTTCATTTGAGCTATAGTCTAAATTCCTTGAAGGGGGTTATATGGGGGATTATATAGGGGACTACTATAGGGGTTATTAAGGGGATACTAGGAGTTTAGACTATAGCTCATTTAGGGTTTAGGTTTCGGAAATTTAAAAGCTTCGGGACTTGTCAGGGCTCCGAATGAGTAGCCCAATTTCCTTCGGATCCTTGTTCCAGCGACCTTGCAAAAGGGGCCGGCCCATGATTCTGAGGATCCCGAATATGCTGGTTTCACGGTTAAGGGTTTAGGTTTCGGGCTATAGCTCTGCTACTGACATGCTGTTATATTTACTCGTGAAGCTCCAGGAGGGACTTGGGTTCATGCTCATAGCCATCAAGCAGAAGGGAACATGCTTCGGAGCATGCGCTAGCTGGAATGAGCTCCCGCTCCATTCGAGGGAAACTCAGGGACAACCAGAATAGCAGCAATAAAGCAGCTTTAGCTGCGGGCAGGCTAAGAATGGTAGCTCACAGAATTCAGTTGTAGCATAGTAGTTCCAGCAGCAGTCATCGTTAGCTGCTTCCAGGCATGTCGCCTAGCTTGAGTATTCAGCTCTTGTCTTTAGGGTCTCGCTGGGGCCCTGCAGAGAGGGAGAAAACAATTGCGGTTTAGGGTTTAGGGTCTGTGTTTTCTGCTTTGTTTCCAGCTAGTGCAGCCCCTGTACATACAGCAGGAAGCCGGCGCTTTAGGGTCTAGGACTCAGGCTTTTGGCGTTCATAGCGGGCTGGCTGTTGACAGTGTCATTTGTGCTATAGTCAGGAAGCTACATGGTAGTTTCCCAAAATTAGGGGTACCTTCTCTAGGGCTCTGGGGGTCCCGTAAATTCAGATTATAGTATCTCGGGGTCGATATTGAGGCTCTCAATTTATGGGGAAACTACCATATACCACTTGAACGTGCAGTCCAGTTGGATTTGAGTAGCTGGGACAAGAGGGACCCAAACAGAGGGAATAAGGTTCCGTCGTAGCTTCTCACGTACAAAAAAAATTCGAGTAGTCGTAAGACGAACCTCACTAGGCTGAATGCCCGGAAAGCTGCTCAACGGATCCAGGATTTATGGTTTAAGGGCTATAGGGCTTAGGGACAATTTGGCTGCTTCCTGCTCTTCGGCGCTGCAGAACAGTTGGCCAACAGTGCCGCAAAAAGATTCAGGGTTGTTGGCAAATTGGGTTGTTGTTAAGGAATTAAGTTAAGTGTCCATAATGAGTATATGTGTATATATCTATAGTAATTAACATGGTTTCCCCAATATAGTAACTTAAACTAAGTTCCTCAGCAGCAACCCAGATTGAGCACCCCTTCTGATGACCAAGGAGATGAGACTCAACATGAGGCCCACGTCTCATCGGGATTATAGTCTGTTACCGTGCGTCCGCAGTGCTTTGTTAAGCGGCAACAATCATCACAATAAGTTGAGGTAAAACCCGCATCACCAACTTACTTGCTAAGTCTCCCAGACTGTGCAAGTACTGGATCTCCTAAGTCGTCACCGATTTATCGTTGAACGCCTCAAGCATCAGTGTCTGGATCTCGGATGTCAAGCTTCCCAAGTTGTAAGACTATCTTCGCTGGAGGCTCCTTATGCTCAGCTTAGAGCTCCCTACCCCCCTGTATATACATATATATATATATGTATGTAGAGTTTCCATGTTCTTCTTTCTTTGCCTTTCTACTACGGGGGGGGGGGGCCATTCTTACGTAACCCTATGCTATAATATATTAGGTTCCATTCTATTTTTTGGTTCATTTTCAGGTTTGATTTTCCATTGCGGGGGCGATATTCTTGCATCATCCTATACTGCAATTACTGCAATATAGTATATTCCATTTCACTTCCGTTTTCTTCTCATGGGATAATCCTAGCTAACCTTTGCAGCAAGCTGTTCCTGAACGGGGTTTTCCTTGTCCCCCGTCAGAAGGTGCAGTTGGAAGTACAATCTGCCACTCACAACCCTTTTTTTTGCTTTGCGGTACGCTTCACCATCCGGCGAGCACTAAATTCCATCATGCACGTTCGGCAAGCTTAGTACGGGTACCATTTTGGGGGTCCCTACAATAAGGCTTATAGTATTTGGGGGTCTGTATTGGGTCCCCCTGTTTTGGGAAACTACCATCTGGGTTTAGGATTTTAGAGCTTAGGGTTATAGTATAGTGGCCCTAAACCCTAAACCTTGAGCCTGCAACCCTGAACCCTAAACCCTAGGGGCCTTTCTCGTTTGATTGCAGAAATTGGCCAGGCTGCGCTGTTGGAAGATCCATTGGATCCCAAACCCAAAAACGTCCTCGTTAAGACGTGGCTTTGGGTATTTTATACTGAGATCCCCATATACGCCAGATTCTATCTAGTCAAGGGGGACTATCTCCCCCAGACCCTTTACACAACTCCTAATCCCCAAGCCCTGAACCCCGAGTCTCTAGGTTGCAAACTCTTCGGACAGGTCCACATGCACTTCGCCGACGGCGAGACCTTTGGCGTCTACGGCGAGATCGCTCCAGCGTCCGCAGCCAGGCGCGACGTTCAGAATCCAGCGCTTATAGAGCGCAGGGATCAGTTTAGCGGGAGAGTTGAAGGGCTTCGGATTTAAGGCCACATTTAGGGTTGAGGGCTAAAGTGTTCCTTGGTCGTTGGGTCGCCATGAAGACTTCCGGCAGTTGTGTTTTGTGCTAAATCCATTACACTTATTTACTTGTGGTGTTCAATCTGATGCCATGATGACGACCACGCATGTTGCTACGTTGTCATAGCTGCTATCAGATGCCAATGTGAGCACTGCAAGTCACACTAATGGTGTCAGGAAAGTTACGGTCATGCTTCTATTTAACAGGTTTCTTACTGAGTCCTAAGCCCCAAACCTTTACTTTGCCCCAAACCCTAAACCCTACACCCTTGCTTTGCCCTAAACCCTATGTAAACAAAAAATGCTGTGCTCAGAAAGTATGGGGGCTTCAAACAAATACGTAGTGGCCCTCCTTGGGGGTTATCCATAGAATGGATTCTAGCAATTATATTAGGATCTGCATTGGCACGTCCGTATTTATGGGAACCCACATCTAAGCCCTAAACCCTAAACCCTAAACCCCAAACCCTAAACCGTGAGCCCTAAACCCTCAATCCTAAACCCTGAACACTAAACCCTGAACCCCAAAACCTGAGGCCACGGGTTGGCGTGAAGCTTTGTTTATGGATGTCGCTTGATCAGGCCTAACTATCCTTCACCAGCCTTAATTGGGAACTTCAGGGGAATAGTATAGAGGAGGGTAGCAGGAAAACCATTGATTGCTCTTAGACGATGAGTTTGCAGAAGTTGTTCTCATGCACCCTAAACCCCAAACCCCAAATGTCAACTCCCTTTGCCAAGACGTCTGCTCTTTGCGCCTACCATTTGGGTCGTCCACGAAACCCTCAATCCTAAACTTTGTCTAATCCCTTATATAACCTCCTAATTTAGGGATACCAAAATGGGACCTTCATGTTGGGAACTACCCTAAAACCCTCTAAGCCCTATATAATCCCATATCATTTTCCACTTTGTTTTCCATTTCATTCTCCTAATTTTGGGAAGTCCCCATTTCCTATCCCCTAATCCCTAAATCCTGAACCCTAAATCCTTAGCCCTAAACCTTAAACACACCATAGTACCGCCTCCAGCCAAGAGCTATAATGCCGTCGACCCGGGCCGCTAGACCCTACGCAGAGGCCCAGGCGACATAGCGGTTTAGGGTTTAGGATTTAGGGTTTAGGGTTTAGGATTTAGGGTTTAGGATTTAGGGTTTAGGGTTTAGGATTTAGGGTTTAGGATTTAGGGTTTAGGGTTTAGGATTTAGGGTTTAGGATTTGGGGCTTAGGGGATTAAAACTGGGGTTATAAGCTGACTATGCCCAGTTGGGACTGAACATCCCATCTATAACCTAGTTACTAAGTCCCTTGGGCCTTGACGTAAAGGCCGAATGCTGACAAATGGTCGTATGCATCCATACCTTCAACAACAGCGTCACAGGGTCTCCCAAACCTAAGGACCAAACCCTGAGCCCTAAATACGCGGCTTAGGGTTTAGGGTTTAGGGGTTGCTAGCCGGCAAAAGGCCCAACCAAAAGCTTAAACTTTTGCATTCACCTTCTGGAAGCCGTAGCCCTAAGCCTGGAAATTAAATCCCACCGCCACAGCCCCCAACCCTAAAACCCTAAACTCCTAACCCCTAAGACCCTATCAACCCCAAACCCTAAACCATACAAAGCCGCCAAGCCCAAGATCTCAAAACCCTATGCCCACTAAGCCTTCGAACCCTAGGGCAGAGCCCTAAACCTGAACTGTCAACGTTCAAGTACTTTCTTGGAGGGTCAGAGGGCTTAGCAAGGGGGGCTTTGTAAGTAGGTGGATGATGGGGATAACTGGGTTACCCCTAAACCCTAAACCATAGGGGATAACTGGGTTACTATACGGCTGATGGGTGCTATCAACCTAAACCCTAAACCCTAAACCCTTAACCCTAAACCCTAAATCCTAAACCCTAAACCCTAAATCCTCAAACCCTAAACCCTAAATCCTAAACCCTAAACCCTAAACCCTAAAACCCTAAACCCTAAATCCTCAAACCCTACATACTAAACTTCCCTGACCCTACGCATGCTGCAGGCCGGATAAGCCTGAGGAGGAGAAAATTCCGGTTACCATCCTGACAGGCTCCCTGGGGTTGTTTAGGGTTTAGGGTTTAGGGTTTAGGGTTTAAGGTTTGGGGTTTAGGGTTTAGGGTTTAGGGTTTAAGGTTTAGGGTTTAGGGTTTGGGGTTTAGGGTTTGGGTTTAGGGCTTAGGGTTTAGGGTTTGGGGTTCAGGGTTAGGGTTTCGGGCTTTCTGGTTTTCTGGCTTGGGGGCTTAGGGATTATGTTTTCATATTTTGGGTATGTAGGGAGAGAAAGGGAGATGTGGAAAACCGCCGGGGAGTGCAGGCAGGTGTAGGTTTATACTATGTCTGGACCGTATATAAACACGCATAGTTTTTCATGTGATCTTTGTGCAGAGTTCAGGGGATGCAGGGTTGCAGGTTTTGAGTTCGCAAGGGTGAGGTCATGTTTTCTGATTTTGGCAGGTGTTCGCATTTAGGTCCCAATTCTAAAGCCCTACTTATTCGGCCCCTCGGTCCTCGACATGCGCAATTCTGGCAATGGAATCGGATGCTTTTCTGGGAGTCTCTGTGAAAAGACTTATAGTGTAAACTAGGGTATATGAGGCCCAACCGTGGAAGTACTTGCCAGCAAAGCAAAGGTAATTCAGCAAAAGGTTGTTGGAGGATGTCCGGTAGACAGCCTACGTGAGTGGTATGTTGTTTGGGGATACGGTCTAAATGAACAGTCATTGTAGTGATTGCGGGCCTATGTCGTGGTCCTCTATGTATGGGAGCTAGCTATCAAATCTAGGGTTGGCAGATCTCGGAAGAGAGGGGGAAGTGACTGGATTCTCATAGTGGCTTAGCAGGAAGGATGGAATGCAGCGCTAGGAAGTATGTGATGTACCTGACCCTTTTGTTGGCCAGTGTACCACTGGGCCATACTTGAAGTTAGAATCTGCCCTTCACGTTATCTTCAGAATGCGCCTTCTATGGACTAGCCGCGGTTTAGGTTCACAAAGGCCTCTCCATCATTTATCCCTTTCCTGGTGAGTCTGCCTTGGGTTGCAGGACAGACCCGGCAGGGATCTGATTCACTACCTGGACCTAGATGGTTTAGGGTTTAGGGTTTAGTGTCTACCTAGATGGCACCTTGGGGCAATTTCTAATTTTTCTTATTGCGTATATAAGGGAAGCTATTCATAAATCTTTTTGTGGGCCGTTGGAGTATCACCCAGCTACGTGTAGTGTTTTGGGCCCAGATAAGAGAACGCTCAAGCTCCGACCAGGTTATGACCTATAGCCCCCAACAGCTATTACAGTTGATGAACAAAATCCTGCCTGACCTACATACTTATGCCCTGCGAATGATAGTATCACAGTAAACTCAGGGATTCTGTGCATCAACTTATGGATAACCGTCATGCTCTGGGATACGCCTACCTACCTTGGGGCTCCCAAAGTACGTCCTGAGCTACCGTGTAACGAATGAGTTTTCCTACAGAACCCCGGGCCCCAACTCCTTGGCCCCTTCACCCAAAAGCTTAGTCAAAAACAAAAAGCCCGGACCCCCAAAACTGACCCCGTAGTCTGTATAGCACTGCCCATGACCCCTCCACATTAGTGGTAACTGCTCACCCCCAAGCTGTAAACCCCCAACCCTCAAACATCCACATAATGTAGAGGCCTGATTAAGAAACCCCTTCCCTTGCTAGGAACTACAACGGGGATCCTATTGTTACCCCCCTACAAAAGAGGGGATTTATTAAGCACGTGTCCACATTATGGGAAGCAAATTGGCCTCATCCCATCGTGTTCACAGGATTCCTTGGCGCGGGCAAGACCACGATGCTGAATTACATCCTTCAGGATTTCTTCAGCTAGGGCTTAAGGTTGGATTCCTTCAGCTACACAAGTAAGGTTACATATAGGGACTACTAGAAACAGAAAATCGAAACTCCTAGAGTATATTGGTGATTATTTTGGGATTCTTACCTACGCATGCGGGTGTTTCTGCCCGCTCTCTCTCTCTCTCTCTCTCTCTCTCTCTGTCTCTCTCTCTGTCTCCCTCCCTCCCTCCCTCTCTCTCTCTCTCCCTCCCTCTCTCTCTATAGATAGATAAATAAATAGATAAATAAATATATATATATATATGTATATATATCTTTCCTTAGTATGGGTGTCTGCCCGACAGCGCTCAACATCATGCCGGATTGCCTCACCTGTGTGGCTGTGTGATGCAAATGGAAGCGTGCAACTTGTGAATCGCCCTCTGCCCTAGACCCCAAACCTTGAAACCTAAACCCTATACCTGATTCAGACTTGATAGGTTCTCTGGCTTGCGCGTCTTCCTCGAACTCTTCTTACGTACTCCTGGGAGCGCGGAGACTGTGAGGCTTCGTAATACACGCCGCGCTAGCCCCTACCTTCTCCTGAAATCATGCACCAGACACCTAGGTACCCAGGTAGTACCCTCTAGTCCTTTTTCTTGGAGTTTCCCTATAAAACTGAACCTCAGGAAAAGGGTACTCTTATTAAGGGGTTACTGGGGAACCAAGACACCTATGCGAGGAGCAGAAGGAGAAGAAGATTGCCATCATCGAGAACGAGTTTGGTGAGGCTCCACGATGTGGAAGGTTCATAGTCCCTAAGCCTCTCAGGACTGATATTTCAAGGAATTTGAGCTCAAGTTCCATATAATATGAGCTCTTTAGGTAATTTTGAGCCTTAGGGTAACAGAGTGGAAGATTCCCTCAACCCTACACCTTCAACCCTCAACCTTAGTCTGGACCCGAAAGAGAGCCCAAGGGTTTACCTGCGGTCTTGCAGGCTACAGTTTTTTTCGGCATGACTGACAAAGGGAGGGTGTAGGGTTTAGAATTTAAAAGGGATGGTACACATTTGATGTTCTAGAGCCTTCTCCTTAGAAGGCGGTGGTTAGGCGCGGAGAAATAGGTACGACTTCCAATCATCTCCTCCTAAAAACCAGCCCCATCTCCCCAATAATCAACCATGCTGACAATAAATTGTTGCTAGCATTCCTTGCGCACCTTCCTGCTCAAAGGATTTGCAGGGGTTTGGAACGAGATTGAAGGCCGGCATCATGCAAGAAGGGCCTGATCTTGTAATTTCCCTCCATAACACTTGAACCCTGAAAGGTTTAGGAACAAAATCGCAAAGCTCAACCCGGACCCCTAATCCCCAAACCCTAAATAGTAGTTTCCATTCTGTTTGCCAGTATCCCAAATATGTTCCCAAACTCTAAATAGTAGTTTCCATTTTATTTTCCATTCTCCCAATATGGTGCTATCCATAAATAAGGGGATCCAACTATAGAGCCCAAAATGCAATAATCCTTGTTATTGGGACACCCAAAAAAGTACCCCCCCAATTTTGGGAAACCCCCATATATCCCCAATAACCCTAAACCCTAAACCCATGTATATATATATACATATATATACACCCCAATGGGGACTTTACGGCCAGGTTCCAATCGACGATGCCCTGCTGAAGCAGGAGAAGTTGGCTCTGGCAGAGAAGGCTTCGGGGTGTTATGGCGATGATATTGGGGTTATATAAGTTATATAGGGGATGATACTGGGGTTATATAAGTTATATAGGGGATGATATGGGGTTATGCAAGTTATATGGGGGATGGTATGGGGTTATATTTAGGGTCTAGGGTCTAAACTCCTTAAAGGGGATTTTTATAGGGGATTAGATAGGAGAGCATTACAGAGGTTACTAGTGGGGATACTAGGAGGTTAGACTATGAGTTATACAGGGATATTCTGGGGATTACATGGGGTTATGTAGTATGGGGATGTTATGAGGATATATGGCCCAATAATGGAGCCAGAAGTCTGCAGCTAATGAGTTTTCTTTGAGCTCCTCAGGGTAACCCTAAACCTTACTGGGGTATGTTCGCGCAAGGATACAAGGTCGAACTTCTGCGAAATTGTCTAGTCTATTCTAGTCTGAATGAGCACGTAATTATGTCTCTTGTAGGTTTCCTGTCCCCTGCAGCGCATACGAAGATTCGGTTCGTTCGGGACCCCCCCGTGCATTTTGAAGAGGGGCTTTGTGAAGCTCCTTCACCCCTTAACCCCAAGGGGCCTAATACTGGAGCCCTAAACCCCAAAATTGCAGGGCTGAGGTTAAGGATTTAGAGTCGAGTGCGTCCACAGCCTGGACCTTGAACCCTAAACCCTAAACCCATCCATTGAAGGCCAGAAGCCAAACCGCAAGCACTGAACCTAGACCTGAAACCACCTGAAGCCAAGGGCCTGCTGCAGCCCCGAAGTATTCACGCTAAAAGGGTTTAGGGTTTAGGGATTTATGGTTCAGGGTTTAGGGGTGTGTTGCTCAGATTTTTTTTTTGTGAATATTTTTTTTTTGGGAGGGGGGGGCAGGGGGTAGAGATTAGGGTGCCAAGGGTTTCCAATATATCGCTTAATATTCTGATGCTCACAGTAAATCCAGGTAGAAGCCCCCTTTTCAAATACCTATAGTGTAAAGGGGAGTTCTATAGGGGATCATATAGGGTTCCATTATAGGGTTTATAAAGGGTCATACTAGGAGTTTAGACTAGGAATACTATTTGGAGGGTCAGGAGGACTTAGTTAGTAGGTTAATAAGCCCTATAACCCACATAGGAACCCTAGTTATCCCCATTATAAACCCACCTACTAACTCCCCCTGACCCCCAAAACCCAAACCCTAAACCCTAAACCCTAAATCCGAAACCCTAAACCCTAAATCCCAAACCCTAAAGTATGATCCGAATTTGCAGATCGTGGTCATGGACAACGGCTGCATGTGCTGCACCATCCGAGGAGATCTCCTCAGCGGGTGCGCCCCCGCCATAGGGTTTAGGGTTTAGGGACTTTGGGTTTAGGGACTTTGGGTTTGGGGTTTAGGGTTTTGTTTTAAAGGCTTCAGGGCTTGAGCAGCCCATTGTAGAAGCTTGTTGAATAATTACGAATATTCGATCCGAGTTTCCTTGTGCAGTAAGGGTATAGGGTACCTCAGAACAGCCTCAACATGATATTGCAAATGGTTTACGCCCCTGTATTACCCCTGAACCTACGTAGACTCCCTCCAAAATTTCTCCCATTCAGCAAACGTGGAGGGTCAGAGAGACTCAGTAAGTAGTTTAAGAACCGCTATAAGCCACATCATATCCCCTGTTTCCCCTATTGTTAACCTTCTTGCTACGGCCCCTCTCCGGCACTGAGGCTCCTTCCCCCTGGTAGAAAACTTGATTGAGTTCGTTCGTGTTTCAGTCTCCTTCCCTGATAAGAGAACTTAACTGGACTACAGGTCTATTCCCTGGACAGCACAAAAAGACCCTAAACCCTAAACCTTGAATTATTTAGCCCTAAACAGGAGGTTCCAAAAAATCTAGACCTCAATATACTACAACCCTCAAACCTTAAACCCTCAACCCTTTCTGGGAACTCCAAGCCCTACATAAAAACCTAACAGCCCCTAATTTTCGGTTAGGGTTTCGGGTTTAGGGTTAAGGGGTTTGGGGGTTTAGAGGGTTTAGGGTTTAGTGGAACATCATTTCGTAAGGGGCATGTTATTGCCAAAAATAGGAATGAGGCATCCTCCAATAGTGTAGCAGCCTGAATGAGGGTTTAGGGCTCAGGGCTTGGGGAGGAGCATGGGGTCCGGTAGTGGAGGATCAAATGGAAGGGAAAATGGAGCATGGGTTATTACACGTGCTATAGCCGAAACTCCTTAAAGTGGGGCTATAGAGGGCATAATCTAGGGGAGTATCATAGGCGTTATTAGGGGAGATACTAGGAGTTTAGATTAAACCTCATATGGTTGACAGGGATGGTTACTAATGGTCCTGGTTACCTATGGTCCTGCCTTCCTTGCATAATTATGGTATGGGGTAGCTATCATGCAACAGTTGCGCCAGCAAGGAGTAGCGCGGCATGTTGTGGCAAACCCAGGTGGGGGGTGGGCTTCTGTCGACTATTTATTTGAGGATGCTTTGAACAAACGATTTGGTTGAACTCTGAGTCCTGATTACCTTCGGATGTCTAAAGCGGTTGGAGGGACAATTGGCTTCGCCACGATTTCCCACAGACTTCTACCATGACCCTCGGATATCATTTAGGATGCTAAGACTGCGTTTAGGGTGTCGGGGTTAGGGTTTACATGATCTTCAGTTTAGTTGCATTGGTATGGTCTTCCTGCAGCATGTAGAATATAAGGGATATCAGGAAGACATCCTGGGTTTTGCAACTCCCTAAACCCAAAGCCTTTATTCGTGTTATCGAAGCAATAGTTCAACTGATTTTAGCAATCTTCCAGTCTTGCTTGCCACCACTTCACCCTTGCTGGCTCGAAACAGCGCGTACTGTGACCATCCACCTGTTTCCCTGCATGTTGGGAGTTCACGTCAGGACCCTATTGAGTTGCAGGTTGCAGCGATTCCAAACGTGCAAAAAATCTCTGGAAGAGGCTATAGCGACAAGTGATGCTGGTGGTTACTCGTGCGGTTCAACCGGGCATTGCTGTGTTTAGGAAGCAGAAAAATCGTAGGCACGTAGCCGACATGGTATCTCCATCCAAGCCGAATGCATAAAGGTTCCAATACCTTTTTTCAATCGGTCCAGGGTCCTTCTTGACCGTGTAGCCGGTTAGTGCTGGCTAGTGGGTAGCTTCCAAGAGAAGAGAGTCACCCGCTAGCATCAACATGGACTGGCAATCGCTTTCGCCACTCGGTTGCAGTCAGACTCTTTTTGATGCGCTGCAGACAAGATGGGGTTGGAGCCCTTATAAGCTCGAGTGTTGTTCCGTCATAAATGGTAGTTCCCGAAATAGGGGGACCCGAATATAGACCCCAAAATACTATAATCCTTATTATGGGCAGCCTCCCACAAAGGGATCACTAATTCTGGGAATACCCCAAATAGGGGCCATAGGCCATAAGCCTACCTAGCTTCTTGTCACATCCTAGGGTTTAGGGTTTAGGGTTTGTGAAGCAGGAGGGCGGCGTGATGGCGGCCTTGATTACATGGGACTTATAAGTACTATAGCCTAAACTCCTTAAAAGGGGTAATGTAGGGGATTATAGGGGGGAGTATGGGAGAGGTGAGAGGGATACTAGAAGTTTAGACTCTAGCTTAGAAGGAGGCTCCAGAATACAGCTACTGTCCACATTAGGCTTCTTATGGGGCCCTGAAGAGAGGACATCGGCGCACCTTGATTTGTGCTCTGTGTGAGTAACAGGGGACATAGTAGGGGCCCTCTTGGCGTCTAGTATAGTCCCCAATAAGGCAGCTTCTCATAAGAAACACATGTCCATGGATCATATGGGGAAATTCTGAGTGTACCTCATATGGAGAGTTTCTCATCACGGTTCTCGTGCCAGAGACACCCCAGGGTTGAGGCAAACACCAGGACCCTGAACCTCTGCCTTTGTGGAGCAAGCTTAGCTTACTTCGTGTAATCTACATCCAGAAAATCCCTAAACCCTAAGCGCTAATCCTATGCGCTAAACCCACAGTACATTCATCTAGGCCGAATGACTTTGAGTCGGCATTCTACTACGCTAAAGTCTAAACCCTAAACCCTAAACTCTAAACCCTAAACCCTAAACTCTAAACCCTAAACTCTAAACCCTAAAACCCTAAGCCACTTTAATCTTTCTCCCCCTTACGCTGCAGCCCCGGAGCCTCATGGAATGAATCACTTGGAGGGTCAGGGGGACTTAGTAGGTCCCTAGTAGGGTTTAGGGTTTAGGGTTTTACGGTTTAGGGTTTTACGGTTTAGGGTTTTACGGTTTAGGAGTTTAGGGTTTAGGGTTTGGGTCAGGGGGACTTAGTAAGTAGGTTAGTTTTGGGGATAACTAGGGTTACTATATGGGTTATAGGGGCTATTAACCTACTTACCAAGGCTCCCTGGCCCTCCAAGTAGACTCCGCGGCTAAGGTTTTGGCCTTCGTCATGGCTTCAATGCTGCCTCTCGCACGAAGGGGTGGTTGTTGTGTGGGAGTTAGCGAGAGTGAGCCCTACATGGGATATAGTCTAAACCGCTTGAAAGGGGGTTTATATACGCGATTAGAGAGGGTATTATCAGGGTTATTCATGGGGATACCTTGAGTCTAGACTATGGCTCACATGGGCACCCCCTCTTGTAGAAATCTGCACAAAGATGGGATAATTCATGAAGACCCGCAATTCCCCAAGGTTGCCAGGGTTGTTAGCTTTTTGAAAGAGTTGCATATTGCTACACGGGTGGGCTCAGATTTTGTTTGCATGGAGCTCAGGGTCCTTGGGAAGAGCATGGTTCAGATCTTGGGCCAGGTGCTCCAACCTGGGAATCTCGGATTTAGGGTTTGGGGTTTAGAGTTTAGGGTTTGGGGTTTAGGGTTTAGGGTTTAGGGGGATGGGAGGCGGGGTGAGGGTTTAGGTGGAATTTCATCTATGCTGCGAAAACCACGCTAGAATTCTGGGCCCCAGACGGTTCAAAGCACGTCTGCAAAGATCCGACAGCCTGCAACTACCTGATTGTGCAAACTGCTCTTCCTCATACGTCGCATGCATGAACTGGGAGCATTCAGGGCAGCAGTACGACAGCCACATCCAAAATTCTTGATACTAGCAGCAAGTAATGCTGCTGTTGAACGGTAGAAGTAGCAGTAGGTAGAAGAAGTCATGAGAACCAAGGCAGGCAAGAGCTTTGCGGACTCAACCCGAACACCCCAAATCCACAAAGCGTGAACCCTACAATTACCTGAGGCACACAAGAGTATTCTGATGCATCTAGAGTCGCTCCAAATCGATTTCGTTTGCCTTTCGGCAAATGTCGGGGACTTGCGCTGCCGGCCTGTTCTCTCCAGCTTAAATGCGGGTTTCCCTGTATAGGTGGATTTGAAAGGATTTAGAGGTTTCCCACAATTGGAGGTGCCCTTTTGGGCGTTCCCATCATGGGTCTATATTGGGCCCCCATATGTTGGGAAACTACCAGGTACTCAGTAGTAGTATACTTGGCATTTTGGGGTCCCGATAGCGCCGTTATGGCAAATTTGTTGTGGCATTATAGGGTAACCATCAACTGGGGTTGGCGATCCGACTGTCAAGGGATTGCAATGGCACCCCACCAAAGGTGCCCCCCAGGGTTTAAGGAGCTAATAAGGACGATATAGGGCTTAATAAGGCCTAATAGGGTTCTAAATTTGGGGGGTACTTTGGGGGGTGGGGGTGCTATTGTGATCCCTTAACTGTAGGATACAGATAGCAAACATGAGTTTTGAATAACCTAGATAGCAGCGGCGTGGAAGTGGCAAGTACTGTAGGAAGAGGCTGTAACTTGGGTTAGAGCAGTGTGCAGCTTCCCAAATACTGGTGTAGTTGGGAAAGCTCATTGATCTTTGAATTCAGCTTACCCCTAAACCCGTGCGGGATACATAGCAAGGGACTTGGGCTACTGCTGGGCGATCCTCCAGCCACTGACCCACACCGCCTGACCTCATAGTATCCCTCATAACGCCCAAAAGCCCAAACCCTAAACTCTAAGCTCGAAAGGTCGGTGAAAAGGTCTTTGGATGAAGGCATTTCACGACCACTGCATGCCCAAGCTTTGGATGAGGTAGGTCCTCAATGGCTTCAAAGCAGGCGAGACCCTCTAAGACCCCTTTGAGTTCCGTCATAATCCCTTTGCGGGCATCAATGGCGATATTACAAGGCTTAAAAGTGCTACATTGCTTCAGTCACTAGGGGGAATAGAAGGGTTAGGGTTTAGGTAGGATTCTTCAAAAGGTGGATGGTTCACTCGCATTCAGGGTTCCCTATAACTACCTTTTGCGAGAGTTTCAACCATTACTTTTCGTGGCTAAAAGGGTTTGCAACAACCCTTCGGGGTCATATACAGAACCTTAAATCCTAAGCTAAATCCTCAACCCTGGACTTCATCGGGGTCATATGAGCTACTGTCAATAGTAGCTTCATTAAGGGACCCTTAACAGTGGACACAGGGGTCCCTCTTGTAGTTTAGTATAGTCCTAATATATCTCCTAGTAAGGAACCCCGCCCATCTCCATTAGTTAGCTGGGTAAGTAGTTCATATACGGAACCCTGTATTTGTGACAGGAAGAAGACGATGAGGAGTTCTTCGACTGCGCCGAGACGGATGCAGATCTCTACCGTCTCCGAAGTGTGGCGGGCCTAAAATCTAGGAATACGAGGTTTAGGGTTTAAGGTTCAGGATTTAGGGTTTAGGGTTGAGGGTATTCCTTATCTCAAAGAAGACTGTAGGGATCCGAGAGGAATTAAAGTATGGTCCCGGTAATTAATCTAGTTTTGGGGGTAGGAAGTGGTGCAAGATTTCTGCCACCCACCATAGGGTTCAGATTTCCATTTTCTTTTCCATGATCCCTATAGAGCCCCAATATATATACCCTATTATACTGTAGTAGTTTCCATTTTCTTTTCCATGATCCCTATATAACCCCAATATAACCCCTAACAGAGCCCTAATATAACCGAAATATAGCCGTGAAACCCTAAACCGCAAACCCTAAACCCCAATATAACACGAAAGGTGAGTGGTCTAAGGCTGTAGGTCTGGCAGTGATCTTGAGTTTCTGATTCTGGGGTTCTAAAGGGGTTAGGGTAGGGTCATATTATAGGGTTACGTGAGGTTATATAGGGATAACGGAAAATACAATGGAAACTACTATAGTATATTGAGGTTACATAGGGGATAAGCTAGCATGATTTCTGCCAGAGGCAGAAGATACACCTAAACCCAAAACCCTAATCCGTTGGTTGGAGCATCTCCCGTCCTGGCTTGACGCCTCCCATCCCGCATTTCTTCCTTGTACCCTTAGAGTTTAGGGTTTAGGGGGTTAGGGTTTTAGGGTTGTATGGTTTAGGGTTTAGGGTTTATCTGAAACCCCCAACCTGGTTTGGGGTTTGGGGTTTGCTTGTGGATCTAAGGTTCAATCTGGCGTGGATGTGCAAGCCCTTTGCCATCTCCCATCCTGAACCACACAAGTCCAAATCTTGAATCATGTCCCTCCACCCTACCGCCCGAAATGGACTGTCCCAAAATAGGGGGGATCCCAATACAGCTCCCCAAATACTATGATCCTCAAATTGGGCCCCCCCCAATTTTTGGGAACCCCCAAAATCCTACAGCCTGAGCCCTAAACCCTACGTCCTAAACCCTATGAGTGAGTGTGGCTCAGGATGTTTCTGTTGCCTCCACGCCCTCGACTCGCATCCCGGAGCGCTGGGTGAGGGGTTTACATATGAGCTATGGTCTAAACTCCTCAAAGGGGGCTACATTGGGTTTAGGGTTTAGGGTCTAAACTCCTTAAGGGGGGGAGGTTGTATAGGGATTTTAAGTGGGAGTATTATAGAGGCTATGAAGCGAGATACTAGGAGTTTCGACTAGACCTCATATTGTAAACCAATATTCGGGATACCTCTTTGGGCGTTCGCATAACAAGGACTATAGCATTTTGATGTATGAAAGATCACGGGAATTTGGTAATAATGGAAAAGAAAATGAAAGCTACTACGTATATTATACGGGGTTTAGGGTCAGTGTGTCTTGGTAAGTAGGTCACTAACAGGTATAGCTGGGGTTTATTATTCGGCTTGTAGGGATTCTTAACCGGCTTCCTAAGTGCCCCAAGCCCTAAAGCCTGGTTGCTATGTTGGTTCTTCGCAGTTGGCAAACAGTAGTTTAGGCCAACCCTCATATGAGCAAAAGTCTAAACTCCTTAACGGGCGCTATATAGGGATTACATAGGGGACTACTATAGGGCTTATTGAGAGGGATACTAAGAGTTTCGACTATAGCCCATATGTTAACAGGGTATCACACTCTCCGAGCAAACAGAGTATGTTCCAATCCTCCCCTTGGGAAGGCATTCTGAGAAGAAGATGATGTCAAACGCCCATAACCCATATAGTAGCCCTGGTTATCCCCATTATTAACCTAGTTACTAAATCCCCCTAACCCCCAAGTATTGGCGCGGAAACACCTCAAATGCTGCTGTGAACAGATCAGTAGCATTGGAGGCCCTTCTTGGGGGGTTCTACAGTAGGTTTTCCTTTGAGGGACAACAATGACCTGCAACTTAACCATGCAAGGAAGTAGGGTTTAGGGTTCAGGCTTTAGATTGGGGCTTTGGGGCTTTGGGATGTTTGGAGTCTAAGGTGCGCGCTTGGAGAGAAGGCTCCATCAGTATTTTCCTTACAATAAGGATCATAGGATTTTTGGATACAGCTGGGCTCCCCTTTTTAAGAAAATTACCATGTAGCCCCTGTATAACCCCAGTTCCCATTTCATGTGCCATTTCCTTGTCCACTTGATTGTCCATCATGGGGCTCTATACCCCTTTATAACTTATAACCCCTAAATCCCTAAGTAAGCCAAAGTACCGCATCTGCAAAAAGATCACCTGATGCTCGGCATTGTGTAAGACCAAGCTACAGGCTGAAGCTCTGCGATCTAGGAGTTTGGGAAGCTGCCACCTGAAGCCCTAAACCTTATAAGCCCTATGCCGGTTTAGGGTTTTGGTCCCCTTTGCACCGTAAACTAAACCCAAACCCCGGTATAAGAGGGAGTTGCCGGGCTAGGGATGCACATTTCGTACTCTTGCGAACTTCACTTATTAACTTATTAACGCTTAAGGGGAGTGGAGGAGGGAGTGTGAGGGGGGCACATCTGGGGATTGCACTCCCTAAGCCCTAAACTTCCTAAACCGAATGGTCGGAAGAGTGGTATTGGCGCATCAGAGTATTTGTTGGTGCGGCAGGTGATGCCAACTTGGACACCCCGTTGCATCCGCGTCCGGTGCAACTTGCTGAGGATGAGTCGGCCATGTTTGCCGAGATGCGACAGGAGGAAGAGAACTTGTTTCGGGCAGCTGAGGCCCAGCGCGTGGACGACTGTGCTCTGGCAGAAGAATGGCAATGGGGATGGTTGGCGCTGGTGTGGGCAAGATGGCTTCCAACGAGGGTGACTTAATGGCTGCGAGGAGCTCTTCTCAGGGTCCAGGTAGTCATGGAGGGTTTCTACAGGAACCTTTGGATGCTTTGAATGCTGGCAATGTGGTGCCGCTCTATTCCACCGCTTTCGAAACGGCTGAGGGGGTTGAGATGCGCCTCCGTGTGCTTGTAAAGTGCAAATGTGCGGAAGGGTAAATCTGACTTCGGTATGGTGCTTGTGTCTGGACATTACCTGATTTTTTCCTTGCACCCAGTGCAGATGTAAAATCCGAGGGATTTAAACAAGAAAGCAAAAACTTGCTAAACGCTAAACTGGAAACCCTAAACCCCAAAAACCCTAATCCTTAACCCCTAACCGGACACCCCAAACCCAGAACCCTAAACCCTAAACCCTGAGCCCTAAACCGTAAATCCTGAGACCTAAGTCCTGAGCCCTAAAACCCTAAACCCCTAAACCCCAAACTCTAAACCCTAAACCCTGAGCCCCAAGCCCTAAACTTGAAACCCCTCAACCCTAAAACTTTTACCCTAAGCCCTAAAACCTAAAACCCTAAACCCTAACTCTATCTTGTACTTGAGGGTCAGGGGGACTTAGTAAGTAGGTTAATGACCCCTATAATCCATATAGTAACCCTAGTTATCCCCATTATTAACCCACTTACTAAGTCCCCTTGACCCCCCAAGTAGGAGTCCGGTGGCGGCATGAGCTTCAACTCCGGATGGCAGAGCTCCAGCATGCCCTGTCTTGAGGAGGTGCGGGCGGATGGGTTAAGGGGGGCTTAGGGGTTAGGGCTTCCGGGTTTAGGGTTTAGGGTTTAGGGCTTAGGGCTTACGGGCTTAGGATTTAGGATTTAGGGCTGAGGGGTTTAGGGTGTAGTGTTTAGGGTAGGTAAGGGGGGCTTAGGGTTTAGGACAGGGTGAGAGGGTTGATAGCCTTTTGGAGTGCATAGGGGTTGATTTTTTGTCAACTGAAACAGGGGTCTATGTAGGTCCAACCTGTGGGGGCTTAGGGTCTTGGGTTAAGGCTGAAGGGTTGAAGGTTTTGGGGGTTGAGGATGGAGATTAAGGGTTTAGGGTTTAGGTTCAAAGGTGTAGGGTTTCAGGATTCAAGTGTTAGGACGTCAGATTTTCTGCCTGAAGGTTCATGATGTGATGGCCTCTGTAGACCCTTCCCCACTCCCAGGTAAGCATGTTTAAGCTATTGGATTCCTAAAGGAGACGCCTTCCCCAAGCCTTCAGTTAGGGGCTTTGAGAACCCATAACAAAGGGTTTGGGTTGGGAGGAGGTCTCTTGTTCGTGGCCCTTATGAACCTGGCCCGTATGAACCCTGTGATGCCTCACAGGCCCGGTACACTTGGACTGCTTGTTGGGGAAGCCCATGTAGCGCTCTTTCACAAGCATGGTGTCACGCAACTCACCTGTGTTCCAACTGTTTGATGAACATCAACGGATTACTGGCAATGAGGCAGAGACTCAGCATCTTCGTCTAAACTCCAAGCATTGATCTGTTGCGCGATCTCATACCAGGTGTACCTTGACCCTACTACTGCATTCTGTTTAGGGGTACAGTTTTGGGATTTGGGGCTTTGAACCCGCCATTCTTCCTGAGCATTTTTTTTCCCGCGGCGTGTCTGTAGACCCCAATCTCCACACCCCAACAAGAAAGCCAGTTGTTGTCAGATGGTTAGGGGTCACTTCCTGGGATTCCCTGTAATTAACATGGACAACAAGATTACGTTATGGGTATATAACAGGGTCCCAGTATGAATGGGGATTCCCCTTTCTCAGCATCAGGAGTTCTCATAATTCCCGTCTCTTAGCATCAGGAGTTGTCATACATATTGCGATATATCATGAAGGCATCGCAAACGAGACTTGCCCAAGTCAAACTCTGATGGATACCGCTACAGGGGAGTATGAATCTCCCGAATGTTCGGAACAAAGCGACAGAGTTTCTGCGATCACCCTCTTTGGACAGGGCTTTGGGGATGAACCTTAATATCTCTCCGCCCGAGCCCATCATTTGTTTCCATGTTGGAGTTCTCCAACATGGCAGACACAAACCCCTTCAAATCTTAGAAAGGGCTCCATACGGGTCTTTCCGTTACCATATGTCCCTGCAGTCTCTTGGGGCCCCATCTCTGAAAGTCCTCATGGAAGGGCGGAGATGGCGGTTTGGGGTTTAGGGGTTAGGGTCGAGGCTATTTCCATGTTCTTTACTTGAATTTGCAGGCTGACGGCACGGGCGAAATTGCGAGAAGCTCAGAGACTACTACCGGTAGTTATGACTTGGGCCTTGAGTGGGACAGCTGTAGTTTGAACTACTTTACCCTTATTTCGGGCAGCCTAGATAAACAGTGTCACTCAGGACCTCCTCCGAGTTAAGTCTTAACCTCCAAGAGGTCTAGTCATGACTTGGACAAAAACTTGGATGACAAAGCAAGGACAAGCTTGGAGGGTCAGGGGGACTTAGTAAGTGCGTTGATAGTGGGGATAAGTAGGGTTGCTATATGGGTTATTGGGCTTATTAACCTACTTGCTAAGTCCCCTCGACCCTCCAAGAGAGCAGCATGGGCAATGCCTGGATCGGGGAGTGGAAGCCAGCACGAACATGCAAACGGTTTGCAAGATTCGTATTTGGAGAGACAGGAGGACTTGGTAAGTAGGTTGGGGGGCAGCCAGGAAATATTCACGGCGTATAGGGGCTACTAAACCCTGAGCCCTAAACCCTAAACTCTCAGACCCTAAACCCTAAACCCTAAGCCCTGAGCCCTAAGCCCTAAACCCTAAACCGTAACTTCTAAACGTAGGAATTACTAAGTCCTGCTGACCTCCAAGTAGGCGAATGCAAAAAACACGAAATCTGACTGCTGGGGGCCTGTTGGATTGACAGCTTCCGGGCTCAGGGTTAAAGGGTTAAAGGGTTTAGAGGGTTTAGGGGTTAAAGGGTTTAGGGTTTGGGGGTTTAGGGGTTTGGGGTTTAAGGGTTTAGGGCTGAGGGTACGATTAGGAGCTCTTTACTTGCCAGCAATTCTGCCAAAGCTGGTTGGAAGATTTAAGGGTCCACCCCCATGAGACCCGTGATTCATAAACCTCCTTCCCTGAAAAGAGATTATGATATGCATCCTAATATTAAGGCCCTCAGAAGCAGGGATTTATTAATCAGGTTTACATTACTCCGGAAAGCATTTCAAGACGTTTGTTGCCTGGGCAGGCTTCCCGCCATCCCCATAATGCATTACCATTGCCATTACTATTACTGTTACTCTTACTGTTACTACTACTCTTTTTTTCTTTTTAAACGATTATTGCTAGTCCTATTGCTGCTATTTTTATCACTATTACGATTACTACTGTTATTATAAAAAATAGCAAGGGCCGACAAAGGGCTGATAGATGTTCGATGTTCCCGCAGCCGGAGATGGTCGCAGCTTGTTTTGGGTTTACGGGTGAGAAGGGTCACCTACCTTTTCCGGTTGTAGATGCTTGTCTCCCGATTGTGAAGGCGTGATGATTTTGCCTTGGACACAGGCATTACGCAAGGGCTATATAGACCTGCCAGTGCTAAGGCAAAAGCAATGGCCCTGCTGGCACGCACAAGGCGGGTTCCTAAGCTTGCACGATGCTTCTTATCATGGGGTATATTGTTGGGGTTATATGGGGATAATGGAAAAGAAAATGGAAACTACAATATTATATAGTAATAGGGTATATATTGGGATTATAGTACTTCTTATCCCATGTGCTACCGTAGCCACAGGACCAGGGGCTCATAATGTGGATTGCGGAATCGTCTCCTTACAGCCCTAAACCCCAAACCCCCAAACCCTAAACCCTAAACCCCTAAGCCCAAAAGAGTCCCGAGGAACCTTCGAAGAATCATATTTCATTTCTCGCTAGCCGGGCTGGTGGACGTGCGGTTTAGCGTGGGTTTAGGGTGTAGGGTTTAGGGGTTCAAGGCTCAGGGCTTAGGGTTTATGTTTTAGGGATGATTTGTTTGCAGACCCCAGATTTCTGCCTAATGGTCCTTCACTAGGGTCCTCGGAGAGTTAGTTCATGAGACACTGAACACTGAACCTTAAACCCTAAACCCTATAACCCCTAAATCCTAGTTTCCATTCTATTTTCCAGCATCCCAACCCCCTGTCCAGACCCATGATTAATAAACCCCCTCCCCTTAATGGGGATTACAATAGGGACCTTAATATTTAGGCTCTTAAAAGGAGGGGGTTTATTAATCATGAGCCTACATTAAACCTCGAGGCGCGGCTTCTTAGAGAGGAATCCTCAAGCACGGCCTGATGGGATCGCACCTCAGAGGGCCGGAATTGGTGTTTTAGGCTTGCTGGTCGAGTTTAGAGTTCTGGAAGATTTAGGTCTTAGGGTAGTTAAGGGCATTTAGGGTTTGGAGATTTGGGAGTTTCGGGGTTTGGGGGTTGTAGCGCCGAACACTTGTGTAAAGCAGCTTTAGCAATCACTTTCCGCACAACCTCCTGATACATCCTAAGCCCTAATCGCTTCTTATTGCTGATATTAGGTCCCGAGATGCTGTTCGTCTCAGGGACTTGGTGTATTGATCTGAGCAAGTTGTAGCGACCTGGTCACATAGAAAATAGTCCCGAATTGGTTTCATTGTAAGTTCTGTAGGGTTTAGCGTTTCTGAAGTAATTAGCTTGTTCGCTCAGCTGGTTTTGGTTGAGTCTTGTGTTTTAAACAAATTAGGAGGCCGTCAGAAGCCTTTGTCCGGCTCTCTGCTCAGTGGCACCCTATCAGAATTTCCTTACATTCACTAGAATGCAGGCGCCTGTAGCGGGGTTCCTATTGCTATACGGGTCCCTATATGGATTTCCTTTATTTTGGGAACAATAATTTACCCGAAGCCCTAAAACCTAGGCCAAGTCCCACATCCCTTATCCCTTTCACACCCCGACATGGCTTGACGGCAAGTCAGGGCCTATGTTCAGGGTTCAAGGTCGGACATGATCCTGTCGGTATGAAGCTCCAGGGATACGAAGCACCTGGTGTGCATCTCAGTCACCACAATGAGCTGCACAGTTTACAACCTTGTTTAAACTTCAGCGGCTGTCTACAAGAAGCCAAGAGCCGTAAATCCTGGAAGAGAACCCTGATCCCTAAACCCTAAACCCTAAATCCCGATATTACCATCGCACAGCCTCTTAGGAGGGAGTAGGAAAGCAATCCATGGCAGAGGCACAAGTTTCTTAAATTGGGGTTGAACAGGACCCCCCCAAAAGTACACGTTAGTGTGAGAAAGTTTGGAATGTTCATAGTTCATTGATCGCTTTAATGAAGAGATGACCAAAACCCTGGTTTCAGGCTTGTAGACGCCTAAAACTCCTGAAGCAGGGCTGGAAGTAGAGGAATTCGAGCCACAACCTCAATTGAGGAAACTCGTGACCAGAATCCCAATCCCTAAACTAATCCCCAGGATGAACCCAAAGCCCTAGTTTAGGGTTCAGGGTTTAGGGTTGAGGGTTGGGTTCAGGGCTCAGGGTTTATAGGGCTTACCATCACTCAGGCCGGAAATGGAGTGGGCCAACCTGGAGACAGCCAGGCAAACCATTTTGTGGCTCTCAATGACCTCTTGTTAAATGCTACTGTACTCAGTCATTGTATACTGTTCCATGCACGTAATCTATACATATGTATAAATATATTCATATATATATATACATATACATACAGGGTGGTGAGAGTTGTGAGAAAAGGAGAATTATGATGACTGCTATTGATTGCTAGTGTTCAAATTGGACGTAGGAGAATGGTGGCGGCGGTGGTGGTGGTGTGGTGGCGGTGGCGGTGGCGGTGGCGGTGGCGGTGGCGGTGGCGGTGGCGGTGGCGGTGGCGGTGGCGGTGGTGGTGGTGGTCATCATTACCGTGGTTGTCATTGTTATCATTGTCGTCGTCCTTCTCCCCCGTCGTCGTAGTCGTCCTATAGTCATTGCAGTAGTTGTTGTGGTAGCAGCATCGGTAACGTAGCAGCAGCGGCGGCAGCATCAGCAGCAGGAATCGTCTTTGCCATCCTTTTCAGGACTGTGCGCGTGTATGGGTTGTTCTCGAAATTATGAGCCCCAATTTGGCTTTAGATTATATTTCGGCACCTAATATGTAGGGGTACCAAAATGACATCCGAATTTGCGGTACTACCGATAGAGTCGTTGGCTAAATTGCCACTCTTTCCGGGATCTACAGTACCCTAAAGCCTAAACCCGAAACCGCGTGGCTACTATAGGAGAGTTGAGCCTTTTAAATATAATCCCATTTTCATAATCCAGGAAATACAGTCCCTATATGAACTATAGTCTAAACTCCTTTAGGGGGAGGTTATATGGGTCATTTTATATGCCAGTATAGGGGTTTTCAAGGGGGATGCTATGAGTTTATACTTTAGCTCATATAATCCCAGTATAATATAGTCCCTTACTCCCTACTCACCCCCAGTAAGTTTACTGGTCATTTTTGCTGGGTTGCTGTTGAGGACTTTAGTTAAGTTACCATATTATGGGTAGATA
Organism: Cyclobacteriaceae bacterium; assembly: GCA_965242775.1. GTDB lineage: Bacteria > Bacteroidota > Bacteroidia > Cytophagales > Cyclobacteriaceae > JAWPMT01. The sequence continues at coordinate 61,894 of CBDETI010000022.1, forward strand.
GTAAATTCATGTTAGCTACCCATCTGAACCTACTTCCTTGAGGTGTTTGAGGTTGCTGCATTTCAGAGCAGTCGGAATCCCTAAACCCTAAAAACCCTAAACCCAGGTTTCAAGGCTAGCCTGTGCGGAAGATGTTTGCCTCCGCCGGAACCTCGTAAGCCTCCGAACCACAGGATGTAGGGGTTATCTGGGGATGATTGAAAATATCGCGGCAACTACCATTTCGTGTTTAGGGTTTTGGATTTAGGGTTTTGGGTTTTCAGAGTATACGCTTGGGCTCTAAACCTTAATCCTTATGCCGGGTTGTCTAGGCTGTGATCACATTTTGGGTTCTCTAAGTTTTTGAGGTAGTATTATGGTAACCTAGACAACAGAACGGCCATTAGTGTGACACCCCTGCACCCGACTACCGCAAACCCCCATACTCTCAACCAGCCTAGCTTAGCCTAGCACATGAGCTATCTCAAAAGATGGTAATGACTGTCAGGGTTCTGTACTCAGGTTGTAATACCCCAGGCCCCAAGCCCAAAGCTGGACAGAAAACCTTACATCATCAACTGCCAACATGAGCCCCGCAGGAACACAAAGCTCTTCGCCCGCAGGAGAAAATCCAAGTCAAAATCAGTATTGTCCTGTTGCCTCTTATCGGATGCTACATTCTGGAGAGCACCCACGTTTCCTAATATAGCTACTGAGCTTCATCTTCTCAAGGGTTAGAAAATCCCCTTAAAACATGAACCCTCCTAATTCCTGAACCCTGAATCCTCATCCCTAAGCCCCAGTGCCTAAACCCCAAAGCCCTAAACTCGAAACCCTAAGCCCTAAACCTTGTATCCTCGACCAGGCGGCTTTGGCGAGCCTGCGAGGGAAATCAGCGTAGAGCCGACAAAGCCTTCATGCAGGCGACTTAGGGCTGAAGCCCCTAAGGGTTTTAGGGTTTAAGGTTTAGGGTTGAAGATTTGAATATACAAGACAATGGAAACTTTAGTGTTCTGGGATGCTGATGGCTTGCTTAGGGTAAGACTTCAGGGTTTATAGAGGTTGGGCTTAGGATTTGGCGTTTGGCGTTTTGGCGGCCCCGGGTGCAACCAAACCTCTTAAATACCCATGAAAGTAGCATCTATACTTATGTATTGTTTTAGGGATTAAGGCCATTAGTATGGGTATCAGGGAGAAAAGGTAGGAGTTTAGGGCTTTGCAGGGCTTAGGGTTTTTCGAGGTTTTGGTGTATAGGGTCTTTTGTATGATTGAGGGTTCGCAGGGGTTCAGATTTTTGGGGGGTGCAGGGTTTTGAATTTACGGGTCATCAGCGTGGTTGTCGGCTTGATCCAGTCGCGCAAGCAGCTACTTTTTTGGATTACATCGTGGCTCCGCGAGGAAGGGCAAGACGTGGCCAATACTCCATGTACTAGACTTTCTTGGCTGCGTACTCGGCCCCTTTCAGACTAAGGATTTTCATGTGGATTTGTAATTTTGGCAATCGACCGCGGCCATTTCTTGCTTGTGCATTTTTGTCTCGAAGCTCAGCGCCCCTCTAGGAGCTTTTGTTCTTTGTTAGTAATCTCCTACCTATTGTCGCACTAACACACGTCCTGCCAGTATGTTTTTCTCAACACGCCCATTGAAGATAGACATTCTGACAGGCCATGGAAATCCGACTGCGGGACCAGCAGCTGTACACCGAGTATCGCTTTCAGGTGTCTTGCAAGCTGGAGCTTTTCAGAAGATGGGAACCCTAAACCCGAAACCGATCCTTGTGCTTAAATGGGGATGAGGCCCCTGGATCATCCTGTGGGTGGGGAATGTGTTCTAGAGGTAAAGGGTTTAGGGCTTAGGGTGTAGGGTTTAGGGTTAGGGCCCTAGGAACGTAGTTGTGATGTAGCGAACTTGTGCGTCATGCCTCTGCAGAGATTCGGATTCTTGGGGATCATTCATATGACCTCATCGAGCTGCTAATTTTTTCAAAGCAAACCCTACTTGGAGTGTCAAGGGGACTAAGTAAGTAGGTAAAGGGTTTAGGGGTTTAGGTTTAGGGTCATTGGGACTTAGTAAGTAGGTAAATAATAGGGATAACTGGGATTGTTATATGGGTTAGGAGGGTTATCATCTACTTTCTAATAAAAGACCCTCCGAGTATACTGCTTGTTGCCTGCCTCGAAGCCACAGCTAAGCAGTTCTCGACCAGGTAGATGCCCACATGTCAAAAACCCCTGTCCCAACATGAGCTATAGAGTCTAACAACCTCCTTAAAGGGGGTTGTATAGGGGATTATAAAGGGGACCACTATAGGGGCCATTAAGGGTAATACTAGGAGTTTAGATTTTGGCTCACATGGATAGGACCTCCAGTCGTGTAAGCCATGGCTACTGGTGAATGGTAGGCAGAATTCTTCGAACATACCTGGAATCTCATCTAGTTTAGGGACATCACCAGAATCATGCAGAGAGTCACATGGAAAACTGTTAAGGTTGGGGCTACCAGGGAGCGTTATAGGGTGGACAGAGAGGTCCCTCGGTAGTTTAGAATAGTCCCTAAGACGAACCCATGTCCACTAATATGTCCACTAATTATCCATCACTCCTATATGATCTCAATTTCTATTCCATTGCCCGTTTCCTTTTCCGTTGGATTTTCCATTTTAGTAGTTTCAATTTTCTTTTTCCAGTTTCTGTTTGGGAAAAAATGATTCTAGCTCATATAGTACCAGGAAACCCTCTAGACCTGCAAGGCCTCCCCATCCCAGAGATTTAGGTTCCGGGTTTAGGGGTTTAGGGTTTAAGGGTTTAGGGTTTAGGGTTTAGGGTTTAGGGTTTAGGGCTTAGGGTTTAGTGGAATGCTGAATATTGCAGTCCCCATACACACCCTTGTTGTGGTCCCCACCTCTTATTCCTTCATCCCCTGGTTTAGGGTTTAGGGTTTAGGGTTTAGGGTTTAGAGTTTAGGGTTTAGGGTTTAGGGTTTAAGGTTTAGGGTTTAGGGTTTAGGGTTTAGGGTTTAGGGTTTAGGGTTTAGGGTTTAAGGGTTTAAGGGTTTAAGGGTTTAGGGTTTAGGGTTTAGGGTTTAGGGGAATGCTGAATATTGCAGTCCCCATACACGCCCTTGTTGTGGTCCCCACCTCTTATTCCTTCATCCCCTGGTTTAGGGTTTAGGGTTTAGGGTTTAGGGTTTAGGGTTTAGGGTTTAGGGTTTAGGGCAAAGCCCCGTTGCGCAGAAATGCTGCGACATGCGCATTATCGGCTTTGATCAAGAGAAGCGGCCAGTGGTCTACTTTTGTGTGGGGCACTCAGGATATGGTACCCTAGACTGGCCCTAGACACTACACCGGGTTTAGGGCTTCAGGGTGTAGAGGGTTCAGGGTTCAGGTATATTGGGGTCATATAGGGATAATGGAAAAGATCATGGAAACTACTAGGACACTACCATACTATATAGGGTTATATAGGGGTCATCTAGGGATAATGAAAAAATGGAAACTAAACCCTAAACCCTAAACCCCAATGGAAACTGCTATTTAGGGTTTAGGCTTTGGTTCAGACTCCATTTTGACTGAGGTTGAAGCTCAACATTCAGGGGCATGAAGTGGCCTGCATGACTTTACAGCCGGTTTGTTCCATGGGGTTCTCTTGGGTTAAGGGTTCTGGGCTGGGTTTAGGGTTTAGGGTTTAGGGTTTAGGGTTTGGGGTTCCGGGCTTAAGACTATAAGATAAGATTTTCGAATATTGATATTGGATCGCCCGTTTGAACCCGTAATCTTAAGCCCAAACGCTTTCTAGACCCCATACCCCAGATATTCCCTAAATCCTGAATCCCAAATCCCCAGCCCGTCTACAAAGCGTAGATGAAAGGGACAACTCAATTTTGTGCGAGCTACAGTCTAAACTTCTAGTATCCCCCTTAATATCCCCCATAATGGTCCCCTATAATGGTCCCCTATATAACCACCTTTAAGGAGTCTAGTCAATTTCTTGTTTCGTTCCAAGAGCTGTTTTCTAATTCCTTCTCACTGGTACCAGTGTGATAACCACCACTGATTGTACAAGACTCTATACTGATATACATATGTATATGTATATATATATATATACAGAGACAGGGATATAGCAGGGATAGAAAGAGATATTACCACCAATGAATCGAGAATCGAATGGAACATGGAATGCAGATGGGGTTAAGCTAGGGCGGCGTACTGTTTCCTCAAATTATTCAATGTAGATGCCTGAGACAAGCACCTATATTATCCGCTTACAACCCTTGCGTATTTTTAGTATCATGGACCTCATTGGAATTGTTTGGGGCCTAAAAGCATTCCCCATCACATGGCACACAGCTCTCAATGTGTAAACTCTCGCATACTGAACATATCTTTTGCGGGGTGGGGGAGGTGCAGGGATTTTTTTTGAAATTGGGGGGAAGTGACTACTTGCATTACTGGAAAATCAAATACTGAAGCAGCACACACTTTGGGCGCACACGGGTTCCTTTGTAGACACATTAGCGCCTAAGCATATGTTTTTTGGGGTACTTGGATCCTTTGGCCTTAGACTTACAAGACTCAATGTTTCGATGTTGCTGGGATCGTTCACCACGGCAAGTGCGGATGATATGCGAAGATTGAGTCTCCAGCAGACAGTCAAGCCGTGCTCAATGTAGGCCTTGCTGGTTGGAAGCATTCAAGTTCGTGTGGTGCATCTAAACATAAGCAAATGGCTGGATTTCAGATAGAAGTGCATTATGATGTTATTCCCATAGAACCCCCCCATAGGGACCCATTTCCCATTTCATTTTCCATGTTCTTTACCCTTTGATTCTCAATTATTCGGCCCTGTATCCCTATATCCCAGTGACCATAAACCCAAAACCCTAAATACTATAATAGTTCTGATTTTCAACCTACCTTTGCCAAGGTTCCCTTTATTGCTGTGATTAGGGCTTAAGGCCGAACATTGCTTCAAGAGCTTGAGTTAAGCCAGGAGAATTTCCAACGCGGTCGCTTTACAACCCAGATACTTGTAGCATAATATACCCCAAGGCCCTGTCATGCTTGTGCAGGACCCATAGCTTTCACAGAAGCCGAGCGACCCAAACGCAAGTAGAGTGGTACGGAGTCCAGAAGAGTTGGACAACTTTCCTTTTCTTATCATGCATAACGGCTGCCTATTCGGAACGAAGATATGCAAGTGGAGATGCCATCTAAAGACTGGCGTTTGGGGTTCAGGGTAACAGGGGTTGGGGCGGAATACCATGCAAGATTTTGTGCGTGAAATCCCTTTGTTTCTTGCAGCATTCGCATGATTGCGCAGGCTGCAAGCCAAACAGAAGGGTTGGCGTCGCACTCTCAGCTGATGCTGGGTGCTTCAGGTTTGGGATTTGATCTGCAGTTGTGTCATGTACCCTAAACCCTAGTCTCGCTTTTTTTTTTTTATCAAAAGGAGCGCTCCGTTCAGTAGGGTGGTTTTAGAAAAGACCGGTGGTTTTTAAAGACTCGAAGGTCCCAACAGGTCGATCAAATCTATTTTTGACCCCGGCACCTTGGTATGTAGACGCCACATCCTAGTAAGTATGGGTTTAGGGTTATAGGGTGTAGGGTTTAAGAGCAGAAACGGTGTTGTTGGTCCTCTCTGTTAGAAGCGGACCACGGTGGTGGGCATGAAAGAATACATGCAACAGCATCCGGTGACCGTTGCAGCAAGCAGTTCTTCAGGGTTTAGGGCTTAGGGCTTAGGATTTAGTAATTGAAGGCCCGAGGGACTTAGCAATTAGGTTATAAATGGGGCTATGAGTCCACTAGTTGGGGTTAGTCAGCTTATAACCCACTTTATAACCTACTTACGAAGTCCGGGCCTCTAAGTAACCCCAAGCCCTTATGCAACTTGCATAGCATTCCTGAAGCTCGTTCCGTGCTCTGATGAGATAATTAAGTATATACACGTATCGCTAGCTGTTTCACCTGGGGGTCCTCAAAAGCCTACTTGTAACTACCCATGAACCTCCAAGTAGGGACCCTAAACCCTAAACCCTAAACCCTTAAACGATGGAAGGTCCATGAAGGACCACTTCATTGCCACCCTGGAAGCTGCTAGCAGGACCCGGGCGCCCCAGGGGTTCAGCATAAGCGGGTGTTGCCAGATTCGGTGTAAATATGACCCAATATAGACCCCCAAGTACTATAATCCTTTTTATGGGACCCCCAAAAGGGTACCCCTATTTAGGGAAACCCCCATATAGGTAATATTGCAGATTTTTGATTATAAGCAAGTAGCGTGTATTCCTTAACCTTCTATGGTGCATCAGAGCTTGGAAGAAATGCCTCCACGGCCAGGATTAGACTCCCTCATGTACAGTAAACCCCCGGTGATCCTTGCTGATTGAAGCCAAAGACTCGATGCATCTTGCCCACCACAACCCTTGATAACCATAGCTTTAGGGCTTCAGGTTTAGTGTGGTTTAAGCCCCGAACCCTAAAACTTGAACGTGTCCTGAACCCTAAGCCGTCTTGAATCTAATCGACTCTACACCCTAAACCCGAAACCCTCCGCTCTAAATCCTAAACCCTAAGCCCTAAACCCTAAGCCCTAAACCCTAAACCCTAAGGCCTAAACCCTAAACAGAGGGTGTAGCCGGAGGATGTCGTCCGGCTGCGCAGATGGTCAGGTCGTTCTGATCGTCCTCCGGCTGAAGACTTTGGGATATGGTCAAAGGCCTGTTAGGTTGGAAAGCGGTTTTGAGGGATAGCAAGTCAATTATGGCTGTATGTGCATGTTTTGGCCGTCCTCATTATAGTAAGTAGAGTATATTATATAGGGCTGTATATTGGCCCCGTCATTGTTATACGGTTGGCAACTCCCATATGATGTTGATGAGGGGATGCGTTTCATAAGTACTGTGCCGTCCGCATTACTTATATCACGTTCGCCTAGCATGCTCAAGCCTGGTTGCCACGGATGTAGAGGCCTGAAGAATTAGGAAGGTCATCTGCTTGCAATCATTACATCATGTTATCATTGTCTTACTCGTGGCGAGTCGTCGGGAATAAAGGATTATCATCCCTGCATAATCCATATGTAATCTATACCCTTTTTTCCTAATGGAGACCAGTAAGTTGTTGGGTAGTATACTTCAAGCCCGAAAACCCTAAACCCTAACACTCCCCTAGAACCCTAAAGCCTGAACCCCATGCTTCCAACCCCCTACTGTTGATGGAGGAATTCTTGCAAAACCTTCAGTCCCTTAAGTCCTACATATTACAGGAATCTAGGGCCCCTAGGCCCTAAACCCTGAACCCTAAACCCTGATGCCTGAACCCTAAACCCTGAATCCTAAACCCTGAACCCTAAACCCTAAAGCCTGAACCCTAAACCCTAAACCCATCCATCAACAGTATGGTAAGGATTCAATCTTCACATTGCCCGCTCTCAGCTCGTGAAGCTGAGTTCGGGATCCTGCCCGAGGGCATCTTTGGGTTTCGGGTTTAGGGTTTAGGGTTCAAGATTCAGAGTTTAGGGTTTAGGATTCAGGATTTAGGGTTTAGGATTCAGGGTTTAGGGTTTAGGATTCAGGGTTTAGGGTTTAGGGATTGTTTTTAGGGGGACAATCAGGATATCATTTGGACATATACGCAGCAACGCGCATTTTTGGAAACATCCCTAGGCCCTCAAGCCAGAGACACTCATTGAGCCCTCCATCCTAGAAACCAAAGGCACAGCACCCTGTCTTTCTATCTCCCTCGCTCTCTCTTCTCTCTCTCTCTCTCTCTCTCTCTCTCTCTCTCTCTCTCTCTCTCTATATATATGTGTATATGAATAGTATATACATTTACATATATGTACAACATGCGTATCATATGTATATTACATATGTGCAGAGAATCGAAAGCCCTTGAGCTCGCCCTTACCTAGCCTTAGTTTCCTGCAGAAGTCTGGTGTCGGCCGTGGCTGAGGTGGACATGCACGGGCTGCAGACCCGGCTCAATGCTGACTTCACAGCAGCTGGAGCCTGATCATCCAGTGCATTCTCGTTTTCTGATTTTTCAATTCTTGCCTCCATGGCTTGCTGAATCTTCTTGGCTTGGGCTAAACCCTAAGCCCTTGCGGGACACCCCTTTTTTAGAACATGTGTTGTAGTCTACTGTAATCTCTTGAAAGGGGGGTTATATAGGGGAGTATTATAGGGGTTATTCCGGAGAATACTAGGAGTTTAGACTATGTCTCACATGCGTCTCGAAGTGATCCCTAGTTCCATCTTAGACCTCGCATTCTATGTATACCTGCGCTGTTTGTATGCAGGAGCTTCAACTCCGAAATCCGCATCCTACACCTCATACTTCTAGGGTTTTGGGTTTAGGGGTTTAGGGCTTATAGAACCTCATACATCTAAAATTGAAGTTGTAATTACCATTAGTAGTACTCGTATTGTTACAGAGCGGAATCCAAGCAAGCGAGTTTCAGAATGGCGGATCCCTCTCTGTGGCAGTGATGCTTGGATGGTCAAGGGGGCTCGTCAGTAGGCTAGTATTTGCGATTACTCAGGTTCCTATTTGGCCTATAAGATTCTGCATGCACGATAATTGCTAAGCCCCCTGAATCTTCGGGGGTTGCTGTTAAGGAGCTTAAGTTACCATTATAAGGCAGAAATCTTATACCCAGATTATGATAACTTAGCTTAAGTTCCTTAACCCTAACCCTAAAACCTAAACCCTATACACTCATATTACATCCAGAGTAGGGGCATCATTGGTGGATCATGGTGGTAGGATTCCCTTTCTTCGGTGACTGTAGTGGGCTGCGTGGGACCAACCGAGGGGGGTCGAGTTTAGCATGTATGGATTTTTCAGACTTATGGGTCCTGTTTTTGGACTCACCAAGTATGCTTACATACCGGGTTACTTAGAGCGCCATGAGGATTGGAGGGTTGAGGAGTCGGACACTTAGGGTGTAGTCGTGCAGAAAATCTTTCGCCCTTGACGAGCAGCTCTTCATGAATTCGCCTGTCCCAGGTCGGACTTCAGCATACTTCTAGCGGCTGGCACCCAAATATTGGGAAACCCTAAACCCTAAGCTGTAGTTTCCATTGTGTTTTCCACTATCTATGTGTATATGTATGTATATATATATATATATGCCTATATAACCCCTGAGGTGATGATGACCTGCCTTCGGTGAGTTTTACATCCCAAATTGATTTGTACCCAAATCGGGGAGGTACAGTAATGCAAGAGCAACTGCAGTGATGGGTATAACTTACCCTAAACCCTAAATCCGGTATGTTGTACGTACCTTCGCCCTCCAGGTGGGCTTGACATTGAGAAGCCATCCACGAGCATCAGCCACAAAAGTGTATGTCAAGAACACTAGCTGGAAGCCCCAATTCAGCAGGGTTTAGGGTTCTGGGTCATAATTTGTAACCTCCGTGCAACTTCTTTGTTAGCATCAGGTTGCCAATGGCGTTCTGCGAAATCTGACGTGGGAGCTATCTAATCCTATGGGCAGACCATCATAAGTCCTGTGAACTCCCCTCAGCCTAAAACCTAACACCCCCATGTATCCCTAGGGTCCTACGGTGGATACTAGAAATCCTGCATGACCCTAAGTACCTTATACCTTGGGAACAATGGGACTATAGTACATTAAGGTCATGCAGGATTTCTAGTATCAACAGTAAGGGCCCCCATTTCGAGAAACTCCGACATGACGTGCTGCTGAGATCAATGATCTTGCAGAGACGCTGGGCTGTGCTCTGCCCCCAGACTTGCGGTTTAGGTTTAGGTTCTAAGGTTTAAGGTTTAGGGTTCTAAGGTTTAGGGTTGAGTTAGTGCTTAAGGTTTAGGGTTTAGGGTTTAGACTTGAACGAGGGAATGGACATGGAAAACAAACATTGTGAATTTTCGGTGTGTTTGATATCTCAGAGCTTCGAAAACCCTAATCCTTAAACCCCCAAATCCCTAACCCCTAATCTCTAAACCCTAATCCCTAACCCCTTATCCCTAAACCTCCTAAACCCTAATCCCTAAACCCTAATCCCCAAACCCCCGAATCCCTAATCCCTAAACCTTTACACGGCCTACTAGGCCACCAGAGGGGCACCTGGAGATTCTGGCTCCAAGGTGCTTGTTGAGCTGCGGGTTTGGGCACCGCAGCGCACACCCTTCTTTGTGTTTAGGGTTTAGGGTTTAGGGAGGAACTAGAATCAGTTTATGGATATATCGTAGATTATAGTAGTTGAATGTGGTGACTGAGCATAGGGCTAAGGTTTCTTTATGCAACCCTAAACCCAGCTTACAATCTCAACTGGAAGTCGCCCACGCGGCGTCATCTAGTAGAACCGAACTTCTTTAACCCTTCTTGAGTTGCTGCTAAGGAACTTGACCTAAGTTATAGCTACAAGGAGACCATTGGGTTGACTGAGCGGTTTAGGGTATAGGGTTGCTATGCTTCCAGTTGAAGCTCCTTGACCACGACCCAGTGTATCCTCACCTGTTTGACCTTTCAAAACGGACGGTTAGAATCTCCCCCGACCAGCGTTTGCCTGTGGGTTATGGTTTCGGGTTCGGGAGAAGCCTGAACCATATCCAACACAGCGAGATCGCGCCAGCTTTCAACAAGCTACCAGGTACGCGATTCGAAGGCTCTACACCCCTCTAAACGAAGACTGTTTAGAACATTGGGCCCACCGACTCCCTAAAAAACACATCCAAAGTTCCCCTTATGACCCCCGTGGACCCCTATCATATTGGGGCCGAAAAAATTACCCATATTATGGTTCCATATTCCTTATATAATTATCGTAGATGGTACCTCAAATGGACTTCAGAATGATATTGGTAGTTATTTAGGCCCCGGAACCCTATATTCTAAACCCTATAGCCTAAACCCTATACCCTAAACCCTATATCCTGAACCCTAAACCCTATAACCTAAACCCTAAACCCTATAGTCTCAACCCTAAATCCTATAACCTAAACCCTAAACCCTATACCTTAAGCCCTATACTTTAGTAGGGATCCCTGAGGTTGAACCCCCCTAGATTTACTGCGAGGTCTTTGCTGAGCGGATGCGGCGGATCATCATCGTCGACTTCTCAAGTGCAGCTCAGACCCTGTGGCCGGGATCCCGGGAGCTTTTGGGGGGTTTTAGGGTTCAGGGAGGAGGGTTTAGGGTTTGGGGTGTAAGGAGGGTTTAGGGTTTAGGGGGGAAGGTTTAAGGTTTAGGGGGGAGGGGTTTAGGTTTCAGGTTTGGGGGCTGAGGGTTTGAGGGTTTGAGGGTTTAGGGTTTAGGGGTTGAGGGTTTGAGATTCCAGGGCCTGAGGTTGAGGGTTTTCTGCTTGACGGTTTGGGGTTTAGGGTTGAAGGTTGAGGGGTTTGGGGTTCGGGGTTTTGAAGGTTGAGGGGTTTAGGGGTTTATTGCTTAGTAGAAGACCCAGTGGCCCACGTGGCAAACGAACAGTTCTCTTTGCGTCTTCGTCGAACTTTGCTCCTATCCTCTTACGAATCAATTATTTTGAGTTCTTCTCTTAGTTAAAACAGTAAAGCCTCAAGAAACCATTATAGGTCACAGGGGGTATACTTTGATGTACTGTTATTCTCTTTATATGCTTTGTTTTATTGTTGGTGTGTTTTGAGTCACATAGACCTCAAAGTCTTAGTTGCGGGTTTCAGGCTACAGCGTTACATGGATGGTCCTGACCCACCCTACACACCAAACCGTGCAAACCAATGCAAGTTGAGTGGTCGAGGGCTTCTGAAAACCCTACACTCTATAAACCCTAAACGCTATAAACCCAAGTTAACCCCTAAACCCTAAACTCTATAAAACCTAAACCTTAAGCCCCTTATAACTATGAGGCCAAGCTTGTTGAGCATAAGCAGCATAAGGCATAGTTTTGAGACTTACATTTTATGTCACTCGGGCCCAAGTCGGGAATGCGGGGGCACAGACCCGCCCCAGCGAGCTGAACGTTTGGGCATGTCTCACCATGCAAAACCCTCACTTAATCCTTCAATCCTTCATAGTAGTCCTCACTTTTCCCTCAGCACCAGTACGTGAATGGCAGGGGCCAGCTGGAGTTCTGATTTCTTCAGCCTTGCTGTGGGCCTTATTCAGGAACAGAGTGCGCAGTTGAAGATGGAGGGACTCAAAATCTCCCAACTTGGGTTTCTCCAGCTCTCCTCTAGTCTAAGCCCCAGGCCCCCAGGTCTTGAGAAGAGTGTCCAGAGCTAAAAGCTATCATGGTCCTAGAGTGCTTCAAAGGTGGATCGTGAAGCCCTTCCTGAGCACCGACCTCAACTGCGCAGATTTTATTGACCGCCAGCCGCCAGGGCTGCTAGGGTTTACGTAGGGTTTTGGGTTTATTAGGTTTAGGGTTTATGCTTTAAGGTTTAGGGTGTATGGTTTAGGGTTTAGAGTTTAAGGTTTTGGGTTTAGGGTCTAGGGTTTAGGGTCAGGGAAGCCTGAATGACAACATCCACTTGAAGCCCATAGGTAGGTGTGATATGGTCCTTGCTTAGTATCGTAGCTATCCTAGAACGATGCATGGTAGTGTTCTATTTCAGCTCGATCATTGCATAGTGTAATGGAAAGTATGCAAAATGTATGTTATATGATGTCCGCACTACACAGTTTGCTCTCTACTATATAATATTCACCGCGTACGATACATTGTATACTATGTAAGTAAATAGTTTACAGTGCGCTATACATACTGCGTAGTGACGCAGTGTATAGTAGATCGCATGCTATGTAGTGCCGTGCAGACACGGCGTAATTAATATACCTTAGTCTAGTCTGTAGTGCATAATGCTTAGTAGGACATATCAAGAACGTGCCCTCCATTGTGTGGATGCAAGACACAGTGTGCCAACCTTTAAGGCCTTACATCCTATGAATGTCAGGTAATTCAGGGAGCCCAGATGACTTATAGTCTAAGCTCCTTAGTCAAAGCGAGTTTTTATAGGGCATCATATATAGGGGAGTATTGTAGGGGGTTATTAAGGGGGATACTGGGAGTTTAGACTACAGCTTGGATGGTGGAAATTTGAGGGGTTCCTTTTTGGTCATGGCTGAGTGACGCCCCTAAACTTCCGAAACCAGAGCCGTAAAGTGTGGAACCCCCTAAGCCGTGAAACCTTGACATCCTGAAGCCCCCAAACCTAAATCAGTCTGACTAAGAGTTGCCTTTGGGGATTTGGATTTAGGGTTCTAGGGTTTAGGGCTTAGGGGCTCGAAGCAGATCCTAGGGTTCAACGATACTTCACGCCATATACCTCAATGTGAACCCTGTGCTGCCTTATGGGTTTACTAAGATAGATCCCAAACGGTGTCCTGCAAGTGTTTCAATAACACGTTGATCGACAGTGGTTGCTAACACGTAAACAAGCTACTCTTGGTGACTTATCTGGCTTAAGACCCGAGATGATAAAGAGTGACTCATGCATAAGGCCAACCCCTTGCGGCCATTTTTGTCGGAGTGGCCATTATACGGACTATGATATTTTCTATATGGGAGCCTTTCACTTGGGGAAGCCCCGTCATAACCTTCGCTGATGTCAGATGTTACCGCGCTACCGCCTCCTCCTGTCCCTCCCTGTGGTGGACCTTCTTCTTTTCCAAGTCCCTCCCCATGTTTTTTTTTTTTAGTTGTGCTTGATCGGATAGACAAGCTAATTGATGTTTTACGACATGTGTCCAGATCATCTACCTTGCGCACAGCCAAAACCTCACTGTTAGCAGGAAATGGAGGGATGGATTCCTAAAGCAGCCCCTTTCTAACACCCCCAAAATTGCAGTAGTTTCCCTTGTCTTGCCGTTGGAGGGTCATTGGGACTAAGTAACTAGGTTAATAATGGGGATAAGTAGGGTTTCTATATAGGTAATAGGGTTCTTAACCTACTTACTAATCCCCCCTGGCCTTCCAAGCAAACCCCACACTGCAGTAGTTTCCATCGTCTTTCCATTCACTAGACCTTATATGCCGCCCTAAACTCCAAAACCTAAACTCTTATCAAGCCATGGAGTTTCTACTTGATTTCTTTTCTTCCCTGGTAACAACCAGCCTGCCTCTTAAATGAAAACCTTGTATGCCCCTATCAGCCCAGAGTCTTCATTTGATGTTCCATGTGATCTTTCTTCTATTTGATTTTCCGTTTGGTTGTCATCACCTACTACTGTAGCAGCCATCAAGAATCCGATCGCCTGCCAAAGGTCAGGTGACACAGCGAAAGTTCAGCTTCGTGTGTGGGGCCCTCAGAAGGGCTTTGGATTTAGGAATTAGGGTTTAGGGTTTAGGGTTTAGGGGAATTTGAGTTAAACGCCCTTGGCAGTACCCGCACCTACTTAGTCGCATTTGGAATGGGGTGGTCCTTTCAATGAGCCCTGAACCCTAAACCCTAAACCCTATACCCTAAACCGCTAGGAGCGGCCACTGGCATTACACGTCCTTACAGGGAGATCTTAACCAAGGGGACACCTACCTTACGTCCAGTTTGGGGACAGGTATTGTGAACAGCTACCAAATCCATGATCCTATGATACTGGAAAACCCTACGTACCAAAATCCCAAGCCCCAGACCCTAATCCCAAATCCTAAGCCCTAAGCCCTAAACCCTAAATCCTAAACCCTCAAACCCTAAGCCCTAGACCGTAAATCCTAAACCCTCAAACCCTAAGCCCTGAACCCTAAATCCTAAACCCTCAAACCCTAAGCCCTAAACTCTAAACTCTAAATCCTAGATCCTAAGCCATATATCCTGAACCTAAGCCCTCAACCCTCAGCCCAAGCTGCCTTAAATGAAGAAGGTTGCAGGAGACGCTGGATTTCTTGGAGTCTTAGGTTTCCTGAAAGCTTGGGGTTCATGGTCTATAGCCCCTAAACTGGAACGACGGAATGGAAAAGAAAATGGAAACTACTATACGGGGTCATATAGGATTTAGGCTTTAGGGTTTAGAAGGAATGGAAAAGAACATGGAAGCTACTATAATGGTTCTATAGGGAGTACTATGAGGACCCATTCCTTCATTCCTAGCTAACCAAAGGCCAGCTAAATGCTACGCACTCCACCCGAAGCCTGTGCCGCCGAATCAGGGTTAACTTGGAGGGTCAGGGGGACTTAGTAAGTAGGTTATAATGGGGATAACTAGGGTTACTATATGGGTTATAGGGGTTATTAACCTACTTACTAAGTCCTCCTGACCCTTAACCCCCAGCCTAAATTCTAAACCATAAATGATACATGGTAATTTCCATTTTCTTTTCTGTTATTACTACATTAAGCATTTCTACTAAGTTAGCCTGACCCTAAATCCCCAGCCCTAGACCCTCGCACCCAAATGATATCTGTTTTCTTTTCCGTTTTATTCCATGACCCTAAACCCCCAGCCCTAAACCCTAAACCCCAGATGATATATAGTAGTTTCCATTTTCTGTTCCGTCATTACTATATTGAAGCTACTTACTTAGTCCCCCTGACCCTCCAAGGCTAAACCCTAAACCCTAAACCCAAGGGATTCGCTTCTGTCGGATCGCTCATCTTCTCAAGGTGCGAACAAGGCCAAGGACCTGTGTCGCAACGAGCTGGACCAGGTGCGGCGCAGGTCTCTGAGTTTTAGGGTTTACGGGTTTAGGGTTTAGGGTGCAGGGTTTAGGATTTAGGGTGTCAGAAAATGGTCAAAAGAAGTGCCTGTGGCAACAGGATATTGGGTAATCCATTCGCCCCCCAAAACAGACTCCCACCCCCCAATTATGAATATTCCCACTATGCTATCATGTGGGGGGTGTCGGGGAGTTTCTTCTTCCTGCTGTGCAACCCAATAGAGAGCCCACAAATTGGCGGCCAGCATACTGTGCGCCTGATATCATGTCAAGACCCCCTTCCGGGCACACAAACTGGGCTTGGGGCTTAAGCTGTTCTAAAGCCCTACCACAACTAGGAGGTTTCCCTGGTTAAGTTTCTTATTACCGTAGGATCCCCCGCCTCTCCGGCGAACGTAACCCTAAGCCCTAAACCCTAAAGCACGGCATCCCTATCGTTTCGAGCCAGCTTTGCGAAGCCCTACGTATCCTTGTTGCTCCCCTAAATCGTATTGGAGAAGCCTGTATAGTTACCGGCATTGTTCCTTTATAATCCCTACGTAGTAACTAGCTATATAATAAAATCTTGAACCCTTAATTCTAAAACCACAGCCCCCACAAACTTATTGGTGGCTGGTTCTAGGCCTTGCAGTAGCCGCTCACCCTGAGTCCCAGAAATCCTTAGGTTAGAAGTATGGGCCTTTAATATGAGCGGTTAGGAGTTTTTGGGATTCTAGGAAGTCTAGTTAAGAAGTACATCGCATGAGGTA
This sequence comes from Cyclobacteriaceae bacterium, assembly GCA_965242775.1. GTDB lineage: Bacteria > Bacteroidota > Bacteroidia > Cytophagales > Cyclobacteriaceae > JAWPMT01. Next base: position 78,222 of record CBDETI010000022.1, read on the forward strand.
TATGGTAGGTATATAAAAGGTATATAAGGATCCTAGGGCTGAGGGCCCATACTAGGGGCCCATGGTTTCAACCTTAGAAAGATGTAAGTATCTGCACAAGGCAGTTCCGACAGATGCCCTTGCACTTTAAATTGCTGGTGGCTAGCAAGGAATGGAGGAATGGAAGTCTTATACTCGTCCCCTAAGCCCTAAACCCATTCCTGCATTCCTCACTGGCCACAAACAAGTTGCTGCCAAGCCAGGGGACAGCCAGGACTGCAGTCGAGTCTTTCGAGGCCTGTCGTTGCAGTCATAGCCTGGTTCCGGAGTAAGTAGAAGTTAGAGTACGGATTGTCAAGTGCTCCTGGAGGGAATTGAGTAGAAGGTCATATAGGGGAGTATTCTTGGGGTTATTAAGGGGAATACTACGAGTTTAGACTTTTGCACATATGTTGAATCTGCAAGCCTGCTTTAGTGCGTTTAGCTGTCATGCTGTTTAAGCAGCTGCATCTGTGCGCCAGGCAGCTTCTTCTCGCGCTTCACAAAAAGTGGGAAAACGCTAGGATTGCCAGGATCTAGAGCCCTCAAACAACACAAGATCTGGGCCGTCTGGTAGGTGTAGTTTCCAAACAACCGAAGACGTTGTGCTTTACAACTCTACAAGAACCTTGAACCCCTAAACCACGTGAGTGTATATGGGGTTCCTCGGGAAGAATGGTGAGTACAGTTCAGTATATAGACACATAATCTAAGCTCTTTAAAGGGGGAATACATAGTATGGGATTCTACAGGGTTTAGGGTTTCCAGGTCTAAACTCCTGAAAGGGGGTTATTGAGGGGATTCTATTGAGGTCTGCTATAGGGGGAACTAAGGGAGCTACTAGAGTTTAGAGATAATTCAGAATATACAAATATGGTTGTCCCGGAACTCTAGACCCAAAGCTCAAAACAGGGCTTAGAGAACCCTAAACCCTAAAACCGTAAACACACTAAACCCTACATTCTGGACTCTAAAACGCAGACCCCACACTCTAATCCCTAGACCCTACACCCCAAACCCTGAGTCCTTGAACCCTTCAACCCTACTGAACTGTCCTGACCTCGCCGCAAATGCTGTGTTCAGGCTTTATGGTTACATTGCCCTACTTCATACGGTGGTAGGGATCCCAGTTACGTAAATAGTAGGTTACTGGGCTATGCAACTAACTATAGCGTATATAGAACCCAGTTCCCAGTATTTAGGTAACTGGGGCCCCAGGGGCCCAGGGATAGTTATTTCTGTCTTTGGCATCACACAGCCTACCTCTGGTTAACAGAGCATGAAGGGATGGAAAAGATAACGGAAGCTATTGAAGATTTGGGATTATGTAGGCCCCAGCATAGGAAGCTTTTTCTGCATTCCTTGCTAACCTGAGGTAATGAAATGGGCTTGCAGGTTAATCGCGATCCTGTCCCAGAAGAGATGCGGGAGATGCACAACCAGCGCACCACTGTCCCTGCCTCGGATGTGGGGTTTGGGGATTTAGGGATTCAGGGTTTAGGGTTTAGGGATTTAGGGATTCGGGGTTTAGGATTTAGGGTTGAGGATTTAGGGAATCAGGGTTTAGAGTTTAGGGTTAGGGATTTAGGGTTGAGAGTTTAGAGATTTTGGATGAGCAGGTCATCAACTACGACTTCCCTGGTTCCTGAGTACACGGACCCCGGAGGAGGAAGTGATCCCTCTACTGCCATTACAATGGCTGTTACTGCTGCTGTTCCATTAAATATTGGGACCCTAAACCCTAAACCCCAAAACCCTAAAACCTAAACCCTAAACCTCCCCAAAGTTGCTACATTGGAGGGTGCTAGGTAAGCCCCAAGCATCCGAAAGTGAAAAACAAATCCAACATCAAGGATGGCCTTACATGACCTCTTAGTAAAATGTGCCGGAATATGACGGTTATTCTTCTTGTTGCTACTAAGCTACTACCATTGCTAGTACCATTACTAGCGCCTACTTGGAGGGTCAGGGGGACCTAGTAAGTGGGTTAATAAGCGGGACAGCTGGCGAAATTGTTTGGGCTGTAGACTTTTATCTACCTACTTACTAAGTCCCCCTCACCTTCCACGTATTACCATTGCTATCCTAAACCCTGAGCCCTAAGGCCCTAAGGCCCTAATCCGTTCATGCGTTGGCGAGGGTTTAGCAATCCCTGCAGGTGCCATTCTCGAGCCAAGGCCCTTGAGCAAATGAGCTACTTGGAGGTTCATGGGCTTTGTTTGACTGGCCATCTAATACTACAATCAAATTTTAACTTATGTAGATCAATAGCTATCTTTAGGTCAGAACTTATTGTCATAAAGTTGTTCTACTTATAACCCCTAGCTGTTCTCAGTACCAATGAACCTCCATGTGCCTTCGGCAGATTTTCCCAGTGCTTGGCTGGATGTCGGCCACATGCTCTAGACAGGCCCTTCCCAGACCCTCGGATGTAGTACACATTTTGGGGACCCAACAAGAACCTTGGGCACTGTCCCCCACACAGCTGGATAACAGTCTCAATATGAATACTTACAGCCCTTTATAGTATTCTTAGTATAGACTGCTATTGGGTGAGGGCAGTCCCCAAGAAGAACCCTATTCAAAAACCAGTGCCGAGCCTAAAAGGAGCTGATTACACGGGAGGGCCAAGGTAGACAGCCGCTTGGTGGGATGTGGATGTCAACCCCTTGGGGGTACCCGCGCCTACCTGAGCTATAGCCTAAACTCCTTAAAGGGTGGCTATATAGAGGATTATGTAGGGGACTACTATAGGGCTTATTAAGGGGGATACTAGGAGTTTAGACTGTAGCTCACCTGTCGGCTTGCTATTTTCCAGCTTTGCAGCCCATTGCAACGCTGCCAAGTCTTGCTTGGAATGACGGTGTCAGCTGAAATCCACCCTTGGTTAGATGTCCTGGGGTGAGTCCCTGGTAGTGCATTGCCCTTGACGTCGCCTGATTGGCGACTGACACTGTGACCGCAACATAGGCTGAAGGCTCCAAAGAATCGGATTGCTTGCAAGTCTACAACTTCTCTAGACCCGTGATTAGTAACCCCCCTCCCCGTAATAGGGACTAAAAGGGATCCTAACTAAGCACCCTAAGAGGAAGGGGCTATCAATCACGGGTCTAATTTACTTTACCCTTAACTACAGCGTGTGAGTTTCGGAGTTCTGAAGTGCAGTCGCCAGATGCTTCGGAGCAGATTTCACGGAAGCCGCTTGGTGGTTTCTTGCTTAGTCCCGTGGTCAAGTCACGCAATGGCAAATGTCTCTGGATCGGCCTGGCTGGTTCAGCAGTTTTTTTGGATTACGTGTTGCGGATTTGTGGGGGTTAGCTTTAAGCTTTGTTGGCATATTACTGGAGCCTTATTCAGTTCCGACAAAAATATTCAGCTGATCTATTCACTAGGTACCCAAAGGCATCCCTGTCCCTGTGGACAAATCTCGCGAAGGCGAAAGAAACAAGGATAATACAGACCCGGGATCAATAACCCCCTCTCCTTAACAGGGATTACAATAGGATCCTAACATTGAGGCTTTTTAGAGGAGGGGTTATGAATGACGGGTCTCCATTGCAGGATATACTCCCCTCAAGTAGATAGAACATGGCTTTCGGTATATTATATAAGAAGATCCCCATATACCCCATATGCTATCTACTTAAGGGGGACTATAGACGTCCCTTAGTTGGACAGCCCCGTCTCCAAACCTAAAAGGCATGACTCCTTCATCTGTGCAAAAGCTCTTGCTTGCTGGCTCCTCGAACTCGAACACTCCCCCGTACTATAGAAGCCTGAGTCCCATTCCCTTAAAGCCCTTTTTGGATTACAGTAGAATGTACCCCAAGACCCAAATCTAGGTATATAGGCTTCTACAGTACATCCTCAACCTTAAGCCCGGACGCCCAAACCCTAAACCTTAAACCCTTATGCTTGAAGCTGGCTGAGCCAGTATGTCCAGGGCCGCTAGGAGCGACCCGAAGTCACAACGCAGAAATCGGGGCTTCTCGAAGCTTGCGGGTTCAGGTTTCACGGCTTAGGATTTAGGATGTAGGGTTTAAGATTTAGGGTTCAGGGTTTTAGGGGTTGCTTGAATTGAACTGTAAGTGAGGAGGAGTGGATGTCTCAAATCGAGGGTGCCTTTGGAGCTCCCGCAGGGGGTGGGGTGTAAAAGGGGGCTGTGGACTTTGTGCCCATGCTGAGTTGGAAGTTGGGACGGTTTACTTGGTCCGGGGGCGGTCCTTCTTGGAACCCTTGTAGCAATCCCTATAACCCATCCTCCCTTTTCCAACTGAGCACGAGTAAGTATTCGTTTGTGTCAGATAAAATTGAGTTGCTGTTTCCAGACCTCAACTCAGAAATGTTAAGCCGTGTAGCCAAACGTGCCTGACGCGTCTCCGCTGGGGTTTGATGGGCGTAAAGCTTGTTGGGCTACATCACCTGTGAGCCACATTTCAAGCAGCTAATTTGGAATGTACGCAGCCCCTGGTAATTTCTGCTTGAGCGAACGATCCTTGTCGGACAGCGTATGAAGACATGGCAAGCGTGTTGCAACAGCAAGACCAAGGGTTCGAATTCTTCACAGAAGGTAGGCTTGAAGGTTATGGAGGTTTCACTAACTGCAGCAAGCGAGAAACACCTGCTATGCTGCTGGGAGATTTCAGCAAGCTTCGGGAGGTTCCCCAAATTCAAAAAACGGAATTCAGCAGCACCCATAGGAAGGTGCTCAGAAGGAGGCACGGTCGCAGCAGCCGAGTTGACAGAGCCCATAGCGTGCGCACGGCTTTATTGAAACCGAATTTTCAAGCTGTGTCGTATGAAGAGTTGTAATTTTCATCTAGGATCCCTAGTATCTGTGGTTCCTAGTGTGTTAGTCACACTGGGTGCTGCAAGATTTCCCCCATCCACAATAGCGCCATGAGGATTGTGTGCATAGTACGGCGGTGCATTGGATCACAGGGTTCCAGATTGTTCGTCTGGGTTGCTGTTAAGAAACTTAAATTAAGTTACTATATTGGGGAAACCCTATTATTTACTATATATACCCTTTTTGGTAACTTAATTTAACTTCCTTAACAGCAACCCAGATTGTTAGCCCGAGAAGTCGGGTTGACCAGCAGAATTTCGTCGCACCGTCTAGGTTCCTGTCGTTGTGTATCTTGCCGGTTGAAAGTGTGCAATAAGGAATGGAATGGAAAAGAAAACGCAACTACTAAATCTGGGGATGAAACAGGGGCTACTACAGTCAGTTTTTTTTGCTTTGCCACATACCAGAACCTAAATTTTGGACGAGCTAAGTAGCCACGGCCACAAACTATGCGTGAGCGTGCCATCAATCATGACCAGTGTGTGCAGAAGCACGACTGTATCAAAATCGCCCCTGTAAAATGTCGATAGGGGACTCTCATGATCCATGTGTGATTCCCACATATACCTAGAGTCTCTAAGAGCACCCCCTCTTTTCGAAACCACCAAGTCACGGGTAGCACGCTAAACCCTAAACTCTGCATCCTAAACCCTAATCCCTAAAGCCTAAACCCGAATTGTTCCCTAAACCCTAAAGGTAAGGTTTCGGGTCCATGGCGTGGTCCTCCTAGGCCTCAAAGCGAGGTCTGTGTCGACCAGCCGTGTGTCATCTTGCGAAGCCTTCTCCTGCTGTCGTTACTATGCAGTGGATGGAGGAATTGTTGCACCACCTGAAGTCTCTTGGGTCCTAGGAGTTACTACGCCCTAAAATGTAGCACTTCAGGGACCTTGGACTGGGTTGCTGTTAAGGAACTCAAAGTACGTTACCATAATGAGCATATATAGTAATCTGGTTCCCGACTGTAGTAACTTAAGTTCAGTTCCTTAACAGCAACCCAGTGGATGGTGCAAAGTTTCCCTTCATCCGCAGTAGGGGTCTGAATCGTGAGCACCGGTTTTGCTGCTGAACTCATGTCATAAGATCCATAATCTAAACTGCTTGAAGGGGTTCTAAATGGGGGTATATACAGGACTACTATAGGGGACATTAAGGGGGATACTGGGAGTTTAGACTATGGCTCATAAGTCGTGTTTTGTTGTTTGTTTTTTGCTAGAGGTTTACTGACATTTTGTTTTGGTGAACCCTCGTAGAAAGTGCGAGACTTCCGCGGAAACCTAAACCCTAAACCCTAAACCCTAAGCCGTACATGCAGACCCCTTGAATATGTGCAAGGCCTCCTCTGGGACTTTGTGGCTCTGTGCGAAAAGTTTAGAGTTTAGGATTTAGGGTTCAGGGTTTAGGGTTTAGGGTTTAGGGTTTAGGGTTTGGGATTGAGGGTTAAGATGAGTGCTTTGCTTGGATTTGTGTAGCGCGCCAGCAATTTTCATGTTTAGCAGACCCTAAGCCGTCAAACCCTCACCCGTAAAAATTGGGTTGCTGTTAAGGAACTTACGCCAAGTCACCATCGTTTGGGTTCATATAATAGTAAATCATAGGGTTTCCGTACTATAGTCACTTCATTTAAGTTCCTTAACAGCAACCCAGCAAGCCTTGTGACATGTACCAATGTGGCATGGACATGTGGTCGTGCTGCATCCCTGGCCAGCATCAAGCAAAGCTTTACTTCGAAGATTCCCAACTAGGGTTTAGGGCCTAAATAATCACCAATATTATGGGTCCATGTTCCTTGCAGAAGTACTGTCTACGGTACGTCAAACGGACCTTGAAATGATATAGGTAATTATTAGGCCCCTGTACTAGGAGCCTAATTAGTTCATGTTGTTGTGACCCAAGTTTCTTTATAGGATTATGGCATAGGGTTCTCTCAACAGAGCTCAAGAAGATATTTGTAAGTAGCTAGGCTTGTACACTAGGTCGAGGTAAAACGTCAGAAATGTGACAGGGCCACAGAGGCGAGTTGCCTGAAGGCAAGTCGATTGCAGCAATCGCAGACCCGAATGGGTGCACAGAAACTTGTTGCAGTCCCCCACACAGTTCTGCTCAGGCAGTTTCGGAAAATGTGCGTGGAAGTTTGGGCAGACATCCGGCCCTCCTTCAAGACTTCGCACAAGTTCAGGGGATATCCAGTTTCCGGCGTAATCAATGTCTCTGATCATCTGACGCTTCCCGGCCTTTCGAAGCATAATGAACAGAAGGCATGATCTAGAGAGAAAGCACAGCTCTTTGATTCAAAGCTCCTCAGAACCATCCAGAACGAAGCCACAAACATTTGCAATAAACGAGACTGAATGTGCAACAAACTAAGATTCCAAACCCTAAGCCTAAACCCCTACACCCCTAACCCCTAAACCCCTAAACCCCTAAACCCTGGACCCTAAAACCGAAGAGGATCATCCTTCAAAGAAGCTCTAAACCCTAAAACCTAAACCGCCTATATGCTTCTTCTGGGGCCCTGCTATGGCTACGACTGAAGCGGCGCAGGAGGAGCTTTCGAAGGGTTCGCTAAACCTTTAGGGTTTTTTGGGTTGAGGATTTAGGGTTTAGGGTTTAGGGTTTAAGGCTTAGGTTTTGGGACCCTAAAACCTACACCTTGAACCCGAAATGCTAAACCTTGAGCCCTAAACTCTTAACCCTAAACCTTAGACCCCAGCGTTGAGGGTTTGCGGACCCTAAACCCCAAAGGAGGGTTTGGGGTGACCCCAACCTCAGGTCAGGTGAATGCGGCCGAGTCTGCTTAAGGGATGCCATCAGGAGTGGCATACGCGTAGGGTTTAACCCCAATATATACCCTATAATCTTTATAAAAGCATTTATAGTTTCCAACTTCTTTTCTTTTATCTTTTTTTGCTAACCCCAATATTACCCATGTATTAATGAGGAGGGTTGAGGAAGCCTCCGTCTAATCCCCTCGCGTGGGGAGGATGCTTAGCATTCCGGGAAGGCGATGCATGTAGAAGCATATATGACCTGTGCATTGGAGTAGGGTCTTGGATTTGCTGGTAAGCTCTACTTTCAGTCTGAATAAACCCTAAACCCTAAACCCATACAACATGGCATAGGGTTTGGGATAGCTAAGTTGTTATTTGACGTCCAGGGGAAACATGCTTTTTTCAGTAGTACAAGAAGCACATACCGTGGGGGGGTTAAGTAATTTGCAACATCATCTGATGATCTCTTGAGGTGCCCCTATACAAGGAATCTAGACCAATATCCTTAGTTGCCTAGGCAAATCCTTAAACCCTAAACCCTTCCTACTATACTTCCCCAAGGGTCCCTGAAAAGGCCCAGGGAGCTTAGGTAGCAGGCTACACATGGGGGCAGGGGTGCCATGATTGGGATTCATTAACCTCGTACCTAACCTGCATGCTGACTAAGTTCCTTGGGCCTCTAGGTAAACGCAGACCTAGGACACACATATTATATATATATATATATATATGTATAGTGTCCCCCTTAAGTAGATAGAATATGGCTTTGGGTATATTATAATAAGATCCCCATCTACCCCATATTCAATCTATTTCAGGGGGATTTTATAATGCAGACATTAGAGGGGAGGGTTTAGGGTTGGAGGCTAGGGTTGAGTATTCATGCAGGGAGTCCGAAGTCATCCCCCCCCTCAAATATTCAGGGTTTAGGGTTTAGGGTTAACACATGCCCATCCCCAAATCTTAAGCACGTCCGCAATATCTCGAGTTTCTTACAGGGAACATTCAAGATATGGACGTGCGGGGATGTTTCACCCAATGCCCCAATTCTTGAGTGTATTCGTCAATACTTACTCAAATTCTATTCTAGAAAATCTTCATGTAATGCTAGGGACTGCATGGTGAATGTTGGATGTCGGGGGGGGAGGGAATTGTGTTGCTAAACTTTAAACCCTAATCGTGTGGCCTTGGAAGGAATATGAGGCTGATTCCCTCAGGATGTATGGTAGGACCCCAAAGTGGCATTCAAAGTTGGTATCAATTTGAAGCCTATCCCCTATGTAAGTGCTGCAATCCCTTCTGCGGGCTCCCAAACCGAGGGTCCGCATTCATATCTGGTGTCAGGCTTAGTTGCTATGCCTGGAGCTAGAAGAAGGCTTCTTCCTTTGTCCAGGGCAGTATGGAACCCGATCTTCCTTGCAAAGCAGAGTATGCAAAGAGCTAACCCCCAAACCTGCGGCGGATACTAAAAATCCTGCATGCACCCTAAGTACCTCATACCTGGGGAATGTTAGTATCCTCCGCCTTTTAAAAAGCATTCCCCCTCAAACATCAAGAACTCTTGGTCATCAGGGTCATAACAGGGGTTGTTGCTGTTTGTTAAACGGGAAAGGCATTCTACCAAAGATCCAGGCCCCCCTCATTTCAGGCTTCAACCCCAATTCTCAGTGCATCCCAAGTTTTTTAGAGGTTCAGGGCTTAGATTTTAAGGGGCAGTCGTTAGGATTTACGGTGTGGGTTCAGCTTGTTGGGTTAGGTTGTAGGGGTCTGGGTTCAGGGTTTAGGGTCTAGGGGTTGGGGTTTGGGATCTAGGGTTCGAGTTCAGGGTTTAGGGTTTGGGGGTTAGGATGTAGGGCTTAGGGTCTAGGGTAATCGTTGAGGAAGTAGTCAGAAAGGCGTCTAGTGCTTGTCATGTTCCTGCATCATCACTTGAAACACCTGCCGCAAGATTCCCCCATGAAATTCCGAAAAGGGCCCGCGCAAATCCTCATAAGACTGATGCCCGTTCATTGTACATGAACTCAGGTCCCGGAACTTCAAAGCACCGGAAACCTTAAAGCTCGAACCTCCACACCCCTCAATACATGAATGCCTTCGCGCCGAAACGCTCAGCAACAAACACAAACCAAACCTCGATAATCAGACCCTAAACCGCATACGTATTTGGAGGGTCAAGAAGATTCAGAAGCAGCTTTTATTGGGGATAATTGGAATATTTCTTTGGTGCCTAGGCATTATGGCATTATAAGTATACCTACCATGCGCCCCCCCCGACGCTAAACCCTAAACCCCAAACCCTAAACCCTATACTTGCCAAGTTCCCCGGACCTTCTAAGTCTACCCACAGAAAGGAGCTCCCTCCTCCAACGGGCCTCGTGGTCTTCTCGGAGGGAGCCAAGGTTTGGCTGTTGGTGGTTGTGGTTTAGGGGTTTAGGGATTAGGGTTTAGGGATTAGGGTTTAGGGATTAGGGTTTAGGGATTAGGGTTTAGGGTTTAGGGATTAGGGTTTAGGGATTAGGGTTTAGGGATTAGGGTTTAGGGACTTAGGATTTTAGGGTTTTTTGATTAGGGTTTAGAGTTTAGGGTTTAGGGTTTCGGGTTCAGGGTTTAGGGGTTTAGGTTGAAATACAGGGATTTATGCGGATTTGCCAGGAGCCTATAGACATGTGTACCCTAAACCCTAAATGTTAAGTATATATAGAATACTGGGCTTTGTCGGGCTTTGGGCTTTCTTCCACTACCTTTGGCTAGCCAAGGCCTGCAGGAGCTGTTTAAGACTTCTTATTTAAAAGGACTTCCATGGTCCTTCAAACTATCCAGCATTAAACGTTCAAGTTTAAGCTGCATAGAGGCCTTAGAACCCTAGACCCTAGCCCTAAATCCACAGCTCCCCAACGAGGCTTAGGAATTCAATCAACAGGCGGGTAATCATCAGGTGGGTGCCGTTAAAGGATGCCTCTGTAAACCTCATATTACCTCAGTTTCTTTGTAATTATGAGCTTTATGCTATGAGCCTTACATGGGGTACCCACCTCGGAATTACTTATCTAGGGGTGTCCGTGATCGGTAGTCTTACCCGGGTCAAGGATAATTCTGGTTGTCACTACTCGCAACCTTACTTGTGGTTTACCCTATTAACCCTAAACCCTAAGCCCCAAGCCCTCAACTTTAAGCCTTAAACCCTAAGCCCCGAATCCTAAACCCTAAGCCCTGAACCCTCAACCCTAAACCCTATAACGGCATACATGTGCTCCTCCCCGTACCCCCAAGCTCGAGACCTATGCTGCCGGAGGTCGGGGATCGCTACTGCGTTTGGGCCTAAGCAGATGAATCAGAAAGGCATCCCTGACCCTATAAAGGTTTAGGATTTAGAGTTTGGGGGTTAGGGTTAGGCTTTGGGGTTTAGGGTTTAGGGTTTAGGGTTTAATTAGAATTAGGGTAAATTCCTTTCTATCTCTCTCTCTCTCTCTCTCTCTCTATATATATATAGAGTTAGATAGGTATGTATGTATGTATGTATGTATGTATGTATGTATGTATGTATGTATGTATGTATGTATGTATGTATGTATGTATGTATGTATGTATGTGTGTAGGTAGATATCCCTGTAAATGCCTAGAGGTCCCTGAAAATCCCTGCACATCCCTCCGAGGAAACCTTTAGATTCCCACTATGACGCCATAGCCATCATATGATTATGCAACAGATTACCATTCCCTGGAACCCCAAAGCCCTAAACCTTAAACTTCAAACCCTAAACCCGAATCCGTAAGCACCAGGTTGGGGTTTGGGGTTTAGGGTGGTAGTCCTCCCAACAAGCCTAAACCCTAAACCCTTAACCCTAAACTCATGGCATAGGCCGCCCACCTTCGATGGTGGGCGGCGCTTATGCCTCTTGACATCGATGGCGCAGGTCGATCCAGGTCGCTCGCCTGCCTTCCCATACTGTAGCACCCACGAGAGGCCAGGTATCTGGAGGAGTTCTCCTCGCAACCAGTACTGGTCCCTTATAAAGTCATTACCCGAAGCTCTGGCGGGCGCTGGCTGGGTTTTTCTAGGGAAGATCTGGGGGGTCAGGGCCCAAATGTCTCACCACATCCAAAAACAAACAAAAAAACAATAAAACGGGACCGCCGCAGGCGGCTCCAGGGGTTTCCAGAAGCCTCTAGGGGTTTTCAAGGGGCCTGCAGGGGGCCTCCATTTGAGGGGCTTCCAGGGGGTTTCAGGATGTCCAGGGGCCTGCAGGCGCCTAGCACCTCGCATGCAGCCATGCACTTGAAGGATCATTGACACCTGCTCATCACATCCTGCACGGCAACATCACAGCAAACCCTAAACCTTAAACCCTAAACCCTTAACCCTAAACCCTATATGCCCACGCAGGCCCTTGGCTTTCAACGGGGGGCTTTAGGGGGCTTCCCCAAAGCAGGGCCTAAAAACTGGACCCTAATAAGGTTTAGGGTTAAGGGTTTAGGGTTAAGGGTTTAGGGTTAAGGGTTTAGGGATTAGGGTTTAGTGTTAAGGGTTCAGGGTTTAGAGGGCTTGACTGTATGTTGAAGAGTTTTTCAGAGGTTTTAGCAGGGCAGCAGGCTCCTTCTGTTCATCGGGGTGTGTAAAATTGTTTACAGGGGTGCAGAAGAAAGGCTTTCTTTAAACCCCTAACCCTAAACCCCTAAACCCCAGTGCCTCACCTTCAACTTCAGAAATTCACAAGTGTAATTGACATGCCCTATATAGGCCCTAAACTCCCTTACCCTTTTTCAGGTTCCATGATAGTTTGGGAAAAGGTAGCCTAAGCCCTGCAACCTGCACCCTAAACCCTAAACATCTCAAAGTAGGAGGGGCCACTGGATCTTCCAAACCTGGGTTTCGGGTTTAGGGGTTTAAGGGTTGAGGGTTTAGGGTTTACGGGCTTGGGGTTTGGACCGTTAGGCTGTATAAGCTTTAAGGGTTTATCCTTCAGGGCTTATTATGCTGCAGAAGCTCAGCCATCTTGCATGGAGGCTCATGGATAGTAACCCTGGACCCTAAGCCCCTGAACCTGAATAAGTCGTTTTGTTTTAGACCCTGGCATAGGTGCATGACTCGATGTAAATACGTACAGCTATCCCTTTTTCTGAATCCCAAGTAGACCTACCCCGAAACCTCCAGCTAAGCTGAGTACGAGCAATCCCTGTGGCTCTGTGTAGGACCCCGGTATATACACTCCATCCAGGCCCCTATGGTCTCTGGACGGACGGTTTAGGGTTTAGGTTGTCTTAAACTTGCCGGCCTTCTTGGGGTATCCCCTACAGTGCAAACCTAAGCACTTGTTGCAGTACGGGATTTTTCTATATGCAAATTGCCGCATGCATTGGAAAGGGCAAGTAAAGCAACAAATGTCGACCGCTTCTCACGGTAGGCCCCTACATGGAAGGTCATTGGGGCCTAGTAACTAGGTTAGTAATGGGGATAACTAGGGTTGCTATATGGGTTTAAGCGGGTATTAAACTACTTGCTAAGCCCCCCTGACACCCCAAGAAATTGGTTGAGGGCTTAGGGTATAGGGCTGAGCCTGTAAACCCTAGGGATTTAGCCGCTCGCAAGAAAACATGAGGTTAGAAACATACTAACCCCAATTAGGGTTTAAGATTTAGGGTTTAGGGGTTTATCCCCCTAAACCCTAAACCCTAAACCCTAACCCTAAGCTCTTTGAAGCCCCCCAGCTGGCGAGGTCATCACCATCCACGATGACGCAGAAGCCACTAAACTGACTCTTTGTCCTGCATGATGGAAGCGTTTGTAAGCTGAGTTTACGGTTCAGGGTTTGAGGCTTAGGTGCTAGGGTTCAGGGTTTAGTTTCAGGGTTTTGGGTTTAGGGCGTCAGGTTTAGGGTTTAGGGACTAGGGTAGGAAGACTTTTTCGGGGTGTATACGGATATGTTACATCTGATGCGGAAAGCTGCAAATTGTACCAACATCAAACGGTGGAGAATCAGATGGAGCATGAAATTGGGTGTAACATGCACAGCGGGATGACATTTAGGGACATATGGGTGTGTAGGGCCAGGTAGGGGAAAGAGAAGCTATACGCTTTAATACCCTGAAGTCTTTGAGTCTCTTTGACTGACAATGATGCATAGCAGTAGCGTGTAGAAATATACCTACCTGTTGATGGAAACACTTTAGATAAGCTTTACAGACTCTGTTGCGAGCTACTCTTGGAGTAAGCCCCGAAGAGTCATTTGAACTGGTGCTTCCCGAAACCCAAAGCCTAGCCACACACTGAACTTTTTGAGCTTTTAACCCCCCCCCCCCCCCCCCCCGGCAGGTCTGAGACAAGCTTGAAATTCGCATAAGGAGGGAGCTCGATTTTCGGTCCCTTGCACATTCCCCAGGCGCCCATATACTCATCATCATCCCATCAACTACTTGGAGGGCTATGGGGACTTAGTATGTAGGTTCAAATTGTGGATATCTGGGGTTACTATATGATACACAGGGGTTATCCTACTTTCTAAGTCCTCGGACCCTCCAAGTAGCCTTCTACATCCCTTTAGAGATCTAAAATCTATTTTTGAGAAGCCCTAAACCCTAAACCCTAAGCTGTAAGGACTTGTCTGGCCTACGACCCGCTAGAAGCGGAGACGTACCGGTGTGCCCCC
>CBDETI010000022.1:97500-147500 GCA_965242775.1 Cyclobacteriaceae bacterium
CAGGTTCGCACAAATGCTTCGAAGGCGCCCCGTGCGCCACCATCAAAGGAAGAGATGCAGGGACCCGAGAGTTTAGATATTGCTCAAGAGTTCCTTAACTTTTTCGCTGTGTGTGTGTGGGGGTGGGGGGGGGGAAGCGTCCTGTGGGAATTAAATAGATGGTATATCATTAGTCTGCGTGTCGGTTCAGGGTCTTTTTGGTTAGGATTCCGGTCCTTCGAACTTTTAAGAGTTCAGGATTCCGATGTAAGAGTTACAATCTCTCTGGCCGCGGCCAGTACAAACTTACGGGGTTTGCAGTCAGGGTGCGTGGGGCTGCTGGAACGGTTGAAGGGTTTAGGGTTCAGGGATGCTGGCATGTGACTGAGAACTGTGCAAAAGAGATTTCGTATGTTCGTGGTTTGGAAGTGCTTGCCGGACATCCAACTGAGTCCGGGGAGGCGCAGGGGACTACGCCTTTCAACGAAAGCTTGATCTGAGTTTTGATGTAGGTGCCGTGCACCATGAATATAAAAGGGCTTTACGGGATTTTTCCAGAATTTTGGGATCTTCCCTCATTTGCAACACCGCAGCTGCTACTACCCCTCATATACAACACCAAACACTTTCGGGTTCAGCTTTCACAGTTTGGGGTTTGAGGTTTGGGTTTAAGGTTTGGGGCTTGGGGGCCCAATAAATGCGCACATGGCACATAACTGGCAGCCGCTAAACCCTAAACCCTAAACCCAAAAGACCACTACATGTCAAAGCCCACCTCTCTCGAATCCTCTTGCATCCATCCAGATTGGCCCTGAAGGACCCCTATATCATTTTCCAAGTGCTCACCTTTGGATCCATGGCTCTGTACGCTCTCATGGTTTGTCATTTTTAGAATCTCTTGCTTACTGTAATGCTTGGGGGTTCATAAACCCTATATAATATCCTACTTATCCTCTTCTCACCCTACTTACTAAGCCCCCCTGATCCTAAACCCGAAGCCCTGAAACTGCAAACCCTGCAAGTACTTAGTGTCTTTGCTGCCGAGGGTCAAGCTGGAGCAGCGGCGGAAGCTCAAGATTGAGGCCCGTGCGCTGGAGATGTATTGCGGGTACTGCCGCCCAGTTCAGGGTTAGAGTTTGTAGGATTTTGGTGTTTTGGGTGGGTACCGACCTCACTCAGTAGTAACAGTTGGATAACATCTATGTTAAGTTTTTATATAGCCCTCAGTACTACTGCTATTCTGCTGTAGACTGTTATGGGGTGGGGGCAGTGCCCAAGATGTACTGCAACTGTTTTGCACATACGGCCGTCGTAGGCTATGTCAGCAGTAGCTGCACCGGCTTCGGTGGCCACGGCGGCGGAGGTCCTGGTGCTGGTGTTGATGCTGGTGCTGGTGCTTCGTTGCTGGTGTTGGTGATTGTGCTTGTGCTGGAGCTAGTGCTTCAGTGCCGGTGTCGGTGCTTTGGTGTCGCCGCTGCTGATATTTGTACTCTCGCTACGTCTAGTGCCGGTAGCAATGGAGGTATTGCTATTGTTGACTTTTACTTAGTGGCAGGGGGCCTCAACCCTAAACCCCAAGCAAATGGAATCTGGCACTTGAGGCGAGGGAAGAAGCGGCGAGGACCTTGGATGCTACCATGGATCCATGAGGGCATCTACTAATTGGGGGTGTTTATGGGATTTGGGCCCAAAGTCCCAAAGTGTGCATGGTATAGATACTTGCACCCTTCGAATGGTGGAAAACTTGCACCACCTAGAGGGGCTTCTGGGGAACCACAACATGCGGTGCAGGGTTTCTTCAATCAGTTGATACTATATTGTATTAGATTATACTATATTATGTTATATGATATAAAACTATATTATACTTTATGATGCTATATTATACTATATTATGGTATATTATATCATATCATGTCATGTTATGTTATAAAGCATAAGCCCTTAGTGCCTGAGATGTAGACAGCTGTAGAGCATGATGTGGTTTATGTTCCTATCCTTGTCTGGATCAATACACACCCTATATACGGCCCAAGTAAGAAAGGTGTCTATGGGGAGCAGAACATGCATGTTGGGCTCATTTCTGGGAAGAACAACGCAAGTTGGTGGGTTGAACCCTAAGCCCTAAACCCTAAATTAAACCCTAAGGTGTTAGCAGCTCCATGTCGTTTGTTTCAGCGGTCGCGCGAGGTAGTTTTGATGGAATTTTGGTGTGTGTACGTGGGGTGTCTAGAGGGGATCCCCACACCTCGGTTTAGGGTTTAGGATTTAGGGTTTAGGGTTTAGGGTTTAGGGAGGCCCTAGGCCCTAGACCCTAGACCTTAAGCCCGAACGCAAAGTCAAAACCTCAAAATCCAAACCCTGCTTTGAGTGTCAGGGGGACTGAGTAAGTAGGTTAATAAAGAGGATAACTAGGGTTACTATATTGGTTATAGTGCTTTGGTTATAAGGCTTAGTATCCTACTTAAAAAGCCCGCCTGACCCTCCAAGTAAATCCTAAACCCTAAAGCTTAAATCTGTAAGAACTTCTAGACTCGCTTAGCACACAGCCGGGGATGAAGACTTGCAGGACTGGCGAGGGAGTGAGGTACCTCGAGTTTCGAAGGTATATAGGGTTTGCTGCTTAGGGTTTGTGGTGTAGGAGGGTATATTGGGAAGTATATAGGGATCATACCGGGCTTATAATATAGAGTTAATCCTATAGTGGATAATCAAATACAAAAGAAAGTTGAAAATTAAATGGAAACTAGGTGTACATTGGGCTTCACAGGCACGGTTTGGATTGGCAAGGTTGTTAAAACTGTGAGGTACCCTGGAAAAGGGGCCGTATTGTACAGGGTGGCCGAAAAAGGGGACCATAAATTTGACAAGCTACAGTATGTGTATTTAGGGTTTAGGGGGCTTTTCAAGCAGGGTAACTATTACTAGGCATCAACTTGTTCGGGGATGCTTCCCTGTGAACCTCTGAGTAGGTCTTATGGCCCCACATGACCTCAATGCAAGTCGTACATGAGAGCTGAGAAACCCTGAACCCTAAACCCTAAACCCTAAACCTAAACCCTGGTCTCCCCTAAGCCCTACCTGTGCCCTACATCATCCCTCGGGGGAGCCCTATTAGTCCTTCTTGTGATTTGTGTTCATCACTACTGTTGATGGACGAAATCCCCCTTGACCCTAAGTATATAATATCTTACCGAAATTCCCAGGGTTAGGTACATAGTGGCATGCAGGAATTTTGTCCATGAACCGTAGGGTCCCTGAGGGCGCCACACCTCGAGAAAGCTCATGTAATCTGTCGACCTTTCCTGACTGCACGAGCGACTGCGCTTGCTGAGTTCAAGACGTCTTTCATGGACAGATACCGTGAGCAGAAGCTGCGAAAGGCCTATCACCGCTTGGCACATTTGAAGAGTATAGAACACTAAACCCTAAAGCTGCGTGAAAGGCATGTGGGAGTTTTCATAAACAGGGGGCCCAATATTGACCCCAATATGCCATGATTTAAAGAGCGGCGCCCGCTGTTTGAAGACCTGTATTACATCAGCTTCAGCCGATACAGAGGCTTTGGTGAAGGTCATCCACAGTTTCAGTTTTCTCGTGTTCAGGGTTCAGGGTTAGCAGCTCTTGCGCCACCAGAAAGCCTGTGCTTTAGGATTTGGGTATGTCTCAACCGTAATACCTGCTAGTACGTATAGGGTTTAGGGCTTCGGGATGTGGGTTGACGGTTTCGATTTGGAGGTTCGGGGTAACTTCGTAAGTACACGTGAGCCCGACAGGCTGCATAACAGCCCTGTAATCCTGTTACTAGCTACTTACGAACTTCTCGTGAACCTCTGTGAGGCAGCCTGTACACAATGGGTAGTTAGTTGTAAGAAGAATCCTTAAAGAATGCCCAATGAGATCCACCATAATCTCTTCATGATTCCTGTATATCTGTCGCGCGGGCCGCCAGTATGAGCAACTCCGACATAGGGCCTCTGGCATTGGGATCCTTACGCATCCTCAGGCCGCGAAAAGTGTCCAAAGCGTTTGTAAGGTTCCGTTTGACGAGCAACTCAGCTTCAAATTCAGGTTGAAATTTGCATGGGAACTGAACCGTAAACCCTCAATGCAATATTGGTAGGTTGCCAGCGCCTCCGGGCCTTCTTCGACCATCACAAACATATTGTCCCTGCAAACTACCTGGCGGTCCAGACAGGATTCTGAATTTTGGCAGCCTTGGCATACAACTGTATCTTGAGTGTAAAGTTCTTACTGGGGGTCAGTAGGAATAGGGAAATATCATCCCTACATTATCCCTTCTTCCCAACTACCCCCCAGGATTTGGTATGAGTACCTGCATGGTGGTGTCTGCTTGGGGTGGAGGATGTTGAGCTTGTTCTTGAGAAGCAGAGATGTGCACCAGCTGATATGCTGTACTGGGCGAGTAGATGAGGCTGATATACGGTTGATACCAAAACTCTTGCAGACCTTTTTAATGCCCAAAGGTGGACTTTCTGGTTGGGATAAGAATTCCGAGACGGAGTCTTTACGAAAGTTTCGAGTTTGCAATTGCCAGACTGACTTTGAATTCGAGATCAAACCTGATATTGGTATGGTCATTCGCTCGACTCGCGAACCTAGTATAAGTGGGAGTATCATTCCTTCAGAAACCTTCTAGAATTGCTGTATAGTACAGCGTACTCTGAAACCCAGTTAAAGTTCTTCAGCACTTGCTTATAACTACGTCCAAAACTCTACAAACTAAACCCTAAACCTCATAAACCGAATAAACTTAATGAACCTTCCACCACATCTTGGAGGAACAAGCTGACGAGCAGCGAGACTCGCGCATTGCAGAGGCTAGAGCAGTGCGGCTCTCATCTTTTTACCAGTTGAGCCATAGTC
This sequence comes from Cyclobacteriaceae bacterium, assembly GCA_965242775.1. Lineage (GTDB taxonomy): Bacteria > Bacteroidota > Bacteroidia > Cytophagales > Cyclobacteriaceae > JAWPMT01. The sequence continues at coordinate 102,367 of CBDETI010000022.1, forward strand.
TAAACTCCTGAAAGGGGGTTATATAAGGGAAGATATGGAGAACGCTATAAGGGTTATTAAGGGGGATAGACTAGGAGTTTAGACTATAGCTCAGTTGCTCTTGGTGTTTGGGTCTTCAGGGCTTGGGGTTTTAGGGTATGGGGTTTAAGGTTTAAACATGGCAGAGGAAATGGAAACTGCACAGGTTATAGTACCCCTCAAGGACGCAGAATATGGAGCTGCACAATATCATAACAAGGTCCCCATTTACCCCATATTCTATCTACTTAAGGGAGTCTATGTACCACAAAGCTAGGAAGCCCCAGCTGTCTTCGAACCCTAAACCCAAGACCCTGATTCTTGAAGTGGAGATCAGGTTGTTGATGAGCTGAATCCGGCCGGCATCACATTAAGTACTCGAACCTCCCAGGGTTGAAGTCGGACTCCTTATCATGAGTATTTTTTCAAAATTTGGAGATATTATGGTACCCTATATAGAGTAAGGTTATATACTCCTATTGGGCATTTTATGTAAGGGGTATAATCTTACTTGGTTCTTATGCGGTTCATTCAAAACTGTAGCTTCACTTTCCTGACTGGGCTTCAATCTGCGAAAAAAACCGAAAATCGTGACCAACAATGACCGAGACCTAGGGATGTGCACTTAGAACAATGGGGTTCTCTCGTACATAAGCCTTAAGCCCTAAACCCTAACATACGCAAATATTGCACCCCGTCTTGACGTCGCTTCCCCAGAAAGGATTCCTAAGCCATTTCCACATGTATCCATCACCGGCAGTGCACGGCTAAGTCCAACGTATGAAGTGTAAACCCTAAACCCCAAAGCTAGAGTTTCCACATAGTGGCAGCAGGAAATGTATATTGCTGGGCCCAGAAGCCGCTGCTCATACGAGCCACAGTCTAAACTCCGTAAACGAGGTTATATAAGGGATTACATAGGAGACTACTATAGGTGACATTAAGGGGGAGACTAGGAGTTTAGACTGTGGCTCAGATGATTCTAGAGGTTGAGGTTGCAGAAAGGGAAGGTGGATTTGTAGGATTTAGGGAATCAGGGTGTGGGATTTAGGGTGTAGGGCTTGCAACCCCCAATCCCTTGTTCATGTATTCGAGGAATTGTTGCTAATCTCCTCGCTAGCAAATCCAAATCCTAAGATGCCAAAATCGCCCCTGAACCCTAGACCCTAAACTCCTAAACCCTAGAAATCCCAATATGACCCTTACCCTAGGGCTCCAGTAACCTAAATAACGGGCTGGGTTCTATATACCCTATAGTTACGTAGCCCAGTAACCTACTATTTAGGTAACTGGGAGCCCTAGGGCTATATTCCCCTTAAAAGGGACCGCAAACCGTTGCGTGCTGTTGAAGCTCCCTGTCCCTTTGGGTCCACATCCACAGACCCAAATAATAGGACTTTAGGGCCCAAATACCATTCATAATATAGTCTTTGGGCCCTAGAACCCTATTATTTGGGCCTTATATACCCCTAAATAGTCCCCATATATCTCCCTATAACCCCTTCAAAGGGACCCTGTTCTTTGGGGGCTTGGACCCTCAGGGTGTGCCAAGGCGCGGCGCGAGCGCGAAGCCTCGCGGCAACGCCAAGGTGCACAGCGCATGGGACCAGGGTTGGGGGTAAAAGGCGGTAAAAGGGCTTAGGTTGTGGGGTTTAGGGTTTGGGGTTTAGGGTTTAGGGTTTGGGGTTTGGGGTTTAGGGTTTAGAGGTTTTAGGGCTTAGGGTTTAGGGTTGAGGGTTGGGGTTCTGGAGGTTTCCATGTTGTTATTTCACATGCTGATTACTTGTGTTCTTTGAAATGTTCCACTACATTGGTATATGCCTATGTCTAAACCCTGCCGCTGGCGTCGTTCAGAAGCCAGTATGAGCTAATTTGGATGAAGGCTGGCCCGCAATAATCACTAGTGTGATGATCCTTGCATTTCGTATTACTCCTACCTAGCGTCTGAGTGGAGTTATGAGATTGCTGCTTTAGGCTATAGCTCTTACCGTCCTACTTTTGAATCTTAAGCCCGAAATCTTAAGCCCTAGATCCGCAGGCCTAAGCCCGAAACCCTCACCCTACATCCTAAACCCTAAACCCTTTGGTGCAGTAGACTTGAGACAAGGGCCGAACTTTTCTGGGATGCTGATAAGTCTGAGTTCCGCGTATGCCGCGAGTGCAATGTCTCTGCATTTTGGGTTTAGGGTCGAGGGTTTAGGGTTTAGGATTTGAGGTAGTTCAGGGTTTACAGTTTAGGGTTTTGGGTTTCCGATCTAGCCTGGGTCCCGCTTGGTTGCGCGCTTCAGCGCGATAAGCCTCAGATATGATGCATTAAGGTTGTGATCGCTCTTTTGATCGCTCTTTTATACTCCTAAACCCTCAGCCCTAACACTCCATCTTGAGGAGCTGCTATATGAGAGAGACAGATAGGCCCTCATTTTGTAGGGTTTAGGGTTTCATACCTTCACAGAGATCTCAGCCGTGAACTGCGCATCCTAGCCCCCAAACCTAACCCCCGAAAGCCGAGACTGAAAACAGATCGAAGCCCCAGGAGGTTTCCTAAGATTAAGGATACCTTCTTGGGGGTCCCCATTATAAGGCTTATAGCATATTGGGGTTTATATTGGGTCCCCTATTTGGGGAAATTACCACATCCCAATTCCAAAAGCCACAGAAACCCCTCAACCCTACACCTCAAACCCTTCAGCTCTAGACTATGCTATCTATAGTCTTAGCCCAGACACGGGTTTCGTAATTAGGGTTTAGGGGTTTAGGGGTTTAGGGTTAAGCACTACAGCACCCTAAGCTCGAAACCCAGACACTGCATCACCAGAAAACTCCTTTAAACCCCTACACCCAAACCTGACATCCTTCGAAAAGCAGATATTTGCAAACTCCACAAACCCTGGGCCCCGAGACCTGAAACTCAAAACATCATCTATCCTTGCTTTCATGGACTAGAATATCACTAGTTAAAATGCTAAGCCCGAATTTTTCCGTATCCGCAAACTTCTCAAACCCTGAACCACAAATAAGCAAAAACTCTCTTAACGACACACGCTTACCCAAGGGTCTTCACCAAAAACTCTTGCATCCTCTCAGGCGAAACCAACATCAACTACCAGAAGGCCCTCCACCAGAAACCCCAAACCACAAGAATAAAACCAAACTAGACCAGAATCCCCAAACCCCTAAACAAACACTAAACCCTAAACATCCCTAAAGCCTAAACCCTAACACAACAGCATCCCCCAAGCAATGCAAGGCGAAGAGAAAAGGCAACACTTTGCCGAGCTTGAGCGGCGGCGCGAGGAGCCTCCGGGGTTTTCGCTTTAGGGAGTACCTGGATGGCCATCGTGACCAGTAAGTCGGTTCCGAATGGGGCTAACTAGGGTTACCATATGGTCACAGGGTTATTACACAATTCTATTTACTAAGTCCGCCTGACCCTCCCAGTAGGGATTCGGGTGCTGGGCTTAGAGTTTAGGGCTTTTGGTTCAGGGTTTACGGTGTATAGGCTTTAGGGCATCTCATAGTGCACTATGCACAGCAGATGGTTACTACACAGTGGCGCCACCCCACTCCCAGCAGTCTGTGGGCCAATGGCTCGACAGGGGCTGTGAGCCTGATCCGCCTTTTCAGTGATCCCGGTGAAGGGTTTAGGGCCTCCTGAAAGCAGCAGGGCTGGCCATGAAAATTAGCCACACGTTCTCGATATCTGGCCCAGCTGGGGCTAGGTGCCTGACCGCCTTAGCAATGGGAGCGGCCTGACAGGTTGGGTGGGAATTTCACGTTAAGGGTTTAGGGTTTAGGTTTCAGGGTTGAGGGTTTCGAGGATTTTTGAGGCCTGAGAGTGATAAACGTAGGGACATGTCGGGCTTATAGAGGGTTCACATCACATTGGATGGACGCCGTTCAAGGAAGGGAGCCCTACAAAATAACACGTCCATAAAACAAATGGGTGGCTTGTGGGATCGTGTGGCTCCTTTTAAAACCAGTGCTGGAAGGGAGGCTCCTATCAAGATTCTTCAAAGAACTCACAAGACAGGCAAGAGAAGGGAGTAGTTCAGTTTAGCTTAGTTTCGCCCGTTTGATGAGAACAGGAAGGGCCGGGTCTTCGGCAATAGGAGAGAGGGAAGTAAAGTGAGAAGCTCAAAACCCTCAACCCTAAATCCCTAAAACCCTAAACCCTAAGCCCTAAACCCTACACCCCTTTAGTTTAGTTTCGTAGAGAACAGGAAGGCCTGGGTCCTCGGTACTGAAGCTTTGCCTTTGATGCTTACCCTAAACCCTAAACCCTTATAGTCCCCCTTCAGTAGATAGAATATGGCTTTGGGTAGATTGTAATAAGGTCCCCATATATCCCATATTCTATCTACTTCAGGGGGGCTATAGCCCTAAACCCCTTTATGCTTAAAGGCCTGGCCGCCCAAGATCACTAAATAATCCCCAGGGCTCCCAGTTACCTAAATCATAGGTTACTGGGCTATGTAACTACAGGGTATACAGAACCACTTCCCATCATTTAGGTAGCTGGAGCCCTAGGCTAATTACATATCTTGTTCAAACCACTTATTCGGATGTTCCAGACGTAACAGAGACCGGTCTTCAGATTTAAAGACCTAGGCTTTAAAATCGGAGGGCTCAAAAGGTGGGGTAAAGGAAGGCGGGGTATAGGGAATAAGCCCCAATATAGTAGAGTATATACTAGGGATCCTTTGACCCATCTATCTGCATACTACCTTTTGAGCCCCCTGATAAAACCTCCCCAAATCGAATAAGGGGTCCACAATTGTTTGTTCGAAAAGGTTTTACTTTATAGGGCCCCCGTCATAAGGAAATATATAGGGATGTTACCAAGTTTTTGGAGAATCACATGGATGTCTCTTTGGGGGGGTACTCTAAACATTAGAGCCGTATTCTCATAGGGACCCAGAAGGGGGCAACCCTATTTGGCCCCGTACCATGGGGCTTTAGAAGGATTTTGAGGGTTTTGTGAGGGTGTAAGGTTTGGAGTTTAGGGTTGTGAGTTGGGCGTTTAGCGTTTGTAGGGGGGGGGGGGGGGGGGGGGGGGGTTCGGGACTTATGGGGTCGAAAGGGCCTATCGTTCAGGGAACGCGGAGATATTTGGGTTTAAAGTTGAAAGGGAGCTCAAGGGTGGCAACGTGTTGCGCGTGGTTTCAATACAGTTTCAAGCTGTTGATGGAAAGAATCTTGCACCAGTTTGAGTCCCTAAACCGTGTAATCCCCCGGTTTTGCGGACGTGGGGCACTTAAAGTCGTACAGGATACAGAAGAACCCCCCAGTTCACATAACAGGAGCGCCTGGTTCAACGTGAGGCCCAAAGGAAGCAGAAAGCACGGACCTCAGTCTTCAGAGTCTCTCGCCGCTTCGTGGCCAAAGGTTTGGGAATTAGCACTTGTGGTTTGGATTTGGAGTCTAGGATTTAGGGTTCAGAGCCTAAACATGTTTATAATGTTAGCATAAGGGGGAAAGCTTCTTATGGAATGATATACCCACATTTTGGTAGGTTAGGGTGAATTCCTTAATTTGGTGGCTGGCGTGCGGGATGCTTGCCCTATAATCGTCAGAGAGTTGAGCACTGAGGAGTTTTGACATGCAGCAGGTAGCTGCTACTTGTTTTTTTTTTGACACGGTTTAGGGTTCGTTGATTTAGGGTTTGGGGTGTGGTTTTAGGGTTGAGGGTTTGCATTCGGGGTCTGCACTTGGGGTCAACCTAAACCCTGAACCCTAAACGGTTCAGGGTCTAGGGTTTGCATTGTGTACGTTGGAAGCAGATTTCAGCTGCTTGGCCTTGATTAGAACATCTGCAGCTTGCTAGATCCTAAACCTAAATGGGTTTCCCACAATTAGGGTACCCTTTTCAGGGGTCCCAATAAGAAGGATTATAGTATATTGGGGTGTATATTGGGGTCCCCTTTTTTAGGGAAACTACCAAATTCCTAAACCCTAAGCATCCAAGCCCGACATGGTTCAGGTGCTACGATAATGGCCGCAGCGACACATGTAGTAATTCTACTGGGGATAGTCTAGTCCCCAAGACAGAGTATAAGATAAGATCCAGCATTCGGTTACAGTAGTTATGTAAAAGAAGTGTACGCACTCTAATCCCTCTTAAGTAGGTAGAATATGGCTTTGGGTATATTATTAATCCCTAAACTTTCAACCCTTAACCCTGAACCTCAAACCATCTGCACTTCGGCAGCCTGGTCGTGACAAATGCTCTCAACCTGTGCCGTGTGAAGGCCAAAGCTTAGGGTTTAGGGTTTCGGGTACAGTCTAAGCTCCTTAAAGGGGGTTCTATAGGGGATTATTACAGGGGTTACTAAGGGGGATACGAGGACTTAAGACCCTAAACCCTAGTCCCTAAACCCTAAACCCCTAAAGGGGGATACTAAGAGTCTAGACTAAACCCTGCTGAAATTGATGATACCTTTTCTTATGTATCTTAATGATCGGGGGCCGTATAGTCTAGTGGGGCCACATGCAGGGGCCGCAATTTTCATAACCTAGCATCTAGGATCCCGTGCCTGAGCTACTGAGGGCTTAGGGTTTAGGGTTTAAGAGTAGGTGGTTTCCATAAACAAGAGGAAATCCCCTCTCCCCCCTGTTTTCGGAACCCCGCAATTTAATCTTGAAGTGCCGAGGAATTGGAGAAGATCCGCTGTATCCGCTCTCCATGAGTAGAGTCCCCTTCGGATCTGAAATATAAATTAGGGTCTAGGGCTATATTGCCGCCGATAATGGAGAATCAAATGGAAAATCAGATCCAAAATGACATCAAAATTGGGATTATAGGGTAGTTGTTGGGGATTAGGGTTTAGAGTTCTCTGGGATCTGAATTTCAATTCTTGGCAAAACATGCTAGGTACCCATGGGGGTAATATTAGGGGTTATATGGGGGATTTACGGGGGATAGCGGAAAATGATGTGGAAACTACCATTTAGGGTTTAGGGTGTAAGGGTTAAGGGTCAGTAAAGCTTTCGCATGATTCCTCAAAATCAATACAGTATGGGCCCCATGCTTTGGGTTCCATCTCAAGTATGGGTTCTTGTGTGTTGGGAACGACAACGTAGGTAATATGTAGCTTGCAGAAGCCTCTCAGTGACGGGCAAAGCCTTGCAAGTGCGATTACGTAACTACAAGGTGTGCGGCGGATTCCCGCCCGTAAGGGAATTTGAGGGAAAATGGCAGAATTACTGGCCTGCGTGGTCTTTCGTGTACTAGCAAACATGTGAAGTTGAAGCAGGTACGAACAAAAAGGGGTAGTTTGCGAGGGCCGGTTTTATAAACCTTAAGGCTTGAGCAAACGGCAAGGTGAAACAGTGTCCGAAGAAGTGTCTCATCTGAAGTAGGCCTTAATCTCCAAGAAGACCTCAATTTGAAAGAATCCCTGACAGTTGTCAGTTAGAAGTAGCCTCTAACAAAGGATGCACTGGTCACCGTGTGCTCGTGGACCACGAACGTTATTATGGTTTGGGCATGGATGCACTGGTCACCGTGTGCTCGTGGACCACGAACGTTATTATGGTTTGGGCATGGATGCACTGGTCGCCGTGTGCTTGTGGACCACGAACGTTATTATGGTTTGGGCATGGATGCACTGGTCACCGTGTGCTCGTGGACCACGAACGTCATTATGGTTTGGGCATGGATGCACTGGTCACCGTGTGCTCGTGGACCAGAAACGTCATTATGGTTTGGGCATGGATGCACTGGTCGCCGTGTGCTTGTGGACCACGAACGTTATTATGGTTTGGGCATGGATGCACTGGTCACCGTGTGCTCGTGGACCAGAAACGTCATTATGGTTTGGGCATGGATGCACTGGTCACCGTGTGCTCGTGGACCACGAACGTCATTATGGTTTGGGCATGGATGCACTGGTCACCGTGTGCTCGTGGACCAGAAACGTCATTATGGTTTGGACATGGATGCACTGGTCACCGTGTGCTCGTGGACCAGAAACGTCATTATGGTTTGGGCATGGATGCACTGGTCACCGTGTGCTCGTGGACCACGAACGTTATTATGGTTAGAGCATGGATGCACTGGTCACCGCCTGCAAAAGTATTGGCCTGTGTGGGACTTCAAGTAGTTTTAAGGGGTGAATTTAGAACAGCAAAATTCACTCAAGATTCGCACGACTGAAGCAAGATGGCTGGGAGGGTTCAAAATCACTGGCCTGCGTGGGATTTCCAGTACACGCGACATGTCAATGTTGAAACAACTCAGTGCTCTTCTTTCCACGATTTTACCATACGGGCGGGAATCCGCCGCGCTCCAACTACAACAATGTTCCTGGGCAGTGTTCATCTTGATTGTATTTGGCTATCGAAGTCCTTCAGGTCTACAATGCTTCGGCCAATCCAATGCAGATAACAAGTACTGGAGTTCAATAGCACCTTAGAATGCGGAACATCCTGCTGCACGGAGGCAGAGGGTATGTCTGGGAATTAGGCCCCTAAACCCTGAACCCTAGACCCTGAACCCTAAATCCTAAAACCTGAACCCTAAATCCTAAGCCCTAAAGGACTCACGGAAAAAGAGCCTAGAAGGGTTGGTCCCAGGCTTTGATGCTTCTTCTTCCTGTTCTGCATCCCCTACCCGCTGACATTCACATGTTCTTCCAAATATGTGTCTGCTTGTGTGTATAGGGTGTAGGGCTTAGGGTGTATATGTAAAAGATGCATCTGGGCCGCGACACGACATAATTTCGGGGGCGAGAAATGGTGAGGGGCAGCTTAAATGAGCTATAGTCTAAACTCCTAGTATCCCGCTAATAGCCCCTAGAATAGTCCCCTATATGGTCCCTATATAACCCCCTTTAAGAAGTTTAGACTATAGCTCAAATGAGGGGAGGGGATTCCTCTCTTTGTCACGTGCTGACATTTCTGAGCGTCCTGCTGCGGTTGGAATCCATGCCCTGACCCGTAACCCGAGACTCCAAGCCCCAAACCCTCAAGCCTAGACGCTGCACCATCAACCTTCAAGCTTTAATCCTAACACAGTATCGGACAAACTCCTAGACTAACTTGCGCAACCTCCCGACCTAGGCATTTCTTGTAAATTCAAGTCCACTATATTCCACCAAACGTGGGAATTCTCCTGAGGGCCATTCCACCCTGCAATTTGGCTCTCATTGCAGAAGTTCAGAAATCCTGGGCTTTGCATTCCGGGCGAACTTGCCTGGTTCCTGAGTTTCCCCCCTGGGCGCGCAGGCAAGAGCGGCTCTTAGGTTGATTCGAAGAGAGCTAGGGGCCGTAAACCCTCAACCCAGGTACGGTTCAAGGTTAAAGATTCAGGATTGGGGGCTGAGTTTTGGGGCCTGTGGGTAATGTCTGGGGGCTGCAGGTGAGGGTTTACAACTTGGCTGTAATTTTTGATGTGGTTTATGCGTATCCAAACCCAATTCACCTTCGTAAATGGTGGCGGCTGCCTACGCAGCTTCTTTAAGGCTCGCCGTAGCGGCAACGAATTGGGACAATAATTTTGGAGGTCTAAGACAGTAGGTTTAGCAGTTTCTGCTGGATTTGCAGCAAGTACAGCCTTTGCAGCTGGAATCGAGCCGCTTGCCTGTGCGGCTTGAGTCAAGGGCCTAGTTTACTCTCGGATGTCCACATACTGCTTCACCCTCAAGACATTGCCTTCTGGTTGTAAGAGACAGTATATGTGTATATGTGAGCATATATATATATATATATACATATATGTGTACATACACACATATGGAGGGAGATGTTAAATACTGAGGGGTGTGCTTGGGGCTGGTGCTCCAGGAGGAAGCCCAAAGGCTTGCGTCACACACCCCGAACCCTATCACTGGGTGTGATTCTGAGTTTGAACCCACTGAGCTGAAACTTGAGCTTCCTAAGGCTCCGAGCCTTGTTGGATTACCCCATACGGTGGATACGAAAACTCCTGCATGAACCTAAGTGCCTTATACCTTGGAAATAATGGTACTATGGTATACTAAGGTCCTGCAAGATTGTTAGTATCAACAGTAGTATTACCCAACAATTTGGAGCCCGTGAATAAAGGCACGCTCTGCTTAAGACGTCCCTATGTTCGTGGTTTCTAGTGTACTGTCGGAGCCTGTGTGGCTCTCTCTTCCCCAGCAACCGGGGCTAAAACAGGTTCAAACTTTATTATAGAGACCCAAAAAGGATGCCCAAAAAGGTTAAAGTTCTTCTATTGGCTAAGTAAGGGCTTCCTCCACTTTAGTGCCTATGGTTGGGAAAATGAGCACAAACTCACATTTCAAAATGGCTACATAGGGGTGATTCACTTTCTTGAAGCTTTGGAGTGTGAATCTGCGATAGATTTCCTAAGTAGGGGGGCGGGGCGGATATAGAGCCCTAGTATTTCGATCCTTGTTATAGGAAGCCGCGAAATGGTACCCCTAATTTTAGGAACCCCCCATATGTACATGTAGGTTTTGTGGCTTCTCCTAACTGCGCCCGATATACTACCAGCCCCGTTCAAGGTACCCCCTCAACTGACCTTCATTAACCTTCGTTAACCCTACATAAGCCTAGTCAACGGGGAAATTCTTGGGGGAGCAGTATAGAGGTAAGTGAGTGGTTACGCAACCCATAAATCTACACATAGGCACAGAGGTGGTACACAGGTACATGGGGATTGTCCTAAATTGCTGTCAATACGGGGTCCTATATTTCAGTTCCTATTATAATATGGGGCCCCATATACATTTCCCCCATTTTGGGAACAGTAATCCTAAACCCTAAACCCTAAACCCTAAACCCTAAACCCTAAACTTCCACATGTTATAGGCCCTGGTAGCCCTCATCCCAGCAGGATGCGACATGGCAAAAAGCCATGCGCAGCCTCACCCGCCGAACCCATGCCAAAAAATCCCGCAGTGTTCTTGGGGGGTCGAGGGGACTTAGTAAGTAGGTCATGAAGGGGGGTGATGAGGAGACTAATCCTACTGAGGAGACTTGTAGCTTCATTTGTAACCTACTTACTAAGTCCCCTAGGCCTTCTACTGTTGATACTAAAGCCAGCACCTTAGCATACTGTCATGCGACAAGTCTTAAGGTATCGCGTACTGAGTTTCATGCAAGATGTTTAGTACAAATCGCAGCACAGGAGCCAGGGGCATCTGAAGTTTGGGATCTGAGGAGCCTAAGGCGTACAATGGCGCCCACATATGTAGGCGTCAGGGTGTTATGCTCGAGGTTTCGTTTTGCTAGATGATTTGTTCCATCTACTTAGGGAAAACTTCCATCTGTGCAGGGCTAAACCCTTGCCTCCATTGTGGAACGGACGCCATCTCTCACATTCATTGCTAACTACTGCTGTATCACAATAATGCACCAGGTAGCATTTGAGAACAGAGGGATAGGTGCGCTTCATAGTGGTAGTACTTGGAGGTTCAGGGTACGTAAGTATAGCCCAAATATGATTGGCACTCATGGCCCAATTACAAGCATTCTGGGGATTTCAAGCCTCATAGTTGGGTTCTGGGTTGGCAGACAGTCTAATAGTTGCTACGGCTCTGATTTTGCGACCGCAGCTAGGCAGTACAGTAAGTCTGGTTGCTATAGTGCCCATACTTGGAGGGTCAGGGGGACTTGCCAAGTAGGTTCAGAAGCTTTAACCAATAATATAGTAACCCTAGTTATCCACAGTAGTAACCTGCTTACTAAGTCCCCCTGACCTTAAAACCTCAGCCCTGAACCCTACACCCTAAATTATATGCAAATTTCTAGCAGTTGCCATTTTCTTTTCCATCACTACTATAGAACACATATTGCCCAGGTCCAGGTAGACCCTAAACCCTAGGCCCTAAACCCTAAGTCCCCCTGACCCTCCAAGGAAGCTGAGCGACTCAGTGCCAAACCCGAGCGTATTTACCTTGTCAGTGCTTTTTCCAGATTGCGGCTGATAGGGTTTAGGGTTAATGTAAGTTGTTACATTATTCCCCCCTATAGGGGAGAATCAAATGGAAAAGAACATGCAAGATGAAATGGAAACTGGGGGAATGCAGGGATTTAAGGAACTTGATTAAGTTACACGAATATGGGTATGACGCATGCATGCATACACATATATATATATATCTCTCTCTCTCTCTCTCTCTCTCTCTCTCTCTCTCTCTCTCTCTCTCTCTCTCTCTCTCTCTCTCTCTCTCTCGCTCTCTGTGTGTACATGTCTATATATATATATATATATATATGGGGTATATGTAGGGTATATAGGGTGTAGGGTTTAGGGCCTAAGGTTGCCATGATATGGGTATATTGATAGAATAAGGTTTCTTTATCATAGTACCTCAGCTTAAGTTCCATAACAGCAACCCAGTAAGTGGGAGTCGATCCCGGTTAGAATCCATACTTGACCGTACCTATATTCACTACACACTTCCGCCTAAGCCCCAGCAAGTAGTCGCAGGCTTCAAGAGATTATTGATGAGATCGACAAGGGCACCGGCATCGATCAGGTCATGATCGAGACGACGGCGCGACAGCCAGATCATGGAGGAAATCAGGGATTTGTGATTGCACATTCAATATCCAGGTCTTTACATGTGTTTGCGTTTTGTGTCAGGTCCAGAAGCCTTGAGATTTGCTTCTGAATGCTCCAAATGCTGCTTTTTCGGGGGCCCAGCGCGCTGCCAGAAAGGGCTTAATGCTTTGAGAACCCCTGTTCTGTTTAGGGCTGGTTCTTGAGAAGAAAAGTCCTAACTAGAATCGAATGCTTTGTTGAGTCGCTGCTAAACCCTAAACCCTAAACCCAAAAAAGCCCTAAACCCTAAACCGTGTTTTCGTCCAGCTGTTTTGATCCCTTGGCAACATGAGAGCTAATTTTACGGCTGACTTGCAAGCTTCTTGAAGAAATACATTAGGTGGACCCCCCACCCTGTAATGTTGGTATATTAGGAATATGAGAGGACCCTGATATAATCCTCATTATCCCTTATAGTCACTATTACTGGGTGGGGGGTCCACCTAACAAATACATCTTAAGCACTAAGCTTGCCATCCGCAACTGCTCGTCACGCAATCGTAGCTGTGCGAATATTGGCAATGAATCCTGCCCTGTCATGATAGTGGCCACTTGTAGCAAGATTGTGTTGGATCTGCGTTTCTCTCGCAGCCATGGGAACCAGGAGAATAACAACCATAGCTCTTACATAGCTGTTGGAGCTCATGATGATGCTGATGATGATGGTGCGGACGACAATCGCAGTGATCAGATCCTCCTCCTCATCCTCCTCGTTGCCGATGTCATAGCTATCGTCATGAGCGTCGTTGTCGTCGTCCTCCTCCTGCTTCTCATCATCATAGTCACCAGCATCGCCATCATCAGCAGCATCAATGCCATGATCACCATCACCAGCAGCTTCACCAAGATAGTCATCATAGCGTCCGCCGCGGTAGTGTTAAAAATCATTCGTGTACGGGCTAAAGTTATGGTTACGATGCACCTACTGCTAACAGCGACGTAGCTATGTTAGACCACAATGCCACGGGTATGGCGATTCTGGTTTGAGGTTTCGTTTGTGGGTTCAACACCTTTCCCAAGCCACTCTCAGATAGCCGGGCATCTCTGACACGAAGAAGTCAAGCCATACCAATCGGGAAGTCCTATGTAGCTTGAATCATACGACTGAGTCGAGGGGCAACTCAAACTCCGTACATCATTATTTGCAGGGTCAGGGGGACTCAGTAGGTAGGTTAATAAGCCCTATAGCACATATAATAGCCCCTGCCTAAACCCTAAACCCTTAACCCTGGCGAGCCCCTGGCCCACAGATTGCTGGGAGTGGGGTGGTGCCATGTGTGCTTTGACTATCAGCCGCGCACGCAGCACCGTGAGATGCCCTAAACCCTATACACCTGTAACCCTGAACCCTAAGCCCTATACACCCTAAACCTTGAACCTGAATCGCTACTTGGAGGGTCAGGTGAAGTTAGTAAATTGATTATATAATAACCCCTATAACCCACTTAGTAACCCTAGTTATCCCCATTGCTAACCTATTTACTAAGTCCCCATGACCCTCCAAGTAAGCCTTTTGGACTGCTTCGCTGGTCAGGGAATGGCAGATCCGGTTCCTATCGTCCGGACCTTCATGTCCAACCCAGAAGTTACGAGCCTCTGGCACGAGTTCTGGGTTCAGGATTTAGGGGTGTACTTGGGAGGAAAGTGATTTTGTACATAGATTATAGAATATAAGAACCATTGTAAGTATAAGCGACATTCTAGCTACTTCCATTCATGACCTTGTTATGAAGACCCGCTGACCCTAAACCTCACACCCTATTCCTATCCGTCCTTTCCTATTCGGAAGTCTTGGAGACCCTATAACCCTAAACCCTAAACCTTAATCCCTAAACTCTAAACCCTAAACCTTAATCCCTAAACTCTAAACCCTAAACCTTAAACCCTAAACTCTAAACCCTAAACCCCAAACCCTAAACCCTCAACCTTAAACCCTAAAATCTAAACCCTAAACCCTATAAGCTATCCGAAGCTAGGAGGTTCCTGTTTAGGGGCGAGGATTTAGAGCCTTGGGATGCAGTACTCATATGGCACCATGCTTCAGCTGTAGAAGATATGAGGGGTTTCCTAAAATCAGGGGTACCCTTTTTGGGGATTCCTATAATAAGGATTGTGGTATTTTGGGGTCTATATTAGGGTCCCCTAATTTTGGGAAACTACCATATTTCTGGTACCTTTAAAGAAGTTTATAGGGGTTATGTAAGGATATATAGGATTATACATGGATTTCAGAGGAGTTGAGGGTTTCCGCAAAATCAGGGGTACCTTTTTCTGGGGCCCCTGTAAGGACTACAGTATTTCGGGATCTATGTTCGGGTCCCCCCGTTTAAGGAAACTGCCATTTAGCATTCCCGTTGGGTAGAAGTAATATACGGACCTAAACTATTAGAGATATTAGGGTCCCTGGTTCCTCACATACTCACAGTGTGGGGGACGTCAAGTAGACTTTAAAATGATATTGGCAACTATTTCGGCCCGTGTATTACCCATCCAGTACATGCTGATGCCTTGAAGCGTCAACCCTGAACCCTAAACCCCAAGCCCCTAAACCCTAACTCCTAAATCCTAAGCCCTTTGGAGCCTTTGGACTTCGGAGAAAAGGTCCCACAGAGAAACAATCCTAAACCCTAAGCCCTAGCGAGCTCGGACGGCCATTGGGTGAGCTTTTGGCGTGGGGTCGGGGCTGTAGAGGGCTTGTATACTCTAAACCACACAAGCCGCGACTCTGCATACTTTGCTCATGCAGTGAATCAACCCTAAACCCTAAACCCTAAACCCTAAACCCTAAACCCTAAACCCTAAACGTTTAAGGTTCAGGGTTTAGGGTTTAGGGAGTGAATTTGGCCTACTGTCAATAGTTGAACCCCGATAATGGAGTATCAAATTGGAAGGAACATGGAACATGACATGGACACTCGCAATTTGTAGGGGTTGAAGGGGCTGCCACGAATTGGGGGCTGCTAAGGGACCATGAAGAGAGGACATAGGGGTCCCTTGGGCAGTTGAGTATGGTCTCTAATATGGCTTAGGACATCTTACACTGGAGCTGTGGAAGGACTAGGGAAAACAATTTTGAATTCTTCAGGCTTCCCCAAGATGCGTTTTGTACCCCTACATACGCTTCTCTAGTCCCTGTAACTCCCTAAAAGGGACGCCACCGTGTTTGGCTTTCTACATTACACATCAGAAGTCTAGAGCGTCCAACATCAGAAGAATTAAGCCAAGAGACATTTGACAGAAGAAATTCTGCACCACCTTCAGCCGCTTAAGTCAGAGGAACTACAGTACCTAGTAGGTGGCCCTAGGTGAGCTATAGTCTAAACTCCTTGAAGGGGGTTACATAGGGGATTTTATGGGGACCATTTTAGGGGTTATTAAGGGGGATACTAGGAGTTTAGACAATGGTACAGGTGGTGCGGGGTTTCCTCCATCAACAGCATCCGCGTTGCTCAGGCTTACCCCTGTAGAATCCGAAGTACGCTCTCAAAGACTTCCCTTCATGATTTCCAGATATCCCTAGGGTTCCTACATGTCTCTAGCATGAGAACCACCTGCAATCTGATATGGTATCAACAGACGGGGAAGTCGTATGGGCCCACGTTGCCGTGGGCGGGTGGTGTCCTTGTAGTAACAGGGTGTGTAACCTTGAACCTTTTAGGCCAAGAAATGCAGCATTAAAGTTAGGGTGTAGGGTTTAGGAAGCAGTATGGGTTTAGGGTTTAGGGTTTAGGGTTGTATTCTGGGCTGCTTCCATCTTGGGGTTTGTACCGATGATGCAGTGAACCAAATCACCCTCAAACTCTGACATCTCTGACATCAAAAGCAAAGGGGTTCTTATGGTTCAAACTATGGGCCCCATTTGGTTATTGATTTTTTACGCCACCTGATATGCAGGGATACTAAAATGGGATCCTAATTTGGGGAACTACCTACATGTTCACTCAGTCGGTCCCTCTGCAGAGATGTAAGGAGCGAGCAGTTGGAGGGCCTGTGCTCCCTGCAGCATACCCACGGCTTATGGTTTGCCAGGGTTAGGCATGCAAAGCTTCAACTGTCAGAAGATTGGTGCCCGCCCAACAATCCCACTAGGCATTGAAACTGCATTATGGAATGATGCCAGGCAAGATTTGCGTCTTGACGCTGCCGGGCGCTGAGGATAATCTCGTCAGGCCGTGCGTCAAATTTTGATGCCATGTTGAGAGCCCTTCTGCCACGGGACCGGGGAACGTATTTGGGAGGTAAACTCCACAACGCCCTAAACCCCCAAAATTTCAAACTCATGGAACCCTAAACCCTAAACGCTGTTGGTACACTTCGCCTTAAACTCTAAACGCTAAAGCCTTCACCCCACACTCAAAACCCCTGACACCCACGAAGCTTGAGGTTGTCACCGTGGCGGATGCCAAGAACCTGAGAGGTCGCCTGGAAGACACAATCGAGGAGGGCAAGGCAGGAGATAGGGAGGCCTAAGGGTTTAACTTAGTAATCAAAGGGCTCGAAAGGTGGGATGAAGGAAGGTGGGGGAAATAAGCCCCAATATAGTAGAGTATCTACGAAGGATCCTTTAACCCACCTACCTTCATCCCACCTTTTGATCCCCCTGAAGTAAGTAGGTTTCATGTAGTAATAATGGAAAAGAAAGTTGAAACTTATTCATGTAGTAACAATGGAAAGGAAAATGGAAACTTATATATGTATATATTATTTAGCATTTAGGGTTAAGTGTTTAGGGTCATGGGGACTTAGTAGGTAGTTTAACAACCTCTATAACCCATATAGTCGCCCTAGTTATCTCCATTAACTAAGTCCCAGTGACCCTCCAAGTAAGCCTTAAACCCTAAACCCTAAGCCCTGCACCCTAAACCTTAAATCCTAATTCTATCTACTCAAGGAGGACTATAGCCTTAAACCGTAAACCCTGCACCGGAAGCGGATGGATCAGTCTAGTTAGCCGGGTCCTTCTCCGGACCTGTCTTCCTGAGCCTGCTGTGGTATTTGAATGGCTGATAGCAGTAGAGCCCCAAACCCCAAACCCACTAAACCCTGAAACCCCCCTAAATTCCTAGACCCTAGACCCTAAACCCTAAGAGCCTGAAACGGGTTGGTATTGTGTCCTTGGAGGGCCAAGGGGGCTCAGTGCGTAGATTCTTCATGGCGAAAACTGGGGCTATTATGCTGCTTCTAGGAGTTATTAGGTGTACTTACTGAGTCTCCCTGACCCTGCCTCTAGGCCAATCAGTTTTGGGTGTCAGATCTGGGTAGGAATGCTTCCAGCTCTACCTGTATAATCTCCAAGTATACGGTGGATACTAAAGATCCTGCATGACCTTAATATACTATAGTACCATTATGCGCAAGGTATTGGATACTTAGGGTCATGCAGGATTTTTAGCATCCACCATGCTTCTCTTACAGTCATGTTCACTGCCCCCACGTACTGAAGAGCCAGTAAGGAGTAAGGTTTTTTTTGCCACGCCCCTCATCCGTTCCACCCGCGTGATCTGCCTGGTGCTTAGTGGGAATGGGCTAAAGGGCTTATGCTAGGGGAATTCCCTACGTAAACAGAAACCAGTATAGGGATCCGGTCTCTCGTTCCCTATTAGGATTCAGGTAAGTGATTGTGGTATTTTGCTCATGTACGAACCACTCTGTTGTGCAGCAATCGCAGGTCAACGAGGCGTTCCAGCAGATTGCGTTTGCGGATAAGGTGGGCATGGTCTGTATCAATGCGGTTCTGGCTTCTAGTGGCCTCATCAAGATTACAGCTGGCATGTTGATTTTGCTTGCGAATGCGGTGGGCCGTTAGATTTGTTGGCTGTACTTTCTACCTGACTGCGAGGGGCAATATGTCAAGTGGCATTCAGTAGCGTATGTTGAAGAGTTCTGTGACAATTTTGTGGAAGACTTACTGGTTTTTCATAGGGAATCAGGGAATATAGTCCCTATTTCTTCCTATCTACTCTGAATATAGTATATTCCCTTATTTCCTACAAAAAACCAGTAAGACAGTGGCAAGTTCGGAAGGCAGAGGCAGACGCAGTCTCGCACCCCTGGCAAAAAGTTTCATCTTCTACTGCTACAGTCATCGGAGGTGTTGATTGGCCTCACTGTAAGCGCGGGGGAGGGTTTCAGGTTTAGGTTTCTGGGTACCACATCCCTTAACGCTCTCTTAACCTCAAATTCTAAACCCCAAAAACTCCAAAACCCTCCTAAACCCTAAACCCTCCTAAACCCTAAGCCCTAAGCCCTACACCCCAACCCCTGAACCCTTAGTGGCCTGTTGTCTCAACTGTGGGGCCTTCACCCTGCCCCAAGCTGAGCTCCTCAAGCCTGACATCCCCCAATCTGAAATTGCGCTACCCAAGCGGGCTTTCATACTTTCAGCCCAGAGGGTTTAGGGTTTAGGGTTTAGGGTTGCATTCCTAACCCCTCCAACGTAGAAAGTTCTGCGCATACTTACTGGCCAAATCAGAGGTCGCGGAGCATGTGACTTGACACAGACAGGAAAATGCCCGACTATCAGCATTGTGTTTTTTCCGCTACACACTCAATCACCTGTAAAATGCAGAACTCTGGACTTCGGCAATTTCAGAAGAAATTTGGCCGGCCTTTCGTCACCAAACGAGGCCTTCCACAAGGATTTGTTACGAACGTTACTACCCCCTCCTCCGCCCCTTTCCCAAACCCCAAAGCTGAGCAGAAGCAGCGGCGGTCGACAACAGCTCGTTGTGGATGAACCTAGGGCGCAGAGCGAACCCTGAACCCTGAATGATAGGGTACCTTCCATTTTCTTTCGCATTCTTTCTGCATAGCCCCTGTATAATCATTTACTACATCCCTCATAGAGCCTTCATCTGCTGGCGAGATTATTCTCAACAAGCTGGACCTGGTCACCTCTGACCAGGCCATCAGCATCAAGGCTGAGCAAAGACATTGACCTATCTAGGGTTTTGGGTTTAGGGGTTTGGGGTTTAGGGGTTTTGGGTTTAGGGGTTCAAATCCTAAACCCTAAACCTCAATAGCCATAGGCTTTTCATTGGGCTTCTTGGGGTTTATTGGCTAATGAGTACATGCTAGTAGCCCGCTGTTCCCAGCCTCACAGAATCTCTACCTGATGGAAACTCCCGTCCTCTGTGAGTAGTAGATTATATCTTCCTTTTGGGGTATAGTAGTTTATAAAAGGAATATAATCTTACTGGGGTCAACCACGAAAAAAAGACTACTCTAGTTGGTCCTACATTGAGGGATCCGGGAATTCGGCATTTCTGATTCTGGAAATATGTCATTTGAGACTTTGGACCCCATAGGGTCTGGGAATTAGGCGTTTGGGTGTATAGGTCTCAGGGTTTAGGCTGTATGGGGTTTGGTGTGCAGGGTTTAGGGGTTCGAGTGTAACCGTTAAGAATTTGTTGGGTTTAGCGTCCGGGTCCCAAAGGCATGGGGAAAGAATTAAAGAGCATGGTGGATGACATGGATTTGGTTCATGTTGCGTTTTTCAGGGTTGAAGGCTCGAAAGAGATCCCGAGATGCTATAGATGTCGAGCGGGCCCCCGCAGGAATATTATGTGGAGATTTCCCGGGCAGTATAGAGGGATTATGTAAAAATTGGATGGGGTTTGTGTGGGTTCAGTATTTAGCTTGAATCTTCGAGCAGGTGAATGGTGGATGACCCGTCAGTCCTTGCGATATTCTGCAGTATTCGCGTCACTTCCAATGAAAAGCAACAAGCGCACTGAGTTGGACAACGGTTTTCCAGAGCATCTCACATGTCCAACGGCCAACATGACAGTTGTGTGGGAGTTTCCACAAACTTTGCGTTTGCAGTGCATGTACACGAGGAACTTCCAGATTCTTGAGGCCTTTCGCTAGAAGCGGTTTTTCCATAGCAACAGCCTGACCCTTTGCAGTGCGGCAACACATGGAGGCATTACGTGTTGAACGTTGTTTTCTCCAGATTCGAGCATGGACGTAGGATTCAGCTATGCCACAGTAGACGTATGTGGACTCCGTGGATAATTATTGTCTCCGGTTTACATGAGTTGTAACATCAAATTTACTTGTTTGCGTAGCCTTCGTGTGATATGTTGCTGTTGTACATCTGTCTTGTTGGTGCCTCTCTCTCTCATTTAGCTATGAGGTCATGAACTAGATCCTTAGCTTTGCGGTCTTCAAACAAGAAAATGCTAGATGGGCTCTGTGGTTTTCGCTCTGCGGCTGGATTTTAGATGCTGAGCAGGCAGCAAAGTCGCCAGATTTGTGCTCTCCAACATACAATGATGCATGTTGATGAGGTTGCCTACGGCCTTGGTTCTACAGGGTTTAGGGTTTAGAGTCTCATTCCTCAAGATTTGGCACATTGTGCAGGACAAGATCAGAGACATCAACAAGTACGCCAAGATTGTGCCTGCTGTGAAGGGCAGAGTTAAGGCGTGATTGCAGCTGAGTTTCCTAAGCACCTTGACGTGGGGTCCTGATTAGCAAAGGGGGGGCCCCCGCCCCAAACATTAGGGTCCGTAATGAATAAGGCCCCCCGAACCAACTCAGATCCTAGGTGTAGATTAAATTCAATAGGAGGGATTAGGATCGGCTCGGTGATGCATCAGAAGGGTTTCGGAAGGCATTCAGAACGGTTTGGGGAGTTCAGAGGATTTCAGTTTTCAGAAAAGTTTCAGAAGGTTTTGAGAAGGCTTCTAGAGAGTTTTGGGGTCTTCAAAATCAGGAAATTTGAGGTCTTGGAAGCTTTGCATTTTAATGCTGAGCCTTTGAAAGTAAAAGGTTTTGCTTTCCCCTGATTAGACGGATATTTGGGGGCCCCCGAAAACATTCGTATTGTGGAGGTTCTGGTCAGCTGCTGGACTACCGCCTCCTCGAATAAGCGGTCTCATAGGAAATAGACAGTTTTGGACGTGGCTTCCAGCCTGAAAATCCAGAGCTTTCAAGTCCTCAAAAGAAGATTTTTTGTCTCGGAGCTGGATAGCTACTTCCCTTCAGCCCCTAAAGACGCAACAACCAGGTATAGTCCCCCATAATTACATAGAATATGGTTTTGGGTATATTGTAACCAAAAAAATCCCCATATACCCCATATGCTATCTACTTAATGGAGACTATAAATGGTTGAGCCTTTGCGCCTTCCGCAGCAAAGAAAGCCATACCACTCCATTCAACTGGTGGCGATTCCTTTTGGTGCATGCACTCTGGCGCAATTGGATCAATTAGCTCTCCCCCCAAAAGATACTGTATCAGCCAGCAACCCCACCACACCCCCTAAACCCTAAACCCTAAACCCTAAAACCTAAACCCCAACCGTGTGTTTACACTTCATTGACTCCACCAACCCTCATGATGTCATCCTGGTCTGCCAGATGTCCGAGCTCTGCAACATCCGAGCTCACGTCTCTCATTTGCATTTGGGGCTTTCTCAAAATCAGGGGTACCCTTTTAGGGGTCCCTATAATTAGGACCATAGTACTTTGGGGTCTATATTGGGGTCCCCTATTTTGGAAAACTACAATTTTGTGTTTCAGTTTAGGGTCCAGGACTTAGGGTTCAAGGCATAGGGTTTAGGGTTTAGGGTTTAGGTTTCAGTCCACAGATTAAGTGGACTACACAGTTGCCTTAGTCCGTTTTAGCGGGTGCTTACTAGAATGGTTGCGTAAGTGTACCCTGAGTAATGCAGTCACTTCGTGTAGTTACAGTTAAGATTTTGCCATTATAGGCCTCATGAACTTCTAAGCAGGCCAATTACTAAGGAAGGACACGGGGCTTCTTGCAGTAATGCGGTAGTGTCACTCCTGTTGTTTTTGGTAGGGGCCCGTGCCATTGAGCCAAAAAAAGTAAGTGACCTTAACACAATACGTACGGCGCAGTGCCAAAATCAGACCCGCGTTAGGGGCGTCCCTGCCGTAAGGTTCTACCTCATATATCCCGCGGGGTATGAAGGGACACCCCTTTTCAGGAATATCCAAGTTTGCAGGGGACTGGCAGCGATGAAAACTGTGCATCTCGTCTCATCATGATGGCTAAATATGTTGGATGGAAAAGGGATTACATTGCTCTAGTTACATGACCTCCCATGTGTGAAAACGTGTGTGCTCTTCTAGGCATCACAAGTTGGGGCACTGGGAGGGGTTAGCATTGGGAGGTGAGGAGCTGTGAAGCAGTTCCCAAGAAGTTGATTTCGGGGGAGATTTTCCTGCCACAGCCCCTGCAGTCAGACAAGAACCCCCAAACCCCGAACCCTAAGCCCAGGATCCTAAAGGGGGGTCCGCAAATTGGGCTTATAATACCGCTGTACCGCTCGGCTGGCTCCATTTTTGAGAATGGCCTGAGGGTGACCCAGTTGTTATCTTCCCCAGCTCTTTGCTGATACTTAATGGGGGAGGAGGGAGTATGGGCGCGACATTTTTTTTTTACATTCTAAATTCAATTTGGATTTCACAATATAACCCTATGTAACCCTTATATAAAACCCTATAACCCTATATTACCCTTATATAAAACCTCTATAGCCCCAGTTTCCATATCATTTTCTATTTTCTTTTCCAGTTGATTCTCCATTTTGTGCAGGGTTCACTCTCGCAGTCCCTCTGAAGCAGGGTTTAGGGTTAACTGGCCCCTTGAGCGGAATGTTAGGAACACGTGGAGGGGACAAATAAAAGCTCCTGGTAGTGGGCCAAGAAGGAGTGGACGGTGCTTGTACGGGATATTTCCGAGATTCTTCTTGGGCGCCTGGTGGCGCGAGATTGCCGCATATTCCCTCACGAAAGAGCTTCTCAAACAAGGGTACCCTATAATCCCCTAAAGGTTACTCCGAAGCTCTAAACTCAAAAGACTCATCCCAGATTCTCTTTTTCTTTTACATTCCTTCATTCCCAACTAACAATCAGCAAGTTTACCATAAACTACTCTTATCCCTGATAACCACAGTTTCCATTTCATTGTTCATGTGCTTTTCTATTGATTTCCCATTGCCAGGGTCATATCCCTATATATCCCCAATATAGCGCTATATTGCCCTAAACCCTGTCCTATAACATCCCTATATAAACCCTTAATGAGGACTATTCCTGTACAACCCTTATGTAGAGAAAAGGGTGTTGGCTCCAGCCGAGGATATCGTCAACTTTGCAGAGCAGGACATCGCAAAGGATGCTGAGGCTGCCAAGGGCAACTGGGTTTGGGCTATGGTGTAGGATTTATAGTCCCCCTTACGTAGACAGAACATTGGGTGTATGATGATCTTATTATAATATACCCAAGGCCATATTCTATCTATTTGCAGGTGACTATCGGGCTTAGAAGATTGTGTCGGGTCCATGTCCGGAGTTTTGAGCTGGTTTTGACTGGTTTTATCTTTTGCTTTTGATTGCTTATGGCCCGATATGGTCCTATACAGGTTCTATTCGTCTTGGGATCTTCCGGCAGAGAACTGGCGCCCAAAGTCGCATAACACGGATTAGCAAACGGAGCTTCGAAAAGCTGGCGTCGCTTTGGCTGTAAAGTCCTTAAGACTTGCAGCAGTATAAAACGTGTAATTCTGTACCATAATAAATACCATAACGTACCATAATATACTAGAATATACTATAACACAACATAATGTACTGTCAATTACTATCATATGCTTAGAAAACTTCAGCACAGCCAGCAAGATTATTCTACATCATCTTTGATTTGTACATGAGGGCGCCCCTGATAAAGGTCATGCCTTTTGGGGTACCTAGCATTCGCACACCTTCGAGAAACGAGCTGGAGTCAGGACATGTTGGTTTCGCTTGACAACCCCAAACCCCAAACTTAAACTCTAAAACCCTAAAATCCTAAACCTTAAACCTCGTGTTTCAAGCAGGTGAGCTTTTGGTTCAGCCTACAAGTACTTGGAGAGTCAGGGGCATCTAGTAAGTAGGCTAATAATGGGGATAACTAGGGGTACTACATGGGTCATAGGGGTTCTAGACCTATTCTGCAGTAGACTCTATGGCAGATTCTCTTGGCTCCTAGAATCCAGAGGGGGAGTTGAGGGCTTTAGGATAAGTGTTCGGGAAATTCTGCAGCATCTGCCATTGAAGAGATTCAGGCGCAGGGCAGAACACGCTACTTGGATCCCCTAGACTTTCCTTCTGGCAAGAATGCTTCCGCTTTGGGCTCACTTTGTCTTTCTGGTCCCTCCGGGCAAGAGATGCAAGTCACACCTGATGTCTCACATCCTTCAGAAGCCCTACATCCCAGCCCTCAACTTATCAAGTTGATCACCCAGAATATGGGATACTCGCAGAATGGTCTACAATATTCCCAGGTTTAGATAGGACCCGTCACATCCCGACATCTAGGGCCCCTGACAAGCTCCACCCTAAACTGGGTTGCTGTTAAGGAACTTCGATTAAGGTAGCAGAATGGGCATATCCAGTAAATAATAGGGATCCCCAACAGAGTAACTTCAATTATGTTCTTAGCGCCAATCCAGTAAGCCCTACACCCTATCCGTTTTGTTTCGCACAGCACTACACAGCGTCAGCAAGTCAAGCTGTCCCAGAACGCCCCCATCAAACCGGGCTGGGGGTTTTGGGGTCTAGGATTTAGGGTTTAGGGTTTAAGGTTTAGGATTTAGGGTTTAGGGTCCTATTGTCCAGCTCCTAAGCCACATTGTGTCCCCTGAGAAGTAAGCATCCGCTGTATGAGGACCCCGAAGTATTGACCGCCGCCGCTAGTTTGACACGCGCCCATACCTTTGAGCACGCAACCTACTTGGGGGGTCAGGGGGACTTAGTAAGTAGGTGAATAAGGGGAAGAACTAGGGTCTAGGTTAATTATAGGGCTCACTCACCTTCTTATACCACTATGACAGGGGTCCCAACCTGGATCCCGAACCTGTGCCCGCCACTGTTGATCTGGCCAGGTTGCTCCCGAGTTAGCAGACAGCACGCCCCTCAGCGAGGCTGCAGGGTCTTTCTCTGTTGCAGAACTTGGCAAGCAAGTATGTAAAATAATGGGGTTATACAGGGGTTATATAGGGATAATGGAAAAGAAAATGGAAAATACTATATTATTTGGGGTTTAGGGTTTAGGACCCCAGTACGACCTCTGTGATTCAGGCATTAGGGTTTTGGATGTAGAGTTTAGGCCTTTGTCTACCGGGCAACGGGGGAAACTACAGGGGACTAGAATGTCGTAAATGCTAGGCATCCACTTCGCCATTCCCTGCGAAGCACTCGATGCGTAGTTGTAGGTCGTGCCTACTGAACATAGAATGCAGCCTC
Source organism: Cyclobacteriaceae bacterium (assembly GCA_965242775.1). Classification (GTDB taxonomy): domain Bacteria; phylum Bacteroidota; class Bacteroidia; order Cytophagales; family Cyclobacteriaceae; genus JAWPMT01. The sequence goes on from CBDETI010000022.1 coordinate 128,179, forward strand.
AACCTTAAACTCTCGACCGTAAACCCTGACAGGTGAAGATGTTTCCATGCTCGCAGTAAGGAACCTGCTGACCATGCCCTGCTGAAGATCCAAACGCTAGGGTTTAGGGCTTTTGGTTATCTGTGCCCTTTGCTTCAAGCCGTCCAAAAGCGCAGACCCCGAAAGGCTCATTCTGCCTTGGATCCTTGAATTCGAATGCTTAGGTAACCGGGCCCCCTCTCATGGGACACTGAATCCTCGCTCTTGATCAACAGAAAAACGATCAACTAGATCCCAACAGTAGTCCGAGTATCGGCGTAAATCACTGTTACAATAAGACCCTTATTATGGCCGTTTCTACTACGAAGATTATTTCTATTATTACCATAATTCAGGACAGTCCCCAGAATCATTCCCCCAATTCCCTACAAATCGCCAGGTAGGAATCTAAAGCCATAGTCCCTCAATCCCTAAATCCCTAAACCCACTAAATCCCTAAACCCGCTAAATCCCTAAACCCACTAAACCTTTAAACCCGCTGAATCCCTAAACTCTAAACCCTAAACCCTAAATCCTAAACCCTAAACCCCTAAAACCCTAATCCCTAAACCCTAAACCCAATATCTGAGGTGGACACGGTGGCCATGAGGCTTGCAATTTTGGGGTTACTTGAAGGGTCAGGGGGACTTAGTAAGTAGGTCAATAACCCCTATAACCCATATAGTAGTTAGGGTAGTCCTTGCCCAGTTTGGGTAATAATGCCACCGTCAACCCATTAGATGAGTATTCCTAGGGTCCCCCCTACACCTCACCAACTATATCACTACTACTTCCCCATTAGACGATTATTCCTATACTCCCCCCTACACCCCACCCAATACATCACTACTACTTCCCCATTATACGATTATTCCTATACTCCCCCCTACACCCCACCCAATATATCACTACTACTTCCCCATTAGACGATTATTCCTAGGGTCCCCCCTACACCCCACCCAATATATCACTACTACTTCCCCATTAGACGATTATTCCTATACTCCCCCCTACACCCCACCCAATACATCACTACTACTTCCCCATTATACGATTATTCCTATACTCCCCCCTACACCCCACCCAATATATCACTACTACTTCCCCATTATCAATACAAGTATAGGAATAACCATTACCCCATCTATATTCTCTAAGGTGGTATTATTACCCAAACTGGGCAAGGGGTTCCTTATAGAATTTGGTTCAGGGTTTAGGGTTAAAGGTTAAGCATTGGCTTAATCTTCTCGGGTTCTCCGATCATGTTATAACCCTAATGTAATTATAATATATAACTGCTTATGTATTATAATTACACTATAACTATGCTGGTGAGGAGACTATCTATTTGGAATTTTGAACTATCATCTCATCTAAGAACTCTGTTGTTGTTTCTGAATACTCATAATGTAATTGTTTGTCTCTTTTTACATGATATTGTAAATAATATATGATCTTAATAAAAATATGATATACTCTTTGATAATAGTCCATATAACCACATAAAGTATCTTTGAAATAATTCTTCTTCTCCTGATGCCATTTATAGAAGTCAAATTTATCTAGGTTCTCATACATTGCCTTCATTTCAATATGTAACTCAAGTGTATAATCTTTCTTTTGCATATCATCTCGCATTATTTTATGAACTTCATCATATTCTGGATATTTGTTTAACTTAGTAAAGGGTAATATATAATCATCAAATAAATTCCTTAACTTACAATATTTATCACAGCCATTGTAATTTACAATCTGATCTTTACAGATATCTAAGACATCGCATTTACCTAGTAAAGTTTTCTGCATGTTCTTAGCTGGGATACACTTATCGCAGTTTTTGAAATAATTAAATCTGGATACCTCATTATACAAATATGTTTCATCGTCACTCTCACTTTCATATTCACTCTCGTATTCATATTCACTCTCACTCATTACCACGATAATATATAAGTTGTTATTTCTTTAAGTCATTTTCCTCAGATATAGTATTTTCTTAAGATTTACTGCATCATAATTTATTTGATAGACTTATCTAAGCACTCAGAACAAGTCAAGGTATATTTGACAGAACGACAATTATTGTAATGCTTCTTGTTAATGATATGAACCCGTTTGAAACAATGAGTGTCTTTGACTTGCTTACAACGATAACACTTCCTAGTAACAGGTTCGCTATATGGTCCAAAATCAACTGATATCTTATCTACTCTTACTGGCATTATTGTTATTTTTATACACACTTTTTCATAATGTGAAATTATGAAAAAGCTTTAACGAAACGAATTAATGAATTAACGCCATTTCCACGTTCTTATGACGTGCTTATGGATCTTTAGAACATTATAGGGGCCTCTTTCCTGTTTCAAGTGGGGGTATTTGACTAACTGTCCTGTCACAATAAGCTAGATATTTTTTAATCCATATTGTTCATTCTCTGCAAACTTTTCAATTCTTCTACCTGCTTCTCCAATTTCTCAATTCTGTCTTCTGCTTCCTCTGGCGTTATTTTTCTCCCTATTTGTCCCCATCCCGTGTCAGCTATTGACACGTCTCCTGATTGAATAGCGGTCTCATTTGTTTTAAATATGTTTTGAGCATCGGGGGTAACACCACGGCCGATGCGGAAGCTACTACGATCCTCAATAACATTGACCACCACCTCATTGTCTTTGTTGGTTGTTGTTTTTGTCTCCTTGTGTAATGTGTTACACCCACATCTACAAGGCAAACAATTTAATCCATCTTTATTTAATTGAATGCCACTGTCGCTTTTATCATTGTCTTCTTTATCAGACATTTATATTCTAGTAGATGTATTTTTTCTTCAGTTTTAAATACTGTAGAACTGCTTTAACCAATTCTAACGAAGCAGTGCAACACCTTCTAAGCTTGGTCTCTTTTATTACAATGTTTTCAATTTCTTCAATCTCCTCTAACGCTTCTAAATACTTATCCGCCGTTTAGATCAATAATCTGTGCAAGTAGTCAAGGTGGCAAAGGAATCTTACTACAGAACCTGATCTTGAAAATCTACAAGAACTGCTTTGAACGCATTTACATTTTCTCCCCGACTGCTTCAGTTGATGATAACTGGATTCCAGTAAAGCGTTACATAACCGACCATCTCAAAGTTGACAATGAAAAAGAAAGGTATCTGTTTGACGATTATGACCCAACAGCGTTACAGAACATCATTGACACCCAACATAAAGTGGTTGAATATCAAAAGAAAAACAAAATTAAAAACTTGTTTTCGGTGCTTATTGGTATCGATGACTTTGCAGAAGACCAGCGTTTTATGAAATATTCTAAGATATTGCATGGCTTATATACAAAAAGCAGACACAATGCAATTTCCGTGCTAACATCGGTTCAGAAATACAATGCCGTGGCTCCAATAATTCGCTTAAATTCTAGTTCATTATATACTTTCAAGTTAAGAAACATGCGCGAAGTAGATGCTTTCATTGAGGAAAATTCCGCGCTGGTGGACAAACACCGTTTGTATGATATGTATCAGCAAGCGGTGAATTTTAAACCTTATTCTTTCTTCTTTATAAAGCTACGATCGCAAAACATTAACGAAATGTTTTATATCAACCTAGACCATGTATTTAAAGTTGATGAAGATGAAACTGTATAAAGACATGTTTATATAAGATTGTATAAGATAATATGCCGAGAAAAGAAATGGATTATTCAAACACCCATTTTTGCAAAATCGTTTGTAAAGACTTACAAATTGAAAAATGTTATGTTGGCCATACAACAAACTTCACAAAAAGAAAGAACACTCACAAAAGCAACTGTAACAACATAAGCAACAAAAACAGTAATGCCTACTTATATCAGTTTATGAGAGAAAACGGCGGTTTTAACAACTTTGAAATGGTGTTGTTAGAAACGCTAGACTGTAATAGTAGACTAGAAGCACTCAGAAAAGAAAGGCAACATTGAACCAAATAAGACCTCACGCAACCGATGATGACAGAACCCAACAGGCATTAGATTATAATCAAAAGGAAACGACAAGATAGAATAGATAACCCCGATAAATACAAGGAGCAAGACAAACAAAAATACCAAAACAACAAAAAGGTTATATGTCAGAAAGCAAAAGAACGATATACTAAAAAGAAGGATGAAATAAAAGAACAACGGCAAGATTATTATTACAACCGTGGGGGACAAGAGAAAAACTCAACAAGATGTAAAACATACAGAGAAAAACACCCTGAAGAACGAAAGATAAGTATGAAACAATGGTATGAGAATATGAAGGAAGGAGTAGAATGTGAATGTGGACAGAAGCTTTTAAAGCACAACTGACTTAAACACATAACCAGAAGGAGACACCAAGAATACCTACACAACCAAGCCACGAAGAACACACAGAAGAGTTCCTACAATCAACTCAAGATGATTAATAATGTTATTTATTGGTAATATTATTAACTAAATCAATGAGTATCTACACAAGTTTATAGCAGGTAGTTTATAATATATGTTATCGCTTTTTGTTTCTTCTAATTTTTCAATTCTTTCTATACAGTCTTTTAAAGTATTAAATAATGAAATATCTGTTTTAGTTTTTTCATTAATATCTAATTCGTTTTTTGCTTCATATTGTCACTCGCTGTAGATTGAGATGATTTAGAACCCATAGATATACAATATCTTGTATTATTTTCCTTGTCCCTTTTCATCGCCTTTACCTTTACCTTTCAATTTCGTAATTTCGGTTTTCAAATGTGTCATTTCTTTCATCATTTCTTGAACAGATGCCTTAGGTGGCCCCCAAACCCACTCGTCCCTAATCATTTTCACCCGGAAATGGGTAATTCTGTCAGCACCACGACCTCAGCTTTTGCCAGAATGAACCAGTTTGGCCTCCAAGGGCTGCTAGCTCACGTTTATGCCTGTTCTGGGCCTGAATAAGTACCTTATGGTTTAGGGATTAGGGTACCAATAAACCCCGAAACCCTAAGGGAAAACCGTAGAGTCTCTAGAGCGGGTGAGGTCACCGCGCACAGATTCTGCCCACAAGCCCTGGGAGTTTCCCTTCGTTGAAAGGAATCCCAAGTGGGTAATTCGAAGAAGCACCCAAATTATAGCAACGCAACACTGGGATACCGGGATACCGTTAACTGAGGAACTTCAATTCAGCTACTATAATGAGGAAACCCCACTGTTTACCATAGATTCATACTATGGTAATTTCATTTAATTTGCTGCCAGAACATCCCATGTGTACCATAATCTAAGGGGGTTATATAGGGGATTATATATGGGACTACTATAGGGGCTATTAAGGGGGATACTAGGAGTTTAGACTATGGCGCATGTAGAATCCCAAGTACCCCCACCATATCCCTGCTTGAGCCCAAGGATGCACCAGGGTGCCCCCCTTTTGAGATGCCCACCTTTTTGAGGCCAGCTTCCCAAAAAGTTTAGGGTTTAGGGTTTAGGGTTTAGGGGGCCCCTGCAGGAAGGATTATTACCAGGATTATCACAATTTGGCCTATAGAAGGGGTTACCCCTAGACCCTAAACCCTAAGCTCTACACATGGTAGGGCCACGGTGGACACGGCCATGAAGGCCACGGCCACGATGGCCATGGCCATGACGAGAACTGCACTGAGGATCGGTTTCGGCATTTATAGGTCTAAAGGGGATATATAGGATTACTTACATAGGGAGGTTTAGGGGTTATACAGGGGCTATATTATAGGTGGTATGATGGAAAAGAAGATGGAAACTACTAGTTTAGGGTTTAGGGTTTCGGGTTCAGGGTTTCGGGTTTAGGGCTCAGGGTTTAGGGTTTCGGGATTAGGGTTTAGGGTTTCGGGATTTTGAAGCCTTGAGCCCTACTGTACTTCCCCCTCAACGATTCCCCAGCAAAAAGCCAGGACCACGGGCACGGTGGGCACGGTGGGCACGGTGGTAGTGGCGGACACGGTGGCGGTGAAGATCTCAGAGAGTGAGGGCGGAAGTGTCGGAAAGCTTGGTCCATCTCCTGAGCTGCATACATACGGTAGAACCTCGTGCTGCGGGCCTAATTACTTTTTGCCGCTCTGATTGTCTTTGCCACTATTAAACTATACTTATTAAGTCCCCCTGACCTTCCCGGAAATTTTCTATCCGTGAAAGCTCCAATATAAGCTCAGCTTGCATCTCATTTTCCATTTCCCCTTTTTCCACTTGATTCTCTGCTATCAGCACTAAGTTCTAAGCCTCAACCCTGAACCGTAAACCCTCAACCCTGAATCCTAAACCTTAAACCCCTAGAGACAATCCCCAAATGAAGGCTATGGCGGCCACGGCGACGGCCACGGTGATGGGCATGCCGCTGGCCATGGGCATGGTGGTACCTCGGCACGCTTGTTTATAGGTAGCTTTAGGGTTTTATGGTGGAGGGTAGACAGTTCATTTCTGGATGTAGGATTAAGGGGTTACGTGGAGTCTTCATAGCCAGTGTCCGAATTCAGGGGTCTTTGTGACAGGAATGCTCGCAAGATTGTTGTGCCTTTTGGGACCCTTGGGCCTGAACTAAGTTTGGGTTGAGAGTCCCGACTCCATCCCAAGGCTCCCGAAACCCAACTTCCTTGTCTGGACCCTCCAGTGTATTTCCCGTCAAGCTTATAATATGGATAAGGGATTGGGATGGTTGTTCTTACCAGGCAGCCCACAATAGGTACTAGATCGGAAGGTCTACTGGGAGGGTCGGGGGGACTCAGTAGGTTAATACCCCCTGTAGCCCATATCGTAGCCCTAGTTATCCCCATTATAAACCTACTTACTAAGTCCGCCTGACCCTCCAACCAGGTGAATCTTGAGTTCCAAATGAGTAGTCAGTGTTCTATTTGGGGATATTATTGTACCGTATATAGAGTAAGATTATATCCTCCTTTTGGGGTATAGTAGTTCATATAAGGAATATGATCTTACTAGGTTCAACCACCAAAAACAACGCTACTCAAATCTGCCGACAGGCAAAGCACCGAGCCGGCACGATGGCCGCGTAAATTCTTTCTCCATTGTGCGAGAGGCTGACCACCACTCTTTGCTCTGGGAGCTTCAGGGTTTGGGGTCTAGGGTTCTAGGTACCCCAGCAGTACCCTTTTTTCCATTTTTTTTGGGGGCGGGTCTTCTTATTCAAGCTGAACATCAGGAAAAGGGGTACCCTGATTATTAAGTGGCTACTGTGAACCTAGGATTGCGGCTTCATAGGTCGGTTATACCTCCTGAAAATGGGACTTTACTGCTACACCTCTAGGAGGACCCCACCCTGTAATAGTGGTATCAAAAGAATATAAGAGGACCCTGATATAACCATTATTACCCTTTATTGTCACCATTACTGGGTGGTGCGTTTGCCTAGGATATACCGTCGGCAATTGGCGTTTCTAAAGTCAGTACTGGGGTGCTACAGGTTCAGCTTGCAGGGAAGGGCCCTCGCCGGGATTCTTACTGGCTTCTACCCTACACCCTCAACCCTAAACCCTAATAATTTGAGGGTCCAGGGTTTAGGGCCTGCAGGAACTTGAGCCAGTTGTATATCATCCCCCCCTGGCCTTTACAAGGGATCCCAAAACCCTGTCTCTAAAGCCTAAACCTTATACACTAAACGCGACCTTGGTTTTCACATGCTTTCAGCATCCTTGCGGGGGGAACTCTTTTGTCTTCTTATGACCTATAGTCTAAACTCCTTAAAGGGGGGTATTCAGGGGATTACGCAAAGGACTACTATAGGGGTTATTTGGGTGGATACTAGGAGTTTAGACAATGGCTCTTATGATCCCCTTATATCCCTTAGGTACCTGATGGCAGTTTTTTGGCGGAACTCCCGTCTTACCTCGAGCTTGTTTATGGCTGGCTGGGGAGATCCGCAGAGCTAGGGGTGATCCATCCAGAATTTGGGTTTACCTGAACCCCAAAAGGGTCTAAAATAATGGCCTGCTGGGCTATTATTACGGGTTTAGGGCTGTTATTTTACATACTTTTGGGGTTTAGGTATTAATCATCTGTACTGTAGTGTTAGGGTTTAGGTTTGAGGAGTGTTTGGCTACCCTCCTCAAAGTAACATGGAACCCCCTGACGGGGCCTTGTTTTAAAGCTTCGTCGTCTGGAAAGAACCCATTGTCAGGTTCCACGTGGGGGTGAGTTTGGACATGGGGAAGTTTACCATGAGGTTCCAGATGGTCTCCCAACTTGCAGCCCCGTAGGGTTTAGGGTTTAGGGTTTAGGGAATGGTTCAAACCCTTGCAGGCAAAACTTGGACTTTTGCGCGATGGATTTATTTGATCTCCTTCATTTGAAAGCTTTCTAGTGTAAAAAGTGGATCTAGATTCAGAGGTTGCCTCAGCAGTCACAGGAAGGTGGATTGCAAAAGAAGCCGGTTTCCAGGTAGTGATGTCCTTGCATTTTGCAGCCAGGCATGCAGATGTCTCCCATAACCTTTCTCTGGGTTCCCGGGTATGCCACTTCTCCGCCTTTTCGGTCCCAGGGTCCATATCATGATGGATTATACTAACAGAGGGGGGCCCTCTTTTTGTTCTGGGTTGCTGGGTATCTCAGAATTATGCCGCACCTCATGTTACATGATGCTTGTGCAAGCCACAAGCTCCGTGTTGTGAGGCTCAGGATCTATGCAGCCATTGCTTGCAACCTTGAACTCACGGTCACTCAGCAAATCCAGCGCTGAACTTCCCCAAGCGAGAATGTAAGGGCGTGCTTGAAAATGGCAGCTCAGGGCCAAGGTTAAACTATGGACATAAACTTTTCTTACAGGACCCCCAAGACAGGACACATTAATAAAGTGTACGGAAACTTCAAGTCGCGTGCTCACTCATGACTTCCCCTAGGGCTCCAGTTGCCTAAATAATGGGAACTGGGTTCTACATACCCTATAGTTACATAGCCTAGCAACCTCCTATTTAGGTAATTGGGAGTTCTAGGGTTCGTTAGTCGAGTAAGCTTCACCCCAATTCCTGGAGCTGGCAAGCAACATACGTCCAAATCCATCTCCACTCGAAACCCCTTACCGGACTGCTGGCCCCCGATACCGGAAGGAGGAACGTCATTTTTATGTCAGCAAGCAGCCTTAACCTATATGAATATATACCGTATATATATATATATGTATGTCTATGTACACATACTTGGTGTTCGTGGCATTTTCGCTGGATTTTCCAGTTGACCTGACTCCGTCATATATATATATATACAGACCCAGTGTTAGAAGTCTTGTGGTCTGCAAGTAGTCAGGCTTCCGAAGAGAGCAGGAGCAAATCTGTGTAGGAGTGAGGGTGTGTTTGTCAGAAGGGGTCAGAAGAAGATTCACCTACCCTAAACCCTAAACACCTAAACCCTAAACCCTAACCCCTAAACCCCAAGCCCTCAACCCTAAGAACCTCAAATGGCTCTAGTCCCAGGATGGCCTTACCTCAGGTTTTGGAATTATTGCTTAGTAGGTTTAGCGACCTCTTAGAGGGCTTACGTATAGGAATCTATAGGGATATATGGGGAAACATGGGTTGAGGGTTCAGGGCCCAGGGGACTGAGCAAGTAGGTTGTAAATGGGGTTATAGGTTCCCCAACTGGTGTTTGTATGCTTATAACGCCCTTGATGGCCTGCTGACTAAGTCCCCGAGGCCTCTTAGTATACGTGAGTCCGTACGACATGCAGTTGCAAACAAAAGCACTTCAGCAAGCTTGGCAACATGACAGACTTGTGGAAATACGAGAGGCTGAGCGATCCTACGCACAAACCCAGTGCCCAAACCCTTCAAACCACGCATCCAAAAAGCCCAAGGGCACCAAAGCCCTGGGCGCTGAGCCTAATATCTCCCAATTCAAGCCCAAATCCTAAAATCTACCCTAAACCCTGCCCAAAATCCTAAACCCTAGAAAGCCCAAACCCAGCACCATGAACCTTAAACACATGGCTCTTAAGCGGTGTGCCGGATTGGCAAGGCTGGATTCACTTGGCAGTTCGCAGCAAAAGGGTTTAGGGTTTAGGGTTTAGGGCAGAAAATGGAAGCTACTATGGAGTTATAAGGCTTACCCAAAGGGTCCATGTACCGAATAATTCGGTACTTGGTTCTTGAGTACAAGGAACCTTAAGACAGGTTTTGGGCAAATATACAATAACAAGGTACCAGAGTTTAGGGCTTCGGAAATGACAGAATGGAAAAGGAAATGCAAAACACCATAGGGTCTAGGGCTTAGGAAATGAGAGAATGGAACGTATCATATTACCATGGGGCTCTAAGTTGTATAAGTGAACCCTAAACCCGAAATCCTAAACCCTAAACGGTAACACCAACTTCAGGCTCAAAAGTCTATTAGGGTTATTTGGGATGATATACGGGTTCAGGGTAAAGGCGCCCAAAGCCCTAAACCCTAAACTCCATTCCCTTATTCCCAGGGTGTAGGGTTGTTAGCAGCTGTGCTCAGAGTGACAATCCCAGACACTAGGGGATGTCGAGTTTAGGCGGTTGAGGGTTTAGGGTTTAGGGCCGCCGCCCACTAGAGAGAATCCATTTCATGGCAGTTTCCAAAACAAACGTCCCCCGAACATCCCTAATTTCCCATCAGCCCAATTGCGCAGACCCTCAAAAGGGACCTCTACTTGTTGGCAACCGGCCCCGCCATACTCCTAGCGGATTAAGTTCATGAATCCCTTCGAGGCTTTGGATGGGCTTAGGGTTTAGAGATTAGAGGTACATTGGTCAGAGACGGATAGGAACATCCAGTAAGATATTATCATTCTGTACGCGGATAAGAGATCGTGTCATCCGGGTGGGGCATCTTGTTCACGTTTGGCTGTGAAACGCTTCAGGGTATGCAGGCTTGGCATGGTGCGTCTGATGATGTGGTTTGGGGTGTAGGGTTCAAGGACAACCGATATTTCGGCTTTCAGTCTTTCGTAGACATCTGGACAGGCCAGTTAGAGTTGAGGGCTTGGCGTTTAGCGTTTAGGGTAGAATCTAGGGCTTAGGCATGTTATAACGAGCTGTCCCCGAAATTGTTGTTCATATAGCAAATGTCCCCGAATTGGCTTAAGTTGAGGTTTAGAAGCAGAACATTTTAGACGAAGCCCCCGCCCAACAAAAGGAATGGCTGTCGAATCCCTAAGGTAAGGCACCCCTAAGGTGACATACGCATTGAGACTTGAACTCGTAGCCCTTAATCCTCAACCCTAAACTGCAGTAAACATTACGCCCAAAAGCCATACGGGAGTTTTTTTTCTTTTGCGAGGGGGTGTGTTCCTTATGATACGGAGATTTGTATTTGAGGCAAGTGCGGAGGATTTCTAGATCTGGAAACCTTTGCTGGGTCCCAATCCCTAGGGATCCAAGTATACAAATAATACCTACATTGGGCCCCAAAGTCTGACATCTGCAGGCCACTCCTACAGCGGCGCTGGGCGGCATCCGTACCGGTTCATTCCCTGGGCCCCTCGTCACCCTCGTCCTCCTCACGTGCTCCCTAAACAGGGGTGGGCTTGAACAGGATTTATTTTTTTTGTTACCCTACATCCTTATAGAACCCTAGTAAAGCCATACAGTTTGTGTGGTTGAAAGGCCCCCAAACCGACCCTAGTAAACCCTAAACTTTGTAAACCCTACAAACCCTAACTCCCAAACCCCAGATCGAGTCGGGATCTTTCCGTTCCATGAAACCTGTACCGAATCATCACACATAATTTGGATTTTTCTTAGTAGCCCAATAAGGAACCAGACTTGGAGCCTGAAACCCTAAGCCCTAAACCCTAGACCCTAAACCTTAAACCCCAAACCCTAAACCCTAAATTCCCACCCAGGCTTGCTTAGGCCGTACCCACCCTCTTCCAGGGTACCTGGACCCAGAACTATATACGGTAGCTATTCACACCATCGCCTGGAGCTGCTCTGTAAGCCTAAAGAGTTTGTAGAGCGTGAGCTGCACCTCCAAGTGCTGGGGCAGGAGCCCCGCCTAGAAGACCCCTTTTGCGTTACAGGGAGCCACACAGTTCTGGCGAGCTTGGGCTTCTGGGCTCGGGCTGAGCGCGCTGGGGCGTCACTGGCCAGGCCTCCCTCTGGTGGCCTGGAAAATGCTGAAATTTAGGGTCTGCCAGGCAGGGGTAGGACGAAGCCCAAAAAACGTCAAACCCAGTACCAGATGACTTACAAACGCTCTGAAAGGCTCTCCAAGTGGGAATTTAGGGCGTCGGCCCGCAACCTGAAGAGGAATAAGGTTGGGTGGATCCCTGCGTAGGAAGAACAAACCAGCACACCAATTCCAGCCGCCGCGCAGCAAGACGCCCTAAACCCTAAACCCTAAACCCCAAACGCCTCAGCTGCAGTGGGGGGGTGAAACTCCAAGCCTTCCCCCCTTATCATTCCTCCATATGACGCTATAGTCTAAACTCCTTAAAGAGAGTTATAAAGGATTCAGGACTTAGGATTTGGGGTTTAGGATTTAGGGTTTAGGATTTAAGGTTTAGGATTCAATGTTTAGGGTTTTGGATTTAGGGTTTAGGGCTTACGGTCTAAACTCCTTCAAGGGGGCTATACAAGGAATTACATAGGGGACTATCATAGGGGTTATTAAAGGAGATACTCAGAGGTTGGACTATAACTCATATGACGCGGTTTAAGGTTCAAGGTTTAAGGTTTCTGGGATCCTTCTAGTAAGGATTATAGTATTTCGGGATTTACGTCGGAGTCCCCATGTTTATGTAAAGCACCAGATGGGTTTATGCCAGCAAAGGGTCCCTAATACGAATCCCTGAAATCTACAGTCCTGCAAACGGGAACTCCACCCTTACACACAAGTGGACGCTGGCCCAGGACATTCTCCGTTGAAACGTTGAAGGGAGCAGTGCAGGGCTTTTGGACTTAGTCTTTAGAGTTCGGGGTATTGGGCCAGTTGATGAGGTTGGCTAGAACCTGCTGTGTTCCAGTGCCTGCGCATTTGCTCCATAACATCAATTTCTTGTTTACCATGCCATCGTACTTTTCATAGCCACCAAGACTTGCATGAGTTTAACTCCTGTGTGGCTCCTGGTTGTCACTGGTGGAGCTCCTCCTGTGTAATCCCCAGCCACACAAGTGTCGGAAGGAAATGCTGTGCAGGTACAGGGTTGGCACAGGCACGTCTTGCCGCCGTTCCAATGCAAGATGCTCTTGCGTGCGTATCTAGTACAGCATACACGCTCCTCTGAAGCTATCCTAGGGCTCCAGTTGCCTAAATAATTGGAACTGGGTGCTATATACCCTATAGTTACATAGCCCAGTAACCTACGATTTCGGTAACGGGGAGCCCTAGGTATGTTCAAGCATATGAATTCTCTTCTTTTCTGCGTGGACAGGTCACCCGAACAGGGGGCGAAGAGAAGCCTGCATCACTTGCAGCCTGGTGGAGGCCAGGTGACAAAACCCTAAACCCTGAGCCCTAAACCTTAATCCCTAAGACCTAAACTTAAAACCCCTTAACCCTAAACCGCAAACCCTAAACATTCAACCCTAAGTCTTTAACGCGGAACCCTAAACCTTCAACCCTAAGCCCTTAACCCGGAACCCTAAACCTTCAACCCTAAGCCCCAAACCCTGAACCCTAAACCTTAATCCCTAAGCCCTAAACTTTAAACCCTTAGCCCTACACCCTGAACCCTAAACCTTGAACCCCAAACCCTGAACCCTAAAACCCTAAACGCCCAAAGCCTTGAGCTGCTTCCCAAAGACTATCATGCCGAAGTTTGGCCCAGATTCGCCTTAGGCTTCCTGGGCATTAGCAGGGAGTACAGGAAAATATGGTATAGGGAACATATAGGGATTTGATAGAGATTCTATCCCGTTCTTCCGTTCTAGCCACCAGTAAGTAGAAAGTCCAAGGTTTAGGGTCCAGGGCTTGGGGATCTATTCATTGGGGAACAGGAAATAAACATTGGGAGTCTTGGCCAAGCAGGCCCAAGCGCCATCTGAGCTCTAGCCTGAACTTCTTAAACCTTTGTTTAGTTTTTTGTTTTGTGTGTGTTTTGTTTTTGTTGTTGTTTTTTGTTTTTTAACGGAAATATTTTTCGGGTTATTAGGGGGTTGCTAGGAGTTTAGATTATAGCTCACTTTGCGCTTTACCATCTCCCCAATGCCTGCAGTTTAACCAGCAAAAAGACATCAAAGGGTAATGCGGAGCTGCCAATTTTAGCAGCCTACCAAGGCTTGTTTTGAAAATTTGGGTCATGGAGGCGGGGATCGTAATATAAACCACGGGGACCGGGATCGTACCAAGTAGTACAAGAAGTAGTATAAGTAGTGTTCTGCTGAGTCTGTTCTGCAAGCATTCAATCAAAGCTGACTACCATTTCACCACTAGGTTCCTGAAATTAGGAATTTGTCTTGCGGGCAATGTTGCTATTGTCACCCCTTTATTACTGCCGACGGAACTTGTTTAGACTTTTTCGGCTCCGAACTTGTTAGAAAGCAAGAGCAGTCTTCCGGGAATTTTCTGGCGTGGCAACAAAATTTATTTGTCACCCACTTTATTAATGATAGCTCAACAGTATACAGTCATATTACACAGTCTGTGAATGTTATGGGTAGTTGTGAGGTCTAGGAAGGGCTTCAGTCACCTGATTGTGTTCCCGAAACGAGGCCTCTGATAGCTTTTTGGGTATATGTGGCCCGGAGCCCACAAGCACCCTTAACCCTGATCTGCCAGACCCCAATCCCTACAGCCTACCCCTCAGGACCAAAAGCCAGCTGAAATCTGAACCCTAAACCCTAAACCACAACGCTAAACCCAAAACCTTAAATCCTACACCACAACCTTTACACCCCAAATACTAAACTCAGAGCCCGAAGCCCGGGAGCTTCTTCAATCCACTAACCCGGAAAGCAGAAAGCTACAGAATCAGGAACATCATCCCACTCCCATCTTGATAACTTATAGGGGGAATATATAGGGTTTCAAGGGGGACTTCTTAAGGGAAGTACTACAAATCAAATCCTGGGCTCATATTGGTAGAGTAGGCAAAACCCCAAACTCTACCAGGATGGGCCATTAGACCTTAAGGGTACTTTAATCTACCCTTACTAAGGTACTACTAGGGAATTTTAGGGTCTAATAGCCCATAGTGGTACACCCTGAACCCCTCATCCAGTTCTTTAAGCTTCTACGAGAACACTGCCCAAGAAACCTGTTCGAATCACTTAGTGAGGCGCTGAACTCAATACACAGGACCTAGACCCTAAGCCCTCACCCCCTAAACCCTAAAGCCTACCCTAAACCCTGAGTCTACCCTTCCTAGACTCTGAAAAACTGCTGAGATGCTGGCCTTGTTGCAGACTTAGGACTTAGAGTTTTTAGGGTTTAGGGTTTAGGGTTTTGGTTTCAGGGTTTAGGGCTGACAGGCGCAGGCAGGATGGCGGAAGTGCCCAGGCGCTTCCGCCAGAGGCCGCGGAGCGACTGAGCCAGGAGCTCTTGGATTCACGCGGCTTAGGGTTGTAGTCCCCCTTAAGTAGATAGAATAGATGCCTATGAACTATAGTCTCCCTTAAGTAGATAGGGGTTACATTAGGGTTATATTGGGATAATGGAAAAGAAAATGGAAACTACTATTTAAGGATTAGGGTTTAGAGTCCCCGTTAAGTAGATAGAATATGGCTTTGGGTACATTATAATATTATCCCCATATACCCCATATTCTATCTACTTAAGGGGGACTATGAGGGTTTAGCGTTTCGGTTCTTTTGGGAGCAAGTTTAGATATCGGGCTTTAGGGTTTAGGGGATACGGAGGTAGATTGGTCTTAGGGATTAGGATATGTTTAGGCTGTTTAGGGATCTTTTACGCTTTTGAGTTTAGGGGATATACGGGGGTATGTTGGGCTTAGGGGTTAGGACGTGGTTAGGATCTTTGATGGACCAGGCTTCGGGCTTCTTAGGCTTTGGCTAATTGAGTTTAGGGAGGCCAGTTTACTGCTTAAGCAGGGTATAATGTGGCCCCCTTATTAATTACCCCCCCCCCCTCCCCTTCATAGGGCCATAGGGATCCTACTATTAAGGCCCTGCGAAGGAGGGGGTTTACGAATAAGGGGTTTAGAACAGCGATTAGGGACTAGGGATCATTATAGGGTTGGGAGATTCGGGTTAAGGAATGAAACCATGCTTGAGCCCGTTTTATTTTTTCAGTCCCTCGCCCTAAGATCATCGAAGAATGAGGAAGGAATCAGGAATCAGGGGACCAGAGCTCCCCAATCAGAGGGTTGAGGATTTCTGATTTTCTGATTTAAGGTTTCTGACTCCTGAAAGAACGCCCTAGACTGTGTAATCAATCGCTGCTATCACGTAAAGAAGCTGTGCAAGTAGCTGGCTTCTGTCACATGATGTGTTTTCGGGCTTGCCAAAGCTTCAGCGGGCTGGAGAGGCCGTGTTGCTGGTTGCTCGCAAATAGGTAGGCATGGTACTAGCACCCGTGGTATGTAGGACAACAATAAGAGAGTATCGGAGACTACCAGTTATTGCCTGTACTTAGGATCCAAGCGGATCTTGCGACTCTTCTGTTCACGTTGGAAGACGCCCTTGGCACCGCGGAATTGCCGGCGTTCCTGAAGGGTATATGCAGGTAATCATAGGTATATGAGGATCCCAAGATCAAGGGTCCCCACTAGACAACCTTAACAGGCACTCTTTCCTAGACCCTCCATTGTAGTACATTTTGGGGGTCCAATAATTATCCTAACCAAAGCACAATACCCTGAACCCTAAGCCCTAAAGAGAAGCCTTAGCCCTGAACCCTAATCCATCTACCCGCTGAGCCCCAAGCCTTACTTTAATCCCTGTACACCTTAGCCTTGACTCCCAGGGTGTTAAAGGGTTTGGTTTAGGGTATATATCCTTATGAACCCCTAAAAGCGCGAGCTACATAAAGCGTCCAGACAGACCTCCACTAATGCAGAAGTTGGGATCAGCACTGGCACCCTGAAGCCTCAACCCCTAAACCTTGAACCCAAACTCCTAAAGCCCTGAGCTCGGAACCTTAAACCCCAAACCCCAACCCCCTAAACCCCAAATCCTGAAACCTAACTAGTAGGCTCCATTTCAAGACGGTCCCAGCCTTTGTCAAACTAGTAATAATGCAGTTGTAAGGCTTTAGGATTTAGGGTTTAGGGCAAATACCATTGCACAGGACTGTGATTTAGGGAGTTATAATGGGTTTCATGTGAGCTGTAGTCTAAACTCCTAGTATCCCCCTGAATAACCCCTATAGTAGTCCCATATATAATCCCTATATAACGCCCTTTAAGGAGTTTAGATTGTAGCTCATGTAGAGATCAACTCGACCTCCCTACCCCCCCAAGCGACGGTATGCCAAGTGCAGGAGTTGGCGCAATACGCTGCCGACCTACAGCCCAGTCAGGAGCTAGTTGCACAGAAGGACGAATTCCTCAAGAGGCCGGGAATGATCCGAAACCCAGTGTTTAGGGTTTAGGGTTAAGGATTTTCACCAGACATCACCCCAAAGTGCAGTTTATGTAAAGAATTGTCCAAGTTGCCTTATTCCAGGATTTGGATTATATAAAGCAGACAGTAAACAGTTGTTAGTAGTGAAAAGTGGAAACCACTACATTATTCGAGACTATGTAGGGGCGGGTATAGGGATCCATTCCTACATTCTCTACTAACAACAAGGAAGTTTGAGGTTCATGCGCACTGTAACTGGGGTTATATGTATACACGTGCACAGCAGCGGTCACTACAATGTCCCATCGCCTTTTTTGGAGTACTTGTGGCTCCACTTCTGGCTGCCTTCCAATAGAACCAAGCTACCGTGGAGGGAGGAAATCTTGCACCACCTTATCTTCAAACAATAGCGGTAATTGCAGTATTTTGGGGGGTGCTACCTTATAATCCCTATATAGCGACTTTAATCCCTACACAACCCCTATACAAACCTCAGAATGATGGTAATTACGGTATTTAGGGGGTACTGTACCACGTAGTGCAAGATTTGCCTCCACCCATTATAGGACAGGCCTTTCCGTGTAATGTCCTGGGTTAAGGGTTTAGGGTTTAGGCCCCCCACCCACGAAAAGTGATATACTAGGAATATATAGGGGCCCCCATATCCTATATAAGTACTGGTGACTCTTGATTTGGAAGTATGGCTGATTCCTATGGACTCCATAACAGGGACCCCGCAGAATCCATATGTGTATATACAGACATATATACATATATATATATATGTGTAGTCCCCATTAAGTAGATAGAATATGGCTTTGGGTATATTACAACAAGATCCCCATATACCCCATATTCTTTCTACTTAAGGGGGATTATATATATATATATATATATATATTTTTATGTATATATACACCCCAAGCGAGCCTAAAGCTGTTTTGAGAAGCCACTTTTTCTGCAGCTGTTTGAGATCTTAGCACTTCCTGCCTGCCTCATTTTGGGCTTGTTCCTGATGGCGGCAGAAGAGCCAGGATTCTTGGTAACCACGCCATGGACAACTGGGTTGCTGTTAAAGAACTTAAACGTGTATGTATATATACATATATATGGGTGGTTGTCAAAATTATTGTCCCTTTTTGGGTACCCTAAATATTAGGGCCCGTATTATAATAGGGATCCAAAAAGGGACCATAATTTTGACAACCACCCATATATATATATATATATATAGTAAACAATAGGGTTTCCCCAAACTAGTAGCTTAACTTAAGTTCCCTGACAGCAACCCAGACAATGGAGTACAACTGGTTCTGTTCCAGGGTAGGCTTTGGGGTTTCAGGGCAGCTCAGGGCTTCGGGCCAATGAGGGTTAAGGTTTAGGGTTTAGGGTTTAGGGTTTATAGGGTCTAGGGTTTAGGGTCCAAATTACAATTTGGCCGCTCAACCCGCCTGATTTTTTATTTTCCCCTCACAGTACCGTGCATGGGTGGGGGAATATTTGGTGTTTCGGGGTAGGGAGGTTTATTGTTGGAGGGACGGGGTTCAGGATGTTCTGATGTCATGGTAAGAAGTGAGCCCCCAAAACTTCTGTAGGACCAAGTGGCGCCATTGACTTGGGTATGCAATGCCAAGCTGGGGTTCGGTTTGCTACCGCTACCTACCAACCTACCCACATACCAATCTACCTACCGACCGACCGACCGACCGACCGACCGACCGACCGACCGACCGACCGACCGACCGACCTACCTACCTACCTACCTACCTACCTTCTAACTACCTACCTTGCCTGTGCATTTCTGGGTGCTGCAGTATCGTAAGGGTTTACCCCTGGGGTTAACAGGGAGGA